>NZ_SCVD01000019.1 GCF_004297125.1 Phenylobacterium sp. | reverse complement strand
CCGCTCGGCCT
Source organism: Phenylobacterium sp. (assembly GCF_004297125.1). Classification (GTDB taxonomy): domain Bacteria; phylum Pseudomonadota; class Alphaproteobacteria; order Caulobacterales; family Caulobacteraceae; genus Phenylobacterium. Next base: position 515,375 of record NZ_SCVD01000019.1, on the reverse strand, counting down.
CGCGGGCGTCCAGCGCCTGCTGGCGCGCCAGCCTGGCCTCCAGCGCCACGGTCTGGCGCACCGAGCGCGAGATGGTGTGGAACGCCTTCACCAGCGCGACCCGCTGCTCCGGCGTCTCGGCCGCCTCCGCCTCCTCGAACGTCCGCTCAGCCAGCGCCAGCCCCAGCTCGGTCAGCCGAGCCAGGACGCGCGCATGCCGTTCGGCCATGTCGGGCGGGATGGACATGAACAAAAGAAGAACATGAGGCGCGCCGGAAGGCAAGGTTGGTGTTCAGGGGGTGCGTCCGATTTTGACGCTCGGGGGAGTTGCTGCCGCCTTGCGCCGGCCTTTCGCCGCCATCGCGCGCATCAGCGCCGATCGGAATCGTCCACGAACCACACGAACAAGGAGGAAGGGCCGCCGCGCCCCATCCAGGTTGGGCCTGTTCGTGTGGTTCGTGTGGTCGTGGATGATTAGGCAGCGCCTGCGGCGCGCGTTGAATCCGATGGCGAAGCGCGGCCCTTATCCGCCGCCCCCAATCCGCCGGAGGTCGATCGGTCCTAGCTCTTGGGCTTGGACTTCGGCTTGCCCTTGGCCTGGCCGGGCCACGCCATGTCGATCGGGAGCTTCGGATTGGCGGTGATCTTCAGGTCGGCGCAGTGGTGGTAGCTGAACCGGCCGTCGGTGTTGATCCCGTGCTCCTCCATGAACTGGATCACCTGGATCGTGCAGTGCTCGCAGTTGATGTTCGGGATCCTGACGTCGGTCTCCCATTCCTGGGCCGGCTTGCGCTCATGGTGTTCCCACAGGCCGTCCAGCAGGACGGGGGGCTTCGGGTTCGGATCGACCTTGCCGGACACCGAGATCGGGCCGCGCGAGCCCATGCGGGTGGTGTCCTCGGGGTCGGCCGGCAGCTCCGAACGGTCCAGGACCGCCAGCGCCACCCGGTAGAAGCCCGGGTGATAGACCGTCTCCTTGACCTTGATGTGCAGCAGCTCGCCGCCGGTCAGGGCGGTGACGTCGCCGGTGGGCGTGCCCGGATCGGCGGTCGTGCCGCCGCAGGGGCCGGCCTTCTGCGGATCGCCGAGCGGGCTCTCGACCAGCCAGGACTTGGGCTGCTGCAGGATGAAGTGGGCCGGGGCCGCGACCGGCGCGGCCAGCGCGGCCACGCCCACGCCGAGCGCGGCGAGCATGCGGAGTTTCATTCAGGGCCCCTCTTGGATGGATCGGCGACAGCGACCACCGTTCGGTAGCACGACTCGCATGGTCGGCGTCGCGGTCATGCGCCTCAGCACGCCCCGGCCCCGCCCCGCGCCGTCAGGCCGCCGCCACGTCGCGCCGCCGCCGCTCGCGGAGGGCCGCGCCGGCGCCGGCCATGCCGAGGATCATCAGGGCCCAGGTGGCCGGCTCCGGCACGGCGGCCGGACCGCCCACTTGGCCGAAGCGGACGTTGTCGAGGCCGATGTTGTCGCTGTTGCCCGCCAGGCCGGTGAGGTCGATGCGCAGGGTGAGCGACTGGCCCGCAAGGCCCGCGCCGAAGTCGAAGGCGGTGTGCCGCGGGCCGACTGTATCGCCCTGGACCAGCACGTTGGATTGCGAGAACAGCGTATCGGCGCCGCTGGTCACCCGGACGCCACCGGGCAGGGCGTAGTCCTTCGACGGCCAGCCGGCCAGGTCGAAGCCGAAGAGGACCACCTGGAACCCCGCGTCGGCGGTGAAGGTCAGGTCGATGTAGGTGGCTCCGTCGGTCTCGTTCTCCAGCACGTTGGTGAGGTCGCCGTAGGCGGTGGGCCAGCGGATCAGCGAGGTCTGGGGGCTGCCGGCGTAGTCGACCACCACATTGCCGGTGAAGCCTTCGGCGCCGAGGCCGTAGCTCGCGCCGCCCTGGACGGCGGCGGTGACGCGGTCGCCGTAGCTCTGGGGCATGCTGACGCTGACGTTCGGCTTGCTGTTGTCGACGTCGAAGGTGAGCACGGTGGCCCGGGCGGCGCCGGCGGCCAGGCCCGCGGCGAGCGCGGCCGTGGCGACGAGAGTTCGAAGGGTTCCGGACATGGAGAAGATACCTCTGGGTTGGGTTGGAAAGCGGGCGCAGAGCCTCGCCGCGCGGGCCCGAAAGACCGGCGGGGGGCAGGCGCGGTGAAGGATGGGGCGGCTCAGCCGGCCTCGCGGAGCTCCCGGCGGGAAGCGGCGAAGCCGTAGAAGGCGGCGTGGACCTCGTCCCAGGCGGGCCGGGCGCGCATCCGGTCCATCCACCCGGCCACCTTGGGCCAGGGCGTCAGGTCGAAGGCGACGGCCTGCGACAGGCCGACGTAGACCGCGCCCAGGTAGTCGGCGATGGAGAGCTCGGCGCCGCAGACGTAGGGGCCGTCGCCCAGCATGTAGCGGTCGAGGACCGAGAGCCAGTGCTGCGCCCGCTCCAGCCCGCGGCGGGAGACCTCGGCCTGCATGGCGGGCGGCAGGGCGGCCTCGGGCAGCAGGCGCGGATAGACGTAGTCGCCGTTCAGGTCCTTGGAGAGGCCGGTGTTGAACCAGTCCATGGCGGCGTTGACCCGGGCGCGGGCGCGCAGCTCGGCCGGGTAGGTCTTCGAGCCGGCGAGGTCGGCCAGATATTTGAGGATGGCCGAGCCCTCGGTCAGGACGAAGCCGTCGTGGTCCAGCACCGGCACGGCGCAGTTGGGGTTGAGCGCGGCGAAGGCCTCGCTGCGGGTCTCGCCGGCCAGGATCTCCACCCGCACGAGCTCTGCCGGCAGGTCGTGCTCGGCCAGGAACAGCATGACCGGCCGCGAGGTGGTCGAGATGGGGTCGCAGTAGAGTTTCACGTCGCAGGTCCTTCGTCGCGGCGTCCAATAGTTGCGCGAACGTTAGCGCTCAATCGACAAGCTTGAGCCTGGGCTCTACAGAAATGTTGAGCATGACCGAGTTCGACTGGAACGATGTGCGCTTCGTGCTGGCCGCGGTGCGCAGCGGCAGCGCCCTGGCCGCGGCGCGGGCGCTGAACGTGAGCCAGCCGACGATCGGCCGCCGCATCGCGGCGCTGGAAGAGGCGCTGGGCGCGTGCCTGTTCGAGCGCAGCGCAGCCGGCCTGCGCCTGACCGACCAGGGCCAGGCGCTGATGGCGCGATTCGAGGCGGTGGAGGCGGCCGCCCGCGACCTGCAGTCCGCGGCGCGGGCCGAGGCGCGGCGCGTCTCGGGCACGCTGCGGGTGACCACCAACGAGATCATCGCCAACTATGGCCTGGCCCCGGCCCTGCGGGAGTTCAGCGCCCAGTACCCGCACGTGCGCGTCGAGGTCATCGTGACGGACGAAATGCTGGACCTGTCGCGCGGGGAGGCGGACGTGGCCATCCGCGGCGGCGGGCGGCCGACGGAGGCCGGCGTGGTGGCGCGGCGGCTGACGGTGTCCGCCGTCGGGGTGTTCGGCGCCGAGGCGTATTTCGCGGCGCACGGGCGGCCGCGGCGCATGGAGGACCTGAACGACCACGTGTTCGTCTGCGGCGAAGGGCCCTACGCCCTGGTCGAGCCGATCGTCCGCGCGTTCGCCCCCAGGGCGCGGTTCGAGTACCGCTCCTCGACGGTGTCGAACATGGTGGCCAATGCGCGCCATGGCCTTGGGCTAGTGCTGCTGCCGGCCGCGTTCTTCACCCCCGACCGGGAGCGGGACCTCTCGCTGTGCCTGGAGACGCCGGGCATGGAGGTAGAGACCTGGCTGGCCACCCACGAGCGCCTCCGCCACCAGCCGCGCGTCCGCGCCTTCCTGGACTTCGTGGCCGCGTTCGAGGGCGCGCGCCGCCGGGTCGGACAGGCTTAGGGTCGCCCTACTCCTTCCGGAAGTACCCGTAGATCCGCTCGGCCAGCGGCTGGCTCACGCCTTCCACCTTCGCCAGGTCCTCCACACTCGCCCGGCTCACCCCGCGCGCGCTGCCGAACGCGTGGAGCAGGGCCCGCTTCCGGCCCGGCCCGACGCCGTCGATCTCGTCGAGGGGGTTCCTCTTCATATCGATGGCGCGGCGGGTGCGGTGGCTGCCGATGGCGAAGCGGTGGGCTTCGTCGCGGAGGCGCTGGAGATAGTAGAGGACCGGGGACCTGTGATCGAGGCGGAAGGGCTCCTTGCCCGGGACGAAGAACCGCTCCATCCCGGCGTCGCGGTCCAGGCCCTTGGCGACGCCCACCACCGGGATGTCGTCGACGCCGAGGTCGGCCATGACCTCCATCACCGCGGCGATCTGGCCCGCGCCGCCGTCGATCAGGACCAGGTCGGGACGGACGGTGTCCTCGCCGGCCTCCTCCTCCTTCACCAGGCGACCGAAGCGGCGGCGCAGCACCTCCTTCATCATCCCGAAGTCGTCGCCCGGCGTGAGGTCGGCGCCCTTGATGTTGAACTTGCGGTACTGGCTCTTCTGGAAGCCCTCGGGCCCGGCCACGATCATGCCGCCGACGGCGTTCGTGCCCATGATGTGGCTGTTGTCGTAGACCTCGATCCGCTCGGGATTGCCCTCCAGGCCGAAGGCCTCGCAGACGCCGGCCAGCAGCTTGGTCTGGGCCGAGCTCTCGGCCATCTTCCGGCCCAGGGCCTCGCGGGAATTGGTGAAGGCGTGCTCGACCAACTGGCGCTTCTCGCCGCGCTGGGGCCGGGAGATCTCGACCTTGCGGCCGGACTTCTGGGCGAAGGCCTCCTGCAGCAGCTCCTGTTCGGCCGGCAGGATGTTGACCAGCACCAGCTTGGGGATCGGCTTGTCGTCGTAGAACTGGCCCAGGAACGCGGCCATGACCTCCGGGTCCTCGTCGGTGCGGTCGACGCGGGGGAAGTAGGCGCGGTTGCCCCAGTTCTGGCCGGCGCGGAAGAAGAACACCTGCACGCAGGCCTGGCCGCCCTCCGAGTGGAGCGCGAAGACGTCGGCCTCCTCGAGGGTCTCCGGATTGACCGAGGTCTCCTGGGCCACCGAGGCCAGGGCGCGGATGCGGTCGCGCAGGCGGGCGGCCAGTTCGAACTCCATGTCGTCGGAGGCGGCCTGCATCTGCTCCGACATGCGGGCCATGACCGCGCGGGACTTGCCGCGCAGGAAGTCCTCGGCCTGCTCCACCAGCCTGGCGTAGTCGTCGAGTGCGATGAGGCCGGTGCAGGGCGCCGCGCAGCGCTTGATCTGGTGCAGCATGCACGGCCGCGTGCGGCTCTCGTATACGCTGTCGGAACAGGAGCGCAGCAGGAACGCCTTCTGCAGGGTGTTCAGCGTCTTGGTCACCGAATGGGCGCTGGCGAAGGGGCCGAAGTAGTCGCCCTTGATAGTGTGGGCGCCGCGGTGCTTGCGCAGCTGGGCGGCCGGATGCTCGCGGCGGATGACGATCTCGGGGAAGCTCTTGTCGTCGCGCAGCAGGACGTTGAAGCGCGGCTTCAGCTGCTTGATCAGGTTGATCTCGAGCAGCAGGGCGTCGGTCTCGGTGCGGGTGGTGACGAACTCCATCGAGCGCGTCTGATCCACCATGTGGGCGATGCGCTGGGTGTGGAAGCGGCCCTGGGCGTACTGGATCACCCGCTTCTTCAGCGAGCGCGCCTTGCCGACGTAGAGAACCTCGCCGTCCTCGCCCATCATCCGGTAGACCCCGGGGCGGTCGGGCAGGCGCTTGACCTCGTCCTTGATGAGCGCGGCGCCTTTCAGGGGCGGAGCCTCAATTGTAAGTGACGGGGGACCTTCGAGCATGGCGTCAATATAGGCGAGTCCGGGCGCTCCGGCAGGGGGCGGCAGGCGGCGGCGGTCCAGCCGGACCATGGCGAGAGCGGGCGGCGGCTGCGGGCCTCGTTCCAGCGGGCGCTGGACACCGTGGACGCGACCGAGCTGCAGCAGCGGAGGGGCATGGCGTTCGGCCGGGGGGCCGCGTCGAGCGCCTCAGCGTAGCGTGAGGGCCAGGTTGCGACCGGGCTCGACGAAGGCGTTCAGGACTTCCGCCTTTACGGTGAAGGCGTCCAGGTCGCTCACGTTCGCGACCTGGATCACCAGCTTACCGCGGGCGGGGACGACCGCGAGCCGCGACGCCGTCAGCGGAATGGCGGCCGGATCGAAACGCAGGTGGAAGGGGATGGAGGCGTCGTTGCGCACCTCCAGCTCGACGACGTCGCGGGTCAGGAAGCTCTCGACCCGCCGTCGGCCCGCGATGCGCAGCGCGCCGCCGACGATCTCGGAGAGCTCGCGCTCGCGGCCGTAGAGCGCCTGGCGGAACAGGGCGGCGGTCCGCTTGCGGAGGACGGCGTCCCGGATCGCGGCGATCGAAGTGTCCGGCGCGAGGACGAGGGTGGTGGTGCGGTGCTGCCCCTCCGGGATCTGCAGGTCGCTGTCGATCAGGCCGTGGACGTCCGAGGCCCCGACGACCGCCAGGCCGTGCTTCAGGGCCATGTCGAAGGCCTCGGACGAATACTGGGCGCTGTTGGCGATCTCCACGGCGTCCATCAGGCCATCGGCCAGGAGCGCGCGGTGGCCGGCCGGCATGGGGTCTCCCGCGCCGCGGTCGAGGCCGGGGTAGGCCCACGGATGGTTCCAGATGATCACGGCGCCCTGCCCGCGCGCGGCCCTCAGCGCCGGCCGGGGATCGGACTTGAGGTCGCCGACCGGGATGGCGTTGACGTCCGTCACGAACAGCACGTTGAAGTGGCCCCAGGGCAGCTCGCGGGTGATCTCGGCGCCGTTGATCGGCTGCACGCGCGATTTGATTCGAGCCGCCTCCGCGGTGGCGATCGCGTACGGACGGTTGCGATCGTCGCCCAGTACGTCGCCCTTGTGCGGCCGGGCCTCCAGGTGGTCGGTGAGCGCATAGGCGGCCAGATGGTCCTGCTCGGCCTCCCACAGCCGGATGGTCGGCCAGACGAGGCCATCGCTGAACAGGGTGTGGGTATGGGTGTCGACCGCCAGGACCCGGTCGCCGGCGGCGGTGGCCGGAAATTCGATTGCGCGCGTGTCGTGGGCGCGGGTCGAGGTCCGCTCGGGCGGCGACTGGGCGCCCGCTGGCGCGGCGGCCATGAGCAGGGCGACGGCGATGGAGGCGACAAGCTGCGCCTTGAGCATGGGATGTCCTCGGCAATCCGGTTGATCCCGGGGCGACTAGCAGGCTCCCATGACCGAAAAGATACAGTTGTGCGAATTCGACCCCTTGCTTTGTCACGAATATTTTTGCTCCTGCGACTAATGTCCGGACGCCTTCGAACGATTGCGAAACACAGATGAGCCGCAGACCCGCCGTGACCGCCCGCCTGGACACCGATCTCGAGGCCACCCTCTACGCGGCGATGACGCTGGTGGCGGCCGACGGTCTGAAGGGCCTCAGCCTGCGTCCGCTGGCGGATCGGCTGGGCTCCACGGTTTCGACGCTGACGCACCGGTTCGGCCTGAAGGACGAGCTGCTCGCCATCCTGATCGGGGCGGCGGCCGCGCAGGACGGCGCGTTCTTCGACCGCTGGCTGGCGCGGATCCGGGCGCTCGACGTGAGCGACGCCGCCCTGATGGCCGAGCTCGCCGACGCCATCCTCACCGACATGGCCGGGCCCGAGGCGCTGCGCACGCGGTTCTACTGCGAGCTGCTGCAAGGCGTGGTCGCGCGGCCGGAGATCGCGTCGGCGCTCGCGGCCTGGTCGGCGCGCCGCCAGGACTTCTGGCGCGCGGCGAGCGCCGGGCTGGCCGATCCCGAGCTCGGCGAGTGGCTCCACGCCTTCAGCACCATCGAGGCCGCCTACGGGCTGGCGGTTGGAGACGTGGCCGCCTACCGCTGGCTGCGGCGGCTCAGCCTGCGCCGGCTATGCTGCGGCCTGATCCCCTCCGACGGCGCGGCCGAACTCTGGCAGTTCCACGTTTTCCGCGCCGCGCTGGGCGACATGCTGGACGACCCTGGCCGCCCGGCCCCGGCGCTGACCGAATGGCAGGCGAAGGCCGCCGGCCACATTTCGGCGCTGATCATCGCGGAAGGCGCCGACGCCGTGACGCACCGGGCGATCGCCGCGCGGGCCGGCCTCGCCAACTCGACCCTCGCCTACCACTTCCCGCGCCAGGAGGACCTGTTGCGGGCCGGACTGAGCGACATCGCCACGCGGATCCGCGGCATCATCGCGCCCACGCCGGGCGAGGCCCCGCCGGACTTCGAACTGACGTCGGTGGAGCTGGCCCGCGCGACCTTCGCCGTCTCCCTGGCGGCCGTCCGCATGCCTGGCCTGATGGCCTTCTCGGCCGACCTGCGGCGGCGGCGCGGCGAGAACTACGTGGTCTATCTCAACAGCCAGCTTCCCGATGAGGCGCCGTTCGACGTCCTGTCCGCCCAGGCGATGTCGCTCACCGGCCAGGGACAGGTGATGCTGGACGCCATCCTCGACCCGAGTCCGGACGACCCCGCCTTCCGGCTCGCCGAGCGCCTGAAGGCGAGGGCGCTCGCCCGACGCTGAAGAAGTTCGTACATCCGTACTTGCAAGACCATGCAGAAGGAACAATTCAATTCGTACAAGTGTAGCGTAAGCGTCATCGAAGGCTGGTAGCGAGCCCGCCAAGCTCGCAACCCCAGGGATCCAGGCCGATGTCCACGCTTCGACGTTTCCGCACCGCACTGCTCGCCGGCGCCGCACTCGGCAGCCTCTCGTCCGTACAAGCGTACGCGGAAGAGGCTGGGGCGGAGGCCGGGGCCGAACTGGAGGCGGTGGTCGTGACGGCGCAACGCCGGGCCGAGCGGCTGCAGGATGTGCCGCTCTCCGTCACATCGGTCAGCGGCCAGGCGATCGAGGACTCCAACTTCCGCTCGGTGACCGACCTGCAGTACCTGGCGCCCGGCGTCCAGTTCGATCCCACCAACGGCTCCGCCTTCCAGATCCGCGGCGTGGGCAGCACCTCGTACGACTTCTCCTTCGCGAAGTCGGTCAACGTCGTGGTCGACGACGTGGTCATGGACGCGCCGCGCGACAACGGCATGCTGGGCCTGACCGACATCCGCCAGGTCGACGTGCTGATGGGCCCGCAGGGCACGCTGTTCGGCCGGAACTCGACCTCGGGCGTGATCGCAATCACCACGGCGAAGCCGTTGCTGGGCGCCTTCTCCGCCAAGGGCGACGTGAGCTACGGCGAGCGCGAGGACCGCAGCGCGAACCTGACGGTCAATGCGCCCATCTCCGACCGGCTGGCGCTACGGGTGACGGGCTTCAGCCAGGGCCAGGAAGGCTATGGCCGCTACACGGTGCTCAACCAGTCGCTCAACCTGTTCCGGGAATACGGCGTCCGCGCCCGGCTGCTCTTCCAGCCCGCCGACGGCGTCGAGCTGATCTACGCGGGCGAGTACAGCCACCACTACGACAACCTGAACCGCACCACGGTGGGCGGCGGCTCGGCGGCGTTCACGGCGATCCAGATCGCGAACGGGGTGACCCCGGGCCCGAAGAACGACGACAACGCCGACTCCAAGATCGGAAACACCGAGACCTCCACCTGGGGCCACTCGCTGCGCGCGGAGATCCAGATCGGCCGCGACACGCTGACCTCGATCACCGCCTATCGCGAGACCGAGTACGACGGGAACGGCCCCGCCGACTTCGCCCCGGCCGAACAGTTCGCCTTCACGCCGTACAATCGCGGCGCGGTCGACACCAAGAAGTTCAGTCAGGAACTGCGCTGGGCCTCGCCGACCGGCGGCTTCCTCGAATACCTGGGTGGCGTCTTCTACAACCGCCTCGAACTGGACGCCTCACAGATCCAGTGGGTGACGTTCGGCGCGCCGCTGGTGTCGCCGACCGGCGTGCGCCTGACGAGCTTCACGACGACGACCGGCGCGATCGGCGACAACAGCAACGCCACCCGGTTCAAGACCGAGGCCGTCACCGCGGCCGCTTTCGGCCAGCTCAAGCTCAACCTCACGCCGCAGTTCAGCCTGTCGCTGGGCGCCCGCTACACCCATGACAGCAACAGCCAGTCCCAGACCTTCTTCCGGCTGGACCCCGTGCCGATCACGGGGGTGGCCGCCACCTTCACCGCCACCGCCAGGCCGCCGCTGCAGCCCTCCGGCCGGGTGAAGGGCGACAACTTCTCGTACCGGATCTCGGGCCAGTACAAACTGACCGACGAGGCGATGCTCTATGCGACTTACGCCACCGGCTACAAACCCGGCGCGGTGGCGTTCGTGGGCAACAACTATTCGCCCTACGGCGAGGAGACGGTGAAGAGCGTCGAAGCGGGGGTGAAGGCCGAGTTGTTCGAGCGCCGGGTGCGGCTGAACCTCAACGTCTTCCACTCGAAGTTCACCGACTTCCAGACGTCGCTCCTGACCTTCGTGCCGGGCAATCCCGTGGCGGTCATCGCGACAGGAAACGCCGGCGGGCTGAAGAGCGAGGGCGTCGAGGCGACTTTCGCCTGGCGGGCGCTGGACGGCCTGACCCTGGCCGGCGGGGTGACCTACGCCGACGCCGTGTTCACCGACTTCCAGTACAACGCCACCACCAACTACGCGGGCACGGCGCTGTCCTACGCCCCGAAATGGCAGGCCGCGCTGAGCGCCAAGTACGACGGCGAAATCGGCGAGGACCTGCGCCTGCGCGCCAGCCTCGACTACGCCTACCGGAGCAAGGTCTTCCCGACCATCGGCGAGCCCGCGAACGTGGCGGTCCCCGGCTACGGCATCGTCAACGGCCGCCTGAGCCTGTCGCCCGTAGGCAGCGACTTCGAGTTCGGGGTGTACGGCCGCAACCTGCTCGACAAGTACTTCTCGACCGCCTTCCAGCAGTACAGCTCGCTGACGCTGACCCACTACACCACGCGCGACGCGCACCGGACCCTGGGCGTGTTCGCCAAGTACAGCTTCTGATCGGAGGGCGCCGGGCTTCGGTCCGGCGGCCTACCCTAGATCTTGATCGCCCCTGCGGTCAGGCGGTCGAAGACCGACTTGGTGAGCTTCACATAGCCCTTCCTGGGGTCGTGGAAGAACAGCGGGCCCTTGATCTTGGCGGGGTCGTAGCCGTCCGCCACCAGGTCCATTTTGCGGATCTTGAAGGTGCCGGTGGTGTCCAGCGCCGGCAGGATCCGCACGAACAGCGGCTGGGCGTAGGCCGGCAGCTCGCGGGCGACGTGGTCGCCGAAGGCCTTGGCGTCGAACGCGCCGTCGACCACCAGGGCGGCCATGCCGGCCCGGCCGTCGGCGCCGTCCACCTGCACGCCATAGATGTTGGCCTGCTCGACGCCGGGGAACGCCTGCAGGCGCTCGGCCACCTCGTTCGTCGACACGTTCTCGCCCTTCCAGCGGAAGGTGTCGCCGATGCGGTCGACGAAATAGAAGTAGCCGTCGGCGTCCTGCTTCATCAGGTCGCCGGTGGCGAACCAGGCGTCGCCGCGGGCGAAGACGTTTTGCAGGACCTTCTTCTCGGAGGCCGCCTTGTCCAGGTAGCCCGAATACTCGGACCGGGCGTCGCCGCCGCTGATCATTCCCACGCACTGGCCGACCTGGCCGGGACCGCACTCTATGCAGAGGCCGTCCGTGCCGCGGACCACCTCCTCGCGCTCGACGTCGTACTGCACCAGGCGGGCGTTGAACCGCTTGCGCAGCCACTTGGGGATCCGGCCGATCGCGCCTTCCCGGCCGTCGAAGTTGAACATCGACACATTGCCCTCGGTGGAGCCGTAGAACTCCAGGATCTCCGGGATGCGGAAGCGCTGCTTCAGGGTGGGCCAGATGTCGGGGCGCAGGCCGTTTCCGAAGGCCATGCGGATCTTGTGCCGGGTCTCGTCGTCGTCGGGGTCGTGGTTGACCAGGTAGCGGCAGAGTTCGCCGATGTAGACGAACATGGTGCAGCCCTGCTCGACGATCTCGGGCCAGAAGTGGCTGGCCGAGAACTTGCGCCGCAGCACCACCGAGCCGCCGTTCAGGAACGCCGCGCCCAGGGCGCAGAGACCGCCGGTGGCGTGGTAGAGCGGCAAGGTGACGTAGACGCGGTCCTTGGCCGTCGCCCCCGTCGAACCCGCGAAGCCGCGCATGTAGAGCTGGGCCCGCATGTGGGTGATGCGGGCCGCCTTCGGCATGCCGGTCGTGCCCGAAGTGTAGATCAGCAGCGCCGTGTCGCCGGCGGTCATGTCCTCACGGACCGAGCGGTCGGGCGGCAGCTGGCTGCAGCTTTTCAGCGCCTGGACCAGATCGCGCTGGTCGCCATGCGCCGGGCCCAGGATCCACTGCTGCATCGGCCGCTCAAGCAGGCCCTTGGCCTGTTCGAAGACGGGCGAGGTCTCGCGGTCGACGATGACGTGGCTGGCGCCGGCGATGTTCAGGCAATGGGCGAGCGTCGGGCCCGAGAGCTGGTTGTTGATGAGCGCGGTGACCACGCCGACCTTCGACAGGCCGTACCAGACGGCGAAGTACTCCATCCGGTTGGGCATGAAGAGCGCCACGGTCTGCCCGCGCCGCAGGTTCAGGCCCTTCGCCCAGTGCGCATAGCGGTTGGCCATGGCGTCGAGCTCGCCATAGGTGACCGTGCGCCCCTCGAACGTCATGGCGGGGTTGCCCCGCCACTGATCGACGGCGGCCTGGAGGTCGTCGCAGATCAGGTTGTCGGAATCCCGGGCGATGGTCTTGACCCGCTTCAGGGTCCTGCTCAGCCCTTTCCAGAACCGCCAGTCGCGTTTGATCCTGGCATTGAGCCGCATCCGCACCTCCCGTCGCGATTGCGACCTTGGCGAGAGCCGGTCGTGGCGGTCAAGCGCCGCCGCATAGGAGAAGCTCCAACACCGGCCGATTTTGGGTCCGCGGCAGATTGTGGCGACCTTGCGGCGGTATTTGGTTCAGAATTCGATAGCCGCAGCATGTATTTATAAGCTTTGCCGCACCCACAAAGGGAAAATAGTAGAGCTTAGAGCGGAACTCATAAGCAATAACGCCGTTTGTTCCCTCCGACAGATCCTTGGAGGGACACAAAATGTCGATGGACTTCACAGGACGCGAGTCCGACAAGCCGATCACCGAGCAGGAAGGCGAAATGTTCGCCGCCCAGCCGATCTGGGAACGCAACCGCAAGCGCAAGGGCTTCGGCGGGCGCAAGGCCGTTCCCGCCGCCCCGGCCGCCACGGTGGCCCCGGAACCCCGCAGCTTCGCCGCGGAGCGCGACGACGAAGAGCCGATGGCCCTCGATCGTCCGGTGGGTGCGCCGGCCGCCGCCACCCCCTACCCGCGCAGCGAGTACGCGGCGATGGATCCCGGCGCGACCACCCGCCCGACCCTCGCCGCAAAGGACGACGCCGGCCTGGCGGCGCCGATCGCCGGGACGCGCAACACCCGCTCGGCGAAGTCGAGCAGCGCCGCGCCGGCCGCCATCGCCGCGGCCGTCGTCGCCCTGGGCGCCCTTGGCGCCGCCGGCTGGTACATGAGCCGCGACACCTCGGGCGTGCCCGAGCTGACCCCAGGCTCGACCACCAGCGAGGTGGCCGCCGCGCCGCTGACGCCGACCGACCCGCCGGCCCAGATGGCGGCGAACGAAGCCCTGCCCCCGCCCGTCGCGACGCCGCCCGCCACGGCAGCGACGCCGCCGGCCGAGACGCCGCGCGCTTCGACCCCCGCCCCGAAGCGCGCCATGGCCCGCGCCCGTCCGGCCGCCGTCTCGCCCAGCGCGGGCGAGGCCGGGGTGAACGCCGGCACCACCGCGGTGCTGCCCGACGGCCCGCAACCCTACTCGAGCGTGAGCCCGGGCGTGGCGCCGACCGCGCCGACGCAGGTCAACCCGCCGCTCGTGACCTTGCCGCCGAGCAGCGAGGCGCCCGCCGCGGTTCCGGCCACGCCGCCGACCCTGCCGCAGGAGCCGCCGGCCACCGAAGCTCCGACGCCGGAATCCACCGTCACCCCGCCGCAGTAGGCGCCGCGGGTAAGAGAACCGTAGGGCCAGGGCGCAGTCATCGGGCTGCGCCCTTCCGCCTTTCCGGGCGCCGAGGGCGCCGAGGGCGGCGAAAGGCTTGGCCGACCCTGCGCGCTCAGCGCGATGCAGGCCGCGAGGACGAACGCGACCACCCCCATCACCAGCGGAGCGAACCTCCAGCCGGCCATCCTATGCGACGGGGCGGTCAAGCGCTCCGCGCAACGCTTCTTCGATCCGCTCGAAGCGAAAAGGCTTGGCGACAAGCTCCGACGCCGCCACCTCGCCCGACCGACGCCGCCTCTCCGCCTCGGGCGAGATGAGCACCACCCAAACGTCTGGGCGCATCACGCGCGCAAGGCGCGCGACCTCGAAGCCGTCAGGGCCGGGCCCCAGGTCGAGATCTATGACCAGGCTCCGAGGCGGTTGACGTTCGATCGACGCGAGGGCGTCGGCGCCGCTGTACGCGGACTCAACCTCGAAGCCGACCTCCTGCAGGTAGTCGTGAAGGGCCACGTTGGTGATGCGGTCGTCTTCGACCAGTAAAACCCGTTCCATTGTTTCGCCCTCAATCTGAAGGCTTAGCCCTTCGGGAGGGTTATGGTTGCGTTTCAGACGTCAACAAACCATGACGTGCGACACTATGACTTTATCTCATTGCGACTAAACTAAGGCACAGGGCCTCCATTACTTCGCTTCCATATCTCTGAATGCCGCGCGCAGGAGCCGCATGGGAGGCCGCGGCGAGATGGGGAAGGCCGGCGACGGCATCGCCCAGCCCGCCCGCCGAGGCCCCTACTCCCCGCCGATGCCGATCAGCTCGATCTCGAACAGCAGGGTGCTGTTGGAGGGGATCGGGTCGCGGTAGCGCTCGCCGTAGGCGATGGTCGAAGGGATCACGAACTCCCAGGTCTCGCCGACCCGCATCATGGGCACGCCCTCCTGCCAGCCCCTGATCAGGCGCGGCAAGGGGAAGGTGGCGGGCTCGCCGCGCTCCCTCGACGAGTCGAACACGCGGCCGTCGATGAAGCGGCCGGTGTAATGGATGGTGACCGTGTCGCTGGGGACCGGCCGCGGGGCCGAGGCCTTCGCCGCCTTCACCCGGCGGGCCTGCAGGCCCGAGGCGGTGACGACCCAGCCGGGCCGGGCGGCGGACCAGGCCTCGTAGGCCTTCTGCCCCTGTTCCCACTGCTCCTGCGGCGTGCCGGCGTAGGTCACCGGCCCGGCGGCGGGCGGCGGCGCGGCCGTGGCGCAGGCGGTCAGCGAGAGGGCGGCGAGCGTCAGGATCAGGGCGCGCATGCGGGGGTCCGGGTTGAATCGCGGGCGGTGAAGGGTGGTACGACGTCGCCCGGCGCCTGTCAGCGCTTCTTGCCCAGCTCGGCGGCGATGTCCTTGGTCAGGCGGCCGACCTTGCGGTGGGCGGCCGTGATCTGGTCCTGGGTCACGCCCCAGCGCTTCATCCAATATTCGACGGCCTTGCGCTCGGAGAGGTCCAGGCGGTCCTTGTCGATGAAGCCGCGCTTGTCCTTCAGGCCGGCCATGTGAGTCCTCCGCTGGCGGCGATCATAGCCGGGAATCCGGCCCTTTGATCAAGGCGTCCGGCCAGGACGCCCCGACCGGGCGCGGCTCAGGTTCACCGGAGGTTCCCGGCGCGTTCCGAACGCATCGGCCAGCGCCGAAGTTTTATGTCCCTTAACCGTTCCGCTTCGGCGCCGGTCAGCAGGACCTTCCCCCGGCCCCGCAAGACTGGCCTGCGGTCGCCGCAGGGCCTAGGCTTAAGGGCATGGCGGTCGCGTTCACCCGGGAAGAAGACTACGAGGCCCAGGCGGCGGACCTGCCGGATCGGCCGATCTCGCCGCACGCCAACCTGGTGACGGCCAGCGGGATGGCGGCGATCGAGGCCGAGCTCGCCGCGGCGCGGGCCGCCTACTCCGCCGCCCAGGCCGAGGGCGGGGTGGCCGCGGACCGGACGGCCATGGCGCGGGCGACGCGGGACCTGCGCTACTGGTCGGCGCGGCGAGGCAGCGCCCAGCTCACCGAGCCGGAGGCCGAGGCCGACACGGTGCAGTTCGGCCGCACCGTGGAGATCGAGCGCCAGGACGGGCGTCGCCAGACGTTCCGCATCGTCGGCGAGGACGAGGCCGATCCGGCCAAGGGCAGCGTCTCGTACGTCTCGCCGCTGGCCCGGGCGCTCCTGGGCAAGCACGTCGGCGACGTGGCCAGGGTGGGCGACGGCGAGGTCGAACTGACCGCCATCCGTTAGCGCCGGGGTTGTGGGGAGGGTCGTCGGCTGACCAGGCGCCCGATCAGGGGGGCTGGGGGGGCTGTTCAGGATCCGGACCGGGAAGCGGGCCAGCCGACTGTTCCTATAAAGGCGCGCCCTGTGGCCGTGGCTGGTCCGGATTAGGGCCATTTCGGGGCGTGGCGTCGCCGCCACAGGCGAACGGCGAAATGCGGCGCGGACGCCCAGGGGACTTGTAGGCCGCGTGAGAGTGGAGGAAGACCCTGACCAACGGCGGCCGGGAAACCAGTCGCCGGGGCGTGGGGCCCCCGCGGCGCTTCCAGGACCTCGGTCCTGTGCGGATCAAGTGAAGCGGCAGAGGCGGCCCTCCCAAGGGCCGCCTTTCTTGCTTTTAAGTCTTGGTTCGATTTGGGGCCTTGGCTGCGGCGGCGCGAACCGCCATGTCCGTCTCCTGACAACGTAAAGCCAAGGGAGGCGACGATGGCCGGTGTACCGGACAAGGGGCTGCAGCTGCGGTCGATCATCAAGAGCAGCGGCGAGCTGGAACTCAGCCTGGCCGAGGTGGCCGTGGCGCCGCCGACCGGCGACGAGGTGCTGGTGCGGATCGAGGGCTCGCCCCTGAACCCCTCCGACCTGGGCCTGCTGCTGGGCCCGGCGGACATCTCGACGCTGAAGACGGCGGGCGGCGTGACGACGGCCAAGGTGCCGGACCCGTTCCTGAAGGCGATGAAGGCGCGCCTCGACGAGTCCATGCCGGTGGGCAACGAGGGGGCGGGCGTGGTGATCGCGGCCGGCCCGGATCCGGCGGCCCAGGCCCTGGTGGGCAAGACGGTCGCCCTCTTGGGCGGCGCCATGTACGCCCAGTACCGCACCGTGAAGGCGGGCGACGTCCTGCCGCTGCCGGCGGGCGCGAGCGCGGCGGACGGGGCCTCGTGCTTCGTCAATCCGCTGACCGCGCTGGGCATGACCGAGACCATGCGGGCCGAAGGTCACACCGCCCTGGTCCACACGGCGGCCGCGTCGAACCTGGGGCAGATGCTGAACAGGATCTGCATCAAGGACGGCATCCAGCTGGTGAACATCGTGCGCAGCGCCGAGCAGGCTAAGATCCTCGCGGACATCGGCGCGAAGCACATCGTCGACTCCAGTTCCGCCAGCTTCCAGGACGAGCTGACCGCGGCGCTGATCGAGACGAACGCCACCATCGCCTTCGACGCCATCGGCGGCGGCAAGCTGGCCAGCCAGATCCTGTCGGCCATGGAGGCGGCGGCCAACTCGCGGGGCGGCGCCTACAGCCGCTACGGCTCCAGCGTATTCAAGCAAGTCTACATCTACGGCTCGCTGGACACCCGGCCGACCGAACTGGCGCGCAACTTCGGCCTGTCGTGGAGCGTCGGCGGCTGGCTGCTGACGCCGTTCCTGGCCAAGCTGGGCGCGGAGGGCGTGGCGCGGCTGCGCCAGCGGGTCGCTGACGAACTGAAGACCACCTTCGCCAGCCACTACACCGCGGAGATCTCGCTGGCCGAGGCGCTGCAGCCCGAGGTCATCGCCGCCTACAACCGGAAGACCACCGGCGAGAAGTACCTGATCAACCCGAGCAAGGGCCTCTAGCGAACGGCCACGCTTGTTGTTTGAAGCGAGCGCCTACATAGGCCCTTCGGCGCGTTCGGATTGCGTATTTTTCCGATGCGCTGCAGCGGCCCCGGTCTTCGGATCGGGGCCGTTGTCGTTTCAGGAGGACTCGGCGGCGGCGGCCCGTTCCTCCGCGCGCCGGACCAGGGTCTTCAGGCCGTCCAGCACCGCCTCGGCCTCCGGCGAGTCGTCGGGCAGGTTGGCCATGCGCAGCACGCTCATGGTCTGGATGTGGGCGGCGATCGCGGCCTCGTTCCAGACGCCGGCGTCGATGTAGCGGTCCGACAATTCGCAGAGATTGTAGGCCACCTCCCCGACGCGGGTGAGGCCACAGAGGCCGGCGAAGCTGACGACCGCGGTGGCGCGCTTGTAGACCTCGGCGTGCGAGGCGACGTCGTTGCGGCCGGCGGCCTCGCGCAGGCCCTCCAGCGCCTGGTCCACCTCGGCCAGCAGGCCCGGGCGCAGGGACTCGATGTTCGCCTCGGCCGTGGCGACGGCCTCGCCCAGCTTGCGGCCGCCGGGCGTGGAGATGAGCTTGCCCAGCCGGTTCGGGCGGCGGATGTAGCTGACCGAACTCATCGGACGACCTTTTTCGGCGTGAGGAGGCTGTCGATCTCGTCCTGGTCCATGTTGGCGCCCGCGACCGCGCCGACCTCCGCCGGGAGGTCGTTGTGGCGGCGGCCGACCCCGTCGGGCGGGCCCAGGTTCTGGAAGCGGCGATCGGGGCCGGTATAGACGTCGCAGCTCACGAAGGTGCGGTTGTGCTGGGCGATCCACACGATGCGCTGCAGGAGCACGGCGGGCGCCAGCGGCTTGGTGACCATGAAGTGGGCGCCGCAGTCCCGGGCCCGCGAGACGTTGCGGCTGCTCGTGTGCGACGACAGCAGCAGGACCGGTGCGAAGGCGTTGGGCTCCAGGCCGGAGCGGCGGAGCCAGCTCACGAACTCATAGCCGTCCGGCTGGTCCGGCTGGAGCGTGGCCTCGCAGGCGATGAGGTCGACCGGCGCGCCGTGGACGGCCTGCTGGGCCTCCTCGAACGACGTGGCCTTGAGGCAGTGGGTGGCGCCGAAGCCCAGGAAGATCGACGCCAGAACGTCCATCGCCTGGTTGTTGGGCTCGACCAGCAGGATCGTCGCCTTGCGCAGGTCGATACGCGATCCGAGGTTCGCGAGGCTGGGATCGACGAAGCTCATGTCCGAGGGCGCGGGCTCTTCTCAGGATTCCCAAATTTGGGAATGCCCCTCTGCAATGGCCCGCAGATCAAAATTTTCAGTAAAGCCGAGGGCCATAACCCCATTTTGGGTAGGTCGATGACAGCGTGACGCAGGCTAGGCGCGAGGCTGGAGGCGAGCGGCCTGGTCCAGGTCGATGACGGCGTCGGCGGCCTTGAGCACCGAGGCGATGTCCTCGTGGAGTCGGGTCAGGGCCTCACGGCCAGCGGCGGGCTTGCGGTAGCTGGGCGGCTCGAAAAGGTCGCTGCCGCCCATGTTCCCCAACGCCATCAGCAGGCGGTTGTCCTGGACCAGGGCGGCGGGCGCGCCGAAATGGCCCGCGCCCGCGAAGGCCAGGAACCGCTCCATGAAGGCGGGCGTCAGCAGGGCGCGGGCCGAGACCTGGTCGGAGCCATAGACCTCGTAGGCCTTCTCGAAGGCCGGATCCTCCAGGCGCACCGGCTGGCAAGGACCGCCACGAAGGCGTTCGGCGAGGTTGCCGAACATGCCCCGGTCGGGGACGACCACCGTCGTGCCACGCAGGCCGCGCGGCAGGGAGACCGCGGCGGCGAGGCCATGGAAGACCGTGCGCTCGTTCTTGCCGGAGCCCTTGGTCAGCTTCAGCTCGATGATGGACAGCGGCATGCCGCGGTAGTCGCCGAAGATCTCGTCCTCGGCCTCGCAGGCGTCCCAGTCGGGGAACAGGCGGTGGCGCCGGAACTCCTCCAGCGGCGGCTGGGCCGGCCGCCAGGCCAGCGCGCCGAAGCCGGCGGCCAGCCGCGGCAGCACGCGCTCCTTGTAGAGCCTGCGGTAGGCCTGGCTGAGCGCCGAGGCGGCCCAGAAGTAGCCGCCGAAAGCGCCCGCGCCCATGAACATCAGGAGGTCGCCGACATCGGCGGGATCGTCGCCGAACTGGGTCGCGAGCCAGAGCAGCACGGCGCCCAGGATACAGAGTGGGATGCGCCAGACCGCCCCGGCGTTGATGCGGCGCTGCGTGTCGAGCCGGGCCACCTCCAGCTCGGCCAGCACCCGGCCGAGCTCATCGTCGGGCTGGTAGGTCGCGGGCTCCTGCTCGGCGGCCCGACGGGCGGGGCGCGGCGCCAACAGCATCACCGCCCAGGCCCCCGCCCCGGCCACCATCAGGCCCAGGAACAGGCCGGCGAAGATGCCGGTCAGCCAACCCTCCAGGCCGGGAGTCTTGTGGATCGACGACCAGGCGATGGCGACCGCAACCACCGCGCCCAGGGCCAGGGCCCCGAACAGCGCGGTCGCCGCGCCCGGGCGGGCGGGGCGTTCGCTCACAGGTGATCGGCGGCGTTCACCGGGCCGCGGTGCTCGGCGGGCGCCTCGAAGAAGGGCGGGAGGTGGCCCACGCCGGCCAGGGCGGCGACCAGCTGGCCGGGGAAGATCTGGCAGGCGTTCCGCAGCGCCGTGACCGAGGCGTTGTAGAAGCGCCGGGCGGCGGCGACGTTGGTCTCCACTTCCTGGTAGGTCGCCTGGGCCCTGACCATCAGGGCGTCGCTCTTGAGCTCGGGATAGCCCTCGGCGACGGCGAACAGGCGGCCGAGGCCGGCGGTGAGCTGGTTCTCGGCGGTGAATTTCTCGGCGATGGCCTTGGGATCCGCGCTGCCCAGCCGCTCCTGGCCCGTGGTGCGCAGGCGGGCGATGTCGGCCAGCAGCGTCTGCTCATGCGCCAGGTAACGCTTGGCGATGGCCAGGATGTTCGGGATCAGCTCGTGGCGCTGGGAGAGCTGGACGTCGATCCCGGACAGCGCCTCGGCCACGCGGTTCTTCCGCTTCACGATGGCGGCGTACCAGACGTAGAGGCCGACGACCGCCACCGCGATGACGATCCAGACGATGCCGTTCATGCGCAAGCTCCCCAACCCCGCGCACCTTAGGACAGCGAGCGAGGGTCAGGGAACCTACGTTCGGCGAAGGTCTCGGCCCCGCCCGTCGA
Source organism: Phenylobacterium sp. (assembly GCF_004297125.1). Classification (GTDB taxonomy): domain Bacteria; phylum Pseudomonadota; class Alphaproteobacteria; order Caulobacterales; family Caulobacteraceae; genus Phenylobacterium. The sequence continues at coordinate 494,516 of NZ_SCVD01000019.1, read as the reverse complement.
CGCCACGCCCGCATTCGACGCAACAGGCTGGCGCGGCCGCGCGGAGCGCGTGAGACACGGCCGCCCGCCGCGGCCTGGCTTCAGCGCCCGGTCCGCCCGCCTCATTGGAGTTTGCATGTCGACGTCAGTTTCCCCGCGCACCATCCTGCTGGCCGCCGGCCTTTGCCTGGCGCTGGCGGGGCCCGCGGCGGCCCAGAGCGGGTTCCTGAAGAACCTGGCCCGTCAGGCCGCCGCCGCCGCAATCCAGAACGCCGCCACCCCGCCGACGCCGGCCGCAGCGGCTGGCGGCGAGGCGCAGGAGGAGGCCGCCCAGCCCACGCAAGACGCCCAGACCGACCAGGCGGCTGCCACTTCCGGCCCGGCGCCCTGGCCGACCAACGCCGGCGCCCGGACGGTGAGATACCCCTCCGACCTCGACTTCTCCCCCGAGCTCGAGGCCGGGAAGAAGGCCTTCGTGGAGTTCAGCAAGGTCCGCTGCAGCGATTGCGAAGGCGGCTACAGCTATGACGCCTGGGCGCAGCAGATGGTCCGCCTGGATGGGTCCTACAAGGCCTGGGAGAAGAAGCTGGGCGGGATGGCCCTGGGCGAGACCCTCAGCTGGAAGGGGGCGCAGTCGAAGGGCCTGATCACCGTGATGAGCGAAGAGCCGGTCAACGGTTGGCCCTGCAAACAACTGAAGTGGGAGTTGGACAAGCCGGGCGCCCACGCCGAGCGGCCGGGCCTCATCTGCTACGCCAAGGAGAGCTCCTACTCCGGGTCCGACAGCTGGAACATCGCCTTCTGATCCGGCTTGCCTGACCTGCGGGAAAGGCGCGTCCTCTCTGGAAAACAGGGAGGACGCGGGCCCATGAAGATCGACCTGCTGTCGCCGGCCAGCTTCGCGGGCGGACAGCCACACGGGCAGTACGACTGGCTGCGCGAGAACGCCCCGGTGCGCTGGCATGACGAGCCGGACGGCCCCGGTTCGGGAAGGCGGGGCTTCTGGACCGTGACCCGGCACGCCGACGTCTGGAGCGTCGACCGCGATTTCCAGACCTATTCCTCCGAGCCCACCATCATGATCGCCGACCCGCTGGCCGAGGCCGGCTCGTTCGGGCCCTACAAGATGATGCTGATGATGGACCCGCCGGAGCACACCGGGTTCCGCAAGCTCATCCGCTCGGAGTTCACCGAGCCCGCGGCGCGGCTGCGCGGCGAGCGCATCCAGGAGCTGGCGAAGCAGATCGTCGACGCAGTGATCCGGAAGGGCGAGTGCGACTTCGTGAACGAGGTGGCCGGGGAGATGCCGTCGTTCGTGATCGCGGAGCTAATGGGCCTGCCGCTGGAGGACGGGCGGGAGCTCTACAAGCTGACCGAGATCATCCACACCGCGCCCGAGACGCTGCCGCCCGGCGCCGGCGGCCAGGCGGTGATGAAGATGTTCGAGTACGGCTCGAAGGTGATCGCCGAGAAGCGGGCGCGGCCGGGGGACGACCTGGCGTCCAAGCTTCTGGCCTGCGAGGTGGACGGCCGCAAGCTGGAGGACATGGAGTTCCTGCTGTTCTTCCTGCTGCTGGTGGACGCTGGCGGCGACACGACCCGCAACCTGCTGTCGGGCGGGCTGCTGGCCCTGATGGAGAACCCCGACCAGTACGCCTGGCTGATGGCGGACCTGGACGGCCGGCTGCCGACGGCACGCGAAGAGCTGCTGCGCTGGACCAGCCCGGTGATCTACATGCGCCGCACCGCCCGGCGCGACGCCGAACTGGCCGGCCAGGCGATCAAGGCGGGCGACAAGGTGGTCATGTACTTCGGCGCCGCCAACCGCGATCCGACGGTGTTCGACCGGCCGGACGTGCTGGACCTCGGCCGGCGGGAGAACCCGCACATCGCCTTCGGCACGGGTCCGCACGGCTGCCTGGGCCAGCACATCGCCAGGATCGAGATCGACGCCATGCTGCGCGAGGTGCTGACCCGGATGCGGGACTTCGAGCTGGCGGCCCCGGTGGAATGGCTGCCGTCGAACTTCATCTCCGGGCCCAAGGCGATGCCGCTGCGCTTTCGCGCGGCCTGACGCCGGGCGGCGATTGTCTGCCGGCCGCAACTTCTGCGCGCTTGCACAGCTTATTGCTTGAGATAGGAGTTCTCACACTGTCTGATTGCACCAAGGCGTTGCGGTCGCGTTGACCGTGTGTGGGCCGAGGGTCGTTTTGATGACCGCGTTGACGAGGGCCAGCGGGCTGCCGCGCGCAGCCGCCGTCGTCCTGCTGCTTGCCGCGGCCGGCGCGCTGGTGCTTGCGATGACCACCGCCAACTATGCCGAGCTCCACACGATCCTGGACGCCGGGGTGGCGGTGCTGTCGGGCGTGCTGGCGCTGCTGCTCTGGGACATGGGCGCGCGCACCAAGAGCGCCTTCGTGAAGTGGCTGTCGGTCGGACTCGGCTTGACGTTCGCGCTCGACATGACCCACGTGCTGGTCAGCATCGACTGGGGCGGCGTGCTGACACCGCTGGCCAATGCGCGCAGCGTGCTGCGCCCCGCGACCTGGTCTCCCTCGGCCTATCTGCTGCCCATCGCGGTCGGCGGCGCCCTATGGCGGCTTTCGCGCGATCGTGGCGGGATCGGGGGCTTCGCCGCGGCGACCGTGGCCCTGGCCGGATTGCTCTTCCTGCTGTTCCAACAGGTCTCCCCGTATTCGCCCCCCGGTTTCCTGGGGATGACGCGGCCGGCGCTCTTCGGGGCGCCTCTACTCTGGCTGGTCGTGGGGATGTGGGCCTGGCGGCTTCGCAACCGCCATCGGCTGACCTTGCCGATCGCGGCGGCAAGCGGCGTCCTCTTCCTCGGCCATCTGGCGATGCTCTATTCCCAGGCGCCTTCAGACAGCCAGTCCATGATCGCCCACGTCGGGAAGATCGCGGCCTACTTGGTGCTGCTGCTGTGGGTCATGAAGATGGCCTCGGAGGACATGCGCGACCGCATCGGCGCCGAGACCGCCCTGGCCGCCCTGAACGCCGACCTGGACCGGCAGGTGGCCCAGCGCACCAGCGAGCTGCTGTCGGCCCACGAGCACCTGGACCGCGAGAGCTCCGAGCGCCGCCGGGCGGACGCCAAGGCGCTGGAGCAGGTGGCGCGGCTCAGCCTGTTGCACCAGATCACCCGTGCGATCGGCGACCGCCAGGACCTGGACAGCATCTACCAGGTTGCGGTGCGCAGCGTGGAGGAACAGCTGCCCGTCGACTTCGCCTGCCTCTGCACCTACGACGCCGCCGCCCGGACCCTCACGGTCGCCGCCGTGGGGGCGAAGAGCCGGGAGCTGGGCCTGTCGCTGGCCGCTCCGGATCCGATGGTCTTCGACGTGGATGCGAACCACTTCACCGAGTGCGTCCAGGGCGCGGTGCTGTACGAGCCCGACATCTCCGCCATCGAGGCGTCGTTCCAGGCCCAGCTTGCCCTGGCGGGGCTGCGGTCGCTGGCGGCCGCCCCGCTGCAGATGGAGAGCAAGGTCTTCGGCTGCTTCATCGCCGCGCGCCTGGCGCCCGACGCCTTCGCGAGCGCGGACTGCGAGTTCCTGCGCCAGCTCAGCGAACATGTCGCCCTGGCCGCCCACCAGGTGGAGCTCTACGACGCCCTGCAGGCGGCCTACGACGACCTTCGGCAGACCCAGCAGTCGGTGATGCAGCAGGAGCGGCTGCGGGCGCTGGGCCAGATGGCCAGCGGCATCGCCCACGACATCAACAACGCCCTGTCGCCAGTGGCGCTCTACACCGAGGCGATGCTGGAGACCGAGAAGGGGCTGAGCCCCGCCGGCCGCAACCAGCTCGAGGTGATCCGCCGCGCGGTCGAGGACGTGGGCCACACGATCGGCCGGATGCGGGAATTCTACCGCCAGCGCGAACCGCAGCTTCCCGGCGCGCCGCTGCAGCTCAACGAGCTGGCCCGCCAGGTCGTGGACCTGACCCGCCCGCGGTGGGCCGACATGTCGATGCAGCGCGGCGCCGTGGTGACCGTCGAGACCGACCTCGCCCAGGACATGCCGCTGGTGCTGGGCGCCGAGAGCGAGATCCGCGAGGCCCTGACCAACCTGGTGTTCAACGCCATCGACGCCATGCCGGAAGGCGGGACGCTGAGCCTGCGGACCGCCCCGACCGACGAGCCCGGCTGGGTCCGGATCGACGTGGCCGACAGCGGCGTGGGCATGGACGCGGAGGCCCGGCGGCGTTGCATGGAGCCGTTCTTCACCACCAAGGGCGAGCGGGGCACCGGCCTGGGCCTGGCCATGGTCTATGGCGTGGCCCAGCGGCACGGCGCGGAGGTGGACGTGCAGTCGGCGCCGGGCCAGGGCACGACGTTCTCGCTGATCTTCCCGGCCGCGACGCGCAGCGCCGCGAAGGGTGCGGAGCTCGAGGCGCCCTCGCCCATGCGCCTGCTGCTGGTGGACGACGACCCGGTGCTGCTGAAGGCGCTGAGCGACGCCCTGGGCAACGACGGGCACCTGATCACCCCCGCCAACGACGGCCAGGCCGGGATCGACGCCTTCGTGGCCGGCCAGGACGGCTTCCCGTTCGACGCGGTGATCACCGACCTGGGGATGCCGTACATCAACGGCCGCCAGGTGGCCGCCGCGATCAAGTCGACCTCGCCCGAGACGCCGGTGATCCTGCTGACCGGCTGGGGCCAGGGGATGCTGTCGGGCGTCGAGGGCATCCCCAACATCGACATGGTGCTGAGCAAGCCGCCGAAGCTGCGGGACGTCCGCGCCGCGTTGGCCCGCCACCAGCGAAGGGCCGCGGAATGAGCCGCCTCGACGCCCCGGCGGATGGCGGCCCGCCACGGCTGATGATCGTCGACGACGAGGCGGCGAACCTGGAGGCCCTCCAGTCGACACTCAGCGGCCAAGGCTACGAGGTGGCGGGCTTCACCGACCCCACGGCGGCGCTGGCGGCGTTCCAGCGCGACGCCTTCGACCTGCTGCTGACCGACCTGGTCATGCCGGGCATCGGCGGCATGACGCTGATGCACGAGCTGCGCGCCCGCGATCCCGACCTGGCGGTGGTGATCATGACCGGCGAGGGCAGCATCACCTCGGCGGTGGAGGCGATGCGCGAAGGCGCGATGGACTATGTGCTGAAGCCGCTGCGGCTCAGCACCCTGCTGCCGGTCATCTCGCGGGCGCTCACGGTGCGCGAACTGCGGCGCGAGAACGCCAGGCTGGAGCAGGGCCTGCGCGCGCGGACCGCCGAGCTGGAGCAGGCCCTGGAGGAGGTGGACCGCCAGGCCGCCGAACGTGTGCTGGCCGAGCAGGCGCTGATGCAGGCGCAGAAGGTCGAGGCGATCGGACGGCTGACCGGCGGCGTGGCGCACGACTTCAACAACCTGCTGACCCCGATCATCGGCTACCTGGAACTGCTGCAGCGGACGATCGACGAGACCGAGCCGCACCGGCGCTTCGTCGACACCGCCCTGGAGGCCGCGCATCGCGGGGCCAAGGTGGCGGGCCATCTGCTGGCCTTCTCGCGCACCCAGCGCCTGAACCTGCGGGCGGTGGACGTGGACGCGACCCTGCGGAGCAGCGACGGCCTGCTGCGCCACGCGCTGAGCGCGGAGTTCGTCCTGGAGATGGACCTGGCGGCCGGGCCCGTGTGGTCGAACAGCGACACCACGCAGCTCGAACTGGCGGTGTTGAACCTGGTGGTCAACGCCCGCGACGCCATGCCGGACGGCGGTGCGATCCGGTTGCGGACCCGTTCGGACACCGAGGCGGTCACGATCGAAGTCAACGACGCCGGAACGGGGATGTCGCCGGAGGTTCTGGCCCGAGCCACCGAGCCGTTCTTCACCACCAAGGCCCACCAGGGCTCGGGCCTGGGCCTGGCCCAGGTGGCGGCGTTCGCCCGGCAGTGCGGCGGAACCTGTCAGATCGAGAGCACGCCCGGCGCCGGCACGACCGTGCGCATCGTCCTGCCCCGGGCCGAGGCCCCCGCCGCCGAGCCGCCGGCCCGCGCCGCGCCGCCCACCGCGCCCCCGGGCCACGGCCTGAGCGTGGTGGTGATCGACGACGACGACCAGGTGCGCCAGATCCTCTGCGACGGGCTTTACAGCGAGGGCTTCGCGGTGCGCAGCGCCTCCAACGGAGCCTCGGGCCTGGCCATGGTGGACGCCGACCCGCCCGACGCCGTGGTGCTGGACTACGCCATGCCGGGGATGACGGGCGCGGAAGTGGCTCACCGCATGCGCGCGCGCCACCCGCACCTGCCGATCGTGTTCTGCAGCGGCTATGCGGACTCGCTGGCCCTGGATCAGATCCCCGACGCGGTGGTGCTGCGCAAGCCGGTCACGATCGACGACCTCAGCCGCACCGTGCGCAGGTCGGTCGGATAGCCGTCGCCCTAACCCCGCGCGGCCAGGGCTTTCGCGACGGTGGGGGCCAGGCGCGCGGCGATGATCCGGGCGCCTTGGGCGTTGGGGTGGATGCCGTCCGGCTGGTTCAGGGCGCGCTGCCGGGCGACGCCGTCCAGCAGGTTGGGATACAGCGGCACGCGGTGGGCCCGGGCCAGCGCCGGAAAGACCGCATTGAAGTCGCGGGCGTAGCCGCCGCCGATCTCCACCGGCGCCATGATGCCCGCCAGCACCACGCCGATGCGGCGGGCCTGCAGCTTCCGGATGATGCCATCCAGGTTGGCGCGGGTGCGCCTGGGGTCCTGGCCCTGGAGCAGGTCGTTGGCGCCCAGGGCGACGACGGTCAGGTCGGTGTCCTTGCGCACGCTGAAGTCCACGCGGGAGAGGCCGCCGGCGGTGGTGTCTCCGCTGACCCCGGCGGCGCGGACCAGGGCGTCGACGCCCAGCTTGCGCAGGGCGAGCTGCAGCTGGGCCGGCAGGGCCGCGGCGGCGGGCAGGCCGTAGCCGGCGGTGATGCTGTCGCCCAGCACGGTCACCACCTTGGCGCGCGCCGCGAGCGCCGGCCCGGCGGCGAACACCAGGGGCAATGCGATGAGCGCGCGGCGGGTAGGTCTTGGCTCGGCCATGAACGTCCTATGTAAGAGAACGGGTCCGCCGCTCAACTGTTGGGGTCTTGCTTGAACGATACGCCGCCGCTGGTCCTCGAGGATGTGGGCCTGACGTTGCCGTCCGCGGCAGGACCCGTCGAGATCCTGCGCAATCTCGATCTGACCCTGGCCGATGGCGAACGTGTGGCGCTGGTGGGGCCGTCGGGGTCGGGCAAGTCGTCGCTGATCGCAGTGGCGGCCGGCCTGGAGCGGCCCAGCGCCGGCAAGGTCACCCTGTTCGGCCGCGACCTGGGGAAGCTGGACGAGGACGGTCGGGCGAAGCTGCGGCGCGGCAGGGTCAGCCTGGTCTTCCAGTCCTTCCACCTGCTGCCCAACATGACGGCCGAGGAGAACGTGGCCGCGCCGATGGAGATCGCGCGTCGGCCCGACGCCATGGCCGAGGCGCGCGCCTGGCTGGACCGCGTGGGCCTGGCCGCCCGGGCGCGGCACTATCCGCACCAGCTCTCGGGCGGCGAGCAGCAGCGGGTGGCCCTGGCCCGCGCGCTGGCCCCCTCGCCCGCCCTGCTGTTCGCCGACGAGCCCACCGGCAATCTCGACTCCAGCAACGCCCGCCACGTCGCCGGCCTGCTGTTCGAGCTGGTGGAGCACACTGGGGCTGCGCTGCTGCTGGTCACCCACGACCCGGCGTTGGCGGCGCGCGCGCAGCGGGTCGTGACGCTTCGCGATGGCCGGCCCGTGGAGGCGGCGTGATCCCCCTGTGGCTGCGCTTCGCGGCGCGCGAACTCCGGAGCGGGGTCAAGGGCTTCCGCATCTTCCTAGCCTGCCTGGCGCTGGGCGTGGCGGCGATCGCCGCGGCCAGTTCGACCGCGGAGGCGTTCCGGCAAGGCTTGGCCACCCAGGCCCGCGAGATCCTGGGCGGCGACATGGCCGTCTCGGCCAGCCAGCGTCGGTTCACGCCGGTCGAGCGCGGCTGGCTGAACAAGCTCGGGAAGACGACCTACGCCGCCGCCTCCCAGGCGATGGCCGAGGCGCCCAGCGGCGAGCGGCGGCTGGTGGAGCTGCGCGGGGTGGACCAGGCCTACCCGCTGGCGGGCGAGGTGACGATCCGCGGCGCGGCGTCGCTGGCCGCGGCGCTCGCGCCTCGGGATGGCGTCTGGGGGGCGGTGGTGGAACAGGCGCTGCTGGACCGCCTGCACATCAAGGTGGGCGACCGCTTCCTGGTTGGCAATGTGCCGATGCGGGTTGGGGCGGTGCTGGAGCAGGAGCCCGACCGGCTGTCACGGGGCTTCTCGCTGGGCCCGCGGGTGCTGACCCGGGTCGGCGCGCTGGAACAGGGCGGCTTCCTGCAGCCCGGCCTGCCGTTCGGCGAAACGGTGCGGATCTCGCTGCGGCCCGACCTGCCGCTGGCCCAGGCCAAGGCGGAGGTCCGCGCCAGCATGAAGGGCTTCTTCCGCATCCGCGACCGCAACGACGCCGCGCCAGGCGTGAGCCGGGTGATCGACCAACTGGAGTACTTCCTGGGCTTCATCGGCCTGGCCTCGCTGGTGGCCGGCGGGCTGGGGGTGTTCGGGGCGGTGAGCGCCTATGTGGACGGCCGCAAGCCGGCCATCGCGACACTCAAGGCGCTGGGCGCCGAGAGCGGCCTGATCCGCGACATGTATATCGCCCAGATCGGCCTGCTGGCGCTGGCCGGGATCGCGATCGGCCTGGTGGCGGGCGCGGCGACGCCGCTGATCCTGGGCGCCGTGATCCAGGACGAGCTGCCCGTGCCGGCGCTGTTCGCGATCTATCCGTGGCCCCTGGCCCGCGCCGCGGCCTTCGGGCTGCTGTCGGCGGCGGCGTTCTCGCTGGCGCCCCTGGCGCGGGCCAGGACCACGCCGCCGGCCAGCCTGTTCCGCAGCGACCTGTCGGGACGCCTGAGCTTCGGACCCGAGCTGGCCGGTGCGATCCTAGCGGCGCTGGGCCTCGGCGGGCTGGCGATCGTCACGGCGCCCACCCCGCTGGCGGCCAGCATCATGATCGCTGGCGTCGCGGCGGCCTTCGCCGTCCTGTGGGCGTTCGGCTGGGGCGCGGCGAAGCTGGCCGGCCGGCTGCGCGGCGGCACGCGCGGCGCGGTGCGGATCGCGCTCGCCAACCTGGCCGGCCCCCGCTCGGCGGCGCGGACGGCGGCGCCCGCCATCGGTCTGGGCGTGGCCCTGCTGGCCGCCGTGGTGCTGATCCAGTCCAGCCTGCTGCGGCAGATCTCCGTCGTGGCGCCCCAGACCGCCCCGGCCCTGATCTTCACCGAAATCCCCGGCGAACGGGTCGCGGCCTTCGACGCCGAGGTGGCCCGCGCGTTCGGTCGCACGCCGGACCAGGACACCTATCTGCGCGCCCCGTTCTTCACCGGCCGCATCCTGGCCGTCCGCGGCGTGCCGGTGGACATCGACAAGATCCCGGCTGGCGCACGCTGGGCCTACGACAACGACGTCAGCCTGTCGGCGCTGGGGCCGGAGCCGCCGAACTCGGGCGTGTTCCAGGGCAAGTGGTGGCCTGCGAACTATGCGGGCCCGCCGCTGGTCGCCGTCTCTCGCGACCCGGCCGAGGGCGGCGCCCTGAAGATCGGCGACGTGATCAAGCTCTCGGTGCTGGGCGCCGAGATCGATGCGAGGGTGGCCGCCATCCGGCGCGTGGACTTCGGCAGCTTCGGCGCCGGCTTCCCCCTGGTGCTGACGCCCAACGCCCTGGAAGGCGCCACGCCGCGGCACGTGGCCATCGCCAAGGCCAGCCTGGCCGAGGAGCGGCGGATCGTCCGCGCCCTGGGCGCCGACTTTCCCGAGGTGAACGTCATCTCGGTGCGCGAGCAGTTGGAAGCCGCCACCGAAATGTTCGACCGGGTGGCGCTGGCCGTGCGCGGCGCGGCGGCCGTGGCCCTGATGGCGGCGCTGCTGGTGCTGGCCGGCGCCATCGCGGCGCGGGCCCAGGAGCGGACGCGGGAAGCCGCGATCCTGAAGGTGCTCGGCGCCAGCCGCGTCCAGGTGCTGTCGGCCTATGTGATCGAATACGGCCTGGTGGGACTGATCGCCGGCGCCGCGGGGGTGGGCCTGGGCTATGCGGCGGCCTGGCCGGTGGTGACCCAGGTGTTCGAGGCGAAGTGGAGCGTGGACTGGGGCGGCGTGGCGGCCCTGCTCGCCGCGGCGTCGGGCCTTGCCGGCGTGGGCGGCCTGCTCGCCTCGTTCCAGGCGCTGTCCAAAAGACCGGCGCCGGCGCTCAGGAGCGAATAGATCGCGCCCCTGCGCAACAGTGTCGCATCGCCCCGCAGGTAAGGTTTTGGCATCCACCAGGGGCGATCTTGGCTCGACGCCAAAACCGCCCTCCGCCGGAGCCGACGCATGACTTTCGACATCACGAGAAAAGACCTGATCGAGTGGGGTTCGGCCTGTCTCGTCTTCCTGTCGGGCGCCATGACCGGCCACTACGCCGCCATCGGCATGAACGCGGTCCAGTGGGCCGGGGCCGGCGCCGCCGTGCTGGGCTCGGTGACCATCGCCGTCGCCGTCCGCGTCTGGCCGCCGAAGGGCGCGCCGGTGAAGGCCGAGGACTAAACGCCAGCCGCCGACTGGATCGGACGCCGCCGGCCTTTCGCGGAGACACGGTCCGCTCGGACCGGGCGGCGCCCGATGAGAACGGACCGACACGGGGCCCGCTCATCAGGCATAGGCGTCGAAACGAGGCGCCACGGGCCACCGCCGGAAGATTTTTCTCTCAAGACGTGCGCGCGCTTGCCAGCGGCGTAACGCGTTCTCACTATCGCGGCCATGTTGGGGCGGGCTGACAACGACGAAGTACGCGTGTTGCTGGCCGCCTGGCGGCGCGGCGACCGATCCGCCCGCGACCGCCTGTTCGACATCCTCTACGGCGCCCTGACGCAGAGCGCGGCGGCCATGCTGCGGGGCGAGCGGAACGTCTCGCTGTCGGTCGGCGACCTGGTTCACGAGACCATCCTGAAGCTGATCGTGCTGGAGCAGATCGACTGGCAGGACCGCGCCCACTTCATGGCCCTGACCTCGGTGATGATGCGTCGGGCCCTGGTGGAGCATGTGCGCGCCAAGAGCCGCAACAAGCGCCAGCACCAGAAGGTTGAGCTGCGCACCAATATCCCCGACGTCGGCAACGCCGACCTGGAGGAGGTCAACGAGGCCCTGGAACGCCTGGCGAAGATCGACCGAGAGCGGGCCGACATCGTCGAGATGCGCTACTTCGGCGGCATGGAGATCGCCGACATCGCCGTGGTGCTGGAGCTGTCGGAATCGACGGTGAAGCGGCGGTGGCAGGCGGCGAGGCTCTGGCTCTACGAGGCGCTGCAGCCGCAGCATGGTTAGCCGCTCCAACGAGGCGCGCGCACTCGACCTGCTGGAGCAGGCGATGGCGCAACCTTCGGACGCCCGGGCGGCATGGATTGCGGAACAGAAGGCGCCGGCGGCGGTGCGCGAGCGGGCCGCGGCGCTGCTGGGCGGAGGGGCGGACGCGGCCGTGGCGTTCGCCACCGGCGGCGCGCAGGCGAAGGCCGGTGACGGCCCCCCACCCGAGCGGATCGGCGCGTACCGCATCACCGGCCTGATCGGCCAGGGCGGGATGGGAGCCGTCTATCGCGGCGAGCGCGCGGCCGGCGATTTCGAGCACACGGTGGCGATCAAGGTGATCCGGCCGGGCGCGCTGTCCGGCGCGCTGATCGAACGCTTCCGCCGCGAGCGGCAGACCCTCGCCCGGCTCGCGCATCCCAACATCGCCCGGCTGTTCGACGGCGGCGAAACGCCGGCCGGCGAGCCCTACATCGTCATGGAGTTCGTCGAGGGCCGGCCGCTCGCGGACTGGCGCGAGGCGGAGGCGCCGTCGCGTGACGCCCGGCTGGACCTGTTCCTGGCGGCGGCCGCGGCCGTGGCCTTCGCCCATCAGAACCTGGTGGTGCATGGCGACATCACGCTCGCCAACATCCTGGTGGACACGTCGCGGCGCCCGAAGCTGATCGACTTCGGGATCTCCTCACCGGCGACCGATACCGGTGGAGACGCGCGCGCAGCCGCGGGCAAGGGGGGCCTGCACACCCCTGGTTTCGCCGCGCCTGAGCGGATCTCCGGCGCGCCGTCCACGACCCTGTCCGACATCTATTCCCTGGGCCAGGTGCTGGCCTGGCTGGCGGGGGGCGATCCGCCCGACGCCGAACTGACCGCCATCGTGCGGCGGGCGACCGCGGAGGATCCGGCCGCACGCTATTCCACCGTCGAGGCCTTGCGCGCCGACGTGGCCGCCTACCGGGCCGGGTTCCCAGTGGCGGCGATGGACCGGGGCCGGCGCTATGTCTTCGGCAAGTTCGTCCGCCGCCATAGGTTGGCGGTGGGCGGGGCGATGACGGCGGGCGCGCTGCTGGTCGCCGCCCTGGCGGTCACCCTCGTCGCCAACGCCCGGGCCGAGGCGGCGCGGGCCGAGGCCGAGGCGCGGTTCCAGCAGACCCGCCGGATCGCCACCACCATGCTGTTCGACGTCTACAACGAGGTCAGCAAGGTCTCGGGCTCGACCAAGGCGCGCGACGTGCTGGCGCGGACAGGCCTGACCTATCTGGACGCCCTGACGGCCGACCCCGACGCGCCCCTCGACGTACGGGTGGAGGCGGGGCGCGGCTATGTACGGCTGGCGCAGGTCACCGGCAGCGGCCAGCAGAGCCAGCTCGGCAAGACCGCCGACGCCAACGTCCTGCTCAAGAAGGCCGAGACGGTGCTGCGCCGCGCCTACGCCGAGGCGCCGGGCGATCCCAAGGTGCGCCGCGCGATGGCCGACCTGCTGCTCGAACAGGCCGGGGTGAACCTCTACAACAACAGCGAGATCGCGCTGGCCCGGCAGCAGACGATCGAGGTCCAGCAGATCCTGCGGCCGATCGCGGCCAGCGACGCCGAGGTCGCGCGCATCTATGCCACGGCGATCCAGGCCGAGGGCGACTCCCACGGCTGGGACGGCGCCTACGCAAAGAGCCTGGAGCCCTTCCGGCGCGCCGAGGCGTTCATCGCCGGCCTGCCGCCGGCGCTACGCGACGAGACCGGCGTGATGAAGGCCCGCTCCGCCATCCTCCGCCTTCGGGCCGAGGCCCATCATGAGCTGGGCCACGACGCCGAGGCGCTGCCGGCCGTGGACCAGGCGGTGGCCATCAACGAGGTGTTGGCGAAGCGGGAGCCGGACTCCCCGGAAATCCTTCGCAAGCTGGCCATCTCGCTCTGGTACCGGGCGGCCGTGCTGAGCTCTCTGGACCGCGACGCCGAAGCCTACGCCTCGGTGGACCGGGCCGTGGCGATCACGCGTCAGATGCGGGCGCGGGACCCGGCGGACCGCGGCGCGACCGGCCTCTTCGCGGTCGTGGGCGAGGTGCGCGCCATGGTGCTGGCCGACCTCAGTCGGTTCGCGGAGAGCTACGCCATGGCCGACGAGGTGCTGGCCGCGCACCGCCAGATCGTGAGCCAGTCGGACAACGCGCCGGGAACCCGCCGCAGCATGGCCGCCACCCTGAAGAGCGTCGGCGGCGTCTACTACAACGGCGGCGAATACGGTCGAGCCTGCACGACTTGGAGCGAAGCCCGCGACATCTACCGCGACCTGGACAGGGCCGGAAAGCTGACCGGCCATGACCGCGAAGCGGCGCTGGGAGAGATGCTGGGCTGGATGGCCGGCGCCTGCGACCCGCCACGCCGGGGCCTCAAGGGGCCGCTGTAGGACCGTCGCATTCGCCCGAGGGGCGAAGTGTACGCCCCGGCTTCGCCTGTCGCGGGAGATCGCCATCAAATCGCACCCCCATTCGGGGGCTGCGATAGGGTCTCCGAGCCCCCAGCCTGTCCGGACCGCCGCGAGCGTTCCGACGCGGCGGCCTTTTTGGGGGAGTTCCTGTGATGCGTCTCAAGCGTTTTCTGGCCGCCGGCGCGGCGATCGTCGCGTTGTCCGGCGCGGCCGGATCGGCCCAGGCGGCCCTGATGGTGGCCACCTTCCAGGGCGTGGTCACCCAGTCGACCTCGGACATGACCTTCGGATCGGCGAACCTGGTGGGGATGACCTACACGGCCACCTTCACCTTCGACCCGAGCCTCGGCGCCACGTCGATCTACAACCCGTGCTGCAGCGGCTATTTCGACTACATCCGCGCGGGCTACGACGGCGCCTCGCCGATCCTCTCGGCCCTGATCGAGATCAACGGCCAGCAGGATCTTCAGGACTACAAGACCGACGCCACCACCTACGGGAACACCGAGCGCGTCAGCAGCCCCGGCGCCCCCATGGGCTCGCTCTACATGAGCGGAGTGGGCGGGCGGTACGTGCCGTCGCCGGTCGGCGGCACGGCATATGACTACCACTCGGCCACGGCGAGCTTCACCTCGCCGACCCTGATCCCGTTCGACATGGGCGAAGCCTGGAACCCGGCGTCCGCCGGCGCCTATGGCACGGCGAGCTTCCTGCGGCAGGTGCAGAACGCCGGACGCGGCTACGATCAGGCCTATGACATCCGCGGCACGATCACGAGCGCGCGTGTCTTCGAGGCCGGCGCGGCGCCGGAACCGTCAGCCTGGGCGCTGATGATCCTGGGCTTCGCCGCCGCCGGCGCCATGATGCGGCGCCGGGCGGCCCTGGCCTAGCCAAGCGGTCAGGCGATGACCGCGCGGCGGCGGATCATCGTCCCCGCCGCGCCGAAGCCCAGGATCATCATCACCCAGGCGCCGGGTTCCGGGACCCCACCTGTCGGCGGAAGGATCCTGTCCTCGATTCCGGCGTAGGTCACGTTGGCCTGGGAGTAGTTGTAGAAGCCGAACCGTCCGTCGCCGAAGGTCCCGTCGAGGTCGAACTGGGTCACCCCGTTCACGGCCACCTTGAGGTTGGTGGCGGTGTATTCGATGTCGAAGGTGTAGGTGGTGAAATCCGCCCAGCCGGTGCTGCCCAGGGTGGCGCCGCGGGCGAGCTCGGTGACGCCGAGGCTGTTGTGGGCCCAGGCGCCGGCGTTGTCGGCCAGTCCATTGGTCACCTGCGAGACCGCCAGCCCGACGGGGGCGAAGCCATGGAAGCTCTGGCTGAGCTGCTTCCAGTCGATCAGCAGGAAGTCGCTGGGTCCGCCGAGCTCGCCGGGATTGAAGCCCACCACGAAGCCGATGAAGTCATCGTCGCTCGACCCGTTGACGCGGATCGTGCCCGACAGCGAACGGCCAATGGCGTTGAAGTCGCTGTAGAAGACCGTGGGAGCGCCGTTCACCGTCTGGGTGACCGAGTTGTTGTCCCCGGCGAGAACCCACGTGCCGCCCGTTCCCTCGCGGGTCCAGGTGGAGAGATCGGTCGCCACCGCGCCGGCGGAGGTCGCGACCGAGAGCAGCGCCACGGCGGCCGCGGCGGCAAACATCGTCTTCATCACAAGGCACCCCTTTGCATCGGACGTTTCAAGCGTCCCAAGGGGTAAGGCGCCGACCGCCAGCGTGACGGGTCAGGCCGGCGCGAAGATTCTTTTCGGCGCTACTCCGCCGGCGTCACGGGCACCAGGATCTCGCCGCCGGCCTCGCGGAACTTCTTCGACATCTCGGCCATGCCGGTGTCGACGTCGTTCTGGCCCCGCGCCGCGTCGCGGATATCCTGGCTGATCTTCATCGAGCAGAACTTCGGACCGCACATGGAGCAGAAGTGCGCGGTCTTGAACGCCTCCTTCGGCAGGCTTTCGTCGTGGTATTCACGCGCCGTTTCGGGATCGATGCCCAGGTTGAACTGGTCCTCCCAGCGGAACTCGAACCTGGCCCGCGAGATGGCGTCGTCCCAGGCCCGGGCGGTCGGATGCCCCTTGGCCAGGTCGGCGGCGTGGGCGGCCAGCTTGTAGGTCATCACGCCGACCTTCACGTCCTCGCGGTTCGGCAGGCCCAGGTGTTCCTTGGGCGTGACGTAGCAGAGCATCGCCGTGCCGAACCAGCCGATCATCGCGGCCCCGATGGCGCTGGTGATGTGGTCGTATCCAGGGGCCACGTCCGTGGTCAACGGGCCCAGCGTGTAGAAAGGCGCCTCGCCGCAGACCTTGAGCTGCTTGTCCATGTTGGCCTTGATCTTGTGCATCGGCACGTGGCCGGGCCCCTCGATCATCACCTGGACATTGTGCTTCCAGGCGATCTGGGTGAGCTCGCCCAAGGTCTCCAGCTCGCCGAACTGGGCCGCGTCGTTGGCGTCGGCGATGCAGCCCGGACGCAGGCCGTCGCCCAGCGAGAACGAGACGTCGTACGCCTTCATGATCTCGCAGATGTCCTCGAAATGCTCGTAGAGGAAGTTCTCCTTGTGGTGGCTGAGGCACCACTTGGCCATGATCGAGCCGCCACGACTGACGATGCCGGTGACGCGGCTGGCGGTCAGCGGCACGTAGGCCAGCCGCACGCCGGCGTGGATGGTGAAATAGTCCACGCCCTGCTCGGCCTGTTCGATCAGGGTGTCGCGGAAGACCTCCCAGGTCAGGTCCTCGGCGACGCCGTTCACCTTCTCCAGCGCCTGGTAGATCGGCACCGTGCCGATGGGCACGGGGCTGTTGCGGACGATCCAGTCGCGGATGTTGTGGATGTTGCGGCCGGTCGACAGGTCCATGACGGTGTCGGCGCCGCAGCGGATCGACCAGACCATCTTGTCCACCTCGTCGGAGACGTGGCTGAGAACCGCCGAGTTGCCGATATTGGCGTTGATCTTCACCAGGAAGTTGCGGCCGATGATCATCGGCTCGAGCTCGGTGTGATTGATATTGGCCGGGATGATGGCGCGGCCGCGGGCGATCTCGTCGCGCACGAACTCCGGGGTGCAGAAGTCCGGGATCTCGGCGCCGAAGTCCTCCCCGTCGCGGATGAAGGCGTCGGTCTCCTTGCGGCGCAGGTTCTCGCGGATGGCCACGTATTCCATCTCGGGCGTGATGATCCCCCGGCGCGCGTATTCCAGCTGCGTGACGTTGGCGCCGGCCTTGGCGCGGTAGACCCGGCGGGGCGCGGTGAACTCGGGCGCGAGGTGCTGGCCCTTGGCGAAGCCGTTGTCCTCGGGCTTCACCGCACGGGGGTTTTCGACGAGCTCGATGTCGCCGCGGCTGACGACCCAGGGCTCGCGGGTCTTCTGCAGGCCCTTCTCGATGTCGATGCTGACGGTGGGGTCGGTGTAGGGGCCGGACGGGTCGTAGAGCGTCAGCGCCGGTTCGTTGGCGCTGGGATGGACGGCCACCTCGCGGAACGGCACGCGGATGTCGGGCCACGCCACGCCGGGCTGGTAGACCTTCTTCGAGCCCGGGCGTTCGCCGGTGGGGATGGCGGCGGCGGCAAGCTTGCCGGTGGGCTTGTTCATCGGGGCGCGTCCTCAAATATGGACGGATCACGGGCGTCAGGCGGGGTGGATAGGCCCTTCCCTTCGCCGGCATGACCCGGATCAGGTTCGACGGGTCGTGGGCTCACCCACCTCTCAGCCGCTCCAGCGCGGCCCCCCGAGGATGGCGCCAAAGTAAGCCTGTTGTCAGACGGCCGCCAGCTTCAAATGCGAAGACGTACAGCTCCGCTGCGCGTATCATGTCGCGGGGACGAGCAAGGAGAACCGCCGATGAAACTGGCGATCATCGCCCTGACTGCCAGCGCAGCCGCCCTGTCCGCCGTCGCCCTGTCCACGGCGGCCCTCGCGGCCAAGCCCCCCGCCCTGACGACGGCGGCCCCGCCGTCGGGCACGGGCCTGCCCAGCGGCCAGTGCTTCCGCAGCAGCGACATCCGCAACCACACCATCGCCGACAAGAACACCTTGCTGATCGACGTTGGCGGCAAGGACACCTACCGGGTGACCATGAAGGGCGGTTGCCTGGCCGGCGCCATCTCGTCCGACCCGATCATCACGCGCCAGCCGCCCGGCTCGTCGATCATCTGCAAGCCGATCGACATGGATATCGCGATCTCCCGGGGTGGCTTCCCCAGCCATTGCATCGTCGACTCGATCGTGAAGATGAGTCCCGAAGAGGTGGCCGCGCTGCCGCGGAAGTTGAAGCCATAGCCGTTCGGGTCTAGCAGGACGGGCATGCATCTCGCCCGCTTCAACCCCGTCCGCTTCGCGCACCTGCCCACGCCGTTCGAGCCCCTGCCCGGACTGACGGAGTACCTGGTGCGGCCAGGCGGCGGCGGGCCGGCCCTCTGGATCAAGCGGGACGACTGCACCGGGTTGGCCGGCGGCGGCAACAAGACCCGCAAGCTGGAATACCTGCTGGGCGACGCCCTCGCCAACGACGCCGACACCCTGGTGACCCAGGGCGCGGTCCAGTCGAACCACGTGCGCCAAACGGCCGCCGCGGCCGCGAAGTTCGGCATGAAGTGCGAGATCATCCTTGAGGAGCGCACCGGCTCGGAGGCCGTGGACTACACCCGCTCGGGCAACGTCCTGCTGGACGAGCTGCTGGGCGCGAAGATCCGCCGCGTGCCGGGCGGGACCGACATGAACCAGCAGTTGGCGGAAGTGGCGGCCGAAGTGGCCGACGCCGGCGGCCGGCCCTACGTCATCCCCGGCGGCGGCTCGAACAGCATCGGGGCGCTCGGCTACGTCGAGTGCGCCTTCGAGCTGGTGGCCCAGGCCAACGAGGCGGGGCTGGAGATCGACCGCATCGTCACCGCCACCGGCAGCGCCGGCACCCACGCGGGCCTGGTGGCCGGCCTGGCGGTGATGGGCGCGGACATCCCGGTGCTGGGCATCGGCGTGCGCGCGCCGAAGGAGGCGCAGGAGGCCAATGTCTACAAGCTGGCCCGCGAGACCGCCGCCCTGCTGGGCCACGAGGACCGGGTGACCCGCGACCTGGTGGTGGCCGACTGCGACTTCGTCGGCGCCGGCTATGGCCTGATCGACGACGCCGTCATCGAGGCGCTGAAGACCATCGCCCGGACCGACGCGATCCTCCTGGACCCCGTCTACACCGGCAAGGCGATGAAGGGCCTGATCGCCCTGGCCAACCGCGGCGACTTCGACGGCGAGACCGTGGTGTTCCTGCACACTGGCGGCGCGCAGGGCCTGTTCGGCTACCAGGGAGAGCTGGAGGGCAAGCTGTGACCGCCGAGCCCCTGACGCTCGGCGTCCTGGGCGGGATGGGACCGGCCGCGACGGTCGAGTTCCTGGCGCGTCTGCAAGCCTACACCCCGGCCGAGAAGGACCAGGACCATCTCCGGGTCATCGCCGACATCAACCCCAAGGCGCCGGACCGCAACGTGCCGGGCTCGGGCGCCGGCGCGGTGCTGGCCGAGATGGCGGGCGCCCTGCACGGGGCCGGGGCGGAGGTGCTGGCCATGCCCTGCAATACAGCCCACGCCCACGCCGACCTGATCCAGCGGGCCTCGGGCCTGCCGCTGATCGACATGATCGACCTGGGCGCCGAGGCGGCCGCGAGCGGAGGCGCCATGCGGGCCGGCGTTCTGGGCACCAAGGGAGCGCTGAAGCTCTATCGCGAGTACCTGGCCGCCCGGGCCATGAGCCTGGTCAGCCTGCCGCCCGAACGCCAGGAGGCGTTCATGGTCACGCTCTACCGGATCAAGTCCGGCGACCTGGGCGAGGACGTCACCCGCGAGATGCAGGGCTACGCCGAGGAGCTGCGCAAGCTGGGCGCCGAGGTGCTGATCGCCGGCTGCACCGAGGTTCCGCTTGTGCTGGAGGACGAGGACGTGAAGCTGGAGCTGATCGATCCGGGCGACCTGCTGGCGCGCCGCTGCGTCGCCGTATGCCTGCGCTGGGAGCCGCTACCGCACGTTCCGGCTTAGAGCCGGTTCGTCCCAAACGTATCGCACGCCTCCGGATTGCCGGTCTCCGCGCCCTTGCGGAACCAGCGCATGCGCTGTTCGGACGAGCCATGGGTGAAGGCGTCGGGCATCACCTGGCCCTGGCTCTTCCTCTGCAGGGTGTCGTCGCCCACCGCCGAAGCGGCGCGCAGGCCGTCCTCGATATCGCGCGGATCGAGCGAGACCTGGCCATTGGAGACGGCCGAGGCGTGGGCGGCCCAGACGCCCGCGTAGCAATCGGCCTGCAGCTCAAGGCGGACCGAGCCGCTCTCGGCGCCCTTCGCCCCCATCCGCTGCGCCTGCTCGCTGGCGCCGGTCAGGTTCTGGACGTGGTGGCCGATCTCGTGGGCGATGACGTAGGCGCGCGCCGCCTCGCCGCCGGCCCCGAACTTGGTCTCCAGCTCCTGCCAGAACGACAGGTCCAGATAGACCTTGCGGTCGGCCGGGCAATAGAACGGCCCCATCGCCGACTGGCCCATGCCGCAGCCGGTGCCCGTGGCCTGGTCGTAGATCACGATGGCGTCCGGGGGACGATAGCCGCGCATCTGGCTTTCCCAGACCTGGTCGACGTTGTGGCCGACCACGTCGACGAAGCGGCCGGCCTCGTCGGCGGGCGTCCCGCGGACCCCTTCCTGCTGGACCTGCGGAGCGGCCCCGTTCACGACCCCCATGGTGGTCGACGGGTCGATGCCGAAGAAGAAGTAGCCCACCAGGGCCAGGACCACGCCGCCGACGCCAAGGCCGCCGACCCCGACCGCGCCCATGCCGCGGCGGTCCTCGATGTTGCCACCGCCCTCACCCCCCTGCCAGCGCATGTCAGCGACGGTTCCGGGCGGCGTCCTGGACGCGCTTGTTGGAGTCGGCCAGGACGGAGTCCGGCATGGTCGGATATTTCGGAGGCGCCGCCGACGCGCCCTTGACGGTCGGATCGACGGCGGGAAGCCGGGGCACGTAGACGCCGGCGCGCTGGGCGGCCATGTCGGCGCTGGCCTGATCGGCGCGCAGGCGGGCTTCCAGGGCCTGGATCTGGTTGGCCTGGTCGATGGATCGTCGCTCCGCCGCCTGCTGCTGGGCGCGCAGGTCGTCCAGCTGGAACTGGTTCACCTGGGCGAACGCCGGCGCGGCGCCGGCGAGGGTGAGAACGCTAAGAGCGATGAGCGTGCGCATGAGACACCATATGGGTGTCCAACGGCCACAAGCCTAGCGGCGTTCCACGGTGAAGCGGGCCAATTCCTGCTTCGGCTGCTCCCACTCGGGCTTCAGCTCGACGGCCTTCCGGTAGTCGAAATAGGCGGCCTTCATGTTGTCGAGACCCTCATAGGCCAGGGCGCGGTTATAATAGGCCTTTTCGGGCTCTTCGAGGCCCAGCTCCAGCGCCTTGTTGAGGTCGGCGAGGCCTTCCGAGTAGCGGCGCGCGCCGACGGCGGCGGCGCCTCTGTTCACATAGGCCTCGCCCATGTCGGGCTGTGTCTGGATGGCGCGGTTGAAGTCGAACTGGGCGGTCGCGAAGGCCTTGCGCCGCAGCTTCAGGATGCCCCGGTTCACATAGGTGCCGGCCCGGTCGCGCAGGCTGAGGATCTCGCTGTCGAGGGCCTGGCTGCAGATGTCCTCGAACTTGGCGTCCGATTCACCGCCGAGCGCAGCGGCCGAGCACTGGCGGGCCATGCCGCCGCCGAGGACGGTGACCGCCGCCTGCGAGGCGCCGGCGACGCCGAGGAGACCCACGCCGGCGGCGAGGGCGAGAAGGTGAGCCGTCTTGAGCATCGGAGCGCTCCAGGACCTGAACGGAACAAGAGTCCGCCTGTAACGCCGTTGTGTCAATTCCGGGGTGAGGCCTCGGGCCTGCGGAACCGGCGCAGCTCCCGGTGCAGGATGTAGACGCCGCTGGCGGCGACCACGACGGCGCCGACCAGGGTTAGCGGATGGGGCAGTTCCCCCCAGATCACCAGGCCGAGCACGCCGGCCCAGATCAACTGGGTGTAGTCGAACGGCGCGATCACCCCGATGGGAGCCTGGCGCAGCGCCTCCGTGAGGAAGAGTTGCCCGACCCCGCCGATCAGGCCAGCCAGGATCAGCAGGGCCAGGGTCGAGGGATCGGGCGTCACCCAGTGAAAGATCGACCCGGCGGCGCCCAGCACGACGCCCCCCAGGGTGAAGTAGAAGACGATCGTCGGCCCCCGCTCGGTGTCGGCGATCTGGCGGATCGCCACCATGGCGCCGGCCGCGCCCAGGGCGCTGAGGATTCCGAGCGTGACGCCGATCACGTTCATATGGCCCGGCAGCGGGCGGGCCATGATCAGCACGCCCAGGAACCCGACAATCACCGCCCCCCACCGGTGGCGGCCGACCTTCTCCGACAACAGCAGGGCAGACAGCGCGGTCATGAACAGCGGCGAGGTGAACTGAAGCGCCGTCGCCTCGGTCAGCGGCAGGTGCTGGACCGCCGAGAACCCGCAGACCATGCCGGCGAGGCCCACGGTGGCGCGGGCCAGGTGCCCGAACGGCCGCTGCGTCTTCAGCACCTCCCACCCGGTGGTCCGGGCGATGTAGAGGCCGAGCGGTACGAAGGCGAACAGGTTGCGGAAGAGGATGATCTCGAAGACCGGGATCCCGCGCGAGCCGGTCCACTTCACGATCGCCGAAAGACAGGCCATGCAGGCCATCGCGGCGACGCGGAAGGCGATGCCGAGGACGACCTGGTTGGCCGGCGTATGGGCGGGCGGCGGAGACACGCGCCCTTAAGCGGCGCTTGGCCGCCCCCGTCAATGGCCGCTTAGAGCCGCATGGCCATGACGCCCGCCCCGATGCCCAGGGCGGCGAGCCAGCGCCAGCGGCCGGCCCGCTCCTTCAGCACGAGCACGCCGATCAGCATGGCGAAGAGCACGCTGGTCTCTCGCAGCGCGGCGACCAGGGCCACCGGAGCGCGGGTGAAGGCCCACAGCGCGATCCAGTACGAACCCAGCGACAGCGCACCCGCCGGCAGGCCGGTGCGCCAGGACGAGGCGACCGCCAGCGGCGCCTTCGGCCCGCGGGTCACCATCGCATAGGCGAGCATGACCAGACCATCGCCGACGAACATCCACATGGCGAAGGCGGTGGCTGACCCGGCCAGCCGCGCGCCCTGCCCGTCCACCAGGGTGTAGCCGGCCACGAACCCCGCGGTGGCCAGCGCATAGCCCAGGGCTTGGCCTGAGAGCCGCGTGGTTCCCGAACCGCCGCGGGCGGCCATCAGGGCCACGCCGCCCGCGATCAGCGCGACCGCCGCCCAGCCCGTCGGCGGCAGATGTTCGCCCAGTAGGATCACGCCGCCCACCGCCACGATCGGCGGGGCCGCGCCCCGGGCGAGGGGATAGATCTGCGAGAGGTCGCCGTGCTGGTAGGCGCGGATGAGGAACAGCTTGTAGCCTGTATGCAGCAGGGCCGCCGCGGCCGCCCAGGGCCACGACGCCGCCGCTGGGACCGGCACGAACGGCAGCAGCGCGAGCGCCAGCGCGCTCTGGGTCATCGATAGCAGCAGGATCGAGTTGAAGCGGTCCAGGCCCACGCGCACGACCGCGTTCCAGCTCGCGTGCATCAGGGCGGCGGCCAGCACGGCAAAGAAGACGGCGAGGTCCAGGGGCTGCTCCCAGCCCGCATCCGCGGGCCGATGGCAGGATTCGTCAAGGTATCTGGCCTTTACGGCGCAGCTTTGCGCGGTCTCCAATCGGTTCAAGATCAGAATCGGGGAGGTTCCAGATGCCCAGCGCAATCCTTCAGCCCGTCGTCGTCCTCGTCCTGTGGTCGATGGTGATGTGGGCCTGGCTCTACGCCACCCGAATCCCGGCGATGCGGAAGGCCAAGGTGGCTCTGGATCCCAGCCTGACCACCGCCGAGCTGTCGGGGCGGCTGCCGCCACCGGTGCGCTGGAAGGCCGACAACTACAACCACCTGATGGAGCAGCCGACGCTGTTCTACGCCATCGCCCTGACCCTGGCCGTGGCGGGCCATGGCGATGGGCTGAACGCCGGGCTGGCCTGGGGCTATGTGGGCCTGCGGGTGATCCACAGCCTGGTGCAGGCGACGAGCAACGTGATCATGCTGCGCTGGGCGGTCTTCATGGTCGCCTCGCTGGTGCTGCTGGCGTTGGCGGTCTCGGCGGCCCAGGTCGTCTTCTAGAAGGCCTTCGCGTCGCCCAGGAGCAGCGGCACGGTGCGGACCACCAGCGTCAGGTCGCGGCCGAACGACCAGTTGTCGATATAGGCGTTGTCGGCGTCGACGCGGGCGAGCAGGCCTTCGTCGTTCGCCACCTCCCCGCGGTAGCCATGGACCTGGGCCGCGCCGGTCAGGCCGGGCCGGGCGCGGAACCGGTCCAGGTAGCTCGGCACGCGGTCGGCCCACACCATGTCGTGCGCGATGGCGTGCGGCCGCGGCCCGACGATCGACATCTCGCCTCGCAGGACGTTGAGGAGCTGCGGCAGCTCATCCAGGCTGAGCTTGCGCAGGAGCCCGCCCAGCGGCGTGACCCGGGAGTCGCCCCGGACCGCCTGGCGGATCTCGGCGCCGTCCTCCGTCACGAACATGGTGCGGAACTTGTAGATCCGGAATGGTCGGCCGTTCAGGCCGGTGCGCTGCTGGCGGAAGAGGATCGGTCCGTCGCTCTCCATCCAGATCGCCGTGCCGATCAGGACCAGCAACGGCAGGAAGGCCAGCAGGGCCAGGCCGGCGGTCGCGAGATCGAACGCCCGCTTGCGCCGGCTGAGCGCCACCCGCGCCGGACTCGCGGTCTCAGGCGCAGCGACCGGCGCATGACGTATCGGCGCGATCAAGGTCATTGCCCAGCCCGGCTCCGTGGTCCATCCGACACAGACCCTCAACCTGTTCGTACGACCGCCGGTTCCGGCCACCGGCCATCGCCCGATAAAAAAATGTTGCAGCGCACAAACAATGCGCGAGGGGTTCCGCCGTCCGCGCGGCGGTCTAGAGTCCGCACGTCAAGAAGAGGCGGATGCGGAGGAAGCCCATGGCGCGCAGGCTGGTCGACCTGTCGATCCCGATCACCAACGACATCATCTCGGACCCCGAGGTGATGCGCCCGCAGGTGATCTATTCGCGGCACAGGGAGACGGTGGGTCAGATCGCCTCGTTCTTTCCGGGCCTGAAAGCGGAGGACCTGCCCGACGGCGAAGGCTGGGCGGTGGAGCAGGTGCGGCTCTCCACCCACAACGGGACCCATATGGACGCGCCGTGGCATTTCCATTCGACCACGGACGCGGCGGAGACTATCCGGCCGGCGCCGACCATCGACCAGGGGCCCCTGGAGTACTTCCTGCAGCCGGGCGTGAAGCTGGACTTCCGCCGGTTCGCGGACGGCTATGTCGCCACCGCCGCCGACGTGGCGGCCGAGCTCGACCGCATCGGCCACGCCCTGCGGCCGCTGGACATCGTGCTGGTGAACACCGCGGCGGGCGCCGCCTACGGCGACCCGGACTATATCCACAAGGGCTGCGGCATGGGCGAGGAAGCCACCCTCTACCTCACCGAGCGCGGGGTGAAGGTGGTGGGCACCGACGCCTGGTCGTGGGACGCGCCCTTCTCGCACACGGCGCGGAAGTGGGCCGAGACGCACGACCCGAAGATCATCTGGGAAGGCCACAAGGCCGGCCGCCTGCGCGAGTACTACCAGATCGAGAAGCTGACCAACCTGGAGGCCCTGCCCGCCACCGGCTTCACCCTCTCCTGCTTCCCGGTGAAGATCGCCGGCGCCTCGGCGGGCTGGATCCGGGCGGTGGCGATCCTCGAGTAGGCGCCGGCGCAGCCGTCATAGGAATCCTGACGCCCTTGCGGCAGGCGTCCAGGCCCGCCCCTCAGGGCGACGCCGTGCAACGCCGCCCCGGCCGTCCGTGCAAGGCCCTGGAAACTTCGCTCTGCGGCGTCTCGCCGCAGGCGACGACTTCGGATTACCCTGGATCGACGGCATTCCTGCCCCTCGGCTCAGAAGACCGGGCGAGATAACCTCGGCTTGTTCCTACGGAAACTGGCTTCGGACTCCATAAACCACGGCGATTCACCGAAGATTCCGACCTGTCGCTCTAGGCTGCCGGACCGTTGAGAGAGTTGGCCGCCTTGTCCCTTGCCGTCCAGTATGCCGAAGCCGAAATCCCCGATCACCCGTACGTGGCCGACGCGGCCCCGCTCGCCCGCGTGGCCGGCCGTCTGGCCGCCGCGCGCGGTGTCATCGAAGGCAAGTTCCTGGACCTCGGCGTCACCTTGGAAAAGTCCGTCGAGGTCGTAGGCGGCCTGATCGGATCGCTGGACCAGCTCACCAGCCTGTTCAACGCCGAGACGGTCGACGGCGCCACCGAGAAGCTGTCCGCGGCCGCCGCCGAGCTGAGCGGCCTGGCCGGATCGCGCGCCGGCCACCGCGAACGCTGCCACGGCCTGGCGGCCACCAGCCGCCAGCTAGGGATCCACATCGCCGACATGCAGCAGGCGCTGCGCTACCTGCGGGTCTTCGCGGTCAACATCAAGGTGACCGCCGGCACCGTGCCGGGCGCCTTCGTCGAGTTCGAGGAATTCGCCCGGGAGATCTACAACGCCATCTCCGAAGGCCGCGTCCAGCTGGACGAGTTCGGGCGCGACCTGGAGAGCCTGGGCGCCCTGATCGGCGCGGCGCTGAACCACGAGAACGACCTCGACGACCGCTGCGCCGAGGTGCTGCCGGCGGTGCCGCTGCAGCTGGCCGCCGACGCCGTGACCCTGGCCGAGCACCACAAGCGGGTCGCCGCCGTGGCGGCCGAGGTCGGGGCCATCGCCCGCGGCCTGCAGGGCAAGGTGGGCATGGCGCTGTGCGGCCTGCAGATCGGCGACACCGCGCGCCAGCGGGTGGAGCACGTCGAGACCAGCCTCGAGATCCTGGAGCGCCGCCGCGTCGCCGGTGAGGCGAACCCCGACGCCGACGCCCTGGTGCTGGCGATGCTGGCCGCCCAGTTGGACGACACCGCCGAGAGCTTCGACCGCGAGGTCGAGAAGATCGCCCAGAGCCTGGCCGGCGTGGCCGGCGACGCCCGCAAGCTGCTGCAGCTCCGCGAGGCGGCGCGCGGCTCGGGCGGTCGCGGCGACACGACCGGCGACCTCGCGCGGCTGGAGGTCAGCCTGGGCGAGGCCATGTCGCTGGTGCAGGAGATGGGCGCGGCCGAGGCGGCGGCGCTGAAGGTCGGGCGCACCGCCGAGACTACCGCCGTGGGCCTGGCCCAGCGGATCAATTCGATCCGCGCCATCAAGGCTTCGATCCAATCGATGGCGCTGAACGCGAACCTGAAGTGCGGGCGCCTGGGCGACGCCGGCCGGCCGCTGAGCGTCGTGGCCGTGGAGCTGCGCCAGTACGCCGATGTGCTGGGCGACACCGCAGGCCAGGCCGAGGCGATCCTCGTGGAACTGGGGGGCGGGTTCGAGGCGGAAGCGGACGCCGGCGGCGGCTCGGCCGCGGTGGGCGCGCTGCTGGAGACCGCCGCGGCGCCGATCCGCGAGGCCGAGAGCAAGGTGGGCGCCGAGCTCGCCGGGATGGCGGCTCAGGGCGACGCGGTGATCCAGGTCCTGAACCAGGCCACCGCGCGGCTGAACTTCCAGGCCGAGGTCAGCGGCGTGCTGACCGCCGCAGCCGACGGCCTGCGCCCGGCCGAGCCCGGAGCGGTCGAGGACCTGGACGCGGCGGCGACCGCGGCCCTGGCCGAGGTCATGGCCGAGATCGGCAGGCTCTACACCATGGCCCGCGAACGCCAGGTCCACGCGGCCTACGCGCCGCCGGCGACGTAGAGACGCGCCGCAGGCGCTCGGCGCTACGCCGCCATGGCGCCGAGGCGCAGGATCTCGGCGGCGATGCGGCCCAGGGGCAGGACCTTCATGGCGGCGCCGCGGGCGATGGCCTCCTTGGGCATGCCGAAGACGATCGAGGTCGCCTCGTCCTGGGCGACCGTATAGGCGCCGGCCTGCTTCATCTCATCAAGGCCTCGGGCCCCGTCGTCGCCCATGCCCGTCATGATCACGCCCACGGCGTTGGAGCCTGCGGCGCGCGCGGCGGAGCGGAACAGCACGTCCACCGATGGGCGGTGGCGGGAGACCAGCGGGCCGCTCTTGACCGCGACGTGGTAGCGGGCGCCCGAGCGCTCCAGCAGGGTGTGCATGTTGCCCGGCGCGATCAGCACGCGGCCGCGCAGGACGGCGTCGCCGTCGGCCGCCTCCTTGACCTCGACCGCACAGAGGTCGTTCAGCCGGCGCGCGAAGGCGGCGGTGAACTTCTCGGGCATGTGTTGGACGATGACGATGCCCGGCGCGTTGCTGGGCAGGGCCTGGAGCACCTCGCGCAGCGACTCAGTGCCGCCGGTCGAGGCGCCGATGCAGATCACCGTCTCGGTGGTGCGGGCCATCGCGCGCGCGCCCTCGCGCGGCGGCGGCAGCATGGCGTCGGCGGTGAGCTTCTTCTCCACCGTGCGGCTGAAGGGCTGGGGGCGGGTCCGAGCGGAGAGCCGGGCCTGGGCGGCGCCCTTCACGGCCTCGCAGATCCGGCCCTTGGCCTCCTGCAGGTGGTCGGCGACCCCGATCTTGGGCTTCAGGATGACGTCGACGGCGCCGGCCTCCAGCGCCTGCATCAGGGTCTCGGAACCCTCCTCGGTCAGCGAGGAGCACATGACGACCGGAATGGGATGCTGCGTCATGAGTTTGCGCAGGAAGGTGATGCCGTCCATGCGCGGCATCTCGACGTCCAGGGTGATGACGTCGGGGATGTCCTTGGCGATGAACCGGGCGGCGGAGAAGGGATCGGACGCCGCACCGATCACCTCGATGTCCGGGTCTTCCTCAAGCACGGCCGTGAGGGTTTGGCGGACGCTGGCGGAGTCGTCGACGATCAGGACGCGGACCTTCTTGCGGCTCACGGGTCAGATCCTCTGGAAGACGGTGCCGGACACCGTGCGCACCGGCAGCTCAACGCCCACGATGGTCTCGGAGTGCCCGAGGAACAGATAGCCGCCGGGACGCAGGTGTGCGCACAGCCGCTTGAGGACCGCGGCCTGGGTCGGCTTGTCGAAATAGATCAGCAGGTTGCGGCAAAAGATCATGTCCAGGTCCCTGGGCGCTGCGTACTTGGCGTCCATCAGGTTCTGGCGGGCGAACGAGAGCTTGGACCTAAGGTGCGGAGCCATCCGCACGACCTTCTGCGACCCGTCCCGCGGAACCAGGACGTGGCGCTCGCGCAGGGCGATCGGCACCGGCTCGATCATGGCGGCCGGATAGATCCCGATCAGCGCCTCGCCCAGCACCTGGGTACAGAGATCGGTGGCGAAGATGGAATAGTCGAGGCCACGGTGCTCGCGGCAGTAGTCGTCCATCAGCATGGCGATCGTGTAGGGCTCCGCGCCGATCGAGCAGGCGGAGCTCCAGACCTGGACCTGGCGGCGGCCTTCCTTCTGGAAGCCCGGCAGCGCCTTGTTGACCAGGAAATCGAAGTGCGCGGGCTCGCGGAAGAAGTCGGTCTTGTTGGTCGTGACCACGTCGATCAGGTGGATGGCCTCGGCGTCGATCCCGCCCTGCTGAAACAGGAAGGCGCAGTATTCGTCGAAGCTGCCCATCCGGCGCTCGCGCAGGCGGCGGCGCAGCCGGCCTTCCAGCATGGTCTTCTTCGCCGGCGGCATCTTGATGCCGCTGTAGCCGTGTATGAACTCGGACAGCCGGCGGAAGTTCGCCGGGCTGAGGGTGTCGTGGGCGTCAGAGACGTAGGCGAGCTCAGCCGACAAGATGGATCATCCGTTCTGGAGGAGGTGGGCCAGCCGTCAGGCCGCCGCGTCGGCGACCGCCGGCAGGGCGGCGGCTTCCTGGGTGGTCAGCAGCTTGGCCAGCTCGAACAGCACCACGAAGCCGTCGTCACGCCGGACGACGCCCGCGATGTAGTCCGAGCGCCAGGCGACGCCGATGTCCGGCGCCGGCTCGATCTGGTCGGCCGCGACGGAGACCACCTCGATCACCCGATCGGCGACCAGGCCCAAGGAGAGCAGCCGACCCTCCAGCGGGATGTCCAGCACCAGAATCCGGGTGCTGGGGCCGGGTGGGATCGTCGGCAGGCCGAGCTTGGCCCGCAGGTCGATGGTCGCCGTGCCGCGACCGCGCACGTCGGTCAGGCCCAGGAGGTAGGCCGGCCCCTCGGGGATCGCGAACGGCTGACGGTAGTCGAGGATCTCGCGGACGAACTCCACGGGCACGGCGAACACTTCGACGCCGAGGCCCAGGGTGACGTACTGCACTTCAGCGGCGGCCATCTCAGGCATACTCCCGGAAGGCCGCGTCCTGGTCGTCGGGGCCGCCCTGGGCCAGGTCGAGGGCGAAGCCCTTGGCCGCGGCCTGTTGCGCCTGGACGGTCTTGTTCGCAGGGCGGGCGGCGGGTCGCGGAGCCGCTGCGCGAGCCGGAGCGGCCTTGCGGACCGGCGCGGCGGCGACCGAGGCGCGCGACTTGCCGCTCGCCTCGATCCGGAAGAAGGCGATGGACGCCTGAAGTTCCTCAGCCTGGGCGGCCAGTTCCTCGGACGTGGAAGCCATCTGCTCCGAGGCGCTGGAGTTGGTCTGAGTGACCTTGTCCAGTTGCTGGATCGCTTCGTTGACCTGGCTGGCTCCGATGTCCTGTTCGCGGCAGGCGGCGCTGATCTCGGCGACCAGTTCCGACGTGCGGCGGATGTCGGGCACCAGGCGCGTCAGCATCTCTCCAGCCGACTGGGCGGCCTTCACCGTGTCGGTGGAGACGGCGCCGATCTCGGTGGCGGCAGTCTGGCTGCGTTCGGCCAGTTTGCGGACTTCCGAAGCGACCACTGCGAAGCCCTTGCCGTGTTCGCCGGCCCGGGCGGCCTCGACGGCCGCGTTCAGGGCCAGCAGGTCGGTCTGGCGAGCGATCTCCTGCACGATGGTGATCTTCTCGGCGATGGTCTGCATGGCGCCCACCGCGCGGGCCACGGCTTCGCCGCTGGCCTCGGCGTCCTTGGCCGACTGACGGGCGATCTGTTCGGTCTGCGAAGCGTTGTCGGCCGTCTGCTTGATGTTGGCGGCCATCTCTTCCATCGAGGCCGAAGCCTCTTCCACCGAGGAGGCCTGTTCCGTGGCGCCCGAGCTGACCTGCTCGGCGGCGGCCGACAGTTCCTGACTGCCCGACGACACCTGTTCCGACGCGTCCAGCGCGCCGGTGACGACGCCGCGCAGGCGTTCCACCATCCGCTCCAGGGCCAGGCCCAGGGTGTCCTTGTCGGACAGCGGCTTGGGCTGGACCGTCAGGTCGCCGTCGGCGACCTGATCGGCCAGGGTCGCGGTGGCGCGCAGGTTGGCGGTCATGCGGTTGACCGTATCCACCAAGTCCTTGATCTCGTCGTTGGTGGTGACCGTGATCGTCTGGTTCAGGTCGCCAATGGCGACCGCTTCGGTCAGGTCCGAGATCTTCTTCAGGCCGCGGCTGATGGTCAGCGAGAGCCAGATGGCGGCGCCCACCGCGAGCAGGAAGCAGACCGCGAGGATGGCGATCAGCGCGTTGCGGGCCAGCGCGTAGTCGGCGTTGCCCTGGGCGTCGGCGGCCTTGAGCTGGGCCTTGGAAAGCTCGACCAACTCATCCGTCTGCTTGGTGATCGTCTCGTTGATCGCGCGCTGCTTCCCCAGCATGATCTGGGTCGCTTCTTCGTTTCGATTGGCGAGCGCGAGCTGACGGATCTCGCCATCGACCGGCACGAACTCTTCCCACGCCTCGCGGAGCGCCAGCCACTTGGCCTTCCCTTCCGCGCTGGCGAGGGCTTCGGATTGCTGGAGCACCGCGATGAACTGTCTCTTCTCGACATCGGCCTTGGCGTTGTCGCGCGCGTTGGAGGCCGCGTCGTTGGTTATGGCCATGTTCTTCTCGGCCCGTAGAATCTGCAGCAGCGCGATGCTGAGCGCCTGCGCGTTCTCAAGACGCTGAGCAGGGCCCGCGACCATCGCCGTCTGGGCGCTGTTGATCTTGTTGAGCTGGAAGATGCCGAAGCTCGTGGCGCCGACCATCAGGACGATGATCAGGGCGAAGGCCAAGCCCAGCTTAAGCTTGATGGTGAAACGCATGGTCGGGCTCCAGGGACCGGTGTCCGGGCGGGGAATTCAGGGTGACCGCGGAGCCTGGCCCCGCGGCGGTGAAGTAGGTCAGGCGTACTCGCGGAAGGCCGCGTCCTGCTCGTCGGGACCACCCTGGGCGAGGTCGAGGGCGAAGCCCTGGGCCGCAGCCTGCTGGGCCTTGACGGTCTTGCTCACCGGGCGGACGGGCGGCCGCGGAGCCGTAGCGCGGGCCCGGGCCGGCGCCGGGGCGGCGCGCCGGACCGGAGCCGTCGCGCGCGCCTTGCCGGTGGCGTCGGTGCGGAAGAAGGCGATCGAGGCCTGCAGTTCCTCGGCCTGGGCGGCCAGTTCCTCGGACGTCGAGGCCATCTGCTCCGAGGCGCTGGAGTTGGTCTGGGTGACCTTGTCGAGCTGCTGGATCGCCTCGTTGACCTGGCTGGCCCCGATGTCCTGCTCGCGGCAGGCCGCGCTGATCTCGGAGACAAGCTCCGAGGTGCGGCGGATGTCCGGCACCAGGCGGGTCAGCATCTCGCCGGCTGACTGGGCGGCTTTCACGGTCTCGGTCGAGACGGCGCCGATCTCGGTGGCGGCGGTCTGACTGCGCTCGGCCAGCTTGCGGACTTCGGAGGCGACGACCGCGAAGCCCTTGCCGTGCTCCCCGGCGCGGGCGGCTTCCACCGCCGCGTTCAGGGCCAGCAGGTCGGTCTGACGGGCGATCTCCTGAACGATGGTGATCTTCTCGGCGATGGTCTGCATGGCCTCGACCGCACGGTTCACGGCCACGCCGGAGACTTCGGCGTCCTTGGCCGACTGGCGAGCGATCTGCTCGGTCTGTGAGGCGTTGTCGGCCGTCTGGCGGATGTTGGCGGCCATCTCTTCCATCGAGGCCGAGGCCTCTTCCACCGACGAGGCCTGTTCCGTCGCGCCCGAGCTGACCTGCTCGGCGGCCGCGCTGAGTTCTTGGCTGCCGGCCGAGACCTGCTCCGAGGCGTCGAGGGCGCCGCCGACGACGCTGCGCAGGCGCTCGATCATCGAGTTCAGGTGGCTCAGAAGGTCGCCGATTTCATCGTTGCTGGTGATCTCCGCGGTGCGGGTCAGGTCCCCCTCGGCCACGCCTTGGAGGGCGACGCCAGCGCGGTTCAGACCCCTGCTGATGGTCAGCGAGAGCCACACGGCCGAGGCGATAGCCAGCAACAGCGCCACGGCGGTGATCCCCATGAACATCGCCCGGCTGGTGGCGGCCGCGGCGTCATATTGCTCGCCGGCGGTCTTGAGCAGCCTTTCGTTCAGATCAACCAGGCCGTCGGAGGCCTTGAAGATCGAGTCGTTCACAGTCCGCTGCGGGCCGTGCATGAGGGCAATGGCCTCGGCGTTCTTGTTCTCGCCGCCCAGCCGCTGAATCTCGGCGTCCATCGGCAGGAAGCGATTCCATTCGTCCTGCAGGGCTTCCCACTTCGGACGTCCCTCGGGCGTGGCGACCTCGATCGCGTGGGCGAGCGTCTCGCCGAAGATCTTCTTCTGCGCTTCGATCTTGGCGATCTCAGCGCGGCTCTCGGCCGCGTCCTCGGTCAGGACGAGGTTTTTTTCCGAACGCAGGATCTGCAGCAGGGCGGTGTTGAGCAAGCGGGCGCGGTCCAGCCGCGTTACGGGCCCCTCGATCATCTCGTCGTGGAGCGACCCCATGCGGTTGACCTGGACGATGCCGAAGCTGGCGACACCCAGCATCAGCGCCAGCAGTAGGCTGAACGCTATGATCAGCTTGAGTTTGATGGTGAAACGCATGATCGCTCTCGGGCTCAGGAAACGGGCTGAAGGGAAGGCGCCGCGGAACGTGGCTCGCCGCGCTCCGCGAAGATGCAGGCCAGGTCGGGCAGGATGATCGGCTCGCCCGCGCGGCGCGCGATGCGGCTGACGTAGTCCTGGCGCCAGCGCATGCCGATCGGCGGCGGCGGCTCCGTGTCGGTCATCGACAGGCTGGTCACCTCGTGAACCTTGTCGGCCCGCAGGCCGACCAGGGTGGGATCTCCATCCAGTTCCAATTCGATCACCACGATGCGGCTGTCCAGGGTGTCGTCGGCTCGGCCCAGCCCGAAGGCGAGGCGCAGGTCCGCCACCGGAATCACCCGCCCGCGGAAGTTCATCACGCCGCTGACGAATTCGGCCGCGCCCGGCACTTCGGTCTCGTCCGGCAGGTCGAGGATCTCGCGCACCAGGCCCGCTTCCAGCGCGAAGGTCTCGCCTCGCACATCGAAAGTCAGGACCTGGACGCTGTCGTCGTTGGCGGCGGTTTCGATCTGGATCATGGGGTCAGCTCGCCACGCGGAATTGTTTCTCGAGGCGCTGGCCCGCCTCGACGAGGTGGGGGACATCGAGGATCAGGGCCACGCCGCCATCGCCAAGGATCGTCGCGCCGGAGAAGGTCTCGACGTCGGCGTGCAGCTTGGAGAGCGACTTGATGACGGTCTGGTGGTCGCCGATGATCTGGTCGACCACCAGGCCGACGCGGGCCTCGCCGGTGGAGACCACCACGACTTTCTGGTGCGGACCGGCCTCCGCCGTGGTTCGGAACAGTTCGCGCAGGCGCAGGAACGGCACGAACTCATCGCGTAGCGAGATCAGGCTGCGGCCCGAGGAACGCACGTCCTGCTCATGGCTGAGCTCGACGCACTCCTCGACGGCGCCCAGCGGGATCACGTAGCGGCCGGCGCCCACGCGGACCAGCAGGCCCTCGATGATGGCCAGGGTCAGGGGGATGCGCAGCGAGACTTCCGATCCCTGGCCCGGCGTGGAGCTGATGTCGATGGCGCCGCGCAGGCTTTCGATGGTGCGCTTGACCACGTCCATGCCGACGCCGCGGCCCGACAGGTTGGTCACCGTCGCGGCGGTGGAGAAGCCGGGGGCGAAGATCATCTGCAGCAGTTCGGCGTCGCTGAGCGTCGCGCCGGGGGCGACCAGGCCATTCTGCTCGGCCTTGGCGCGGACCCGTTCGCGGTCGATGCCGCGGCCGTCGTCGGAGACGGTGATGACCACCTCGGCGCCGGAGTGGCGGGCGGACAGGGTCAGCTTGCCCATAGCCGGTTTGCCGGCCGCGGCGCGCTGCTCGGGGGTCTCCAGGCCGTGGTCGGCGGCGTTGCGGATCACGTGGATCAACGGATCGGCCAGGCGCTCGATGATGGTCTTGTCGAGCTCGGTGGTCTCGCCCTGAGTGATCAGCTCGATGGACTTGCCGGTGTCGCGCTGCAGGTCGTGGATCAGCCGGCGGAAGCGGCCGAACAGGTTCGAGATCGGCACCATCCGCACGACCATCATGGTGTCGCGCAGCTCGCCGGCCAGGCGTTCCACCTCTTCGGACACCGAGCGCAGCGCCATGTCCTGGGAACTGGACGCGATCTGCTTCAGGCGCGACTGGGCGATGACCAGCTCGCCGACCCGGTCCATCAGCTCGTCCAGCCGTTCGGCCGGGACGCGCAGGGTGGAGTCGGGCTTCTTGGTCTCCTCGGCCTTCTTCCCCTCGGCGGCGGCGGGGATGACGGCCGGCGGCGCGATCGCGGCCGGCGCGGCGGCCTCGACGGCGGCGGGCTCCTCGGCGAAAGCCTCGACGGCCTCGCCCTCCCGAATGTCCAGGACCATGTCATCCATGACGAAGAGGAAGACGTCCTCGATGGACGAGCGCGACACCTTCGGGCCGGCCAGGGTCACATCCCAGGCCAGATGGCAGTCGGTGGGGTTCAGCTCGTCGATCGGCGGCACAGCCTCGGTGGAGGCCACGATCCGGCAGTCCCCCAGCTCGCGCAGCTCTGCCAGCAGGCCCAGCGGGTTGGTGCCGTTGGCCATGGCGTCGACGGGCAGCGAGAAGCGTACCCGCCAGGAGGTCGCCGGGACCGGGGCCGCGGCCGGCGCGGCGCCGGATTCCAGCACACGGTGCAGTTCCGCCAGCAGGGCGTCGCCGACGGCGGGGTCGGGATCTCCGTCCACCAGCGCGCGCATGTGGTCGCGGGCGTTGAGGACACAGGTGATGAGTTCGGGCGTGGCCGGCGCCAGGCCCTTGCGGACGCGGTCGAAGGCGGTCTCGCAGTGGTGGGTGAAGGCGGCCAGGGCATCCATGCCGAACATGGCGCCCGAACCCTTCAGGGTGTGCAGGCTGCGGAACACCGCATCGACGAGGTCGCGGTCGTCCTGCCGGTCCGCCAGGTCGAGCAGGCCCTGCTCGATGGCCTCCAGCAGTTCCCTGGCCTCGAGCCGGAAGATTTCGGCGGGATCCTGCAGGTTCACTTGGTGAGAACCTTCTGGGCGATGCGGACCAGCTGTTCGGGATCGAAGGGCTTGGTCATCCAGCCCGTGGCCCCCGCGGCCTTGGCCTGTGCCTTCACGTCGCCATCGGATTCGGTGGACAGGAAGACGATCGGCGTGCCGACCACCTTACCCCTCGCGCGGAGCTGCTGGATCATGGTCAGACCGTCCATGATCGGCATGTTCAGGTCCGTGATGATCAGGTCGAACCTGCCGGCCTCGGCCTTCTCGAGGCCTTCCGCGCCGTTGACGGCTTCCGAGACCGTGTAGCCTGCCGTGCTGAGGGCGATCTTGATCGCCTGGCGGATGCTGGCCGAGTCGTCGACCGTGAGGATGGAAGCCGTCATTGAGCCACTCCAGCGTGGGTCCAGAATTGCAGTCGCTCGGCGTCGGCTCCGTCGAGGAAGCCGCCGCGCTCGAGCACGTCGCGCAGGGCGCCTTCGGCCGGCTGGGCCAGGCGCACGGTCCCGCCCTGCCGTGCGCAGGACGCGCGGGCGGACTCCAGAAGCTGCACGAAGGAAAGGTCGGCGCCGCTGATCTCGGAGACGTCGACGATCAAGTCGCCTCCGCCCGCGATGGCGGCCGACAGCCGCGTCCAGGCGTCGGCCACATGCGGAATGGTGGCAGGACCGGAGAAGGCGATGACGCCGTCCCTTCCACCACCGTCAAGGATGTCACCCAAAGCTCGCCCTCAGATACTGGGGCGAATCTTTGCAATTGCGCATCGCCCATTGACCGCGGAAGCTATGGACGTCGCCTTTTTATCAAGTTAACTGCACACTTCCGAGGGCTTGGAAGCAATAAACACTGATATATGAACTTAACAACATAACGCCAGTATAGAGAATTTCTCAGATTAGAATTTCAATTCCCAAGTTCAATATTAGAATACACCTGCGGCGCGTTGACGCACCTCAAGGATGTCCACAGTTTCACTCCCAGACCTCATAGCGCCCCTCATCCACGAGTCGTGATGCGACTATCGGGCGAATGCACGGCGGATGAACCTTTCACGGGCGGCCAGGCGAACGCGTTCCCCGAGAATCTCTGGCCCGCGAGCAAGACGAAACCGCCGCCGGGGACCTGCGGGCGGGCCGACCCGACGGCCACCGGCCCTGTGCAGGTCTCCGAAGACCAACCTTCGTAGCAATGACAGTTAGGCGCCAGCGCCGCCCAGAGCCTTGTAGATCGTCACCACGTCCACGTTGGCCGCGGTCTGGGCGGCGGCCAGGCCATCCTCGGCCTCGAGCCGCGTGCGCTCGGCGTCCAGCACCCGCAGGAAGTCGATCCGACCCTCCTTGTAGCGGATGTGGGCCAGGTCGGCGGCCCGGCGCGACGCCGCCACCTGCTGCGACAGGCTCAGGACCTGCGCCTGGCGCTCGCGGTACGCGACCAGGGCGTTCTGCAGGTCCTCAACGGCGCGCAGGGCGGTCTGTTCGTACAGGGCCAGGCTGGCGTCGCCGCGGGCCTCCTGGGCGCGCAGGCGGGCGCGGGCGCTGCCGAAGTCGAGCCCCGGCCAGCTCACCGTCGGGCTGACCGCCCAAGCCTGGCTTCCGCTTTTGAAAAGGCCGCCCAGGTCGCCGGACAGGAAGCCGACGAAGCCGGTCACGCTGACGCGTGGGAACAGGTCGGCGGTGGCCACGCCCGTCCGCGCGGTCTCGGCGGCGAGGCGGCGCTCGGCGGCCTGGACGTCCGGCCGGCGGCGCAGGAAGCTCGAGGCGTCGCCGATGGCGATGGCGGTCGGGGGCCGCGGCTCGGCCCGTGGCGACACGGCCAGTTCGACGTCCAGCGCGCCCGGGCGTTCGCCCAGCAGGACCGCGAGCCGGTGCGCGGCCTGGGCCTCGGCGATGCGCAACTGCGGAATCGCCGCCTCGGTGGCGTTCAGGCGGGCCTTGGCGCTTTCGACGTCGACGGGATCGCCCGGCCCGACCTCGAAACGGATCTGGGTGAGCCGTAGCGTGTCGCGCTGGGTGCGGGCGTTCTCCTCGGCCACGGCGCGCCGTGTCTGGGCGCCGCGCAGCTCGAGGTAGTTTCGGGCGACTTCCGCCGCGACGGTCACCTGCACGTTGCGCAGGTCGGCCTTGGTGGCGTCGGCCTCGGCCCGGGCGGCGGCCACCTGGTGGCGTACGCGGCCGAACAGGTCGATCTCCCAGGCGGCGTCGAAGCCGATCTCGGCCTGTTCGACCGTCGTGCGCTGGGCGGAGAAGCCCGGCGTCTGCTGGCGGCTGCGACTGTAGCCGGCGCCAGTGGTCACCTGCGGGAGCTGATCGAGCTGCACGTCCCGGAACAGGGCGCGGGCCTCGCGTACGCGGGCGACCGCGATGCGCAGGTCGAGATTGCCGGCCAGCGCCCGCCCGATCAGGCGGTCGAGCTCGGGATCGCCCAGCGTCTTCCACCACTCGGCCTCGGCCGGCGCCGCGGTGGTCACCAGGGCGGGGTCCACCGCGGCCAGCGCGACCGGGGCGGGAGCCGGCGCCCGATAGGTGGGGCCGACGGCGCAGGCGGCCAGGGTCGCGGCGGACGCCGCCAGGAGGAGGGTTCGGATCAGGTTCATGAGGGGTCCTCAGCGGCCGGCAGGGCGGCGGCGGGGGAGGCTTTCGCCCGGCCGCCCGCCAGGCGGCGGATGGTCCAGTAGAAGACGGGGGTGAAGACCAGGCCGAACAGGGTCACGCCCAGCATCCCGGAGAACACCGCCACACCCATCGCGCGGCGCATCTCGGCTCCGGCGCCCGTGGACACCACCAGCGGGGCGACGCCCATGATGAAGGCCAGCGAGGTCATCAGGATCGGCCGCAGGCGCAGCCGGCAGGCCGCCAGCACCGCCTGCAGGACGGTGTCGCCCTCCATCTCGCGTTCCCGGGCGAACTCGACGATCAGGATGGCGTTCTTGCACGCCAGCCCCACCAGCACGATCAGCCCGATCTGGGTGAAGACATTGTTGTCGCCGCCCACCAGCTGCACCCCGATCAGGGCGCAGAGCAGGCACATGGGCACGATCAGGATCACCACCAGCGGCAGGGTCCAGCTCTCGTACTGGGCCACCAGCACCAGGAAGGCCAGCAGCACGCAGATCGGGAAGACATAGATCGCCGTGTTGCCCGCCAGGATCTGCTGGTAGGTCAGCTCGGTCCACTCGAAGCCCACCCCGTTCGGCAGCTCGCGCCGGGCGATGTCCTCCAGCGCCTTCTGCGCCTGCCCCGTGCTGTGGCCCAGCGACGGCCCGCCGTTGATCTCGGCGGTCAGGCTGCCGTTGTAGTGGCTGGTGCGCTCAGGGCCGGTGGTCTCATGCGTGGTCACGAAGGCGCCCAGCGGGATCATCTGGCCGGCCGCGTTGCGGGTCTGCAGGCGCAGGATGTCCTCGGGCTGCAGGCGGAAGCGCTGGTCGGCCTGGACATTGACCGGATAGGTCCGCCCGAACCGGTTGAAGTCGTTCACATAGAGCGAGCCCAGGTAGACCTGCATGGTCTCGTAGAGGTCGCCCAGCGCCACGCCCTGGGCCCTCGCCTTCTCGCGGTCCACGTCGGCCCGGATCTTGGGCACGCCGATCTGGTACGAGGAGAACACGCCGGCCAAGGCCGGGTCCTTGGAGGCCGCGGCGATCACCTTCTGGGTCGCCTCGTAGAGCGCCTCGGGTCCGAGGCCGGCGGTGTCCTGGATCTGCATCCGGAAGCCGCCGATGGTCCCCAGGCCCTGGACGGGCGGCGGCGGGAAGACGGCGATCTGGGCGTCCGGAATGCCGGCGAACTTCTCGTTCAGGCTCTTGGCGATGGCGTCGGCGGACAGGTCCTTGGTCTTCCGCTTGTCGAAGTTCTCCAGCGGGATGAACACCGCGCCCGCGTTGGGGCTGTTCACCAGGCCGTTCACCGACAGGCCTGGGAAGGCGACCGCGTGGGTCACCCCCGGGGTCTTGAGCGCGATGGCGCTCATCTCGCGGACCACGGCCTCCGTGCGGTCGATGGTCGCCGCGTCCGGGAGTTGGGCCACGGCCACGACGTAGAGCTTGTCCTGCTGGGGCACGAAGCCGCCCGGCGTGCGGGCGAAGGACAGCACCGTGAAGCCGATCAGCACGCCGTAGATCACCAGCGCGATCGAGCTGCGGCCCAGCATCCGGCCGACGCCGCCGACGTACGACGCCGACATCCAGGCGAAGCCGCGGTTGAACGGCCGGAACAGCCATCCCAGCGACCGCTCCATGGCGCGCTCGATCCGATCCTTCGGCGCACCGTGCGGGCGCAGCAGGACCGCGGCCAGAGCCGGCGACAGGGTCAGGGAGTTGAAGGCCGAGATCACCGTCGAGATGGCGATGGTCAGGGCGAACTGCCGATAGAACTGGCCCGTCAGGCCGGTGATGAAAGCGGTCGGGATGAAGACCGCGCAGAGCACCAGCGCCGTGGAGATGATCGGGCCGGTGACCTCGCGCATGGCCCGCCGTGTGGCGTCCGGCGGCGAGAGGCCCAGCGCGATGTTCCGCTCCACGTTCTCGACCACGACGATGGCGTCGTCGACCACGATGCCGATGGCCAGAACCAGGCCGAACAGGGTGAGCGCGTTCAGGCCGAAGCCCATGGCCAGCAGGACCGCGAAGGTCCCCACCAGGCTGACCGGCACGGCGGCCAGGGGGATGATCGAGGCGCGCCAGTTCTGCAGGAACAGCACGACCACCAGCACCACGAGGAACAGGGCCTCGAACAGGGTGTGGATCACCGCGTCGATGCTCTCGTGCACGAAGCCGGTGGTGTTGTAGACGATGTGGTACTCGACCCCCTCGGGGAAGTCCTTCTTCAGCTCCTCCATGGTCTTCTTCACGCCGTCGGCCATCTGCAGCGCATTGGTGCCGGGCCGTTGGAAGACCGGCATGGCGATGGCCGGCTTGTTGTCCAGCAGGGCGCGCAGCGCGTAGCTGTCCGAGCCCAGCTCAATGCGGGCCACGTCGCGCAGATGGCTGATCTCGCCCTGGTCGCCGGCGCGGATCACGATGTCGCCGAACTGCTGCTCCGTCTCAAGCCGGCCCTGGGTGTTCACCGAGATCTGGAAGTCGGCTTGGCCGGGCGCGGGCGGGGCGCCGACCTGGCCGGCGGCGACCTGGACGTTCTGCTCGCGCAACGCGGCCACCACGTCACCGGGGGTCAAGGAGCGCGACGCCAGCTTCTCGGGATCCAGCCAGATGCGCATGGAGTACGGCCCCTGGCCGAACATCTGCACATCGCCGACGCCATAGCTGCGGGCCAGGGCGTCCTTCACGTGGAGCTGGGCGTAGCTGGCCAGGTACGACATGTCGTAGCGGTCGTCGGTCGAGGTCAGGTGGACGACCTCGATCAGCGTCGGCGAGGCCTTGGTGGTGGTGACCCCGACCCGCTGCACCTCAGGCGGAAGCTTGGCCAGCACCTGCGCGACCCGGTTCTGGACCAGCACCTGCGCCTTGTCCGGGTCCACGCCCAGCGCGAAGGTCACGGTCAGGGCCATGGCCCCGTCGGCGGTCGCCTGGGACGACTGATAGAGCATCCCCTCGACGCCGTTGATCGACTGCTCCAGCGGCGAGGCCACCGTCTCGGCGATCACCGCCGGATCGGCTCCGGCGTAGGAGGTGCGCACGACGACGGTCGGCGGCACCACCTCCGGGTACTCGGCTATGGGCAGGATCGGCAGGGCGATCAGGCCTGCCACGAAGATCACGATCGAGAGGACGACCGCGAAGCGAGGGCGGCCGATGAAGAAGTCGGAGAAGTTCATGGCGAAGCCCGAGGTTGGGGTGTGCGTCAGGCTCCAGACGCGCGCCGGCGCGTCCGTGAGCTGTCGTCAGGAATGGAGGGGTGTCAGCCGGCGGGCTGGAGGGTGGCGAGCTCGGCGGTGGTGGTCTTCGGCGGGGCGACCAGGCGCGGTTTCACCTTGTCTCCGGGCTTCACCTTCTGCAGGCCGGCGCTGACGATCCTTTCGCCGGGCTTGAGTCCGGAAAGGACGATGCGCTGTTCGCCGACCGCGCGGCCCAGGGTCACGGACCGGTACTGCACGCGGTCGCCCGCCCCCAGCACCAGGACATAACGCTTGCCGAGGTCAGTCCCCAGCGCGCGCTCCGGCACCAGGGCCACGGACTGCGCGGCGCTGCTGACCAGCCGCACGCGAGCGAACAGGCCGGGCGTGAAGCTGCCGTCGGCGTTGTCGAAGATGGCGCGGCCGACGATGGTGCCGCTGCGCGCGTCCACGGCGTTGTCGAGGAACTGCAGCTTGCCGCGGTGCGGGAAGCCGGCCTCGTCCATCAGGCCCATGTAGACGGGTTCCTTCCCGCTCCGTTGGGCCTCGGCGTACTTG
This sequence comes from Phenylobacterium sp., assembly GCF_004297125.1. Classification (GTDB taxonomy): domain Bacteria; phylum Pseudomonadota; class Alphaproteobacteria; order Caulobacterales; family Caulobacteraceae; genus Phenylobacterium. The sequence goes on along the minus strand of NZ_SCVD01000019.1, from coordinate 452,061 downwards.
AGGTAGGTCTGCTCGTCGGCGTTGAAGGTCGCGTAGATCGGGCTGTCCGACACCACCGTGGTCAGGATGTCGGCGGGCGTCACCAGGTTGCCGCGGGTGATCATCGCCTTGGAGACCCGCCCGTCGATCGGCGAGGTCACGCGGGTGAAGGACAGGTTCAGTTCCGCGGCGCGGAGACTCGCCTGGGCGGCCTGCAGGTCGGCCTGCGCGGCCTTGGCGGTCGAGGCGAGGCGCTCCGCCTCCTCGCCGGCGATCGCTTCCTGGGCCAGCAGGCGCTGGGCGCGGCCACTGTCGCCGACGGCCAGTTCCGAGCGCGCCCGGGCCTGTTCGGCCTGGGCGCGGAGCCGGTCGACCTCGGCCTGGAACGGGCGCGGATCGATCTGGAAGAGCAGTTGTCCCTTGGCCACCCGGGCGCCCTCGGCGAACGGCGCGGCCACGATCTGGCCGGCGACGCGGGGACGGAGCGACACGCTGTCGACAGGCTCCAGCCGGCCCGTGAAGTCGTCCCACTGGCGCAGGGTCTGGAACGTCACCGCCGTGACGCCGACTTCGGCGGCCGGCGGTGTCGCTGGAGGTGTCTGGGCCTCCGCGCCGCAGCCTGCGAGGAACAGCGCGGCCAGCAGGGCTGCGGCCTGTTTGGGAAGGATGTCCGACATTTTACGCTCCGCAGCGGGAGCGTCCGGTCGGAGCCCCCATTCTATACCGTTCGGTCTAGATGGGGCTCATGCTGCAGTGCGCAATAGGCTTACGTATCGATCGGTATAAAAAACATGGTCGACGAAAATTTCGCGCTCAGCGGCCGGGCCACAGGCCCAGGGTGGTCTTCACCAGGCTCTCCAGCGCTTCGGTCGAGGCGCCGTTGCCGGCCTGCAGGCAGAGGCCCTGGATGACCGCGCTGAGATAGCTCACCAAGCCCGCCGGATCGATGTGATCGGGAAAATCACCCTCGGCCTTGGCGCGCTCGAAGCGGCGCAGCAGGGCGGCGTCCGACGACGCCCGCCGCGCCACCACCTCGACCCGGATGCACTCCGCCTCCGATCCGCAGGCCGTGGAACTGATCACGCCCAGGCAGCCCTTCGGGTCCGAGCCGGTGGTCTGCATGTCGAGCGCGCCGCGCAGCAGTCGCTCGGCCACCCCGCGCGCCGTCGGCGCCTCCAGCGCCGCCCCGACATAGGCCAGCTTGTCGCGCTCGTAGAGGTCCAGGGCCTTCTTGAAGAGGGACTCCTTGTTGCCGAACGCGGCGTAGAGACTGGGGCGGGTGATGCCCATGGCCTCGGTCAGGTCGCTCATCGAGGCGCCCTCGTAGCCTTTGGTCCAGAAGACGCGCAGGGCCGCGACCAGCGCCTCTTCCGCGCAGAACTCGCGCGGCCGGCCGCGGATCGGGCTCTTGTCCAGGGTTTCCATACCGCTCGATACGTAAGGTCGCGGAAGTCGGACGTCCAGTGCCTGGACGCCCAAGAGCTTCAGGCTCTTGCGGTTTCGAGGGAGCTTTCCGGCTCGGAGCACCGCCGGCGCGATCTTCGCGCGATCGGGGCGTCTGCGTTTCCCCAATAGAAAAGCCCGGGCTCACGCCCGGGCTTATCCATCGATCGCCGCCGACACAGGATGCGCTCGGGGAAGCGCTCGTCGGGCGTTGGCCGGACGAACGGCGGCGACCAATCCGATCTAGGCGACCGCGAGAGCCGCGCGACGGCGACGGAGCACCGAACCGGCGGCGCCGAAGCCCATGATCATCATCGCCCAGGTGGCCGGCTCGGGAACCGCGACCAGGCCGGAGATCCGGATCTGGCCCACGCCGTCCAGCACGGGCGTGCCGTAGGTGTTGAAGCTGACGTGGCTCAGGGTTTCACCACCCGTGGTGTAGACGCTGATGAACGAGCTGTTGGTGATGCCGGTGAGGTGGGTCTGCTCGAGCAGGCCGTTGTTGTAGCTGAACACGTCGACCGCCCACGGCACCGGTTGGCCGGTGGACTTGGGGGTGTTGAGGTTGAACTCGATCGAGGTGAACTGATAGCCGCCGGCGAGGGCGAAATCGAGGTAGGTCAGGCCGCTGCCGTCGGTGGAAATGATCCAGGGCTGGCCGTTACCGTCGGAGCTGGGCTTGATGTTCTCGTTGCCGGTGATGATCACGCCGACGTTGGTCGGGCCGGTCGTGCCGTAGGTCGTGAAGTCGTTGTAGAGCCCGTCGGCGATCAAGTGGACCGTGTCGGTGGCCGGACCGTTGCTGTCGTCCACGATGACGTTCGGATCGTCCGGCCCAACCGTGGTGATCACGACCGCCGCGGAGGCGGCGCTCGCGGACAGCGTCAGGACGCTCGCGGCGGCTGCCGCCAGAAGCTTCAGGTTCATTGTAGTCCCCACTAATCCGCGCTGCAACGCAGCGATTGTTTGGATGTCTGAGGGATCAACTTCACGGTTATTGTCGGTTAACACAATAATAATTGCCCCCGACACTTCCTAATTGATCTTAATATGCCTTAATTCAACTCCCCTGCTGGGTGTATTCTCCCTTCGAAGCAGTGAATGCTGATCCCTTCTGCACCGCACGCGGCGCAGATGTCGCGTGGGCAGGAGCCTTGATGCGCTTCAGGCTATATGGGCTGGGCTACCTTCTGGGGTGGCCCCTGGTCGACCTGCTGGACGGCGAATTCGAGGTGGCCGTCGCGCGGGCCGAGCAGATGTTGTCGGCCCATGGCGATTGCGAGATCGTCGAGATCTTCGAAGGGAACGTCCTGCTGGACGTCGTGGACCGGCCGATGCCGCGGACCCACCGTGGGGCCGAGACGGCGTCCCTCGCGGACGGATGATGAGGCGTTCTCAGAAGCCCGGCAGCGGGGGAAGCCGTCCAAGCAGCGCCGCCCAGACGACGAGAACGCCGGCGGCGGCGATGGCCACCCCATAGGGGATCTCGACGTCGGCCCCCAGCCGGCCGGTGAGCTGCAGCGAAGCCCATGTGCGGCGGGGGCGAGCGAGCAGGAACCCCACGGCCAGCAGGCCGCCGATCAACGACGTCGCGACGGCCAACGGTAGGAAATTCCGGAAGCCCACGAAGAGCGCCGTGGCGGCGAACAGCTTGCCGTCCCCGCCCCCGACAAGCCCCGCGGCGAACAGCCCGTATCCCAAAGCCAGGCCGATCGCGCCCGCGGCCAGGTGGCCGGCGAGACCATCGCCCTTCGCGAGGACCGACCAAAGGACAAAGAGCGCGACGACGGCGACCACCGTCCAGTTCGGGATGAGACGGGTGCGGAGGTCCGACACGGCGGCGTAGGTGAGCACGAGCGTCAGGCCGCCCGCGAGCCACCCTTGCAGGATCTCAGCGCGGAGCATCGACCACGCTTGAGGGCGGCCCTGACAAGGTGCGGATCACCCTCAGGTTCTCCGTCGCCCGGGCATAGTGCTCGCCGCGGGCGTCCTGAGCCTGGCGCAACAGCCGTTCGGCCGCCTCGTAGTCGCCACGCAGTCCCGCGACGAACCCGGCGTTGTTCAGCCATGCCGCGCGGTCGGCCCCCGTCCCCCCGTTGGCGGCGCGCTCGTAGTCTCCGGACATGGCGATCGCCAGGCGAAGATTGGTGCGCGCCTGGGCGAGGTCGGGCCGCGCCTGGATGGCGGCGACCAGGTCCTGGATGGCCTCGGGGGACCGGCGCTGGAGGAGACGCGAATAGCCGCGGTTGTTCAGGACCATGGCGGCGGCGCCGGAGGCTTCGAGCGCGTGGGCGTACGCCGCCTCCGCCTCGGCCCAACGCGCGGCCTCGTCGTACTGGGCGCCCAGGGCGTTCCAGGACCGCCAGGCGGTTGGGTCGGCCGCCACGACGCGGAGCAGCAACGACATGGCGTCCTTGGATCGGCCCATCAGCGCCAGGGCGAGGCCCTGACCTTCCCAGGCCCGGACGCGAAGCTCCGGATCGCCCTCGGCCTGCCGGTAGCTGGCCAGGGCGACCGCGTATCGACCCTGGGCCAGGTTCAGCTCGCCGTTGAGCAGCGCCAGGCGCACGTCGCGGGCGCCCTTGAGCGCGGCCTCATCGATCAGCCGTCCGGCGTCGAGAAGCCGTTGCTCGTCGATCGCCTGGCGGATGGCGGTGAGGGTCGCCACGGCCGCGGCGCCATCGGCGGGGGGCCGTCGGCGCGGCGCGGCATCCGCGGGCGCGGCCGCCAGAAGTGCGACGGCGGCGAGCCATACTAGACCTCGCATGCTGGTCTCCTGTCCGGATCGGCGGGCGGGTTCGGGCAGGCGCCTGGAGCGCTCCCGGATCGGTCGTCGCGAGGGATGACGGCCTTCCGGCCGAGCTCGCGGGAATAGGCCATGTTCGCCTGGATCACCGACGACGCCGGGTCCAGCGCAAGCGCCGCCGTGTAGTAGCGCGCGCTGATGTCGAAGCGGCCGAGCTTGTCGTATACGACGCCGAAGGCGTTCAGGATCCGCAGGTCGGCAGGCGCCACGGCCTTGGCGGCCTGCAGCGTCTCCAGGGCGGTCTCGTAGTCCCGGCGCCCGATCGCCCGCACCGCGGCGGCGTAGTAGGCCTCGCCCCGGCCCGACGGCGTCTTCGAACTCGTGATCGCCGGGCTCACCTCGAGGCGGCCCGGCTCCTGGGCGCCGGTCGCACAGGCGGAGAGCGCCAGCCCGGCGAACAGGGCGAGGAACAGGGCGGTTGGCGCTGCGCGGGGAAGCATGCCGATCATTGCTGCAACAGCGTCGGCAGGAGGGTGCGCACGACGTCGATCGCGGCGGGCAGGAGCAGCGCCACGATGATCACCGGCATGAAGCAGACCACCATGGGCAGGGCCATCAGGACGGGGATCCGCATGGCCTTCTCCTCGGCCTTGAGGAAGCGGGTGGTCCGCATCTCGCCGGAGAAGACCCGCAGGCTTTGGCCGATGCTGACGCCCAGGCTCTGGGTCTGGATGAGCAGCGCCACGAACGAGCGGATCATATCCACGTCGATCCGTTCCGCCATGTCGCGCAGGGCGTCGGCCCGGCTTCGGCCCGCGACCACCTCCTCGCTCAACCGTCCGAACTCCTGTGCGATCCTCGGGTGCGACACCCGCACCTCCTCGGCGACGCGGACCAGGGCGCTGTCGAGGCCAAGGCCCGCCTCCACGCAAACGACCAGGAGGTCGAGCGCGTCCGGAAACTGCTCCTCCATGGCGACCCGGCGGCCCTTCGCGCGCCGGCCTACGTAGACCGCCGGCGCCATCAGCCCCACGGCGCAGGCGGCCACGCCGACGCCCGCACCGATAGGGCTCGCCAGGGCCACGCCGACGGACGCCAACGCAGCCACGGCGGCGAGCGGAGCCAGTACGCCCAGCGCCGCGCGAACGAGCAGGTAGATCGCCGGGGCTGCGGGGTGGTCGAATCCGGCCAGGGCCAGCTCGCGCCGCAGGCGTGTCTCCGATGCGGGGTTCGACGCCAGGAAGCCCTGCGCCCCGCGGAGCAGCGGATGGCGCACCGCCGTGGTCCGGAGCAGCGGCTGCGCCTCGGCGCGCCCAGGCGCCAGATGAGAGAACAGGCGGCGGTTCACGCGATCCGAAGCCGACAGCACCCGCTCGCCAAGGACCACGGCGGCGAAGACGCCGGTGAAGGCGAGCGCCGAGAACAGGATGATCCACGCGTCCGCCACGGTCAGTACCGGAAGTTGATGATGCGGCGCACGGCGACCCAGCCCGTGACGTAGAGCACCGCTGCGACGCCGGCCACCGGCCAGAAGATCGGGTCGGCGACCTTGGCCGCATAGGCAGCGGGATGGATCAGGAGTTGCACCGCCAGGAGGCCAATGGGCAGGACGCTCATCAGCAGCGCCGAGGCGCGACCCTCACTGGACAGCGCCTTCACCCGTTGGGCCAGGGTGGCGCGACCCCGCATGACGGCCGAAAGTCCCTCCAGGATCTCCGCGAGGTTGCCGCCGGTCTCGGACTGGATGCTGACGCTCACCGCGAAGAAATGTGCGTCGGACGACCCGGTGCGTCGCGCGAAGTGCGCCAGCGCCTCGCGGAAATCCATGCCGTAACTTGTCTCGTCCACCACCAGGCCGAGTTCGCTGCCCGTGGGATCGGGCAGTTCCTCCGCCGCCAGGTGTACGGCGGAGATCACGGGATGCCCGGCCCGCAAGGCTCGGCCGATGATGTCGAGCGCCACCGGAAACTGCGCCTCAAGCCGTGCCAGTCGGCGACGCCGACAGGCGCCGATCCAGAGCCAGACGCCGCCGCCGGAGAGCAGCAGGGAGCCCACCAACGACAGCAGGCCCCCGGCGACGATGTCGCTTCCCGGCGCGCTGCTGGCGAGGACCAGGGAAATGACCCAAAGAACCGCCGCCCCGGCCCCCACCAGCGTGATCGTCTGCTCGGGCGTGATCCGCAGGCCGGCCTGCGCGAGGGCGGCGCTCAGGCGCGGCCGCCACGCCCGCCAGAACGCGCCGGTCCCGGCCGAAATCGGTTCACGGACCAGGGCGGCATAGACCTGCTCGGGCGCCTGGCCGCTGGCCAGCATGGTGAGCCTGCGATTCACCCGCCGCCGCCGGTCGCGCGCGGACAGCAGCAGTTCCGCAAGCGTGTGGGCGCCCAGCGCGACACTGACGAGGATGAGGACGCAGATCAGCGGGATGACCAGGTCGGGCATCGGCTAGACCCAACGGCGGTTGGCGCTGAACATCGTGCCCGGCAGTTCCACGCCGCGGCTCGCCAGCACTTCCAGCAACCGGGGCCGCACGCCGGAACACTCGAAATCCCCGAGGACCTCCCCGTCCGCGGTCCGCCCTTGGCGACGGAAGCGGAAGATCTCCTGGGTCGTGATGACGTCCTCCTCCATCCCGACCACCTCGGCGATGGACACCAGCCGCCGGCGCCCGTCGTCCATCCGTTCGGCCTGGACGACCAGGTGGATCGCCGAGGCGATCTGCTGGCGGATCGATCGCGGCGACAGCTCCAGGCCGGCCATGCCGATCATCTGCTCCAGCCGCGAGAGCGCGTCGCGGGGGCTGTTGGCATGGACGGTGGTCATCGAGCCATCGTGGCCGGTGTTCATGGCCTGGAGCATGTCGAAGGCTTCGCCGGCCCGGACCTCGCCCACGATGATGCGATCCGGCCGCATGCGCAGAGCGTTCCGCAGCAGGTCGCGCTGGGTCACCTCGCCCTTCTGCTCCATGTTGGGCGGGCGGGTCTCCAGGCGTCCCACGTGGGGCTGCTGCAGCTGCAGCTCGGCGGAATCCTCGATGGTGATGACCCGCTCGTGCTCGCCGATCGAGGCCGAGAGCGCGTTGAGCAGCGTGGTCTTGCCCGACCCCGCCCCGCCCGAGATCAGGATATTGCGGCGCGCCCGGGCCACGCCCTCCAGGAAACGCGCCATGTCGGCGCTGAGGCTGCCCAGCTCGACGAGCCGCGCCATCTGGATCGGAGAGGCGGCGAACTTGCGGATCGAGACCAGCGGGCCGTCGACGGCGAGCGGCGGGATGATGGCGTTGATCCGGCTGCCGTCGGGAAGCCGCGCATCGACCATCGGCTGGCCTTCGTCGATCCGCCGTCCCACGGCGGACACGATGCGGTTGAGGATTCGGATCAGGTGGCGGGCGTCCTGGAACTGGACCTCGGCACGCTCCAGCCGTCCGTCCCGCTCCACGTAGACGGTGGTGTGGGTATTGATCAGGATCTCGGTGATCCCGGGGTCCTTCAGCAGGGGCTCCAGCGGGCCCAGTCCCAGCAACTCGTCGAGGACGTCGTCGATCAGGCGGTCCGTCTGGGTGAGGCTGAGGACCCGCTTTTCCTCGCCCAGCAGCGCGCTCACCGCCCCCCGGATCTCGAGGCGCAACACGTCGCGCGGCGCCTTTTCGAGCTGGCTGAGGTTCAACAGCTCGATCAGCCGCTGGTGGATGCGCACCTTCAGGGCCGTCGCCCCTTCGAGCGCCTGGGCGCCTGCGTCAGCGCCGGAACCGCTGTTGTTCAGGTTCCAGAGCATCCTAGCGGCCCGATGCGACGGCGAGCGGCGCGGCGATCCTGGCGGCCAGTTCGGCGACCGCCTTCTCGACCTTCGCGCCACGACGGATGGCCGAGATCTCGACCCCCTGGGCCGCGGCCGCCATCATCGTGCGCCGATCCTCCGGAACGACCACGTCGAAGACCCGGTCCAGGGCCTTCTGGGCCGCGCCGAGCGAAACCAGGGAGGAACGATCCGCGGCCCGTCCATTGCAGACCAGCGTCACCGGCTTGTCGGCCAGGTTCTGCGAGCGCAGGAACTGGAACTGGCGCCGGGTGAGCTGGACGTGCGGCACCGAGAGCTGGGTGACCAGGACGATGCGGTCGGCCAGCGACAGGAGATGGTTCGTCCAGGCCGTCCAGCTTGCCGGCAGGTCGACGATGGTGAGACCGAAGTTGCGCCGCAGGCCCGCGACCAGGGCTTCAGCCTGCGAGACCGACATCGATTCCAGAGCCACGACCTCGCGCGGCGCAGCCAGCAGCCGCAAGCCGCTGCCATGGCGCGACAGCGCCGCGGCGAAGGGCACCTCGCCCAACGCCCCCGCGCCGAGGCAGTCCGTGATCGTCACGGCGTCTGGCAGGTCGAGGTGCAGGGCGGCGTCGCCGAACTGCAGGTCGAGGTCGGCGAAACAGATGTCGCCCTCGGCGCGCGCCGCCAGCATCGCCGCGACCTGGACGCCGAGGCTGGTGGCCCCCACGCCGCCGCCGGCCTTGAGAAGAGCGACCACCTGGCCCGTGCGCGCCGGCGTCGTCGAATGGGATCCGCCGCTGAGCAGGCGCTCCAGGGACAGCGCGAGCGCCGGCTCGCTGAGCGGGGCGGTCAGCACGTCGGCGGCGCCCTCCCGGATCAGCCAGCGCGTGGTGGTGACGTCGGCGTCGCGCAGGATGACCACCACAGCGGTCCGCGGCGGGCGGGACCGGAGCCGCCGGACCGCGTCCTCGACGTCGGCGGAGGCGCTGCCCGCGAGGGCGACCAGCAGGACATCCCGGTCCGGGTCCGCATCCGGCCAGTTGGCGCCGACGGTCTCGAACCGCACATGGGGGAACAGCGCGGCGATGGAGGCCATGCGGCCCGGCCCCTCCAGCGCGCCCTGCACCACGCCGACGCGGATCTGGCGCGCAGCCGCGACCGCCGGCTGCGCGGCCGAGTCTTTCCGGAACAGGCGCGGCAGGTCCACCATGTCGAGTCAGTTGTCTCCCGAGGTCTGCAGGGTCATTGCGGAGTCCCCGCCGCGCCGACCTTGGACGCGCCGGCGTCGCTCGGCGCGATCACCCGGCCTGCACGGTAGCGCTCCTGGGCGCCGGCGACCCGCGCGCCGTCGCTGACGGCGCCGGACGTCGGCGGCGGCATCGGATTGGCGAGCTGAGCGGCGACGTTCTGGCGGATCGCGGCGCCATATTCCGGTTCCGGCTGCGGCGTGGCGCAGCCCGCGAGCGCCAGGCATGCCAGGGCTGGCCATAGAGCCGCCCGCAGCGATCGCGTGCGCCTAGAAGAGGACATGGCCATGCGCCCCTTCCACGCCCGCCTTCTTGGGATCGGCTGAAATCAGAGCGCGCTCCTCCGGCGTCAGTTTGCGCCCGTCCTTTCCGGTGGCTCCGAGCAGGAAGAGCTCGAAGTCGGAGGGCGGCACGAACCGTCCGCCCGGGAACGCCAGGTCCTGGCGGCTTGGGGTCACCAGGTGCGGCGTGACCACGATGACGAGCTCGGTCTCGTTGCGCTGGTAACCCGTCGAACGGAAAAGGGCGCCCAGCACCGGAACGTCCCCCACGAACGGGAACTGGCGGATCTCGTTCTGGTAGTCCTCCTTCAGCAGGCCGGCGATCATGAACGACTCGCCGTCCCGCAGCTCGACCGTCGTGTGCGCGCGCCGCACCTTGATGCCCGGCACCCGGATCGCGGCGAGGTCGATGGAGACCGTGGGGTCGATGCTGGAGACCTCCGGATTCACGACCACGTTGATGAGACCGTCCTTCAGCAGGGTGGGCGTGAAGGCCAGGGCCACGCCGAACTGCTTGAAGGCGACGGTGATGGCGGGGGTGGAGCCCACGCCGACGCCGCCCTGCTGGGCCACCGGGATCGGGAACTCGCCCCCGGCCAGGAAGCTGGCCGTGTCGCCCGACATGGCGACGAGGTTCGGCTCGGCCAGGGTCCTGACCAGGCCCTTGGTCTCGAGCGCGTCGAGGAGCAGTTCGAGGTTGTTGTTGAAGGTGGCCGAGAGCGCGCCGAAGCTCTGGATCAGGGTTCCGCCGTTCCGCACGTTCGTGTCGCCGGTGAAGACCGCGAGCGACGGGTCCCCGTTGGACGGCAGGCGGTTGACGTTGGCGCGCAGGTTCTTGGCGGTCGAGCGTTCCATCTCGACGAAGCGGACGGCCAGCATGATCTGCTGGGTCCCCTCCACCCCCATCATGTTGACCACCTTCGCCGGCGCATAGGTCTCGGCCAGGGCGAGGGCCTTCTGCAGGGAGGATGGGTTGCTGACCACACCCGAAAGCACGATCGATTGGTTCGCCGCATGGACCGCGATACCGCCCTCTTCCGGCAGCAGGTCGTGGAGCCGTGCCTTCAGGCTTTCCAGGTCGGGCGAGACGATGACGTTCGCGACCGCCAGCAGCCGCTTGCCGGGCCCGTAGGCGGTCAGCGCCGTCGACCCAAGGCCCCTGCCCACGACGTAGACAGAGCGCGGAGTCAGCGGAAGCACGTCCGCCACCTTCGGATCGGCGATCATCAGGTCGACATAGGCTTCCGGGAACTCGATGACCCGCGACTTGCCGACCCCGACGACGAGTTCGCTGGGCGCGGTCTGTGCGCGGGCGCCCGGGACGCAGAGCAGGAGGACGGCGGCGCATGCGATCGCCCAGATCGCGGGGAACCACAGGCGCCGGAGGGACAGGCTCATGACCCCGGCCCCATCGCGTAGCGGGACGTCTCCACGCCGCGCGTCACGGTGACCTCGCCCTTCGGGGCGCGGCGGTCGGCGGGGGCTGTCGCGCGCGCCTTCGAGGGCGCGCGCGGCGCGGCGGCGAGGTCGGACATCGTGGTGGTCTTGCGCGCCAGGGCCGCGGTGTCGGAAACCTGTCTCAGGGTCAGGGACACGGTGCCGACGGCCTGCGCCAGGGAAAGTGCCTGGGCCGCCTCCGGAGTGGCTTCGAGCGTCACCGTCTTGGCCACCTGTGGTTTGCTGGTCTCGGGATCGCTGAGCTGGTCCACCGCGAGAACCAGGCAGTTCTCGGCGAGCACCTGGGTGACCGAACCTTCGCCGGCCCCGGCGTCGGAACGGGTCAGCAGCACGTCGACGCGATCGCCGGGCAGGACGAAGCCGGCCACGCCATGGACGTCGTCCGACCGGATGCTCACCGCCCGGAACCCGGGCGTCAGCGTGCCGGACAGGGTGAGGTCGGCCGCACCGCCGTTGAGCTTGCTGGCCAGGACAGGCTCGTTCGCCGCGAGGCTGCGCATCACGACGCGAGGGGCCGAGCCCGAGGTCAGCGCCGCGACATTGCGGAAGGCGCCGGTGGGCACCGCGGTGGACGGGTACTGGACGACCTTCAGCATCGGGGTTTTGAGCACCGCGCCTCTCTCGATCGACAGGGCCGCGACCACGACGGGCGTCATGTCACTTGTTCCCCGAGCCCCCGCGGCCGGAACGCGCGACGTCAGGGTCGCGTGCGCCAGGAAGGCGGCGACGAGGCCCAGCACCAGGGCCACGGCTAATGTTACGAGCGTGCGGCGGGACATCTACGCGTCCTTCCACGGGGCGCCGGGGGAAACGCCCCAACGGAATGATGACTTGGCGCCGGGAGAACGGGCGGGAGCATCGCTCCGCAGGGCGTTCCCCGGCAGCCGGTCAATGCTTCACGTCTTCGGATTCAGGACACCCGCGACCTTCGTCATGGCGCCGTCCATCGCTCCCGTCAGAATCGCCAGCGTCGCCGTGAGCGCTCCACCGACCACGGCGATGATGAGCACGTATTCGGCCGCCGAAGCCCCAGACTCGTCCTTCAGAAATTCAACAAGCTTAGCCATTGTGAAACCAGTCCCCGAAATGAGAGCCGCCCCCCCGCGAGGGCGGCCGGTTCGCGGAGCCCGCACGGACGGAACACCGCTATCTCAACAAGCTAGCCCACAGCGTTTACGTTTTGTAAATCGCATTCTCTACTCAACGTATGCCGGGGATGCTTAAGGCGATCAGGAACTCGCGCTAGACGCGTAGACTATAGTTAACGCAGCACTCGTTAAGGGTTGTTAAGATTTTTCGCCCCATTGCCGCGGCAAATCTCGGGGGTCTCGGGCGCTATCTCGAACCGCGCAGACGTGACGCAATGAAGTGGAGCGTCCGACCACGCTGCGCGGCCGGCCCCATGCGCACCGAAGAAGCGGCGAAGGCGGCGGCCCAGGCGCACCCGGCGACGAGCAGGGCCGTGGCTGCGGCCTCCTCGACGAGCGGCCGGGGATGCAGGAGCAGCAGGAAGGGTGCGAAGGGCGGCGCGTAGCCCAGCCATGGCAGGACGCCGGCGCCGCCGACGGCGCTCATCAGGCTGGCGAAGAAGGCGAGCAGCAGCACCGCGAACATAGGCCGGGACAGGTTCTGCGCGTCGGAGATGTCGCGCGCCCGCCCTCCGACGCCGATGGCCACCAGGCCATAGAGGGCGACCGCCGAGGCCACGAGCAGCACCATCCGGACGACGGCCGACGCTGTCGGCAGGTGCAAGGGAGGCATGGACCCGGACGGCGAGCCCAGGCCGATCGCCGCGACGCCGCCGACCAGCCAGACGGCCAGCACCAGGACGGCGACCGCGGTCACGCCCAGCAGCTTTCCCAGGACGATCTCCCAGGGCCGCGCCAGCGCGAGCAGGCCCTCCAGCGTGCGCCCGGCGCGCTCGCGGGCCAGGGCATGCAGGCACATGCCCGTCGAAGCCGTGACGACCGCCCACACGCCCACCACGAGGAGCAGCCGCGGCAGGCCTCCGTCGGACGGCGCGACGATCGGCGGCGGGGCGACGCGCGCGACGGCGCCCTGGGCGAGCGAACGCAGGATCTCCCGCTTCGCCCCCTCGGGGACATTTTCGTCGAAACGGACCACCTGATGGCCGTCCGGGCTTCGGCTCAAGACGAGGCTGCCCGCGCCGCCGGGCGCCGGCGGCGCGGGCATGAGAAACGCGCCCCCGGCGGCCAGCAATGGACCCAGCGCCAGGGACAGCCAGAAGCTGACGGTGAGGACGTAGGTCCGGAACTCGCGGCCCGCGATCAGGCCGGCGCGGGCGCTCACGCGGCGATCTCCCGCGGCGGTGGCGCGGTAAGGTCCCAGAACGCCGCCTCAAGGGTCGGGGCGACCGGCTCGAAGGCATAGAGCGCCACCTCGTGCAGCGCGAGCGAGCGCAGCAGGACCGGGTGGGGCGTGGTTGGCGACAGGACGACGCGCCAGCGCATGGCCTGCCGGACGCCCGCGCCCAGCGGACGGGCGCTTGCACCGATCGCCGCGACGGCGGCCAGCAGGGCCTCGCTGTCCGGGGTCACCACGACGGCGCCGTGGGTGACGGCCTCGCACGCCTCGGCCGTCGGCCCTTCGAAGACGGTGCGGCCCGCCGCGACGACCACGACGCGGTCGCACGCCGCCTCGGCGGTATCCAGTCCGTGGGTCGAGAACAGGATGGCGCCGCCACGGGCGCGGAACTCGGCGAAGAGCGACAGGACCTCGCCCTGGCCGATGGGGTCCAGCCCGGACAGCGGTTCGTCGAGAACCAGCAGGTCGGGCTCATGGACGAGCGCGCAGAGCAGCTGGACGCGCTGGGCGTTGCCCTTGGAGAGGTCGCCGATCCGGGCGCCCCGCCGACCTTCCAGCCCGAGCCGCTCCAGCAATCGGTCGGCGGCGGTCAAGGCCGCGCGCCGGGGCAGGCCCTTCATGCGGCCATGGAAGGCGATCGCGTCGCGCGCCCGCTCGTGCAGGAACAGGCCGCGCTCCTCCGGCATGAAGCCGATCCGCCGGCGCCCCCGGGCGTCGGCTGGTTCGCCGAACAGCCGGATCGAGCCGCCGTGGGGCCGCAGCAGGCCGACGATGCAGCGCAGCGTAGTGCTCTTGCCCGCGCCATTGGCGCCGATGAAGCCGGTGATCTCGCCCGACCGCAGCGTCATGGCGACCTGCTCCACCCCACGCGTCCGATCGTAGCGGAAGCACAGGTCCTCGATGCGCAGGACGTCGGAACGGGCGGACCGGGTCACGCGGGAAGCTTGGGCTCCGGCGCTTAAGCCTTCACTAAGGGCTCGGCGGCCTCAGCCCGCCGGATGGCAGGCGGTGACCGTCAGAGGCAGCGTCGGCGAGGCCAGGCCGGTGATCAGCAGGAAGGTCGCGCTGGCCGTGACGCGGCTGCCGCACGGCACCGTCTCGGCGGCGAAGGCCACCTGTGTCGCCGCGCCCTGCAGCACGCTGACGCCATGATCCTGAACCTGCTGGGCGGTGGGAAGGGCGCCGGCGTTGGCCGTCGCCTGGATCGCGGCCCACCTGGCGGTGTTCTGCGCCGCCGACTGCAGGCCGGCGAAGGTATAGATCACGAGGGAGAGGTTGATGACGCCGATGGTCAGGAAGATCATGGCGCCCAGGATCATCGCGAACTCCACCGCCGTCGCGCCGCGCCTGTCGCCGAGCGCGAGCCGCAAGTCCATGAGGGTCGGACGGCGCATCAGGACAACCGACGCCAGGCCGTCTTCGTGATCGCCGTCGGCAGCAGGCTCGCGACGGAGGCCACGCCGAACATGGGCGCATAGTCGTAGGTGACGGTCACCTGGATATAGTCCGCGGGCGGCGTCGCGCTGTCCGTCACCACGGCGCTGCAGTTCGCAGGCTTGGGCGGCGGCGTCTCGCCCAGGACCCAGGAAGAGCCCGCCGGCCGCAGGACGCTGTCGTCGCCCGCGCAGTAGTAGCCTTCGCTTGGCGACCCGGCTGCGACGCTGACCTGCGCCCCCAGTGGGGTGGACTGGACCGCCGTGGTCACCGCGGCGGAAAGGCCCGGGCAATTCTGGGTCGCCGGCAGCTTCTCCGCCGTGTCGCATAGCCGCCACGCCGCCGCGGCCCCCGCATGGCCCGCCTGCTCCACCTGCATCCGGCGCACCGCGAACATCCCGAGGTCCAGCGCGCTGAGCGCGGGAACCGTCAGGGCGACGGCCCACAGGGCGAACTCGACGGCGGCGGCCCCGCGCCTGTCCCGGCCGAACCTCGCCCCTGCGGCGCGTGTGATGGGCTGCGGCATCCGGCGGCCTACTGGATCAGCGCCTGGCGCGCGCCCAGCCCCGGCGCCGTGGGCAGGGTGAGGCCGGCGGCGGCGCAATCCTGGGTCGGCTGGGCGAAGATGGCGCCGGCGCCGTCCACCTCGATGCTGTTGGCGACCACGCCAAAGCAGCGAAGCCCGTCGGTATGCAGGTTGATGGCGCCCCGCACCGTCAGGTTGCCGTTCGGCATGTAGATCAGCCCCTGCAGCTTCAGGGTCGGATCACGCCCTGCGTAGGTCATGTCCAGTCGGTGACGGGGGCCGGTCAGCTGACCGTCCTGAAGGATCGCGATGCCCCGCAGCGGACCCGTCGTCGGCGCGGCGATGTCGATCGTGCCAAACCCCGTCCCGTTTGTGATCACATGGTTCGCGGGTGGCCCCGGCCCCAGATTCAGCTTCCCCGTGAGTATTATGGTCAGCGAGCCCCCGCCCGTGGTCTTGAGCGTGTGGCCGTTAAGGTCGAGATGCCCATTGTTGATGGCCAGCACGCTGTTGGGCTGCGTGACCTCGATATCCGAGCCCAACCGCGTATCACCGCAGCCACGAAGCACCCCGCCAACCCAGGGCGATGACGCGGTCACGATGGAGCCATCGCGGTCAGTGCATGTGTCCGGCGGAATCGGGGGATTGGCGTTGAGCGCGGCGAACGGATCGCTCCGCACGGCGACGCCGCCGACCCGGTTCGTGCCGCAGGTGGAGGCGCCCACGGCAAAGCCGTTGACCACGCCCGCGTCCGCCTGCTGGCCATTGCACACCAGGGCGCTGTTCGACCAGAGGTCGCACCCGGACAGGTCGACCTGCCCGCCGCCGTTGACCCGCAGGGCCTGCCCCGTCGTCGCAAGCCCCATCATGCAGAAGCCGTTGGACGCGCCGGTGCGCGCGACGGCCACGGCGGCGATCGTCTGGGCCGGTCCTCCGAGGTAGGTCGTATCGCCCTGGAAGCCGACGACACGGACGAGGAGCAGCGGGACCTTGTGGGCGATCCTCACGCGATAGCAGGGCGCGGCCGAACCGTCGGGACACGTGAACCGTTCGGCCTGCAGCGTCGTGGCCTCGTCGGCGGCGAAGCCCATCCTGGCGGCGACGGCGGCGGCTTCCTGGCCGAAGGTGGCGCTGCGCCGGACCGTGGCGCAGGGTTCATCAGCCGCGCAGCCGTTGATCGCCGCGGCCATGGCGGCCGAGTCCGCGGCGCTCTGCGCGGCGCGTTGCAGCAACAGCCAGCCCGAGGCCTCCATGGCCAGGCCCAGCCCCCCGATCACCGGGATCAGCATGAGCGCGAACACGCCGCTGGCCGCTCCGCGACGGTCGGCCGCCAGCCGGCCGATCCAGCGGCCGAGGCGCCCTGCGGCTATTCGTGTGCGTCGCTCACCCATCCGCGATCCCAAACCCGGCTCGCATCTTAGCCCCCCTTGGCCGCACCGCGAGCGGTTACGCCTGAGAGGATTGGCGGCGGCTCAGTCGAGGTTGAGCCGATAGCCTTCCCCGGCTTCCGCGATCAGGAAGCGCGGCGCCGAGACATCGGGTTCGATCTTGCGCCGCAACTGCCAGGCCAGGACCCGGACGTTCATGAGGTCCGCGTCGCTGCCGCGGCCCCAGATCGCCTCGATGATCCGGTCATGGCTCACGATCGCGCCTTCGGCCTCGGCCAGCAGCTGGACCAGTTCGGTCTCCTTGCGCGACAACCGGACCGACGCGCCGTTCACGATCGCCCGGCGCGAGGAGACATCGATCTGCAGGGCGCGCGATACGACCGGACGCGGCGCCGGCGTATGGACCGGCCGCAGGGCGACCCGCATCCGTGCGAGCAGTTCCCCCGCGTCGAAGGGCTTGGCCAGATAGTCGTTGGCGCCCATGTCCAGGGCCGAGACCTTCTCCTTGCCCGAGTCCCTCGCCGAGATAACCAGGATCGGGGCGGCGGAAATGGCGCGGGCCTGGCGGATCACGTCCTTGCCGTCCATATCCGGCAGTCCGAGATCGAGCAGGATGACGCCGAACTCTTCGCGAACGAGATGCTGCAGCCCCTCAAGGCCCGTCCTCGCGGAGGTGATCGAATAGCCCTCCTGGGTGAGCATGGCCTGCAGCATGCCCGTCAGCTGCTCTTCGTCCTCGATGATGAGGACGCGGACCCCGGTCGTCATGCTTCATCTCCCCTGTCGGGCAGGGTGATCTCGACGATCAGGCCGGGCGCCCCGCCCTCCCGCCGCAGGGCCCGGACGTCGCCGCCCAGGACGCGAGCAAGGCTGCGGGTGATGTAGAGGCCCAGCCCGAGGCCCGGGGCCGTGACCTGACGGCTCCGGTAGAAGCGCTCGAAGATGCGTTCCAGGTCGGCCGGCGGTGCGTCCTGCCCTTCATTGGCCACCGCGATCCGCAGTTGCGCGGCCGAACGCGTGGCGGTCACCTCGACCGTCGAGCCTTCAGGGCTGTACTTGATGGCGTTCTCCAGGACGTTGCCGAGGGCCTGTCCCAACAGCGCCGGATCGGTCCGGAGCGGCGCCTGGTCGACGTGCGCGACCAGGAAGCGGCGGGCGCCGCCGGTGTCGCCCAGGCTCTCCCAGACATCGTAAACCAAGGCTTCCAGGCTGACCTCGGCGAGATTGACGTCGACGGCGCCGGACTCGAGGCGCGCCACGCTGATGAAGTTGTCGACGTACCGGCTGAGCCGGTTCGCCTGATCCTTGATGATGAACAGCAGCTTGCGGCTGACCGCCGGATCGTGGTCCGACGACAGGCCCAGGATGCTGGTCACCGAGCCGAGGATTCCCGACAGCGGCGAGCGGAAGTGGTGCGAGACGGCGTCGAGCAGGACGGTCCTCAGGTGCTCGATCCGCGCGGCCTCCTCCATCTCCCCCATCTCGGCCGCGAACCGCAGCCGCAGCAGGGTCGACGCAGCAAGGTCGATCAGGGCATGGGCGGCGTTGTCGAGCGCGCGACCGCCCGCGGCGCCCGGCGCATAGCGCCAGCGAACCTGTCCGACCACCCGATCCTCGGACCGCATTTCCCGCTCGCGCCAAGTCTCGTCCCCGGGCGCCCAGGTCTGTCCCGGCGGGTGGCTGGCGACCACCGCCCCGCCTTCCAGCAGGACGGCGCGGCCGCGGCCTAGCGCCACGAGCGCCGCGAGCAGTTCGCGTCGGACATCCAATTCATGTCTCGCATCCCCAAGGGCTCGCGCCCCGGCGATGAGGCCCGCCATCGCGTGACCGCGCAACTGCGCGTCTTGGCGCAGCCCGCCGATCCAGCCGGCCATCGCGGCCAAGGCCACGGCGGCGATCGCGGCCGGGACAGCCTGGGCGCCGACCGGCGCGACCGCCACGGCCAGCATCACGCCGCCGGCGAGGCCGATCAGGCTTCCGCCGATCCGGCCAGCCAGGGGCGCGGTCAAGAGCACGCCCAGGGCGATCGCAAGCACGGCGAAAGCCTCGCCGAAGCCCCGCACGACGAAGGCCACCGCGAGCGTAAGGCCCAGAGATGCAAGGGCGAGGAGGATGCGCAAAGCCAGGCGTGCAGCGCCCGCGCCGTCCTGCGGCGCGATCCCGGCCAAGGCGCCGCGAAGCCGGCCGATCCGCACAAGCAGGCGCGGGGCCGCCAATCCGCCGGTCCCGGCGGCAAGGCCCCAGCGGCGGATCCCATCCGACGCCAGCCCGACGAAGCCGGCCCCCGCCGCCAGGGCGATCAGCGTCGGCCTCGCCTCGGGCCCGGAGGGCAGGCCGATCGCCACCTGGTAGATCGCGGCGCACACGGCGACCGCCAGGATGGCCCCGATCAGGCCGAACGTCGCCGCCACGACCAGCATGGTCGTCACCAGCACGGCGGGTATGAGGCTGACGCCGAGATGCCGGACGGTCACCACGGAGGCGACAAGGACGCCCAGAGGAACCAGCGTGGCGATCAGGCTCGATCGGCCCGAGGGCAGCGAACGCGCGACGCCGCGCCCCTCCGGCGCGCCTCGCCCGCGCCAGGTGTCGGGCTCATTTCGGCCGGCGTGGCCCGGGCGCATCCGCAATCCTTCAAGACCCGCTGCCTCGGCGAGCGGAAGTTCGAACGATGACACCTTACGCCACACCGACGACTCCTACGGGTTAACGAAACCAGGCGCGCAGACCGCGCCCACGCGCCGGCGTCGGGGCGACCGGCGCAAGCCGGGGCGCGACGGCGCGCTTGTGCTGGTTTCTGGAGGCCTTGCTGGCCAAGTGAAGCCATTCCTCGGCCAGCTGTTCATAGGTCAGCATGAGGTCGTAGCTCGTCGCGTGGTCCGCGAGCGTTCTCAGCCGATTGGCTCTTTCCAGACAGGTCTCGATGCTGATGGCGTTCTGCATGTCCCCTCCCAGGACAAGCCCGGCCGCGCCGGGCTTTGACAACCACACCCCCCGGTGCGCCGCAGGCCATAGCTAACAGCGCCCCACCGCCCTCGGAATAAGATCAAGTTAAGGTTCCCGGCCCGGTTGTGGATGCCGGCGCGGACAGGCGCGCCTTCCGGCAGCCGCCAGGCGGGTGAGAGCGGCGATCCTGATCGCTTGGGGCGCGGGCGCGCTAGCCCGTGGCCAGTCCGAACTCCCGCATGGCCGGCACGAAGTCGTTCTCGAAGGCGCGGAGCTGGTTGTCGTTCATCAGCCGGCCTCGGCCAGGGCGTCGTTTGGCATCGCGGCGAAGACGTCCGCCTGGGCGGTGACCTCGCCGACAATCAGCACCACCGGCCCGGTGACCCGCGCCGCCGCCAGCGTCGCCCCGAGGCCGGCCAGCGTGCCCGGCATGGCCCGCGCGTCGGGACGGCCGGCGTTCTCCACCGCCATGACGGGAGTGGCCGGCGAGCGACCCTGGGCGATGAGGCGCTGGGCAGCCGCCTCCAGGCGGTCGCGGCCCATGTAGAGCGCCACGGTGGTCTCCGGATCGGCCGCCGCGGCCCAGCCGCCCTCGGTCAGGCCGCTGTCCTGGGTGGTGGCTGTGGCGAGGAGCAGGCGTCGCGCCTCGCCGCGATGGGTCAGCGGGAAGCCGAACTGCGCCGCCGCGGCGCTGGCGGCGGTGACGCCGGGCACGACCTCGGTCGCGATCCCGCATGCGTGCAGGAAGGCCGCCTCCTCGCCGACACGCCCGAAGATCGACGGGTCGCCGCCCTTCAGCCGCACCACGTCCAACCCGCGGCGGGCCAGGCGCAGCATGAGGCGATTGATGGTCTCCTGCTTCATGCTGGTCCGGCCGGCCCGCTTGCCGGTCTGGATCTTGAGGCAGGCGGCGGGCGCCAGCGCGATCACCTCGTCCGAGACCAGGGCGTCGTAGAGCAGCGCCTGGGCGCCCTCGACAGCCCGCAGGGCGCGGACCGTCAGCAGGTCGGCCGAGCCCGGCCCCGCGCCCACCAGGCGCACACGTCCCGGCTCATGCGGCATGGCGGACATCTCCCTTGGAAGCGGCGATCAGACGGGCGATCTCGGGACGGCAGGAGCCGCAGTTCGCGCCCGCGCCGGTCGCCTCGCCGATGGCGTCGACCGTGGCGCAACCGCCGACGATGGCGGTCTCGATACGCTGGCTCCGCACGCCCCGGCAGGCGCACACGATGGGGCTGGCGTCCAAGGCCTGCCCAGGTTGGCGGCCGATCAGCAGGGCCGTGCGGTCGGCCGCGGTCAGGGCCTCGGCGGCGAACAGGTCGGCCAGCCAGTCCCGCGGCGGCAGGGCGCCGGCGGTGGTGAAGAAGATCACCCGGTCCAGGCGGTCGCCGTCCATCCAGGCCTCACGCAGGCTGCCCGCGGCCGGGTCGTCGAAGCGCAGGACGTCGCCGGTCTTGCGGGTCAGCGCCTTCTGGACCGCCGCGCGCTCGCGCGCGTCGCCGCGCCCGGCGAATTCGTGGAGCTGGCAGGCGGCGTGCGGAATGCGCCGCCAGACGAGGTCCAGGCCGGCGGGCGCACGCCAGGCGTCGCGGGCCAGGAAGAAGCCGCGCCAGGTCTCGCGGTACGCCCGGACCCGGGCCGGCGTGTGCTTGAACTCGGGCTGGCCCGAGCGGGAGTCGATCCTGGGGGCCACCAGCGGATTGGCGCGGCCCGAGGGCGCGAAGACCTCGGTCCAGTGCATGGGCATGAACACCGAGCCCCGCCGCTGGCGGTCGGTGAGGCGGGCCACGGCGATGGCCTCGCCGTGGGCGGTCTGCACACGGGTCAGCGCGCCTTCACCGATGCCCAGCGGGCCGGCGTCGGCGGGATGGAGTTCGACGTAGGGCTCGGGCGCATGGCGGCAGAGTTCGGGGGCCAGGGCGGTCCGCGTCATGGTGTGCCAGTGGTCGCGGACCCGGCCGGTGTTCAGCGACAACGGGAAGGCCGGCGACGTGGCTTCGGCGGGGCCTCGCGCGGCGACCGGCACCATGCGGGCGCGGCCGTCGGGCGTCTGGAACTGCCCGTCCTCGAACAGGCGCGCCGTCCCGCCCGCGGTGGTCACCGGCCACTGGACCGGCTCCAGCGCGTCGTACGCCTCCGGGCTGATCGTCGCCATCGGGCCCAGGTTCAGGACGCGGCTGGTATTTTCATAGGCCGTGAGGCGCGCCCACTCGCGAAACACCTGGGCGGGGCTGCGCCAGCCGAAGCCGTCGCCGAAGCCCATCGCCGTGGCGACATCGGCCACGATCCGCCAGTCGGCGCGCGCCTCGCCGGGCGGGTCGAACAGGCGCCGCTGGCGGGTGATCCGGCGCTCGGAATTGGTGACCGTGCCGTCCTTCTCGCCCCAGGCCAGGGCGGGCAGCTTCACGTGGGCGAATTGCAGGGTGTCGGTCTCGGCCACGCAGTCGGAAACCACCACGAAGGGGCAGGCCGCCAGAGCCGCGCGCACCCGGCCGGCGTCCGGCAGGCTGACCACCGGGTTGGTGGCCATGATCCAGATCGCCTTGACCCGGCCGTCCGCCACGGCGTCGAACATGTCGACGGCCTTGAGGCCCGGCCCGGCGGCGATCCGCGGGCCGCCCCAGAACCGGCCGACCCGAGCCCGCGCCGCGTCGTCGAAGTCCATGTGGCCGGCCAGCGTCGTCGCCATGCCGCCGGTTTCGCGGCCGCCCATGGCGTTGGGCTGGCCGGTGATCGAGAAGGGGCAGGCTCCCGGCTTGCCGATCCGCCCGGTGGCCAGGTGAACGTTGAGGATCGCCGAGCCCTTGGCCACGCCCTGGACCGACTGGTTGGCGCCCATGGAGAACAGGCTGACCGTCTTCGGCGTCTCGGCGAACAGGCGGAAGAACGCTTCCAGATCGGCCAGCGCCACGCCGCAGTCTGCGGCGATTGCGGATGGGGACTGGTCGGCCTGGGCCAGTTCGGCCTCGACGTCCGCGAAGCCCGAGACGTGGGCGGCCACATAGGCGCGATCGACGGCGCCGCGCCGCATCAGGTCGGCCAGCAGCCCGTTCCAGAGCCGCACGTCCGTCTGCGGGGCCAGCGGCAGGTGCAGGTCGGCGGCCTCCGCCGTGTCGGTGCGGCGCGGGTCGATGACGACGTGCCGCTGGCCGCGGGCCCGGGCCGCCTCCATGCGGCGGAACAGCACCGGGTGGGTCCAGGCGGCGTTGTGGCCGGAGAAGACCACCAAGTCGGCGAGGTCCAGGTCCTCGTAGCAGCCGGGGACCAGGTCGGCGCCGAAGGCCAGCTTGTGGGCGATCACCGCCGAGGCCATGCAGAGGCGCGAGTTGGTGTCGATGTTCCCCGAGCCGATGAAGCCCTTCATCAACTTGTTGGCCGCGTAGTAGTCCTCGGTCAGGATCTGGCCCGAGACGTAGAAGGCCACCGAGTCCGGTCCATGCCTGGCGATCGTCTCGGCGAACCTGCCCGCGACGCGTTGCGTCGCCTCGCTCCAGCTGACCCGGCGGTTCCCGATCATCGGGTGCAGCAGCCGGCCCTCCAGGCTAACCGTCTTGCCCAGCGCCGTGCCCTTGGAGCAGAGGCGGCCCAGGTTGGCGGGATGCTCGGGATCGCCTCGCACCTCCAGCGCGCGCCCGTCCGCCGCCGCGCTCACGCCGCAGCCCACGCCGCAGTACGGGCATGCGGTGCGGACGCTCACGGCCTCAGATCCGGCCGAGCAGGAGGCGGCCGTCGCGCACCTCCAGCGGCACGACCGGCGCGCAGCCCTTGCCGCGATCGGCGCCCATGGGCTCGCCGGTGGCCAGTTCGATCGACCAGTTGTGCAGGGGGCAGGTCACCGCGTGACCGTGGACGATCCCCTGGCTGAGCGGTCCGCCCTTGTGGGGACAGCGGTCGCGGAGCGCGAAGACCTTGCCGTCGCCGGTCCGGAAGATGGCGATGTCGCCGTCCGCGGTCGGCACGCGGCGCGAACCGCGCAGGGGCACGTCGGTGACGGCGCCCACGTCGGTCCACAGGATGGGATCTTTGACGAGCGCGTTCATGCCGGTTCGAACTCCATGCGACGGCTGAGCGGGTTGAATTCGTGGGCGTCGCGACCGGCCACCCGCTCGGCCCAGGGGTCGACGCGGAAGAAGCGCTGCGAATAGGAGAAGCGGTCGTAGAGCGCCCGCCGGGCCTCCGGATCCTCGACTTGCGCCTTGATGGCGTCGAGGCCGATGCGGTCCATCCACTTGTAGATCCGCTCCAGGTACCAGGCGTTTTCGCGGTAGAACTGCATGACCGCGCAGATGGTCCAGACGGCCTCGTCCTCGGTGGCGACCTTGGTGAGGATCTCGGTGCCCTTGATATGCAGGCCCGCCGCGCCGCCGACGTGGATCTCGTAGCCGCTGTCGACGCAGATCACGCCGATGTCCTTGCAGGTGGCCTCGGCGCAGTTCCGCGGGCAGCCGGAGACCGCCAACTTCACCTTGGCGGGCGACCAGGAGCCCCACATGAACTTCTCGAGCCGCACCCCCAGGCCGGTGGAATCCTGGGTCCCGAACCGGCACCAGTCGGTCCCGACGCAGGTCTTCACCGTCCGCAGGCCCTTGGCGTAGGCGTGACCCGAGACCATGCCGGCCTTGTTCAGGTCGGCCCAGACCGCGGGCAGGTCGTCCTTCTTCACGCCCAGCAGATCGATGCGCTGGCCGCCGGTGACCTTCACGGTCGGGATGTCGAACTTGTCGACCACGTCGGCGATGGCGCGCAGCTCGTCGGAACTGGTCACCCCGCCCCACATGCGCGGGACCACCGAATAGGTGCCGTCCTTCTGGATGTTGGCGTGGACCCGCTCGTTGACGAACCGCGACTGCTTGTCGTCGCGATAGTCGCCGGGCCAGGCGCAGACCAAGTAGTAGTTCAGCGCCGGGCGGCAGGACGAACAGCCGTCGGGCGTGGTCCATTCCAGCGCCTGCATGGCCGCCGGGATCGACTTCAGCTCCTCGTCGACGATGCGCCGGCGGACCTCGTCGTGGCCGCGATGGGTGCAGCCGCAGACCGGCTTCGGACCGATCTGGGCCTGGAAGGCGTCGCCGAGGCTCAGCTTCAGCAACTTTTCCACCAGCGGCGTACACGTGCCGCACGATGCCGAGGCCTTGGTGACCGCCCGCACGCTCTCCAGGGTGGTCAGGCCCTGGTCGGCGATGGCGCTCGTGATCTCGCCCTTGCAGACGCCGTTGCAGCCGCACACCTCGGCGGTGTCCGCCATCGCCGCAACGGCCGCGCTAGGGTCCAGGCCTCGAAGGCCCTCCGTGGCGGCCTGGCCGAAGACCAGGGTCTCGCGGAAGCCCGCGACGTCCTCGCCGGACTTCATGAGGTCGAAGTACCAGCCGCCGTCCGCGGCATCGCCGAACAGCACCGCGCCGGCGACTTTGCCGTCCTCCAGCACGATACGCTTGTAGACGCCGCGTCCGGCGTCGCGGAACACGATGTCTTCGCACCCCGCCCCGCCCAGGTGCTTGCCGGCGGAGAAGACGTCCACGCCCGACACCTTGAGCCGAGTCGAGAGGCTGGAGCCTTCGTAGGTCCCCTGTCCGTCGGTCAGCGCCTCGCCCAGGGTCCGGCACATTTCCCAGATCGGCGCCACCAGGCCGTAGCACTGGCCGCGATGCTCGACGCATTCGCCGATGGCGTAGATCGCCGGGTCGGAGGTGCGCAGGGTGTCGTCGACGATCACGCCACGGTTCACCTCCAGCCCTGCCGCCTTGGCGAGGCCCGAGGCCGGACGGATACCCACCGCCATCACCAGGAGGTCGCAGGGCAGCGTGCGGCCGTCCTTCAGCTTCAGGCCAGCCACGCGGCCGTCCTTGCCGACGATCTCTTCCGACTGGGCTTCCAATTCGGTGGCCACGCCCTTGCCCGCCAGGGCCTCGGTGAGCAGGAACCCGGCCGAGGCGTCGAGCTGGCGCTCCATCAGCACGTCCAGCAGGTGGACCACCGTCGCCGACATGCCGCGCTTGGAGAGTCCGTACGCCGCCTCGATGCCCAGGAGGCCGCCGCCGATCACCACCGCCTTCGCACCCGGCTTCGCGGCGGCGATCATCGCCTCCACGTCGTCGAGGTCGCGGAAAGTGACCACGCCCGCCAGGTCTGCGCCCGGCAGGGGCAGGCGGATCGGATCGGAACCGGTGGCCAGGATCAGGCGGTCATAGTGGACCTCGTGGCCGTCCTCGACGCGCACGACCCGCGCCGCCCGATCCACCGCCTCGACCTTGCAGCCGGCGTGCAGGACGATGCCGTTGTCGCGGTACCAGGCTTCGTCGTTGATCACGATGTCGGCGAAGGACTTCTCCCCCGCCAGCACCGGCGACAGCATGATCCGGTCGTAGTTCACCCGGGGCTCGGCGCCGAAGATGGTGATCTCGTAGCGGCCGGGGTCGCGCTTCAGCACTTCCTGCACCGCCCGGCAGCCGGCCATGCCGTTGCCGATGACGACGAGCTTCTCCTTGGGCATGGTCATCCCCTCAGAGCCGCAGGGCCGCGCCGGCCAGCTTCGGCCAGGTCTCGCGCCACTTCGCCTTCACGCCGATCAGGCCGATCAGGGCCAGCAGCGCCAGGCCGGCGAAGGCCAGCAGCCCGGCCTGGTACGAGCCGGTGACCTGCTTGGCCCAGCCCAGGCTCGAGGCCAGGTAAAAGCCGCCGACGCCGCCGGTCATGCCCACCAGGCCGGTGATCACGCCGATCTCCTTGCCGAAGCGCTGCGGCGCGAGCTGGAAGACCGCCCCGTTGCCGGCGCCCAGCGCCATCATCGAGAACATCATCAGGCCCAGGGCCAGCCAGACGCTCGGTTGCTGGAAGCTGACCATGGCCAGGCCCAAGCCCGCCAGGACGTAGACGACCGTCAGCGTCCGCACGCCGCCGAAGCGGTCCGCCAGGGCGCCGCCCACCGGCCGCACGAAGGAGCCGGCGAAAACGCAGGCCGCGGTGAAGAAGCCGGCGGTTACCGCCGACAGGCCATACTCGGCGTTGAAGTAGATGGTCAGCGACGACGACAGGCCGACGAAACCGCCGAAGGTCACGCCGTAGAGCGCCATCAGCCACCAAGCGTCGCCCTCGCGCAGCACGCCCATGTATTCGGTCAGGGTCTTGGGCGGCGGCCGGTTCGGGGCGTCCTTGGCGAACACCAGATAGACCACGAAAGCCACGGCCAGCGGCAGGGCGGCCAGGCCGATCACGTTCTGCCAGCCGTAGAGCTGGGCCAGGCCGGGCGCGAACAGCGCCGCCAGCGCAGTCCCCGAGTTGCCGGCCCCGGCGATGCCCAGGGCCAGGCCCTGGTGCTCCGGCGGATACCAGCGCGAGGCCAGCGGCAGGGCCACGGCGAACGAGGCGCCGGCCACGCCGAGCACGACGCCCAGCGCCAGCACCTGATGGTAACTGTGGACGCCCAGGAACCAGGCCACCGCCAGGCCGAGCAGCACGACCAGTTGCCCGATCAGGCCGGTCCTCTTCGGGCCGATGTGGTCGACCAGCAGGCCTGCCCCCAGGCGCAGGATGGCGCCGGACAGCACCGGCACGGCGACCATGAAGCCCTTCTGCGCCGGCGTCAGGCCGAAGTCCTTGGCGATCGCCACGCCCAGCGGGCCCAGGACCACCCAGGTCATGAAGCTGAGGTCGAAATAGAGGAAGGCGGAGAGCAGAGTCGGGGTGTGTCCCGACTTCAGGAACGAGCGACTGACCATAAGGGAAAAAGGCCCTGTGCTGGAGTGGACAGGCGGCGTCGCCAAGGGTGGGAAGGCTCGTCTTCGAGCCGCTCCGAAAGCCGCGAACGCCGTTGTCCTGGGCCTTGGAAGCAGGAGAGCGCGGTCCCGGCCCCGACGTCACGCGCCAAGAGCCTCGCCGAAGGCCATGTTTCGCTGCAGTGCAAAAACCAGGCGCCCGGATCGCCCCAGGCGCCTGGAATTTGAGCTAGGCCGCGGCGTGCAGCCCCGTGTGCCGGGCGTAGAGGAATTCGATCACGGCGTGACGGGCGGCGATATAGGCCGGGGTGGCGTCCACCTCGATCCGCCGTCGGGGCCGTGGCAGTTCCACCCGCACGATGTCGCCGATCTCGGCCGCCGGGCCATTGGTCATCATCACGATCCGGTCGGACAGCAGCACCGCCTCGTCCACGTCGTGGGTGATCATCAGCACCGTGTTGCGGAGCTTGGCGTGGATCTCCATGACGCTGTCCTGCAGGTTGGCGCGGGTGAGCGCGTCCAGCGCCCCGAACGGCTCGTCCAGCAGCAGCACCTTGGGCTCCATGGCCAGGGCCCGGGCCAGGCCCACCCGCTGCTTCATGCCGCCCGAGATCTCGTGGGGCTTCTTGTCCTTGGCGTGGGTCATCTGGACCAGGGCCAGGTTGTGCAGGGTCCAGGCGTGGCGCTCAGGGCGGCTCTTCCTGCCGCGGAACACCTTGTCCACCGCCAGCCGCACGTTCTCGTAGACGGTGAGCCAGGGCAGCAGGGAATGGTTCTGGAACACCACCGCCCGGTCGGGCCCGGGGCCGTCCACCGCCCGCTTGTCGAGGATCACCGCGCCGTGGCTCACCGGGACCAGGCCGGCCACGACGTTCAGCAAGGTGGACTTGCCGCAGCCGGAGTGGCCGATGATCGAGATGAACTCGCCCTGGTCGACCGTGAGATCGACGCCCTTCAGCACCTCGCTGGCGCGCTGGCCGGCGTTGAAGGTGACGCCCAGGTTCTCGATGGAGAGATAGGCTCTGCTGCTCATGGCTGGCTCCTAGCTCGCGGACGCGCCGCGGGAGACGATGCGGCCTGCGAGCGCGACCAGCCGGTCGAGCGCGAAGCCCACCAGGCCGACCCACACCAGGGCCACGACGATGTCAGAGATGCGGGACGCGTTGTACTGGTCCCAGATGAAGAAGCCGACGCCCACGCCGCCCAGCAGCATCTCGGACGCGACGATGGCGAGCCAGCTCATGCCGACGCCGATCCTCAGGCCCGTGAAGATGTAGGGGGTGGCCGCCGGCAGCAGGATGGTGACGAAGTATTCCGGCGGCGAGAGCCTGAGCACCCGGCCGACGTTGACGTAGTCTTGCGGGATGTTGCGCACCCCCACCGCCGTGTTGATAACGATCGGCCAGATGGCGGTGATGAAGATCACGAACAGGGCCGAGGGGTTGGCCTCGTGCAGGGCCGCCAGCGAGATCGGCAGCCAGGCCAGCGGCGGCACCGTGCGCAGGACCTGGAAAATCGGATCCAGGCTGCGGTGCGCGAAGCGGCTGGAGCCCACCAGCACGCCCAGGGCGACGCCCACCACGGCCGAGAAGCTGAAGCCGATGGCCACCCGCTGGAGGCTGGTGAGCGCGTGCCAGAACAGGCCCTTGTCCACCCCGCCCCGGTCGAAGAACGGATCCATGATCAGCTCGCGCGACTCCAGCCAGATGGTGGCCGGCGCCGGCAGGCCGCCCGCCGCGTCGCCGGACAATCCCTGCCAAAGCAGCAGGATCACCCCCAGTGTGACCAGCGGCGGCAGAACCTGAGCGGCCACGCCGCTCAGGATAGCCGCCGCGCGCCTCGCGAACCGCGGCGGCTTGCGACGCAGTGGCAAGACCTCCGCCGGCTTCGGAACGGGAGCGGCGGCGCTTTCGGAATAGGCGGGCAGGCTCATGGGCGGCCTCCTAGACGAGCTTCTTGATGGGCTGGCTGGCGAGGTAGGCGGCGGGATTGGCCGGGTCGAACACCTTGCCGTCGAAGAACTTCTCGGGGCCGCGGCTGTCGGAGGCCGGCGCCGCCACGCCCAGAGCCTTGGCCGCCGCGCGCCAGATGTCGGCGCGGTTGACCTTGTTCACCAGCGCCATCTTGTTGGTGGCCTGTGGCAACACCCCCCAGCGGACGTTCTCGGTGAGGAACCACAGGTCGTGCGACTTGAAGGGGAACGAGGCGTTGTCGGCCCAGAACTTCATGACGTGCGGCGAGCCCTTCACCGACCGACCGTCGCCGAAGTCCACTGTGCCCTGCAGGCGGGGCAGGATGTCGCCCATCGGCACGTTGATGTACTGCCGGCCCGAGACGACGGAGCACATGGCCGGGCGGTTGGCCTGCTTGTCGCACCACATCTGGGCTTCCATGACCGCCATGGTCAGGGCCTGAGCCGCGCGGGGATACTTCGCCACCCAGTCGGCGCGGACGCCGAGGCACTTCTCCGGGTGGTTCATCCAGATCTCGGACGTGAGGCAGGCGGTGTAGCCGACCTTCTGGTTCACCAGCTGGCCGTTCCAGGGCTCGCCCACGCAGAAGGCGTCCTGGGTTCCGGCCTTCATGTTGGCCACCATCTGCGGCGGGGGGATCACGATGGTGGAGACGTCGGTGTCGGGGTTGATGCCGCCGGCCGCCAGCCAGTAGCGGAGCCACAGGTCGTGCGTGCCGCCCCGGAACGTCATGGCGACCTTGGCCATGTTCCCGGCCGCCTTGAGCTGGAGGAACTTGGCCTTCGCGCCGGCGCTGTTCAGGCCCACTTTCACGGCCTTCAGGTCGTTGCCGACGCTGATCGCCTGGCCGTTGGTGTTGAGCCGGGCCAGGATGTTCATCGGCGCCAGCTTGCCGCCGGTGTTGACGCCCGCGCTGAACTGGTAGGGCATCGGCGACAGGATGTGGGCGCCGTCGATGCCCCCGCCCCCCGAGCCCAGCACCAGGTTGTCGCGCGTGCCGCCCCAGGAGGCCTGCTTCAGCACCTCCACGTCGGGCATGCCGTACTTGGCGAACAGGCCGCGTTCCTTGGCGATGATCAGCGGCGAGGCGTCGGTGAGGGCGATGAAGCCGAGGCGCGCCTTGGCCACCTCCGGCCCTGGGCCGGCGGCGAAGGCGCCGGACGGCAGCAGAGCCTTGCCAGCGGCGAGGGTCGCGGCGGCGGCGGTGAGCGCGCTGCGGCGGGTCAGTCCATGGGTCTTTGCGGTCATGATGGGATCGCCTCCGTCAGAGCTTGTATTCGAGGGTGAGCCAGACCTTGGTCCGGGAGGGCGGCGGCGCGGCCGAGCCCGCGGGCACGCGGGCGGCGCGTTCGAAGTCGGCGTATTTGATCGCCGCCGTGAGCTTGGGATTGATCGTCGCCTGGACCTGGGCGTCCCACTCGCGGCCCAGGCTCGCGCCCGTCCGCTGGCTGTCGAAGTCGTGATAGCGGACCAGGACGTCGATGTTGAACAGGTAGGTCCACTTCCACCTGGGCTTCACGTTGAGGGTGAAGTTCAGGTCGCGCAGCCCGTCGACGAAGCCCTTGTTGCCGCCCAGAGGCTGGACGAAGGCGTCGGACCATCCCTGGAAGGCGTGGGTCGTGGCCAGTGGCGTGGTGAAACCACGGGTCCCGTCGCCCTCCAGGGACTCGTAGGAGACCCTGGCGGTGTAGATGTCGAAGGTCCCGGCGAGGTCCGCGCCCCAGTAGTCGAGGCCGTAGTCGGCGGTGTTGCCGTTGTAGTCCGACTGATGCGCGTAGGTGGCGTTGTAGGCGAGCTGGTAGAGCCCAACCCAGGTCTTGCCCGACGCCTTGATCCCCTTGGTGATCGAGGAGTTGGCGGCCGAGTTCCCGAAGTCGAGGGCGTAGACGAAGCCCTGCAGCTTGAGCTGCTCGGCGGGCGTCCAGGTGAGCTGGGCCAGATGGCTGTCCGAGTCCCAGTCGCGCAGCTCGCCCAGCACGCGGTTCACGTGGCTGACGTAGGCGTAGAACAGCTTGAACCGCCCATGCGCCAGGTCGATGCGCGCCGCGTCGAAGGTCTGTTCGTCCTGGCGCCAGCCGACGTTGCCGACGAAGCGCTGGTCGTCGATCAGGATGCGCTGGCGGCCGATCGTGCCGGCGAACGCCGCGTTGGGCGTCCAGCTGAGCTGCAGCCGGTTGAGCTCGGTCCCGTCGGGATCGTTGATGATCGGATAGCGGACCTTGGCCGCGCCGTTCAGCGGCGGGGTCGTGGCGCCGGGAACCTGGACCTGGAAGTGCTCCGGGCCCACCTGCCGGACGTCCTCGAACTCGATCAGGCCGCGCAGGCCGTTCCAGTCGGCGCTCTCCCAGCCGAGGCGCGTGCGCACCGTCGCCGCCTCGCCGTTCTTAGTCAGGACCGCGGTCTTCTTCTGGTCGACGAACTCGTAGCGGCCGCGCACCTCGAACAGCAGCTTCCCCGCCGCGATGGCGTCGCTGATCGTTGCCGCGGCCGGCGGCGGGGGTGGCTCGCGCGCGGGGAGCTCGACCTCGGCGGCGGACACTTCTTCCGCCGTTCCGGGCAACGCGTCCTCCGCCGGCGGCGCAGTGACCTGCGGCGCCTCCGCGGGCGCCTGCGCCGCCGCGCCGCTCCCCCAGACCAGGGCCGCGCTCGCCGCGCCGGCCGCCAGAACCTTCCTCATGATCATCGTGGCTCATCCCCCGAGGCCAAAAAAAAGCGCCCGCCGGGGCGGAGAGCCCCAGGCGGACGCCGGTGTCCGTGCAAGTCGGCGCAGTCGCTGCGCCGTTCGGCCTGTCAGTGGCCGTCGCGGAACGTCGTTGCCCCGCGATGTCGATGACAGGTCGTCACGCCGTTCGTTGCGCCGCAACACGGGACACAGCGGCAACCTTCGGAAACCGTCGCTATCGGGTCATACTGCCCAGCTCGCGGGCGCCCATCCGTGCTGCAGCGCACAAGTTATGGGCGACGCAGGCCCCTCACCCGCCGGAAGTCCGGCTGAGCCGCGCCCGGATCGCATGGGCCTGGGCGGTGGCGAGCCCAAACGAACCGCCTTCTTCGAAGCCCTCCAGCGCCTCGATCGGAGCCGTGTCCGGCAACCCCAGGGCCCTGGTCGCCGTCTGGTGCAGGTCGGGCCGGTACACCCGGCGGGCCACGGACGCGATGTCGACGTCCGGCTCGATGTGGGCCCAGCGCATCATCTGGCTGAGCAGCCAGCCGGCGTGGACCGTCTGCGGCGCGCTGGCTCCGCCCGCATGGAAGATCATGTCGGAGAGCGACGCCCCGATCACCCCGGCGTCGGCGCCGACGTAGTGGGGCTGGGCCAGCAACGAGGCCAGCTCGGCGCGGTGGCCGGGCTCGTCGGCCCAGGCGCCGGCCCGCAGCATGGCCCGGAGCAGCGCCTGCAGGTCGTCCGGGCGCTCCGCGGCCCAGGCCTCGGTGACCGCGAACACCTTGTCGGGGGTGCGCGGCCAGAACTCCGAACCGCGCACCAGCACCACCCCGGCGCCGGCCGCCACCGCCGCCGTGTCCCAGGGCTCGGTCACGCAGAAGCCCTCGACCACGCCGCCCACCAGCAGTTCGGTCATCCGCGACGGAGGGGCGATGGTCAGGCGCACGTCGCGGTCCGGATCGATCCCGGCG
Organism: Phenylobacterium sp.; assembly: GCF_004297125.1. Lineage (GTDB taxonomy): Bacteria > Pseudomonadota > Alphaproteobacteria > Caulobacterales > Caulobacteraceae > Phenylobacterium. The sequence continues at coordinate 419,205 of NZ_SCVD01000019.1, read as the reverse complement.
CGCGCCAGCCAGTCCCGCAGCAGGTAGTTGTGTACCGAGAACGGGAAAACCACGGCCAGGGTGATCGGGCTGGCCCCCTCCTCTCGCCGTCGCGCCACCAGCCGGGCCAGGCCGTCGGCCGTGCTGCCGGTCCCCATGGCGGCGGCCAGGCGCGAGGCCACCGTGATCGCGGGACCGTTGATGTTCAGGGCCAGCGGCGCGACGAGCGGGGTGGGCTCGCCGCCGGCAGCGCCCAGGCTGATCGCCAGAGCGGTCGGGGCCAGCATATGCGAGCCGTCCAGCGCGCCGATGCTCATCTTGTCGCGGACGGTCGCCCAGGAGACCTGGCGGCTCAGTTCCACGTCCAGGCCTTCGGCCGCGAAGAACCCCTTCTCTTTCGCCACGATCATGACGGCGGCGTCGTTCAGCGCGATGAATCCGAGGCGCAGAGGCCGTTCGCCGCTCATGGGCCGTTCCCTTTCAGCACCCCGGCGAAGGCCACGAGGTCCGCCGCGACCGCCCCGATCGGCCGGCCCGTATCCATGGAGAGCTTGCGGAGCACGCGGTAGGCCGCCTCCTCCTCCAAGCCGCGCTCCTTCATGAGCAGAGCCTTGGCCCGCTCGACCGTCTTGCGCGAGGCGAGGTCGGCCTTGGCCTTCTCCAGATCCTGTCGCAGGCCGTTCATCAGCTGGAAGCGGCTCATGGCCACCTCCAGCACCGAACGCACCCGGGCGGCGGAGAGCCCGTCGACCACATAGGCCGAGACCCCCGCGAGCACCGCCTGCTCGGCCAGACCCGGCTCGGAGCGGTCGACGAACATCACCACCGGGCGCGGGTTGGCGGCCGTCGCCTCGCGGAGGCTCTCGATGGTGTCGCGGTCGGGGCTGTCCGAGGCCACGACGATCACGTCCGGCGCGAACGTCGCCGCCTCGGCCTCGTTGAACAGCAACGCGTGGCGCACCTCCAACGGCTCGACGCCGGCGAGGCCTTCCGCGACCAGGGCCGCGCGGGCCGGATCGGGATCCACCACAAGGACGCGCATGCCCTGGGGCCTACGGGAGAAGCGGCGCCGCGGCGCCCACCTTTTCCGCAATTCCACTACCGCGTCGGCGGCAGCGATGCGAAATTCATCAGGCGGCGCCGCCTTCTTCGGCAGATTCAGCCTCAATGAGTGCCACCAACAGCCGCTCGCGCTCCTCCGGCGTGTTGGCGCCGCGCAGGCGCTCGGTCGCCCCCGCGGCACAGGGCAACCGCGCGAGGCCGGCCCGCTCGATAAGGCGCCCAACCGCCCATCCGGCGCCTGCATCCCGGGGCGCGGCGGCGATGTCCATGACCAACGGAAGATGCAGGCCCTCGTAGGCGGCGCCCGGCGACGCGGCGGCGGCCAGGGGCGCCAGATCGTCCGGGCGGACCGTCGCGGCATCCACGGCCAGCACGAGCACCCGCGCATAGCCCATGGCCTCCAAGGCGGCGACCCCCGCCATGATCCCCGCCACCGGCCCTCCGCCGGGCGCCCGGTCGTCGACCCGTGCGAGCCCGTAATCTCCGCCGCCGGCCGTCAGGATGCGTTCCGCGCCCGCTCGCCGCGCGACGTCGCCGAGACGGTCCACGGCGGGGCGGCCGTTCCACGCCAGAGCCGCCTTGTCGGCGCCCATCCGCGATGACGCGCCGCCTGTCAGGATGATCGCCGCCAGCCGCATGCCGCTTCGTCGCCCGCGGCGCGACGTCTGGCAAGCCAGCCCTAGCGGCGCGGCGCCGGGTCGTCGCGGTAGGCCTTCACCGTGCAGCCCGGCCAGGTCGTCGCCTCATAGACGCCGCGGGCGATGGCCCGTGAAAGCACGTCGGCGGCCAGCGCGCCGATGCGAGCCACGTGATAGGCCCGCGGTTCCGGCAGGTCCTGGCGGCCCGTCGTGAGCGCGAAGACGACGTCGCCGTCGAACGGGGCGTGGACCGGACGGATCGCACGCGCCATGCCGTCCTGCGCCATGATCGCCACGCGCTTGATCTCGCCCGGATCGAGACGGGCGTCGGTGGCGATGCAGGCGATGGTGGTGTTCTGCCGCGGCTTTGGGTCCGCCGCCATCGGACCCCACTCGTCGGGGCGGGCCGCCAGGCCCTGGACGCCAAGGCCGCCGAACTCGCGCTCCATCTCATACGGCGCGGCCCAGAAGGTCCGGGTCCCCGGCGCGACGGTGGAGCCGGCGCTGTTCACGGCCACGATGGCGCCCACCGTGAACCCGTCGGAGCTCACCACCGACGCCGAACCCGTGCCGCCCTTCATGCCGCCCGAGAAGGCGCCGTAGCCCGCGCCGGCCGTGCCCAGGCGGAAGGTGTCGGAGGCCCGTTCCACCGCCTCGATGCCCAGGCGGCGATAGGGCGGATCGAGACCCCAGGCCTTGTCGCCGCCGTGGGGCAGGTCGAACAGGATCGCACCCGGCACGATCGGCGAAGGCGGCACGCCGGGCGGCCGAGGGCCCATGCCGTAGCCGATCCCCTTGGCCCCCAGCCAGGCCGCGACGCCGTCGGCGGCGGCGAGGCCGTACACCGACCCCCCGGCCAGGACGATGGCGTTGACCGCATGCACCAGGTTCTCGGCGTCGAGGGCGTCGGTTTCACGGGTGCCCGGCCCGCCGCCGCGCACGTCGACGGCCGCGATGGCCGCCTCGTCGGGGAGGATGACGGTGACGCCCGTGCGGGCCTTCTCGTCATCGGCCTGGCCGACCCGGACGCCCGGCACGTCGGTGATCAGGTTGCGCGCGCCCATGCGCCCGGGGGCTGGCGTCCGCGGCCGCGGCGCAGCCGCCGGCTGGGCCGCCGCCTTCACGGGCTCGGCCGCCGCGGCGACGGTGACCAGGGACGCCAGCAGGGTACGACGGTTCATCGGATGGTTTCCTTTGCCGGCGCCTGGGCGGCGGAACGGCTCTTGTAGATGCGGAGACCCACCGCGGCGGGACAGGCGGCGATCACGGCCTCCGCCACCACCGCGCGCTGGGCGACGAGGTCGGTGGCGGTGAGCGGCTGGCGGCGCAGCCGGCCCACCTCCGCGGCGCTGTAGGCCTTCGCCCCCGCCGGCACGCTGGTCCCGCCCACTGTGAAGATCGTGTAGTTGATGATCCCGGCCAGCGCCTGGTCGGAAACGCCGGAGAAGGCCACGTTCGGAAGCCGCCCGACATAAGCGCGGCCCTGCGGCGTACAGAGAAAATAGCCTACCTGGTCGCGCAGGTCGGGCACCAGGACGGCGGCGGACCTGCCGTCCAGGCCGTGGCAGCCGCCGCAGCGTTCCAGGAAGGCGGACTTCGCGGAGACCTCGGCGCCCGCCGGCGGTGCGATCAACGTCAAGGCCACGGCCGTGACGGTGCAAAGGCGGCGGCCGGCGGTCATCGCCCGGGCGCGGCGCGGGCCAGCGCATTCACGGCGGTGGGCGACAGGCGCCCTGACGCGCGAACAGCCGCGACCTCGGCGGGTTTGAAAGGCGGCGCGGGTTTGCCGCCCAGGCCCGCCACATAGCTCAGCACCTCGGCGACCTCCGCGTCCGGCAACTGCGCGAAGCCGGGCATGACGCCCATGATCGGCTTGCCGTCCACCTCCAGCCGGCCGGCCATGCCGTAGAGGCCGGCCGAGACCATCAGGCGGCGGCCGGCCGGCTTGCGCGCAAGATCCGGCCCGCGGCCGGCGAGTCGCGGATAGACCCCCGCCAGGCCCGCCCCGCCCGCCTGGTGGCAGACCGAACAGTGGGTTGCATAGAGCTTGGCCCCGTCCGCCTGGGCCGCGCCCGGCGCAACGGTGACGAAGGCCGCCGCGAGTCCCGCCACGGCGGCGCGCCGTCCGTTCACTCCACGGGCCCGACGAGCGCGGCCGTGGAGCAGTGATAGGCCATGGTCGTGAGGCCGAAGCACCAGATGATCTCATTGTCGCCCTGCGGCCGGTAGACCGGCATCTCCCGCTCGGTGCCGTCGCAGTGGGCGTCCGACTTGCAGACGCTGCGTCCGCAGCAGTCGCGGTAGGCAATCAGGTAGGAGCGCCCGTCGTCGGGGTTCATGCAGGTGCCGACCCAGGAGGTGGGCGAGGCCTGGGTGCCCGGCGGGCAGGTATGCACGCCGCCGCCGCAGCCGGTGCAGAGGACCCCGTCGATGGCGCAGTAGCGCCAGTAGTCGCACTTCACATCGTCCTTGGTCTGGGCGGTGCGGGCGAAGTCGCTGAGCTGGGCGGGCGTGGGCGTCTTCGGCTTCCGCGGCTGGGCCTCGGCGCGCGCCACCGGCAGCACCGGCAGGGCCGAGGCGCCCACCAGCACCGCGCCCAGTCGGGACATCATGCTGCGCCGGGAGCTGTGCCCCGCCATGTGGCGGGTGAAGCGCTCGCTGAGGCGGTCGATGCGGCTCTTGGTCATGGGCTGTCCTCGATCACTCAGCGGCTGGCCGGGCGGCCAGATAGTCCTGGATGGACGCGAAGCCGGTCTCGTGGGCCGTGACCAGACTTTCAAGATGTTCGCGGCTGTTCACCAGCCCCTTGGCGGCGACCCTACCCTCGCCGTCGATCAGCACGGCGTAGGGCAGGCGCTCGACCCGGAAGGCCATGCCGATCTCCGGCCCGTTGGCGAAGGCGTAACCGGCGAGCTCGAAGCGCTTGACGAAGTCCAGCTGCTCCTGCGGCCCGGCGTCGCCCACGAACACCACCTCGACGCGTTCGGTGCGGGCGAAGCCCTTGGCGAGGGGAATCAGCTTCTTGCAGACCGGGCAGGCCGAGGAGACGAACAGCAGCAGGCGCAGGCGAACGCCCGCGGCCAGCGGCGCCCCGACCGTGAACGGCGCGCCGTCGAGCAGCCGTCCCTGGACCAGCGGCGCGAACTCGCCGACCTCGGGGCCGCGGCCGGTCGCCAGCGCCCCCACCGGCGCGATGCGTTCGTGCAGCACCCCGATCTGGCGCGCCAGGGCGGCGACCACCACCGTGAGGCCGAGCAACAGGATCCACAGCATGGCCTGGGACAGCACGGAGAAGCTCATCTCGGGATCCCCCGGGCGGCGGCGCGGGGCGCCAGCGACGACAGGTAGGCCAAGGTGTAGTCGAGAAGGAACAGCACTCCGCCCCCCGCCAGGCCCAGCGACCAGTCGGCGAGCCCCGCCGTCTTCGGGGGCGCCGTGACCACCAACAGGCCGGCCAGGACCACGTTTCTGGCCACCCGGGACCAGCTCAAGGGCTGACGCAGGCCGCCCCGGCCGCAGCCGCAGTCGATCGCCGCGCGGCCGCGACGCAGATTCAGCGCCATGGCGGCGGCGAACACCAGCAGCAGGCCGGCCGCGGCCGTCGCAGGCCAGGGGGAGAGGACGCCCGCCAGCAGGCCCACGGCGAGGAGGACCTCGGTCGGCGGCAGCAGGCGCGCGACCGGACCCACCAGGGGCGCGGGCAGCACGCGGTAGTTGGCGACCACGCCCTCGAAGCCCGACCGGTCGGCGAACTTGCCGATCGCGGCTTCCAGGAACAGCAGCGCCGCCGCCGTGCGGAGCACGATCTGCAGGACGGCCGCCTCGTTCACATCCATGGCCCGGCCCTCACGCAGCCGGGTCGTAGAGCAGGCCGCCCACGCCCTTCACGGTCTTCACGACCTCGCCGCTGTCCGGCTTGAACGTGTAGAGCACGCCCGTCCTGTCGACCCCGAACAGCAGCGGATCCGCGTCCTGGCTGATCAGGATGTTGGAGACCGGCTTCTCGAGCTTGTAGCGCTTGATCAGCGTCTGCTTCGCGACGTCGAGGATCCAGACTTCCTGGCCCGGCTCCTTATGGGTCCAGTGACCGCCGGCGTGCATCAGCACGAACAGCCGGTTCGTGGCGCGGTGCAGGGTGAGCGGCTGGTTGCCGCCCGGCCGCCAGGCCAGCTCGCGGTCGTCGGCCGAGGCCGCCGCGAAACCCGCCGCGGCCTGGATCGACCACGGCTTGGCGAACTGGGGCGTCGCGCCGAGTTGCACCGTGTGGACTAGGCCCGTGTAGGTCACGAAAATGGTCCGCCCGCTTGTCGGATCGGTGGGCGAGTTCTCGAAGACCGGGTCGCGCTCGGCGTCGAAGAACGGCTTGGTGCGGGTGAGCGACGGCGCGCCCGCCCCCAGGGTCACCGTCGCCAGGGTCCCGTCGCCGCAGAGCGACGAGAAGCCCGCCTCCCCGAAAGGAAAGACCAGGGCGCAGCCTGGCGTGTCCACCGTCTGGCTCGTCTTGCGCGCGGCGAGGTCGACCACGATCACCGACGAGGACGGATCCATGTTGTAGACGTAGCCCCGCTGGCCGCTGGGCGTGATGGCGAAGTTCTGGCTGCGGGAGCCCATGAACACCCGGCCCGGCAGCGGGATTTCCGCGGCGAGGTTCAGGGTCTTGCCGTCATAGACCGTCACCATGTCCTGGCGGTCGCCGCGGTTGCCCTTGGTCCAGATCGACTCGGCCACGAAGATCTGCCGCTGGGCGGGGCTCACATTGATATTGGAAAGGCTGGCGGCGGAGACCCCGCCGAGAAGTTTGCCGCTGTCGCCGTCCAACAGCCGAGCCTCGCCGCCGCCGAACGCATCCAGCAGCAGGACCCAATGGGGACCGGGAGCGGGCAGGACCGCCACGTCGCTGACCTCGGCCTCGAGCGGCGGGGGTCGCGCAGCCGGCGCCGATTGGGCCAGAGCCTGACCCGCCGCGGCCGCGGCGAACGCAGCGAGTCCGATTCGCTTCAGCATCTCGATCGCGTCCATTCGCCAAGCCCCCAGTCCCGAGCCGCCCCGACGAGGCAGCTAACCGACGCGCCGCCTCAGAGCCGCCCACGCTCCGCACCCGCAGCGTATTTCATGGCCCTTTGCCCGATATCGGAGCAGGCATCGGGCCGCAGTTTCAAGATGTGGGCAAGTCTATTATTTGCCGCCGGTAAGTCGCTGTTAGAGCACGGGCGCAGGTATGCGACGCTCATGATATTGAGCGTACCTATCGGAGTTTCGAGCATGGACGGCGAAGTCGGACCGCGGCTGCGGACAGTCAGGGCGAAGATGGGCCTCAGCCAGAGGTCGCTGGCGCGCAAGGCCGGGGTGCCGAGCAGCACCGTGTCGCTGATCGAAGGCGGGCGCACCAATCCATCGATCGGGTCGCTGAAGCGGCTGCTGGACGCCGCGGGCCTGTCGCTGGCCGAGTTCTTCAGCTTCGACCTCGCCACCGAGCAGAAGATCTTCTTCCGGCGCGACGAACTGGCCGAAATATCAAGCGGCGACGTGTCTTACCGGCAGGTCGGCGCCGGGGCCGGCATCTCGACGCTGCAGATCCTGCACGAGACCTACCAGCCCGGCTCCGACAGCGGGCGGGTGATGCTGACCCACGAAGGCGAGGAGGGCGGCATCGTGATCCAGGGTCGCCTGGAGGTCACCGTCGGGCAGCAGACCCGGGTGCTGAAGGCGGGGGAGGCCTATCTCTTCCAGAGCACGACGCCGCACCGGTTCCGCAACGTCGGCGACGAGGTCTGTGTCGTGGTCAGCGCCTGCACGCCGCCCACCTTCTAGCCGCGCCGTCGGCCCTTGCGGCGGTCTAGGTGCTCAATGAATTGAGCGACCACACGAGCATCATGTGCAAAAACAGCAACTTATGATGTGAAACAAATAGGCTGGCGCAGACTTGAAGCCAGCGCGAAGCTTTCATCGCAACTGTGAGGAACCGCCAACGGGCCGCACATATACTTTAGGTGGTTGCGGGCCGGAATATCCACAACCGCAGGATCTTCCAAACGAACCCGGCCAGGCGCCCGCTTAGTCTTTCTATCGACGACGACAGATTTATGTAGATGCTGCGATGGGGCGCCCCTGGGTCATTGATCTAAATTGCCAGTCGGCCAAGACCGACGCCTAGAACAAAAGCTGTCATGCCCGGGAGGGGCCGCCGCGAAGGTGTCTACAGACCGCCAGCAGCGGGTCATGGGTTTGCATATTGGGGGATTGTGATGAAGCGGTATTTCGTCGGGGCTGCCATGGGCGTTCTGGGGCTCGTCAGCGCCCAGCCTTCCAGCGCCCAGACCTCGGGATCCGGCACGACGGTCGATGAACTGGTCGTCACCGTACAGAGGCGTGAACAGGCCGCCCAGGACGTGGGCATCGCCTTGTCCGTCGTCACCTCCGAAGACCTGGTCCAACGCGGCGTCACCAACATCAACCAGCTGCAGAACGCGACGCCCAGCCTGGAGGTCGAGCCGGCCTTCGGCGGCGGCACGCCGCAGTTCCGGCTGCGCGGCGTGGGCTTCTCGGACTACGCCTCCAACAACGCCCCCACCGTTGGCGTCTATGTGAACGAGGTCGCCTACCCCGTCCCGATCATGACCCAGGGCCTGATCTTCGACGTGGCGCGGGTCGAGGTTCTGCGGGGCCCGCAAGGCACGCTCTACGGGCGCAACACCACAGGCGGCGCGGTGAACATCATCACCAACCGGCCGAGCAAGCAGTTGTCCGCCGGCTTCATGGCCGAATATGCGCGCTTCGACCATCTGCGGGCGGAAGGCTACGTCTCCGGACCCGTCTTCGGCGACGCCCTGCTGGCCAGGCTGTCGCTGGCGACCGAGCAGGGCGGCGCCTACCAGCATCGCCGCGTCACCGGCGAGGAACTGGGCGACGCTGACCGCCTGGCCGGCCGCCTGCTGCTTGAGTACAAGCCGGGCGGGCCTGTGGAAGCGCTGTTCGACGTCCACGCCGGCCGCGACAAGTCGGAAGCGACCGGCCTCTATCTCTTCCGCGGCTTCACGACGCGCAGCGGGACCGGCGTCTTCATTCCCGCCGACACCGACCGGTTCGCCACGGACTGGAAGATCTCGCCCTTCCTGGCGCGCGACGCCAACCTGCCGCTGGACGCCAAGCCGGGGGTGGACAACGAGACCTGGGGCACGTCCCTCAACGCGTCCTACGATTTCGGCCCGGCGACACTGACCAACATCGCCAGCTACGACCAGCTGATCCGTCGCCAGTACGGCGACTGGGACTCCAGCCAATCCATCGAGGCCGACACCTACTTCGGCAGCAAGGTGAACGTCATTTCGGACGAACTTCGCCTGACCTCCAGCGAGGAAGGGCCCCTGCATTACGTGCTCGGCGTCTACTATTCCCGCCAGGAGCTGAAGGAGCAGTACTACTCCGACTTCCTCGACAATTTCGGCACCTATGCCCGGGTGAACTACAACCAGAAGGTCGAGTCGATCAGCGGCTTCGGCCAGGCCGAGTACGAGTTCAACGAGCAATGGAAACTGATCGGCGGCCTCCGCTACGAGCGTGAGACGCGCCACCTGGAGGGCTTCGGCTCGGCCTTCGGCGGCGCTCAGGCGCTGCGGCCTACCAACGTCTCGACCAAGATGACGCCCCTGACCGGCAAGATCGAGCTGGACTTCAAGCCGGTGGAGGGCGCGCTGATCTACGCCTCGGCGAGCCGCGGGGCGAAGTCGGGCGGCTTCACCACCTACAACACCGGCAATTCCTCGGCGATCCAGCCGTTCAAGCCGGAGATCCTCCGGGCCTACGAAGTGGGCTTCAAGACCAACCTCGTGCCGTCGCTGCAGATCAACGGTTCGGCGTTCTTCTACGACTACAAGAACCAGCAGGTGCTCTCGACGGTGTTCACGGCCAACGGCCTCGTGGGTCGTTTCGCCAATGTGCCCAAGTCCGAGATCTGGGGCGGCGAGCTGGAGCTGGTGTTCCACCCGACGCCGGCCTTCGTTCTGACCCAGAACGTCGGGTACAAGAAGGGTGAGTACAAGGAGTTCTTCGAGGTCGACGCCGGAGCTTCGCGCCTGGCCGGCCGAGAGATCACCGTCGACCGGGCCGGGCAGAAGATCCCCTTCCCCGCCTGGTCCTACCAGGGCTCGGCGACCTACACCTGGGACCTGGGCGCCCACGACCTCGCGGCCAACGTCAACTACAACTTCCGCGACCGCAACGTGAACTTCCTCGGCGTCCGCTACGCGGTGGCCAGTTCCTGGACGGTCAACGGCGACCTGACCCTGCGGCCCCACGACGGCCCGTGGGCCGCCACGGTGTTCGGACGCAACATCCTGAACGAGAAGTACGACCTGACGCGCAACTTCTTCACCAGCGCGGACATCGCCCAGCCGGCGCGCCCGCGCGAGTACGGCGTGCGGCTGGCGTACGACTTCTAGCCCTGCATTATCGAGATCGGGGGCCGCCGTGGCGACACGGCGGCCTTTCGATTCTGCCCAGGGTCAGGCGCCGCGCGCGGCCAGGGCGCGCTCCAGGTTCGGAGTCGCGGACAGCAGGCTCTGGGTATAGGCGTGCCGGGGACGCAGGAAGACGTCATCGGTCGTCCCCTCCTCCACGATCCGGCCGCCCTGCATCACCGCCACCCGGTGGCAGATCGCCCGCACCACGCCCAGGTCGTGGGTCACGAAGAGATAGGATACACCCAGCTCCTGGGAGAGCCTGGCCAGCAGTTCCAGCACCTGCGCCCGGACGGTGACGTCGAGGGCGGAGACGGCCTCGTCCAGGACGACCAGCCGCGGTTCAGTGATCAGGGCCCGCGCGATGGCGATCCGCTGGCGCTGGCCGCCGGAGAACTGGTGGGGATAACGGTCGCTGGCGTCTGGCGGCAGGCCAACGCGTTCGAGCATGGCCTGCACGGCGGCCCGGCGGGCCGCGCCCATGGGCGGGCGTTCGAGCAGGTGGAATGGCTCGGCGACCAGGTCCTCGACGCGCCAGCGCGGGTCGAAGCTGCCGAAGGGGTCCTGGAACACCGCCTGGATCTTGCGCCGCAGCCGCCGCGCCTCGGCAGGTGACGCCGGCGGGAACGACGCCCCGTCCAGGCGGACCTCGCCGCCCTGCAGGGCCTCCAACCCGAGGACGGCGCGCAGCAGGGTCGACTTGCCGGAGCCGGACTCGCCCACCAGCCCCACGGTCTCGCCGACCCGGACCGTCAGGCTGACCCCGTCCACCGCGCGGAACGGCTGGGCCCGCCGCCAGGGCGAGGTGCGGCGGCCCGGATAGGCGCGCACCACGCCGCGCGCCTCCATGACCGGCGCATCGTCCGAGACCCGCGCCGGCGGCGCTGCGCTAGCCAGCACGGCGTCCTCGGCAAGCTTGCGGGCGTAGGGGTGCGTGAGACCCCGGAGCAGGACGCCGGTCGGCCCCTGCTCGACGATCTCGCCCTGGCGCATGATCGCCACCCGATCGGCCATCTCGGCCACCACGGCCAGGTCGTGGGTGATCAGGATGAGCCCGGCGCCGTCCTCGCGCACCAGGTCCCTGAGAAGGTCGAGGATCTGCGCCTGGGTCGTGACGTCGAGCGCCGTCGTCGGCTCGTCGGCGATGAGCAGCCTCGGCTTCACCGCCATCGCCATGGCGATCGCCACCCGCTGGCGCTGGCCTCCCGAGAGCTCGTGGGGATAGCGGTCGAGGGGGAACCGGCTGGCGGGAAGGCCCACCCTCTCCAGCGCCCGGGCAGCCTGCGCCGTGGCCTCCGCTCGGCCCACGCGCCGGTGCAGGGCGATGGATTCGGCGACCTGGTCGCCGATGCGCATCAAGGGATTGAGCGCCGTCATCGGCTCCTGGAAGACCACGCCCACCTGGCCGCCGCGCACCGCGCGCATCTCCGCCTCGCCGGCCGCCGTCAGGTCCTGGTCGCCGAGGAGGATCCGTCCGGACATCGTCGCACCCGGCGGCGACAGGCGCAGGATCGAGAGTGCGGTGATCGACTTGCCCGACCCGGACTCGCCCACCAGCCCCAGCGTCTCGCCCGGCTCCACTTCGAGCGACACCCCCTTCAGCAGCTCGGCCTCGCCGATCCGGAGCCTCAGGTCCTCGATCCGCAGCAAGGCCATGTCAGCGGCTCCGGTCGAGCTTGGGGTCGAACAGGTCGCGAAGGCCGTCGCCCAGCAGGTTCAGTCCCAGCACGCTCAGCACGATGGCCACGCCCGGGAAGATGGCCAGCCAGGGTGCGAAGCCGATCAGGGTCTGCGCCTCGTTGAGCATCCGGCCCCAGCTCGGCGTCGGCGGCTGCGCGCCGAGGCCGACATAGGACAGCGCCGCCTCGGCGAGGACGCCCATGGAGAACTGGATGGCGCCCTGCACGATCAGCAGGTTGGCGATGTTGGGCAGGATGTGCTGCAGCGAGATCAGGCCCTTGCCCTTGCCCGCCACGCGCGCCGCCAGGACGTAGTCGCGGGTCCAAAGCGAAAGGGCCGCGCCACGGGCCACCCGGGCGAAGACCGGGATGTTGAAGACGCCGATGGCGATGACGGCGTTGATCGCGCCCGGCCCCGCCACCGCGGTGATCATGATGGCCAGCAGCAACGATGGGAAGGCGAAGATGAGGTCGTTCGAGCGCATGACCAGCTCGTCCGTCAGCCCGCCCTTGGCCGCCGCCAGCAGGCCCAGCGGCACGCCGACCAGCAGGCCCACGCCGGCCGCGACGACCGCCACCGCCAGCGAATTGCGCGCGCCCACCAGGATCATCGACAGCACGTCGCGCCCGAAGTGGTCCGTACCGAACCAATGGGCGGCCGACGGCGCCCGCAGGCGACCGGCCATGTCGAGGTCGGCGACGGGATAGGGTGTCCACACCAGCGACAGCAGCACCGCCGCCACGAACAGCCCGGTCAGGGCCGCGCCCAGCCAGAGCGCCGCCGACGCGCGGCCGCCGCGCGTCGCGGGACCAGGGATGGTCGTCTCGCTCATGCCGACCGCCTTCTCAGGCGCGGGTCGATCGCGGCATAGCCGAGGTCGACCAGGAAGTTCACCACCACCACGGCGAAGACCAGCAGCACCACGACGCTCTGCACCACGATCAGGTCGCGCTGGGTGATCGCCTGGAACACCAGGCGTCCGAGGCCGGGAAGGAAGAACACGTTCTCCACGATCACCGCCCCGGCCAGCAGGAAGGGGAACTGCAGGCCCACGATGGTCAGGGTCGGGATCAGGGCGTTGCGCAGCGCGTGGCGATAGACCACCTGCCCCTCGGTGAGCCCCTTGGCGCGCGCCGTGCGCACGTAGTCCTCGTCCAGGGTGTCGATCAGGGCGGAGCGCAACACGCGGGCCAGGATCGCCGCCTGGGGCAGAGCCAGCGCCAGGGCGGGCAGGACCAGCGCCTTGAGCGCCGGCCAGGCGCCGGCGTCCCAGCCCGGGAAGCCACCCGCCGGCAACCAGCGAAGGCCCACCGCGAACACCAGCACCAGCAGCATGGCGAACCAGAAGTTGGGCATCGCCATGAAGACCTGGGTCACGCCCATGGTCACGGTGTCGGCCGCCCGCCCGCGCCGTCGCGCGGCGAAGACGCCGATCGGGAAGGCCACGGCGACGGCCAGGGCGAGCGCCATCAGGGCCAGCGGCAGCGACACCGCCACCCGTTCGGCGATGAGCTGGCCGACCGGCACGCGGTAGGTGTAGCTGACGCCGAAATCGCCACGGGCGAGCCCCGCGATCCAGTCGAAATAGCGCTGTGGCAGCGACCCATCGAGGCCCATCTGGGTGCGGAGCGCCGCCACGGCCTCGGGGCTGGCGTTCAGACCCATCATGTAGGCCGCGGGGTCGCCGGGGGTGACCTGGATCAGCAGGAAGACCACGACCGTCGCCGCCAGGAAGGTCAGGGTCAGGGCCAGGAGCCGTCCCCCGACATAGGTCGCGCCCAGCCGCACGAAGGCGAGGAGCATCAGCGCCGCCACGCCTGCCAGCGCGACCGGAGCGGCCCAGGCGGAGCTCTGCGCGACCCGCGGCGCCTCGGCCGGCGCCGTCGATCCTGGCTCGTCGAACCAGGCTTCGGCGACCACGTTGGCCTGAACGGGCGAGTCCCGCCAGAGGCCCCTGAGGTGCGCGTCCCAGACGTTGAGCTTCGGGAACTCGAACAGGAAGACGTTGACCGAATCCTCGGCGATCTTCCGCTGGATCGCCTTCAGGAGCAACGAGCGGGTCGGAGCGTCGACGGCCTGGTTCAACCGGTCCAGCAGGGCGTCGAACGCGGCGCTGCGGTACCCGAAGTAGTAGTCCCGGCCATAGATGTCGTAGTCCATCGGCTCGGTGTGCGAGACGACGGTCATGTCGAAGTTCTTGTTCTTCAGCACCTGGTCCAGCCACTGGGCCCACTCCAGGTTCTCGATGGTCACCCGCACCCCCGCCTGGGCGAGTTGCGCGGCGATGATCTCGCCGGAGCGGCGGGCGTAGCTGGGCGGCGGCAGCTTCAGCGTCGCCGCGAAGCCGTTCGGATAGCCGGCCTGGGCCAGCAGCGCCTTCGCCCGCGCCACGTCGTGCGGATAGAGGCCGGTGAGGTCGACATAGTCCGGGTTCTGCGGCGGGAAGTGGCTGCCGATCGGCTGGCCGTAGCCGAACATGGCGCCGTCGATGATCGCCTTGCGGTCGATGGCGTGGGCCAGCGCGCGTCGAACCAACAGATTGTCGAACGGCGGCTTGGCGTTGTTGAGCGCCAGGATCGTCTCGCCTTCCGTGGCGCCTACCACCACCCGGAAACGCGGGTCGCGGCGCAGCTCCGCCAGGTTTTCGGGCGCCGGGAAGTTGGGATAGGCGTCGATGTTGCCGGCCTTGATGGCGGCATAGGCCGCGGTCGGATCCGGGATGAACCGGAACACCACTGCGTTCAGGCGCGGCTGCGGTCCCCAGTAGGCGGGATTTCGCACCAGCTCGATCGAATCGCCCCGCCGCCAGCGAGCGAAACGGAACGGGCCCGTGCCCACCGGGTGGGCCGCGTTGTCGGCGGCGCTCTTCGGCGAGACCATGACCGCGTCACCCCAACCCAGCACATAGATCAGCGAACTGGCGGCATGGCGCAGCACCAGGCGCACGGTCAGGGGATCGACCACCTCGACCCGCTCGATCGGCTCGAAATAGGCCTTCTGGGCGTTGGCCGAGTCCTTCGCCCGCGCCCGGTCGAGGGAAAATTTCACGACACCGGCGTCGAAGGGCGACCCGTCCTGGAACCGCACGCCGCGCCGCAGGTGGAAGACGTAGATCCGGCCGTCGGGCGAGACCTCCCAGGACTCGGCGAGCGCCGGCTCTACCCGGCCCGTGGGTCCGATCCGCACCAGTCCTTCGAAGACGTTGCCATAGACCACCTCGTCGATCGCCGCGGCCGCGCCGGCGGTGGGGTCGAGGTTCGGAGGCTCGAGAGGCATGGCCAAGCGAAGGGTGTCGCGGGCCTGGGCGGCGCTGGCCAGCACGAGCCAGGCGAGCAGGATCGCCAGGCCCGCCAGAAGCGTCCTGAACCGATTCCCGAGCTCGCTCCGCGCCGCGCCCACGCGCGCGTCAGACCTGGCGGGTCAAGAGCGCGTAGGCCGACAGCGCCATCACCTTGGCCGAGTTCACCATGTCGTCGATCCCCACGTACTCGTCCGGCTGGTGGGCCAGGTCGAGGATGCCGGGACCGTAGGCGATGCAGTCGCGCAGCTTGCCTATCCGGTCGATGTGCTTCTGGTCGTAGGTGCCCGGCGAGCAGACGATCTGCGCGGTGCGCCCCATGACCTGCTCCACCGCCTCGCACGTGAACCGCACCACCGGCCGCTCGGGCTCGGTCATCGACGGCCGTACCTCGAACAGGTCCCGGAGCTTGTAGCGGAAGCCCGCGCGGGTCTGGACCAGGCCGTCCAGCAGGCCGCGGATCTGGGCCTTCACCTCCTCCAGGTCCTCCTCGATGAGGAGGCGCCGGTCCAGAACCATGCGGCAGGAATCCGGCACCACGGGCGCGGGCAGACCGCTGGTGACGTCCGGCTGGCCGCCATGGATCGAGTTGATGTTGAGGGTCGGCGTCCGCGCCCCGTCCGGGACCACCGGCATCGCGGTCTGGTGCGAGGCCAGGGCCGGGAAGATCCGCGCCTCCAGCTCGTCGATCACCGCCCCCATGTGGCGCACGGCGTTGTCGCCCAGGAACGGCATGGAGCCGTGCGCGATGCGGCCCTCGGTGGTGATCTCCGACCACCAGACGCCCCGGTGGCCGATGCACACCCGGTCGACGTTCA
Organism: Phenylobacterium sp.; assembly: GCF_004297125.1. Taxonomy (GTDB): domain Bacteria; phylum Pseudomonadota; class Alphaproteobacteria; order Caulobacterales; family Caulobacteraceae; genus Phenylobacterium. The sequence continues at coordinate 403,274 of NZ_SCVD01000019.1, read as the reverse complement.
GCGGCTCGGGGATGATCACGTGGTCGACGCGCGGCTTGGAGAACCAGCCCCGTTCGGCGAGGTAGGCCACGCCGCCGTAGCCGCCGCTCTCCTCGTCGGCGGTGCCGGAGATCTCCAGCGCGCCGGGCAGCGGAACCCCGGAATCGATCAGCGCCTCGACGGCGATCACCGAGGCGGCCAGGCCGCCCTTCATGTCGCAGGCCCCGCGGCCGTAGACCTTTCCGTCCTTCACCACCCCTTCGAACGGCGGCACGGTCCAGCCGTCGCCGACCGAGACCACGTCGATGTGGCTGTTGAAGTGCACGCACGGGCCGGGGCTCGCGCCCTCCCAACGGGCGATGACGTTGGTCCTCGGATAGGCGTCGCTGTCACCGGGCGTGCCTTCGGCTCTGACGTACTCCACCTGGAAACCGCGCTTGCGCAGCCGCTCGCCCAGGTACTCGGCGCAGGGCCGGTAGGCATCGCCGGGCGGGTTGATAGTGGGGAAGCGGATCAGGTCGCGGGTCAGGGCCACCACGTCGTCGGTGCGGTCCTCGATGGACTTCAGGAGGGCGGTTTCGGCGGGGTGGGACATCAAGAAACCTGTGGACTGGGAAGATGGTCGGCGCGGCGGGGAACGGTCGTGGTCGGCTTGCCGTCAGGCGATGGTCGCGAGCACCTCCCGCAACAGGCTCACCATCTCATCGATCTGGCCCGGTTCGACGATCAGCGCCGGGGACAGGGCCACGATGTCGCCGGTCACGCGCACCAGCAGGCCGCGGTCGAAGCAGGCGTGGTAGACTTCCTGGCCCCTCTCCCCGGGCTCGCCCGGCCGGGGCTCGAGCTCGATGCCGGCCACCAGGCCGATGTTGCGTATATCGATCACATGGCGTGCGTCGCGCAGGGAATGCACGGCGTCCTCGAACGTCGCCTCCAGGCCCGCCGCCCGTTCGAACAGGCCTTCGTCGCGATAGGTGTCCAGCGTCGCCAGACCTGCGGCGCAGGCCAGCGGATGGCCGGAATAGGTGTAGCCGTGGAACAGCTCGATGGGCGCGTCGGCCTCGTCCATCATGGTGTCGTGGATGTGCTGGCGCACGCCCACCGCGCCCATGGGCACAAGACCGTTGGTGATCCCCTTGGCCATCGTGACGAGGTCGGGCTGCACCTCGAAGCGGGCGGCCGCGAACGGCGCCCCCAGCCGGCCGAACCCGGTAATCACCTCGTCGAAGATCAGCAGGATGTCGTGCTTGTCGCAGAGCGCGCGCAGGCGCTGCAGGTAGCCCACCGGCGGGGCCAGCACGCCGGTAGAGCCAGCCACCGGCTCCACGATCACCGCGGCGATCGTCGAGGCGTCGTGCAGGGCGACGATCCGTTCCAGGGCGTCGGCCAGTTCCGCCCCGTGCTGGGGCTGGCCGCGCGAGAAGGCGTTGCGCGCCAGGTCGTGGGTGTGCGGCAGGTGGTCGACGCCGGCCAGCAGCGTGCCGAAGTACATCCGGTTCTTGACGATGCCGCCCACCGAGATGCCGCCGAAGCCGACCCCGTGGTAGCCGCGCTCCCGACCGATCAGGCGGGTCTTGGAGGCCTTGCCCCGGGCCCGCTGATAGGCGAGCGCGATCTTCAGCGCGGTGTCGACCGCCTCGGACCCCGAGTTGGTGAAGAACACGTGGTCCAGGTCGCCCGGCAGCAGGCCCGCGACGCGCGAGGCGAACTCGAAGGCGCGGGGATGGCCGAGATTGAAGTTGGTGGCGTAGCCCATCTGGGCCGCCTGCTGCTGGACCGCCTCGACGATCCGGGGGCGGTTGTGGCCCGCGTTCACGCACCACAGGCCCGCGACGCCGTCCAGCACCTTGCGGCCATCCGGCGTGAAGTAGTGCATGCCGTCGGCCCGATCGACCATCCGGGGACTCGCCTTGAACCGCCGGTTGGGCGTGAACGGCATCCAGTAGGCGTCGAGCGAATTCGGGACTGCGGTCGACAAGTGGTTCATGCCGGCTCCTTGATCGCCGCGGGCGCGGCGGGGGTCTGGGCTTTCAGAAAGGCGGCGACGTCCGCCGCGGACCGGTCGGGGATCTCCAGCTGCGGCAGGTGACCCGCGTCGGGATAGGTGATCAGCCTCGCGCCGGGGATCGCCTCGGCGAACTTGCGGCCGCTTTCCGGCTTGATGATCGTGTCCTGGTCGCCGTGCAGCACCAGGGTCGGCACGGCGATCTTGCCGAGCACGGCCGCGGTCGCAGCGCTGTGCTGGCCGGGCCGCATGCCCATTAGGATATCCCGATGGCCGGGCGCGCGCTGCACCTCGACCCAGCGGTCGACGAAGGCCGGGGTGATGAGCGACTTGTCGACCACGTCGGCCTGCAGCGCCGCCGAGGTGAGCGGCCGGGTCTCGATGTGCTTGAGCAGGAAGACGCCGAGCGGCGACTGCAACAGGCGGAAGGCCAGGGGCGGCTTGGTGAGCGTGGAGGCGGGCCAGCCCGCGGCGTCGACCAGCACCAGGGCGTTCAGACGTTGGGGATACCGGACGGCCACCTGCCAGGCGACGCCGCCGCCCATCGAGTTCCCGGCGATCGCGAAGGGCGGCAGGTCGAGCTTCGCCGCCAGGGCGTCCACCAGGTCGGCGTAGTTGTCCGGGCTGGGCTGATAGCCCGTCGGCGCGCGGGTCAGGCCATGGCCCGGCAGGTCGATGGTGATCACCCGGAAGTCCGGCGACAGGCGCTGGATCCAGCGGTCCCAGGTCAGGAAGGAGTCGCCGTAACCGTGGACCAGCATGATCACCGGCTTGGCGGGATCCCCGTCGTCACGATAGTGCATCCGCACCCCGCCCGGCAGGTCGGCGAACTTCGAGGTCGGGCCGGCATATTTCGCGTCCAGCCGCGCATAGGGGATGTCGGGCCGATTGAGGGCGAAGCCCGCGACGACCACCAACACCGCCAGCACCGCGATGATCACGCCCAGCACCACGCCCATCTTGGCCATGCACCCTCCTCGCGACCGTTCGCGACCCCCGGACGGACTCTATCGCTCCGGTGACCGCGTCCCAACCGGGTTAAGTGCTCAATCCCTTGAGCACCGGCATCGTGAAGCTCAGACGGCCTCCAGCTCCCGCAGGACCGCGTCGGTCATCGCCGTGGTGGAGACCACCGTCGCGCCGGGCGTCGCGATGTCCGCGGTGCGCGCGCCGGCGGCCAGCGCCCGACGCACGGCCGCGTCGAGGCGGTCCGCCGCCTGCGGGGCGTCCATCGAATGGCGCAGGCACATTCCGAAGGAAAGGATGGTCGCCAGCGGGTTGGCGATCCCGCGCCCGGCGATGTCCGGGGCCGAGCCATGCACCGGTTCGTAAAGCGCCTTGCGTCGGCCCTGGCTGTCCGCGGCGCCCAGGGAGGCGGACGGCAGCAGGCCCAGCGACCCGGTGAGCATGGCCGCGGCGTCCGAAAGGATGTCGCCGAACAGATTGTCCGTCACGACGACGTCGAACTGCTTGGGCCGCCGCATCAGCTGCATCGCGCAGTTGTCGGCGTACATGTGGCTGAGCTCGACGTCGGGATAGTCGGCGCCGACGCGAGTGGCGATGGCGCGCCAGAAGGCGCCCGTCTGCATGACGTTGGCCTTGTCCACCGAGCAGACCCGCCGCCCGCGGCCCCGGGCGATGTCGAAGGCGGCCCGGACCACCCGCTCGACCTCGACGGATGTGTAGGCCTGGGTGTCGTAGGCGCGGCTGACCCCGCCGCCCAGATCCTCGACGCCCCGCGGCTCGCCGAAATAGACCCCGGCCGTCAGCTCGCGGATGATCAATATATCGAGCCCCTCGACGAACTCGGGGCGCAGGCTGGAGGCGGCCACCAGCTCCGGATAGCAGAGCGCGGGCCGCAGGTTGGCGAACAGGTCCATGTCCTTGCGCAGGCGCAGCAGGCCCGCCTCCGGACGAAGGGCGATCGGCTGGCGGTCCCAGGCCTCGCCGCCCACCGCGCCGAACAGGACCGCGTCCGCGGCCAGGGCCAGCGCCGCCGTCTCGTCGGTGATCGGGAGGCCGTGGGCGTCGATCGCCGCGCCGCCGACCAGGGCTTCCGAAACCTCGACCGTGCGGCCCAACTCGCCCTCGAACCGGCGTACGACGCGCAGGGTCTCGGCGATCACCTCCGGGCCGATGCCGTCGCCCGGCAGGACCAGCAGGCGGAACGGCTCAGATGCAGCGCCCACCGTCCACCTCCATGGCCACGCCGGTGATCATCGAGGCGTCGTCCGAGCACAGGAACGCCGCCGCGGCGCCCATGTCGGCCGGCGTGGAGAACCGGCCGAGCGGAATCGAGGCCAGGAACTTCGCCCGCACCTCCGGCGTGTCCTCACCCATGAAGGTCGCCAGCAGCGGCGTGTCGCCCGCGACCGGGTTGATCGCGTTCACCCGCACCTGGAACGGCGCCAGCTCGACGGCCATGGCCCGGGTGGCGGTGATCATCCAGCCCTTGGAGGCGTTGTACCAGGTCAGGTTCGGCCGCGGGCTGACCCCGCCCGTCGACGCGACATTGAGGATGGCGCCGCGCCGGGCCGCCTTCATGGCCGGGACCAGATGCCTGGCCGTGAGATAGACGGATTTCACGTTGACCGCCCAGATGCGGTCGAAGTCCGCCTCCGACAGTTCATCGAGCGGTCGCGGCGTGTGACCTATGCCGGCGTTGTTGACCAGGATGTCCACCACGCCCAGGGCCTCCCGGACCTGACCCGCCATCGCCGCCACCGCCGCGTCGTCGGAAACGTCCGCCCGCGCCGCGATCACACCGTCGCCCAACTCCGCCGCCAGCGCCTGCGCCGCGGCCAGGTTGAGGTCCACGATGGCGACCCGGGCGCCCTCGGCCACGAACCGGCGCACGATCCCCTCGCCGAAACCCGACGCCCCGCCAGTTACGATCGCCGTCCTGCCCGCAAGCCGCATGCTGCTCCCCTCACCCATGGTGCGCCGCCACGGTCTTCAGCACGGTGAAGCCGTACAGCGCCTCGAAACCCTTCTCCCGCCCGTGACCCGAGCGGCCGACCCCGCCGAACGGCAACTCCACGCCGCCGGCCGCGCCATAATTGTTCAGGAACACCTGCCCGGCCCGCAGCTTCCGGGCCATTCGGAACAAGCGGTCGGCATCCCGCGTCCAGACGCCGGCCACCAGGCCATAGGGCGTGCCGTTGGCGATCCGCACGGCGTCCTCTTCGGTGTCGAAGGGGATCACCACCTGCACCGGCCCGAAGATCTCCTCCTGGGCCAGCCGATGGTCGGGTGCGACGTCGCCGAACACCATGGCCGGCAGGTAGTGGCCGCCCGAGGGCGCATCGGCGACGACCTGGCCTTCGCCGATCAGGGTGAGTTCCCGCCGGGCGACCTCGACGAAGCCCTCGATCATGGCCTTCTGCCGGGCGCTGATGATGGGTCCCAGGTCCAGGTCGGCCCGCGCCGGACCGGACCGCAGCGCCGCGAACCGTTCCGCAAGGCGGGCCGCGACCTGATCGTAGACGCCGCGCTGCACGAGAATCCGCGAACCGGCCGAGCAGGTCTGGCCGGCGTTCTGGATGCCGGCGCTGACCAGGAACGGCAGCGCCTTGTCCAGGTCGGCGTCGTCGAACACGACCTGGGGCGACTTGCCGCCGAGCTCCAGGGTGACCGGCACGGCGTTGCGCGCCGCCGCCGCCTGGATCGTCGCGCCGACGCCGCTGGAGCCGGTGAAGGAGATATGGTCGATGCCCGGGTGTCCGGCCAGGGCCGCGCCGGCCGCCGCGCCGGTTCCGGGAACCACGTTCAGCGCGCCCGCTGGAAGCCCCGCCTCGGCGGCGATGCGCGCGAAGGCCAGGGCGGTCAGCGACGCCTGCTCCGCCGGCTTCAGCACCGCGGCGTTGCCCACCGCTAGGGCCGCCACCACCGAGCGTCCGATGATCTGCATCGGATAGTTCCAGGGGATGATGTGCCCCGTGACGCCATGCGGCTCGCGCAGGGTGAAGACCGTGTAGCCCGGCAGGTAGGGGATGCTCTCGCCATGCAGCTTGTCCGCCGCGCCGCCGTAGAATTCCAGATAGCGGGCGAGGGCCACGACATCGGCGCGGGCCTGTTTCAGCGGCTTGCCGACGTCCAGCGCCTCCAGCTCGGCCAGCCGGTCGGCCTGGGCCAGCACGGCCCGGCCGATCTGCGCCAGCAGCCGGCCCCGCTCGGCCGCAGACAATGCGCCCCATTCCGACGACAGGGCGCCGCGGGCCGCGTCTACCGCAGCGTCGACGTCGTCCGCCCCGCCGGCGGCTAGGCTGCCGACCGTCTCGCCGTTGGACGGGTTCTCGATCGGCAGGGTCTCCCCGCTCGCCGCTCCCCGCCAGCGGCCCCCGACGAAGACGCCCTCACGCGCGAAATCCAGATCCACTCGACGCACTCCCGACCGCGACCGCCGTCTGATTGGGTCGCCGCCGCCGCAGGTTCAAGCGGAAACTCCGCGGGCGGCGGCGGCGGGATCGAGAAATCGCGCCGATTGCCGAGGTTCGGTCAGCCCTGCCACTGGAACACGTCCTCGAGCGGCGCGCCGAAGACCTGGGCGATCCGGAAGGCCGCTTCCAGCGAGGGAGAATATTTTCCGGCCTCGATGGCGGCGACGGTCTGGCGGGTCATGCCGATGCGCTCGGCCAGGTCGCTCTGGGTCATCTCGCCGTGCTCGAAGCGCAGGCGGCGGATCTGGTTGGCGATGGGCGGTGGCACGGATCAGCCGCCGCGCCGGAAGAAGACGATCTGCGCCACCGAGACCGCCAGGGCGGCGACCACGACGTCCAGCAAGGCGAAATTCAGCAGGTCGACCGGCGGATGGCCGAAGTGCGCCGGCGCGGCCAGCAGCAGGACGCCCACCATCAGGACATAGTAACCCAGGCTCTGCGCCCGCCAGGCGATCAGCCGCTCGCGTTCGTCGCGCGGTGCACGCGCATCCTTCGGCGCCAGCCTCGCGGCGACGGCATGCGAGGCGATCTGCAGGACGACCAGCGCCGCCACGCAGAGCAGCAGGAGATGCAGGGTGTCGAAGCCCCGCGGGCTCACGCTGCCGGTCGCGATGGAGCCGAAGTAGACACCGAAACACACCACGACGGTGACCAGCGAGATCCAGGCGGACAGTTCCCGGAACGACATGAACCCTCCAATGTTAAAAATCTTTGACATGATGTCAGCATGATTTTACATGACGTCAGCTGTTCCCGCCAAGCTTGCGCGGGACCGACGGGAGCTTTCCATGCGCCGCGCCTTCCCGGTCCAGATCGCCCTTGCGACCGCCGTGGCCAGCCTCGCGCTGTCCGGCGCGGCCCGCGCGCAGCATCCCGTGGCGCCGCCAGCGCCCGCAGGACGGACGGTCGATCTCCAGGGCGATCCGCGGGCCTTCATGAACAACCCGCAGATCCACGCCTTCTACGACCTCTCCGTGGCGACGCTCGGCCGCGGGGCGCCGCCGGTCGACGTGAAGGCCTATGAAGCCAAGTCGTTCGCGCTGTTCCGCGCACTCGGCGCGGCGATGGGCGCCAGCCCGGAGGCCATGCAGGACCACCTCAAGCTGATCCCGCGCCAGGTCATCCAGATCGTGAAGGAAGACCCCAAGGTCCTCGACAGCTTCGACGCCTTCACCGACGCGCTGGTTGGCCCGAAATAGGCACGGCGCCCGCCCGGCCGTGGACCAGGCTGTAAAGCGCCGGAAGCACGAGCAAGGTCAGCAGCGTCGAGGAGATGATTCCGCCGATCACCACGGTCGCCAGGGGCCGTTGCACCTCGGCCCCCGCCCCGACATTGAGCGCCATCGGCACAAACCCCAGGCTGGCGACCAAGGCTGTCATCAGCACCGGCCGCAGCCGGGTCAGCGCGCCCTCGCGGATCGCCTCGTCCAGCGGCCGTCCCTCGGCGACCAGGCTCCGGATGAAGCTCACCATGACAACCCCGTTCAGCACCGCCACGCCGGAGAGCGCGATGAAGCCGACGCCGGCGGAGATCGAGAGCGGCAGCCCGCGCAGCAGCAGGGCCGCGACCCCGCCGGTCAGGGCCAGAGGCACGCCCGAGAAGACGATGGCGCTGTCGCGCACCGACCGGAATAGCGCGAACAGCAGCGCGAAGATCAGCGCCAGCACGACCGGCACCACCAGCTGCAGCCGCTTGGCCGCCGAGATGAGCTGCTCGAACGTCCCGCCGTAGGTGATCCAGTAGCCGGACGGGGGCTCGACCTCCGCGCCGACCTTGGCCTGGACCTCCGTGATGAAGCCGCCCAGGTCGCGGTCCCTGACGTTGGCGGTGACCACCACGCGGCGTTTGCCGTCCTCGCGGCTGATCTGGTTCGGCCCCTTCTCCACCACCACCGTCGCCACCTCCTCCAGGGGCACGAAGGAACGGGCCCCGGCCGCCGACGGGATCGGGATCTGCAGACGGCCGATCGCATCGGTGTCCGCGCGGAGCGCTTCGGGCAACCGCACCACGATGTCGAACCGGCGGTCGCCCTCGAAGACCTGGCCGGCCACCACGCCTCCGATCGACGCGGAGACGACCTCCTGGACATCCGCCACGCTCAGGCCGACGCGCGCCAGGGCCGCCCGGTCGGGTCGGACCTGCAGCACGGGCAGGCCGGCGACCTGCTCCACGCCGACATCCTCGGCCCCCTCGACGCCCGCCACCACGGCCTTGATCTCGTCGCCGAGCGCCAGGAGCCGGTCGAGGTCGTCCCCGAACACCTTGATCGCGACGTCCGCCCGGACCCCTGAAAGGAGCTCGTTGAAACGCATCTGGATCGGCTGGGTGAACTCGTAGTTGTTGCCCGGGATCGGGGCGACGGCCGCCTTCATCTCCGCCACCAGATCGGCGCGGGGTTTTCGCGGATCCGGCCAGTCCTTGCGGTCCTTCAGCATGATGAAGGTGTCGGCGACGGAGGGGGGCATGGGGTCCGTCGCCACCTCGGCGGTGCCGATCTTGGAGGCGACCCGTTCCACCTCGGGGAACTGCCTGAGGCGACGCTCCAGGACCGTCTGCATCCGGACCGCCTGGCTCAGGCTCGTGCCGGGGATGCGCATCGCGTGCATGGCGATATCGCCTTCGTCGAGACTCGGAACGAACTCCGAGCCCATGCGGCTCGCCGCGAAGGCGGAGATCGCGACCAGCAGGACGGCAGTGACCACGAAGACCACGCGTAGGCGCAGCGCCGCATCCAGCGCCGGCCCGTAGAGCCGCCGCGCGCCGCGCATGACGAGACTGTCCCGTTCTTCCACCCGGCCCGAGACGAAGAGGGCGACCGCGGCGGGCACGAACGTCAGCGACAGGACGAGCGCGAAGGTGAGCGCCATCACGACGGTGACCGCCATCGGATGGAACATCTTCCCCTCCACTCCGGTCAGGGCGAAGATCGGCACGTAGACCAGGGTGATGATCAGCACGCCGAACAGCGAGGGGCGGATGACCTCGCTCGACGCGGAGGCGGACAGGTCGAACCGCTCCTGCCGCGTCAGCAGGCGCCCCAGACTATGCTGCGCCTCCCCGAACCGACGCAGGCAGTTCTCGACGATGATGACGGCGCCGTCGACGATCAGGCCGAAGTCCAACGCCCCCAGGCTCATGAGATTGCCCGAGACGCCCGCCCGCACCATACCGGTGATGGTCATCAGCATGGTGACCGGGATCACGGCGGCGGTGATCAGGGCGGCGCGGATGTTCCCGAGCAGCACGAACAGCACCACGACCACCAGTAGGGCGCCCTCCACCAGATTGGTCTCCACAGTCCTGATGGCCCGGTCGACGAGATCGGTCCGATCGTAGATCGGCTTCGCGACAACACCCGCTGGCAGCGCCTTGGCGGCCTGTTCCAGCCTGGTGACCGCCGCCTGGGCGACGGTTCGGCTGTTCTCGCCGACCAGCATGATGACCGTGCCCAGCACGACCTCGCGCCCGTCCTCGGTCGCCGCACCGGTGCGCAGTTCCTCGCCCATGATCACATCCGCCACGTCGCCGATGCGGATCGGGACGCCGTTGCGGTTGGTGATCAGGATCGCCGAGAGGTCCTCCCGCGTCGCCGCCTGGCCGGGAACGCGGACGAGGTACTGCTCGCCGTGGCGCTCGATGTAGCCGGCGCCGACGTTGGCGTTGTTCCGCCCCAGCGCCGCGATAACCTCGCCCATGGTCACGTCGTAGGCGGCCAACCGTTCCGGCGCCGGGGTCACGTGATACTGACGCTCGAAGCCGCCGATGGTGTTGACCTCGGTGACCCCCGGCGTGTTGCGCAACTGTGGCCGGATCACCCAGTCCTGCAGTGTCCGGAGGTCCTCGGGCGTATAGCGCCGGCCATCCGGCCGCCGGGCGTCCGGCCTGGCTTCCACGGTATACATGAGGATCTCGCCCAGCCCGGTCGAGATCGGCCCCAGCTCGGGCGTCACGCCATCCGGCAGCTGGCCACGGGCGGCCTGGAGCCGCTCGTTCACCAGCTGGCGGGCGAAGTAGATGTCGGTCCGGTCTGCGAAGACGAGGGTGACCTGGCTCAGGCCGTAGCGGGAGACCGAGCGGGTGTACTGCAGGCCCGGCAGTCCCGCGATGGCCGTCTCCACCGGAACGGTGATGCGTTGTTCGGACTCCAGGGGCGAGAAGCCCGGAGCCGCGGTGTTGATCTGCACCTGGACATTGGTGATGTCCGGCGTCGCGTCGATGGGCAGCCTCTGGAAGCTCCAGACGCCGATGGCGCAGAAGCCGAGGACGAGCGACAGGACGATCCACCGGAAGCGGATCGCGAGCGCGATGATGCGGTCGAGCATGGCGGCGCGCTCCTAGTGGTCGTGGCTCGCGCCGGACTTCTCGATGTCCGCGCGAATGAGGAAGGCGCCATCGACCACGTACTCGGTCCCCGGTTCGAGGCCGCCCAGCACCTCGGTCCATTCCGGCGTGCGGCGGCCGAGCTCCAGCATGCGGACCTCGTAGGTGTCCCCGACCTTGGCGTAGACCACCTCGAAGTCGCGGAACGGCTGGATCGCCCTGGTGCGAACCGCCAGGGGCGCGGACGTGGCGCCCACGTGGACGACGCCCTTCACGCCGAGACCGGGGCGCCAAGCCTCGCCCGGCGCCGTCAGGTGGACGTGGGCGATCAGGGTCTGGTTCGTCAGGTCGGCGGTCGGCAGGATGGCCTCCACGCTGCTGGTGATCCGGTGATCGCCGGCCAGGCTGAACACCTCCACCGGCTGGCCCACCCGGACCCGCTCGGCATCCCGCGGATAGAGGAAGAACTCGGCGTGAAGCTTGGTCGGGTCGGCGACGACCAGGATGGGCTCGGCGCCCGTGATCCCCCCCACCACCACGTTCTTCTTCACGATCACCCCGCCGAGCGGCGCGGTGACGGGATAGGTCTGCAGGCTCTCGCTGGATTCGACGCGCGCGAGGACCTGGCCGCGCCGCACCCGCTGGCCCAGTTCGGCGTTCAGGCTGACGACCCGGCCGGGGTAGCGGGCGTGGACCTCGCTCTGGCCCTCCGGCGTGATCTCGACCCGGCCGGCGATCGGCAGGGTCTCGCCCAGGGTGGCCGGCCCGGCGCGTTCGGTGGTCACCCGGCCGGCGCGCGCGGCGTCGGCGGAGATGGTCGTGCGGCCCTCGTAAGACGAATAGGTCCAGCTGTGCCGAGCGCCGCCCCGGGTCGCGACGACGCTGACATCGAAGGAGTGCGGCTCCCGCACGACCGCAGCGCTGGTCAGGTAGTCCGCCTCCGGCGTCAGCGTGAAGCGATCTACCTTCGGGCCGAGGCGGGTGAGCGCGATCGACGCCTGGACCTGCTTCGGATCGAGCGGCTTGTCCTTCAGGTACGGATAGAGTCGGAACAGCGGTTCGGGCCCGTCTTCGTAGAGCGTGACCTCGAGCGAGAAGTCTCCGTCACGGAGCAGGCGGCCGCGATGGGGGCCGCGCTCGTACTCGGCCGCCTCGGTGGCGGCTTCCTCGCCTTCGGGCGACTTGGACGCGCCCTGGCCGCAGGCGGCGAGCGCGGCGGCGAGGGACAGGGGCAGGATCAGGCGGGCCAGCCGCCGGACAGGGTCGGCGTGCATCAGCGACGCTCCGGATTGAGGTTGGACGAGGCGAGCGCGGCGTGGCGCCCGGTGAGGCGGTCGAGCGCCGCCTGATCGAGGTGGAATTGGCGCAGCGCCGCGACCCGCCGGGTGCGGGCGTCGGCGAGCGCCCGCTCCGCCTCGGTGACGTTGAGGTATTGGAAGGCGCCGCGGTTGAAGCCGTCGCGCACCTGTTCGACGGTGCGGATCGCACTCGGGACCACCTCCGCGCGGATCCGCTCGGCCTCGACAGCGAGGCTCTTCATGCGAGCGGTCAGGCGCGCGATGTCCCGCTCCCGCAGCGTCCGTTCCGCGGCGATGTCCGCCTCCGCCGCGTTCCGCTCGGCGAGCGCCCGTTCGACCCCGGCCTTGTTGGTGTCGTAGCGGCGCAAGGGGATGCTGCCGCCGACCACGAAGGCGACCTCGTCCCCCTGGCCCAGGTAGCGCACGCCTGCGCGAACCGTAGGGTCGACGACGCCCTTCGCCTGCTCCACGCGCACCGTGGCGGCGGCGATGTCCCGCTCGGCCTCCAGCAGTGCGAGGTCAGCCGTCGCGACCTGATCCGGCGCGGATGGTCCGGTCACGCCGAAGAAAGTCATGAGATCGAGAGCGAACCCCGGCCCGCCGCTCCAGAACCGCGCGAGCGTCGCCCTCGCATTCTCGGCCGTGGCGCGGGCCTGGTCCCGCTCGATCTCCGCCTGGGCGGTGGCGGCCTCGGCGCGGGAGCCGGCGAACAGCGGGTCCTTGGCGCTGCGGACCCGGCGGTCGATGTCGGCCTGGGCGCTCCGGGCTGCGAGCAGCCAGGCGTCCGCGATCAGCAGCTCCGCCTCGGCGGCCAGCGCCTCGGCATAGGCAATCTGCACCTCCTTCAGAAGGTCGAGGCGGCGCACCTCCCGGCGGCGGCGCGCCGCCTCCATCTGGGCGCGCGCCAGGCCCGTTCGCGCCTCGCGCTTGCCGCCCCGCTCCAGCGTCTGCTGATAGCTGAAGGTCGCCTCGGTGCGATCCAGGGTGGAATAGGCCCCCGTGCCGGCGAAGTTCTCCAGCTCGACACCCAGCGAGGGGTTCGGTTTCACGCCTGCCTGGCGCAGGTTGGCTTCGGCGGCGGCGAGCCGGGCGTCCCAGCCGCCCACCGCGGGATCGGCGGCGCTTGCCCGCGACAGCGCCTCGGCGAGGTCGAGGGACGGGAAGGTCGTCTGGGCGGACGCCGGGCAGGCTGCCGTCAGCGAAAGGATGAGGATGGCCATCGCGGCCAGCCCCGGCCGCGAACGCGCGCGGCCACGAGGTCGGATTGACATGGGATTCTCGAACGAGAGGGATCAGGCGGACGCAGCCTGATCGCCGCGCCCGTTCAGGCGAACCGTTCGAGGTCCGGTCTTGGCGGTCGTTCGAGGCCGCCGGGCGAGGAGGACGGCGGGGCCGGGGTCGCTCGGATGGCGGGTGCGTGGGCGCGGGACATGACCAGTCCGGTCACGGCGTCGCCGACAAGGATGACGAGCTGCGGCCCGTCGCCGTGATGATGATGCGACGCCGGCTCCGGTCCGCCGGACTCCGTGGCCGCCGCCTGATCGCGATCCGGATGCTGATCGGCGTCGTCGTGATCGTAGACCACGTGGCCGGCCACCGGGTTGGCCGCATGCTGCACGCCCAGGTCATGCTCGATGCGTTCGACCGAGGCGAAGGTGAACTGGGCGGACAACAGCGCGGCCAGCGCCACGCAGAACGCGGCGACGAGAGCCCTCAGTTGTCTGGCGCGCAGGTTCGGCACCCGTTCCCCTTCCGAAGGCTCACTACCTAGGTCGCACGATCGGACAGCGCAAGCAGCACTGCGTCCGGCCGGACAAGGCGGCTTCCCGCCTTCGGGGGACGGGCTTGTTTCAGCTACGGCTCCAGCTGCATCGGCCTGAGACGTCCATGCCGCCGCTATCCACACCGGTGTTCCTGAGCCGCCGGTTGCGCGATACACCGGCCTGGCGGACGAGCGATTTGAGGCAAGAGCCTGGTGGCGCGGGAGGCGTCTTCGCGCCGGAGGGACAGGTGCAACGCAAGCTCGACCAACTCCTGAAGTTCCGACAGCTGCGGATGCTGGACGCCTTGGCGCGCCACCAGTCGCTGACCCGCGCGGCGGGAACGATCGGCGTGACCCAACCCGCTCTGACTAAAATGGTGCGCGAGCTTGAGGAGCTCCTGGGCGAACCTCTCTTCGAGCGTCACGCCCGCGGCGTGCGCCCTACCGCCGTAGGTCAGGTGGTCACCCGGTACGCACGCCGAGCGCTCGCAGACCTGCACCGCCTCGAGGAGGAACTCGACCTTGCGGGCGAGCCAGGCCACGCGGCCGTCGTCGTGGCCGGGGCGCTGCCGGTGGCGGCGGTGGGAATCATGCCGGCCGTGATCCGCCGCGTGCGCGCGGAGCACGCAAACCTGCAGGTCCGCATCGTCGAGGGACGGACCGAAACCCTGCTCGCCCAGCTCGAGGCCGGCGAAGTCGATCTCGTCGTGGGTCGGCTCTATCCGCCCGTCGCGCCGGACGCGCTGCGCCGCGAAGCGCTCTACGCGGAACCGATCTCGGTGATGGCGCGGGCCGGGCATCCGTTGCAACGGCTGCGGCGGCCGACGGCGAAGGATCTTGCAGCCTTCGACCTGGTGCTGCCCACCTTCAGCCAGCGGATCAGCCATGACGTCGAGCATTTCATGACGTCGGGCGGGCTGGAGGCGGGACCGGGGACCATTCGCTCCACGTCGCGCGGCTTCATCCGCGAGATGGTGCTCTCGACCGACATGCTGACCGTCATGCCCCGCATGGTCATGGGCGGAGACCTGCTGCGCCGCGAGGCCATCGTGCTACCTGCGCCCGCGCCGGCTTTTCCGCGCCCGGCCGGGGTCATCACCAACCCCCAACGCGGCGTGTCGCGCGCGGCGGGCCTGTTCGTGCAGGTGGTTCGCGACACCCTGGCCGACCTCGCGGGGTCGGGCGATTTCGACATCACGCGCTGAGCGGATATCCATAATGGATTCCGCGTGACACGACGCCGGATCCATAACTGCATGGAATGTCTTGACGCAGAATTCCGATGCGCTGCGGACCGGCTGGACGGCTAGGGTGATGTCCCCAAGCGGCGATCGGAGAGGTCAGGACGCGCATGAAAGTGGTGATGGCCGGACAAGGCGCGTTCGGGATCAAGCATCTCGAAGCGATGGCGAAGATCCCCGACGTCGAGGTTGTCAGCCTGGTGGGCGGCTCGGCCGACTCCACCCGGGAGGTCGCCGAGCGGTTCAACATTCCGCACTGGACGCTGGACCTGGGCGAAGGCCTGGCTCGCCCAGGCGTCGACGCCGCCATCCTGGCCACGCCCACCCAGATGCACGCCGCCCAGGCCATCCAGTGCCTTGAAGCCGGCAAGCATGTACAGGTCGAGATCCCCATGGCCGACAACCTGGCCGACGCCGAGCGCCTGCTGGCGGCGGCGGCGAAGAGCGGCAAGGTGGCGATGGCCGGCCACACCCGGCGGTTCAATCCCAGCCACCAGTGGGTTCACAAGCGCATCGTCGCCGGCGAGCTGGCGATCCAGCAGATGGACGTGCAGACCTATTTCTTCCGGCGGAAGAACCTGAACGCCCTGGGCCAGCCGCGCAGCTGGACCGACCACCTGCTCTGGCACCACGCCGCCCACACGGTGGACCTGTTCCAGTACCAGACGGGCGAGACGGTCTCCGTCGCCCGCGCCGTCCAGGGGCCGATGCACCCTGAACTCGGCATCGCCATGGACATGTCGATCCAGCTCAAGGTCGCCTCGGGCGCGATCTGCACGCTCTCGCTGTCGTTCAACAACGACGGGCCGCTCGGCACCTTCTTCCGCTACATCTGCGACAACGGCACCTACATCGCCCGCTACGACGACCTGGTGGACGGCAAGGAGCAGCCGATCGACGTTTCCAAGGTGGATGTGTCGATGAACGGTATCGAGCTGCAGGACCGCGAGTTCTTCGCCGCCATCCGCGAGGGCCGAGAGCCCAACGGCTCGGTCGCCCAGGTCTTCCCGGCCTATCGCGCCCTGGACCAGATCGAGAAGAGCCTCCTCTGATGAGCCTCGTCGTTAGGAACATCCCTCGCGCGGACGTGGGCGTCATCGACGCCCTGGCGGGATTCGGCGTCGCCACGGTCCACGAGGCCCAGGGTCGCAAGGGCCTGCTAGCCAGCTACATGCGTCCGATCTACCGCCCGGCGCAGCTCGCCGGTTCGGCCGTCACCTGCGAGGTGGCGCCCGGCGACAACTGGATGATCCACGTCGCCGTGGAGCAGTGCAAACCCGGCGATGTGCTGGTGGTGGCTCCAACCTCCCCCTGCGAGGACGGCTATTTCGGCGACCTGCTGGCCACTTCGCTGAAGGCCCGTGGCGTGCGCGGCCTGATCATGGACGCCGGGGTCCGGGACGTGGCGGTGCTGACCGAGATGGGCTTCCCGGTCTGGTCCAAGGCGATCTTCGCCCAGGGCACGGTCAAGGAAACGATCGGCAACGTGAACCTGCCGCTGGTCTGCGCCGGCGCCCTGATCCATCCGGGCGACGTGATCGTGGCCGACGACGACGGGGTCTGCGTGGTCCGCCGCGCCGAGGCCGCGGCGGTCGCCGAGGCCGCCCGCGAGCGCGAGGCCAACGAGATCGACAAGCGCGCCCAGCTCGAGGCCGGCGTCCTGGGCCTGGACCTCTACAAGATGCGCGAGCGCCTGGCCGAGAAGGGTCTGAAGTGGGTGGACGAAGCCCCGTGACCCAGACGGCGATCCCCTGCACCGTGATGCGCGGCGGCACGTCGAAGGGCCTCTACTTCCGCCTCGAAGACCTGCCGGCCGACACGGCGACGCGGGATGCGGTGCTGCTTGCGGCCATGGGCTCGCCGGACGCCCGCCAGATCGACGGCATGGGCGGGGCGCACCCGCTGACCAGCAAGATCGCCTTGGTCGGCCCGCCGACCCATCCCGACGCCGACGTGGACTACCTGTTCCTGCAGGCCGTGGTGGACGAGGCGCGGATCGACGCCGGCCAGAACTGCGGCAACCTGCTGGCCGGCGTCGGCCCCTTCGCCATCGAGGAAGGGATGTTCGCGGGCGTCGACGGCGTGACCAACGTCCGCATCCACATGCTCAACACCGGGAGCCTGGCGGTCGCCGCGATCCAGACGCCGGGCGGCCAGGTCCGCTACGACGGCGAGGCGCGGATCGACGGCGTGCCGGGGACCGCCGCGCCGGTGCCCATCGACTTCCTGGATGTAGCCGGCTCGACCTGCGGCGCCCTGCTGCCGACCGGCAATGTGCGAGACACCGTGCAGGGGATCGAAGTCACCGCCATCGACAATGGCATGCCGGTCGTCGTCATGCGCGCCGCTGACTTCGGCAAGACCGGCTACGAGGCGCCAGAGGCGCTCGAAGCGGACGCCGAGCTGAAGGCCCGGGTCGAGGCGATCCGGCTGGAGATCGGCCCGCGGATGAACCTGGGCGACGTGGCCAAGAAGACCGTGCCGAAGATGTGCCTGGTGGCGCCGGCCAAGCATGGCGGGGCGATCTGCACGCGGAACTTCATCCCGCACCGCGTCCACGAGGCCATCGGCGTGTTCGGCGCGGTCAGCGTCGCCACCGCCTGCGTGACGCTGGGCTCGGTGGCGGCGCAGGTCGCGGGCATCGCCGACGTCGAGGCCGTCAAGGAGCTGGAAGTCGAGCACCCCACCGGCTTCTTCACCGTGGCCATGGACGTGGCGCTGGAAGACGGCGCCGTGAAGGTCCGCCGCTCGGCCCTGCTGCGCACCTGCCGCCGCCTGATGCGCGGCGAGGTCTATGTGCCGTCTTCGGCGTGGGGTGGGCCGTGATGCGGGTCGCCCTCATCGGATTCGGCGAAGTCGGCCAGACCCTGGCGCAGGACCTCGCCGGCAAAGCCGAGCTCGCCGCCTGGGACATCGCGTTGAGCGTCAAGGTTCCGTCCGGCGTGCGCGCGGCCGCCAGCGCGCCCGAGGCCGTGCGGGACGCCAAGGTGATCGTCAGCGCGGTCACCGCCGATCAGGACCTCGCTGCGGCGCAGTCGGTCGGGCCGCTGAACGGCGCCTTCTTCCTGGACCTGAACTCCTGTTCGCCCGGCCAGAAGGTCGCCTCGGCGGACGCGATCCACGCCGCTGGCGGACGCTATGTCGAAGCCGCTGTCATGAGCCCGATCGGGCCGAAGCGGATCGCCTCTCCGATGCTGCTGGGCGGGCCGCATGCGCGGGATTTCCTGGAGGTCGCGGCCGACCTGGGCTTCACAGGCGCCAAGCCCTATTCCGAGACCATCGGCCAGGCGACGGCGACCAAGCTGTGCCGGTCGGTGATGATCAAGGGCGTCGAGGCGCTGCTGACCGAGTCGATGCTGGCCGCCCGCCACCACGGGGTCGAGCAGGCGGTGCTGGATTCCCTGTCCGACCTGCTGCCGCTGCCGGACTGGAACAGGACCGCCCAGTACATGATCTCGCGCAGCCTCGAGCACGGGACCCGCCGCGCGGAGGAAATGCGCGAGGCCGCCCGCACCGTCGAAGAGGCCGGCGTCGCGGGTCTCATGAGCCGGGCCATCGCCCAGCGGCAGGACTGGGCCGCGAACCACAAGGATGCCCTGTCGCCCGATCTGGCCGCCATGCTGGACGCCATCAACGGAAAGCCGAGATGAGCCTGATCATCGACTGCCACGGCCACTACACCACCGCGCCCGCGCCGCACGACGCCTGGCGTGACGCCCAGAAGGCGGCGTTCAAGGCCGGCGGCGACATCGATCCTGCCTATCCCGAGATCTCCGACGACGAGATCCGCGAGACCATCGAGCAGAACCAGCTCCGCCTGATCAGGGAACGCGGCGCGGACTTCACGATCTTCAGCCCACGCGCCTCGACCATGGCCCATCACGTCGGGAACGAGGCGGTCAGCCGGGCCTGGACCCGGCGCTGCAACGACCTGATCAAGCGGGTGGTCGACCTGTTCCCGGAGACTTTCGCCGGGGTCTGCCAGCTGCCGCAGTCGCCGGGTGTGCCGGTCGAGAATTCCATCGCCGAGCTGGAACGCTGTGTCACCGAACTGGGCTTCGTGGGCTGCAACCTCAACCCGGATCCTTCGGGGGGCCACTGGACCAGCCAGCCGCTCACCGACCGGTCCTGGTATCCGTTCTTCGAGAAGATGGTGGAGCTGGACGTCCCGGCGATGGTCCACGTCTCGGGCTCGTGCAACCCCAACTTCCACGCCACCGGCGCCCACTACATCAACGCCGACACCACCGCCTTCATGCAGTTCCTGGAGGGCGACCTCTTCAAGGACTTCCCGACCCTGCGCTTCATCATCCCGCACGGCGGCGGGGCCGTCCCCTATCACTGGGGCCGCTATCGCGGCCTGGCCGACATGCTGAAGCGGCCGCCGCTGCGCGAGCACGTAATGCGAAACGTCTTCTTCGACACCTGCGTCTACCACCAGCCCGGCATCGACCTGCTGTTCAAGGTCATCGACATCGAGAACATCCTGTTCGGCTCGGAGATGGTCGGCGCGGTGCGCGGCATCGATCCCGAGACCGGCCAGTACTTCGACGACACCAAGCGCTACGTGGACGCCCTGCCGATCCCGGCCGCCGACAAGGCCAAGGTGTTCGAGGGCAACGCGCGGCGGGTCTATCCGCGGCTCGACGCCATCCTGAAGGGCCAGGGGCGATGAGCGCCTTCGTCATGGATACGGGCTGGCGGGTCTGGCACCCCTGCCCGGCCAAGCCCGAATTCCAGGTCCCCCCGGGCGCGGTGGACGCCCACTGCCACGTGTTCGGGCCGGGGGACGTCTTCCCCTATGCGCCGGGGCGGAAGTACACGCCGTGCGACGGGTCGAAGGAGCAGCTCTGGCGCCTGCGCGACCACCTGGGCTTCACCCGCAACGTCATCGTCCAGGCCACCTGCCACGGCGCCGACAACCGCGCCCTGCTGGACGCCATCGCCCATTCCCACGGACGGGCGCGGGGCGTGGCGACGGTCAAGCGGGATGTCGGCGACGAGGAGCTCCGGCGCCTCCATGACGGCGGCGTCCGCGGCGTGCGGTTCAACTTCGTCAAGCGGCTGGTGGACCGGCTGGACCCCGACGAGCTGAGCGAGATCGCCGCCAGGATCGCCTCGCTGGGCTGGCACGTCGTGATCTACTTCGAGGCCGCCGAGCTGGAGGAGTTGGCCGACTTCTTCTTAGGCCTGCCCGCCCCGCTGGTGGTCGACCACATGGGGACGCCGGACGTGGAGCAGGGCGCCGACAGCCCGCTCTTCGACCGCTTCATGGCCTTCATGGCCGCCCGCGAGGACATCTGGTGCAAGGTCACCTGCCCCGAACGACTGTCCGAAGAGGGCCCGCCCTTCTATTCCGACGTGATCCCGTTCGGCCGCCGCGTGGTTGAGGCGTTCCCCGACCGCGTGC
Source organism: Phenylobacterium sp. (assembly GCF_004297125.1). Classification (GTDB taxonomy): domain Bacteria; phylum Pseudomonadota; class Alphaproteobacteria; order Caulobacterales; family Caulobacteraceae; genus Phenylobacterium. Next base: position 382,819 of record NZ_SCVD01000019.1, on the reverse strand, counting down.
TCTGGGGCACCGACTGGCCGCATCCGAACATGAAGACCCACACGCCCGACGAGGGCCAGCTGGTGGACTTCATCCCGAAGATCGCTCCCACGGCGGAGCTGCAGCGCAACCTCCTCGTGGACAACCCGATGCGCCTCTACTGGCCGGAGGAGACGGCGCAATGACCGAGAAGCCGTACCACGACATACCCGGCACAGTGCTGTTCGACGCCGAACAATCGCGCAGGGGCTTCCATCTCAACCAGTTCTGCATGTCGCTGATGAAGCCGGAGAACCGCGCCGCGTTCAAAGCGGACGAACGCGCCTACCTCGACCAGTGGAAGATGACCGAGGCCCAGAAGCAGACGGTGTTGGACCGCGACTGGAACGGGATGCTGGCGCTGGGCGGCAACATCTATTTCACCTCCAAGATCGCCGCGACCGACGGCCTCTCATTCCGCCAGATCGCCGCCATGATGAGCGGGGTCAGCGAGGATGAATACGCCCAGATGATGCTGCAGGGCGGCCGTTCCGTGGAAGGCAACCGTTCGAAGAAGGACCCGCGCTAGTGGCCAGGATCACCGCCGGGGTCGCCACCAGCCACGTGCCCGCCATCGGCGCCGCGCTCGACAACGGCAAGGCCGGCGAGCCCTACTGGCAGCCGGTGTTCGCCGGCTACGAGGCGTCCAAGGCCTGGATCGCCGCGGAGAAGCCGGACGTCATCATCCTAGTCTACAACGACCACGCCTCGGCGTTCTCGCTGGAGCTGATCCCGACCTTCGCCATCGGCTGCGCCGAGGCGTTCGCCCCCGCCGACGAGGGCTGGGGTCCGCGTCCGGTGCCCGTCGTGCAGGGGCATCCGGAACTGGCGTGGCATCTCGCCGAGCAGCTGATCCTCGACGAGTTCGATATGACCATCGTCAACCGGATGGACGTGGATCACGGGCTGACCGTGCCGCTGTCGCTGATGTTCGGCCAGCCCGCCGAGTGGCCCTGCCCGGTGATCCCGCTGGCGGTGAACGTCGTCCAGTACCCGCCGCCCACCGGGAACCGCTGCTTCAACCTGGGCAAGGCGATCCGCCGAGCCGTCGAGAGTTACCCGGAAGACCTGAAGGTGGTGGTGTTCGGCACCGGCGGCATGAGCCACCAGCTCCAGGGGCCGCGCGCCGGACTGATCAACCGCGAGTTCGACAACGCCTTCCTGGACCGGCTGATCGACGACCCGGCCGCACAGGCCAAGGTCCCTCACATCGACTATGTGCGGGAGGCGGGCTCCGAGGGGATCGAGCTGGTGATGTGGCTGATCATGCGCGGCGCGCTGGACGACAAGGTCCGCGTCGCGCACCGATTCTACCACGTGCCGGCGTCGAACACCGCGGTCGGCCACCTGATCCTCGAGAACGGCTGAGCCCGGACGGCTATCCGACCTCGGCCTATGGCGCGCGCCGGGTTACGCCGAAGCGCTGAAGGACATTGTGGGTGATCGTTTCTACGAATGGGTCCTTGGCCTTGAGGCCGTGCGCCCACTCCGTCGTGCCGGAGTTGAACACCTCGCCCTCTCCCCGCTTGAAGCTGGCCAGGACCGCGTGGCCCCGCAGGACGCTCGCCTGGGCCTCGGGGCCGGCGTCTCCGAACACGATCCGGGCGATCACATCGAGTTTCTCGGGCGGGATGATCGGATTGTAGCCGCGGCCGGCCTCCTCGCCGAAAGCGCAGGGCGCGAGGCCGATGATCTCCAGGTTGGCCGGCACGCCCAGCATCGGGGTCGCGGCCGGCAGCCCGTCCGCGCCGAACTCGAACTTGCAGCCGTCGCTCTCGTAGCCGATCAGCGGCAGGTCGCCGCCGAGTATGTCGCCATAGAAGAGATCTGCGCCTTCAAGCGCCCAGTGGCGGTCATTGTAGATCGTGAACCCGCCCTGCCCGCGGGCGACGCACATTCCGAGGCGATGGTAGCCGGCGAAGACGAAGCTCAGTCCCGTAAGCTCGGCTTCCGGCCTGGCGAAGGCGGGATGCGACCACAGGTGGGTCGCCTGGGCCGCGGGTACGTCCTCGGCTTCGAAGCCGCGCCACTTGTGGCAGACCAGGGTCTTGCCCTCGTTCTCCCAGCGGACCTTCCAGAAGCAGGTGTTGCCGGAGAAGATCCCGACGCGGCCACCGGCGTCGACGAAACGCTCGACCTGCTCGCGCTCGCCGCCCGACCAATACTCGCTGTGACCGACGAAGAGCGCTGCGTCGTACCCGGCCAGCAGATCAGGTTCGACCTCGAGATCGTAGTCCGTGAGGAAGTCCAGCACGTAGCCTTGAGCCTCCGCCCAGGCGACGAAGGCGTGCTCCCACTTGTACAGGTAGCCGGCCGAGCCGTCGTAGGGCGAGGCGTTGTGGGCGACCATCCAGGCGTGATCGCTGGCCCAGGGTCGTTCCTTGAAGCCGCGCTTGCGAGCGTTGACCAGCCGCGGAGCGTCGGCGGGCGGGGCCACGATCAGCGGCGCGAAGGGCCTCTCGGTCGAGAGCACGCCGATCGCCTCGTCCATCGCACGAGCGAAGGGAACTTGGCCGCTCATCAGGCCGGTGACGTTGGAGTAGGCGTTCGCCCCGCCCCACCAGTTGTAGGCGTGATAGGTATTCGTCGTCAGGACCAGGGCGGCCCTCGACTGCGGCGCGCCCTTGGGCGGCTTCACGCAGACGAAGTGGTGGGCCTCGGCGCCGGCGGCGTCGGTCAGCATGATGTCGTAGTAGCCCGACGCCCAAGCCTCGCCGACCTCGAGCTCGAGGGTCGCCGGCCAGCCACAGCCATCGCGGTCCGCGTGAGACGGGACGGGTTGCTCACCGACCTGCACGCCGTCTCGAGCGAGGACCACCACCCTTTCGGCGCCGATCCGCGCGATCTCCAGCCGGCAGGGGCCGTGCGATGCGCTGGCGTGAAGCGTGAAGCGCTCCGCGGGGCGGACGCTCAAGCGGTCGGTGTAGCAAGCCAGCATGCGGGTCTTTCACTCCACTTGCGAGATATGATAGCTTTTATTACTTTATCGACAAGAGCTGACGCTTCGCGCCTGGATCGGACGCGCCCGCTGGTGGGCTGAAATTGCCACAGAAGCGAGCGAAGCGCGCGGACGGCCCGGGTGAGTATGACGAACCTGTTGCACTAAGGTAGTTTTTACTATCGCATTGCAACTGTCGCAGTGGCGATCGAAGCTTCTCCGGGGATGACATGAAAACGGTCTGGTTGATGGGCTGCGCCGCGCTGGCGCTTTCGGCGGGCGCCGCGTCCGCTCAGGACGAAGGCGCCGCGACGGTCGGCGAGATCGTCGTCACCGCGCAGAAGCGTTCCGAGAACCTGCAGGACGTGCCGGTTGCCGTCACGGCGATTTCCGGCGACTCCCTCGCCGACCGGGGCGCGACCAACGTGCTCGCCCTGAACAACCTGGCGCCCGGCCTGCGGGTCAGCAGCGGCGACGCGGCGGCCAACCCCAAGATCTTCATCCGCGGCGTGGGCCTGAGCGACTTCAACCCCAACTCGTCCAGCGGCGTCGGGGTCTATGTGGACGGCGTCTACATCGGTTCGCCCCTGGCCCAGATGGCGGGCTTCTTCGACCTCGCCCAGGTCGAGGTGCTGCGCGGGCCGCAAGGCACGCTGTACGGCCGCAACACCAACGGCGGGGCGATCAACATCACGACCCGGCGGCCGACCCAGACCCTGACGGCGGACGCTTCGGTCGAATATGCGACCTACAACGCCATCAACGCCGCCGCCGCGGTCGGCGGCCCGATCATCCAGGACAAGCTGGCCTTCCGGGTGGCCACCCAATACGTCGCCGACGACGGCGTCACCTACAACCGCGTGACCGGCCACGACGTCAACGCGACCAAGTACTGGGCCGGCCGGGCCACCCTGCTCTACACCCCCAACAGCGACGTCGAAGTCCTGGCCCAGGTCAATCGGTTCGTGAACCGCGGCGACGCGACCCAGCCGCAGCACCGCGCCCTGTTCCCGGCGACGGCCGCCGCCACGGGCCCCGACGGCTTCTGTGCGCCGGGCTTCTACAGCAGCGGCCAGTGCGCCGACGCCTTCGGCTACGCCGACACCGACAACGACAAGCACGCCGGCGACTACAACGAGGAGGGCAAGGACAAGGTTGACCTGTTCGGCTCCTCGCTCCAGGCGACCTGGAACCTGGGGTCGGTCTCGCTGGTCTCGGTGACGGCCTGGCAGTGGGCGCACCGCAACGCGTTCGAGAACACCGACGTCAGCCCGCTGCAGATGATCGAGATCAACTATCTGTCGCGCCAGCAGCAGTTCACCCAGGAACTTCGGCTGCAGTCGAACGACGCGACGGCTCGGCTGAAGTGGGTGGTCGGCGCCTACTTCATGGACGAGGTGGTCAAGGACGCCACCCAGCAGGACACCCTGCGCGAGCTCCGCCCCCTCTTCGTCTCGCCGACCAATCCGACGGGCTTCGACCTCGCCAGCAGCGTCGCCGTGTTCGGCCACCCCTACACCCAGAAGACCCAGGGCTATGCGGTGTTCGGCCAGGCCGACTACGAGATCAGCGACCGCCTGGTCGCCACGGTCGGCCTGCGCTGGTCGGCCGACGAGAAGGACTTCGACTACCGCAGCACCGCGGAGGGCTCGATCGTCCTCCTGGCCTCCAAGCAGAGCAAGACCTTCTCGGACTGGTCGGGCCGCCTGGGGCTGCGCTACGAGCTGACCCCGGACGCCAGCGTCTACGCCACCTACAACCGCGGCTATAAGTCAGGCGGCTTCTTCGGCGGCATCGCCACCACGCCCGAGGAGATCGAGCCCTACGACAACGAGACCCTGGACGCCTATGAAGTCGGCCTGAAGTCCGAGCTGTTCGACCGCCGCGTGCGCCTGAACCTGTCGGCCTTCTACTACGACTACCAGAACCAGCAGGTCTTCGCCCAGGCGCTCCGCAACGGCCTGACCGTGCTGGTGCTCGACAACGCCGCCAGCTCCAAGGTCTACGGCGCCGAGGCGGAGATCACCGCCCGGCCGACCCGGAACCTGGAGTTCAACGCCGGCCTGTCGCTGCTGGACGCCAAGTATGGCGACTATCAGTCGGAGGGACAGGACTACAGCGACAACCGCCTGCCCCAGTCGCCGAAGGTGACGTTCAACGTGGCGGCGACCTACACCGTGCCGCTGGCCTCCGGCGCCTCGCTGGTGGCCAATGCGGACGCGGCCTATTCGTCGAAGATCTACTTCGACAACTCCAACGCCACGCGCCTGTCCCAGGACGGAGTCTGGATCGCGGGCGCCCAGGCCAGCTGGCGCTCGCCGGACAGCTCCATCGAGGCCGGCGTATTCGCGCGCAACCTGTTCAACGAGACCTACACCGTCTCGATCTCGAACATCGACAGCCTGGGCGAGGACCTCGTGACCCTCAACCGCCCGCGCAGCCTGGGCGTCTTCCTGCGCTACCACTACTAGGCTGAGCGCCCTGGCGCCCCACGGCGCCAGGGTCCCTTGCCCCGCACTCGTTTCCGCCGTGCTCCCCCGCTGGTATAGATGGCTCACCGTCGAGACGACCGGCGGCCAGGAACTCTCATGGCGAAACGCGATGCGGCCTCGGTCGCCACGGTCACGACCCCATCCCTCGACGCCAAGTCCCTGCCGACGCGCGCCCGCGGCAAGAACACCTATGAGGTCGTCCTCGCCACGGCGGGTGAACTGCTGGCCGAGGTGGGTTTCGAACGCCTGACGACCAACCTGGTCTGCGAGCGCGCCGGCCTCACACCGCCGGCGCTCTACCGCTACTTCCCGAACAAGTACGCCCTGATCTCGGAGCTGGCCCGCCGCCTCATGGACGCCCAGGACGAGGCGGTGTTCGCCTGGATGGACGAGGGCGGCGCGACCGCCGGCAGCCTGGAAGAGGCGGTCGAGAAGAACCTGCGCCTGCAGAAGCAGGTGATCGCCATCACCCGAAGCCATCCCGGCGGCCTCTGGATCCTGCGGGCCATCCGCGCCGTTCCGGTTCTGCAGGAGGTGAGGACCGCGTCGCGCAACAAGGTGCTGGACCGGATGTTCACCGCCCTCCGCGACGCCTACCCGAACGTCAGCGACGAACACCTGCGCACGGCCATGCGGCTGTCCGAGCAGATGACCTATGCGGCGGTCGAGATGATCCTGGAGGATCCGGACCTGGACGACGCCATGGTGGCCGAGGAAGTGAGCTGGATGGTCAGCCTGTACTATCACCAGCTCGCGGAACGGGGCTCCGGCCGGACGCTGCCAAAAGGCTGATCAGGCCGACGGCGGCCATCAGCAGCACCGCCGACAGCGCGATCGCACGCTTCACATCGCCGTCGCCCACCACCATGGACGCCGCGAGGGGTCCAAAGCTGCTCCCCAGAAGTTGGGCGGTCCCCAGCTGCATGGCCGCGCGCCGCGTCGGGTCCGCCTGGATCAGCAGCAGGGTCTGGAACGGTAATGCGAACAGCCAGAGGAAGCCGAAGACCGCCACCGCGCCCATGAACAGAGCGGGATCGGGACCACTCCAGAGCACCGCGAGGATGGCCGCGTTCATCCCGCCCACGACCACGAGCACAATCGCGGGCCGCCAGCGCCGGCCGACGGCCGTGGCCGCCGCGCCGCCCAGCACCTGCATCCCGAGCGCCACGGCCACCGCGAGCCCGGCCTGCTGCGGTGTCAGACCCGAGAGCGCGGCCAGCGGCTCCAGGTAGACCCAAAGCGCCACGATGAAGGCCAGGAAGAGGAACGCCGCGAGCAGGCCGGCCAACGGCCTGAGCCCCAGTCTCGCGTGACCTCTTTCCGGCTTCGGCAGGGGCGTGAACCGGTCGGGGCCCAGGGCCGCGGCGACGGCCGTCAGCACGGAGATGCCCCCCAGGACCGCCAGGGCGCCGTTGATCCCGAACTGGGGAACCACCGTGGCGGGCAAGGCGGCGGCGAGGACCAGCTGGGCCAGGGTCTGCACTGTGACGAAGACGCCGGAGGCGCGCTCCGGCCGCGCGGCGCGCGTGATCATGCTGATCGCCATCCACAGCATCAGCCCCGCGCAGATCCCAGCCAGCCCGCGCATGACGATGACGCCGACGCCGCTGGTCCAGGCCGTCGCGAACATGGCCGCCGCGTGCGCCAGGCACACTGCGGTCATCTTCAGCCGGACGCGATCGGGCTTCAGGAACGCCGCTGCCAGGCCGCAGGCCAGGCCCAGGGCCAGCAGCTCGACCGTGGCCGCCAGGCCGATCTGCGAAGAGGTCAGCCGCCCTTCCCGTTCCAGGCCGCCAAGGATGACGGGCTGCAGGCCGGCGATCAGGAGGGCGGTGACGCCGACCCCCAGCGCGATCGTCGCGTCACGGCGGCCGAGGGCCGCGGGCGGTGCGCCGCTCACGCCTTCTGGCCGTAGCTGCGGAAGCGCTGCAGGATCAGGTACATCTCGTCCTCGCTCAACAGCTTGGGGCCGCCGATGGCGAGCGTCCCCCAGTAGACGGCGGCCTGCTCCTCGATCTCCTCGGCGATGGCCAGGGCCGCATCCAGGCTCCGGGCCACGACGATCTGTCCGTGATTGGCCATCAGGGCGGCGGCCCGGCCGTCCAGCGTATCCACCACCGCCTCGGCCAGCTCGACCGATCCGAACGTCGCATAGGGCGCGACCGGCACGCTGGAGCCGCCGCCGACCGCCACCATGTAGTGCACGGAGGGAATCTCGCGTCCGGCGCAGGCCAGGATGGTGGCGTGGCGCGAATGGCAGTGGACGACCGCGTTGGCGTCGGCCCGCCGGTTCAGGATCTGCTGGTGCATGCGCCACTCGCTGGAGGGCCTGAGCCCGCCCTCGGGCGTCGATCCGTCCGGCTGGACCAGCACCATCTGCTCGCCGGTGAGGCGTTCGGGGGGAACGCCGCTGGGGGTCACCAGCATCGCCTCGCCGCAGCGGGCCGAGACGTTGCCGGAGGTGCCCCGGTTCAGGCCGCGGGCGTCCATGGCCTTCATCACCTGGGCCATGCGGTCGCGAAGCTGGTCTTCCGTCATGGGATGAGCCATCAGGCCGCCTCCGCCAGGGGCATGGCGCGCATGGCCGCCTCTGTCGCCTCGAAGCTATCCAGTTTGCCCAGCGTGGCCAGGCCCTGGGCCACCAGGGCGGCGGTGGCGGTGGCGAAGCGGCAGGCGTCCAGCGTCGCCCGGCCCCGCGACAGCGCCGCGATGAAGCCCGCGCAATAGGAGTCGCCACAGCTGGTGGTGTCCACAGGCGTGATCACGTGAGCCGGCAGCCTGTAACGTCCCTCCGGTAGGACCGCATAGGAACCCTTGCCCCCGTTCTTGATGATGCAGGCCTTGGCCCCCAGGGCGAGGAAGGCGTCGGCGGCGGCGTCCAGGTCTTCCGATCCGGTCAGCGCCAGGGCCTCGGCCGCGCTCGGCATGAAGTAGTCGACGAAGGGCAGCAGGCGCTTGAGCTCCTCCAGGGCCGACGCCTGCGGCGAGATCAGGTCGCAGGTCACCACCGCGCCGGCTTCGTGGGCCGCCCGCAACAGACCAGCACCGGGGCCACCGTCCAGTTTCGGCCCGCCGACCCCTCCATAGTGCAGGAAGCGGGTCAGCTTCGCTGCGGCGACCACGTCCTCGCCGGCCATCGCCAGCATCCCGGCGCCCAGGGCGTGGAAGTTCGGCCGGCGGCCCTGGGAATCCACCGCCAGCACCGTCGTGGAGGTCGGCATGCCGTCCAGCACCGGCAGCAGGGAGGTGTCGACGCCGGCCTCTTCCAGGGCCATGCGGACGAAGCGGCCGGTCAGGTCGCTACCCAGGGCGGAGGCCAGTTTCACCGGGACGCCCAGCCTGGCCGCCACCATCGCCGCACCGCCAGCCGTCCCGGCCGGCGCGCAGGCGATCCCGCGGATCAGGGTCGTGCCCTCGCCCTTCGGCAAGGCGTCGATAGGACTGGCCACGATGTCCAGGGTCGTGAGCCCGATGGTCAACAGTCCGGTCTTCATCGCCGATCGCCTCCCCTGACGTCCTTGATTAGTAGGCCCGCGCGCATATGATAGTCAAAACTATCTTAGAGGACCGACATGGTTTGGACGAACAGCAAGGACAGCGCCCTGCGCGAGCGCGCGCAAGCGGTGATCCCCATGGGGATGTACGGCCACCAGTCGGTCATGCTGCTGCCCGACGACTATCCGCAGTTCTTCGACCGCGCCGAGGGCGCCTACCTGTGGGACGTGGACGGCAACCGGTATCTCGACTTCATGTGCGGCTACGGGCCGAACCTGTTCGGCTACGGCCACGCCGGAATCGACCAGGCCTATTTCGACCGCGCGCGGCGAGGCGACACCATGACCGGCCCCGGCGAGGCGATGGTCGAACTGGCCGAGGCCCTGACCGCCCAGGTCACTCACGCCGACTGGGCGATGTTCTGCAAGAACGGCACCGACGCCACCACCATGGCGCTGATGATCGCCCGCAACCACACCAAGAAAAGCACGGTCGTCCTGGCCAAGGGCGCCTATCACGGGGCCGCGCCCTGGTGCACGCCGCTGAAGAACGGGGTCACCAAGGCCGATCGCGCCAACCAGATCTTCTACGAATACAACGACGTCGAAAGCCTGGAAGCGGCGGTTCGCGAGGCCGGCGGCGACCTGGCGGCGATCTTCGCCTCGCCGATCAAGCACGACACCTTCGTGGACCAGGAACTCCCCGATCCCGCCTACGCCCGCCGGGCCCGCGAACTGTGCGACGAGCACGGCGCCCTGCTGATCGTCGACGACGTGCGCGCCGGCTTCCGCCTGGCCCGCGACTGCAGCTGGGCCCTGGTGGGGGTGAAGCCGGACCTGTCAAGCTGGGGCAAGGCCATCGCCAACGGGCACCCGATCTCGGCCCTGCTCGGCTCGGACGCCGCCCGCATGGCCGCGGCGACCATCTATGCGACGGGATCATACTGGTTCTCAGCCGCGCCGATGGCCGCTTCGCTGGCGACCCTCAAGCTTATTGCGGGGACCGACTATCTGGAACGCACCATCGCCCTGGGCGAGCGCCTGCGGGCGGGGCTTGATGAAGCGGCCGCTCGCCACGGCTTCGGCCTGCGCCAGACGGGTCCGGCCCAGCTGCCGCTCATCATGTTCGATGACGACGACACCTCGGCCAAGGGCTACCTGTGGAACAACGCCCTGCTGAAGCGCGGGGTCTACTTCCACCCCTGGCACAACATGTTCATCTGCGCCGCCATGACCGAGTCCGACATCGACTTCGCCCTCACCGCGGCGGACGACGCCTTCAAGGTGGTGAAAGCCTCGGGTCCACTGGAACCGGTCGCCAAACTGCAGTTCCTGCACCAGATGGTGGACGGCGCCTGACGCCCCGGTGCGAGCCCCCTTGGAGACCCGTTGATGAAGGTTGCCGTTCTCGGCGGAGGGGTCGTCGGCGTCACCTCGGCCTATTACCTCGCCAAGGCCGGCTATGAGGGCGCCCTGATCGATCGACAGGCCGGGTTGGCGCGGCGGAGCTACTCCGCGGGCCTGCTGGCGCCACCGCAGTACTGGCCTCGATCGAAATTCTCCTGGCCCGCGCCGGAAGCGACAAGTCCAAGCTGCTGAGCGCCACGATCTGGCTGGCCGCCACGCCCGACTACAAGGTCGAGATCATCGCCATCGCCGCCCGCGGCTGGCGGCGGCCGTCAGCGTATGCCGGCCTTCGCAAACGCCTCGATCCGGTCGACGTTCGAGCGGTCAATGAAATACGGGCCCGTGAGCACGGGCGCCCCGCCGCCGATGACGTGGCCGTTGGTCTTCTGGAGCCAGAGGGCGTCCACGGCGAGGTAGCCCTGCAGGTAGGGCTGCTGGTCGAGGGCCCATTGCAGGGCGCCGGAGCGGATCGCGGCGGGGACCTGGGGATTGCTGTCGAAGGTCGCGATCTTGGCGCGGCTGCCCGCCTCCCTCGCCGCCTCGATGGCGGTGAGCCCGTAGGGCGCGCCCAACGTCACCACCAGGTCGATCGACGGATCCTGGCGCAGTTTGGCGGCGACCGTGGAGCGAACGGACGGCATGTCCGTTCCGATGACGTAGAGCTTGTCGAACCGCCCGGGCGCGAAGCCGCGCCGGAGGCCGTCGCACCGGGCTTCCTGCTGCACTTGCCCCTGCTCGTGGGAAACGCACAACAGGTGCTTCACGCCGTCGGCCGCCGCGCGCCTGCCGGCGCCCTCCCCCGCCACGCCATCGTCGGTCCCGAAGAAGCTCAGCGCCCCGGTGTCCTTCCACTGATCGATGCCGGCGTTCAGCACCACCACCGGGATACCGGCCTCCCGCGCCTTGCGCAGGACAGGCGCCAGGGCGGCGGGCTTGGCCAGGGTCACGGCGATGGCGTCGACGCGGCTGTCGATGGCGTTCTGGACCAGCGTCGCCTGCGCGCCGCCGTCGGGATCGTTGGCGTAGCGCAGGGTGACCTTGTCCTTGGCCGCCGCCGCTTCCGCGCCCTTGCGCACGATGTCCCAGAAGGTGTCCCCGGGGGCCTGGTGGGTGATCATCGCCACCATCATCCCCGGCCCGGCCTGGCCGGCGCCGTCCGCGCCGCCCTTGCCGCCCTTGGCCGAGCAGCTCGCCAGGGCCAGGGCAGCGGCGAGCGCCAGGACACTGCTACGCCTCGATCGATCCATGTCGCTCAAGCTCCGGCGATGCGTGCGGCGGGCGCGCCGCGGTTCTCAAGTTCATGGGCGAGCTCGTCCAGCTCGATGCCGCCCGCCATCCGTCGGGTCAGGTCCTCGAGGGTGATCTCCGACTTCAGGAAGCAGCCCTGGCTCCGCCCGCGCTGCAGCAGCAGGAACCGGTCGCCGACCGAGTACGCATGATGCGGATTGTGGGTGATGAACACCACGCCCAGGCCGCGGGCGCGGGCTGCCAGGACGTAGCGCAGCACCACGCCCGCCTGCTTGACGCCCAGGGCGGCGGTGGGCTCGTCGAGGATCAGCACCTTGGCGCCGAAGTGGATGGCCCGCGCGATGGCCACGCACTGGCGTTGGCCGCCGGACAGCCCGCCGATCGGCCGCTCGACGTCAACGCCGTCGATGCCCATCGCGGCCAGTTCGCTGCGGGCGATCTCCCGCATGCGCGCGATGTCCATCCGCTGGAATGGCCCGCGGCCCTTGAGCAGCTCCCGCCCCAGGAAGAAGTTCGCCCACACGGGCATCAGCGGGGCGATCGCCAAGTCCTGGTAGACCGTGGCGACGCCGCATTCGATCGCCAGGCGGGGCGAGCGCAGCCGCACGGCTTCGCCACCGAGTTCGACCTGGCCTTCGTCGCTCTCATGCACGCCGGCGATGATCTTGATAAGCGTGGACTTGCCCGCGCCGTTGTCGCCCAGGACGCACGTGATCTCCCCCGCGGCGACCTCGAGGTCGACTTCGGCCAGGGCGCGCACGGCGCCGTAGGTCTTCCCTACGCCGGTCAGGCGCAGCAGCGGCGCGCTCATGCCCGGGCCTCCTGCCAGCGGCGAACGCCGGCGTTCAGGAGGATCACGCCCAGCAGCAGCGCGCCGACGAAGAACTTGAACCAGTCGGGGTTCCAGCCGGCGTAGACGATCCCCTGGGTGGTCATGCCGAAGATCAGCGCGCCCAGGACCGCGCCGACGGCCGACCCCTGGCCACCGGTAAGCAGGCAGCCGCCGACCACCGCGGCGATGATGTAGTAGAATTCCTTCCCCACGCCCTCGCCCGACTGCACCGTGTCGAACGCGAAGAGCTGGTGCATCCCGACGAACCAGGCGGCGAAGCCGACGGTCATGAACAGGCCGATCTTGACCCGTCGGACCGGCACGCCCACGGCGCGCGCGCTGAGCGGCGCGCCGCCCACCGCGAAGATCCAGTTGCCGAACGGCGCCCGCCGCAGCGCCCAGGTCGCCAGCGCCGCGAACAGCAGCCACCACAGCACCGTGATCCGCAGGCTGACCCCGCCCAGGTCCAGGTTCGACGCGAAGATCGCCTGGGCCGAGGCGAAGCCGTCCATGTCCGAGATCGAGGGGGTTGCGACACTGCCCGTGACGAGCCGCGTGCCCGCGAGGTTCAAGCCGCCCAGCATGAAGAAGCTGCCCAGCGTCACCAGGAAGCTCGGGATGCCCGTCCGGATCACCAGGTAGCCGTTGAGCGCCCCCATGCCGAGGGCGGCGACCAGCGACAAGGCGACCCCGACCCAGACGTTGGCGGTGAGCTCGTAGCTGACCATCGAGGCCAGCAGGGCAGAGCTGACCACCGCCACCCCCGACGACAGGTCGAACTCGCCGCCGATCATCAGCATCGCCACCGCCAGCGCGGGAATGCCGTAGATCGAGCTGACGTAGAGCACGGTCGAGAGGGACGAGAGGTCGCGGAACGGCGGCGCCACGGCGAAGAAGAACAGATACACCAGCACCGCGCCGGCCAGGGCGCCGGTCTCCGGCGTGGCCATCCGGCGCGAAAGCGGCGGCCTTGAAGCGACACGACTTTCCACGAACTTCACTGACTCCCCTGGCCGGGCGAACTGACGTCGCCCTGGCGTGGTCACGTTATTCCACCCATTAGACTTCTGGAAGAATTCTTCCACTTCCGCCCTCGTCTCGCCGCTGGCGAAGAGTCAGGCCTTCTTCGCGATCCAGTCATGGGCAGGGTCGTTCCGGAAGATCCACTGCCGCTTCGGACCGGCCATGACGTTGAGATAATAGAGGTCGTAGCCATGTGGCGCGCCGACCGGATGGTAGCCCCGCGGCACCAGCACGACATCGCCGTCCTCCACGGAGATCGTTTCGTCCAGGCTGCGGTCGTCGGTGTAGACGCGCTGGATCGCGAAGCCTTGGGGCGGGTCCAGGCGGTGATAGTAGGTCTCCTCGAGTTGGGTCTCTTCGGCCGGCGTGGCCGTGTCGTGCTTGTGCGGCGGATAGCTGGACCAGTGTCCGCCCGGCGTGATCACCTCGACCACCAGCAGGCTCTCGGCGGCTTCCGTTTCCGGCAGGATGTTGCGGACATAGCGGGTGTTGGTGTCCTTGCCGCGCACCTCGCGGCTCATGCGCGCGGGATCGATCAACCGCGGCTTGCCGGCGCCCGTGCCGGGGGCCGTGCAGACGGCGAGCTCGACCGGCCCTCGCGCGGTCACCGACCAGGGCGTTCCGGCGGGCGCGTAGGCGGCGGCCGGCGCCTTGTCCTCGAAGACCGAAGCGCGGCCGCCGACGCCGGCGTAGCGTTCGCCGCCCGCTTCGATGTCGGCTGTCCCGGCCAGGACGACCAGGCAGGTCTCGCGCCCCGCGATCTCGCCGCGCGCGGTCTGGCCGTCCGCCAGCTTGTGGACCGCGAAGCCGACGTGCTCCCATCCGGCGCTGGCGGGGCTGACCTCCAGGATCTGGCCGGAGGCGTCGGGGGCGTGCGGACGGACGCGGAGGTCGGGCATCAGGCGGCCCTTCTCAGTCCGGCGGCGGCGGCCTCGCGCTCCAGCGTGCGCAAGCCCAGTTCGCCGTACTGGCGCGGGTCGGCGATCGCCGGATCCTGCTCGGCCTCCACCACGATCCATCCGGAATAGCTGATCTCGGCCAGGGCCCGCATGACCGCCGCGTAGTCCAGGCCCCCGTCGCCGGGCACGGTGAACATCCCGGCCAGCACCCCGTCCAGGAAGCTCCGGCCCTGGGCCTGGATCCCGGCGAACACCTGGGCGCGGATGTCCTTGCAGTGAACGTGGGCGATCCGCTTCGGATGCGCCTTGATCGCCGCCACGGGGTCGATCCCGCCCAGCGCCGCGTGGCCCGTGTCCAGCGTCAGGCCGACCACCTCGCCCGTCGCCTTGAGGAACGCGTGAAGGTCTTCCGGCCGCTCCACCACGGTTCCGAGATGGTGGTGGTAGGCGAAGCGCAGCCCCTGGCCCGCGACGTAGTCCGCGAACTGGGTCAGCCGCTCGCCGAACAGCTTCCAGCCAGCCTCGTCCAGGCGCGGGGTCCTGCTGAGGGGAATGGCCTTCTCGCCATGGATGGCGTTGCTGGTCTCGGCGTGGACGAACACCGTCGATCCCATCGCCTTGAGCAGGTTCAGATGGTCCTGCGCGGCCGCGATCTCGGCCTTCGCGTCATGGACGAGCAGATTCCCGCTGAACCAGCCACCCACCAGGTCCAGCCCGTAGCCGTCCAACAGCGGCTTCAGGGTCGCCGCGTCGCGGGGAAAAACGCCGCCGAGCTCGATACCCGCGAAGCCGATGTCGCGCGCGTCGGCCACGATGGTCTCCAAAGCCGTGCCGGCGCCGAGTTCGGGCATGTCGTCGTTCACCCAGGCGATCGGACTGACGCCGAAACGAATAGACATGCTCAGTCTCCGATACGCTGGTCTTTGACGGCGGCTTCGTAGGCGGCGCGGGCGGCGCGCACCTGCGGACGGCTCGACACCTCGGGCACGGCCACGTCCCACCAGGCGCCGCCGGCCTCGGTCGAGATCGCGGGGTCGGTTTCGATGACGATGACGTAGGTGCGCTCGCTGGCCCGCGCGCGGCCGAGCGCCGCCTCCAGCTCGTCGATCCCCGCCACCTTCTCCGAGCGCGCGCCGAGGCTCGCCGCATGGGCGGCGAAATCGATCTCGGGCATGGTCTCGTGGTTGGTGTCAGCCAGCAGGTTGTTGAAGGGCGCCCCGCCGGTCCCCCGCTGCAGCCGGTTGATGCAGCCGAAGCCGCGGTTGTCGAGCACGGTGATGGTCAGCTTGCGGCCCAGCATCACCGAGGTGGCGATCTCCGAGTTCAGCATCAGATAGCTGCCGTCGCCGACCATGACCTGAACGTCGCGGTCCGGCGCGGCCATCTTCGCGCCCAGGCCTCCGGCGATCTCGTAGCCCATGCAGGAGAAGCCGTACTCCACGTGGTAGCCACCGGGCTGGGATGTCCGCCACAGCTTGTGCAGCTCGCCCGGGAGGCCGCCGGCGGCGCAGACCAGCACCGAGTCGGGGCCGGTGGCGCGCTGTACCGCGCCGATCACCTGGGCGTCGGATGGCGGTGCGTTTCCGGCGGGGGCGGCGGTCACCGCATCGGCGGCGACGGTCCAGACCCTCACGGCGGCCGACACGTGGGTCCGCCACGCGTGCGGCGCGCGCCATCCGTTCAGCCGCGCCTCAAGCGCCTCGAGCACGACGTCCGCGTCGCCGACCACCGTGTCGGCCCCGTGCTTGTGGGCGTCGAAGGCGGCGACGTTGATCTGGACCAGCCTGCGGCCGGGGTTGGCGAAGAGCGCCCGCGACCCGCTGGTGAAATCCTGCAAGCGCGTCCCGACCCCGATCACCAGGTCCGCCTCGGCCGCCGCGGCGTTGGCGGCGCTGGAACCGGTGACGCCGATGCTGCCGAGGTTCATCGGGTGGTCCCAGGCCAGCGCGCCCTTGCCGCCCTGGGTCTCGGCCACCGGCACGCCCAGCGTCTGGGACAGCCGCGCCAGGCGGCCCTCGGCCCCGGCGTACAGCACGCCGCCACCGGCCACGATCAACGGCTTCGTCGCACCATTCAGGCCGGCGACCAGATCGTCCAGTTCGCGCCTGTCCGGCGGAGGCCGCCGGATGCGCCAGAGACGGCGGTCGAAGAAGGCCTTGGGATAGTCGAACGCCTCGGCCTGCACGTCCTGGCAGAAGGCCAGCGTCGCCGGGCCGCAATCGGCCGGGTCGGTCATCACCGCCATGGCGCGCGGAAGGGCCGACAGGATCTGCTCCGGCCGGGCGATCCGGTCGAAGTAGCGCGACACCGGCCGGAAGCAATCGTTCGCGCTAACCGTACCGTCCCCGAAGTCCTCGACCTGCTGCAGGACGGGATCGGGCCGGCGGCTCGCGTAGACGTCAGCGGGCAGGAACAGCACAGGCAGGCGGTTCACGTGCGCCAGGGCCGCGGCGGTCACCATATTGGTGGCGCCGGGGCCGATCGAGGTGGTGCAGACCATGGCGCGCCGGCGGCGCATCTGCTTGGCGTAGGCGACGGCGGCATGAGCCATGCCTTGCTCGTTGTGCGCCCGCCAGGTCGGGAGCGTATCCCGCAGGCCTTCCAACGCCTCGCCCAGGCCCGCCACATTCCCGTGGCCGAAGATCGCCCAGACCCCGGCGAAGAACGGAATCTCGACGCCATCGACCTCGACGAACTGGCGGGTCAGCCAGCGCACCGTCGCCTGGGCGGCCGTGAGGCGGAGCGTGCTCATGCCGCCTGTCCTACGCCGGCCCGGGCCCGGCGCCAGGCCTCCACCAGATAGCTCAGCGTCTCGGCCAGCCGGCGCACGGCCGTGGCGTCATCGATCGCCCCCGACAGCCAGGCGCGGGCCGGCTCGTGGAAGATGGTCCGCCCCACCGCGAAGCCCTTCACCACCGGCACGCGCGCCGTGGCCTCGAAGGCCGCCAACAGGGTCTCCGTAGGCTGCGACAGGCCCAGCAGCACCACGCCCCGGCAGAACGGGTCGCGCGCGGCGATCATCGCCTCGATGTTCCGCCATGCCGCCGGGTCGTCCATAGGCTCCAGCTTCCACCAGTCGGGCTTTACGCCCAGATCGTAGAACCGCTCGATCGCGCGCGCGATGGTGGTGGCGTCCACCGCGCTCTCCGGCGGCGCGATGATCTCCAGCAGCAGTTCGTGGCGGGTCTTGCGGCAGGCGTCGAACAGGCGAAGCACCTGACGCTCCTGGCGCTCGCGCAACACGGGCTCATCGTCCGGATGGTAGAAGACCAGAACCTTGACCACATGGTTCAGCGGCCAGGTCGCCAGCTCGGTCGCCACGTCGGCCGAGCACTCGAACTCCACAGGCCGGGAGCGCGGCGTCTCGATGCAGCGTCCGATCCAGTAGGGATGGTCGGCTGCGGCGGCCAGGGCGTCGAACCCGAAGCGACTATCCAGCAGAATGCCGAAGCGCAGATCGCCGCCGGCCACCTGATGCAGGGCCTCCAGCGCCAGGCGCTTGAAGGCCGGGACCCGGGCGACGTCGGCGCCGACCTCGACCGCCAGTTCCTCGAGCTGAACCCGATGGTCCACGGCCAGCACCGCCAGCTCCTCGTAGACGCCGGTCCGCGTGGTGGCCCAGTGGATGTGCTCCAATTCGGCGTCCTCGCGCAGGCGGAACGGGCGGTCTCGACGGCTAAGGAAGGCTTCCATCTCGGTCCAGGTGGGCATGGCCGGCGCGCAGCCGTGGCGCGAGACCACGATGGCCCCGGCGGCGTTGGCGATCTCGCAGCACCGCTCCAGCGGCAGGTCGCGCAGCCAACCGCGCAGGAACCCGCTCATGAACGCGTCGCCGGCGCCCAGGACGTTGAACACCTCGACCTCGAAACCAGGGCCGACCACGCCCGCCTCGAGACGGTCTGGAATAGCGCTCGGAAACGCCGAACAGCCCTTCGGCCCACGTTTGCAGACCAGCAGGGCGCTGGTGCGCTCGCGCACGGCCCGCAGCGCCGCGATGGTGTCCGTGGAGCCGCCGAGGATGTGCATCTCCTCCTCGGTCCCGACGATCAGGTCGCAGACCGGCAGCACCTGCTGCAGGATCTCGGTGACGGCGTCGTGGGCGACGAAACGATCCTCGCCCATGTCGCGCGCCGTCAGGCCCCAGAGGACGGGCCGGTAGTCCACGTCGAAGACGACCTTGCCGCCGGAGGCTCGCGCCAGCTTGGCGGCCTTCATCGACGCCTCGAAAACCCCGACCTGGGAGAGATGGGTCCCGTTGATCAGCACCCCCCGCGCCCCGCGCACCTGCGCCTCGTCCACGTCGTCCGGCGAGATCGTCATGTCGGCGCAGTTCTCCCGATAGAAGATCAGCGGAAAAGTCTCGCGGTCGCGGATCCCCAGGATCACCAGGGCTGTAAGCCGGTCGGGGTCGGAGACGACGCCGGCGACGTCCACGCCCTCGCGGACCAGTTGCTCGCGGATGAACCGCCCCATGTGGTCGGCGCCCACCCGCGTCAGGAGCGCGGTCTGCAGGCCCAGGCGTGAACCGCCGATGGCCGTGTTGGTGGGGCTGCCGCCGACATACTTGGCGAAGGAGCCCATGTCCTCCAGCCGCCCGCCGACCTGCTCGCCGTAGAGGTCGACGCTGGACCGGCCGATGGCGAGTAGGTCGATCGCCTTTTCGTCCTCGGCCATCTGGTGCAACGTCCCCCTGCCGCGTCCAGCGCCACGCGTCATGGAATATGTATTCTGCCAGATCTAAGGCTGCAACGTTCATTTCATCCGCGGAACGGACGTTTCAGCGCTTGCGACGCTTCGACCTGGCCTCCTCCTTGCGCGACGTCTCGAAGGCGAAGGCGATCACCAGCGCCTGGGCCAGGCACATTGAGGCCGAGAGCGACCGGAAGGCTCGGATTTCCGATTCACGAACCTGCAGCGTAACGGTCGCGGGCTTGGCGATCGGGCTGACCAGGCTGTCGCTGATGGAGAGCACAGGCGCCCCGCCGGCCACGGCCGTCTCGACGGCATGCACCGTCTCCTCGGCGTAGGGATGATAGCTCACGGCGATCAGCAGGTCCCTTGGCGTCAGGCTCTGCACCTGCCGGCGGGCCAGGCCCCCGACACCATCCACGAACAGGGTTCGCTTGCCCGCCTGTTGCAGCGAATAGGCGAGATAGGACGAGATCGGGAAGGCGCGCCGGAAGCCCACGACATAGACGATCTCCGCGGCCTCGAGCAGACGCACGGCCGCGGTCAGGTCCGCGTCGCTGACCGTCTGCGGCAGGTTTTGCAGGGCCATGGCGTTGCCCTCGACGAACTCCGCGAGCAGCTTGGCGCCGCCCGACGCGGCGCTGCCGTCGACGGCGCGCGTGAAACTCCGAACCCGCTCGCTGTAGCCCAGCGCCGCATGGCCCGAGAGCAGGCCGTCCCGGAACAGCCGCTGCATCTGGCTGGCGCCGTCGAAGCCGAAGCTCTTGGCGAAACGCACGATGGCCGAGGGTTGGACGCCGCTGCGCTCCGCGATGACCGCCAAGGTCTCCAGCGCCAGTTCGTTAGGCTCGTCCAGGACGTAGCGGCCGATCTGCTGCAGGCGTTTCGACAGCCCGTCATAGCGCTCCAGGATCGCGGCCCGCAGTTCGTCGGCGGTGGCGGGTGCGGACTGCGTTTCGGACATGGCCCCTCGGAGCGGATTTTCTTGATCTAGAATATCTGTTCCGCAACAGATCGCCAAACGGCCCGCGCGAGACCCGTTCCATTCCCCTTGTGAGCGGAAATCTTGTTCCATAGAACGGGCGGCAACGGAGTCTCCATGCATAAGATCGCCCTGATCGGCGCAGGCCGCATCGGCCGCATCCACGGCGCCAATGTGGTCGCCCATCCCAGACTGTCGCTCAGCCACATCGTCGACCCCTTGGCCGGGAACGCCGAAGCGGTCGCGCGCGAGATGGGTGGCCAGATCGCCGACCTTGAGGCCGTTCTCGCGGACCCGTCCGTGGCCGGCGTGATCGTGGCCAGCTCCACCGACACCCATCTGGACTACTGCGTCCGCGCCCACGCCGCCGGCAAGGCTGTGTTCTGCGAGAAGCCGATCGACATGGACCTCGCCCGGGCGCGCGCGGCCGCCGACAGGCTGGGGGGCGCGCGCCTGTTCCTCGGCTTCAACCGCCGCTTCGACCCCAACTTCCGGGCGCTGAAGGCGGGGCTCGACGCCGGGCGGGTCGGCGGGCTGGAGAGCCTGCAGATCACCTCGAACGATCCGTCGCCGCCCCCCGTCAGCTACGTGAAGGTCTCCGGCGGCCTTTTCAAGGATATGGCGATCCACGACTTCGACATGGCCCGCTGGATCCTGGGCGAGGAGCCTGTCGAGGTGTTCGCGTGGGGCAGTTGCCTGGTGGATCCCGACATCGGCGAAGCCGGTGACATCGACACCGCGCGTACGGTGCTGAAGACGACGTCGGGCAAGCTGTGCGTCATCGCCAACAGCCGTCGTTCCGGCTTCGGCTACGATCAGCGCGTCGAGGCCTATGGGGCGGGCGGCATGATCCGGGCCGACAACGTCACGGAGAGCACGGTCCAGGTCTGGACCGAGGCTGGCTCGCAGGCCGACCGCTTCCAGAATTTCTTCCTGGACCGCTATGCCCAGGCCTACCGCGCCGAGATGGCCCATTTCGCCGACATCCTGGACGGCAGGGTGTCACCCGAAATCGGCTACGCCGACGGCGTGGCGGCGCTCGCGCTGGCGGAAGCCGCCGCCACCTCGCTTCGCACGGGAACCCCCGTACGGCTCACCGCCGGCTGACCCTCAGGGGGAGGCCGGAGTAGTGGGCTGCAACGAAGACCGCAGCCAGTCGTCGAAGCGCAGCGGCGCGATACGGGCGTTCCGGCCCGGCAGCAGCGATGCCTCCTCGATGATCGCACCGAAGTAGCTGGCGCCAGGATCGGGCACGACGCGACGGACATCCTCATAGGCGGTCAGCACCTCGGCCGCGAGGTCGGTGAGCCGGAAGCGTTCGGGTCCGGCGACTTCGACGGTGTCGTTCAGCGGCGCCCCCGTCGCCAAGTCGGCCAGGGCGTCAGCGACATCCAGGGCCGAGATGGGCTGGACGCACGCCGGGGATATCGCCACCTCGGCCCTCGCCCCGTCTTGGACGACCCCCGCGATGAACTCGAAGAACTGTGTCGAGCGCAGGATGCTGAACGGCAGGCCCGAGGCCTTGATCAGGTCCTCCTGGCGCTTCTTGGCCCGAAAATAGCCGCTCGTCTGCAGGCGGTCGGTCCCAACGATCGACAATCCGACGTGGTGTCGAACACCGGCGGCGCGCGCCGCCGCTGTCAGCCGCAGTCCCGAGGTCTCGAAGAACCGCAGGGCCGCGTCGCCCTCCAGTGTTGGTGAATTGGACACGTCGACCATCACCTCGGCGCCGTCCAGCGCTTCGTCGAGGCCGAAGCCGCTGATCGCGTCGACGCCGAAACTCGGGGACGCCTCCAGCACGCGGTAGTCGTCCTGGCGCAGGTTGAAGACCAGCTTCCTGCCGATGCGGCCGCTGCCGCCGATGACCACGATCTTCACAGTGTTCTCCTCGGGCGCCGACGGCTCGGCGGCGCATGTCCGACGATGGACGAAACCTCAGGGCGCCCGGGCGGCGTCTTCGATGAAGGCGGCCACCTGGTCGGGATGAGAGACCATCAGCGCATGCGAGGCGCCGGTGAGCGCCACGGTCTTCCGGGCCTGGGCGCGCTCGGCCATGAAGGCCATGACGGCGGCGGGGACATTGCGGTCGCCGGTTCCGTAGATCACGTAGGACGGCAGGCGTTTCCAGGCCGCGGGGCCTGACGGCTCGCCCAGGGCGGACAGCGTGACGGGGCGTTGGGTCGCCGCCATCGCCGCCGCCTGCGTCGGCGACACATCGGCGGCGAACTGCCCCCGGAACTTGTCGCGACGGATGTAGAGATCTTCGTCCCCGTCGGGCAGGGTGATCGTGGTCAGGCTGTCGCCGAGCGTGCTGCCAGGGAACTTGGCGGAGAGCGACAGGCTGGATTCGCCGGTATCGGGCAGGAAGCCCGCGACATAGACCAGCGCCTTCACATTGGCGGCGCCATTCGCCGCAGAGGTGATGACCGGCCCGCCGTAGGAATGCCCCACCAGCAGCACCGGGCCAGGGATCGACTTCACCACGGACGAGACCGAGGCCGCGTCGCTGGCCACGCCCCGCAGCGGATTGGCGGCCGCGACCACCTCGAACCCGTCGCGCCTCAGCCGGGTGATCACGCCGGTCCAGCTGGAGGCGTCCGCGAAGGCGCCGTGCACGAGGACGATCGTCGGCTTCGTGTCCGCCCGGCTCGGTTCGGCATTCGCGCCGCGGCCTGCCGTGAGGGCCAGGGCGATCGCCATGACTCCAAGGATGTGTCGCATGTCTTCGTCTCCATCAGGCCCGTGCGGCTTGTCGCGACGAACATGCAGCCGGCCCCCCTATCGGGCCTATCGGGCCTGAGGCGGGCCCAGCCTCGACCGAGGTGGTGCGCGCCCCGGCCCGGCAGATAGGTCGCTGTCACGATCGCGACCGGGTCGGCGGTCCTGATGGCGAGGACATCCGACCCGGCGGCCAGATGGAGCCGCGGGCGCCGCCCCGGAAAGAAGACAGGCGACAACGCCCCGTCGTGAGGAGCCTCCATGAACCGCCACATCCGCCGATCGCCCGGCGTCCCGAAGCTCAATCGGGCCCCGCGCCCTGTACGCGCCGCCCCTCGGCGCCCCAGGCGTTCGGCGGCTCCCGAGATCCTGCTGATCCTGGCGGCCTTCGCGGGCTTCCTGCTCGCGGACTACCTTCTGCGCTCGTCGTCGTCCGGACGGGAGACGCCGCCGACGAGCTATGTGCAACACGACAAAGGTCCAGCCGCGCCTGACCGCAGGACTGATTGAGCATGGAGGGGCCGGGATGACAGCCTTGGGTCCAGAAAAGGACGGCAGGACATGGACAGGCGACCGGTCAGGATTCTACTCCAGACGACGATCCCCGTGACCGAGGACGACTGGTCGATCGCCCGGTTCAGCAAGCTGGGCGCGCTCCTTGCCGCGCAGCGCGATGCGCAGGGCCGACCGCTCTATGAGGTCACGCAGCGCGACCGCGGACCGCTGGGTGCGCCGGATCCCGTGCTCTCGACGCTGGATGCCAGCGACTTCGACCAGCTGTGGCTGTTCGCCGTAGACGCCGGCGACGGTCTCGCGCCGGAAGACTGCGCGGCGATCTCCCGCTTCCGCGCTCGCGGCGGCGGGCTGCTGGTGACCCGCGACCACATGGACCTCGGATCCTCGGTGCGTAGGCTCGCCGGGCTCGGTTCGGCGCACCACTTTCACAGCACCAACCCCGACCCCGACCCCGTGAAGCGGCAGGTCGACGATCCCTTCACCACCTACATCTCCTGGCCGAATTTTCATTCCGGGGCGAACGGCGACTTTCAGGAGATCGAGGTGGTCGGGGCCACCCACCCGGTCCTCGCCAATGAGCGGTCACCCACGGGTGCGATCCGGTTCCTGCCGTCGCATCCGCACGAGGGCGGGATCGGGGCGCCGGAGGGCGAAGGCGCCCGCGTCATCGCCCGGGGCCGCAGCCAGGTCACCGGAGCCCCCTTCAACATCGCCGTGGCCTTCGAGCCCGGTGAGCGAGGCGGGCCCGGTCTCGCCCAGAGCACCTTCCATCACTTCGCCGATTACAACTGGGACACTCGCGCAGGCAGCCCGAGTTTCGTGGACGAGCCCCCGGGCGACGCCCTGCAGCGGTGTCCCGAGGCGCTGGCCGACACGCACCGCTATGCGCTCAACGTCGCCGCCTGGCTCGCGGGCTCGCGCGGCGACGCCGGGCCGGAGACATGACCTCCGAGCGGCTGAAGGCGCTGACAGACGGCGTAGTGGCGATCGTCATCACCATCATGGTCCTGGAGATGAAGCCGCCCGAGGGCGACACGCCAGCCGCCCTCGCCGGCGTCCTCCCGGTGTTCCTCAGCTACGCCCTCAGCTTTGCCTACATCGCGATCTACTGGAACAACCATCACCACTTCTTCCTGCTGGCGCCCAAGGTGAACGGCGCAGTCCTGTGGGCGAACCTGCACCTGCTGTTCTGGCTCTCACTCATCCCGTTCACCACCAGCTGGATGGGCGAGCACGAACTGCGGCCCTGGCCCACCGCCGTCTACGGCGTGTCGCTGTTGGCCTGCTCCATGGCCTGGCATGTGATGCAGACGACGATCATCCGCTCACAGGGCGAGCAGTCCGACCTGCGCCGGGCCGTCGGAGGCGATTGGAAGGGCAAGGCCTCCGTCGCCGGGTACCTCCTGGGCGTCTGGGCGGCCTTGGTCCAGCCCAGCGCCGCGGCGCTGATCTACGCGGCGATCGCGTCCCTGTGGCTGGTCCCCGATCGCCGCATCCGTCGCGTGGTCTCCACGCGTGACGCCACCCAGGAGCGCCCCTAGCCCACGCGCGCCGGTCGCGCGCAAGGCAAGAGGCCCCTCGCACGAGGTCTCCGCCGCGCCTCCGCGCGCTCGGGGACGAACCCGCGGTTCTTCAATCTCTTACGCACGCGAGTGCGAGACCTATCCGGCCGGATGAAGCGTCCTACCCCTCCGCCCAGTCGATCCCCACCGGGCCTCGGCCCTAGCCTGGGCGATGCCGCTTTGAGGCGTAGCCGAAAGGACCTGGATCATGAAGTTGGACAAAATCTCACCCGCAGGCGGAACGGCCTCCGCGGACTTGGTGCCGTCACGGTACGCGCTGCGGATCGGCGAGATCGACGTGCTGGTGATCAGCGACGGCATCCTTCCCCTGGCCACCTCGATCATGTCCAGCAACGTCGAGCCGGCCGCCCGCACGGCCTGGTTCAAGGACATGTTCCTGGGGCCGGACGCGTTCGACTGGCCGCTGAACGTGCTGGTGGTGCGCAGCGGCGAACAGATCATTCTCGTCGATGCCGGCCTGGGCGGGCAGTTCCCCGGCTTCCCCCGCGCCGGGCAGTTCCCCCAGCGCCTGGAAGCGGCCGGCATCGACCTCGGGTCCGTCACCGACGTGGTGATCACCCATATGCACATGGACCATGTCGGTGGGCTGCTCGTGGATGACGTCAAGTCCCGGCTGCGTCCGGACCTGCGGATCCACGTCAGCGCCGCCGAAGTCGACTTCTGGAAGTCCCCGGATTTTTCCCGGACCGTCATGCCGCCGCCGATCCCGGAGGTGCTTCGCTCGACCGCCACGGAATTCGCGCAGATGTATGGCGACAGGCTGCAGACGTTCGAGCAGGAGCATGAGGTCGCCCCAGGCGTCGTCGTCCAGCGCACGGGCGGCCACACCCCCGGGCACAGCATCGTCCGCGTGACGGCCGGCGGCGAGCGGCTGACCTTCGCTGGCGACGCCCTGTTCCCCGTGGCCTTCGACCACCCCGACTGGCAGAACGGCTTCGAGCATGATCCGGAGGAGGCGGTCCGCGTTCGGGTCCGCCTCATGCAGGACGCTGCGGCGACCCGCGAAATCCTCGTGGCCACCCATCTCCCCTTCCCTTCGGTCGGCCGCGTGGCGATCGAGGGCGACGCATTCCGGTGGGTCCCCGCCGTCTGGGACTACTAACCTCAGCCCGACTTGGGACCTGACCAGGGCGCACCCTCATGGCCTAGGGGGTCGCGCCCTGGTCGCCTCGAAGACGCACCGCCGTCAGTCGCCTGACATCGAACTCCGGACCCCCGCCAGCCTGGCGACGCCGAGACGCCATGGGGGTCGCGGTGACCCGACGCGGCGGAGGTATCTGCTCCAGGTCCCGGGGACGGTCCCTGCAACCCCTGGACGCCACCGCGACGTCTCCTGGCGGCGGGACGGGGCCGCTGGCGTTTCAGCCGCGCGCTGTCCGCAATTCCGTTCCGGACTCGCGCCTTGGCGGCTGCACGCGTCGAGGCGCTTGTTGGGGAGCGCCTCGCAAGGCCGCTCCTTCTTGCGGACCTGGCGCCGCCGGACTCTCGCGGATGCGTGTCGCAGCCCTGTTCCGGGCGACGGCCGGCCTTTCGCCCTGGGCCGTCAGCTACGTCCGCCGGTTCTAGGGGCGCCGGCAGGGCGCGCGCCCTGCTCTCCCCTGACGGCGGCGGACAGGAGTCCGCTGGCTCCGTCGGGATGTGAAACCCCCATGGCCCAGAGCGACGGACCGTGCGGGATGGAGCCTACGTCGACGGCGACGTGGCTGCATCGCGCAGGTGTGCGGGAAGAGTTTCCCAGGCCCGGATGAGCCCGCCGATCGTGGCGATCTCCATTTTCCGCAGTCCGTTGCTCCGGTGCAGCTTCACGGTCACTTCGCTGATGCCGAGGTCGAAGGCGACTTGCTTGTTGAGACGTCCACCAACGACCCGCGCCAGCACATCCCGCTCGCGGGGCGTGAGGGTCTCGAAGAGCTCGGCATTGCGCTGCGTCACCCTCGCAAGCGCGCGCTGCGATCGATCGCGCTCGAGCGCGATGGTGATCGCATCCAGCAACGCCTGATCGCGAACCGGCTTCGTCAGGAAATCCACCGCGCCGGCCTTCATGGCCTGAACGGTCATCGGAATATCCCCGTGCCCGGTCAGGAAGACGATGGGTTTCGAGTTTCCGCCGGCCGCCAGCCGATGCTGCAGGTCGAGCCCACTCGCCCCGGGGAGGCGCACGTCCAGGATGAGGCAGCCGGGCTGGTCTAGAGCCCCCGACTCCAACAGGTCGCGGGTCGATGCGAAACAGATGGGAACAAGTCCGACCGAAAGCAGCAGTTCGCTCAAGCCCTCGCGAACCGCCAGATCGTCGTCCACGACCAGGACAACGCCCTGCTCGCTGGAGGCCGCCTCCGGAGCCGCGGGCGCCGGCCGGGATAGGTTCTGTAGCAAGCTCAACTCTCCCTTGCTCAATGTTGGTCCAGGATCTTCTCCACGGCCGCCAGCAGGAGCTGGCCGTCGATGGGTTTGCGAAACAGCCCCGACGCGGCCGCCACATCGGCCGGGCGTTGGGTCCCGATCTCGTGACGCCCGGTGACCAGGAACACCGGCAGTTCCGGGCGAAGCTTGCCGACGGCGTCGCGAAGCTGGAAACCGTCCATTCCAGGCATCCCGATGTCGGTGATCAGGCAGTCGACGTCGCCCAGGCCCGCGACGAGCACGGCGTCGGCCGAGGCGAAGGTCCGCACCGAATGGCCCGCGGATTCGAACAGGTTCTCCAGCGACTCCAGGAGCCGCGCGTCGTCGTCGACAACGGCAATGATGCGTTTGGGATGACTCACGCTTCCCTCTCTCCGCGACGCGAATGTGTGACCGGGACCTGCAGCCGCTCCGCCGCCCGAACGAGGTCGGCGAGGGACGCAGCGCCCATCTTCCGCAAGACGTTTCGCCGATGGACCTGCAGCGTGACCTCGCTGAGACCGAGCTCGGCGGCCGCCTGCTTGTTCATCAAACCGCTGACGATGAGTGGCAGCACCTCGCGCTCGCGCGGCGTCAGCTGCGCGTATCGCCTGCGCAGGGCGCCAAGGTCCGCCCGCTCGGCCCGGACCCGGTCGTCCTGCGCGAGCGCCGCATCCACCGCGGCCAGCAGCGCGTCCTCGCCGAAGGGCTTCGTCAGGAAATCCACGGCGCCGTGCTTGATGGCCCGCACCGAGGACGGAATGTCGCCGTGACCGGTGATGAAGACGATGGGCGGGTGATCGGCGCCGGCCAGCTGCGATTGCAGGTCGAGCCCATTGATGTCCGGGAGCTCGACATCGAGCAGCAGGCACGCCGGCCCCGTCGGTGTTGCGGCGCGGGCATAGTCCCCAGCCGAGGCGTACGCCGCGACGCGCAGGCCATGCGCCTCGAGCAGTTCGCTGAGCGCTTCCCGGACGCGGGCGTCGTCGTCGACGATCAGGACGATAGGTGTGTGCGGCGTCATGACGGTGGCGACGCCTCGAGGGGCAATGTGAAGGCGAAGGTCGCGCCCCCCTCGGGATTGGCTTCCACCCACAAGCGGCCGCCGTGGGATTCGACGATCGAGCGGCAGATCGCGAGGCCCATCCCCATGCCGCTCGGCTTGGTCGTGAAGAACGCGTCGAAGACCTTCTCGCCGTTGGGCACGCCGGGCCCGTTGTCCCTGACCTCGACCTGCAGCATTTCGCCGTTGCGGAATGCGCTGACCACCAGCCGCGGCGCATCCTGGCCGTCGATCGCATCGATCGCATTGCGCATCAGGTTGACCAGCACCTGCTGAACCTGGACGACGTCGAAGGGAATGTCGGGCAGATCAGCCGCGACATGCGCGTCGATTTCCACATGGGCCTGCGACGTGCGGTCGGCGAGCAGGCGGCGGACTTCGGCGATGACATCTCCGATCGCCGCGGGGTGGCGCGCCTCAACGGCCTGGCTGAACAGGGCCCGAATGCGGCTCACCACATCGGCCGCGGCATTGGCGTCCCGGATGATCCGTTCGATCGTGGTCTGCGCGCGATCCAGGTTGGGCGGCGCGGCCGTGAGCCACCGCTGGCACGCCTGCGAGTTCCAGACCACCGCCGCCAGGGGCTGGTTCACCTCGTGGGCGATGGACGCGGAAAGCTCCGCCAGGCTCGCGGCCTGGCTCGCCCGGGCAAGCCGTTCCTGCGCCAGCCGAAGGTCCTCCTGGGCGCGCACTTCACCATCGATATCGAGGCAGATGACGTTCCACTGGACAATGGCGCCTGCCGCGTCCCGCATGGGGGCGGCGCGGGTCTCCATCCAGCGATAGGTCCCGTCGAAGCGGCGCAGACGATGCCGACGCGCATAGGGCTGGCCCGTCGCCAGACTGTGGGCGTAGTCGCGTTTGACGGACGCGAGGTCGTCGGGGTGGACGCCCGCGTCCAGGGTCTGGGCCAGGCGAGAGCGGGGCCCGTCTTCGAGGCTCTCAAGGTCATAGCCCAGGAATTCGCGAAGTTGCTGGCTGCGGTAGATCGGCTCGCCGTCCGGCGCGGCGCAGTCGACCATCGCCGGCAGGGTCTCGACCAGGTGCCACAGGAACTTCTCCCGCTCGCGCAGCGTCTCGTTTGCGGACATCCGATCGTCGATATCGACGCAGACGCCGTACCATTGCCGGATCTCTCCCGTGTCGTCGCGAAGCGGCTCGGCCCGCGCCTCGGTCCAACGGTAGGATCCGTCGGATCGACGCTGGCGAAACGTCATGGTGAGGGGCGCACCTGTCGCGAACGCGCGGTCCAAGGCCTCGTCCACCTCCGCCCGATGATCGGGGTGGATATCCGCCAGCGACCGCGATCCGTCGGGCGTGATCAGGTCCGCCACGCTGACGCCGACGACGTCGGTCATCCGACGGTTGAAGTAGGAGGGGCGCCCCTCCGGCGTCGTGCACCAGATCATCGCCGGGACCGTGTCGACCAGGCGCTTCAACTCCTGCTCGCGGAGCTGGAGCGCCGCCTCGGCCCGCACCTGATCGTCGATATCGTGGCAGACTCCATACCACTGGAGGATGCGCCCGGCGGGGTCACGTAGGGGTTCGGCGCGGCTCGACATCCAGTGCCAGACCCCATCGGCGCGTCGCAGCCGGTAGCGCATCGCAAACGGGGCGCCGGTCGCCAGGCTGTCGCCGAGAACCCGTCGGAACGCGAATGCGTCATCGGGGTGGACGGCCGCGATCATGCCCTCCAGCCCCCTCGACAAGAGGATGCCGGGATCATCGGCGTCGCCCCCGAGATAGTCGGTCATCCGCCTGTTGAAGAAGGTCGGCTCGCCCTCCCGCGTCAGCCGCCAGACATGGCTCGGCACCAGGTCGACGAGTTGCGAGAGTTCGCGCTCGCGGTCGCGGACGGCCGCCTCCGCGCGCTTGGATTCCGTCAGGTCGAGAATGTAGGCCACCCCCTGCCGGGATTGCCCCTCGAAACAAGCGGCCCCGATCAGGACGGGCACCCGCGTGCCGTCCTTCCTGAAGTACTCCTTTTCCCGCGCCTGCATCTTGCCGGTCGCCGCGAGTTCCTCGGCTTCCTCCTGCGCATGGACCGCCTGCCAGTCCGGCGGTGTCATGTCGAACCAGCGGATGCCGGCTTCCACGTCCTTCCGGTCGTACTGGACCATGTTCAGGAAGGCGTCGTTGGCGTCGATCAGCGTCCCGTCTAGGTCCCAGATGACGATCCCAATGATGTCTGAATCGACAAGCCGCCGGATCCTGGTCTCGCGTTCCGCGATGTCGCTGTAGAGGCGCATCTGTTCGCGCTCGCGGGCCTCCAACGCCTCCTGGGCGACGACCCGGTCATGGACGTCCACGCATACCCCGTACCAATGGACGATCTCCCCGGCGTCGCTTCGCAGGGGTTCGGCGCGCCCCTCGGTCCAGCGGAATCCGCCATCGGCGCGGCGTTGGCGGTAGGTCATGCGAAAAGCCTCGCCCGTCGCGAAGGCGTGGCTGAGCGCAGTCTCGACCTCGGGCATGTCCTCGGGATGGATGTCGACGAGCGAGCGCGAGCCATCCGGCGCGAAGAGGTCTTCCAGATTCACCCCGACCGTGTCCGCCAGCCGCTTGTTGATAGAGGCCAAGGTCCCGTCCGGCGCCGTGCTCCAGATCAGCGCAGGAACGGCGTCGACCAGCTGCTGGAGCTGCCGTTCGCGTTCGCGCAGTGCTTCCTCGTTGCGCTTGTAGACATCGGTCGTGATGGACGTCCCATACCAGCCGGTGATCCGCCCCTGCCCGTCGCGGATGGGATAGGCGACGCTCCGGTTCCAGGCATAGCCCGACACCAGCTTCACGCGGTGCTCGTAGTAAAAGTTGTCGCCGGATCTGAGGCAATGCCGCCAGGCCGCAGCCAGGCCCTCGTAATCATCCGGGTGGGCGTGCGGCTTCCAGGACGTGTCGCCGGCGTCGACGGCCGCGTTGAGCGCCTCGATCGTCTGCTCCAGATTGCTGCGCGATGCGGACGTGAGATAGGTCAGCTTCCCGTCGGGATCGATCGTCCACGCATTGCCGAACAGGGTCTCGATGACCGCGACCGCCCGCGCCGCTTCGGCCTCGGTGTCCGGTGACGTGGTCAGGGCCCGCGCGGCGGCAGGCTGTGGCGCGGGCGGCGGCGCCTCCAGGTCGACGTGCTCGCCCAGCCAGGTCAGCCGGCCATCGAGTCCGTATTGCGGCGGGACGACCGTGGCGCTCTCCCATCGATAATCCCCGTCGGGCTGCTGCAACCGGAGCGGGATCGGTCGCGGCAGCCCGGTCCAGAACGCGTGGGTGACGCCGTCGATGGCGGCCGGGCGATCCTCAGGATGGACGATCTCGAAGGCCGATGGTGGGCGCGCGGCTCCGGCCTCGGCCTCGACGGTCACCGGCTCCCGTCCGATCGGCAGGGAGTCACGATCCAGGACCGTGCCGTACCACCCGAGGATGCGCCCTTCCGCGTCCCGCAGCGGACGGCCCGAGCAACGTCCCCACCGGTAGACCCCGCCGGCGGCGCGCAGGCGATGGGTCACGTCATAGGCCACCCCGGTCTCCAGACTCGCCCGCCATGCGGCTGCGGCCGGCGCGAAGTCGTCCGGATGCACAAGGTGCTTCCAGCCGGCCGCGGGATCGTCGGATCCGGCGTTCAGGTCCTCTAACGCGATGCCGAGCAGGGCCAGCTGGCCCTCCGTCACATAGATGAATTGGCCCGCGACATCCGTCGCCCAGGCGTTGCCGACCACGTCTTCCACGACCCGCGCCGCGCGCGCCGCCTCCGGCGCGACCTCGCCTGCTTCATCGGACAACATCTGCGAGCCCTCCCCCAGAGGGCGCGTCCCGGGTTCGCGGCCCTGGCGCCAGCCTAGCACTCCTTCTGGTG
The DNA here is from genome assembly GCF_004297125.1 of Phenylobacterium sp. Lineage (GTDB taxonomy): Bacteria > Pseudomonadota > Alphaproteobacteria > Caulobacterales > Caulobacteraceae > Phenylobacterium. Next base: position 350,691 of record NZ_SCVD01000019.1, on the reverse strand, counting down.
AGGCGTTTCCCATTCCGACGAGGCTAGGGCGACGCGCGGCCTCGGGCATCCTATGGAAACCCATCGATCGACCGCGGGTGGCGGCAACGGCGATACGACGTCGATCAGAGGCGGGTCAGTCCGCCGGGATCGACTCGCGCAGCCAGTCGGCCAGCGTGATGGTTCCCAGGCGGGCGCCCGGTCCCGGGATCAGAGAGCGCTCTTCCAGCACGGCCCCGAAATAGGGCGCCGCCGGATCGGCGATCACGCGCCGGGTGTCGGACTTGGCGCTCAGGTAGGCCTCCGCGAAGGCGGTGATCGGGAGGGCCTCGGGTCCGCCGATCTCGATCGTCCGGTTGAGGGGCTCGCCCGGCGCTACGGCGACGAGTTCGGCCACCACGTCGTCCGGGTGGATGGGTTGCATCAGGGCGGGCGACAGGCGGACCTGGCCATCGACCACCGCCGAGTCGATGATCCCTCCGATGAACGGCAGGAACTGCGTCGAGCGGATCAGGCTGTAGGGGACTGGGCTTGCCTTGATCAGGTCCTCCTGCGCCACCTTGGCGCGCAGATAGCCGCTGGCGGGCAGCCGGTCGGCGCCGACGATCGACAGCGCGACGTGATGCTTCACGCCAGCAGCCTCCTCCGCGGCGAGCAGGTTGCGGCCCGCGGTCTGGAAGAACGCCATCGCCGCGTCGTCCGCGAAGGAGGGAGAATTCGCCAGGTCCACCACGACCTGCGCCCCTGCAAGAGCCTCAGCCAGGCCCTCGCCGGTCAGGGTGTTGACGCCGGTCTCCGGCGCCGCGGGGATGGCCTCGTGGCCCAGCCCCTTCAGGCGGGCGACGAGGCGCGAGCCGATGCGCCCGGTTCCGCCGATCACGACGATCTTCATGCTGCTTCTCCTGGTGAGGCCTTGGGGTCGGGAGACGCTAGGCGGAGCCGGGTTCGGCGCGTATCGACCGAAAGGCTAGGGCGCGACAGGCGCCGGCGGCCCAAGGGCGCCAAACCGCCTGGCCCCGGGTAGGGTCTGGGGAGGCCCGCCCGACGAGGTGGGCCGCGCTGATCCGGCAATCATCCCGCTCACCCTCGCCGTCGGGCGTGGGCGGGCCCGACCAAGGGCGTAGGCGCTCAGGACCCACAGACAGTGCCGGTCATCGCCTCGTGTCCGGCATCGTCAAGTCATCAGCAACGCGTCGAGAGGCCCTGCCCATGATCCCCCGCTTCAACGCCTTCAAAGTTGCGCCGACCCTGACGAAAGCCCTGATGGGCGTCGAGGCCGCTCTGGCCGAGAGCGGTCTGGAGCACGGCCTCGCCGAACTCGTGCGTCTGCGGGCGTCCCAGATCAACGGCTGCTCGTTCTGCCTTCACATGCACGTCGCCGACGCCAGGGCGCACGGCGAAACCGAGCTGCGCATGATCATGCTGGATGGCTGGCGGGAATCCTCGCTGTTCAGCGACCGCGAACGCGCGGCCCTGGCATGGACGGAGTCCCTGACGCGCATCGCCAAGACCCACGCTCCGGACGCCGACTACGAGCTGGTGGAGAGCCAGTTCAGCGAGATTGAGATCGTCTCGCTGACCATCCTGATCGGCCAGATCAACAGCTGGAATCGCGTGCAGATCGCCTCGCGCGTCGCCCACCCCGTCGAGGCGGCCAAGGCCGCCTGACGACCCGTTCTCGATCGGTCCCCTCCCCGAACCGATCAGTGGCCCCATTCCAGGGCCGGGAACGGCGAAGACGTCCTCTCGCCTTCTCCCCCAACCCGCGAGAGGCGTCTTCGGTCAACTCACGTCACCCCCATCCGAAGGACGCCGCCATGCTGAAGTCCACCTGCCTCGGCCTCGCCCTGCTGCTCGCCTTCGGCGCCGGCGCCAACGGCGTGTTCATGCTCGTCTCGCCGGACGGCTGGTACGCGGCAGTGCCCGGCGTCACCACGACCGGCCCGTTCAACCAGCACTTCATCCGCGATATCGGCCTGATCTTCGTGCTGGTCGGCCTCGGACTTCTGACCGGCGTCGTGCGACCGGCGGTCCGCACGCTCCTTTGGTCCGCGACGGCTACCTGGCTGGGCGGCCACGCGTTCTTCCACCTCTGGGAGGTCGCCGTCGGCATCTGCGCGCCGTCCGCCCTCCTGCGTGACTTTGCGGCGGTGAGCCTTCCGGCCATCCTGACCGGCTTTCTGGCCTTGTGGTCGTGGGGCCAGGATCGTCGCGCCTGAGGCGCAGGAAATTACCGTCCGGCTACGGCGCGGGATGGTGATCTGGCGCCCTGCCGCCTGACCTCCGACCCTGACGCGCATTGACGCGGCGAGTTGGGCTCGCGGCGGCCCGGCCTTGTCGCGCGAGTGTGAAGGAGGAACGGCAAAGGCCTTCCGACCGGTCAGGAACACCGGCCAGAAGGCTTCACCGAACTCTCGCAGCCGAGGCTCGCGATCGTCAGGCCAGCGTCGCGCCACCATCCACGGCGAGGTTGATGCCGGTGACGAACGCGCTGTCGTCCGAGGCCAGGAAGACCGCCGCCCGGGCGAGTTCATCGGCGTCGGCGAGCCGGCCGAACGGGATCGCACGCGCGATCTCGGCCTCGAAGGCGGGGCGCGCGTCACCACCGACGCCAAGCTTGCCAATGATCGGCGTGTCCGTCGGGCCCGGGCTGAGCACGTTGACCCGGATGCGCCGATCCTTCAGCTCAAGCGCCCAGTTGCGGGCGAAGGCCTCGATCGCCGCCTTGCTGCCGGCGTAGACGGCGTGACCGTCCAGGACCTTGCGCGACGCAATCGAACTGGTGAGCAGGATCGTGCCGCCGTTCCGGAGCAAAGGGATGATCTTCTGCACCCCGAAGAACGTGCCCCTGGCATTAGCCAGGAACTGACCGTCGTAATCGTCGGGGCTCACATCGAGGCTGTGCTGGATCCGGATCGTTCCGGCGTTCGCGACGTAGATGTCGGCGGCGCCGAAGCGTTCCGCCACGTAGGCCGCCACCGCATCGTGAATCCCGAGACTGGCGACATCGCCCACGACGCCGGTCGCCTGCCTGCCGAGCGCGGCGACGGCCGTTTCGACGGCGTCTGCGCGACGGCCGACCAACACCACCTGGGCGCCCTCGGCGACGAAGGCCCGCGCCGTTGCGAACCCAATGCCGCTGTTCCCGCCGGTGATCACGGCGACCTTGTCCGATAGTCTCATGATGATGTTCTCCTGGATCGCTGCCGACTGAGCGGAGTCACGGACCGCGGCGTGAGCGCTGCGGGGTGATCCATCGGCGACCCGCCCCTAGATGCGGGCGCCAGGGGCCAGACGCCGGCTGGACGACGGTCGGGGTTGGCCTCGCCCCTGGGGCAGCCCGACCTCGCCGATGGCCGGACGATCGACCGACGCGCGCGGCTCTGAGGATGACGCACGTCAGCCTGGACGCGCACCGACTGGCCGAAGGGTGGAGTTCGCCGCGACCTTCGGACGGATCGGCCTGCGCCGCGCGCCAGGTCGCCGCGACCGACGTCCTCATCCAGGGTCTAGGGAGGCCGCGAGGCGCCAACGCCAATTGCACGCGGCGCGCCTGCGGAAGCGGAGATCCAGATGCCCGTTCCGAACCTGTCCTTGTCCGACCTGACCGCGGTCCTCGGCGACCTTCCGCAAAGTCCGGTGATCGTCCGGGCGTTCGACCACGTGCGAGAGCGACTCGAGCCCTTCCTCTTCAATCACGTCGCCCGTTCCTGGGTGTTCTCGGTGAAGCTCGCGGCCCGGCGCGGCCAGGCGCACGACGCCGAGGTGGTCGCCGTCTCGACACTGCTCCACGATCTCGGGCTGACGCCGCATGCGCCCGGGCCCCACCGCTTCGAGGTGAATGGCGCCGAGGCCGCGCGGGCCTTCGTCCGGGACCTCGGCTTCGACGACCGCCGCGCCCAGCTGGTCTGGGACAGCATCGCGCTGCACGCGACCCCCTCGATCGGCTTCCTGAAAGAGCTCGAGGTGGCGATCTGCGGGCGCGGCATCACCCTGGACTTCGGGGGGCCGGACTTCGCGGCCCTCGACCCGACGGAGATCGCGGCGATCGTATCCGCCCTGCCCCGCCTGGACATGAAGCGCCAGTTCATCGGCTGCATGCGCCATGAGGCGGAGACGCGGCCGGAGGCCACCTACGACAATCTCGTCCGCGACTTTGGCCTACGCTATGTCGACGGCTACGCTCCGCCATCCTGGGTCGACCAAGTGCTTGGCGGTCCCTACGAGGAATAGGCGTGCGTCCAAGCCGCCAGCCGGGAAACCATCGGTGCGTTCAGCCGGCTGTCCCAGGGCCGACCCACGCCTGACAGCCCTCTACCACGCCCCTGCCGCCGCCTTCGCCACGCGCACGTGTCTCCTCTGGAGTGCGGCGGCTGCGCAAGGAAGCGTTCGGCCGCGGAGCGCCTCGCCCCGGCCGGTGAGATCAAGCCATGCCCAGCGCCTTGCCGGCCCTCGGCCCAACCTTCCGGCGAGCAACCTCGGACCAAGGGATAGGTCCGGGTGTCCCCGAGGCCGGATCGCCGGGGGTCGAGCGACTTCGTAGCCTCGGGCCAGGCTTCCGGCAGTCGCTCATGAAGCCACAGAGAGGTGAATCCACAATGAGAACTTCGCAGACTCAAACATCCCGGCGCGGAATGATGGCCGCCGGCCTGGGCCTCGCGGCGGCCGGCGCAGCGGCGGCTGACATGGCCTCCTCGACCGCCACCGCCGCGCCCGCGCGGAGGCCGGCGCAAGTCGCCTCCGGGACCCCCGGAAGCAACTTCGTCACCACGGCGGATGGGACGCAGATCTTCTACAAGGACTGGGGCCCATCCGGCGCTCAGCCCATCGTGTTCCACCACGGCTGGCCCTTGAGCGCCGACGACTGGGACAACCAGATGCTGTTCTTCCTGGGCCAGGGCTACCGGGTCATCGCGCACGATCGGCGCGGGCATGGCCGCTCGACCCAGACCGACACCGGCAATGACATGGACACCTACGCCGCCGACCTGATCACGCTCGTCGATCACCTCGACCTGAAGAACGCCATCCATGTCGGCCATTCCACCGGCGGCGGCGAGGCCGCCCACTATGTCGCGCGGGCGAAGCCTGGCCGGGTGGCCAAGCTCGTCATGATCGGCGCCGTGCCGCCGATCATGGTCAAGACGGACAAGAACCCCGGCGGCCTGCCCCTCGCGGTGTTCGACGGCTTCCGGGCCGGCCTCGCGGCCAATCGCGCGCTGAACTACTACGAGATCGCCTCCGGCCCCTTCTACGGTTTCAACCGTCCCGGCGCGAAGGCGATCCCGGCGGTCGTCGACAACTGGTGGCGCCAGGGGATGATGGGCGGCGCCAAGGCCCACTACGACTGCATCAAGGCCTTCTCGGAGACCGACTTCACGGACGACCTGAAGGCGATCGACGTGCCAGTGTTCCTGATGCACGGCGAAGACGACCAGATCGTGCCCGTCGCCGACGCGGCGCTCATCGGCATCAAGCTGCTGAAGAAGGGCAAGCTGAAGGTCTATCCCGGCCTGCCCCATGGCATGGCGACCACGCACGCGGACATCATCAACCAAGATCTGCTGGCCTTCATCCGCAGCTAGAGGGCCGCGTCGCCGGCCCCGGCCGCGCAAGGCCAACGCCAGAGGACGGCGCGTCTCCGGACCGCCGTCCTTCTCCCCGGGCTTCCCCGCTTGCGAGGCCGCCGCGCTCGCCGAACGGGACGCTGAACACCCCGCTCAGGAGTCCGCCTCATGCACGCCGAGTTCAGAACGGAGGACGTCGAGATCCCCACGGACCCCTTCCGTGCGGGACGTGACACCCTCCGGCTCGAGGCCCTGGGCCTGATGACCGCCGGCATCGTCCACGACCTCGGAAACATGATCCAGGTCCTGTCCAGCGCGATGAGCATCCTCAACCGGCACCCGGGGGTCCGGGCGGCCGAGGGCCTGGAGCCCGTCGTGGCCAGCGCCGTTCAGTCGCTGGAACGCGCCACCGCCCTGATCGGATTGATCGCGGGGTTCGGGCGCGCGGGCGATTGCGAGGTGGAGGACCTGGATGTCGCCCTTTGCCTCGCCGGCCTTGAGCGGCTGCTGCGCTGGATCACGGCGGGGTCGATCCGGTTCGACCTGCGGGTGTCACCGTTCTGCCCCCGGGTCTCGTGCAGCCGACGCCAGTTCGAGAACGCCCTCCTCAACCTTGTCCTCAATGCGCGCGACGCCATGCCGGCAGGCGGCGTCCTGACCATCGACGCGATGGCCTCGAGCGAGGCCGGGCAGCATGGTGACGTGGTCATCAGCGTCACGGACACCGGCGCAGGCATGGACGCGAAGACGCTGTCCCGGGCGTTCGAGGCGTTCTTCACCACCAAGGACAGCGGCCGGGGCAGCGGCCTGGGGCTCGCGATGGTGCGGCGTTTCACGCACGAAGTCGGCGGCGGCGTGACGGCCCGGAGCCAGCCCGGCCTCGGCACGACCGTGACCCTCACCTTGCCCGCCGCAGCCAGGCCGTTCGGATGGAGATGAGGCGTCTGGCGACCCCGCAACGGCCCCCGCCCTTGGGCTACGCAACCCTAGACCCAGGCGTAGTACCCCTCGTCCGGCCCTTCCCGGATCATCACCGCGGTCGATCGCCCACCGTTGCGGCCGAAGGAGGACAAAATGACATCCGGACGACCTGAGATCACCCTGGATCCCCGTCGGATCCGCGTGCTGTTCGGGGGACACGACGTCGCCGACAGCGACCAGGCCCTGCTGGTGCGGGAAGCCGGGGAACAGCCGACGCTCTACTTCCCTCGCAAGGACGTGGAGATGACGATCCTGGCGCGGACCGGCCTCAACGCCCTGTCCCCGACGAAGGGCGTTTCCACCCATTTCACGATCTATCGGGACGCGACGGTCGTCGAGAACGCCGCCTGGTCGTTCGAAGACCCGCCCGCGCCGTTCGCGTTGATCGCCGGGCACATTGTCTTCCACCCAGTGCATTTCGAACTCGCGGCCCACGACGAGACGCCGGCGGACTGGAAGCTGGAAGCCGTGGCGCCCGCGCCATCCCAAACGCCGAACGCGATCAGCTTCGCGAGCGCCGACGACCTGGCGACCGCGCTGCAACGCGCCGCCGCGGCCCACCACCTCGACGAAGCGCGCACCGGAGCGACCGATCCCGACTGGCCTCGCTGGTACGCCGCCTACATCGCCGCGGAGCAGGCCGCGGGCCGCGATCCGGTCCAGGCCTGAAACTCCGATCACGCGCAGGAGCCTTCGACATGCCGTCCGAAACCCCGACCCCGAGCTTCGCGGCCGACATCGCGCCGCTGTTTCGTCCTGAGGACATTGCCTGCATGGATCCCATGGGCGTGCGCCTGGGCGACCCGGCCTGGATGACCGACCCGGCCGGCGACCTGCGCCGTCCCGACCACGCCAACGCCCGTCGCGTCTTCCAGCAGTTGCGGGCCGGCCGGATGCCGCCCGGGAACCCCTGGTCCGACGCGCAGCTCGCAACCTACGAGGCCTGGATGGCGGGCGGCTTCGCGCCTTGAGCAAGGTGCTCCGCGCCAGGCCACTCGCCCATCAACCGGGCCGAGGCCATCGCGATCAGCTATCGGTCACGCGGCCCATGGCGAGGTCACTTTCGCCGCCCTGCGGGCGCTGAAGAAGCCCTCCGTCGCGCTCTTCTATCATCGCTTCGGCAGCCTCGCCGCGGCGCTGGAGCTCGCGGGCTGTCCGAGGTTCATTCGTGAGCGACCCGTCGATCCGGAGACGTGGAAGCTGATGGGCGAACTGGTCAGCGCGCTCACCGCAGCGCTTGCGCGCGAAGGCTACGGCCTGGTGCCCCCGGTCGGACTCGAACCGACACACCTCGCGGTACCGCATTTTGAGTGCGGCGCGTCTACCAATTCCACCACAGGGGCCCGAGCGGCCTTATAGCGGCCGTCACCTGCCTCGCCAACGCCTCAAGCGGTCGTTTTCGCGCTTCCCCATGCCCGCATCAGCTGCCGGCCATAAGGGCTCGGGGCCCCGGGGCAACAACCGGCCTGCGGCGAATGCGGACCTTGCGCCGCGACGGCCGAGGTCGTACCTGATAATCGTTCGCAATATCTGCGAACGTCGGGACCCTTAGTTCATGCACGAGTTGCTCGCGGACCAGGCGGTGGCTGTCGAAGCCGGGCTGACGCGCCTCAGCCACGTCCGGCCAGGGGACCGCGGCGTCATCGTCGACGTACGCGCCGACCACGCGACCGGGCATGGCGTGGACGTGCACGAGCTGGAGCGCCGGCTGCTGGAATTCGGGTTCGTCGAGGGCGCCGCCTTCGAGATCATCCACCAGGGCCTGTTCGGCGCCGACCCCATCGCCGTGCGGCTCGACGATATGCGTGTGGCGCTGCGCCGCCGCGACGCGGAGGACGTCTGGGTGCGGTTGGACGCGAAATGAGCGAGGCCGCGATTCGGCCGGCGCGCGTCGCCCTGGTCGGCAATCCCAACACGGGCAAGACCGCCCTCTTCAACGCGCTCACGGGCGCTCGCCAGAAGGTGGCCAACTACGCCGGCGTCACCGTCGAGCGGAAGGAAGGCTTCCTGACCACACCGGGCGGACGCAGCCTCTCGATCCTGGACCTGCCCGGCACCTATTCCCTGCGCGCGCGCAGTCCGGACGAAGCGGTGACCCGCGACGCCGTGCTGGGCCGCCTGGCCGGCGAGGTCGAGCCGGACGTGGTCGTGGCCGTCGCCGACGCCACGAACCTGCGCCTCGTGCTGCGCCTGATCCTGGAGTTGAAGGCTGTCGGCCGGCCGATGGTGCTGGCGCTCAACATGTACGACATCGCCCAGCGCCAGGGCCTGCGGATCGACTTGGAGGGCCTGCAGCGCGAGCTGGGCTGCCCGATCGTCACCACCGTCGCCACCCGCAAGCGCGGCATCCAGGAACTCACCGCCAAGGTGGACGAGTTGATCGCCTCGGGCGCGCTCTCGACCGCCAACGTCTGGCACGAGCCCTCGGCCGCCGAGATCCGCGGCGCCCACCGGGAGGCCCAGCGCATCCTGAAGGCCTACGTCCGGCCTCCCGAGCACCCCGACACCTTCACCGGCAAGGTCGACGCGGTGCTGCTGCACCCGGTGGCGGGCCTTGCGATCCTGCTCACCTTGCTGTTCGTGATGTTCCAGGCCGTCTTCGCCTGGGCCGCGCCCCTGATGGACGGCATCGACGCCGGCTTCGCCTGGCTGGGCGCCATGGTCGGCCAGGTCCTGCCGAACGGACTGATCAAGGACTTCATCGCCGACGGGGTGATCGCCGGCGTGGGTTCGGTGCTGGTCTTCCTGCCGCAGATCCTGATCCTGTTCTTCTTCATCATCCTCCTGGAAGACTTCGGCTACATGGCCCGGGCCGCGTTCCTGATGGACAAGATCATGGGCGGCGCCGGCCTACACGGCCGGGCCTTCATCCCGCTCCTGTCGTCGTTCGCCTGCGCCATCCCGGGGATCATGGCCGCCCGGGTGATCGACCAGAAGCGCGACCGCATGACCACCATTCTGGTGGCGCCGCTGATGACCTGCTCGGCGCGGATCCCGGTCTACACCCTGATCATCTCGGCCTTCATCCCGAACCGGATCGTGGGTCCGGGCCTCAACCTGCAGGGCCTGGTGATGTTCGGGCTCTACGCCGCCGGGATCATCAGCGCGCTGGCCGTGTCGTTCGTGATCCGCAAGGTGTTCTGGCGCGGCGCGGTCGAACCGTTCCTGATGGAGCTGCCCACCTACAAGCTGCCCAGCTTCGAGAACGTCTTCCGCAACCTGCTGCTCCGGGCCCAGATCTTCCTGAACCGCGCCGGCCGCATCATCCTGCCGCTCATGGTGGCGGTGTGGGTGCTGTCCACCTTCCCCGGCCCGCCCCCCGGCGCCACCGAACCCGCCATCGACTACAGCTTCGCCGGCATGATCGGCCAGGCGATCCAGCCGATCTTCGCCCCCATCGGCTTCAACTGGCAGATGGTGGTGGCCCTGATCCCGGGTTTCGCCGCACGCGAAGTAGCGGTGGCCGCCCTGGGCACGGTCTATGCCGTGGGCGACGCCGAGGCCAACGTCGGCGCCCTGGGCGCCCGCCTGGCCCAGCACTGGAGCCTGGCCACCGGGCTTTCGTTCCTGGCCTGGTACGTCTTCGCGCCCCAGTGCGCGGCGACCCTGGGGGTGGTGAAGCGCGAGACCAACTCCTGGGCCTGGACGGGCGTCATGTTCGCCTACATGACCACCCTCGCCTACCTCGCCTCCTTGGTGGTCTACCATTCGGCGGTGGCGCTGGGCGGAGGTTAGCCAGAGGTTTTCGCGCGTCGGTTGCGTTAACTGGTCTTTTTCCGTGCGCTTTAACTCATCGATAAACGAGAGGAGCGCAGGCTCGCCTCGTCATGCAGAACCAGCACGAAACCGCCCACGACGCTCCGAACGGCAAAAAGCCGGTGCGGGTCAAGGAAACCCTGTGCAAGCGCGTCCGTGAGGCCCTCCTTTCGCTCGGCGGCGAAGCGCACCGATCGATTGTGATCGAGCAAGTGGCCCGGAACCTGGGTCACAACGTCCACCACATCCCCGAGGAGCTGCAGCAGCAGGTCATCGTGTCGTTCGAGGCGTTCTGGCGCGACGAGCGCAAGCGCGCCGCCTACGGCTTCCACCTGCCGTTCGGGGAAGGGTCGCACCGCTGGAGCGTCCGCAACGACGCCATGGCGGCCTGAGGGCCTCATCCCGGATTCGAGCGACAGCCTGGAGGGCGCCGTGACCGGCGGGCCGGATCTGCGCTCGCCATGAGCCGCGACGGCCCGCGCCGTCAACGATTCCCGACGATTCATGCGACAAATCAACGCGAGCCGCCGGCGCCAACCGGCTGTTAGTCCATGACCGTCAGGCTTCGCTCGTTCGAAAGAGAGCCAGCGATGCCCCACGTCCCTGCAGCAACCGGCCCCTCGGGATGAAGGCCGGGACCGCGACGGCCGAGCAAGGCGCCCCGAGGCCGCCGCCGGCCGCGGCCTTCAGCGTCGCGACCAGCGTCGAGCTGGCCCTGATGAGCACCCGCGACCGGCTGGTCTACGCGAGCCTCTATGCGGTCATCTCGCTCCTGATCCAGCCATGGATCTTTCCCGCGGTCTGGATCACGCTGATCTTCGTCTGGGAACTGGGCGTGCGCGTGGTCTTCGACCGCGTCGTCCTGAAGCAATCGGCGGCGCGCGCCGAACAGACCTATGCGGCGGTGAATTTCGTCGGGTCGTGCCTGTACCAGGTGATCGCGCTTCTGGGCCTGGCCAGCGGTTCGGCGATCGGCGTCGCCATCGCCACCACCTGGCTCGCCGGCTCGTTCATGAGCAACTTCATCTACTTCGGCGCCAACCGTCGGCTCCTGCTGGCCGTGCTGGGCCCCGGCATCGCCGCGGCGCTGATCGGCCCCTTCCTGGCCTCGGGCCTGCAGTTGCAGTCCGCGGTGATCAGCACGCTCATCATGGCGGGGCTGATATCCGCGCGCGGGTTCGCCCTGGACCACCAGACGCTGCTACGGACCCTGGCCGATCGCCAGCTCGCCCTGTCCGATGTCGAAAGCAAGCTCGCGGTGGCCATCGAAGCCTCGGGCGACGGGCTGTTCGACATCTCCCTGGAGGGCCGCGCCAATCACGTGAGCGCCACCTGGCTGGCGATCCTGGGCTATGCGCCTGGCGAAGCGCCATCAGAACTGACCGAGGACTGGCGCTCGTCAATCCACCCCGACGACGTGGCCGCCCTGCAGGCGGACTATGCCGCCCATTTCCGGGGAGAGACCCCGCACACCACCTCCGAGCATCGGATGCGCTGCAAGGACGGGCAGTACAAGTGGGTGCTCGCCCGCGGACGGCTGGTCGAGCGCACGGCGGACGGCAAGCCCGGGCGGATCGTCGGCACCATGATGGACCTGACCGCGCGCAAGGCGCTGGAGCAGCAGCTCGAGACCGCTCGTGACGTCGCCGAAGGGGCCAACCACGCCAAGGGCGTCTTCCTCGCCAACATGAGCCACGAGATCCGCACGCCGTTGAACGGGGTGATCGGCACCGCGGGAGCGCTGGCGCGCCGGCCGCTGGCGGTCGAGGAACGCGAGATGGTCGCGCTGATCCAGTCCTCCGGCCAGACGCTGGACCGCCTGCTGTCCGACATCCTCGACCAGGCCAAGATCGAGGCCGGGCAGTTCGAGTTGCTGGTCGCACCCTTCGACCTGCACGACACGATCGAGACCGCCGCGGAACTGATGCGCGCCCGCGCCGACGAAAAGGGCGTCGGCTTCCGCGTCGTCTACGCCGACACCGCGCGGGGCGTCTTCTCCGGCGATGCGATCCGGATTCGCCAGATCGTCTCGAACCTCGCCTCGAACGCCATCAAGTTCACCGCCTCCGGAGAGGTGCGCATCCTGGTCAATTCGCGCGAACCGGAACGGCTGGACGAACCCAGCGTGCTCGAGATCAAGGTCGTCGACTCGGGGATCGGCTTCGACCCCGAGGCCGCCAAGCGTCTGTTCACCCGCTTCACCCAGGCTGATGGCTCGATCTCCCGTCAGTTCGGCGGGACCGGCCTGGGCCTGTCGATCTGCAAGACGCTGGTGGAGCTCATGCAGGGCGAGATCGCCGCAACGTCCGAGCCCGGGACCGGCTCCACCTTCACGGTCGAGATCCCCCTGACCCGTACGACGCCGCTCGCCGAATACGATGCGCGGCGGGCCGACCCGCGACTCGCCGAGCCGTCCGCCGACGCCGCCTCCATGGGGCAGCTGCGCGTCCTGCTGGCGGAAGACCACCCCACCAACCAGCGCGTGGTGCAGCTGATCCTCGAGCCATCCGGCGTCGACCTGACCATCGTGAGCAACGGCCGGGAGGCGGTGGAGATCTTCCAGCCGAACCTCTTCGACCTGATCCTCATGGACATGCAGATGCCGGTCATGGACGGCCTGACGGCGACGCGCGAAATCCGCCGGCGCGAACGCGAGCTCGGCGCCACGCCGACGCCTATCGCCATGCTGACCGCCAACGCCATGTGCGAGCACCGGGACCAGGCGACGGCGGCCGGCGCCGATCACCTCATCGCCAAGCCCATCACGCCCGAAAGCCTTACCGCCGGCGTCGAATTCGCGCTGGCCAAGGCCGAAGCCGCGGCCGCCGCCTGAACGCCGCGCGCTAACGCAGGCTGGGCGAAGGGAGGGCTTCCCCGGCCAGCTGGCCGGCGGCGGACTGCAGCCGTCCCAGCAGGCGCTTCAGCAGCGTCACCTCGTCCGGCGCCAGTCCGGCGATCAGCGCGGCCTCGTAGGCCAGCGCCAGCGGCGCGATCTCGGCGTGCAGGCCACGACCCTCGGGCGTCAGCGCCAGCACGTGGGACCGCCCGTCGGCCTTGTTCTGCGAGCGGCCGACCAGCCGGCGCTTCGTCAGCCCCTGCGCCGCCCGGCTGACCGTCACCTTGTCCATCACCGTGCGGGCGACGATCTGCACCTGACTCAACTTGCCGTCTTCGGCCAGGACGCACAGCAGCCGCCACTGCGGCACCGTCAGGCCGAAGCGGTCCTCGTAGGCGCGGGCGATCAGGCCGGAGACGGCGTTGGACGCCACCGAGAGGCGGTAGGGCAGATAACTGTCGAGCCTCAGGCCGGCCTCGCCCGCGTCGGCGCTCATCCGGCGGCGACCTCCTGCTCGATGGCGCCGAAGATCGAATGGCGCTTCTCATCGACCATCTGGATGCGGACCGTATCCCCCGCCTTCAGGAACGGGGTCGACGGCTTGCCGTCCAGGATCGTCTCCACCGTCCTCACCTCGGCCAGGCAGGAATAGCCGACGCCGCCCTGATCGATGGGCTTGCCGGGCCCGCCGTCCGGCCCGCGGTTCGAGACCGTGCCGGAGCCGATGATGGTTCCCGCCGACAGCGCACGGGTCTTCGCCGCGTGCGCGATCAGGGTCCCGAAGTCGAAGGTCATGTCCACGCCGGCGTCGGCCTCGCCCAGCGGCTTGCCGTTCAGCTCGACCTCCAGCTTGCCGTGCAGCTTGCCGTCCTTGAAATTCGGCAGGGCGTCGGGCGTCACCGCGACCGGCGAGAACGCCGAGGCGGGCTTGGACTGGAAGAAGCCGAAGTTCTTGGCCAGTTCGGCCGGGATCAGGTTGCGCAGGCTGACGTCGTTGCACAGCATGACCAGGCGGATCGCCTTCAGCGCCTCCTCGCGGCTGGCGCCCAGCGGCACGTCGCCGGTGACCACGGCGATCTCGCCTTCCATGTCGCAGCCCCACGCCTCGTCCTTCAGCGGGATCGGGTCGCGGGGCCCCAGGAAGCCGTCCGAGCCGCCCTGGTAGATCAAGGGGTCGGTCCAGAAGCTCTCGGGCATGTCGGCGGCGCGCGCCTGTCGGACCAGGGCGACGTGGTTCACATAGGCGGAGCCATCGGCCCACTGGTAGGCGCGCGGCAGCGGGCTCATCGCATCGTGCTCGTGGAACCGGGCCTGGGGCACCGAGCCGTGCTCGAGGCTCTCGGCCAGGCCGCGAAGTTCGGGCTCGCAGCGATCCCAGTCGTCCAGCGCCGCCTGCAGGGTGAGGGCGATGCGATCGGCCGGCGAGTACCAGGCGAGGTCGTTCGAGACGACCACCAGGCGACCGTCCCGGCCCCCCTTCAACGAAGCCAGCTTCATCCGTCACTCCCGTCCTTCGCGATGATTCTTGTCAGTCGCACCCCGTCTTCATAGGAGCGCGCTTCGTAGACGGTGACCTCCACCCGGATGTCGCCGCCGGTGTCACCTTCCCACATGTAGGCGCGGTCGAAACAGACTTCGCGTCCCTCCGGCGTAAAGCCTTCGAAGGTGTCGCCCCAGGGCGTGTGCTTCGAGAGCTGCGGCCAGCCCAGGGTCATGGCCCGGTCGAGCTCGTCCTCGGCCGCCGCGGTCAGGTCGTCCTGGAGGCTCACGCGCCCTTCCAGCTGTCGACGTAGGCCGGGTTCTCGACCGAGGCGGCGGCCTCGCCCACGTCCAGGGGGTCGCGGGTGTCGATCATCACGGCGTACTCGTCGGTGGCCGGCTTGGGCTGGGTGAGCATGTTCTTCAGCGCCTT
Organism: Phenylobacterium sp.; assembly: GCF_004297125.1. Lineage (GTDB taxonomy): Bacteria > Pseudomonadota > Alphaproteobacteria > Caulobacterales > Caulobacteraceae > Phenylobacterium. The sequence continues at coordinate 335,660 of NZ_SCVD01000019.1, read as the reverse complement.
CGGATGCGGGCCGTGGGTGAAGCCCGACGGGTGAAAGGTCATCATGCCCGCTTCGATGTGGTCGCGGCTGAAGAAATCGCCCGCGTGGTAGAACAGCACCTCGTCGTAGTCGTCGTTGTTGTGGAAGAATGGAATCTTCAGCGCGCCCGGATCGGTCTCGAAAGGCCTGGGCGCGAACGTGCAGACCACGAACCGGTCCGAGACGAAGGTTGAGTGGACCGACGGCGGCAGGTGGTAGCGGTGGCTGACCACCGGACGGATGTCGGCCACGTTCAGCCGCACCGGCGCGAGCTCGCCGTGCCAGCCGATGGCGTCCAGCGGATTGTAGGGATAGGTCACCGTCGAGACGGCGCCGCGCTTCTTGACCTCGACCCGCACATCTCCCGGCTCGGCCTGGTGGGCGCGGAAGGCCTCGTCCATCACCGGCGTGTCCAGAATGGCGGGGTCGAACAGGGCGTGCGGCCCCATCAGACCACGGTCGGGCAGCTTGTAGTGGGTGTTGGTGGCCTGGATCATCAGGATCGCCGTCGCCTGGCGGGGCGTCAGCCGCCACATGGCCCCGCGCGGCAGGTAGAGGTAGTCGCCGGCGCGGTAGGCGATCCGGCCGAAGTCGCTGAAGAGATCTCCCTCGCCCTGGTGGACGAAGAGCAGCTGGTCGCCGTCCGCGTTGCGCGCCAGGGCGGGCATGGCCTGCGCCAGCTTCCAGAAGCGCACCTCGGTGGCCGCATTGTGCAGCACCACGCCGGCGGCCCAGGGCGAAGGCTCGGCGGCGTTCAGCCGGGCGAGATCGAAGGCCCGCGGGCGAAGCGGCCCCTCGAACGAGGTCCAGCCGGTGGGCGGGCGCGGGTGGTAGAGGAAGGCTGCGGGACCGAAGAAGCCCTCCTTCGACATCTCGCGCTCGTAGGCGCCCTCCGGAAGGTCGGCGTGGGCCTGGCGGGAATGGACTCCCTGCGCCCCGCGGATCGGAATCCAGTCACCCTTGGCCATTTCAAGTCTCGTCCTTGTAGACGCCGACGACCAGCGGTTCGCCGTCGGCGATGCGGGCGCGGTACATGCCCGGGGTGTTGAAGCTCCAGGCCATCTGGCCGTCGGGGGCCACGCAGATGACGCCGCCGTCGCCGCCCAGCGCCGTCAGTTCGCCCTGGATGACCTGGTCCGCCGCCGCCTGCAGCGACAGGCCCTTGTGCCGGACCAGGGCGCAGATCTCGTGCGCGACGCCCAGCCGGATGAAGTACTCGCCGGCCCCGGTGCAGGACACCGCGCAGCCCTTGTTCGAGGCATAGGTCCCGGCGCCGATGATGGGACTGTCGCCGACCCGGCCCCAGCGCTTGGCCGAGCTGCCGCCGGTCGAGGTGCCGGCCGCGACATCGCCGTGTGCGTCGAGGGCGACGACGCCCACGGTGCCGTACTTGCCCTCCTCGTGGACCAGGGCCGCTTTGCCGGACAGGTCCTGCGGCGCGCCGGTCGGCCGCGCGGGGATCGGCAGGCCCAGTCTTGCCAAACCCTTCTCGAGGGCCAGCCACCGGCGTTCGGTGAAGAAGTAGCTGGGATCCACCTGCTCCAGGCCCTGGCTGCGGGCGAAGGCGTCGGCGCCCTCGCCGCCCAGCATCACATGCGTCGAGCCCTCGATCACCGCGCGCGCTGCCGAGATCGGATGGCGCGTGGTGGTCACGCCCGCCACGGCCCCGGCGCCGAGCGTGGCCCCGTCCATGATCGAGGCGTCCAGTTCGTTGCGGCCCTCGGCCGTGAAGGCGGCGCCCCGGCCCGCGTTGAACAGCGGGTCGTCCTCCAGGAGGTGGATCGCAGCCTCCACGGCGTCCATCGCCGAGCCGCCGGCGCGCAGCACAGCCGCGCCGGCGTCGGCCGCGACGGCCATCGCGTCGCGGTAGGCCACCTCCTGCTCCGGGCTGAGCTGGCCGCGCGAGATGGCGCCCGCGCCGCCGTGCGCCACGAGGGCCCACTTCGGGCGGATCTGGTCGGCCATGGATCAGTCCTTCGCGGGCAGCACGCCCCGCTTGATCTGATCAAGCTCGATGGACTCGAACAAGGCCTTGAAGTTGCCTTCGCCGAATCCCTCGTTGCCCTTGCGCTGGATCAGCTCGAAGAAGATCGGGCCGATCATGTTCTCGGTGAAGATCTGCAGCAGCAGGCCCTGGCCCTCGGTCGGCGCGCCGTCGATCAGGATCTTGTCGGCGTGCAGGCGCTGGACGTTCTCCCCGTGGCCTGGGACGCGGGCGTCGATGCCCTCGAAATAGGTGTCGATGGTGTCCTGGAAGCGGACGCCGCGATCGCGCATCGTTTCGACGGACTCATAGATGTCGCCGGTCCCCAGCGCGATGTGCTGGATGCCCTCGCCCTTGTAATCCTTCAGGAATTCCTCGATCTGCGAGTGCTCGTCCTGGCTTTCGTTCAGCGGGATGCGGATCTTGCCGTCCGGGCTGGTCATGGCCTTGGAGATCAGTGCCGTCTGCTTGCCCTCGATGTCGAAGTAGCGGATTTCGCGGAAGTTGAAGATGCGCTCGTAGAACTCCGCCCAATGGTTCATCTGGCCGCGATGGACGTTGTGGGTCAGGTGGTCGAGATAGGTCAGGCCGACGGCGTTCTTGTCCACCTGCTCGGCCGCGCCCTCGATGGGCAGGAAGTCGACGTCGTAGATCTCCTGCGCGCCGTAGCGGTCGACCAGGTAGAGGTTCGAGCCTCCGATCCCTTGGATGGCCGGGATGTTCAGCTCCATCGGACCGACTGGCCCCTGCACCGGCGTGGCGCCGCGCTCGACCGCCAGCTTGAAGGCCTTGGCGGCGTCGCGGACCCGGAAGGCCATGGCGTTCGCCGACGGACCATGGGCCTGGCGGAACTCCGCCGCCTGGCCCTGAGGCTCCATGTTCAGGATGAAGTTGATGTCGCCCTGGCGGAAGCGCAGCACGTTCTTCGAGCGGTGCTTGCTCACCGCCGTGAAGCCCATTTTCTCGAACAGGTCCTTGAGCCGTTCCGGCTCCGGCGACGTGAACTCGACGAATTCGAAGCCGTCGGTGCCGAGGGGATTCTCGAAGAGGTCGCGGTTCTGGGCGGGGGTCTGGACGTTCATGGGCTGGGCCTCCTGTCGGCGGCAATTAGTATCATCTGAAACCAGTTTGCGGAAGCGCCAAGACACGACGCGCGACCCCTGCTAGCTGGAACGTCCAAATCGCCGCCGGGATCGCGAATGTTCCGAAAGATGTACGAATGGGTGATGCGGCTCGCCGGCTCGCGTCACGCGCCCGCGTCCCTGGCCGCGATCTCGTTCGCCGAAAGCTCGTTCTTCCCGATCCCGCCCGACGTGATGCTCGCCCCCATGGTGCTGGCGCGCCGCGACAAGGCTTTCCTCTATGCCGGCATCTGCACGGTCGCCTCGGTGCTGGGCGGCCTGTTGGGCTATGCGATCGGCGTGTGGCTGGAACCGGTGGGCCAGACGATCCTGCGGATCTTCGGCCACCCCGAGGGCCAGGCCGAGTTCCAGAAGTGGTTCGACCAGTGGGGCCTGTGGGTGATCCTGATCAAGGGCGCCACGCCGATCCCCTACAAGCTGGTGACCATCACCGCCGGCCTGGCGCGATTCGACCTTTTCACCTTCGTCTGGGCCTCGATCCTGACCCGGGGCTTCCGCTTCTTCGCGGTCGCGGCGATCCTGAAATATGCGGGCCCGGTCATGCTGAAGGAGTTCGAACGGCGCCTGAACCTCTATTCGATCCTGCTGCTGGTCCTGCTGATCGGCGGTATCGTCGCGCTGAAGGTCTTTTTATAGGCGCCGCTTTGGGGTCATATCCCGGCCGATGTTGAAACCCTTTCTCGACCGCTGGCGGCTCTGCGCGGTGCTGGTCGCCGCCGCGATGCTGGCGACCGCGCACGCCTTCGAGACCTTTGGCGGCTACGCCCCCTGTACGCTCTGCCTGCGCCAGCGCGAGGTCTACTGGGCGGTTCTGGGGACCGGACTGGCGTTCATGATGCTGGTGCGCATGCCGGGCGGACCCCGCTGGCGCGAAGCCACCTGCTGGGTGCTGGCGGCGGCTTTCCTGGTGAGCTGCGGCCTCGCCGTCTATCACGCCGGCGCCGAGTGGAAGTTCTGGCCCGGGCCGCAGGCCTGCGCCTCGGGCGGCGGAGCCGTGAACGCGGCCGACCTCTCCGCCTTCCTCGAGGGGGCCAAGGTGAAGCCGCCCGCCTGCGACGAGGCCCCCTGGGTGTTCGCGGGCCTGTCGATGGCCGGCTGGAACGCGCTGCTCTCCCTGGGCCTCGCGGGAATGAGCGTCCTGGCCGCCCTGCGCGAGCGGACCAAGCGATGACCGAAAAGCCCATCCCGCCCCGGCCCGGCCGCGGCGCTCAGGCCGCCCGCCTCGCCGAGATCCTGCGGGTCGACCACGCCGGCGAACTGGCCGCCGTGCAGATCTATCGCGGCCAGCGCGCTGTGATGGGGGCGTCGCCCGGGCAGTCCCGGCTGGCCGGTCACTTCGCCGAGATGGAGGCCCAGGAGGCCGTCCACCTGGCGCGGTTCGACAAGCTGCTGACCGAGCGCCGCGTTCGGCCGACCGCGCTGGCGCCCGTCTGGCGGCTGGCCGGCTTCGCCTTGGGCGCCGGCACCGCGCTCATGGGAGAGAAGGCGGCGCATGCCTGCACCGAGGCCGTCGAGACGGTGATCGAGGGCCACTATGCCGACCAGATCGCCGAGCTGAGCGCGCGCAATCCTGAGCTGGCGGCCGAGCTCAGCAAGTTCCGCGACGAGGAACTGGCCCATCGTGACTCGGCGATCGCCGGCGGCGCACGCGAGGCGCCGGGCTATGGCCTGCTCTCGGCGGTGATCAGCGCCGGCTGCCGCGCCGCCATCAAGATCAGCGAGAAGCTCTAGGCGGCGAACCGGGCCGCGCCCGCTTCCAGCGGCAGATCCAGACCGCCCACCACGTACGAGACCATGCGGTAGAAGCCGCAGAGCAGCAGCATCTCCAGCACCTGGGCCTCGTCGTAGTGCTTACGCAGCGCCGAAAATTCGGCGTCGCTGAGGGCGGCGCGCTGGTGCAGCGTCTCGGCCGCCTGCAGCAGGGTCCGTTCCGCATCGCTCCATAGCGGGGCGGCCGATCCCTCCGCCGCGGTGGCGGCGACTTCCTCCGGCGTCAGCTTCGCTGGGGCGGCGAAGATGGCGACGTGGACGCCCCATTCATACTCGTTGCCGGCCAAGGCGCAGGTCCGGTCGATGACCAGCTCGCGCTCACGCAGACTGAGCGGGCCCGCGTCGAGCAACCCGCCGGCGCGGAATTTCCGCCAGGCCCGCTCCGACGTCGCGAGGGTGCGGAACAGCATCAGGGGCGGGGCGCCCTGCATGATGGCGTCGAAGCTGGATTGGACGTCCGCGGCATAGGGCGGCTCCAGCGGCGCGATCCTTGGCATGGGGTCGGCTCCTTGCTACGATTTCGATAACATGCACGCTACACTTTCCGTAACACGCGTCAATCCCCGTGGCTGACCGGCGCGTCCGCGGCTCGCGCACGGGCCGGCCCATCATGGCGCTGCTCGACCTGATCGGGCGGCGCTGGACCCTGCGCGTGGTGTGGGAGCTGCGCGGCGAGCCACTGACCGCGCGGGCGTTGCGCGCGGCCTGCGACGAAGTCTCGCCCACCGTCCTGCAGGCCCGCCTGGGTGAACTGCGCGCAGCGGCCCTCGTCGACCACACCCCCGGACAGGGCTATGGCCTCACCGCGCAGGGCCGCGAGTTCCTGGAAGCGTTCATGCCGCTCTACGGTTTCGCCGAGCGCTGGGCCGGAGCTGTGGACGACACAACTCCGGCGGGTTGAGGCGACTCAAAAAAACAGCCGGAATGGAGTCGTCACGTCCGCAAAGTTCTGCTTTTGTTCACAACAAGGAGTCGCATCATGGCGGACGGAAGCAGCAGGCACCTGGTTCGGGAGTGGGCCGTGGGCGAGGCGCGGCTGGGCTGGGCCACGGCGGCGCGCTCCAGCCTGTGGGCGCGATGCGCCTGCGGACGCGAGGCGACGGTGGATCCGCGCCCCTGGCTGGCCCAGGGGCTCAGCCGCCAGACGCTCCAGGACCTGGAGCACCGCCTCCGCTGCGCCTGCGGGGCGCGGCGCGCCCAGTTGGAGATCCGCGGCCTCGCCGAGGCGCCGGGCGGCGGCGCCGGCGGCATCCACGTCTTCAGGTAGGGACCGCCCACAGCCGGGTCAGGCCCAGCGTTTCTCGAACATTTCAGAGGCGTCGCCCCCCACGCCATCAGCGACGGCGACGCCCATGCGAAAGTGCTCTACCTCAGGGAAGAGGAAGAACACCCGATGACACACCGCCTGATCCTGGTGCTGGCCCCCGCGGCCCTGGCGCTCGCCACGCTCGCCCACGCACAACCCGCCGGTCCGCGGCCGGACCCGCACGGCCAGCCCAGCGCCGAGATGAAGACCCGCCACGAGGCTATGCAGAAGCAGCACCTCGAGGATCTGAAGACCATCCTGCGCCTGCGGCCCGACCAGGAGCCGGCGCTCGCGGCCTTCGTCGAGGCCCACAAGCCGCAGTTCCACGAGATGAAGGGCCCCCGCGAACCCGGTACACTGACGACGCCGCAACGCCTGGAGGAAATGTCGAAGCACGAGGCGCAGATGACCGCCCAGCATCAGCGCATGCGCGACGCCCTGGCCAAGTTCTATGGCGCGCTGTCGCCGGAGCAGCAGAAGGTGTTCGACGCCCTCCAGCGCCTGAGGGGGCCGCACGAGGGTCCGGGCGGCCCCATGATGCACGGCGGCCACGGCGGGGGACCGCGGATGATGATGATGCGGCGCGGCGGCCCGGACGGTCCGGACGGTCCGATGCCCGGCCATGAACCGCCGCGCTGATCGGCCGCCGCCGCGGATTGTGGCGAAGTCGCGATGACGGCGCCACAGTTCGAGGCCAGAGGAGCCGTCATGATGGCCCAACCTTCGGTGCTGCCCGCGCGCCACATCCTCGTGGTGGAGGACGACACCCAGCTGCGCGAGCAGGTGACAGCCTACCTGGCCGACCACGGCTATCAGGTGCACGCCGCCGCGGACGCGCGCGCCATGGACCGCATGCTGGCCCAGGCCCCGATCGACCTCGTGGTCCTGGACCTGATGCTGCCGGGCGAGGACGGGCTGTCGATCTGCCGCCGCCTCTCGGCCGACGGCGGCCCGGCGATCATCATGGTCAGCGCCATGGGCGAGGAGATCGACCGGGTGCTGGGCCTGGAGTTGGGCGCCGACGACTACCTGCCCAAACCCTGCAGCCCGCGGGAGCTGCTGGCCCGGGTCCGGGCCGTCTTCCGCCGGCTTGAGGAGGCGCGCGGCGGCGCGCCTCGCAAGGGCAAGGCCTACCAGTTCCAGGGCTTCGTGGTGGACGCGCTGCGCCGCCAGCTCCGCGCCCCCAACGGCGCGACGATCCTGCTGACCTCGGGCGAGTTCTCGCTGCTGTCCGCGTTCCTGGACCATCCGCAGCGCATCCTGTCGCGCGACCAGCTCCTGGACATCGCGCGCGGCAACGACGCCGACGTCTTCGATCGCGCCGTGGACGTGCAGATCAGCCGTCTGCGCCGCAAGCTGCATGCCTGCAGCGACACCGAGATCATCAAGACCGTGCGGGGCGCCGGCTACATGTTCGACGTGGCGGTCACCCGGCCATGAAGCCGGCGGCGCGGCTTCGCGCCTCGATCGGACTGCAGCTCGTCGTCCTGATCGTCGCCTGCCTGTTCGCGACCCACCTGATCGTGTTCGCCGCGGTCACGCTGCTGCCCCCGCCGCAGCCGCCGCTCTATCGGCTGACCGAGATTGCGGGAGCCCTGCAGGGCGGGCCGCTGACCGCGCGCTTCGGACGGCCGATGCTGCGAACCGTCGCTGCGGAACCGCCGACCGAGCCCGCGGGCGAACGCGAACTACGCCGGTCCGACGGGCACGTGGAGGCCCTCGCCGTCACCCTGGGCCGCCCGCGCGAGGACGTACGGTTCTTTCCCATCCCGCCTTCGCTGTTCGATCGAATGTTCCATCGCGCGGGCGCCCGGCGGCTCATCTACGAGCATCGCCGCCCACGTGACGGCAAGCCGCCAGGGCCCCTTCCCCCCGGGCCGCCGGGGACGCCGCCCGAATTCCGCTTCCGCGGCGGGCCGCGCGAGATGGTGCTGGGCGATTTCGCCGCCGCGGTGCGCCGCGACGACGGCCAGTGGGTGGTCGTCCGTTCCAGCCCCGAGCCATTCCCCACCGACTGGCAGAAGCGCACCTTCCTGCTGCTGCTGGCCAGCTTCGCGGTGGTGGCGCCTGCCGGCTTCCTGTTCGCCCGCCGGATCACCGCGCCCCTGAAGCGCTTCTCCGAAGCCGCCGAACGCCTGGGCCGCGATCCCCACGCGGCGCAAATGACGCTGAGCGGTCCCGCCGAGATCGGCGCCGCGGCCGAGGCGTTCAACGACATGCAGGGCCGGCTGAAGCGCTACATCGACGACCGCACCGCCATGGTCGGCGCGATCAGCCATGACCTGCGAACGCCGCTGGCCCGGATCCGCTTCAAGATGGAGGCCGCCCCGGGAAGCCTGAAGCAGAGCGTGCTCTCCGACGTCGCCCAGATGGAACAGATGATCCAGGGCGTGCTTACCTTCATCCGCAACGAAAGCACCCCGCGCAATCGGGAGAAGCTGGACCTGCTGTCGCTGGTGGAGTGCGTGGTCGACGACGCGGCCATGGTCGGCGGCGACGTGGAGATCTTCGACTCCGTGCCTGTCACAGTCGAGGGCGACGCCGTGGCGCTCCAGCGCCTGTTCGTGAACCTGGTCGACAACGCCGTGAAGTACGGCGGCCAGGCGCGCATCCGGGTCAGCCGGGAGGACGGCCACGCCGTGGTCGAGATCGACGACGCCGGCGAGGGGCTTTCGACCGACGACCTGGAGCGGGTCTTCCAACCATTCTACCGCGCCGACGCCTCGCGGAACCTGGACGCCGGCGGAATCGGCCTGGGCCTGCCCATCGCTCGCTCCACCGCCCGCGCCCACGGCGGCGACGTGGAGCTGATCCCCATCGGGCGGGGCCTGCGCGCCAGGGTGATCCTGCCTGTCGCCTGACTCTCGCCGCATCTATCGGCACGGGTAATGTCACTATATACTCCCGGCCAACGATCGGGAGGGATGCGATGAAGCTCTGGAAATGGCTGGCCGCCATCGTCGTCGTGCTGGCCGTCGCGGTGGGCGCGGCCTACGCGAACCGCGCCACGATCCTCTCGATGATCGCCCGCTCGCGGTTGCCGCATGTCGAGCCGAACCGGCCGGTGACCTGGGCGCAGGGGCCGAGCGCCGCGCCGGAAGGCCCCCGGCCGCCCAACGTGGTCTTCATCCTGGCCGACGACCTCGGCTACAACGACATCAGCTTCAACGGGGGCGGGGTGGCGAACGGCGCCGTACCGACCCCCAACATCGACTCCATCGGCCGCGACGGCGTGTCGTTCGCCGCGGGCTATGCCGGCAACGCCACCTGCGCACCGTCGCGCGCGGCGCTCATGACCGGCCGCTATCCCACCCGCTTCGGCTTCGAGTTCACGCCCGCCCCGGTCGCCTTCGAACGCATGGTCGGCACGGAGGCCGAGCCGGGGTCGATCGTGAAGCCGAAATTCTTCAAGGAGCGGCTGGCCGACATGCCGCCCGGCAGCACCGCGGCCTCGTCCTCGGCGGTCAACATGCTGAGCGTACCGACCGGCGAGGTGACCATCGCCGAGGTCCTGAAGACGCGCGGCTACCACACGCTCCACCTCGGCAAGTGGCACCTGGGCGGCAAGGCGGGTTCGCGGCCCGAGGACCAGGGCTTCGACGAGAGCCTGGGGTTCATTTCGGGCGGCTCGATGTACCTGCCGGAGAAGGACAAGGGCGTGGTCAACGCCAAGCAGCCCTGGGATCCGATCGACCGCTTCCTGTGGCCCAACCTGCCCTATGCGGTGCAGTTCAACGGATCGCCCATGTTCGCCCCCAAGGGCTACATGACCGACTATCTCGCCGACGAGGCGATCCGGTCGATCAAGGCGAACAGGAACCGGCCGTTCTTCATCTACTTCGCGCCGAACGCGATCCACACGCCGCTGCAGGCCAAGAAGGCGGACTACGACGCCCTGCCGCAGATCAAGGACCACCGCCTGCGGGTCTACGGCGCCATGGCGCGGAACCTGGACGCCAACGTCGGCCGCATCCTTCAGGCGCTGAAGGACGAGGGCCTGGACCAGAACACCCTGGTGATCTTCTCCAGCGACAACGGCGGCGCCGGGTACGTCGGCCTGCCGGACGTGAACAGGCCCTACCGCGGCTTCAAATCGACCTTCTTCGAAGGCGGGATCAAGGCGCCGTTCTTCATGCGCTGGCCTGCGGCGATCCCGGCGGGATCCAGCTATCCCTACCCCGTCGGCCACGTGGACATCTTCGCCACCGCCGCGCACGCCGCCGGCGCGGCCATGCCCGCCGACCGCAAGATCGATGGCGTCGACCTGATGCCCTTCGTCCAGGGCAAGGATCCCGGTCGTCCTCACCAGGTGATGTTCTGGCGCTCCGGCCAATACAAGGTGGTCCGCGACGGCGACTGGAAGCTGCAGTCCAGCGAGGCGCAGAAGAAGGTCTGGCTGTATAACCTGGCCGCCGACCCGACGGAGAAGCGCGAACTCTCCAAGGCCGAGCCCGCCCAGGTCCAGCGCCTGCTGGCCATGATCCGCTCCCAGGACGCGGAGAGCGTGAGGCCCATGTGGCCGTCGCTGCTGCAGGGCCCGGTGTTCATCGACCACCCCAGCGGCCAGCCGCAGAAGCCGGGCGAAGAGTACATCCTCTGGGACAACTGACGGTGGCCTTCCTGCCGCCGTCGACCAACCACGAGTACCGCGGCGCCGACGTGTCCGTCGTGTTCCTGGGCCTGTGCGCGGTGCTGACGCTGGTCCCGGGGGCGATCCACAGCTTCCTGCCCGACGGCGGGGCGGGCGTGATCGCCCATCTCGACGTCGGCGGTCGGGCGGCGCTGGTGCGCGCCCTGTTCGCGTGCGAGGGCGCGACCCAGCTCGCGTTCGGCCTGGGCATGATGGCGGTGGCGTTGCGCTACCGGCCGCTGACGCCGCTGTTCCTGGCGCTGGTGGTTGTGGAGCGCGGCCTGATGAGCCTGCAGGGCTGGGTGCTGCTGCCGCCGCCGAACGGACATCATCCGCCGGAGCACTTCGCCAGCCCGGTCACCGCGATACTGGCCCTGGCCTTCCTGGCGCTCGCGCTGCGCCCGGGGCGGCGGTGAGCGCCTACTTGCGCTCGTAGTAGTCGACCGCCGCCTGCGCGGCCTTGTCATAGGCGGCCAGCGGGGGGTCGGAACGCACCGTGCCGCCGCCGTCGCGGGCGATGCGGAAGTATTCCGCATAGTGGCCATACGCGGTGCGGCAGAGCGCATCGCGCCGCGGATCGCCATAGTTGGACACGAAGGTCCGATGGTTCTCCCACGAGTAGCCGACACAGGCCGTCTCGCGCGCCAGCCAGTCCAGGCGGCCGCCGTGCGCCTCGGCGATCCGCTTGGCCAGGCTGACGGGCTCAGGCGCCACCGGCGCCGAATAGCCGCCGTCCTTCACGCCTTGCTCAATTTCCTCGGCCTGCCGTATCAGGTCGGCCACGTCTTCGGGCGGCAGGCTGTCCTTCATCTGCGCCGCCTGTGCGCGGATCTGACGAGCGAGGTCCAGCATCTTTTGAGGCGTGTCCTGCGCGTGCCCGATGGCCGGCGTCAGCAAAGTCAGAACCACAGCGAGATGCAGCAGGCGCATCCGAGACGTCCCCCCAAGGTGGATGATGTGACGGGCCAGCGGCCCAGCTTCATCTACGATGGTTTGGCGCGGATGGACGAGTCCCGCCCCTCCCGCTCGGCTAGAATCCCACGCCCGGCTTCGTCCGGATGTTGAGCTGGCCCGCCAGCCCGGCCTTGCGGTGATGCTCGATGGCCTGCATCTCCGGCGAGAGCGCCATGGCCCGGAAGGCGGCCAGTGACGGATACTCGGCGAGCGCCACCATGTCCCAGAGGTCCTCCACCTCGCCCAGCAGCAGGCCCGTCACGGCGCCCGAGTACCGGATCTTTCCGCCGAGGCCTTCCACCAGCTTGCTCACCTCCGCGCCGTAGCGGGCGTAGGCCTCGGCGCCGCTGAGGTCGGCGTCCGACCCGTCGGGGTACTCCGCCTTGGCCTTGAACTTCAGCAGATTGACCATGACGAATGGCCCATCTTCGGTGCCGCCGAAAAAGGACATGGCCTGTTCGGGCTGCGGGAAGACCGCGTTCTCGACTTTCATCCCCGGTTCCTCCTGATGAGCTGGTCGATGACCTCGACGATCTCGGCTGGACTGTCCTCCTGCAGGAAGTGTCCGCCGGATAGGGTGACGTGCGGCTGCCCCTTGGCCCCCGGGATGCGCGCCTGGATCGGGAGGTCGCCGCCGCGGGTGATCGCGTCACCGTCGCTGAAGGCCGTGACCACGGGCTTCTCGAACTGCTCCAGCACCTTCCAGGCGGCCAGGTTCTCGGCCACTGACGGATGTTCGGGCGTCACCGGAACCAGCGTCGGGAACTGGCGGGCGCCTTCCTTGTAGCTCTCGTCGGGGAACGGGGCGTCATAGGCGGCGACCTCCTCGACCGACAGGTTCCGCCCGCTGCCACCGTTGAGCAGCATGCCGATCGGCATCTGCGGGATGTTCTGGCTGAACTCCAGCCAGGCCTTGAAACCGTCGGTCATGCCTCCGCCCGTGGGCAGGCCGGTGTTGGCGATGACCAGGCCGGCGAAGCGCTCGGGGAACGCGGCGACCAACCGCAGGCCGATCAGCCCGCCCCAGTCCTGGCAGAAGAGCGTCAGATCCTTCAGATCGAGACCGGTGAGCCACTGGCTCATCCAGGCCACGTGGCGCTCATAGGTGTAGTCCGTCCGTTTCGCCGGCTTGTCGGAGCGGCCAAAGCCGATCAGGTCCGGTGCGATCACCCGTCGCCCCTTGGCGACAAGCCCCGCGATGACGTGACGGTAGAGGTAGGCCCACGACGGCTCGCCGTGCATCAACAGGACGGGCGCCCCGTCGCGTGGCCCTTCGTCGACGTAGTGGATCCGCAGCGTCGAGCCGTCCGCGTCGCGCACGTCGAGATAGCGCGGGGCATAGGGCCAGTCGGCCAGGCCCTCGAACCGCGCGTCCGGAGTTCGCAACACTTCCATCGACCGTCTCCTTGGATAATAGTGACATTATGCGTGCCACTAATGGATCAAGTCAACGCACCCCCCTGGACGGCGCCCGGCGGCGCGGGCGAAATGGGAGCATGAAGACCGTGGCCGAACCCCTGCCCGATCCCGAGGTCGCCGACGGTCGACGCCGGCGGGGGATGGACAATCGGGCGCGGATCGTCGCGGCGATGATCGAGATGGTGCGCGCCGACGAGATCGCCCCCAGCGCCGAACGGGTGGCGGCGCGCGCCGACGTGGGCCTGAGGACGGTCTTCCGCCACTTCCAGGACATGGACAGCCTCTACCGCGAGATGTCCGTGGTCATCGAGGCCGAGATCCGCGCCATCATCGACCAGCCGCTGCAGGCCCAGGCCGGCCCTGCGCGGGTGATCGAGCTGATCGGGCGGCGCGCGCGGGCCTTCGAGACCATCGCGCCGTTCCGCCGCGCGGCCGAGGCCTTCCGCCATCGCTCGAAGTTCCTGGGCTCCGACTACGCGCGCCTCGTGACCCAGCTGCGCGCGATCCTCGAGCGCGAACTGCCGCCGCCGGTCGCCGGCGACCCGATGAAGCTGGAGGCGCTGGACCTTCTGCTCAGCTTCGAGGCCTGGGCGCGGCTGCGGCGCGAACAGCACCTGACCGTCGAGCAGGCGAAGGCGGTGCTGGAGTCCGCCACCCGGGCGATCATCGCCTGACCGGAACCGACCTGTCCCTTGGCGGAATTCATCCACCCGGAGACCCGAGAGAACGAAGAGTAGGCTCTGGGATCCAGATTCAGCCCTGTAGAGGGAAATAAATGCCGACATCGACTGACAGTGAGATCTGTCGTCGAGGCCTCTGTATTTCAAATTCTCCTGAAATCGACGCGTCGCGGTGCGGATTTCCAGGCTTGATTGCGCATATGTTTCAACACGTAATTGTAAATTGAAACAAATCGGCTTTCATAAAACTACCCCTCGTCTTGCATTTCTCCAGTCGCCCCCGCGCCTCGGCAAGGTGCGCGAGGGATGTTTCATCGACTCATCGCAAAGGCGACGAAAGTGCAAATATCAACAACTTCCGCAACTTACGGGGAGAGCTCGGCGCAACGCGTCCTGGCTTCACTCCTTCAGCCCAGCGCCGAGACCGATCGGCAAGAAAAGCCGGGCAAGGCCAAGGGCGCCGGCGGCCCACCGCCCGGACCACCACCGGCCGACGCCGCGAAGCAGTTCGCATCTGACACCCTGGGCAGCCTCCTCTCCGCCCAGGATTCTTCCCGCTCCGACGATCTCGCTTCGAAGCTGATCGAAGGCGCCGACAGCGACGACGACGGCGCGCTCAGCCTGGAAGAAATCCAGACCACCCTCGGCGCCTCGGCCTCGGACGAACTGGCGTCCGCGGTCTCCGACCTCGACACCGACGGCGACGGCAAGCTGAGCGCAGAGGAGCTCTCGGCCGGCCTCGAGGCCAACCGGCCCGAACGCCGCGGCCCGCCGCCCCCGCCCTCCAGCGCCGACGCAGCCTCGAAGTTGATCGGCGACGTCGACGCCGACGAGGACGGCTCGCTCAGCCTGGCCGAGATCACGTCCGAGTTGGGGATCGACGAGGCGGACTCCGATCTGGCCAGCGCCTTCGGCAGCCTCGATACGGACGGCGACAGCCTGCTGAACACCGCCGAACTCACCGCCGCCCTCGACGCGTTCCAGGCGGCCCGCGGCGACGGCGAGCAGAAGGCCCAGGCCTCGGTCACGGCCTGACGCGGATATGGCCGGATCGCGGTGCGGTCCGGCCGCTACGCCTCCAGCTCGATGTCCCAGTAGAGGTAGTCGAGCCAGCTTTCGTGCAGGTGGTGCGGCGGGAATCTGCGGCCCCGCTCCTGCAGCTCGTGCGCGCTGGGCCGGCGGGGCTTCATCCGCGGGTGCATGTGCGCCTCGTGCGGAGTGCGCCCGCCCTTCGTCAAGTTGCAGCGGGCGCAGGCCGTGACGATGTTCTCCCACGTCGTGCGGCCGCCGCGCGAGCGCGGGATCACGTGATCGAAGGTCAGTTCGGAGTCCGCCGTGCAGTACTGACAGGTGAAGGCGTCGCGCAGGAAGAGGTTGAAGCGGGTGAAGGCCGGCGGCCGGTCCTGGGCCACGTAGCTCTTGAGCGAGACCACGCTGGGCAGCTTCATCGAGAACGAGGGGGAGTGGACTTCCTGGTCGTAGGTGGAGACCACGTCCACGCGGTCGAGGAAGACCGCCTTGATCACTTCCTGCCACGGCCAGAGCGACAGGGGATAGTAGGAGAGCGGCCGGAAGTCTGCGTTGAGCACGAGACAGGGCCATCCGGAGGGCGCGTGCCTAAGCACCTGCATGGCAGGGCCTCCGTGGACGCCTCAGGGCGCATATGGCGATCGACCTTGGACTGAAGACACAACCCTCAGCGACGGAAATCGACGTGACTGGGAAAATATAGGCCCGATTCGGAGACAACTCTACGACGACGCGGGCCTTGCGGTGCGGCCAGTGGCCTCGCCCGGTCCTTGAGGACGGGCGAGGCGCTACGGGCGGCGCATCGATCAGGCGCCGAGGACGACGGTGGCGCCGGCGACGGTCAGGGCAAGGCCCACCATCGCGAAGGACACGACCACGTCGAGCATGCGGTTCATCAGCATCGACATCTTGGTTCTCCGTTTGAGTTCGGGCCCGGCCGATCCGGGCCCATGTCCATCTGGACAGTGATTAGATAGCACGATCTGAACATTGCACAGATAATTGTTTTCGCCGATATGATATGCGTTTTTGCATGGATCTATTGGCGCCGCCCCACGACGAAAAAGGGGCCCGCTCAAGGTGGGCCCCTTCGTCGGATCGACCATCTAAGTGGGGAGCCTTAGGCGCCCAGGCCCGCCGTGGCGACGGCCGCAGTGAGGCCGAGGAACAGGAGGAAGACCGGGGTCGCGCGGTCGAAGAACCGTTCGAACTTCACGAGAGACATGACACACACCTTTCAGTTTGAACCCCAGGGGAGTGGGGGGCGTTTCTTATTTGAACAGCGCTCAGATAGGTACGGTCCCGTTTGTCGTCAAGACATCTGTACAGCGCTTAGATGTGAACTTATGGTAATGCGATGAGCCAACCCAAAAGCGCCGAGCCCCGCCCCTATCATCACGGCGATCTGCGCCGCGCCCTCGTGGACGCCGCCCGCAGGCTGCTCGAGGCGGAAGGTCCGAGCGCGCTGTCGCTGCGGGCCGTGGCGCGCGAGGCGGGGGTCAGTCCGGCGGCGCCCTATCACCACTTCAAGGACAAGGCCGAGCTGCTCGACGCCGTGGCCCACGAAGGCTGGGAGATCCTGGGCGCCCAGATGACCGAGGCCAAGAACACGGCCACGGGTATGCAGCAGCTCACGGCGCTGGGCATCGCCTACGTCTGCTTCGCCCGCGACAACCCCGCGCTCTACCGCGTGATGTACGACGCCGCGCGCGACAAGGAAGCCCTGCCGGACGAGATGGAGGGCAAGAGCGAGAGCGCCTACTGCATGGTTCGCGACACCATGGTCGAGCACGGAGCCGATCCGGCCGCCGAGGCCCACCTGGAGCTGGCCACCATCGCCGCCTGGTGCGGCGCCCACGGCCTGGCCGAGATGGCCGGCTTCAAGCAGTTCGAGCACCTGAAGGACGAGCTGGGCGGCGAGCGCCAGTTCCTGGAAGCGGTGCTGAACCACATGGGACTGTTCCAAGCCAAGCACTCCGCCTGCTAATCCCACCCGGGTGTTCGCCACCCGCTTCGCCCCGTCCCCGACCGGATACCTGCACCGCGGCCACGCCTTCTCGGCGCTGACGGCTTCGGAGGCCGCGCGCGCGGCCGGCGGCCGATTCGTGCTGCGGATCGAGGACATCGACGCCACCCGCTGCCGGCCCGAGTTCGAGGCGGCGATCTTCGAGGACCTGGCCTGGCTCGGCCTGGCCTGGGAGACGCCGGTGCGGCGGCAGTCCGAGCACCTGGACGACTACCAGGCCGCGCTCTCGAGGCTGGAGGCCGACGGCCTGCTCTACCGCTGCTTCCGCACCCGCAAGGAAGTGGCCGCGGCGATTGCGTCGGCGCCGCACGGGGCCACGGAGGTGTTCCGGGGCGCGCCGCTGCCGGCCGACGAGGAGGCCCGGCGGCTGGCCGCCGGCGAGCCCTTCGCCTGGCGGCTGTCACTGGACGCGGCGTCGCGCAAACTCGGCGGCTTCGGCGGGCTGACATTCACCGATGAGGGCGAAGGCGTCGTTTCGGCCAGGCCCGAACTCGGCGGCGACGTGGTGCTCGCGCGCAAGGATGTGGGCGTGGCCTACCATCTGGCCGTGACGGTCGACGACGCCCTGCAGGGGATCACCCACGTCATCCGCGGCCGCGACCTGTTCGAGGCGACCCATGTCCAGCGGCTCTTGCAGGCGCTGCTGGGCCTGCCCGAGCCGACCTATCGCCACCACCGGCTGCTCACCGGGCCGGACGGCAGGCGGTTCGCCAAGCGCGACCGGGCGGAAACGCTGCGGTCGCTGCGCGAACGGGGTATGAGCGCCGCGGACCTGCGCAAGGAGCTGGGCTTTGACTGACGCCGCGGCCGAGGAGCCCTCCCAGTCGAGCTGGCTGGCGCTGGCGGCGCTGCTCGGCGGCGCGTGCATCATTGGGCTGGCCGCCATCCTGGTGCGGATGTCCGACGCCGGCCCGGCGGCGACGGGCGTCTGGCGGCTGATCTTCGCCATGCCGCTGCTGGCGCTGATGACCTGGCGCACGGCCGGTTCTATCGGCGGCCCGCCGAGGATGGCGCTGTGGGCCGGGCTGTTCTTCGCCCTGGACCTCGGCTTCTGGCACTACGGCATCCAGTACACCTCGGTGGCCAACGCGACGGTGCTGACCAACCTGACGCCGGTCGTGGTCACGGCCTTCGCCTGGATCTTCCTGAGGCAGAGGCCCCGCGCGCTGTTCCTGGTCGCCGTGGCGGCGGCCGTGGGGGGCGCTTCGCTGATGGCCTACGCCAAGGGCGGCGGGGCGTTGCGCAACCAGCCGCTGGGCGACGCGCTCTCGGTGGCGACGGCGTTCTGGTACGCCCTCTACTTCCTGACCATGGCCGAGGGCCGCAGGACCGAAGGGGCGAGCCGGATGATGTTCTGGGCGGGCGTCGCCGGCCTCCCGCTGCTGCTGGGGGCGGCGCTGCTGCTGGGCGAGCCGCTGACGCCGGCCAGCGCGACCGGGTGGGCGGCCTGCGCCGGCCTCGGGCTGATGCACGTCGCCGGCCAGGGCTCCATCGCCTGGGCCATGGGCCGGCTGCCCACCTCCACCGCCTCGGTGGTGGTGCTGGTCCAGCCGGTGGTGGCCGCCTGGCTCGGCTGGCTGCTGTTCGCCGAAGCCATCGGGCCGCTGCAGGCGCTGGGTGCGGCGGTCACCCTGGGCGGGGTGGTGCTGGCGCAGTGGGTGTCGCGGAAGAAGGCTGGCTGAGACCCCACGCTGTCCGCGCCGCCTCGATCCGCGCCAGCTTGGCGTGGAAGGCGGTCCAGTCGTCGCGCTGGTCGATGTCGGCCCAGATCGCCTCGATCTCGTCGATCAGCAGTTCTTCGGGTTCGGCCTGCGCGAAGTAGGGATGGGCCAGCCGATGGGGCCGCGCCGGCTCGTAGGCCGCGACGCGGCGGCGGAATTCGGCGACGTCGACCGCCGCATAGAGATCGGCGCGCGGGCCGGCCATGGCGCGGTCCTCGCGCCCGCCGAACCAGTCGAAGAAGAACGGCTCCCAGCGCAGGCGCTCGCCGCCCTCGGCCATCGCGCCGAACGCAGCCTGCACCAGTTCCGCGTCTTCCTCGTCGCCGCGCGGGATGACCCCCAGGCGGCCCAGCATCGCGGCCATCAGTTCGCGCCGATAGGCGGGGCCGAAGCCGTTCAGGGCCTCGACCAGCGGGTCGCTCTCCGTCACCAGGCTGAGGCAACCGGCGAGCTGCTGCAGGTTCCAGAACACCGCCTCCGGCTGGCGGCCGAAGCTGTAGAGGCCGTTGTGGTCGAAATAGGCGGCGGTGAAGTTCGGGTCCGACTTCGGCAGGAACCGGTAGGGGCCGTAGTCGAAGCTCTCGCCGGTGATGTTCATGTTGTCGGTGTTGAGGACGCCGTGGACGAAGCCGGCCGCCATCCAGCTCGCGGTCAGGCGCGCGGCCTTGCCGCAGACCGCTTCCAGCAGGGCGGCGGGACGGTCGTTGGCGCCTTGCAGTTCGGGGTAGTAGGTCGCCACCACGTGGTCCACCAGCGCCCCGACGCGGTCCTTGGCCTGGAAGAAGGCATGGCGCTGGAAGGTCCCGAAGCGGACGTGGCTGTGCGAAAGCCGCACCAGCACGGAGGCGCGCGTGGGGCTGGGTTCGTCGCCGCGCTCCAGGGCCTCGCCGGTCTCGACCAGGGAGAACGAGCGCGAGGTCGGCACGCCCAGGGCCTCCAGCATCGCGGTCGCCAACACCTCGCGGACCCCGCCTTTCAGGGTCAGCCGGCCGTCACCCGAGCGCGACCACGGTGTCTGGCCAGAGCCCTTGGTCCCGAGATCCAGCAGCCGGCCGGTCCCGGCCTCGCGAAGCTGGGCGAACAGGAAGCCGCGGCCGTCGCCGAGGTCGGGGTTGTAAACGCGGAACTGATGGCCGTGATAGCGCTGGGCCACGGGCGGATCGATATTGCCTGGCAGCGGCCGAAAGCGGCCGAAATGGGCGATCCACTCCTCGTCCGTCAGGGTGTCCAGGCCGACCGTCACGGCGGCGCGGTCGTTGCGGTAGCGCAGGATCGTGGCGGGGAAATCCGCCGCTTCCACGGGATCGGCGAACTCGCGACCGAGGGCCGGGAACTGCGGATCGGGGCGATAGGCGGCGGAGACGGACATAGCCCCAGCTATGCCGCCCGACCTGGGGTTCGGCTAGCGCATTCCGAGGAAGCCCAGGACCGCCAGGACGACGACCACCAGGCCGACAAGATAGATGATGCTGTTCATCAGGTGCTCTCCGGTCAGTGTCCCTCGACAGGGGCGACTAACGCAGAGGCTTCGCAGGCCGTTCCCCCTACCCGATCCTTACGCCCATGCCGCCATCCACCGGCAGGATCACGCCGGTGACGAACCTGGCCTCGTCGGAGGCCAGGAACAGCGCCGCATAGGCGGTGTCCCAGGCGCTGCCCATCCTGCCGCCCAGGGGCACGCGGGCGTCGCGTTCGGCGCGGACCTCGTCCTGGGTGCGGCCGCTGGCGCCGGCGATGCCGGCGACGGCCATCGGCGTGTCCATCAGCCCCGGCTGGACCGCGTTGCAGCGGACGCCGTAGCGGGCCTGGGACTGGGCGACGCTGGTGGTCAGGCGGTTCACCGCGGCCTTGGAGACCTCGTAGGCTACCTGGATGCCGCCCGCCTTCGCGGCCAGGGACGAGATGTTGACGATGGCCCCGCCGCCCTGCTCGCGCATGACGCCCAGCGCGGCCTTGGTCACCAGCCACATGCCCTTGAGGTTCACCGATAGGATGCGGTCGAACGCCGCCTCCTCGATCCTGTGCGCCGGTCCGTCGCCGCCGCCGATGCCGACATTGTTGACCAGGATGTCGAGGCGGCCCAGGCGCGCCACAGCCTCGGTCACGATCCCCGCGGCCTCCGCCGATCTGGTCACGTCGGCCTGCAGGGCGAAGGCTTCGCCGCCCTCCTCGCGGATCATGGCCGCGGTCTCTTCCGCCCGCTCGCCGACGCGGTCGACGCAGAGGACGCGCGCGCCCTCCCTGGCGAAGAGCAGGGCCATGGCGCGGCCGTTGCCGACGGTGTCGCCCGGCGTCTGGCCGGCGCCGACGACCGCGGCGGCCTTGCCCTCGAGGCGGCCCGCCACCTCAGTAGCCCTTGAGTTCGGGATCGAGGGTCTGGCCCTCGTCGAGCTGCACCCCGAACGTGTTCAGGATCATCGAGACCTGGGTGTACTGGCCGGTCGTGAAGACCACGTCCATGCACTGCTTCTGGGTGAAATGCCGGCCCAGCTCGGCCCAGGTCGCGTCGGTGATGAAGTGGTCGTCGTGCAGCTCGTCCGTGGCGCGGATCAGGGCCGCGTCGGCGGCGCTCCAGCCGGCGTCGGCGCCGCGCTTGATGGCCTCGATCTCGGCCTCGGTCAGGCCGGAGTTCAGGCCGATGCGGGTGTGCTGGGTGAACTCGTAGCCGGACTTGCAGAGGAAGCCCGTGCGCAGGATCACGATCTCCCGCTCGCGGGCCGGCAGGTCGTTCCGGCGCGACAGCACATAGCCGCCCCAGTCGTTGAACCGCTTCAGCGCCTTGGGCGCGTGCGCCAGGGTGCGGAAGATGTTGAGGACGCCCATCGTGCCGTCACGCACCGGCTGCAGGGCCTCGGACTGCTCGGGGGTGAGCTGGTCGTCGCTCAGCGGGGCGACGCGGGGCTTGGACAGTCTCATGGCGTTTCCTCGAACATCCGGTTTGTTGGCGCCGCAGCTTAGAGCCCGCGCCCGATTTCGCTAGAGCCGGCCGCCCGGGCTTGTTACCCAGGCCCCAATGTCCACCCGGTCCACGCTGGCCTTCCTCAAGACCGAGACCGGTTCCGGCATGCTGCTGGCCGCCGCGGCGCTGCTCGCCATCGCCTGGGCCAACTCGCCGTGGGCCGGTTCGTACGACGCCCTCACCCACCACATGGTGGCCGTCCGGGTCGGCCCCTTCGCCGAAGAGATGAGCCTCAGCGGATGGGTGAAGACCGCCCTGATGCCGATCTTCTTCTTCGTGGTCGGGCTGGAGATCAAACACGAGATCCTGCGCGGTGAGCTGTCGAACCCGCGCCGGCTGGCCCTGCCGTTGCTGGCGGCCACGGGCGGGGTCGTGGTCCCGGCGCTGATCTATCTGGCCGTCAACGGCCTGCCCGGCGGCCATCAGGAGGGCTGGCCGATCCCCACGGCCACCGACATCGCCTTCGCCCTGGCGGCCCTGGCGGTCGCGGGGCCCCGTCTGCCGCCGACGCTGCGGATATTCCTGCTGACGCTCGCGATCGCCGACGACCTCGCGGCGGTGGCGCTGATCGCGGTGCTGTTCACCGCCGACCTCAACTTTCCGATGCTGGCGGGGGCGGCGGTGACGGTGGCGGTGCTGGCGGCCATGTCGCGCTGGCGGACAGCGCCCTATTCCTTCTGGGCCATCGGCGGCCTGCTGCTCTGGGGCTTCACGCTGAAGTCCGGGGTGAACACCTCGCTGGCCGGGATCGCGGCGGCGTTCTGCCTGCCGCTGGAGCCCAAGCGGACCGGCGGCCAGGGCGTGCTTAGCGAGACCATGGAAGCCCTGCACCCCTACGTGGCCTTCTTCATCCTGCCGGTCTTCGCCTTCATGGCGGCCGGATTCTCCCTGGGCGGCCAGGCGGGCGGGGCGATCTTCGGGACCGTCAGCCTGGGCGTGGCGGCCGGCCTGTTCTTCGGCAAGCAGATCGGCGTGTTCGGCGCGGCCGCCCTGGCCATCGGGCTGAAGTGGGCCCGGCGGCCGACGGGCGCCAAGTGGCTGGAGCTCTACGGCGTCGCGGCGCTCTGCGGCGTGGGCTTCACCATGAGCCTGTTCATCGGGGCCCTGGCGTTTCCGGCGGGCGACGAGGCCCTTCATGCCCAGGTGCGGGCCGGCGTGGTGATGGGCTCGCTGGCCTCGGCCCTGGTGGGCATCCTCCTGCTGTCGATCAGCGCCCGCCGCCGGGCTCGCGAGGCTGAAGCCTAGGTCTTCGCCCAGGCCCTCGCAGATCCCCCTTGCGGCGGCGGCGGAGTTGGCGTCCGCTGGCCGGCAGGCAACCCGCTTTGGGAGGGCGATATGACCAGCTTCCGATTGAATGGCCGCGAGGTCTCGGTCCAGGCGCCTGACGACGCCCCGCTGTTGTGGACGATCCGCGACGAAGCGGGCCTGACCGGGACCAAGTTCGGCTGCGGCATCGGCCAGTGCGGCGCCTGCACGGTGCATGTGAACGGCGACGCGGTCCGGTCCTGCATCACGCCCACGGGCTCGGTCGCCGGACAGTCGGTGACGACCATCGAAGGCCTCGACCCCAAGGGTCAGCACCCGCTGCAGATGGCGTGGATCGAGGCTCAGGCGCCGCAATGCGGCTACTGCCAGTCGGGCCAGATCATGCAGGCCGCGGCCCTGCTGAAGGCCAATCCGAAGCCGTCGGACGCCGACATCGAGGCCGGCATGACGGGCAACCTCTGCCGCTGCATGGCCTACATCCGTATCAAGAAGGCCATCAAGGCGGCCGCGGCCAAGGGCGTTGCGGCATGAACGCGATCCTTCCCGACGTCTCACGGCGCGGCTTCCTGATCACCGTCTCGGCGGCGGGGGCGATGTTCGGCCTGGGCCACCCCGCGCAGGCGGCCGAGGCCTTCGCCCCCACCATCTGGTATGGCATCGACCGCCAGGGCGTGGTCACGGTCCACATCATCCGCGCCGAGATGGGCCAGCACGTGGGCACCGCCATCGCCCGCATCGTCGCCGACGAGCTGGAGGCCGACTGGTCGAAGGTGCGCATCGACCACGTCGACAGCGATCCGAAGTGGGGCCTGATGGTCACCGGCGGAAGCTGGTCGGTGTGGCAGAGCTATCCGCTTTACAGCCAGGCCGGCGCGGCGGGGCGGATCGCCCTGATCGAGGCGGGCGCCAAGCTGATGGGTGTGACCCCGGCCGACTGCATCGCGCGCAATGGCGCCGTGGTCGCGGGCAAGCGCTCGGTCTCCTACGGCGAGATCGTCGCCAAGGGCGACCTCAGCCGCACCTTCACCGCCGAGCAGCTGGCCAAGCTGCCGATGAAGCCGGCGTCCGAGCGCCGGATCGTCGGCAAGCCCGGCGGGGCCCAGGACATCCCGGCCAAGACCAACGGCCAGGCCAAGTATGGTCTCGACGCCAAGGTTCCGGGGATGGTCTACGCGCGGCCCAAGCTGCCGCCGACCCGCTACGGCTCGACGGTGGTTTCCATCGACGAGACCGCGGCCAAGGCGGTGCCGGGCTATATCCGCGCCATCGCCCTGGAGGATCCCTCGGGGACCGTGCCCGGCTGGGTGATGGTCTATGCCGACAGCTTCGTGGCCGCCGACCGGGCGACCGAGGCGCTGAAGGTGACCTGGAAGGCCGGCGAGACCGCCAAGGTCGCCGAGGCCGACCTGCAATCCCGCGCCCGCGCCCTGATCGCCGACAAGACCGCCGGCTCGCAGGTGGTGGAGGACCCCGGCGTGGACGCGGCGTTCGCGGCGGCCAAGTCGACCCTGGAGCAGACCTACACGACCTCCACGGCGCTGCACTTCCAGATGGAGCCGGTGAACGCGCTGGCGTTCGAGAAGGACGGGCTGTTCGAGATCCACACCGGCAACCAGTGGCAGTCGCTGGTGCTGCCGTGGCTGGCGACGGCGCTGGGCCGCAAGGAAGAGACCATCGTGCTGCGCACCTACATGCTGGGCGGCGGGTTCGGCCGGCGGCTGAACGGCGACTATGCGGTGGGGGCGGCCCTGGCGTCGAAGGCCATCGGCGGCAAGCCGGTGAAGATGGTGATGACCCGGGCGGACGACACCCGGTTCGACAGCCCGCGCTCGCCCTCGGTCCAGACCCTGCGGATGGCGTTCGGCGACGCCGGGCGGGTGACGGCGATGGAGCATCACGCCTGCGCCGGCTGGCCGACCCAGGCCATGGCGCCGTTCTTCATGCCCAAGGGCGGGAATGGCGTTCCTTACGACCCGTTCGCGATCAGCGGGGCGAACCACTGGTACACCGTCGGCGCCCAGCGGGTGCGGGCGGTCCAGAACGATCTGGCGAACAGGACCATGCGGCCGGGCTGGCTGCGTTCGGTGGGTCCCGGCTGGACGAACTGGGCGGTGGAAAGCTTCATGGACGAGGCGGCGGCTCAGGCCGGGGTCGATCCGCTGGCCTTCCGGCTGAAGATGCTGGACGCCGCGGGCCGCAACGCCGGCTCCGCGCCCAACGCGGTGGGCGGGGCCAAGCGGCAGGCCGCCGTGCTGAAGCGACTGGCCGACAAGGCCGGCTGGGGCAAGCCGCTTCCGAAGAACACGGGGCTGGGCCTGGCCACCACCTTCGGGCAGGAGCGGGACATGCCGACCTGGGTGGCCTGCGCCGCCCGCGTGGCGGTGGATCCGGCGACCGGCGCGGTGACGGTGGAAAAGCTGACCCTGGTGGCCGACGCTGGGACCATCGTCCACCCGGACGGGGCGCTCGCGCAGATGGAGGGCGCGGCGCTGTGGGGCATGAGCCTGGCGCTGCTCGAGGGTTCGGCCTTCGAGAACGGCCAACCGAAGGACACCAACCTCGACAGCTATACGCCGCTGCGCATGGCCGACGTGCCGGACGTGGAGGTGGAGTTCATCGCCAGCACCGAGGTTCCGGTGGGCCTGGGCGAGCCGGCGACCACCGTGGTGGGACCGGCCATCGGCAACGCCATCTTCCGGGCGGTGGGCGCGCGGGTGCGCGACCTGCCGATCCGGCCCGAGGCGGTGAAGGCGGCGATGAAGGCTTAAGGCGGGCGGGCCGCCGAAAACGCAGACGCACGCGGAAGCGTGCCGGGGAGGCGGAGCCGCTCCGGGTCTTCTGCGTGGTGGGTCGTTTCGACAGGCGCCCTCGGCGCAACGTCAGCGGAAGCCCGACCAGGGCCGGAGGCCGCGGGGTCCTGGCGCCACGGCGGCCGAGCCCAGGAGGCTGCCGCGCGTTCGGCCTGGCGGCGCAGGGCGGGCCAGCAGGGCGACGCCGGCGGCCGGCGGTGGGCCGGCCTGGGCCGCGGAAGGATTTTCCTGCGCCTGCGCCAGGAGAGTGCGGAGCGCCGGGAGGGCCCGTGTGGCGTCGGCGGGGAGGCGATCTTCGAGACGGCCGGCCTCCCGGGCGACCACGCCCAGGGTCGCCAGGAACCTCGGCAGGCTGACGGGCTCATAGTCGCGATCCCGCTCGCGTTCGCACGGGTCGGGACGTTCTCGCGCCTCACCTTCCGACCGTTCGCGCTCGAGCGCCTCGGGCCGTTCGGCCGCCGGGCGAACCAACGCCGCAGCCGGCCGCCCAGCGCGCAGGGTCATGCACAGACGGATGCCCATCCGGACCGCCAGGAAGCATTTCTGGAAGGCGTCGAAGCGTTCGAGGTTGAACTCAGCCTCGGTCTCGCCCTTCGCCGCCGCGCCGAACGCGAGCCCCAACGCATGGGCGCAATCGACCATCCCCTCCAGCATCTGGAGCTCACGCGCGGTGCGGGCGGCCTCGGTAGACATGAGAACAAATATAGAACATTTAGGCAGACTGTCAAGCGGCCGACCTTGGTGAATGTCCGTTCCGAGGTCTGAGACCAATTTCGGGGGTCGACCCTGGGGCGACATTTCGCTGGCAGTGCGTAGTGTCCCACTTGGTCAAGGTGCGTGAGGGGCGACCGTGCTGGATACGATTCTTAAGGCCGGCTTTTTCATCTGCGTGCTCGGCTTCTTGAGTTGTTGGCTCATAGGCTTCCTCCTGGGGGCAGCGCAGTTTCCGAAATCGATGCAACGTGGCTGGCGCTTCAACGAGAAGCGGAAGGCAGGAACGCTGAAGCCTGGCGATTTCGAATTGAAGTCGTCCGACAAGCGTTTCTTGAATCGCTACTTTGGGGTTTGGTTCGCAGGCGTCGCTTTCCTGCTAGGCGCAATAGTCCTATGGCGTTTCAGATTGTAGATTCCGGCGGCTGCTGGCCAGTCGCCCTAATGCCGCTTCGAAGCTCTCGGTGCCCGACTGCGGGATGGCAACGACGGCCTGGATTGAGGTCCGCTCCCCACCCTCCACGGCCATCTATCGTGTCCGCTCTCGGACAAACCGCCGAAGGTCCGGTTTGGGGCGCGGGGCCAATGTGTGCTCACGACCGAGGCCCACCCTCATCGGACCTCCGCAATGTCGGCTTCCGGGGGGCTCGTTCGTCGTTCCGATGAATCGGGCCGGGTCCCGAGAGAAAGGAACAGATCCATGAGCCAGAGCGGTCAGCCCAACCGGGAGCCGAACCTCACCACGGTCGCGCGGAAATCCGATCGCGAGCTGGTCGTCACCCGCACCTTCGACAGCCCGGCCGGCGCGGTGTTCGACGCCTGGACCCGACCCGAGCTCTTCAGGCTGTGGTGGGCGCCCAAGTCGATGGGCGCGGCGCTCAGCGCCTGCGAGATCGACGCCCGCACGGGAGGTGGCTATCGCATCACGTTCGGCGGCGACGGATCGGACCCCATGACGTTCTTCGGCAAGTACCTTGAGGTGACGGCGCCCTCGCGCCTCGTCTGGACGAACGAGGAGAGCGGCGATGCGCCGGTCACGACCGTCACCTTCGAGGACGAGGGCGAAAGGACGTTGCTGGTCATGAGCGAACTCTATCCCTCGGCCGAGCCCGTCGCCGACGCCGTCGCAGGGATGCAGGCGATGGCGGGCGAGCAATTCGCCCAACTGGACGAACTTCTCGCCTCGCGGCGTCCGCTGGCGTGAGGGCGGCGGGAGGCCTCCCCTCCCCCGCAAAGCGGGGGCGGTGAAGGAAGGCCGCAACGAAAAAGGGCCGCCCCAGAGGGCGGCCCTTCGCGTTCGTGCTGAGCGGAAGCCTTACTCCGCGGCCTGCTTCGGCGCGTAGCCGAGGACGGCCTTGGTCTCCAGGAACTCGTGGAAGGCGTAGTCGCCCCACTCGCGCCCGTTGCCGCTCATCTTGTAGCCGCCGAACGGGGCGGTCATGTCGCCGCCGCCGCCGTTGATCGAGACCTGGCCGGCGCGGAGCTTCGAGGCGACCTTGCGGGCCTTCTCGATGTCGCCCGACTGGACATAGGCGGCCAGGCCGTACTCGGTGTCGTTGCCGATATCGATGGCCTGCTCGACGGTGTCGTAACCGAGGATCGCCAGCACGGGGCCGAAGATCTCTTCCTTGGCGACCGTCATGTCGTTGGTGACGTTGGCGAAGACGGTGGGCTTCACATAGTAGCCCTTGTCCAGGCCCTCCGGACGCCCGGTGCCGCCGATGACCAGGGTCGCGCCCTCGTCGATGCCGGCCTGGATCAGCTTCTGGATCTTGTCGAACTGGGTCTTGTTGACGACCGGACCCAGCTGGGCGTTGCCGTTCGGGTCGCCGACGGTGACCTGTTCGGCGGCCGCGCGGGCGACGGTGATCGCCTCGTCCATGCGGGTCTTGGGCACCAGCATGCGGGTCGGCGCGTTACAGGACTGGCCGGAGTTGGTCATCATGGTGGCCACGCCGCGGCCGACGCCCTTGGCGAAGGCGTCGTCGTCCAGGACGATGTTCGGGCTCTTGCCGCCCAGCTCCTGCGCCACACGCTTGACGGTCGGGGCGGCCGCCTTGGCCACCTCGATGCCGGCGCGGGTGGAGCCGGTGAACGAGACCATGTCGATTTCCGGGTGGCTGGAGATCGCCGCGCCCACGGTCGGGCCGTCGCCCTGCACCAGGTTAAACACGCCGGCCGGCACGCCGGCGGCATGCATGATCTCGGCGAAGATCTGGCCCGAGAACGGCGCCACTTCCGACGGCTTCAACACCATGGTGCAGCCGGTGGCGATGGCCGGGGCCACCTTGCAGACGATCTGGTTCAGCGGCCAGTTCCAGGGGGTGATGAACCCGCAGACGCCGATCGGCTCCTTGACGATCATCGTCGGGCCGCGGTCTTCCTCGAACTTGAAGGTCTTCAGCACCTCGGCCGCGGTGGCCAGGTGGGCCATGCCGATCGGCACCTGGGCGCGCTGGGCCAGGGAGGCGGGGGCGCCCATCTCCTCGGTGACGGCGGTGGCCAGGTCGCCGAAGCGCTTCTGGTATTCGGCCAGGATGCGGCCCAGCACCTCCAGGCGCTCCTCGCGGCTGGTCTGGGACCAGGAGGCGAAGGCCTTGCGGGCGGCCTTGGCGGCCTTGTCGACGTCGGCGGCGGAGCCCATGGCGATCTTGCCGCAGACTTCCTCCGTGGCCGGGTTCTCGACGTCCAGGGTCTTCAGGCCCTCGGCGGGATCGACCCACGCACCGTCGATATAGAATTTCAGGTACTCGCGCATGACGTCCTCCTGGCGACCTTTGTCGTTGCGGGCTTAAGGCTTGCAGGCCCCGCCCTTCAAACAATCATTTTAGTGATCGGCGTTCAGGTGGGAAGCCCTCACGCTGCGAAAGAGCTGGGAAGCCTGACGGGAAACCGCAACAGGGGTGAGACGCGCCCCCTCCGTCTCGTCGCGTTTCGCGCCGATCCACCTCCCCCGTTGTCTTCGCAACGGGGGAGGAGCACTTGCCCGAGCCAGTGCGCCTCGCTAAAGCCCACCCCAGCAGACTAGCGGAGGCCCCATGAGCGGCATCTATATGATCCTCGTCTTCCTGGCGGTCATGGCGGCCCTGAACCGGTTCGAGTTCGGCCGCTTCGACTGACGGGAAACGCCTGATGGCCGGCCGCGGCGCAGCACTGGTGACGGGCGGCGCGCGGCGGATCGGCCGCGTGCTGGCGGCCACCGCCGCCCAGGCCGGCTATGACGTCGCCATCCACGTCCGCGCGGAGGGCGACGACCACGCCGAGGCCGCCGCCGGCGAGGTGCGCGGCCACGGCCGCAAGGCCACCATCCTGAGCAGCGACCTGCGCAAGGAAAGCGCCACGGTGGCCCTCGTCGGGCAGGCCGAGGCCGAGCTGGGGCCCGTGACCCTGCTGGTCAACTCCGCGTCCGTGTTCGAGCAGGACGCCTTCTCCGACATGAACCGCGCCTCGTGGGACCTCCACATGGAGACCAACCTTCGCGCGCCCCTGGTCCTGGCCCAGGCCTTCGCCCGCCGGCTGCCCGCCGACCGCGAGGGCCTGATCGTCAACATCCTGGACCAGCGGGTCTGGCGGCCGGGGCCGGAGTTCTTCTCCTACACCCTCTCCAAGGCCGCGCTCTGGGACGCCACGCGGATGCTGGCGCAGGACCTGGCGCCGCGGATCCGGGTGAACGGCATCGGCCCCGGCCCGACCCTGCCATCGATCCACCAGGACGAGGCCGCGTTCCAGGCCGAGGTCGATTCGACCCTGCTTGGCCGTTCGGTGCATCCGGGCGAAATCGGCGCGGCGCTGCGCTACCTGATCGACGCGCGCTCGGTCACCGGCCAGATGATCGCCGCCGATTCCGGGCAGCACCTGTCATGACGCAAACCACGCTGATCACCTCGAAAGTGTTCGTCACCGGCGTGCAGGTCCAGGCCGAGATTGGCGTCTACCGCCACGAGATCGGCCGCGTTCAGCCCCTGGTCGTCGACGTGGAGCTGGACATCCCCACCGACGCCTCGGACCGGCTGGCCGACACCTTCAACTACGAAGCCATCCTGAAGGCGGCCCAGGACCTGGCCGCGCAGGGGCATGTCGACCTGGTCGAGACCTTCGCCCACCGGCTGGCCGAACGCTGCCTGGCCGACCCGCGCGTCACCCGGGCCCGCGTGCGGATCGAGAAGCCGCTGGCGCTGGCGCCGCACGCCGTCGCCGCCGGCGTGGAGATCGTCCTTCGCCGCGGGTGAGCAATTTGTAACGCGGTTACGTCTTTTCGTGACGTCGTCGTGGGTCCATGTCTTGGGTCGGGCTCACTTCCGGGCCCCGGAGACCGATAGAGACGATGACCGACCACGTGAGCTACGCCGGAAGCGAAGACAAGACGATGCCGGCGGTCTGCTACGCGCTCTACCTGCTGGCCTTCGCCACCGGGATCACGGCCATCATCGGCCTGATCATCGCCTATTCCCAACGCGCCACCGCCGGCCCGGCGATGCAGAGCCACTACACCTTCCTGATCCGGACCTTCTGGATCGGCCTGATGCTGATGGTCGCGGGCGGCATCCTGTTCGGCGTCGGAGCCCTGCTGTCGGTCATCCTGATCGGCTTCCCGATCATGGGCGTGGCCTGGCTGATCCTCGGCGGCGCGGGGATCTGGTACGGCGTCCGCTGCGTGGTGGGGCTGGTGTTCCTCAGCCGGGGCGAGGCCTATCCCCGGCCGTACGCGGTGATCGCCTAAGCCGCCACCAGTTCGCGCCGCACCAGCTTGGCGTAGTCGTCCATCAGGCTGAGCGACAGGGCGCCCGGGGTGAAACTGTACTCGCCGATCTGCGAGACCGGCGTCACCTCGGCGGCGGTGCCGACCACGAAGCACTCGGTGAAGCCCGAGAGCTCCTCCGGCCTGATGTGACGTTCGATCACCTCGAAGCCCTTGCTCCTGGCCAGCTTGATCACCGTGCGGCGGGTGATGCCGTTCAGGAAGCAGTCCGGCGTCGGCGTGTGGATCGCGCCGTCCTTGATGAAGAAGACGTTCGAGCCCGTGCTCTCGGCCACGTAGCCGCGGTAGTCGAGCATCATGGCGTCGGTGAACCCGTCCTTCTCCGCGGCGTGCTTGGAGATGGTGCAGATCATGTAGAGGCCGGTGGCCTTGGCGTGGACGGGCTCGGTCTCGGGGCTGGGGCGCTTGTACTTGGCCCAGCACATGCGGATGCCCTTGGCGCGTTCCTCGGGCGAGAAGTAGCTGGGCCATTCCCACACGGCGACCGCCACGTGGATCCTGGTGTTTTGGGCCGAGACCCCGATCATTTCCGAGCCCCGCCACGCGATCGGCCGCACATAGGCGTCGGTCAGGCCGTTCTTGGCGCAGGTGTCCTTGCAGGCCTGGTCGATCTGGGCCACCGTGAACGGAATTTCGAAGTCCAGAATCCTCGCGGACTCGAACAGCCGCTCCGTATGCGCCGTCAGCTCGAAGATCTCGCCCCCGTACATCCGCTCACCCTCGAACACGGCCGACGCATAGTGCAGGCCGTGGGTGAGGACGTGCACCTTCGCGTCGCGCCATTGGACGAATTCGCCGTCCATCCAGATCCAGCCGTCGCGGTCGTCGAAGGGAACAAGGGCCATGGGAAGAAATCGTCCTTTTCAGTGCGCCCCTTGAACCGCCCAGACCGCCCCGCGTCAAACAAATTGGGCCGTGGCGCATGAACGCTCCCGCCGATCCGCGGCTGATCCTGCGCGAGGACGAGCTCGACGCGGGCCTGGAGCTGATGCTGCTGGCGGAGGCCTCGTTGTGGGCGGCGGTGGACCAGGGGCTGGAGGCGGAGGGCCTGGGCCTGGGCCGCTCGCACTGGCGCGCGGCCTTCCTGCTGCGCCGGCGGCCGGGCATCGGGGTGCAGGAGCTGGCCCACCTGACCAGCCTGTCGAAGCAGGCGGCCAGCCGCATCCTAGTGGACCTGACCGGCAAGGGCCTGGCGGAGAAGCAGGCCGGCGACGTCGACGGCCGGCGGCGCAGCGCGGTGCTGACGGCCCGCGGCCAGGCCTTCGAGGCCGCGATCAGCGAGCGGCTGCGCAGCCACCTCACGCGGGCCTACCGCACGGGCGGACTGGACGGCGTGGCCGGTGCGCGCGCCATACTGGCGGCCATGGCCGGGGGGCGGACACGCAGTCCCAATCCCGGGGGAGGACGCCCATGAGCTTCTCGGACGCGCCGCCCAGGGCCCGGCACCTGCTGGTGGTCGATGACGACGACCGCATCCGCGACCTGCTGAAGGAGTACCTGACCCGAGCGGGCTTCCGGGTGACCGCCGCGGCGGGCGGCGCGCCGGCCCGGCGGCTGCTGGCCACGCTGGACTTCGACCTGGCGGTCTTCGACGTCATGATGCCCGGCGAGGACGGCTTCTCGCTCACCCGCTGGCTGCGCGAGCAGAGGGGCACGCCCGGCAGGACCCCGGTGCTGATGCTGACCGCAAAGACCGAGGCCGGCGACCGGATCGAGGGCCTGAAGCTGGGCGCCGACGACTACCTGGGCAAGCCGTTCGAGCCCGAGGAGCTGTTGCTCCGCATCGAGGCGATCCTGCGCCGGGCCAGCGACCGCCAGCCGGCCGGCGGTGCGCTGTCGCTGGGCCGCTGCGTCTTCGACGCCGACCGCGGCGAACTCACGAGCGGCGGCGAGACGATCCGCCTGACCGAGGCCGAGGTCTCGCTCCTGCGCCAGCTCGCCCGCACGCCGCACGAGCCGGTCGACCGGCTCGAACTCGCCCGCGGGTCCGTCGACCCGTCCGGCCGCGCCGTGGACGTCCAGGTTACCCGCCTGCGCCGCAAGATCGAGGACGACCCCAAGTCGCCGCGCTACCTCCAGACCGTCCGCGGCGTGGGATACCGGCTGGCGCCGGACTGATGAAACTGCCGTCCTCCTTCCGGGTGCTGCTGCGGTGGCTGAAGCGGCGACTGCCGGGCACGCTGTTCGGACGGTCGCTGCTGATCATCGTGCTGCCGGTGGCGCTGATGCAGATCGCGGTCACCTACGTCTTCTTCGACGCCCACTGGCAGACGGTGACCGCCCGGCTTTCCGAGGGCTTGGCCGGCGACATCGCCTGGGCCGTCGAGAGCTATAAGGAAGATCCAACCCCCGAGAGCTTCGCCAAGCTCAGCCAGCGGGCCGAGGAGTCCATGGGCCTCTCCATCGCCCTGCAGCCCGGGCGCAGCCTGCCGCTGCGCCGCCGCGACCCGCCGGTGCTGCTGGAGGCCTTCTTCGCGCCCATCGACCGCTCGCTGGACCGGGCGCTGAGCGACCGCCTGGACGCTCCCTTCTGGTTCGACACCACGCGATACCCCGCCTACGTGGACATCCGCATCGGGGTGAAGGGCGGCGTCATGCGGGTGCTGGCGCCCCGCGACCGCGCCTTCGCCACCCAGGGCCACATCTTCGTGCTGTGGATGACCGTGGCCACGGTGCTGCTGACCACCGTGGCGCTGCTGTTCATCCGCAACCAGGTGCGCGCCATCGAACGGCTGGCGAATGCGGCCGAGGCGTTCGGGCGCGGGGCCGACGTTCCGGCCTTCAAGCCCCACGGCGCTAAGGAGGTGCGGGCCGCGGCCACCGCCTTCCTCGACATGCGCGGCCGCATCCAGCGCCACATCGAACAGCGCACGGCCCTGCTGGCCTCGGTCAGCCACGACCTGCGCACGCCGCTGACCCGCCTGAAGCTCAGCCTGGCCCTGGCCGAGCAGAACAAGCGCACCGCCGACATGAAGCGCGACCTGGCCGAGATGGAGCACATGGTCGACGAATACCTGGCCTTCGCCCGCGGCGAGGGCGGCGAGGCGGCCGAGGTGGTCAAGCTGCGTCCGCTGATCGAGGCCGTGAGCGAGGGCGCGCGCCGGCTCGGCGCGCAGGTGACGGTGACGGCCGATTCCGAGCTGACCGCCAACGCCCGCCCCAGCGCCCTGAAGCGGGCGTTGGCCAACCTGGTGATGAACGCCGCGTCCCACGGCGAGCATGTGGAGGTGGCGGCGCGGCGCGGGCCGCAGGGCCTGGAGATCGTGGTCGACGACGACGGGCCCGGCATCCCCGCCGAACAGCACGAGGAAGCGTTCAAGGCGTTCGCGCGCCTGGACGAGAGCCGCAACCAGAACACCAAGGGGGTCGGGCTGGGCCTGGCCATCGCCCGCGACGTGGCCCGCGGCCACGGCGGCGACATCGTGCTGGAGCGTTCGCCGCTGGGCGGCCTGCGCGCCGTGGTCAGGCTTCCCGGGTAACCGCGTTCATCCAGGGTTCACGGCCCGCGGCCAAGCTCTGCCCGACATCGATTCGGGGGACTTTCCATGCGCGCTCTCATCCTCGCCGCCGGCCTGGCGCTGGCCGCCGCCCCGGCCCTCGCCGCCGATCCCGTGGAGGGCGAATGGCTGACCCAGAGCGGGACCGCCAAGGTGCGTATCGGCCCCTGCCCCGGCAAGGCCGACCGCATGTGCGGCGCGATCTCGTGGCTGAAGAACCCCGCGGACAGCAAGGCGCTCGACAGCAACAACCCCGACCCCAAGCTGAAGACGCGCACGATCCTGGGACTGCCGATGATCCGCGACTTCAAGCAGGCCGCGCCAGGGCGCTGGACGGGCGGCAAGATCTACGACCCCAACAGCGGCAAGACCTACGACAGCAAGATCGCCGTGGGCGCCAACGGGACGCTCAAGGTCGAGGGCTGCGTCCTGATGATCTGCCAGGCGCAGACCTGGCGGCGAGGCTAGGACGCCCTGCGGTTGAAATCCGCACCTTACAGTTGACTTGCCAGGGCGCAGGTCGGCATGGTCCAGGTTGGAACCATGCATGTCGCAGCCCTCACCGTCTGCCTGGCCTTGATCACCGCGGCGCCGGCCTTCGCGGCGGACCCGGTGCAGGGCGAATGGGTGACCCACGCACGCAACGCCAAGGTCCGGATCGGACCCTGCCCCGGCGACGTCCAACTGATGTGCGGGGTCATCACCTGGACGCGCGATCCGGCGGTGGGCCAGGGCAAGGACGCAAGGAACCGCGATCCCGCCCTGCGGTCCCGCCAGATCATGGGCATGCCGGCGCTCACCGGCTTCCAGCGCGCGGGGTCCGGCCGCTGGACCGGCGGCCGGATCTACAACGCGAAGAACGGCCAGAGCTACGACGGCGCCCTGACGGTCCTTCCCGACGGAAACCTCAAGGTTGACGTCTGCCTGCTGAAAATGGCCTGCCAAGTGCAGACCTGGCGGCGAAAATAACCCTTTAGACGCCCAGCTCCTTCGAGCGGCGAACCGCGGCGACCACCGCCTCGCGCATCAGCTCCGGCAGGGCGCCATCGGCCAGCAGCACGTCGAGGGCCGCCTGGGTGGTGCCGCCCGGCGACGTCACCTGGCGGCGCAGTTCGGCGGGATCTTCGCCGCTGTGGGCCAGCAGGGCGGCGGCGCCGGTCAAGGTCGAGCGGGCCAGGCGCTGGGCGTCCTTGGGCGTCAGGCCGGCCGCGACGCCGGCGGCCTCCAGCGCCTCGATGAAGGCGTAGAGGTAGGCGGGCGACGAGCCCGAGACCGCCGTCGCCGCGTGCATCAGGTTCTCGTCGGTCAGGGCCACCACCGCGCCCAGCGGCTCGAAGAGGGCGTGCGCCCGCGCTAGGGCCGCAGGCTCGTCGGCGTAGAGGCTGGCCGTGCCCCGGCCGATCGCCGCGGCGGTGGTGGGCATGACCCGGGCGACGCAGCGGCCGCCGAACGCCTTGGCGATGTCCGCCGCCTTCACCCCCGCGGCGATGGATACGATCACGGCGCCGGAGCTGAGCCACGGCGCGAACTCGGCGGCGGCTTCGCGCCACATCTGCGGCTTCACGGCCAGCACCACGGTCGCGGCCTGCGCCAGGTCCCCGTCCGGCGGATTGAGCACGGCGCCCGCCTGCACCGCGGCGATGGCGGCCGGACCGGGGAAGGGGTCGCGGATCATCAGCTCGCGACCTTCGAAGGCGCCCGCGGCGAGCCACCCTTCGATCATGGCCCCGCCCATGCGTCCGGCGCCCAGCATCAGGATCGGCGTGATCATGGGGCAGGCTTAGCCGACGCCGCCCGCGCACAAAACCCCGAACGGCGATCCGCCGACTTCGATTGACGCGGGGCGGCGGGCGCGCTTGCCTCGCGCCCTGTTCGTTTCGTTGAGGGTTTTCGAGAATGACGTCGCGCGCGCTGCTGTTCGGAACGGCCCTCGCCCTGGCGCTGGGGTCGGCGGCCCAGGCCCAGCCGGCGAAACGCGAGGTGGGGAACATCGTCTACGAGGGCGCGCCCGCCACGCCCGCGGCCCTGCAGGCCGCCATCGCCCCCTACTACAACGCCCGCGTGGCCGGCTTCGACGACTGGCTGCCCGATGGCTCGATGCTCATCGTCACGCGGTTCGGAGACACCAGCCAGATCCACCGGGTCGCCGCCCCGGGCGCCGCCCGCACCCAGCTCACCTTCTTCAGCGAGCCGATCAGCCAAGCCCACGTCCGCCCCGGGACCTCGACCTACCTCTATCCGCGCGACGTCGGCGGGGCGGAATACTACCAGGGCTATATCCGCGACCTCGTCGGCAACGAGACGCAGCTGACCGCGCCGGGCACGCGCAACCAGAACTTCGTCTTCTCCAAGGACGGCAAGCTGGTCGCCTGGAGCCAGGTCACGCCCGGCGACGCCAACTATGACGTGATGCTGGCCGATCCCTCGAATCCGGCCAGCCGCCGGAAGGTCCTCGACGGCACCGGGGCCATCGCCGTACGCGACATCTCGGCCGACGGCCGGACCATACTGGTGGCCCGCAACAACGCCCAGACCTGGGTCGAGCTGTTCACCCTCGACGTGGCCAGCGGCAAGCTGACCCCCGTCGGCCCGACGGACCGCAAGATCGGCTACGCCGGCGGCGTCTTCGTGGACGGGAGCAAGGGCGTGCTGACCCTCTCCGACGATGGCGCCGAGATGACCCGCCCGGTGGTCGTCGACGTGGCCAGCGGCGCGGTGCGCGACCTGGAGCCCGGCGCGAAGTGGGGCACGGAGGACTTCGACGTCACCTTCGACGGCAAGACGCTCGCCCAGTTCGTCAACGAGGAGGGCTACTCCAAGATCGTCCTGCGCGACGTCGCCAGCGGCAAGGTCCTGCCGGGTCCCAAGCTGCCGCCCGGCGTGCTCGGCACGGCCAAGTTCTCGCCGGACGGCCGCAAGCTGGGCTTCGGCCTGTCGACCTCGACCTCGATGGACGTCTGGAGCTACGACCTGAAGACCGCAGAGCTCACCCGCTGGACCCAGAGCGAACTGGGCGGCCTGGACCCGACGAAGCTCGTGGAGCCGACGCTGTTCCGCTACCCCACCTTCGACGGCAGGCAGATTCCGGCGTTCATCTACAGGCCGCCCCAATCGGCAAGAGCGACGGCCAAGGGCGGCAAGCTGCCGGTGGTCATCCAGATCCATGGTGGGCCCGAGGGCCAGGAGCTGCCCGCCTTCAACCCGCGCCGCCAGTCGTGGGTGAACGAGCTGGGCGCGGCGGTGATCATCCCGAACGTCCGCGGCTCCACCGGATACGGCAAGACCTACATGGGCCTGGACAACGCCGAGAAGCGCGAGGACTCGGTGAAGGACATCGGCGCCCTGCTGGACTGGGTGGCCAAGCAACCCGACCTGGACGCCTCCAGGGTCGCGGTCGTCGGCCAATCCTACGGCGGCTACATGGTCCTGGCCGTGGCCGGCCACTACAACGACCGCGTCGCCGGGATCATCGACCTCTACGGCATCTCCGACTGGGTCACCTTCCTGCAGAACACCGAAGGCTACCGGCGCGACCTGCGCCGAGCGGAATACGGCGACGAGCGCGATCCCAAGATGAAGGCGGTGTTCGACAGGATCGCGCCGATCCGGATGAGCGAGCGCATGAAGAAGCCGATGATGGTCTTCCAGGGCGCCAACGACCCGAGAGTCCCGCGCACGGAGTCCGAACAGATGGTCGCCAAGCTGCGCGCCCAGGGCACGGAGGTCTGGTACGTGCTGGCGAAGGACGAGGGCCACGGCATCTACAAGAAGGCCAACCAGGAGGCCGTGCGGGCGACCGAGGTGGTGTTCCTGAAGAAGGTGCTGGCGGTGGAGTAGCGCCGGCGCCCTCCTCTCCCCCGACGCGCAGCGCGAGGGAAGAGGATGTGGCGTCAGGCCTCGCCGACCGTCTCGAACATGCAGGCGGCGATAGCTTCCTGCGGGGTCTTGGCGCCGCGCAGGAGGAAGTCGTAGGCCGGGAAGAACCGGTCGGCGGCTTCCACCGCCACGTCGATCATCGCCGCGGCCTGGGCCAGGCTGGGCTGCTCGTTCGACATCAGCGCCATGCCGTGCCGGAATATGATCTCGCCCTCGTCCCACAGTTCGAAATGGCCAAGCCACACGCGAGGGTTGATCGTGGCGATCAGCTCCTGTGCCGTCTGGCGCTGCGCTTTCGGCACCGCGAGGTCCATGGACAGGCAGAGCTGAAGGGTGTCGCCCTCGGGCCGCCAGGCGAACCAGAGCTCGTAGTCCTTCCAGTCACCGGCAAGGGTGAAGGCAAGGTCGCCGTCCTCGGTGCGATCGAACGGCAGGTTCTCAGCTGTGAGGACATGCTCGACGACGTCGAGGGGATCGTTCGTCAGGACGACGCTGTCGTCCGTCTGGGAGGTGTCCATCACGACGCCTTTCGACTCGGACGGAGAACGGAACGCCGCCCCCGAATCGTCCGCATCAATGAACCTAAACCGTTTCTTGAACCCAGTGTCAGCGAGTTCTTGTGACGCGCGAACAGCTTTCGCGTGACGTGCGCTGTGATCATTCGGGCTTCGAGGTCTTGCGGGCCGGTTTTGCCGCCTTCAACGCCTCGATTTCCTGACGAAGAGCGGCCACTTCGGCCTTCAGCACGTCGTAGTCTTCACGTCGCACGAGATCCATTTCCGCCACCAGCCGATCGGTCTGGCTGCGGAAGGCCGCCTTGGCCTCGTCACCGGCGGCCTGGGCCAAGCCCATGGCGGCGGTGGTCAGCTTGGCGATCTCGTCGAGGATTGGGTTTTGCGTCTGCATCTTTTGTCTTCTTTGGCCAAAACGGGCCGTCCGACCTGTCTATATGGCCCTGCGGGGGATGAAAGCGAATGGCTTCTCCTCTAAGTCGCTATTGGAACGCAGGAGTCGCCTAAGAAGTGCCCTTCCCCGACATCGACCCCGTCCTCGTGCAGCTCGGCCCCTTCGCCATCCGCTGGTATGCGCTGGCCTATGTGGCGGGCATCCTGCTGGGGTGGCGCTATGCCACAGGCCTGTTGAGGAATACGGCGCTCTGGACGCATCGCCCGGCGCCGTTCACGCCCGAACAGATGGATGACCTGATCCTGTGGATCGCCATCGGGGTCATCGGGGGCGGCCGGCTGGGGCACGTCCTGTTCTACACGCCGGCCATGATCTGGACCGACCCGATCGGCATCTTCAAGGTCTGGGAAGGCGGGATGAGCTTCCACGGCGGGGTGATCGGCGTGTCCATCGCGATGGTCGGCTTCGCCTGGCGCAACAAGCTGGACCTGCTGCGGATCGCCGACGTGGTGGCGCCGGCCTATCCCATCGGCCACTTCCTCGGCAGGTGCGCCAACTTCGTCAACGGCGAGCTGTGGGGCCGCGAGGCGCCGGGCCTGCCCTGGGGCTTCGTGTTCTGCAACGACCAGATCCGCGAGACCTATGGCTACTGTCCGGCCGGCGACGTCGTCCGCCATCCCAGCCAGCTCTACGAGGCGGCGTTCGAAGGGCTGATCCTGTTCCTGATCCTGCGCTGGGCCACCCATGGGGCGAAGCTGGGCAACCGGCGCGGCGTGATCTCCGGGATCTTCGTGCTGTTCTACGGGATCTTCCGCATCGCCATCGAGACGGTGCGCGAGCCGGACCAGGGCATGCCCGACTTCCCGTTCGGCCTGACCATGGGGATGATCCTGTCGATCCCGATGGTGCTGGCCGGCCTGTTCCTGATCTGGCGCGGGATGCGCGAGCCGTTGCCCCCGGCGCTGCCCGCCGCCACCGGAGAGCCTGCGGGCCGGCCTGCGAATGAGCCTGCTTGATCGGCTGGCGGCGCAGATCGCCCAGACCGGGCCCCTGACCGTCGCCCAGTACATGACCGCCTGCCTGCACGACCCGCAGGACGGCTACTACGCGACCCGCCCGGCCCTGGGCGAGGGCGGCGATTTCATCACCGCGCCGCTGGTGAGCCAGATGTTCGGCGAGCTGGTCGGCGTCTGGGCGATCTCGGCCTGGCAGGCGATGGGCGCCCCGTCGCCGTTCGTCCTGGTGGAAATGGGCCCCGGCGACGGGACCCTGATGGGCGACGTGCTGCGGGCGGCGGGACGCCTGTCGCCCGCCTTCCTGGAGGCCGCCGACGTCTGGCTGGTGGAGACCTCCGAGCCCCTGGCCGCGCTACAGCGCGAGCGCCTAGGCGGCGCCGCGCACTGGGCCCGGGCGCTGGACGAAGTTCCGGGCGGTTCGCCCATGATCCTGATCGCCAACGAGCTGCTGGACTGCCTGCCCGTGCGCCAGTTCGTCCGCACCGCCACGGGCTGGGCCGAGCAGGTGGTGGGCGTGGGCGGCGACGGGACGCTGCAGTTCGGCCTCGTCCCGGCCGCCGCGCCGCTGCCCGACGCGCGGGAGGGCGTGGTCTGCGAGATCTCCGCGCAGCAGGAGGCGCTGGGCGCGGCCCTGGGCGAGCGGCTGGTGCGGGACGGCGGGGCGGCGCTGCTGATCGACTACGGCCGCGACCGGCCGGGCTTCGGCGACACGCTGCAGGCGCTGGTGCGCCACGAACGGGTGGACCCGCTGGCCTGCCCCGGCGAGGCGGACCTGACCGTGCACGCCGACTTCCCGGCCGTACGGGCGGCGGCCGAGCGCATGGGCGCTGGCTCGGCGATCCTGACCCAGGCCGCCTTCCTGGCGCGGCTGGGCGTGG
The DNA here is from genome assembly GCF_004297125.1 of Phenylobacterium sp. GTDB lineage: Bacteria > Pseudomonadota > Alphaproteobacteria > Caulobacterales > Caulobacteraceae > Phenylobacterium. The sequence goes on along the minus strand of NZ_SCVD01000019.1, from coordinate 294,302 downwards.
GCGAGCGGGCCGAGGCGCTGATGCGGGCGCGCCCCGACCGGTCCGAGACCATCGGTCGCCAGCTCAACCGGCTGGTCGGCGGTGACCAGATGGGCGACCTGTTCAAGGCCTGTTGCCTGTATTCGCCCGGCTGGACGCCGCCGGCGTTCGAGGAAGACTGAGATGACCCGGCTCCCGACCCTGACCTCGAAGCTGCTGGACCTGCCCGGCGTCCGCCACGCCTTCTTCACCCGGCAGGGCGGGGTCTCGACCGGCATCTACGCCAGCCTGAACGTCGGGGTGGGCTCCAAGGACGATCCCGAGGCGGTGGCCGAGAACCGCCGTCGCGCCGCCAACCACCTCGGCGGGGAGCTGGTCACCGCCTACCAGGTCCATTCCGCCACGGCCCTGGTGGCCGATGGCCCCTGGCCGGCCGGGCCGCCCCAGGCGGACGGCGTGGTCAGCGCCACCACCGGCGTCGTCTGCGGCGCGCTGGCCGCCGACTGCGCCCCGATCCTGTTCGCCGACGCCGAGGCCCGGGTCGTGGCCGCCGCCCATGCCGGGTGGAAGGGCGCCCTGACCGGCGTCGCGGAGTCGGCCATCGCGCGGATGGAGGGCCTGGGCGCGCGGCGCGAGCGCATCGTCGCCGCGGTCGGACCCTGCATCGCGCCGGCGTCCTACGAGGTTGGCCTCGAGTACGTGCAGCGCTTCACCGACGCCGACCGCGCCTATGGCCGGTTCTTCACGGCGGGCGCGGCGCCCGACAAGCGTCAGTTCGACCTACCGGCCTTCGTGCTGATGCGGCTGGAGGCGGCCGGGATCGCCGCTTGCGAATGGATCGGCCGCGACACCTGCGCCGAGCCCGACCTGTTCTTCTCCAACCGCCGCGCCTTCAAGCAGGGCGAACCGGACTACGGCCGCCTGCTCTCGGCGATCGTGCTGACCTAATAGACCGGCGCGTGCGCGGCGTTGCGCACGCCAGCGGAGGTCAGGGCCACACGCCCGCCGCCCAGGTCGGCCATCAGGTCCTTGGCGATCAGGCCGGCGACGGCGCTTTGCAGCCGCTCGGTCCCGAAGCTGCCCAGGCGCTCGGCGCCCTCGAACAGCCCCTCGCGGTCGACGGCCTGGCCGGCCGCCAGCTCGTCGAGGCGCGCCACGGAGAGCAACGCCCACTCGGCGTCGTCCAGCAGCGCGCGGCCCTCGGCCGCGGCCGGCGCGGGCGGGACCAGCGGAGGCAACTCTTCCTTCGCCGGCCGAAGCTGCGCCAGCATCGCCGCGGCCAGCTCGCGTTCGCCCGAGATCGCCAGGTCGCATCCATGTTTCCGCAGGTGCTCCACCTCGGCGTCGGAATGGGCCCGGGCGATGATCCGAAGGTCGGGATTCACCCGCCGCGCCTCCTCGGTCACCCCGCCGGCCTCGAAGCCGTCGGGAATGGTGCAGATCAGCTTGCGGGCGGCGACGGCGCCGGCGGCGGCCAGGACCTGCGGGTCCGCGGCGTTGCCGGCCAGCACTTCGAAGCCGGCCGTCCGCGCACGGCGGCGTGAGGCGTCGTCGAGCTCGACCACCAGGAAAGGACGCCCCGCGGCCTCCAGCCCCTCGGCCACCGCCGCCCCCACCCGACCGAAGCCGACCAGGATCACGTGCTCGGTGAGCGCCGTCGGCAGGAAGTCGTTGGCGGGCTCGGGCGCCTTGACCTCGATCGCCTTGAGCTTGGGCCGCGTGCGCATGACCGCGGCGAAGATCAGCGGGTTCAGGAGAATGGAGATGATGGCTCCGCCGAGGATCAGGTCGCGCCCTTCCTCCGGCAGCAGGTTCAGCCCGACGCCCAGTCCCGCGAGGATGAAGGAGAACTCGCCGATCTGGGCCAGGGACGCGGCGATGGTCAGGGCCGTGGCGTTGTCGTGCCGGAAGCCGCGCACGATCACGAAGGCGGCGAGCGACTTTCCGAACACGATGATCGCGACCGTCGCGAGGAGAGGCCAGATCTGGTCGACCAGCACGTTCGGGTTGAACAGCATGCCGACCGAGACGAAGAACAGCACCGCGAAGGCGTCGCGCAGCGGAAGGGTCTCTTCCGCCGCCCGCTGGCTCAGCTCGGACTCGGCCAGCAGCATGCCGGCGAAGAACGCGCCCAAGGCGAAGGACACGTCGAACAGCAGCGCCGCGCCGAAGGCCACGCCCAGCGCGATGGCCAGCACCGCCAGCCGGAACAGCTCGCGCGAGCCGGTGTGGGCCGTCCAGTGCAGGATCCACGGGATGACGCGGCGGCCCACGATCAGCATGAAGGCCACGAAGGCGATCACCTTGCCGATGGTGATGGCCAGCGGCAGCATCCAGGCGCTGACCATGTCGGCCCCGGCGGCGGACGGCGCGAGCGCGCCGGCCAGCGCCGGCAGCAGCACTAGCGCCAGGACCATGGCCAGGTCCTCGACGATCAGCCATCCGACCGCGATGCGGCCCTTGTCGGTCTGAACGATCCGCCGTTCCTGCAGCGCGCGCAGCAGCACGACGGTCGAAGCCACCGACAGCGCCAGGCCGAAGACCAGGCCGGCCACCGGCGGCCACCCCATCAGGTATCCCAGCCCCATGCCGAGCAGCGTCGCCGCCGCCATCTGGCCCAAGGCGCCCGGAATGGCGATGGCGCGGACGGACAGCAAGTCCTTGAGAGAGAAGTGCAGCCCTACACCGAACATCAGCAGGATCACGCCGATCTCGGCCAGTTCCTGCGCAAGGCCGGCGTCCGCCACATAGCCCGGCGTGAACGGGCCCACGAGGACCCCCGCGGCGAGGTATCCGACCAGCGGCGAGATGCGGAACCTGTGCGCCAGCGCGCCGAGCGCGAAGGCGACCGTCAGGCCGGCGACGATGGTGGCGATCAGCGGGGTATGATGGGGCATGCGGCTCCGGGTGAGGGCGTCGGGAGTTGGCGTCGGCCTCCGGCATAGCGGCCACGCCGGACCCTGACCAATAGAGCCCCCGTGATCGAAGGCCCGATGAGGCCCTTGCCCCCACGCGATCCCCTGCTACAAGCCGCGCAAATCCACCATGGGAGTCGGGGTCCGATGAAGCTGCTGGCCGGCAACTCGAATCGTATGCTGGCCCAGGCCGTGGCATCCCATCTCGACGTGCCCCTGACGCGGGCCCAGGTGAAGCGGTTCGCCGACAACGAGGTCTGGGTCACCATCGACGAGAACGTCCGCGGCGAGGACGTCTTCATCCTGCAGTCGACCAGCTACCCGGCCAACGACCACCTGATGGAGCTGCTGGTCTGCATCGACGCGCTGAAGCGCGCCTCGGCCCGGCGGATCACGGCCGTGACACCCTACTTCGGCTATGCGCGCCAGGACCGGAAGACCGGCGGCCGCACGCCCATCTCGGCCAAGCTGGTCGCCAACCTGATCACCCGCGCCGGCGCCGACCGCGTGCTGACGATGGATCTGCACTCCGGCCAGATCCAAGGGTTCTTCGACATCCCCACCGACAACCTGCTGTCCGCGCCGCTGCTGGCCTCCGACATCAAGGACAACTACGAAAAGCCCAAGGACATCATGATCGTCTCGCCCGACGTGGGCGGCGTGGTCCGGGCGCTGGCGGTGGCCAGCCGGCTCAACACCGAGCTCGCCATCGTCGACAAGCGCCGCTCGGGACCGGGCAAGAGCGAGGTCGCCAACATCATCGGCGACGTCAACGGCCGACGCTGCATCCTGTTCGACGACATGATCGATGGCGGCGGCACCCTCTGCAACGCGGCCCAGGCCCTGATCGACGGCGGCGCGACCGAGGTCTCGGCCTATGTCACCCACGGTGTCCTCTCGGGCGGGGCGATCGAGCGGGTCCAGGCCTCGGTGCTGAAGGAGCTGGTGATGACCGATTCCATCGCCGCGCCGGACCGGGTCGAGAACACGCCGAAGATCCGCTACGTGAGCTGCGCGGCCCTGATCGGCGAGGCGATCCGCCGCATCGCCAACGAAGAGAGCGTGTCGAAACTGTTCGATTAGCGGGTCCTGGCGGCCGGTTGTTCCACCGGCGACGCTTGCCGAGCGCATATGCCGCCGGTTAATCCAGGGACCGTTCGGGGGCGGACAAGAAGAATCACCACTCGCAAGAGGGGGAAGGTCGCCTGATGCTGCTTCGTTTTCCGGTCCGAGCCGTTCTCGCCGCCACCGTGGCCGCCGCCTTGCTGGTGAGCTGCGCCGAGGCCCCGCCCCCGGTGATCACGCCGCCGCCGCCCGCCGCGCCCACCGTCAGCCTGTCGCCCAAGCTGATCGAGCTGGCCGCCGCCTACCGCGGCTACATGACCCGCACCACGGCGATCACGCCGGACTTCGCCGACGGCGCCGGCGTCGCCCGATCGGTCCAGGTGGGCGCGTCATATGAGCCCAACCAGCTGGTGCGCGGGGCCATCGCCTATTCGGCGGTCGTGGCGCTGCAGGACAAGGCCTTCGTCGAAGGCGTCCGTGTCTACGCCAAGGACCCCGTCCAGCGGCGCCAGATCGCCTACGAGATCATGAAGGATCCGGCCTATGCGGTGGGGATCTCCGGCTCGGACAGCGCCGCGGGGCTGGTGATCGCCACCCTCGGCGGCGACGCCCAGCGCCTGTACGACCAGGGCAAGGCGATCAAGCAGGCCGCCTACGACATCCAGAAGCAGCCCTGGTCCAAGGCCGAGGTGGCCAGCCGTGACGTGCGCCTCGCCGGCGCCAAGTCGGTCTCCGCCACCGCCATGATGGGCGACGTGGCCGAGACCGCGCGCCTGCAGCAGGCCTCGACCGGCGTGGCCTCGCTGGGCCTGACCGCCACGGCCGCCCCGCCGCCCTATACGCCGACGGTGATCCGCGGCCTGGCGATCGCCGCCCTGGCGGTCCTGGGCGAGGCCACCGACGCCAACGCCGAACAACTCACGGCCCTGACCCACGAGCCGAACATCGGCATGTGCATGAGCACGTCCAAGCTCAACCTGTACCAGTGCCTGGCGGTGTCGCGGCCGAACTACGAGGACGTCTTCTGCCTGGGCCAGCACGTGATGATGGACACCGGCCGCTGCGTGATCCGCGCGGCCGGCCTGCCCGAGCCCTACGAGGCCCGCTACATCCCCGACGCCAAGACCATCGCCAAGGGCATGCCGACCAAGAAGTCCCCGGCCGTCAAGAAGGGCAAGAGGAAGAGCTGAAGGGTCCGCGTCGATCCTGGCCGGCGCCCGGTTGCGTCCGGCAGGGCTTTTGTGTATCTACGCGCACCCTTTCGACCCTTGTGGGTTTGACTTCCATCGCCGCGCGCGAGACGCGCGGCGGTTTCGTTTTGAGGCATGGCCATGGCCGATATCGTTTTGAACGTTGAAGTGCGCGAGCAGACCGGCACCGGTGGCGCGCGCGCCACCCGCCGCGGCGGCATGGTTCCCGGCGTGCTGTACGGCGGCTCCAAGGACCCGGTGGCCATCGCGGTGAAGTCCAACGAGTTCCGCAAGGCGCTCTACACGGGCAAGCTGCTGGGCCACCTGGTGACCCTGAAGTACGGCTCCGAGACCCAGCCGGTCATCGCCAAGGCCATCGACATGCATCCGGTGACGGATGAGCCGATGCACTTCGACCTGTACCGGGTCGACGAGCACCAGCAGATCAAGATCGAAGTGCCGGTTCACTTCTCCAACCAGGAAGAATCGCCTGGCCTGAAGCGCGGTGGTTCGCTGAACATCGCCCACCACACCGTGACCGTCGCCTGCCACGCCGACTCGATCCCGGAAGAGATCGTGGTCGACCTGACCGGCAAGGAAATCGGCGACAGCATCCGCGTCTCCGACCTGAAGCTGCCGGCCAAGGTCGAAGCCGCCGTCGAGGGCGACGTCGTGGTGGCCTCCATCGCCGCCGCCAAGGTCGACACGGGCGGCGACGAAGCCGAAGCCACCGAAGGCGAAGCCGAAGCTTAAGCCTCTTCTTCGCGGGGAGCCGACGTGCTGCTCATCGCCGGCCTGGGCAATCCTGGCCCGACCTACGCGAAGAACCGCCACAACATCGGCTTCATGGCCGTTGACGAGATCGCGCGCCGCTGGGGCTTCCCCGCGGCGCGTTCGCGTTTCCACGCCCAGGTGTCCGAGGGCGCGATCGAGACGCCGCAGGGTCCGGTCCGCACCCTGATCCTCAAGCCGTCGGGCTATTACAACGAGAGCGGCCGCGCCGTCGGCGAGGCGGTGAAGTTCTTCAAGCTGGATCCCGCGGTCGACCTGGTGGTCTTCTACGACGAGATCGACCTGGCCCCCGGCCGCTTCCGGATGAAGGCCGGCGGCGGGGCGGCCGGCAACAACGGCGTGCGCTCCATCACCGCCCAGATCGGCCCGCACTTCCGCCGCGCCCGGCTGGGCACCGGCCATCCGGGCGACAAGGACCTGGTCCACGGCCACGTGCTGTCGGACTTCCACAAGGCCGACATGAAGTGGGTGGAACCCCTGCTCCAGGCCTGCGCCGACGCCGCCCCCCTGCTGGCCCTCGGCGAGGACGAGAAGTACCAGACCGAGGTCATGCGCTTGGCCCCCGCCGAGAAGGCCGATCCCCGCAAGCTCGCCCAGAACCGCCAGCCCGGGGGTGACCTGTGAGCATGATGGGCCTGCTCGGCGGCTCGCTGCCGCTCATCGGCCTGTCGCTGATCCTCTCGATCGCGCTGGCCGTGCATGTGGTCCGCACCGGCCGCGAGCTGTTCTGGCTGTGGATCATCCTGATCTTCCAGCCACTGGGCGGGCTGGTCTATTTCATCGCCATCGTCCTGCCCGACCTCACCCGCGGCCAGACGGCCCAGCGGCTGGAGCGATCGGCCCGCGCCGCCCTCGACCCGCTGCGGGAATACCGCGAGGCCAAACAGGCCTGCGAGGACACGCCCACCGTCCGCAACCAGTCGCGCCTGGCCCACGCCGCCACGGCCCTGGGCCGCCACGAGGAGGCCGAGCGCCTGTACGCGGAGGCCGCCCAAGGCATCCACGCCGAGGACCCCGCCCTGCTGCTGGGCCGCGCCAACGCGCTGCTGGAGCTGAACCGCGGGCCCGAGGCGCTGGCGGTGCTGGAGCGCCTGACCCGCGACCCGTCCGAAGGCCACACGCCCACCGCCGTCCTGGCCCTGGGCCGCGCCTACGAGGCGGTGGGACGCACCGCCGAGGCCGACGCAGCCCTGGCCGAGGCCGCGCAGCGCATGCCCGGCTTCGAGGGCCAGGCCCGCTACGCCGCCTTCATGGCCCGCAACGGCCGCAAGGCCGAGGCCCAGGCCGCCATAGCCGAGATGGACAAGCGCCTGACCAAGCTGGCCGCCCAGTTCCGCAAGGAAGGCCGCCACTGGCGCGACCTGGCCGCCAAGGCGCTGGCCGAGGGCTGAGCGCCAAAGTTGCGCGGCTTCGGGGCTCGCGCCATAGTCCCCAGGTCGCAACGCCGACCGGGGAGCCACCAATGAAAACCTTCATGTCCGAACCGAGAGCTCCCATCCATCTTCAGGACATGAAGCATGCCTTCGCAAATCCGGAGGGCGCCGGCGCCAGACGCCGAACCTAGCGACCTTCCGCCTCCGCCGCCCCGCGCGGCGATCTCCACCGACGTCCAGACGCCGGCCCCGCGCACACGCCTCCACCGCTTCCTCTCATACTACCGGCCGCACCTGCCGCTGCTGGCGGCCGACGTGGCCTGCGCGGTCTTCGTCGCCGCGACGGCGCTGGCCCTGCCGCTCTGCGCGCGGGCCGTCACCCAGCGCCTCCAGGCCGTAGAGGGCGCGCATGCCGCGCTCGCACCGATCTACGCCCTGGGCGGGTTGATGCTCGCGCTCCTGGTCGTGCAGACCGCCAGCTTCCTCTTCGTGGACTACAAGGGCCACGTCATGGGCGCCCGCATGGAGGCCGCACTGCGGCGCGAAGTCTTCGAGCATTGCCAGAAGCTCTCCTTCAGCTTCTACGACCGCCAGCGGGTGGGCCAGCTCATGAGCCGGGTCACCGGCGACCTCTTCAATCTGGGCGAGCTTTACCACCACGGACCGGAGGACCTGGCGATCGCCGCGCTGAAGCTGGTGGGGGCCGTGGCGATCCTGAGCCTGCTCGACCTGCCTCTGACCCTGCTGATCGTGGGCCTGATGCCGCTGGCCGTGCTCTATGCGCTGCACTTCAACCGGCGCATGGGCCAGGCGCTCAAGATCAGCCGGGCGCGGATCGGCGAGATCAACGAGCGGGTGGAAGACTCGCTGTCCGGTATCCGGGTCGTGAAGTCCTTCGCCAACGAGGACCTGGAGGTCCGCCGCTTCGAGGCCGAGAACCAGCGCTTCCTGGAGAGCCGCCGGGCCGGCTACCTCAGCGAGGCCTTCTTTTCAGCGGGTACGCAGACCTTCGCCCAACTCCTCACCGTCGTGGTCATCGTCGGCGGCGGCGTCCGGGTGGTCCAGGGCGCGCTGGGCGTGGCCGACCTGGTGACCTTCCTGCTGTGCGTCGCCGTCCTCGTCGACCCGATCCAGCGCCTCGCCAACTTCATGCGGCTCTGGCAGCAGGGCTGGACCGGCTTCACCCGGGTGATGGAGATCCTCGAGGTCCGGCCGGACATCCGCGACCGGCCGGGGGCCACGGACCTGGCCCGAGCGCGCGGGGCCATCGCCTTCCGCAATGTGGGTTTCCGCTACGAGGGCGGAGGCCAGGTCCTGAACGACCTCTCGCTGGACGTCCGGCCGGGCGAGTTCGTGGCCCTCGTCGGGGCCTCGGGCGTGGGCAAGAGCACGCTCTGTGGGCTCATCCCGCGCTTCTACGAGGCGACGGAGGGCCAGATCCTGGTGGATGGCCACGACATCCGCGACCTGACCCTGGGCTCGCTGCGCCGGAACATCGGGGTGGTGCAGCAGGACGTGTACCTGTTCGCCGGCACGGTGGCCGAGAACCTGCGCTACGGCCGGCCCGGCGCGTCCGAGGCCGAGGTCGTGGCCGCCGCGAAGGCCGCCAACGCCCACGGCTTCATCATGGCCCTGCCGGACGGCTACGACACCGACATCGGCCAGCGCGGGGTGAAGCTGTCGGGGGGCCAGAAGCAGCGGCTGACCATCGCCCGGGCCTTCCTCAAGGATCCTCCCATCCTGATCTTCGACGAGGCCACCAGCGCCCTCGACAACGAGAGCGAGCGGGCGGTCCAGGAGGCCCTGCTGGCCCTTGCGCGCGAGCGGACGACGCTGGTGATCGCCCACCGCCTGTCCACCGTGCGCAACGCCGACCGAATCCTGGTGCTCACGGAACGGGGGATCGCCGAGCAGGGCAGCCACGACGCCCTGATGGCCGCAGGCGGCGCCTACGCCGGCCTCTACCGGACGCAGGCCAGCATCTAGAGGGCCTTTTCGAGCACGTCGAAATAGAGGCCCGCCTGCGTCGGCCGCCCGAACCGGGTGTCGTCGTAGGGGAACGGCTTCGTCCGTCCCGTCACCACATAGCCGCGCCGCACGTACCAGGCGATCAGGGTCTCGCGCTGGTGGATGACCGTCATGTCGATCTTCCGGCCGCCGCGGGCGCGGGCCCAGTCCTCGCTGGCCGCCAGCAGGGTGCGTCCCAGGCCCGCGTCCTGCCGGTCGGGCCGCACAGTCAGCATCCCCAGATGCCAGCGGCCGTCCGGATGCTCGTCCATCCGCACGTGGCCCAGGTGCTCGCCGGCCTCGTCGCGCCAGATCAGCAGATGCGCGCCTGGCGTCGCCAGGTCGTCGCGCAGCAGCGACTCGTTGATCCGCTCGCCGTCGATCAGATCCTCGACGTTCCAGCTCGCCTGCGGGCCGGTCTCGCGGAACGCGCGGTTGGTGAGCGCGATGATCTCGGGGTGGTCGGCCTCCACCGCCGCCGTGAGCATGCTACGCGCTCTCCTTGGCCTTCGTCGTCGGCAGGACGTAGTCCTTCATCCGCTCGCGGATCAGCTTCTTGTCGATCTTGCCCGTGGCGCCCAGCGGGATGTCGTCGACGAAGACCACGTCGTCCGGGGTCCACCACTTGGCGATCTTGCCTTCCAGGAAGGCCAGGAACTCGTCCTTGGTCGCCTCGACCCCCTCGCGCAGCTTCACCAGCAGCACCGGGCGTTCGTCCCACTTGGGATGCAGCGCGCCGATCACCGCCGCATTGGCCGCTTTGGGGTGGCCCATGGCGATGTTCTCGATCTCGATGGAGCTGATCCACTCGCCGCCGGACTTGATGACGTCCTTGGCCCGGTCGGTGATCTGCATGAAGCCCTGGTCATCGATGGTGGCCACGTCGCCGGTGTCGAAGAAGCCGTCCTCGTCCAGGATTTGCCCGCCCTCGCTCTTGAAGTACTCGCCCACGACGAACGGGCCCTTCACCTTGAGTTTGCCGAAGGTGGTCCCGTCGTGCGGCAGCCGCTCCTCGGCGTCGTTGACCAGCTTCATCTCGATGCCCAGCGGCGGGCGGCCCTGCTTCAGCTTCGAGCGGAGTTGGGCCTCGTCGTCCATGGCGGCGATGGCCGCGGTCGGCGCCGCGATGGTCCCCAGCGGCGACAGCTCGGTCATGCCCCAGGCGTGGGTGACGTCCACGCCGTACTCGTCGCGGAAGCCGCGAACGATGGCCTCCGGCACCGCCGAGCCGCCGATCACCACCCGCTTCAGCGTGGTCAGCTTGCCGTTCGTCTCGCGCAAGTGGGTCAGGAGCATCTGCCAGACCGTCGGCACGGCCGCCGAGAAGGTGACGCCCTCGCTCTCGATCAGTTCATGCACCGAGGCGCCGTCCAGCTTGGCGCCGGGCATCACCAGTTTCGCGCCGGCCGCGGGGCACGACAGCGCCAGCCCCCAGGCGTTGGCGTGGAACATCGGCACCACCGGCAGGACCGTCTCTGTGGCCGAGAGGTCCATGACGTCCCGCCCCATGGTGATGATGGTGTGCAGGAAGTTCGAGCGGTGGGAGTAGAGCACTCCCTTCGGATTGCCGGTCGTGCCCGAGGTGTAGCAGAGGCCCGCCGCAGTGTTCTCGTCGAAGCCGCCCCATTCGCAGTCGGCCGACGCCTGCTCCACCAGGGTCTCGTAGCAGAGCGCGCCCGGGAAATTGACGCCCTTCATGCCGTCCGCGTCGGTCAGCACGACGACGTGCTTCACCGTCGGCATCTTGGCGCGGTTTTCCAGCAGCACCGGCAGGAAGGTCAGGTCCGTCAGCAGGACCTTATCCTCGGCATGGTTGACGATGTAGCAGAGCTGCTCGGCGAACAGCCGCGGGTTCAGCGTGTGGCAGACGGCCCCCATGCCCATGATGCCGTACCAGGCCTCGACGTGGCGGCCGGTGTTCCAGGCCAGGGTGGCGACGCGGTCGCCGGGGCCGACGCCCAGCGCCTTCAGCGCATTGGAGACCCGTTTCGCCCGCTCGTGGATCTGGGCATAGGTGGTGCGCACGATCGGCCCTTCGACCGAGCGGCTGACCACCTCGCGGTCGCCATGCCAGGCCTTGGCGTGGTCGAGGATCTTGTCGACCGTCAACGGCCAGTTCTGCATCAGGCCCAGCATCTGCGCGTCTTTCCCCTAAGTTATCGGCTGTTACTTATCGGTCTCGATTAGAGAGACGATGTCGTCTCCGCAACGGCAGCGTCAACCAACGCTGTCGTTCCAGGCCCTTGCCGCCTCGGCGGTCGGCGCCTGGGCGTCCACCACCGGCCAGCCCACCGGCGTCTTCAGCCGGTCCACCTGCTCGTGCAGCACGGCCACCGTGGCGTCCGACGCGTCGCCGGTCCGGCCCGCCACGCGCGCCTCCAGCACCTCGACCGGGGCGTCCATCCACGCGCCGCGGAACGGCACGCCACACTCGGCGGCCAGGGCCTCGACGCGGGCCCGCAGCCCGGGGTCGATGAAGGTGGCGTCCAGCACCACCGCGCGCCCGGCCTTCAGCAGCGCCCGCGCATTGTCGATCATGGTGTCGTAGGTGCGGACGTAGAACTCGGCGGTGTAGGCGGCCGGGTCCATGGTGCGCGTGGGGGGTACGTTCATCAGCCGCTTGCGGATCTCGTCGGTGCGCAGGATCACCGCCCCCGGCGAGGCGCCCAGTCCCGGGGCGACCGCCCGCGAGAAGTGGGACTTGCCCGAGCCCGACAACCCGCCCACGGCGGCCAGCACCGGCGGCGGCGGCGACAGGTGGCCGATCGCGGCCTCCACATAGGCCCGCGCCGCGGCCGGATCGCCGGAATGGGCCGACACATGCGCGCGCACGCCGGCCCGCACCGACAGCATCAGCGGCAGCGAGGCCAGCCCGCCCCAGATCTCGGCGGGGAACCGGCGCGCCGCCTCGTCCATATAGGCCGACAGCGCCCGGACCGCGGCGTCGCGGCGGCCGCGGAAGTCCAGATCCATCAGCAGGAACGCCAGATCGTACTGGACGTCCAGGTCCGACAGCAGGTCGCTGAACTCTATGCAGTCGAACAGCACCGGGCGACCGTTCTCCAGCAGGATGTTGCCCAGGTGCAGGTCGCCGTGGCAGCGCCGCGCGAACCCGGTGGCCGACCGGTGCGCCAGCAAGGGGGCCTGCCGCTCCAGCTCGGCCTCGGCGAGCGCGATCATGGTCTCGACGCGCCCCTGGTCCAGCCCCTCGCAGGTCTCGCGCAGGAGCTGGGCGTTGGAGCCGACGGTGAAGGCGAGCGCGGTCAGCCCGCCCGCGGGCCGCAGCGGCGCGGTGGCGTGGAAGCCCGCGATGGTCCGCCCCAGCGTCTCGGCCAGGTCGCCATCGACGATCTCAGGGTGGGCGGACAGCACCGCCCCTTCGTCGAAGCGGCGCATCTCCAGCACGTGGTCCAGCACCTCGCCGCCGCCGCCGAGGGCCAGCGAACCGTCCGCCTCGCGGGTGATCGTCCGCACGGCGCGATAGATGTCCGGGGCCGCGGCCTTGTTGAACTCCAGTTCGCGGTCCAGCGCCCACTGCCGGCGTTCCAGGGTCGAGAAGTCGGCATAGCCCAGGTCCGCATGACGCTTCATCTTCCAGGCGGCGTCGGGCTTCAGGAAGACGTGGGCGCAGGCGGTGTCGATCTGGCGCTCCGCGCCGGCCTTCAGCCAGGCCATGATCTCGGCTTCGAGGGCGGTCGGCGCAAGCCCGCTCAAGGAAACAGCCTGCGCGTCGTCCAGCCGCCGGTCGCACGCTCGAACACCAGCCGCTCGTGCAGGCGGAACGGCCGGTCGCGCCAGAACTCGAGGCTCTGCGGGGCCACGCGGAACCCCGACCAGTGCGGCGGGCGCGGGACCTTGCCCAGTCCGTAGCGGAGCCCGACCTCGGCGATCTTCTTCTCCAGGGCCAGCCGGTCGGGCAGGGTCCGCGACTGGTCGGACGCCCAGGCGCCGAGCTGCGCCGGCCGCGCGCGGGTCGCGAAATAGGCGTCCGCCTCCTCGGCCGTCGTCGGCGTCACGGTCCCGCGGATCCGCACCTGGCGGCGCAGGGACTTCCAGTGGAACAGCAGCGCCGCCTTCGGCTGACTGGCCAGCTCCTGGCCCTTGGCGCTCTCCAGGTTGGTGTAGAAGACGAAGCCGTCGGCATCGACGCTCTTCAGCAGCACCATCCGCACGTCCGGCAGGCCATCGGCGTCGACCGTGGCCAGGGCCATGGCGTTGGCGTCGTTGGCCTCCTTCTGGACGGCCTCCTGGAACCAGGCGTCGAACAGCGCGAACGGATCGGTCTCGCTGAGCAGCGCCGGCGGTTCGGCGGAAGCCACCTGGCGGACGTAGTCGTCCTCGCTGGGCGACGGCGGGATGAGGGTCTTGTCGGTCACCGGCGGCATATAGCGCGCTCGAGGTCCAAGCGAGAAGCCCGGCTTAACGGAGCGTTGACCCCGTTTACCGTACGGTCCCCGCTGATGACTCGGCCGGCGCCCGAACTGTCCCTCAAATACGCCCGCGAACTGCTGGGCGTCAGCTCGGCGTCCACCCCCGCCGAGGTCCGCAGGGCCTTCCGCGAAGCCGCCAAGCGCGCCCACCCCGACGCCGGCGGCGACGAGGACCATTTCCGCCAGGTGGTCGACGCCTACCAGCGCCTCCAGGACCCGCTGGGCGAACGCTTCGTCCAGGCCCCGGCGCGAGCCCGGCCCACCCCCGAGCCCGACCTGGAGATCACGCCGCAGCTCGCGCTGGAGGGCGGCGACGTCGACCACCGTCTGCCCGACGGCCAGCTCATCCGCATCAGCCTGCCTCCGGGCCTTCGCTCCGGCGACAAGGTGCGCGCCGCCGGTTCCGAACTTTGCGTCTACATCCGCGCCCACGACGGCGTCCTGGTGCGCGGCGACGACCTCTGGATGACCGCCAAGGTCGCGCCGGGCCTGCTCAAGAAGGGCGGCCGCATCACCCTCGAGACCCCCATCGGCCGCCGCAGCGTCTGGATCGACAGCAAGGCGGCCGAGCGCGGCCTGGTCCGGGTCGAGGGCGAGGGCCTGCCCGCCAGCGGGCGCCGCCCCGCCGGCCACCTCTTCGTACGCCTGACTGCGACCGCCGGCCTCGCCGACAGCGCCGCCCTGGCCCTCCTCCGCCGCTTCGCCGCCGCCTGGGCTGCCTAAGCGCCGCAGGCGCAGTCTTCTAGAACCACGTCGGCGCTGGCGCGCCGGCACGCTCCCGAACCTGGTCCAGTTCTTGCTTAACTATACGCAACGCAATGGAGTGCAGCGTATGGCTATCGACGGTATCGGCGCGATGCTTTCCCTGGGGACGCCCACGGCGTCGAAGGGCCTTGGTCAGACCGACAAGACCGACAAGACCTCCGACCCGGCCGACGCCGCCAAGGCTCGGGCCGAGGCCGCGGCCGCACGGGCGAAGAGCGAGCTCGACGAAGTGCGCGAGAAGGGCCTCTACGCCTGGGCGCAGGAGAAGAAGTTCGAGGCCCTGAAGGCGAAGATCGAGAAGGAGATGAAGGCCAAGAACGGCCTCGACGACGCCTCGCTCGCCGCCATGTCGCCCGAGGAGCGCTCCAAAGTGCTGACGTCCCTGGAAGCCGAGATCGCCAAGCGCATCCAGGAGGTCATGCAGGAGACCCTGACCGAGGAAGCCAAGAAGGCCGCCAAGGAAGGCCGCCCTGCCCAGCCCATGATCATCGACATCGCCGTCTAGGGGCGAACCGCGCCTACAGCCGATGCCGCTGGCGCCACTCGTCGCGGGTCAGTTCCCAGTAGACCGAGCGCCGCGTCGTCCCGTCGGGGCGCACGGCCTCGCGCTCGCCCATGCGCCGGAAGCCGGCCGCGTCGATGCCCTTCTGCGAACGGACGTTGTCGAGGGCCGCGGTCAGGCACATCAGCCGTACGCCCAAGGTCTCGAAGATCCAGCCGAAGGTGTGCGCCATGCCGACGCCGCCCTGGCCACGGCCCTGCAGGTCGGCACGAACCGCCCCGGCAAGCTCTGCCGAGGAATGCTCCGGCCAGACCGTGATCCGGGAATAGCCGGCCACCGCGTCGTCCGCGTCCAGCGAGACCAGCAACAGGGCCTCGCCGGCCAGCGCCTGGGCCTGGTTCTCCACGACCCAGCGGGTGACGCTGTCTTCGTCGATCGGGCGCGGCAGGTCGTAGATCGGCCCCGACACCCGCGCGTCCGACAGCAGCGCCACCAGGGCGGGCACGTGCTTCAGCTCCGCGCGCTCCCGCCCGGGACCCAGGGTGGCGACGTCCACCGTGCGGACGGCATGGCGAATGGCTTCGGCCTCCGAGGCCGAGGCGTGGAGCACGGTCTTCGGCGGCGCGCTCATGACCCCGCGAGGCGTTCAAGCGCCTCGCCGTCCAGCCGCCGCACGGTCCAGTCGTCCTTCCTGCTGGCCCCGAGGCTGTCGTAGAATTCGATCGAGGGAGTGTTCCAGTTGAGCACCGCCCACTCCAACCGGCCCAGGTCGGCGTCCATGCAGCGCTGGGCCAGCTTGCGCAGCAGGGCCTTGCCGGCCCCGACGCCGCGCGCCTCCGGCCGCACGAACAGGTCCTCCAGGTAAATCCCGGCCCGCCCTTGGAACGTGGAATAGTTATAGAACCACAGCGCGAAACCTACTGGCTGCCCATCGTGCTCGGCGATCTCGCAGAAGCTGCGCGGGTTCTCCCCGAACAGGTCGCGACGGATATCGACCTCGGTCGCCTCCACCTCGTGCAGCAGCCGCTCGTACTCCGCCAGCTCGCGGATGAAGGACAGGATCAGCGGCGCATCGGCGAGGGTCGCCACCCGGACAGTCACGCTCATGTCGCAAACTAGGCATTCCCGTCCGGGAAGGCCAAGCCTCACGCGTCCGAGGGCCGTCCGTTCAGCCCTCGAACCGCTCGAAGGTGCGGTTGTAGCGGCGCAGAAAGGCGCGGCCGCGGGCGTGGGGGTCGTCGATCCAGCCCTCGCGGGCCGTCGCCTGCAACGACCCGTCGGCGGTCGGCGCAAGCTGCAGCGTATCGCCGACACTGAGGTGAAGGGCCTTCAGAACCTCGTCATCCAGAACGACCGCCACCCGGTCTCCGATGCGCTCGACCTTCAGCTCGATCATGGGTTCCTCCCGCGAGGCCCCATGTTTTAGCACGCGACGGCGCGGAGATCACGACGGGCCGCTTGACGACTCCGTGGGGGTCGCCCATCGGGGGCGCATGGCGGTCTACACCGACATCACCGACGACGAGCTGGCGCAGCTGCTGGCCGAGTTCGACCTGGGCGCAGCCCTGTCGTTCAAGGGCATCGCCGAGGGCGTGGAGAACTCCAACTTCCTGCTTGAGACCGAGGCCGGGCGCTACATCCTGACCGTCTACGAGAAGCGGGTGAACGAGGCCGACCTGCCGTTCTTCCTGGAGTTGATGCGGTGGCTGGCCCGGCACGGCTATCCCTCGGCCGAGCCCAAGGCGGATCGCGCCGGCGAGCTGATCAAGCGGGTGCGGGGCAAGCCCTGCGCCATCGTCGAGTTCCTCAACGGGCTGTCGGTGCGCCGGCCGACCGCGGCGCATTGCCGGGAGGCCGGCGCCGGCCTGGCGGGGCTGCACCTCGCCTCGGCGGGCTTCCCGCTGCGCCGCGAGAACGATCTGGGCCAGGCGGCCTGGGCTCCGATGTTCGCCAGGCTGCACGGCGCCGCGGAGGGGCTGAAGCCCGGACTGTCGGAGGTGATCGCCCGCGACCTCGATATGCTGGCCGCGCGGTGGCCCAGCGGCCTGCCAACCGGCGTGGTCCACGCCGACTACTTCCCGGACAACGTCTTCTTCGCCGGTCCGAAGTTCGCCGGGACCATCGACTTCTATTTCGCGTGCGTGGACGCCTTCGCGTACGACGTGGCGGTGGCGCTGAACGCCTGGTGCTTCGAGCCGGACGGCAGTTTCAACATCACTTCCGCGCGCCAGTTCCTGAGCGGGTACGAAAGCCTGCGGCCGCTCGGCGACGCCGAGCGCGCGGCCCTGCCGATCCTGGCGCACGGGGCGGCGATGCGGTTCTTCCTCACCCGGCTGCACGATTGGGGCGCGACCCCGGCCGGCGCCCTGGTCAGGCCGAAGGACCCGCTGGAATACGAGCGCAAGCTGGCGGTGCATCGCAGCTCGCCCGACCTGGTGCTGTTCGGGACGCCGGCGGCGTGACCCCTGGGGTGGTGATCTATACCGACGGCGCCTGCTCGGGGAATCCGGGTCCGGGCGGCTGGGGCGCGGTGCTCATGCATGGCGCGACCACCAAGGAGCTGTCCGGCGGCGAGCTGGCCACCACCAACAACCGCATGGAGCTGATGGGCGCCATCGCCGCGCTGGAGGCCCTGAAGAAGCCCTGCCAGGTCGAGCTGCACACCGACAGCCAGTACGTGATGAAGGGCATCTCGGAGTGGATCCACAACTGGAAGCGCCGGGGCTGGAAGACCGCCGACAACAAGCCCGTGAAGAACGACGATCTGTGGCGGCGCCTTGACGAAGCCCGTGCGCGTCACGACGTGAAGTGGCGGTGGGTGAAGGGTCACGCCGGCCATGAGTTCAACGAGCGCGCCGACGAACTCGCGCGCCAGGGGCTCAGGGAAACGGTGGAGGCCGCCGCAAGTCTTCCTTCAATGTCGAAATAACTCGTTCGATATTGAAGGATAATCTTCTCCTGCCGAGGATTCGCCAGGAGGGGTCGTATGGGCGCGGTGATCGAGGAACATCCGGAAGTCCAGGTCTTCGACGAGATCAGCCTGATCGAGCATGGTGTGCGCGTGGCGATCTCGCGGGCCCTGCCGGTGGGGCTGACCTATCCGCAGTACGAGGTTCTGAACCTCATCGCCCGGCGCGGCGACGACCTCACGCCGGCCACCATCGCCGAGGCGCTGAAAATGACGCCGGGGGCGATCACCAACACCCTGCAGCGGCTGGAATGTACGAAGCTGGTCTCGGTGGAGCCCTGTACGGCCGACCGGCGCAAGAAGCGCGTGCGGATGACCTCCGCCGGGCGCGAGGCCTATGGCCGCGCCATGGCCGCCATCCGCCCCAAGGTGGAGAAGCTGCGCGAAGGCTTCACCCAGAAGGAATTCCGCGAGGCCCTGCCGTTCCTGCGGGCGCTCAGGGTGTGGATGAGCGACATCCACTAGGACCGGCGGCCCTCCCGGGCCTAGAGTCCCTTCACCTTCGCCAGGTTGGTCTTCGGGATGGCGATCTGGAAGGCTCCGCCCATCTTGCCCTTCTCGCTCGCCGTGTCGGCCCAGGCCGCGGTGAAGGCGGCGGGCGTCGGGCCGGCGGGGTCGCCCACGGCCAGGGTCCAGCCCTTCCCGTCGAGGGCCTTGGTCAGGACCGCGCGCAGGTCCTGGTCTTCGGCCGGCGGATCGGCGGGCGGCTTCAGGAGGCTGTGCAGGATCAGGGCGTCGGCCCGCGGCGCCACGACGGCCAGCGCCGCGCCCGCCGGCAGGTCCTTCAGCGCGGCCAGGAAGCCGGAGAGGATCGTTCGCGCCCGCGTCGTTCGCCGGTCGCCGCCGGCCCGCGACACCGTCTCGGCGCCGACACGCACGAACGCCCATCCGCCGTTGCGATGCGCGGCGTCGTGGCTGGCGGCGATCCAGAGGCGGACGGTCTCCGTCACTTGGCCTCGGCGTAGAGCTTCACCAGCCGGTAGCTGAACTCGCGCGCGTCCAGCAGCGACTTCACCCCGATCCGCTCGTTCAGGCCGTGCAGGCGTCCGAGATCGGGGTCGTAGAAGATGCCCGAGACGCCGTAGGTCGGGATGCCCACCGCGATCAGCGGCCCGGCGTCGGTGCCTCCCGCCTGCATCAGCGGCACCACCGGAATGCCCGGCCACATCTGGGCCGACACCTTCTCGATCGGGCCGACGACCTGCGCGGTCAGGGGCGGCGCGGTCTTCTCGCCGCGGCCCTTGGGCGCCTGGGACACCTCGACCTTGGCGTCGCCCACCGCCTTCACCAGGGCGTCGCGCACGGCCGCGGGCGGCTCGCCGGGGAAGATCCGGCAGTTGATCGTGGCGTTCGCCCGCTGGGGCAGGGCGTTCTGGGCGTGGCCGCCGGAAATCTGGGTGGCGACGCAGGTGGTGCGGAGGATGGCGTTGTAGTTGGCGTCGCGGCTCAGGATGGCGTTCGCGCCGGCGTCCGCTGGGTTCGCGACGATGGCGGTCATGGCCGCCCCGGTCTCGCCGCCGACCACCGAGGCCATCTTGCCGAAATAGGCCCGGGTGGTGTCGTTCATCTGCACCGGGAACTGATAGCCGGCGATCCGGTCGATGGCCTTCGCGAGCTGATAGATCGCGTTGTCCGGCACGGGGCGCGAGGAGTGGCCGCCCGGGTTGGTGGCTTCCAGGCGGAAGCTGACCGAACTCTTCTCGCCGGCCTGGATGTTGTGCACCACGGGCTTGCCGCCGGGGGCGTCGAGCGCCCCGCCCGCGCCCTCGTTCAGGGCGAACGCGGCGTCGATCAGCTCGCGGCGGTTCTCGGCCAGCCAGGCGGCCCCGTTGACCTGTCCGCCACCCTCCTCGCCGCAGGTCAGCGCGATCTTGATCCCCCGCCGCGGCTTATAGCCCTCCTGCTTGAAGCGGATCAGCAGGTCGGTCCAGATCGCCGCCTGCGCCTTGTCGTCCGACGACCCGCGCCCATAGAAATAGCCGTCTTCCTCGACCAGGGTGAACGGATCGCGGGTCCAGTCCTCGCGCTTGGCCTCGACGACGTCGATGTGGGCCAGCAGCAGGATCGGCTTCGCCTTGGCGTCCTTGCCGGGCAGGACCGCGACCAGACCGCCGTCCTTGGGCCGGTCCGGCGGGGTGAAGAGGGTGATGTCGCTGTCCGCGAAGCCCGCCGCCTTCAGCCGCGCGGCCATGCGTTCGGCGGCCAGGGTGCAGCTTCCGGCCGAGAAGGTGGTGTTGGTCTCGACCAGCTCCTTGTAGAGCGCGCGGAAGCCGGCCTCGCCGGGCTGTTGCGCCCCTGTCTGGGCCTGGGCGGCCGACCCGGCGACGAGCGTGGTGGCGGCCAGAGCCGCGGCGAACCTGAACATGGAACCCTCCCGAAAGCGGGCGGACTATTCCACCGCCCGGCGGCGGATCACAAGGCTTGCCGTGCGTCGGCTAGCCTCCCGCCACCGCCGCCATCAGCTCCTGCGACAGCCGCCCGCTCATGCCTTCGGTGGAGGTGTTGGTCATCAGGACGAAGCTGGTGCGGCTGGCGGGATCGACGAACCAGCTGTGGCCATAGACCCCGCCCCACATCCAGGCGCCCGCCGGCAGCGGCAAACCCGCAGCCGCCGGATCCAGCATCACCGCGCCGCCGAAGCCGAAGCCCCAGCCGGGTCCGCTGGTGACGATCGCGTGGCCGCCGGTCTGGTTGGTCCGCATGTCCTGGGCGGTCTCGGCGCTGACCACCCCGCCCCCGCCGTCCAGCATCGCCTCCAGGAAGGCGTGGAAGTCCGGGGCCGAGCACG
This sequence comes from Phenylobacterium sp., assembly GCF_004297125.1. Classification (GTDB taxonomy): domain Bacteria; phylum Pseudomonadota; class Alphaproteobacteria; order Caulobacterales; family Caulobacteraceae; genus Phenylobacterium. The sequence continues at coordinate 273,528 of NZ_SCVD01000019.1, read as the reverse complement.
CCATGCCCGCGCCGCCGGAGGGGAACGAACCGGGGTCGAAGATGCGGTCGGGAGCGAACTTGATCCCCGACAGCTCCGCGAAGGGCACGGTGTGGGTCGCCCCCATAGGGACGGGCGGCGGTCCGTCCGCATAGGCCCTGGCCAGGCGCATGCGGTCGGAGACGGCGAAGCCGGTGTCGGCCAGGCCCAGTTTCCGCGTCACCCGCTCGGCCACCACCTCGCCCAAGCCCCTGCCCGTGGCCTCCTCCACCGCCGCGCCCAGCACATCGAGGCCGACGGAATAGAGCCAGGCCGCGCCGGGCGGGAAGAACAGGCCCGCCTGCGTGATCCGCTTGAGTTCCTCGGGGAACCCCAGCCCCGGCTGGTCCATGCCGTCCGAGACTCCCAGCTTCAGGTAGGGCCCGTCGGCCGGCTGCATGAAGCCGTAGGACAGGCCAGCGGTGTGGGTAAGCAACTGGCGAAGCGTGATGGTCGGGACCTGGCCGTCCCACTTGGGCTGGAAGTCCGGCAGGTAGCGGGTGACCGGGTCGTCCAGGCCGATGACGCCGTCCTCGACGAGGGAAAGCACCGCGGCGGTGACCATCGGCTTGGTGAGCGACGAGGCGCGGAAGATGGCGTCCAGCGCCATGGGCCGCCCGGCCTCCACGTCGGCCAGGCCGGCGGCGCGGGCGTAGGCGCGTTCGCCCTTGCGTCCCACCAGCACCACGGCCCCGGCGATCCGGCCCTCCGCCAGGGCGGCGTCGACGATGGGATCGAGCACGGCGGCGAGGGCGGGGTCGGGACGGTCTTTGATCTGGCCCATGGACGTCTCCTGGTTCTTCTGGTCATCAACCTAGGCCGGCCGACGCGGCGTCATCCAAAACCGAACGCTCGGCCCGGCGTTGTCAACGGCAAGGAGGTCCCATGCCCGACGCCCTGCATGTGGTGTGCCCGCACTGCGACGCCACCAACCGACTGCCGCCCGCCCGCCTGGCCGATGGCGCGAAATGCGGGAAATGCCAGAAGCCGCTGTTCACCGGCGAGCCGGTGGCGCTGACCGGCGCGCGCTTCGACAAGCACCTGGCCAGGAGCGACCTGCCCCTGATCGTGGATTTCTGGGCGGCCTGGTGCGGACCGTGCCGCGCCGTGGCGCCGCTCTTCGCACGTGCGGCCGCAGAGCTGGAGCCGCGGGCCCGCTTCATCAAGATCGACGTCGACGCCAACCCGGACCTGGCGGCGCGCTTCCGCGTGCAGGGCATCCCCGCGCTGTTCTGCTTCGCCGGCGGCAAGGTCGCCGCCCAGCAGGCCGGCCTGTCGGACCCCGGCGTCTTCCGCCGCTGGGTGGACCAGTTCGGGGCGGCGAACGGCTGAGGGAGAGAAGGCATTTGCCCTCCCTAAGGTCCGCACGGGATAATGCCCGTTGAACTGGCGGGAGTTGGGCGTTTGCGGGACGGGATCGAACAGGGCGGCTGGGAAAGCCATCGGCCGAAGCTGGCTTATCCGTTCGAGCATGGGCCCAAGACCGGCGAGGCGGTGGATATCGCGCCCGGCGTGAAGTGGATGCGGATGCCCCTGGGCGGGGCACTGTCCTTCATCAACGTCTGGGCGATCGCGGAGGAAGGCGGCTGGGCCATCGTCGACACCGGCATCAGCGGCATGGACACGCGCAACGCCTGGCGCGCGGTGCTGAAGGGCCCGCTGGAGGGCAAGCCGGTGACACGCGTGTTCGTCACCCACATGCACCCCGACCACATCGGCATGTCAGGCTATCTGACGCGCAAGTTCGACGCGCGGCTGTGGATCACCCGGCTCGAGTACATCACCTGCCGCTCGCTGGCGGCGGACACCGGCCGTGAGGCGCCCACCGACGCCCTGGCGTTCTTCAAGGCGACGGGCTGGGATGAAGATGCGCTCGAGAGCTACCGTGCGAAGTTCGGCGGCTTCGGCCGCGGCCTCTACGCCCTGCCCGACAGCTTCCGCCGGCTGACCGACGGCGACGAGGTCAGGATCGGCGATCACGTGTGGAAGGTGGTCGTGGGATCCGGCCACAGCCCCGAGCACGCCAGCCTGCACTGCGCGGACCTGAAGCTGATGATCTCCGGCGACCAGGTGCTGCCGAAGATCTCGTCCAACGTCTCGGTCTTCCCCACCGAGCCGGACGGCGACCCGCTGACCGACTGGCTGACGTCCCTGGACGCGATCAGGCGCCGGGTGCCGGACGACGTCCTGGTGCTTCCCGCGCACAACGACCCGTTCTACGGTCTGCACGCGCGCATCGACCACCTGATCGGCGGCCACGAGCGCGGGCTGGAGCGGCTGCTCGCTCTGCTCGCCGAGCCGAAGCGGGTGGTGGACGTGTTCTCCGTGCTGTTCCGCCGCAAGATCGACGAGAACCTGCTGGGCCTGGCCACCGGCGAGAGCCTGGCGCACCTCAACTGCCTGATCGCCCGCGGGCAGGCGGTGCGCGAGCGCGACGAGAACGGCGTCGACTGGTACCGGGCCGCGGCTTAAGCTCCGCGGCAAGGGTAGGAACGAACGCGAGAAGGGCGGCCTTTGGCCGAAATCGGAATGACGGATCACATTTTGAGCGAGCTGTCGGGCGGCGTGCTGACGCTGACCTTCAACCGGCCGGAAAAGAAGAACGCGATCACGCGTGCGATGTACCAGACCCTGGGCGACGCCATCGACGCGGCGAACGACGACCCGGCGGTGCGCTGCATCCTGTTCCAGGCCAACGGCGACATGTTCACCGCGGGCAACGACCTGGCCGACTTCATGGCCGTGAACTCGGGCGATGCGTCGGCGGAGGACGCCCGCAGCAAGGGCAATCCCCTGCTGATCGCCCTGGGCCGGGCCAAGACGCCGCTAGTAGCGGCCGTACATGGCCGGGCGGTGGGCGTGGGCGTGACCATGCTGCTGCACTGCGACCTGGTCTATGTGGCCGAGGACGCCCTGCTGACCACGCCCTTCGTGAATCTGGCCCTGGCGCCCGAGGCGGCCTCGTCCCTGCTGCTGCCGGCCCGGATCGGCCACGTTCGCGCCTTCGCCATGTTCGTGCTGGGCGAGGCGATCGACGGCCGGACCGCCGCGGCCTGGGGGATCGCCAACGCGGCCGTTCCGGCGGCGGAGCTCCGCGACCGCGCCCGCAGGGGCGCCGAGGCGATCGTCGCCCGCGCGCCGGCCTCTGTACAGGGCGCCAAGGCGCTGATGCGGGACGCGCCTGCGATCCAGGAGCAGATGGCCCGGGAGAACGCGATCTTCTCGGCCCAGCTCAAGAGCGCCGAAGCCAAGGAGGCTTTCGCCGCCTTTGCCGAGAAGCGCCAGCCCGACTTCAGCAAGGTGGTCTGAGCATGAATGCGCGCGTCACCTCGGAATTCGGGGCCAAGACCACGGCCCGGGAAGTGGCCGCGGGCCATGACCTGAACGGCGTCGCCGCCATCGTCACCGGCGCCGCCTCCGGCATCGGGGTCGAAACCGCCCGAGCCCTGGCCGAGGCCGGGGCCGAGGTGATGCTCGCGGTCCGCAACCAGGCGGCCGGCGAGGCGACCGCCGCCGACATCCACAAGACGGCTCCGGGCAAGGTCTCGGTGGGCGTCATCGACCTGTCGGACCTGACCACCGTGGCGGCCTTCGCCAGCGCCTGGGGCGACAGGCCGCTGGACATCCTGATCAACAACGCCGGCGTCATGGCCTGCCCGCTGACCTACACGGCCCAGGATCTGGAGATGCAGATCGGGACGAACCACTTCGGCCACTACCTGCTGTCGGTGCTGCTGGCCCGCGCCCTGATGAACGCGGCCCAGGACGGCCGTCAGAGCCGGCTGGTCTCGCTGTCGTCCATCGGCCATCGCCGGAGCGGCGTCCACTTCGAGGACATCCACTACCGCCAGCGCCCCTACGACAAGTGGGAGGCCTACGGCCAGGCCAAGACCGCCAATTCGCTTTTCGCGGTGGGCTTCAACGAGCGCTTCGCCGACCTGGGCGTCAACGCCAACGCGGTTATGCCCGGCGGCATCATGACCCCGCTGCAGCGGCACCTTCCCCGGGAAGAGATGATCGCCTTCGGCTGGATGGACGAGAGCGGCAAGACCAACGACCGCTTCAAGTCGACGGAGCAGGGCGCCTCCACCACCGTCTGGGCGGCGCTCGGCGACGAGCTGGAGGGCGTCGGCGGCCTCTACCTGGAGAACTGCAACCAGGCCCTGCCCTGGACCCAGGACAATCCCTTCGAAGGGGTCATGCCCCACGCCCTCGATCCGGAAACCGCCGAACGTCTTTGGGCCGTGTCCGAGGAAACGACCGGGGCCAAGGTCTAGCCGCGACAGCGCGTAGGCGCCCTCAGGCCACCGCGCGCGGCAGCTTGAAGGTCACCGTCTCGCGGGCGGTGTCGATCTCCTCGACGGTGACCTCGAAGGTCTCGGCCAGCCGGTCGATGACGCCCTGCACAAGCACCTCAGGGGCCGAGGCGCCGGCGGTGACGCCGACGATCCGGGCGCCGGCCACCCACGACGGGTCGAGGCTCGTGGCGTCATCGATCAGATAGGCCCTCGCGCCCGAGCGGCGCCCCACTTCGGCCAGCCGCACCGAGTTCGACGAATTGGCGCTGCCCAGAACCAGCAGCACTTCCGAGCGGGCGGAGATCGCCTTCACCGCCTCCTGGCGGTTGGTGGTGGCGTAGCAGATGTCTTCCTTATGCGGCGCGGCGATCTCCGGAAACCGGGCCCTGAGCGCCGCCACGATCTCGGCGGTATCGTCCACCGACAGCGTCGTCTGGGTGACGAAGGCCACGTTGGATGCGTCGCGCGGCTGGAACGCCCTGGCGTCCTCCACCGTCTCGATCAGCGCCACCGCGCCGTCGGGCAACTGGCCCATGGTCCCCACCACCTCGGGATGCCCGGCGTGGCCGATCAGCACGATCTCGCGGCCGGCGTCAAAATGGCGGCCCGCTTCCACATGGACCTTGGAGACCAGCGGGCAGGTGGCGTCCAGGAACAGCATCTGCCGCGACCTGGCCTCGGCGGGCACCGACTTGGGCACGCCGTGGGCCGAGAACACCACGGGCCGGTCGGCCGGGCATTCGTCCAGTTCCTCGACGAACACCGCGCCCAGCGCCTTCAGCCGGTCGACCACGTGACGGTTGTGGACGATCTCGTGGCGCACATAGACCGGAGCCCCGTACTTGGCGATCGCCCGCTCGACGATCTGGATCGCCCGGTCCACCCCCGCGCAGAAGCCGCGCGGGCTGGCCAGGAGAACGGTAAGGGGCGGACGGCTCGACATGGCGCGGAACCTAGTGCGCCGCCCCGTCGAGTTCCAGCGCGCATCCGGCCGAGGCGTTGTCCTGGCGCGTCCGTCGCTAGTCGTCGAAACCCACGAACACCGCCGCCTCGTCCACGGACTTGCGGCGCGACACCACCGCGTTCGCCGGGAACGCCTCCTCCGGATAACCCATGGCGATGCAGATCATGATCACCTGGTCGTCGGGGATGCCGGCATGCTCGCGGACGACGGGAGACTGCATGATCCCCTGGCTGTTGATCACGCAGCCCAGGCCGCGGGACCAGGCCGCGTTGACCAGCGCATTGGCCACGGCGCCGCAGTCGAACGGTGCGATGTCCCCGCCATGGATCGAACGGTCATAGGTCACGACGACCGAGACCGGCGCATCGAACTGGCGGAAGCCGCGCAGCACCCAGTCGCGGCGCTGGTCCTGGTTGTGCCGCTCGATGCCCATGGCCGCGAACAGCTGCTTGGCGATCTCGATCTGCCGCTCCCGGTGCGCGCCCTCATAGGCGCCATGGCTGCGGAACTCCCGCGAGTCGGGCACGCCGGCGAGGTTGCGCTCGGTGTTGCCAGCGCGGATCCGGTCCAGCGCCTCGCCCGCCACGACGTAGAAATTCCAAGGCTGGGTGTTCAGCGACGACGGCGCGCGCATCGCCAGTTCCAGGACCTCGCGGATCACCGCCTTGGGCACGGGGTCGGGCTTGTAGCCGCGGATGCTGCGGCGGCCGACGACAACCTCGTCGAAGGTCGGGGCCGGGCCGGTTTCAGAGGTCATGGGGCGTTCCGGGTGTGGGGAAAGAAGGGCGCGGCGCGCGGCCAATGGAGCGTCATGCGGCGCGCAGTTCAAGATGCCGCCGGGTAACGTCGCGTTCGCGGAGAGGGCCTCGTCCGCCGCAGCTCTTGACACTGACCGCTGGTCAGTAGTTAATGACCTTCGGTCAGTAGAAGGTCCCCCGCATGGCCAAACCGCCGCGACGCCGCCTCCGGCCCGAGGCGCGGAGACTGGAAATCGTCGAGGCCGCCGAGCGCCTGCTGCAGGTCCACGGCTCCCGCGTGCGGGTCGAGGACGTCGTCCGCGAGGCCGGCGTCGCGAAGGGCACCTTCTTCCTCTATTTCCCCACCTGGGACGACCTGCTCGACACGGTCCGCCAGCGGCTCGTGTCGGAGTTCGACACGGCCCATCCCCTGCCGACCGAAGTCGACGGGCCGGTGGACTGGCCGAGCGTCATAGAGGCGCAGGCCGGCGCGTTCATCGACTTCGCCAGCGCGCGCCAGGGCATCGGCCAGGCCCTGTTCCACTCCGATTTCGCCGAGCGCCGGACCATGGCCGACAACGCCATCCTGCGGCTCTCCGCCATCATCCGCGCGGGCCAGGAGGCTGGGGCGTTCGGGCCGGTCGATCCCGAGCCCACGGCGCGCCTGCTGTTCGCCGCCATCGACGAGGCCCCCCGCGCCGTCGCGGGCGGCGAGGACCGCGCGGCCATCCTGGCGGCGCTGCAGACCCTGCTCCGGCGCACCCTCGCGCCATGACCCCCGCGCCACGCCAAGGAGGAACCTCCCATGAGTGAGAGCCCAGTGAACGTCCGCTACATGGTCAGCGACGTGCAGGAGTCCGTCGACTGGTACGTCGGCAATCTCGGCTTCAGCGTGCAGCTCAACGCGGCGCCGGCTTTTGCGTCCGTCGAACGCGGCGCGCTCAGGCTGCTGCTGAGCGGCAGGGCCGCCTCCGCCGGCCGGCCGATGCCGGATGGCCGACAGCCCGAGCCCGGCGGATGGAACCGCTTCCAGTTCATCGTCGAGGACATCGGCGCCGAAGTCGAACGCCTTCGCGCCCGCGGCGTGACCTTCCGCAACGAGATCGTCGTGGGGCCCGGAGGATCGCAGATCCTGGCGGAGGACCCTTCGGGCAATGTGGTCGAGCTGTTCCAGCCGGCGGCGCGCGGCTGAGGCCGGCGCCGAGCCAAAACGGCGGCCGGTTATCGATGAGGCCGAGGGCCGCGTTGCAGCCGTATTCCTGAGGCTGTACTTAGCCCCTGACTCCGCGGCCTTCTCGCGGCCCTTCTTGTTGGACGCCTTCCATGCGCCGCCAAATGCTCGTCGCCGCCGCCGTCATGGCGGCCCTCACCGCCGTTCCGACCCTGTCGTACGCCCAGGGCCGCGGCCGCGACCCGGAGGCCGACCAGCGCAAGCAGCAGGAAGAAGCCGCCAAGAAGCGCAAGCAGAAGGAAGAGTGGGGCGACAATCAGGCCCCGCTGCAGGCCCTGCGCAACGCCGGCCCCTGCCCGTTCGTGAAGTCGCTGTACGACGCCGCGCGCTTCGTGGAGTTCAAGGAGGCCCGTGAGGCCTCGGCCAATGTCGCCTGGTCGGGCGAGATCCAGGGCATCTCCGCCGGCTGTTCCTACAAGGACGATCAGCCCATCCAGGTGCAGATGGAAGTGCTGTTCGAGATGGGCAAGGGCCCGCAGGCCACCGGCCGCCAGAAGACCTACCGCTACTGGGTCGCGGTCACCGACCGCAACAAGGCGGTCCTGGCCAAGGAGACCTTCGAACTGCCCGTGACCTTCCCGGAGGGCGAGGACCGCGTCTACGTCACCGAGAACATCGGCAACATCACCATCCCGCGCGCCTCGGTCACCACCTCGGGCTCGAACTTCGAAATCCTGATCGGCTTCGACGTGACGCCGCAGATGGCGGCCTTCAACCGTGAGGGCAAGCGCTTCCGCCTGAACGTCGGCCAGGCGAGCAACACGCCCAACCCATGAGCGATCTGAAATCGGTCCTGGGCGAGGCGGTGGAAGCCGCCTTCGCCGCCATTGGCGCGCCTCCTGAACTGGGCCGCGTGACCCCCTCCGACCGGCCCGACCTGGCCGACTTCCAGTCCAACGGCGCGCTCGCCGCCGCCAAGCGCCTGGGCAAGAACCCGCGCGAGATCGCGACCGCCGTCGCCGCGCAGCTGGCGGGCGATCCGCGCCTCGCCTCCGTCGAGATCGCCGGCCCCGGCTTCATCAACCTGAAGCTGGGCGACGCCGCGCTCTCGGACCGCTCCAACGTGATCGCCGCGGATCCGCGCGCCGGCGCCGAGACCGTGGCCCACGCCCGCAAGGTCATCGTCGACTACGGCGGCCCCAACGTCGCCAAGCCGATGCACGTGGGCCACCTGCGCGCCTCGATCATCGGCGAGAGCATCAAGCGCCTCTACCGATTCCGCGGCGACGAGGTGATCGGCGACGCCCACTTCGGCGACTGGGGCTACCAGATGGGCCTCCTGATCGGCGCCGTCATGGACGAGAACCCCGAGATCCGGGCTTTCGTCGAAGTGTTGAACGAGCTGCCTGAGCCCCTTGGTGACACCGAGTTCTTCCTGGCCGACGATCCGCGCGCAACGGTCTTCGACACCGTCAGCCTGGCCGACCTCGACCGCCTCTATCCCGAGGCCGCCGCCAAGGGGAAGTCCGACACCGACTACCGCGACCGCGCCCGCAAGATCACCGCCGCGCTTCAGACCAAGCAGCCCGGCTACTACGCCCTCTGGCAACGCTTCCGCGACGTGACCCGCGTCGCCCTCGAGCGCGACTTCCACGCGCTCGGCGTCGACTTCGACTGGTGGAAGGGCGAGAGCGACGTCGAGCACCTGATCACACCGATGGTCGCCGAGCTGGACGCCAAGGGCCTGCTGGTCGACGACCAGGGCGCCCGGATCATCCGCGTCGCCAAGGAGGGCGATAAGCGCGAGCTGCCGCCCCTGCTCGTGGTCTCCTCCGAAGGCTCGGCCATGTACGGCACCACCGACCTCGCCACGATCCTGGACCGCAAGCAGGCGTTCGGCCCCGACCTGGTCATCTACTGCGTCGACCAGCGCCAGGCCGACCACTTCGAGATCGTGTTCCGCGCCGCCTATCAGGCCGGCTACGCCGCCGAAGGCCAGTTGGAGCACATCGGCTTCGGCACCATGAACGGGACCGACGGCAAGCCCTTCAAGACCCGCGAGGGCGGCGTCCTGAAGCTCAACGACATGATCGAGATGACCCGGACCAAGGCCCGCGAGCGCCTGCATGAGGCCGGTCTCGGTGAGGACCTGACCCCCGGGGAGTTCGAGGACATCGCCGGCAAGGTCGCCGTCGCCGCGCTCAAGTTCGCCGACCTGCAGAACTTCCGCGGCACGTCCTACGTCTTCGACCTCGACCGCTTCACCAGCTTCGAGGGCAAGACCGGCCCCTACCTGCTCTACCAGGCCGTCCGGGTGAAGAGCCTGCTCCGCCGCGCCTCCGACGAGGGCGCTCAGGCCGGCCCCGTCACCGTCTCCGAACCGGCCGAGCGCGACCTGGTCCTGACCCTCGACGCCTTCGACGCCGCGCTCACCGAGGCCTACGACAAGAAGGCGCCCAACGCGCTGGCCGAGCACGCCTACCGCCTCTCCCAGGCCTTCTCGAAGTTCTACGCCGCCTGCCCGATCATGCAGTCCGAGCCGGCCACCAAGGCCTCGCGCCTGACGTTGGCGGCCACCACCCTGCGCCAGCTCGAGCTGGCCCTGGACCTACTGGGGATTTCCACGCCCGAGCGGATGTAGCGCCGCCAGCACCCGCTCGCCCCCCGCCACCACCCGGTCGCCATGGGCCAGGCCCAGCATGGTCGTGTGGCTGGCGGCGTCGACGTTGTCGATCGAGCCGGCCCGCGACATCCGCGCCGGCGCCTGGCGCACGGTGTTCCAGGCGTTCATCTGCGGCGACGGCGGCCCCGCGGTGATCACAGCCACCGGCCAGGCCGGGTCCAGCTCGCCGGCCGCCTGGGCCTGCGCCGCCGCCGCCCGCCAACTCTTGACCTCCGCATAGGCCGTGCGGCTCTGCCGGCGGGACACGAACCCCAGCCGCTTCTCCCTCCGGCCGGCCGGAGGCAGGCCGATCCGGTCGCCCATGAAGTACAGCGGCCCCTTCAGCCCCAGCCCGCCCGCCGCCGCCCCCAGCCTGGCCAGCCCGGTCATCCGGTCGATGAAGGTCTCCGCCCCGGGCTGGGCGATCATCTCGGGCGTCACCGCGTCCAGCAGCACCAGCCCCGCCACCTTGTCCGGATTGCGCAGCGCGAACTGCCGCGCGTACAGCCCCGCCATCGAATGGCCCATCAGGATGAACGGGCCCCGCTCGCCGGACGCCGTCACCAGCCGCTCCAGGTCGGCCACGATCGCATCGCCGTCCCGCGGCTCGGGGCCCGCGTCGGACCAGCCCATCCCCGCCCGGTCATAGGCGCAGGACCGCATCCCCTTCGCCGTCAGCTTCTGCTGGATCGCCGCGAAGTCCGCCGCCCCGCTGAACGCCCCGGCCTCCATCCACACCACCGGCGCCGTGCTCGCTTTCGGCCCCTCGCAGACCAGCCTGAGCTTGCGTCCCCCGATATCCACCAGTTCTCCGCGGAACTTCTGGCTGCGGTTCGCCACCTCGACGGCCACCGCCGCCGTCGCCCACGCGGCGGCCAGGACCAGGACGACAAGCACGAGCAGGCGCAGCAGCATCCCCAATCCCTAGATCGGATGCCGTCCCTGCGCGAGTGGACTTGGCGAGCAGGATTGTCACCGCCGCGAACTTCCCGCATGTCCGTGGCGAAGAGGGAGAAGCACCGCATGTTCTCGCACATCATGATCGGCACCAACGACCTGGACCGCGCCAAGTCGTTCTACGACACCCTGCTCGGCACGCTGGACGTCCCGCCGGCCTTCGTCGACCGTCACCGGATTTTCTATCGCACCCCCACCGGCGTCTTCTCCGTCTCCCTGCCGATCAACGGCGAGCCGGCCACCGCGCCGAACGGCGGCACCATCGGCTTCGCCTGCGCCTCGCCGGACCAGGCCGACGCCTGGCACGCGGCCGGCCTCGCCGCCGGCGGGACCACCTGCGAGGATCCGCCCGGCGTCCGCGAAGGCGCGAACGGCAAGATGTACCTCGCCTACCTGCGCGACCCGGACGGCAACAAGCTCTGCGCCCTGCACCGGATGTAGCCGCGGTGGGCGGCGGGCTTTGCCCCCGCCCTCCCTACTTCGGCCGCGGCAGGCTGAAGATCTCCCGCGGCGCCGGCTTGAAGTCCACCGTCTGCAGCACCCGTTCCACGGGCTTGGCCAGCCCGCCGCCGAACGTCACGAAGCGGAACGGGACCGTCACCCCGCCGACCCGTCGATAATCGCCCACCTCCACGGTCAGCGCCTTCTGGCCGTTGGGGTCGACGATCCGGCCCAGCAGCCCGGTCTTGCGGTCGAACCACAGCTCGCGGGCCTTGCCCTCGTTGGGATGCACCCGCACCACCTCGAAGGCGCGGCCGTCGCTGTTGCGCACGCCCACATAGGCGGCGCGCGCGTCGAAGCGGCTGCGGAAATAGTAGCCGTAGGCGGCGACATAGGCCTCGGCCCGCTGGACGGCCAGGTCCGGCGCCGGCTCCGCCGCCACGTTCACGCTGGCCGGGTGCAGGCTCCAGGCGCCGGCGCCGTTATAGCCGCGCACCACCCGCCCGGCGGGCGTCTCGACGTCGGTCCGCAGGCCGAACCGCAGCGGATCGGCCCACCGCTCATAGCGGAGCCCCCCCTCCGTCCCGACCTCGTGGACGCCGGCGAGCTTGGTCCACGCCGCGCCGCCGGTCGCCGCCCGCGCCCGGTCCAGCACCCGCACCGCCTCGGGGGCGTACTGCGCCTGCGCCGCGCCGGCGACCGTCATCGCCGCCAGCGCGGCGGCCACGGCAAGGAGAATCGTTCTGACCCGCATCCACATCGCCGTGAACCAACCGGCCAAGGGTGTCCAGAATGCGGCCTTCACCCGCCGTCCGCGTCCACGACGATGGTCACCGTCTTGCCCCGCGACAGCGGATCCCAGCCCGCCGCGATAGCCGAGGTGATGGCCTTCACCACCAGCTCCGGCGCGATCTGCGAGGCCTTCAGCTGCGGCGCGCCGAACTTCGGCTGCCGGCCCGCCGGAAATTCGAGCAGCGCCTCGCGCTGCCCCTCGCGATGACGCACGGCGATCGCCTTGCCGCGAAACTCCATCGCGTCACTGGACCATTGGGGAAGCCGTTGCAGGCGCCAGACATAGGGCTCCCCATCGACCTCGATCTCGAACTCCGGGAGTTGCCTGCTTCGCGCCATGCCAGGGAGTTACCCCGGCCAGCCCTCCCAGGCCACACCGTCCGCCGCCCCCTTCGGGTTGACGGATGGGCGCACGCCACATATTTAAGTGATCTCTTAAATATCTGACCCCCGAAGACCTGCCTATGCCCCCCGATCTCGGACAGACCTTCGCGGCCCTCGGCGACCCGACCCGGATGGCGATCCTCAGCCGCCTCGCGGCCCAGGGCGACCTCACCGTGCAGGAGATCGCCCAGCCGTTCGCCATGAGCCTGCCCGCGGTGTCCCAGCATCTGAAGGTGTTGGAGCGCGCCGGGCTGATCGCCCGCGGCCGCGACGGCCAGAAGCGGCCCTGCTCCCTGCGGCCCGAACGCCTCGCCGAGGCGACCCGCTGGCTCAACCACACGCGGGAGGCCTGGGAAGCCCGCTTCGACCGCCTCGAACAATTCCTTGCAACGACGGAGACGAAGGATGACGACCATGACCGCTGATCCGCGCGCCACCTGGGCCCTCGACCGCGAGATCGTGCTGGCCCGCGTGATCGCCGCCCCGCGCGAGCGCGTGTTCCAGGCCTGGACCGACCCCAAGCAGATCGTCCAGTGGTTCGGCCCCGACGGCTTCAAGGTCGAGAGCCTGGAGTGCGACATCCGCGTCGGCGGGCGCTGGCGCTTCATCTACACCGGCCCCGACGGCACGCGCTGGGACAACCGCATGGTGTTCCTCCGCATCGAGGCGCCCCACCTGATCGAGCTGGAGCACGGCTCCGACAAGGACGACGATCCCACGCGCTTCCACGTCACCGTGACCTTCGACGCCCAGAGCGACGGCAAGACCGTCCTGACCCTGCGCCAGTTGCACCCGACCAAGGAACAGCGCGAGGCGGGCATCGGCTTCGGCGCCGTGGAATACGGCTACCAGACCCTGGGCCACCTCGCGCGCCACCTCGGCGTGGGGTGACCGCTCACCTCCCCCGCGAAGCGGGGGGAGCGGGACCGCCCGCCGACCCCGGCCTCGAGCCGGGGGAAGAACGGGTGGTGGAGGGGGCGAGCCTCAGGCTCCCCTTCCACCACCCGGCGACATCCCGTACCCCTTCGGCGGCCGCCAGCCCGGCGTGTCCTCGCGGAACCCGCCCCACCTCAGGTCATGCCGTGCTCGACCGGGATCTCCGACATCGGCCCCTCGGGCCGCCGCGCCAGCACCTCCACGTCGACCCCGCGCTCGTACTGCTCCAGCAGCAGCTCGGGGTCATAGACCACGCCGATCGGATTGGCGGCGAACGTCTCGCTGGCCATGAAGGCGTTCGCCTCCGCGACCGTGCCGCAGTCGACCTGGAACTCCATCCGGTTGCCGTCCGGGTCCCGGTAGTACAGCGACAGCGTGGTCCCGTGATGCACCGGCCAGTAGGGCATGATCCCCACGGCCTTGAGTCGGGCGTAGGTCTTCATCAGGTCGCCCGCGTCCGCATAGGTATAGGCCACGTGGTTGACCCCGATGTCCCCGCGCTCGCCCGGCCGCTCGGCCTCGGGCTTCAGGACCGAGAGGTTCGCGAAGGCGAAGCGATGATGCTCGTCGTCGTAGGTCATGAACGCCAGCGCCGGGTTCTGGTGGACGACCTGCGCCTCGAAGACCAGCTGATACCACCGGATCATCTCGTCGAAGCGACGCGTCTGATAGACGACGTGCGCGAACTTGATTGGCTTGACCATCCCGACCCCCGGTTTGCCGGAAGACTATGTCCACTCTCGCGGACCCTGGCTAGCGTAACGGCGTTCGACGTCACCTGGACATGCTCCTCTCCCAGGCGCGCCAGCGCCGTGGGAGAGGCCGGGTGAGGGCGGCGCTGAACGGGATCCCGCCACTCCCCTTGGATCACGGCCCCACCCGACCCACGCCAACGCGACCGGAAGCCAGGACCTACGGCTCCAATCCCGGCGCGACTCTCACCGCCGAGCCGCCCCCGCCCAACACGCCGAGGTGGGCGGATGGCCGAACGTAGAGGCTCATAAGGACCACAGTCCCCCCAGGCGCTCGCGGCGCCCAAAGACGACCAGAGTTGCTAATAATAACCGCACGCAGACGGTCAAATATTTCGTAGTCGAGCGACCCTGCAAAACAACCAGGACGACGTTACAACCTTTTACATTTCACCGCGACCATTCACCTTCATCATCATTGACGATTTCTGACCATGAAGGAATAACGCCCCACTGGGATCGGACTCGATCTGGGTTCGATTAATACGGGGTGCGATATGAAGACTTACATTGCCGTCTTGGCGACAGCGCCTCTGAGATCCTTGCGCTTGGCCCTGGGCTCAGCGGTCGTGGGGTTGGGGTTGGTTGCCAGCGCCACGTCGGCGAGCGCAGCCACATTCAACGTGACCTATGAAGCGCCGGGCGTCCTCAACTCCACGGCCACCTTCAGTTCGTCGGGCGTGGAGACGTTCGATAGCCGCCCGATCGCCGACGGCCAGTCCTTCAACACGGACTTCGGCACAGGCGGAGTCATAAGCGGGGCCTACACCGGCGTGGATATCCGCGCCGCCAACCAGTACGGCGGCGCCTCGGCGACCAACTTCGCCAGCATAGCGAGTTCGCAAGGCTACTCGCTGGCGCTGTCCACCACCGACCCCAGGGGGATCAACTACTTTGGCTTCTGGCTGTCCGCTCTGGACGGCGGAAACAACCTGGCGTTCTACAAGGCTGGCGTGCTCCAGTTCACCTTCAACGCCGGTGATGTCACCACCCTGCTGGCCGGGAAGCCCGCCTATGCCGGAAATCCCAATGCACCGTTCGAAGGCGCCAACGCCAACCAGCCGTACGCCTTCCTCAACTTCTATGACACCGACGGCACCTTCGACCAGGTGGTGTTCTCCGAAGCGCCCCAGATCGGCGGCTATGAGTCCGACAACCATACCGTGGGCTTCTTCACCAGCCAGGGGGGCACCCCAATCGCCGTCCCGGAACCGACGAGCTGGGCGTTGATGCTGCTCGGGTTCGGCGGCCTCGGTAGCGTACTCCGCGCCCGCCGCCGTCTCCTCGTCGCCGCCTGAGTTCGTCCTCGCGGCCACGGTTGTCGGCAGCTCCCTGGCGCCCGACGCGCCAGGGATGCTGTCGGGACGGATGACGCCCCTAGCAGACCCAGGCGCATCCCCTCCTCTCCCCCCGAGCGCAGCGAAGAGTGGGGAGAGGGTAGGGAGAGGGGCGACGCAGGCCTTGCCGCTTGCACGACGGCCCAGCCAGGACCCATCGTCGGGCGTGTGCGCGACGACCCTCGACGCCTGCGGCGGTGAGCATCCGTCCATGGCCCTGGCTGAACCCGGAGCGGCGGCGGCCCCTCCTGCGCCGCCCCTCTCCCTACCCTCTCCCCTCTCGCTTCGCGGGGGGAGAGGAGACGGTGAGGCGCGCGTCCGCCAGGACGCACCCCACCCTGAAGGCCACGGTCAGCCCCTGCCAGCCTCTGGAGCTTGGTCAAGGATTGGGCGCCCCGCGCCGGCGCGCCCGCGCCGTCCTTGAGGAAGCGGAAGAGGCTGGCACGCTGCGGTGGGGCCGCTCAAATCCCACGAGATTTCGAGGAACGAGTCGCGAATGAGTCCCTCCCGACTGAGGGTGGTTGGATAAGGCCAAGGTCATTATGAGCCAGCCTTTGGCTTGACGGGACCATGGCCCGCCTCAGGTGTAGCCCGCCCCGCTTGACCAATCCTAACGCAGCGCGCGCCCCACAACGCGCTGCACCCAATCCCTCATTGACTCCCAGCCCCCCCTCAGACACCTAGGATCCAACTCTCGCGGGAGAGGCCGGGTCATTGCATCCGGCGCCGAAGGCGCAACCGCCCCGGAAACGCTCAGGCAAAAGGACCGCGACGGGCTGATGAACGCTGGAAAGTAGTCTCCAACCGGAGGCTCGCCGAAGGAGCAGGGGACCGCCGACATCCGGCGATCCGAAATCTCTCAGGCCCAAGGGACAGCGGGGGCGTGTGACGTCAGGGTTCCGTCCTGGCGCTCGCCGGATCGTCAGCCGAGGTCGCCCACTTGCCCGATACCCATGAAGATCACCCGCCGCTGAAGACCACGCCGCTAACCGAGGCGCACGTGGCGCTGGGCGCCCGCATGGTCCCGTTCGCCGGCTACTCCATGCCCGTCCAGTACCCGGACGGCGTCATGAAGGAGCACCTCTGGACCCGCGAGCACGCCGGCCTGTTCGACGTCAGCCACATGGGCCAGGCGCGCCTTACCGGCGTCTCGCCCCTCTCGGCCTTCGAGGAGGTGGTCCCCGGCGACTACATCGGCCTGAAGCCCGGCAAGCAGAAGTATTCGGTCCTGCTCAACAGGACGGGCGGGATCATCGACGACCTGATGGCCGGCCGCCCAACGTCTCCCGACGGAACTTGTGACGACGGCCTGTTCGTCGTCGTCAACGGCGCCTGCAAGGACAACGACTTCAAGGTCATCGACGACGAGCTGGCCGGCCAGGTCACCATCCACCGCCTGGAAGACCGCGCCCTAATGGCCATCCAGGGTCCCGAGGCGGCCGAGGTGGTCCAGGCCCACGTGCCCGCGACGGCCGACATGGTGTTCATGGACATCCGGTCCATGCCGGGCTTCGGCACGGACATCATCGTCTCCCGCTCCGGCTACACCGGCGAGGACGGCTACGAGATCTCGGTCCCGGCCGGCGAGGCGGTCCGCGTCTGGAACCTCCTCCTGGAAGACGAACGCGTGAAGCCCATCGGCCTGGGCGCCCGCGACAGCCTGCGCCTGGAGGCCGGCCTGCCGCTCTACGGCCACGACCTGGACGAGACCGTCAGCCCCGTGGAAGCCGGCCTGACCTTCGCCATCAACAAGAACCGCCGCGAACAGCGCGACTTCCCGGGCGCCGCCCGGATCGTCAAGGAGCTGGCCGACGGAACGGCCCGCGCCAAGGTCTGCCTCAAGGTGCTGGAAGGCGCCCCGGCCCGCGAGGGCGCGGAGGTCGCCGACGCCAATGGCGTGGTGGTCGGCGTCGTCACCTCCGGCGGCTATTCCCCGATCCTGAAGGGCGGCATCGCGCTGGCCTTCGTGCCCCCCGAGCTGAAGGCCGTCGGCACGCAGCTCAAGGTCATCGTCCGCGGCAAGGCCCAGCCCGCCGAAGTCGTCGCCAGCCCCTTCGTCCCCCACCGCTACGTGCGGAAGGTCTAGGCGATGGCCACACCCCCCGCGCCACAGGCGCTCTCAATTAAACCGCAGATTTCGAGCGGCTCCGCCGCCCACAGCCTCGCCTAGGAGACCTCCAATGCGCTTCACCAAGGATCACGAGTGGGTCGTCCTCGAGGGCGACGTGGCCACCATCGGCATCACCGCCCACGCCGCCGAGCAGCTGGGCGACGTGGTGTTCGTCGAGACCCCCGAGGTCGGCAAGACCGTGAAGGCCGGCGACGCCTTCGCCGTGGTCGAGAGCGTCAAGGCGGCCTCCGACGTCTACGCCCCGATCTCGGGCGAGGTGGTCGAAGGCAACACCATCCTGGGCGACGCCCCGGAGACCGTGAACGCCGACCCGGAAAACGGCGGCTGGTTCGCCAAGGTCAAGGTCTCCGACCCGTCCCAGTACGACGCCCTCATGGACCGCCCCGCCTACGAAGCCTTCCTCGAAACCCAGTAACGGCGCGCAGCGCCAATAAGAATGTCCACGAACCACACGAACCACACGAACGCGTCGTTCCTCGCGGGGCCGTGCCGCTCGCGAAGCCTGTTCGTGTCGTTCGTGTGGTTCGTGGACAAACAAAACTGCGCCTGCGGCGCGCACCACCTCCCGGAATGATCTCATGAGATACCTCCCCCTCACCCCCGACGACCGCGCCGAGATGCTGGGCGTGATCGGCGCCCCGGACATCGACGCCCTGTTCGCCGACGTCCCGGCCGCCGCGCGCAAGGCCGACCTGTTCGACCTGCCCCTGCACGCGGGCGAACTCGAGGTGGAGCGGGAGCTGGCGCAGCTCTCGGCCATGAGCCGCCCGGCCGGCGCGGGGCCGTTCTTCTGCGGGGCCGGCGCCTACAAGCACCATGTGCCGGCCACCGTCGATCACGTGATCCAGCGCTCGGAATTCCTGACCAGCTACACGCCCTACCAGCCCGAGATCGCCCAGGGCACGCTGCAGGTGCTGTTCGAGTTCCAGACCCAGGTCGCCGCGCTCACCGGCCTCGATGTGGCCAACGCCTCGATGTACGACGGCTCCACGGCTTGCGCCGAAGCCGTGATGATGGCCCAGCGCGTGACCCGCCGCGAGAAGGCGATCCTCTCCGGCGGCCTGCACCCGCACTACGCCGCCACCACCCAGACCATCGCCCACGCCGAGGGCATGGAGATCGTGCGCCAGAAGGCCGCCATCGACGCCGAGGCCGCGGTGATCGACGCCATCGACGCCGAGACCGCCTGCGTCGTCGTCCAGACCCCCAACGTGTTCGGCGTGGTCACCGACGTGACCAGGATCGCCGAGGCCGCCCACGCCGCCGGCGCCCTGCTGATCGTCGTGACCACCGAGGCGGTGTCCTTCGGCCTCCTGAAGTCGCCCGGCGAGATGGGCGCCGACATCGCGGTGGCCGAGGGCCAGTCGATCGGCAACGCCCTGAACTACGGCGGCCCCTACGTCGGCCTGTTCGCCGTACGCGAGAAGCTGGTGCGGAACATGCCCGGCCGCCTCTGCGGCGAGACCGTCGACGCCGAGGGGCGGCGCGGCTATGTGCTCACGCTCTCGACCCGCGAGCAGCACATCCGCCGCGAGAAGGCGACGTCGAACATCTGCACCAACTCGGGCCTCTGCGCGCTGGCCTTCACCATCCACATGACGCTGCTGGGCGGCACGGGTCTGCAACAGCTCGCCCGGATCAACCACGCCAGGGCCCGCGAGCTGAAGGCCGCCGTCGAAGCCGCCGGCCTCGAGGTGCTGACGCCGCGGTTCTTCAACGAGATCGCCGTGCGCGTGAAGGGCTCGGCCGCCCAGCTCGTGGACGACCTGTTGGCCGACGGCATCGTCGCCGGCGTCCCCTACTCCCGCCTAGACCCGCACGCCGGCTTAGGTGACGTCCTGCTGCTCTGCGCCACCGAGACCACCACCAGCGAAGACATTGCTGCGCTCAAGAGCGCGCTGACCCGGAAGGCCGCCTGATGACCATGCAGAACATCGGACGCCCCACCCGTCCCGAAGGCGACGCCGCCTCCGAGGGCTTCGCCTCGCTCACCGGCGGCCGCGGCCTGCTCCAGGACGAGCCGCTGATCTTCGAACTGGGCGGCTGGACCAAGACCGGCGTCGACCTGCCCGCGGCCTCCGAGGACGCCTCGGACCTGGCCGGCCTGACCCGCGCCTCGCTCGACCTGCCCGGCCTCTCCGAGCCTGAGGCCATGCGCCACTACGTGCGCCTCAGCCAGAAGAACCATGCCATCGACCTGGCGCTCTACCCCCTCGGCTCGTGCACCATGAAGCACAACCCGCGCCTCAACGAGAAGGCCGCCCGCATGGCCGGCTTCGCCGATCTGCACCCCCTGGCCCCCGTCGCCACCGCCCAGGGCGCGCTGGAGCTCATGGACCGCCTGGCCCACTGGCTGAAGACCCTGACCGGCATGCCCGCCGTCGCGCTCACGCCCAAGGCCGGCGCCCACGGCGAGCTCTGCGGCCTGCTCTGCATCAGGGCCGCCCACGAGGCCGCCGGTCAGGGCCACCGCCGCACCGTCCTGGTCCCCACCTCCGCCCACGGCACCAACCCCGCCACCGCCGCCTTCGTCGGCTACTCGGTCCAGGAGATCGCCCAGACCGACGACGGCCGCGTCGATCTCGCCGACCTGGAGTCCAAACTTGGACCAGATGTCGCGGCCATCATGGTGACCAACCCCAATACATGCGGGCTGTTCGAACGCGAGGTCATCGAGATCGGTCGCCTGACCCACGCCGCCGGCGCCTACTTCTACTGTGACGGCGCGAATTTCAACGCGATCGTCGGCCGCGTGCGACCCGGAGACCTCGGGGTCGACGCCATGCACATCAACCTGCACAAGACCTTCTCCACCCCGCACGGCGGCGGCGGCCCCGGCGCGGGCCCCGTGGTCCTCTCCGAGGCCCTCGCCCCCTTCGCCCCCGCCCCCTGGGTGGTCAGCGGCCCCGACGGCCTGCACCTCGTCGAGGAAGCCGTGGACGAGGCCGCCCGCGCCTTCGGCCGCATGAGCGCCTTCCAGGGCCAGATGGGCATGTTCGTCCGCGCCTACGCCTACATGCGCAGCCATGGCGCCGACGGCCTCCGCCAGGTGGCCGAAGACGCCGTTCTCAACGCAAACTACATCAAGGCCCGGCTGTCGGACGTCATGACGCCCGCGTTCCCCGACGGGCCGTGCATGCACGAGGCGCTGTTCGACGATGCCTGGTTGGAGGGAACGGGGATCACCACCCTCGATTTCGCCAAGGCGATGATCGACGAGGGCTTCCATCCGATGACCATGTACTTCCCGCTGGTGGTGCATGGCGCGATGCTGATCGAGCCCACGGAAACCGAGTCCAGGCGCGAGTTGGACCGATTCTGCGACGCTCTGCGCGCTTTGGCCGCAACGGCCAAGCTTGGGGACTTGGAGCGCTTCAAGGGCGCCCCGCACTTGGCTCCGCTGCGCCGATTGGACGAGACCCTGGCCGCCCGGAAGCCGAAACTCACATGGAAGCCGGAAGCCGAACTCGCCTAAGAGGCGAAGAATGCACGGAATCTTGTTACCGCGTGTGACGGTTCTGCAAGGGACTGTGGCTCCGGCGCCATGGGCAGGGGAATAGCCGCGCCTTAGCAAAATTTAACGGCACGGCGTCTTTACGATTCCCCGCTACGTACGCATATGAAGGTTGTGACGGCGGGACCTCCCCGCTCCGCCGCTCGCTCCCCAGGACTGATCACGTGTCTTTCGCCATGCCCTCTTTGCGCGTCTACCGCGCCACGGACGATCTCGCGCGCGAGATTGCCGGCCGCCTCAAGCGGTTCGGGCTGGTGCTGCTTGGCTTCGCGATCATCGTCTTCGGCGTCGCCATCGCACCCCTGCCGGGTCCCGGCGGGATTCCGGTGATCGTGGTCGGGCTGATGGTCGTCCTGCGGAACTCGTTCAAGGCGCGTCGCCAGTTCGTGCGGCTGCACCGGGCGCACCCGCGGATGCTGTACCCGATCCGACGCCTGCTGCGGCGAGAGCCGGAGTTCATGGCGCTGTTCTACCACCAGACGCTGCGGGTCGAACGGATCCTGCTGCCCAAGCGCATCCGCTTCATCAAGCCGCTCCGCCGCAGATTCCGGCGCTCGGCCGTCGCGGCCTAAGCCACTTCGCTCATTCCGCGCATGCGGGGACCCAGACTTGCTTCCTCATGGGGCGGGCCCTCGCGCGCTCCGTGGCTCAGCCGCGCCGAAGGCGTGGCCGGGGCGTCCGCATGCGCGGGGATGAGGGATCGTGTGGATGCGAAGCGGTGGGCGCCCACGAACCCCACAATGCTCACGGACAATCCGTAAAATCGGCGCGTCTCCCCAGGTGGAGCGCCGCGGACTGTTCATGTGATTGTGGGGTTCGTGGACAGGTCACGGACGCGCGGCGTTCCCCAACGCCAGGCGTCCGGCCACGGGCCGCGCGACATGCGCGCGGACCCGATCTCGTCAGCTATTGCAGCTTCCCCGCCAGCTGGCCGATCGCCTTGTCGATCAGCGGGTCGGATTTTGCGCCGGCGAGGCGCTGGACCAGCACCTGCTCGGCCATCTGCGCGGCCAGCTCTGCGGCGGCGGCGCGGACTTCGGCCTCGGCCTGAGCCTCAGCCTGGGCGATCTTGCGCTCGGCCATCTGGCCGCGGCGCTCGAGTTGTTCGGCCAGCTTCACCTGGGCCTCGGCCTGGAGGCGGGTCGCCTCGTCCTTGGCGTTGGCCAGGATCTCGGCCGCCAGCTTTTCAGAGGCGGCCTTCTGGGCGTTGACCTGGGCCAGCAGGGCCTGGGCCTCGCTGCGAAGCGCGTTGGCCTCGTCGAGCTGGGCCTGGACCTTGGCGCCGGCGTCGCCCAGGGCCTTCCAGGCGAACTTGTGGACCCCGGCCATGACCAGGATGCCCATCAGGACGACGAAAGCGACGCCGACCCAGAAGTGGCCGTCGAGCAGCAGTTCCATCGATTATCCCTTCGCCGCGGCGAGTTCGGCCGCGGTCGCCGATTTGCCGGTCAGCTTCTGGACGATCGCCCCAGCCGTATCGGCGGCGATGCCGGCGACATTGGTCATGGCGGCTTCGCGGGCCTTGGCGATGCGGGCTTCAGCCTGCGCGCCGGTGGCGGCCAGCTTTGCCTCCTCCTCGGCGAGGCGGGCGGCGATTTCGGCCTGGGCCTTGGCCCGGGCTTCGGCGCCGACCTTCTGCGCCGCGGCGCGCGCTTGCGCGGCCTCGGCGGCCGCGACCTGCGCCTGAGCGTCGGCCTCGTCCTTCATCCGGCGGGCGTCGGCGATGTCGCCGGCGATCTTGCCCTCACGCGCATCGATGGTCCCACCCACCTTCGGCACCGCGAACAGGCGCATGAACGCCAGCACGAGGAAGAAGATGATGAGGAACCAGGCGATCTGGCCCGGCCACCACGAGAAGTCGAACTGCGGCAGGCCGCCTTCGGCGTGCTCGCCTGCGGCGGCTGCACCTTCGTGCGCGCCGACGGCGGCGGCCTCATGGCCCGGCTCGGCGGGCATGGGGCCCGCGGCGGCCGTATGGTCTTCAGTCTGCATCGCCATGGGGAGCGCCTGAGCGTCCTCTTTAGCCGAACAGGATGATCAGCGAGACGACGAAGGAGAACAGACCCATGGTTTCCGTCAGCGCCATGCCGAGGAACAGCATGGTCTGCTGGCTGGCGGCGGCCGAGGGGTTGCGGATCGCGGCTTGCAGGTAGTTGCCGAACAGGCTGCCCAGGCCGATACCGGCCCCGATCATGCCCGAGGTGGCGAGGCCAGCGCCGATAAGCTTCGCGGCTTCAGCTTCCATTTGAG
Source organism: Phenylobacterium sp. (assembly GCF_004297125.1). GTDB lineage: Bacteria > Pseudomonadota > Alphaproteobacteria > Caulobacterales > Caulobacteraceae > Phenylobacterium. The sequence continues at coordinate 250,184 of NZ_SCVD01000019.1, read as the reverse complement.
TAGTCCTCTTGAGGTAGAATTGTTGGGTTAGTGGCCGTGACCGAAGTTCACGACCTCGTTGAGGTAGACGGTGGCCAGCGCGGTGAACACGAAGGCCTGGAGAACCGCGACCACCAGCTCGAGGCCGGTGAGACCGACGATCATCGCAAACGAGAGCGCGCTGGGAATGATGGCCAGCGAGGCAAGGCCGCCCGAGAGCGCCACGAGGCCCAGCGCCACCACGAAGGAGCCGAACAGGCTCATCACCACGTGGCCGCCCAGCATGTTGCCGAACAGACGCATAGCCAGGGTCACCGGCCGCACGAAGTAGGAGATCATCTCGATCGGCACCATGAAGATCAGCAGCGGCAGCGGCATGCCGCTGGGTGCGAACAGGCCGAGGAACTTCGGGCCGTGCTTGATGAAGCCGAGGAAGAAGACGCTGAAGAAGGTCAGCACCGCCAGCGTCGCGGTCACCGCGAGCTGCGAGGTCACCGTAAAGGTCAGGCTGAGGCCGCCCAGGTTGCCGATGGCGAACACCACGCCCATCAGGTTCAGGACCAAGATGACCATGAACAGCGTGAACAGGTACGGGATGTAGGGCTTGCCGCCCGGGCCGATGATCGGCGTCACCAGAACCTTGTCGACGATATTATACAGGCCCTCGGCCGTCGCCTGCGCGCGGTTCGGCACGATCTGCCCCTTGGCGGTCAGGGCAAAGAACAGCACGAGGATCACGGCGCCGGCGATCATGCTGGCCACCGAATTGGTGATCGACATGTCCACGGTCAGGCCGCCCAGTTGGAAAACCGGACCGTCCCAGATCTTGTGGATCAGGAACTGGTGCATCGGTTCGATGGCAGGTTGTTCCGCCATTAGCGTCCTCTAGCCCTCATCCTCATCGGGAACGCTGGGCAGGGGCCCGGCCTTCGCCGCTTCTTCGTTTGTGGTCTTCGCCGCGGATCGCACCGCGATGAAGATCGAAATTCCGGTGCCAGCCAGCAGCCCGAAGACCAATCCGAATGGCCCCGTGCCGGCAAACCGATCGAAAAGCCAGCCGAAGCCGGCCCCCATCAGCACCCCACCAACCACTTCACCGATGAAGCGGTAACCTTGCGCCATGGCCCGGTGCGAGACTCCGCTCACCCGCCGGTCCTGGGCCGCCTCCGCCGCTGCGAGCCGTTGGTCGAGGCTTGGCGCCTCGGCTTTCGGCTCGTCATCCGGGCGCATGCGTGGAATGGCCTTACGACCGCCACGTCGCCGCCACGGCGGGGGCTTCAGGTCGCGCGGAACCTATAGATGGGTGTGCAGTGCGTCAAGGCTGGTGAGCCAGCATTTAAGCGCCTGTTATTGCTGACAATTTTTCGCACCGCGACAGCTTGACCAGGTGGACGTTACGTCACTGGGCCGCCATCGCCTCGGCTTGCCGCAGATCGACGGACACCAGTTGCGACACGCCCCGCTCGGCCATGGTCACGCCGAACAGCCGATCCGTCCGGGCCATGGTCACCGGGTTGTGGGTGATGACGATGAAGCGGGTCTCGGTGCGGCGGCACATCTCGTCGACCATGTTGCAGAAGCGGTCGACGTTGGCGTCGTCCAGCGGCGCGTCCACCTCGTCCAGGACGCAGATCGGCGCCGGCTGGGCGAGGAAGACGGCGAAGATCAGGGCCGAGGCGGTCAGCGCCTGCTCGCCACCGCTCATCAGGCTCATGGTCGCCATCCGCTTGCCGGGCGGGCAGGCGTAGATCTCCAGGCCGGCCTCCAGCGGGTCGTCCGATTCGACCAGTCTCAGCTCGGCCTGACCGCCCTGGAAGAGCGCCGAGAACAGGGTCTTGAAGTGCTCGTTGATGGTGCCGAAGGCGGCCGTCAGGCGCTCGCGGCCCTCGTGGTTCAGCTCGTCGATCCCCTGGCGCAGGCGCGCGATGGCCCCGGTCAGGTCGGCGCGTTCGACGTTCATGGTCTCAAGGCGGGCGGCCAGCTCTCCCGCCTCTTCCTCCGCGCGCAGGTTCACCGGGCCGATGCCCTCGCGCTGGCGCTCCAGGTTGAAGAGGTGGGCCTCCATGCCGTCGGCGTCGGAGGGAATCGCCACCGCCTCGTCGGCCAGCTTCTTCGCCAGCTCGTCGGGCTCCATCTTCGCGGCCTCGCGGATGTTCTCGGAGACCTCCTTCAGCCGCTGGACGGCCGCCTCGGCGTGGGCCGAGAGGCTCGCCCGCACTTCGCGGGCTTCGGAGGCTGCGGCTTCGGACGCCCGCAGGCCGCGGTCGGCCTCGGCCCGCTCATGCTCGGCGGCGGCCAGCGCGTCCGAGGTCTTGGCGCGGCGGGCCTCGGCCGCGGCCAGCTCGTCCATCAGATCGGCCTTGCGGGTCTCCAGGGTCGACGGCGCATCCTGGGCGGCGACGAGCGCGGCGTGGGCCTTGGCCCGCGCCTCCTCCAGTTGCGCCACCCGCTTCGTCGCGGCGCCCGAGCGGCGGATCCAGTCGTCGTGCTCGCGGGTCAGGGTCTCCAGGCGCCGGGCCCGGCCATCCCGCTCGCGGATCTCCATCTCGTAGGCCGCGCGCGCCTGGGCGGCGGCCTCGCGGGCGGGACCCGCGGCGGCGCGGGCGGCGGCCAGGTGTTCGGCCAGATCACCGGCCTCGCCCTCGCCGCCCGCCTCGGCGGTGACGGTGGCGAGCTGGGCCTCGTGCTCGGCCATCTCGACCTCGAAGCGGCCGATCAGATCGTCCAGCGAGGCGGCGCGCGCTTCTTTCAGGGCGGCCTCACGGTCGAAGCGCTCCAGGGCGATTCGGGCCTGGGCCGTGCGCTGCTCCAGCGCCGGCGGCTCGCGCCGGGCGGTGCGAAGCGTCTCGTCGGCGGCGCGCACGCGGGCCATGGCGGCAGTGGCGGCCTCCCGCGCGGCCTTGGCCCGGGGCTCCAGCTTCTCGATCTCGGTCTCGACCTCGGCCAGCCGGGTCTTCTGTTCCAGCCGGACGGCCGCGGGTTTGGGCGCGTCGGCCCGCGCGGTGAAGCCGTCCCAGCGCCAGAGATCGCCCTCCCGCGAAACCAGCCGGCCGCCGGGCGGCAGCGCCTTCTGCAGGCGGTCGCCGTCGGCGCGGTCCACCAGGGCGACATAGGCGAGGCGAGCCGCGAGGACAGCCGGCACCTTCACCAGGGGCCCCAGCGGCGTCGCGCCGTCGGGCCACGTGGGAGCCGGCGCCTCGCGGCCGCCCCAGTAGGACGGGGCCGCGGGATCGAGCGACGCGTCGAGATCATCGCCGAACGCGGCGGCGAGCGCCTTCTCGTAGCCGCGGTCCGGGGAAACGGAATCCAGGGCCGGCGCGAAGCCGCCGCGCTTGGCCTGGGCGACCAGCCCCGCCAGGGCGCGGGCCTCCGCGGTCAGACGGCCGAGCTGTTCCTCCAGCTTGCGCGCCGCCTCCCGGGCGACGCCTTCGGCCTCGTTGGCCTTGGCGCGTTCGTCCTCGGCGGCGTCCAGGGCGGCGCGGGCGGCGGCCAGAGCGGCCTCGGCCTCGGCCAGGGCCGCTCGCGCGGCGGCGGCCTGCGGGTTGACGGCCGGCCCCAGGGCCTCGCGCTCGTGCCGGGCCTGGTCCAGCGCGCGGCGGGTGCGGGCGACGCGGGTCTGGGCTTCTTCGACTCGCGCGCGCGCCGCGCGGCGCTGGGCCTCCTGGGCGGCCAGTTCGCCGGCCAGGCGCTCGACTTCGGCGTCGGCGGCCGCGCGGGCGACCTCGGCGGCCTTTGCGGCGGCTTCCAGCTCGGGGCCCCGTTCCGGCGCGGCGGCGATCTGACCCTGCAGCGCCTCCAGGTCATCGGCCAGCCGCTTCAGGGCGACCTCGGCGTCCTCGGTGATGTGGGCCTCGCGGGCGCGGTCGGCGTCGATCCGCTCCAGGTCGCCGGTCAGGCGGGCGAGTTCGGCGGCGTGCGCCTCCTCCTCCCGTTCCAGCCGATCCTTGTCGATGGCCAGCTTGTGCAGGATGGCGGCGGCGATGGTCTCGGCCTCGCGCAGCGGCTTCAGCGCGGCCTCGGCCTGCGCCGCCCGCGTCGTGGCGGTCGCCGCGGCCCGGGCGGTCTCCTCGACGGCGCGGATCGCCGCCTGGGTCTCGTTCACCAGCCGCTCGGCGGCCGTCTTGGCCTCGGCCCACTTGGCGTAGAGCACGGCGCCCTGCAGCGCCCGGATCTCGGCCGAGAGGCGCTTGTATCGCTCGGCCTGCCGCGCCTCGCGCTTCAGCCGCCCGAGGTTGGCCTCCAGCTCCTGGGCCACGTCGTCCAGGCGGGTGAGATTGGCGTCGGCCGCCCGCAGCCGCAGCTCCGCCTCGTGCCGACGCGAATGCAGGCCGGAGACGCCGGCGGCCTCTTCCAGGATCAGTCGGCGGTTCTGCGGCTTGGCGGCGATCAGCTCGGAGATCTGGCCCTGGCGCACCAGCGCCGGCGAGTTCGAGCCCGTGGAGGCGTCCGCGAAGAGAAGCTGGACATCCCGGGCGCGCACCTCACGGCCGTTGATCTTGTAGGTGGACCCCGCGCCCTTATCGATCCGCCGGACCACCTCGATCACCGGGTGGTCGTTGAAGGCCGGCGGCGCGCGCCGCTCGGAATTGTCGATGGTGAGGGAGACTTCGGCGTGGTTGCGGCCCGGCCGGTTGGCGGCGCCGGCGAAGATCACGTCGTCCATCCCGCCGGCCCGCATGGCCTTGGCGGAATTGGCGCCCATCACCCACCGCAGCGCCTCGAGCAGATTCGACTTCCCGCAGCCGTTCGGCCCGACGATGCCCGTGAGTCCTGGCTCGATCCGGAACTCGGTCGGATCGACGAAGGACTTGAAGCCCGCGAGCCTGAGGCGCTGGAAGTGCACGGCCGTTAGCGCCTCCCCCCAGCGGGTTTGGCGGCCTTGGCGATGGCCGCGTCGAGGTCGGCCAGGGTCGGAACCTCGGCGTTGGGCAGCATCACCCCGTTGACGAAGAAGGTGGGCGTGCCGGTGACCTTGTCGGTCCCCGTGGCGTATTCCAGACGCTTCTGGAGATCCTCCTGTGCCTTCTCGTCAGTGATGCAGGCCTCGAACTGGGCCTCGGTCAGGCCGTGCTTCTTGGCGATCTCCAGGAAGATCGGCTTGATCTGGCCGCCCTGCCAGCGGGACTGGCTTTTGAACACCTCGTCGACGACCTGGAAGTAGTCCTTCCCGCCGTTGCAGCGCGCCAGCAGGAAGCCCGCCGCCGCCACCTGGGCCGGGGCGGTCAGCAGTTCGCGGATCGTGAAATGGACCCGGCCGGTGTCGATGTACTTGGCCTTGAAGGCCGGGAAGACGTCGGCGTGGAAGTGCGCGCAGTGCGGGCAGGTAAGCGACAGGTACTCGACCACCTGGATCGGCGCCTTGGGGCTGCCCAGGCTCATGTCGCCGGGGGCCGCCTTGTACTGGGCCCAGGCGGGCGCAGCCACGCCGGCCGCCGCGACGGCGGCGGCGGTCAGGACGGCGGCGCGGCGGGTCAGGGCGCCCATGGCTACTTGCCGGCCCCGGCGACCGCGGCTTCCAACTCGGCCATGCTGAGCTCGCCTTCCTTCAGCTTCTTGCCGTTGACGAAGAAGGTCGGGGTCGAGCTGATGTTGCGGTCCTTTTGCGCCTTCTCGACCCGGGCGTTCAGCGCCTTGGCCGCGGCTTCGTCCTGGACGCAGGCGTTGAACTGGGCCTCGGTCATGCCCGCCGACTGGGCCACCTTCAGCAGCGTGCCGCGCGCGTCGCCGGTCCGATACATCTCTTCCTGGCTATGGAAGAGGGCGTCGATGACGCTGAAATACTTGTCCTTGCCGGCGCAGCGGGCGACCAGCACGCCGGCGGCGGCCACGGCCTCCGGTGGCGTCAGGAACTCGTGGTACGTCCACTTCACCTTGCCGGTGTCGATGTACTTGGCCTTGAAGGCCGGGAAGACCTCGGTTGCGAAGCGGCCGCAGTGGCTGCAGGTGGTCGAGGCATATTCCTCGATCACCACCGGCGCGTCGGCCTTGCCCATGGTCATGGCCTCGTCGGTGGCCGCGCCACCCCCGGCCTTGTTGCAGCTGGCCAGCGTCAGGGCCGCTCCCGCGGCGGCGGCGACCATCAGGAGACGGCGGCTGAGGATCGACATCGAAAACCTTCCGGTAGTTCTGAACGAAGGATTAAAGCGCGATTCCCCCGCGCCCCAAGCAACCCCCGCGTGAGGGCGGCGGCGGCACATGCCGATGGGACCGCGGCGGATATGTGTCAACCTTGGCCGTTGCGCTTCAGCACGCCGCGGCCGAGCGCCAGCAGCGCGTCCTTCAGCTTGCCCTCCGGCGCGTCCGCAAGCCCCTGCGCCAGCCTCGCTTCCGCGGCCGCGTTCAGCGGCGCGGCGCGGCGGCGCGGCGGCGGTTCGGGCGCGCGATGCAGCGGCCCCTGCACGATCCGCAGCTTCTGCACGGCGTCCGGCCCCAGGAAGAGGTTCACGCGGGCCAGGATGTCGTGGGCCTGGTGCTGAATGATCGCGGCGGCGGGCCCCGCCACCCGAATCTCCAGCGAGGACGGCCCCCCGTTGCGGCCGCGCACCAGCTTCACCGGCTCGGTCCGCCGCGCGACCTCCGGGCCGACCACCTCGCGCCAGCGGGCGGTCAGCGCCCCGGAGCCCTGGCCATACTTGGCGTCCAGATCCTTCATGAGCCGGTTCAGCGCCCGGCCCGCCGGCGGCGCGGGCCGGAACGGCGGCCGCGTCCGCTTCCGCGCGAGGATCAGAAGCGCTTCCTCTTTGGTCGGGAGCTGGCGGGCCATGTCTCCTTCTACCGCGCGGCCGGCGGGGATGGTAGGCGGTGCGCGTGACCCCGGACACCCTCCGCGCCCAGCTCCTCGCCTGGTATGACGCAGGCGCCCGCGACCTGCCCTGGCGCGTGGGGCCGGCCGACCATGCCGCGGGCGTGCGGGCCGATCCCTACCGGGTGTGGCTGTCGGAGGTGATGCTGCAGCAGACCACCGTGCCGCACGCCACGCCCTACTTCCTGAAGTTCACCGCCCGCTGGCCGACCGTCACCGCGCTGGCGGACGAGGCGGATGGCGAGGTGATGGCCGCGTGGGCGGGGCTTGGCTACTACGCCCGCGCCCGCAACCTGCTGGCCTGCGCCCGTGCGGTCGCCAGCGGGCACGGCGGCGTCTTCCCTGACACCGAGGAAGGTCTTCGCGGCCTGCCGGGCCTGGGCCCCTACACGGCCGCCGCGGTCGGCGCGATCGCCTTCGACCTGCCCACCAACGTCGTGGACGGCAACGTGGAACGGGTCATGTCCCGCCTGTTCGCCGTGGAACAGCCCCTGCCGGACGCCAAGCCGGAGCTGAAGCGCCTGGCCGCCGCCCTGGTCCGCGACGACCGCCCCGGCGACTGGGCCCAGGCGCTGATGGACCTGGGCGCGACCGTCTGCCGGCCCAAGGCGCCGCTCTGCGACCGCTGCCCGGTGTCGGAACACTGCGCGGCGCTGGCGACGGGCGCGCCGGAAACCTATCCCCGCAAGACCGCCAAGGCCGAACGGCCGCACCGCTACGGGGTGGCCTACGTCCTGACCCGTGGCGACCAAGTGGCCCTCGTGCGCCGCCCGCCCCGAGGCCTGCTGGGCGGCATGCTGGCCCTGCCCACCAGCGAGTGGCGCGCCGCCCGCTGGTGCAACGACGAGGCGATCCGGGATGCGCCGGCCGACGCCGCCTGGCGCGGGGTGGGCGAGGTGGAGCACGGCTTCACCCACTTCACCCTGACGCTCCAGCTCCTGCGGGCTGAGGGCGACGCGGAGGATGTGATCTGGAGCCCGCGCCGCGACCTGGACGCCCTGCCCAGCGTGTTCCTCAAGGCCGCCCGCGCGGGGCTCGCGAACCTGCTTTAGCTACGGGCCTTTCGCGGGAAGGCGACGCTGAGGATCGCGAAGCCGGTCAACGACAGGACCAGCGCCGTGGCCGGGATCGCCGGCACGCCCCAGGCCGCCAGCGACGCTCCGCCGGCCGCGGAACCCAGCGCCTGGCCCACCGCGATAACCGAGCCGTTCAGCGCCAGCGCCACCGGCGCGCCGTCGGTCATGTGGATCAGCCGCGCCTGGATCACCGGCGTGATCGAGAACAGCGCCGTGGCCGCCACGAAGATCGCCAGGGCCACCAGGAACTGGCTGGGCAGGCCGGGCGGAAGGGCGTGGTGCGTGGCGGCGAAGTGCAGGGCCATGGCCACCCCCTGGATCGCGAAGCCCTGCATGATCCAGGCCTTGCCCACGTCGCGGTCCGCGGCGCGGCCGCCGAGCCACAGTCCCGCGATGGAGCCCAGGCCGATCATCGCCTGGAAGGCGCCCACGCCGGCGCCGGTCACGCCCGCCCCCACCCGCACCACCGGGGCGATGTAGAGGTTGAGGGTCATGTTGGCCGCGAACACCAGAAAGGTGGTGAGGTACAGGGGCCAGATCGCGTGGACCGGAACCGTGCCGCCCTCGCGCTTCGCCGGCGCCGGGACCGGCGGCAGGAAGAAGGTCACCGCCACCAGGGCCGAGGCCGAGAGCAGGGCGGCGAACAGGAAGGTGGCGCGCCAGCCGAAGATCGAGCCCACGACGCTGCCCATCGGAATGCCCAGCACGAAGGCCAGGGTCATGCCGCCCGCCACCATCGCGAGCGCCGATCCGCGCCGCTCCGGGGGAACCATCGAGGCCGCCGCCACACTGGCCGCCGGGCCCGACATGGCGCCCGCCAGTCCCGCGAGGCCGCGCAGCCCCAGCAAGGTCTCGAAGTTCGGCGTGAAGGCGCAGGCCAGGTGCAGCAACAGGCCGAAGCTGAGCCCCGCCAGCACCACCAGCCGCCGATCGAACCGCGCCAGCACATGGGCGGCCACCGGTCCGAGCACGGCCGAGGTCAGGACATAGGCGGTCTGCAGCTGGCCCGCGACCGCGGTCGAGACGCCCAGGTCCGCGGCCATCGTCTCGAGCAGGCCGGCGAAGATGAACGCCGCCGACCCGAACGCGAAGGTGACCATGGTCAGCACGAAGACGCGCGGATTCATCGCCGCCGCTGCCCCATGCCGATCGCCCCCAAACGCTTGTTTGAGGTCAAGGTGACCGAAGAACCGGTATGTGGCTAGACGTCAGTTCGGCATCTGCGCACGGACCTTGGCGCGCAGGACGTCGATGGGGGCCAGGCCCTTGTCGGTCTTGAAGTGCCAGTAGGTCCAGCCGTTGCAGGCCGGGGCCGACTGCACCATGGCGCCCACCTTGTGGATCGAGCCGGCCAGTTCGCCCACCACCAGGCTGCCGTCGGCGCGGACCCGGGCGGCGTTGCGTCCCTGCGAGCAGTAGAGCACGTCGCCGGCCCGGAGCAGGCCCGCCTCCACCAGGCTGCCGAACGGCACTCGCGGCTCGGACTTTTTGGAGCCCGTCACCGCCATCTCCGCGGAGGTCGCCGGGATCACCTTGGCGATGCGCTCCTTGGCGATCCTGGCGTAGTTCTCCTCGCGCTCGATGCCGATGAACTTGCGACCCAGCCGCCGCGCCACCGCGCCCGTGGTTCCGGTGCCGAAGAAGGGGTCCAGGATGATGTCGCCCGGCTTGGTGGACGCCATGATCACCCGGTGCAGCAGGGCTTCCGGCTTTTGGGTCGGATGCGCCTTGGTCCCGGTCTCGTCCTTCAACCGCTCTTCGCCGGTGCAGAGCGGCAGCGTCCAGTCCGAACGCATCTGCAGCTCGTCGTTGGCCATCTTCATGGCGTCATAGTTGAAGGTGTAGCGCCGCCCGCCCCGGCTCTTGGCCGCCCAGATCAGGGTCTCGTGGGCGTTGGTGAAGCGCGTGCCCTTGAAGTTCGGCATCGGGTTCGACTTGCGCCAGACGATGTCGTTCAGGATCCAGAAGCCCAGGTCCTGCAGCGTCGCGCCGACGCGGAAGATGTTGTGGTAGCTGCCGATCACCCACAGGGCGCCGTCGTCCTTCAGGACGCGCTTGCATTCCTTCATCCAAGCCTTGGTGAAGGTGTCGTAGGTCTCGAAGCTCTCGAAACGGTCCCAGTCGTCGTCGACCGCGTCCACCTTCGAGTTGTCCGGCCGCAGCAGATCGCCGCCGAGCTGCAGGTTGTACGGCGGATCGGCGAAGACCAGATCGACCGACCTGTCGGGGAGCTTCTTCAGCTCCTCCAGGCAATCGCCTTGCAGAATGGCGTCAACCGGCAGCCCCATGGCCCAACCTCAATCCAACAGAAGGCTGAATCTTTCGGTCTGACATGGTGAACAGGCCGTCAACGACGTTGGCGAAAAATTCGAACGTCAGGCCGCCAACGCCGCATTGAGGTGCGGTTCCAGGGCGCCGAGCAGCTGCGGCACCGACACCGGCTTGTTCAGGTGGCCGTCGGCGCCGGCGGCGATCCCGGCCGCCACGTGCTCCTGCAGGCCGTTGGCCGAGACGATGTAGATCGGCATGCGGGGCCGGCCGGCCCCGGCTTCCCAGTCGCGGATGCGGCGGGTGGCCTCGAAGCCGTCCATGACCGGCATCTGGATATCCATCAGCACGGCGTCGAACCGGCCGGTGGTCGCGGCCTCCACACCGGCCCTGCCGTCCTCGGCGTCCGCGTGGTCGATGCCGGCGGAGTCCAGGATCAGGCCCAGGACCTGACGGTTGATCTCGTTGTCGTCCACCACCAGGACGCGGAAGCACCCGGGCTCGCCCGCCACGGCCACCGCCAGTACGACCGGGGGCTCGGCCTCGCGCAGCGCGGGGAGGTCGAGGGTGAACGAAAAGGTCGAGCCCACGCCCGGCCGGCTGACGCAGTCGAGCTCGCCGCCCATCAGCGCCACATATTCGCGGCTTATCGCCAGGCCCAGGCCGGCGCCGCCATGCTTGCGTGTCGAGCTGTCGTCGGCCTGCTGGAAGCGGCCGAACAGGGTCGCCTTCAACGCGTCGTCGAAGCCGGAGCCGGTGTCGCGGACCTTGAAAGTCACTTGGTCGCCCTGGCGATCCAGCACGAGGGCGACTTCGCCGTCATCCGTGAACTTCACCGCGTTGCTCACCAGGGCGCCCAGCACCTGGCGCAGGCGCATGGCGTCGCACGCCGCGTGGACGCCGGCGCCCGGCGCGATCTCGACGGTGAGGGCCAGGCCCTTCTGCGCCGCGCGGGCCGCGTAGAGGTTGGCCACCGCATGCACCAGGTCGCCCAGCGCCGTGGGCTCTGGCCGCAGCTCGGCGGCCCCGGCCTCCACCCGCGCGAGGTCCAGGAGGTCGGTCAGCAGCGAATTGAGCAGCGCGCCGGACGTGCGGATCACGCCCACCAGCTCCTGCTGCTTCGGCGTGAGGTCGGAGCCCATCAGCACGTCGGCCACGCCCAGTACGCCGTTCAGCGGCGTGCGGATCTCGTGGCTGATATTGGCCAGGAACTGGCTCTTGGCGCGGTTGGCGGCCTCGGCGGCGTCGCGCGCCTCGGCCATGGCGCGGGTGGTTTCACGCTGCTCGGTGATGTCGGTCACGACCGAAACGCCACCACCGTCCTGGGTCTGGAACGAGTCGTGGCGGATCCAGCGGCCGTCAGGCAGCCTCAGCTCCAGGCCGATGCTGTTCCGGGCCGCCCGCGCCGGCGGCGCGTCAAGATCGAACTGTGGCTCCCAGCCGGCCGCCAGCACGCGCTCGATCAGGCTTTCCTTCGCCATGCCTTCGGTCAGGGTCACCTTGGCGCTCGCCATCAGGGTCTCGTAGGCCTTGTTCCACGACGCCAGGCGGCCGTCGGGGTCGAAGAAGGCCAGCCCGGAAGACACCGCATGCAACGCGTCGCGCATCCCGCTGAGCGTGGAGCGGCGCCCAAGGCGCTCCATCCAGATCAGGCTGAAGGCCGCCGCCAGGATCAGGCCGGTCATCGCCACAGTCGCCAGCGCCAGCACGCCACGGCCGACCAGTTCTTCCGGCAGGGCCAGGGTCGGGTCGGGCACGAGCCGAAGGGCGGTCATGGCGGTGAAGTGCAGGCCGACGATGCCCAGCAGCAGCAGCGTCGCAGGCACGGTCCAGCCGGCGCGGCCCTTAAGCTGCAGTCGCGCGTAGAACGACGCCGCGCCGCCGGCCATGCCGACCACGACGGCGGCGACCACGTACGCCGTGTCCCATTCGGTGTGGGCCGCGGCGCGCATGGCGTCGATGCCCATGAAGTGCATGGCCGCCACGGCGAGGCCCGTCAGCGCCCCACCCGCCAGGGCCGCCGCGCGCCCGCTCTGCAGCACCGGAACGGCGAAGCCGACGCCCATGCCGATGATCGCCGTCACCAGCGAGAGGGCGGTGGTGGCCGGGGCATAGCCGGTGGGCAAGCTCGGCAGGTAGGCCAGCATGGCGATGAAGTGGGTAGCCCACACGCCGCAGCCCGCCACCATGCCGGTCAGCCCCAGCCAGAGCAGGCGCGATCCCTTGGGCGCCGTCAGGCTGCGGACATGGAAGCCCATCGCCGAGCTGCACGCGATGGCGCAGGTCAGCGCAGCCAACACGACCAGTCGAAGGTCGTGCTCGACGACAATGCACGTCAGGACCGAAAGCATGGGGAGGCTCGAACTCAACGGGTTCGAAGCCTAGGTGAACCAAGTTAAGATTAGTTGGCCGGATTCCCGCCTGGGACGCTACTTTCGAGAACACCACCCAAAGCTGCATTCGCGGCCACCGAAGAGATCGCCTGGATCACTCCCCGAACGGGAGCTCGTCCTGCAAATCGCTTTCCAGCCGGGGGTCCTTGCCCGCCAGCACCAGCTTCACCGGCCGCCATGACCGGCGGTGGATCTCGCACGGCCCGAGGCTGACCAGGGCCTCGATATGCACCGGCGCGTTGTAGCCCTTGTGGCTGGCGAAGCCGTAGCCGGGATAGAGCCCGTCCATCTCCATCATCAGCCGGTCGCGGGCCACCTTGGCCAGGATCGAGGCCGCGGCGATGGACTTCGACTTGCCGTCGCCGCCCACCACCGTCTTCACCTCGCACGGCAGCTTGAAGCGGTAGTTCCCGTCGACCAGGGCGAACATGGGTTCCACCGCGAGGGCCTCGATGGCGCGGCACATGGCCAGGCCGGTCGCGTGCAGGATGTTGAGCTCGTGGATCTCCTCGACGCTGGCGAACCCCACGCCCCAGGCCACCGCCTTGGCCTTGATCTCCAGCTCCAGCTCCTCGCGCGCCTTGGCGGTCAGCTTCTTGGAGTCGTCCAGGCCCTTGGGGATCTTGCGCGGATTGTCGGAAAGGATCACCGCCCCTGCGCTCACCGGCCCGGCCCACGGCCCGCGGCCGGCCTCGTCGACCCCGCAGACGGGACCGCCCACGAAGGCCTTTTCCAGCAGGAGCGTGGGACCCTTGGTCATCAGCGCACCAGCGTCTTCACCTGGTCGTGGCGGAAGCAGCAGGTGAAATGGTCGTTGACCATGCCCACGGCCTGCATCCAGGCGTAGACGATCACCGGCCCCACGAACTTGAAACCCTTGGCCTTCAGCGCCTTGGACACCTCTTCGGCCAGTTCGGTCTTGGCGGGCACGTCGCCGAAGGCGCTCCACCGGTTCTGGATCGGCTTGCCGCCCACGAAGCCCCAGCAGAACTCCGAGAAGTCCTCGCCCCGCGCCTGCATCAGCAGATAGATCCTGGCGCTCTCGATGGCCGCGTCGATCTTGGCGTTCGACCGCACGATGCCTGCGTCGGCCATCAGCCGCGCCCGGTCCGCCTCGCCATAGCGCGCCACCTTCTCCGGATCGAAGTTGTCGAAGGCCGCGCGGAAGGCGTCACGCTTGCGGAGGATGGTGATCCAGGCGAGCCCCGCCTGGAATCCATCGAGGACGAGTTTCTCCCAGAGCGCCCGGGAATCGTATTCCGGAACGCCCCATTCGGTGTCGTGATAGGCCTCGTACAGCGGGTCGCCGGCCATGCCGCGCCATTCGCAACGAGTCAGGGTCTGGGTCATCGGCCGCACTCTCAGCGCAGCCGGGGTCCCGAAACAAGAGGCCAACTTTCGATGGCGTTCGAAGGCTTCCAGTTGTCGCAGGTGAAGACCGACGAGGTTTCGCTGCGCGTGCGCCACGGCGGCTCCGGCCCGCCGGTGCTGCTGATGCACGGTTACCCCGAGACCCACATGATGTGGGCCAGGGTCGCCGAGGGACTGGCCCGCGACTTCACCGTGGTCTGCCCCGACCTGCGCGGCTACGGCGGTTCGACCAAGCCGCCCTCATCCGACGACCACGAGACCTCATCCAAGCGGGCCATGGCCCAGGATGCGATAGCCGCAATGCGCCATTTCGGCTTCGAGCATTTCGACGTGGCCGGGCATGATCGCGGCGGCCGCGTGGCCTATCGACTGGCGCTGGACCACCCGCGGGCGGTGCGGCGGCTCTCGATCCTCGACATCATCCCCACCGGCGAGGTCTGGGCCCGGGCCGACCGCCGCTTCGCCCTCGGCTACTGGCACTGGCCGTTCCTGGCCCAGCGTTATCCCGTGCCGGAGACCCTGATCGGCGCCGATCCGGAGTATTTCTTCTTCAAGGGACAGTACCCCCACGCGGCGGCGATCTTCGGCGCCGAGGCCCTGGCCGACTATGTGGCCGCGGTGCAGCGGCCCTCCGTCGTCCACGCCATGTGCGAGGACTATCGGGCCGGCGCGGGCTACGACCGCCTGCTCGACGAGGCCGACAAGACGGCCGGGAAAAGGATCGCCTGCCCGCTCCAGGTCCTCTGGGGCGGCAAGGGGGCGCTCGCCGCCTGGTACGACACCCTGGCCGTCTGGCGCGAGTGGGCCGACGACGTGCGCGGCCAATCCCTCGACTGCGGCCACTTCATCCCGGAGGAAAAGCCGGAGGAGACTCTGGCGCTGCTACGCGGCTTCTTCGCCGAGGGCCGATAGCATCCAGCCGGGCGTCTCTACCCGCGCAGCGCGCCCATCCACGGTGAGCGCCGCGCCCAGCGCCCGGTCCAGGCGCACCAGCGCGATCGCCCGCCCGTCGCCCCCGGACAGCACCTCGCCCGCCCGCAGCTCGCCGTTCAGCACCTCGGTCCCGTAGGCCGGGGCCGGCCCTTCGAACACCAGCGGCAGCATGCGGTTCTTTATGACGCCCCGCCGCTTCATGCGGGAGGTCGTCTCCTGGCCGACGAAGCAGCCCTTCTTGAAATCGATCCCGTTCAGCAGGTCGAAATTGGCCTCGATCGGATAGGTCTTGTCGGCCCCCCAATCCCGCGGTCCCGGCACGCCCAGCCGCAGCTTCTGCGCCTCGCGGTCGGCCTCCTGGGCGTTAGCCTCGAAGGCGCCGTATCCACGCCACCCCAGCTCGGGAAGCCGCGGATCGCGCACCCAGCCCGCGCCGTCCGGAGCCTCGCCATCGAACAGGATGTTGACCGGCGTCTCGTCCGCCGCGAGCTCCACCTTGGCCCGCAGCCGGTACAGGCCGAGCCGCTGGAGGATGGCGTCGCGATGCTGCGCCTCGACATCCAGCCACGCGCCCTCCGCGCGCCCGACCACGAACAGGTCGAAGAGCAGTCTGCCCTGCGGCGTCAGCAGCGCCCCGAACCGCGCCTCGCCGGGCGCAAGCGTCTCCACGTCCTGGGTGATCAGCCCCTGCAGGAAGCTCCGCCAGTCCGGCCCGCCCAGCGCGATGAGGCTGCGGCTTGGCAAGTGCGCAATAGAGACAGTGTCCGACATCCCGACAATTTGGGGCCGCAGGCGGTGGAGCGCCAGCCGTCTGGCGTTATAGACATGCCGATGTCCGCCGCCGCCTTCCCGATCCTGTTCATCACCGCCACGCGTATCGGCGACGCGGTGCTGTCCTCGGGGCTGATCAAGCGGCTGGCCGACGAGATCCCCAACGCCCGCTTCACCATCGTCGCGGGCCCGGACGCCGCCCCGCTGTTCGCCCACGTCCCCGGTCTGGCTCGGCTCATCGTGCTCGAGAAATCCAAGAGCGGCAGCCACTGGTTCGAGCTGTGGCGGAAGGTGCATGAGACGAAGTGGGGCCTGGTGGTCGACCTGCGCGGCTCGGGGATCTCGCGCTTCCTGTCGACCCGGCGCCGCGCCATCCACAGGAAAAGCACCGAGCCGATCCACAAGGTGCTGGAGGCGGCCCGCGTCCTGAGGATCGAGGATGAGCCCGCCCCGCCGCACATCTTCACCAACCCCGACGTCGAGGCCTACGCCGACGAATTGCTGAACGGCGCCGGCCCGATCCTGGCCATGGCGCCGGCGGCCAACTGGATCGGCAAGACCTGGCCGGTGGAGCGGTTCAGCCAGGTGGCCATGTCCCTGCTGCACGGCTACGGACCCATGGCCGGCGGGCGGCTGATGGTGCTGGGCGGTCCCGGGGACGAGGCGCTGGGCCGCTCCCTCAAGGACTCCGCCGGGCGACGCTTCATCAACCTGGCCGGCAAGGTCGACCTCCTTACAGCCTTCGCCTGCCTGAAGCGGGCGCGCCTGTTCATCGGCAACGACTCGGGCGCCATGCACCTGGCCGCCGCGGCCGGCTGCCCCACGATCGGCCTCTTCGGCCCCTCCGACGAACGGCTCTACGCGCCGTGGGGCGAGCATGCCGTGGTCGTGCGCGGGCCCCGGTCGTTCGAGCAGATCCGGGCGGTTGACCCTGGATTCGGCCAGGCGCTGTGTCACATGATGGACCTGCCGGTGAAGACCGTCCTCGCCGCCGCCAACGACCTCCTGAAGGCCACGGAACCCCAGAAAGCCTGACTGATGCCTGAGAGCTACGACCTGATCGTCCGCGGGGGCGAGGTGGTGAACCATGCCGGGCGCGGGGCCGCCGACGTGGGCGTGACCGGCGGTAAGATCGCCGCGGTGGGCGACCTCTCCCAGGCCTCGGCCGGCGAGGTGTTCGACGCCTCGGGCCTCACGATCATGCCGGGCGTCATCGACACCCAGGTCCACTTCCGCGAGCCCGGCCTGGAGTGGAAGGAAGACCTGGAGACCGGGTCGCGCTGCGCGGTTCTCGGGGGCGTTGTTGCGGTCTTTGAAATGCCGAACACCGAGCCCACCACCACCGACCCGGACGCGCTGGCCGACAAGCTTAAGCGCGCCAACCACCGCATGCATTGCGACCACGCCTTCTACGTCGGCGGCACGCACGAGAACGCCGCCTTCCTGGGCGAGCTGGAGCGCCTGCCCGGCTGCTGCGGGATCAAGGTGTTCATGGGAGCCTCCACCGGCACCCTGCTGGTGCAGGACGACGAAGGCATCGAGCAGGTGCTGCGCCACATCAACCGCCGGGCCGCCTTCCACTCGGAGGACGAGTACCGCCTGGCCGAGCGCCGGCCGCTGGCCCGCACCGGCGACTGGACCAGCCACCCCGAGGTGCGCGACGCCCAGTCGGCGATCCAGTCCACCCACCGCCTGGTCCGGCTGGCCCAGCAGCTCGGCAAGCGGATCCACGTCCTGCACGTGACCACCAAGGACGAGATCGAATACCTCGCCGCCCACAAGGACGTGGCCTCGGTCGAGGTCACGCCCCAGCACCTGACCCTGGCCGGCCCCGAGGCCTATGAGGAGCTCAAGGCCTTCGCCCAGATGAACCCGCCGATCCGCGACGCCTATCACCGGGCGGGCCTCTGGGCCGGCATCGCCAACGGCGTGGCCGACGTCCTGGGCTCGGATCATGCCCCGCACACCCGCGAGGAGAAGGCCCGGCCCTATCCCGCCTCGCCCTCCGGCATGCCCGGCGTGCAGACCCTGCTGCCGATCATGCTGACCCATGTGGCCGACGGGAAGCTCAGCCTGGAGCGCCTGGTGGACCTGACGAGCCACGGCGCGCAACGCATCTTCGGCCTGGCCGACAAGGGCCGGCTGGCCGTCGGCTACGACGCCGACCTGACCATCGTCGACCTGAAGGCCCGGCGCACCATCACCCACGACCAGATGGCCACCCGCGCCGGCTGGACCCCGTTCGACGGCTTCGAGGCGAAGGGTTGGCCCAAGGCCACGATCATCCGCGGCCGCGTGGTCATGCGCGACGACGAGATCGTGGCGCCCAGCCTGGGCGAGCCGGTGCGGTTCCTGGAGACGCTGGCCGCCTAATCCAGCGCCGCCAGCACGTCTTTCGCGAACTTCGGCGCATCGAACTGCGGGCCGCCCGCGGCGTCGAAGCCGCGCCGCACGACGATCACCTTCCTCGACGGCACGATGAACACGTACTGTCCGCGGTTGCCGTTCATGGCGTAGGTCCCCTCCGGCAGGCCCAGCGCCTCGCCGTAGAGCCAGAAGAAGGCGCCGTAGCCCGCGTTCCGCTCCGGCTGCACGGGCGCCGGCGTGGCCACGAACCCCGACCACCCGGCCGGCAGCAGCCGCTCGCCGTTCCAGACCCCGTCGTTCTGGTAGAGCAGGCCCAGCCGCGCCAGGTCGCGGGCCGTCGTCCAGACCTGGCTGGAGAGGATGTAGTTCCCCTGCCAGTCGGTCTCCGGCGTGGTGCGCCGCATCCCGATCTTCCACAACAGCTCGGCGAACGGGAACTCCAGCGCCGCCTTCCCGTCGCCCAGGGCCGCGCGCACGCTACGCGCCGCCAGCAGGGTGTCGTTGTTGGCGTACCGGAACCGGGTGTCGGGGGCGACCTCCAGCGGCATCCGCGTCGCCCATTCGGTCACCGCGCCGCCGCCCAGGTAGACCTCGTCCGTCCGGTTGCCCGGCCCGTCGGTCCAGAGGCCCGAGTTCATGTGCATCAGTTGCGCCATCGTGATCGCCGCGCGCGGGTCGCCGGGCGTCTTCCACTCCGGGATGTTGGCCGGCGCCTCCACCTTCACCTTGCCCAGTTGCACGGCCCGTCCCACCACCGTGGCGGTCAGGCTCTTGGCCGCTGACCAGGTCCGCTGCGGCGTGTGCAGGTCGTAGCCCGCCCGGTACTGCTCGCCGATGATCTTGCCGTCGCGCACCACCAGCACGGCCGTGGTCGCGCCGCCGTAGGCCGCCTTGTCGAACGCCTTCTCCACCACGGGGCCCAGCTTGGCCGGGCCGGGCGCGGTCGCCCCTTCGTCCCCATCCGGCCACCGGGCCTTCGCAGGCGGCGGCTGGATCGCCAGTCGGGGGAGCTTCGCGATCCCCGTGGCCGGCGCGCCGATCGGCAGTTGCGCGCAGCCCAGGCCCGGCCGCCACGCCGCGATCCGCGGCGGCAGCTTGTCGTCGAACGGCACGCTTACCGTTTTCGCCGTCCGGTCCACCGTCGCCGGCAGGGTCCGCACCAGCGCCTGGTAGTCTGGATAGATGCCTTCCAGGTCGTCGGCGGCGACCTGCGCCTCGCTCTGGCCGGCGTTGAAGATCCCGCTGCACAGGAAGGCCGCCTTGTAGCCGGCCGCCAGGGCGCGGTTGTGTGGATCGTCCGCGGCCGAGGCCGAACTCGCCGCCAGCACCAGGGCCGCCGTCAGAAAAATCGCACGCATGTCGCAAGCCCCTGTCGAATCCGCTGCCGGTGGCGCGTCTCCCGGATGACGCACGCCTCCGCGTCGCGCAATCTCAACCCGAGCGGGAGACCAAGATGCAATACATGATCCTGATCTACGAACCCGAGGACGCCTATGCCGGCGAGGCCGGCCAGGCCGCGCTGGCGGACATCGTCGCCAAGCATATGGCGCTCGCCGGCGAACTTCGCGCCAAGGGTATCCAGAAGGACGGCGCCGGCCTGCAGGGCAGCGAGACCGCGACCACCGTGGTCACCCAGAACGGCCAGCAGACGATCCACGACGGCCCGTTCGCAGAGACCCGCGAGCACCTGGGCGGCTACTACCTGATCGACGTGCCCGACCTCGATGAGGCCCTGGCCATCGCCAGACGCGTGCCGGTGACCGATGGCGGCAAGGTCGAGGTCCGGCCGCTGATCGTCCACTGATGCGCCGCTTCGGCCAGGCTATCTCCGCGGCCCGTCCGCGGGTGGTCGCCGCCCTGGCCGCGCGCCTGCGCGACCTGGACCTGGCCGAGGACGCCTTCGCCGAGGCCTGCACCTCTGCCCTCGTCGCCTGGCCCAACCAGGCGCCGCGCGACCCGGCCGCCTGGCTGTGGCGCGCGGCGCTCCGGCGCGCCATCGACGCCAAGCGCCGCGCCGCCGTGCGCGAGCGCGCCGTGCTGGACACGCCCGAACCGGAACCCACGCCCGAGGAGGCGCTGATGGCGGCCCACCAGCCCATCCCGGACGAGCGGCTGAAACTGATCTTCGTCTGCTGCCACCCTGCGCTGGCGCCGGACTCCCGGGTGGCGTTGACCCTCAAGGTTGTCTGCGGCCTCTCCACCCAGCGGCTGGCGCGCGCGTTCTTCGTCGGTGAACCGGCCATGCTGCAACGGATCACGCGGGCCAAGGCGAAGATCGCCGGCGCCGGCGTGCCCTTCGAGGTTCCGGCCCGCGACGCCTGGCCCGAGCGCCTGGAAGCCGTCCTCACCACACTCGAGATCGCCTACGCCCAGGCCTATGAGGACGCCGCCCTGGCCGGCGAGACCGCCGGCTTCGCCGTCGAGGTCCTGCGCCTCTCCGGCCTGCTGGCCGAGCTCGTCCCCGACGAACCCGAGGTTCTGGGCCTGGCCGCCCTGGTCCGGTTCGCGGAGGCGCGCCGCCCCGCCCGCCTGGGCGACCTGGGCGCCATGGTTCCGCCCGACCGGCAGGACATCGGCCTGTGGCGCCGCGACCTGATCGCCGAGGGAGCGACGCTCCTCGACCGCGCCGCCGCCCTGGGCCGCAGCGGACCCCGCCAGATCCTGGCCACGATCCACGCGACCCACTGCGCGCGCGCCGAGACCGGGGGCGCCACCGACTGGCCGACGATCGCCGCCCTCTACGACATCCTGGCCCAACTCCGGCCCCACGCCGCCATCGCCATCAACCGCGCGGTCGCCATCGGCGAGGCGGAGGGGGCGGCGGCGGGCCTCGCGGAACTGGCGAAGATCCAGGGCATGGAGACCTGGCTGCCCTACCAGGCCGCGTTCGCCGCCCTCAGCGCCAAGGCCGGCCGGCGCGCGGACGCCCGCGCGGCCTATGACGCGGCGCTGGCGCTCGGGCCCGCGCCGGCGGAACGGCTGTATCTGGAGGCGCGGCGGCGTTCCCTGACGACCACCTAGCTCGCGGCCTCGTACAGGCGGGCGGGCCGATGGGAGCCGTGGGCGAAATCATCGGTCTCGGACACGCACCCCAGGCTGGCCACCATCTTGCGGAAGTTCCGCTTCTCCGCTTCCTCGCCGGTGACCGCCTCATACGCCCCCTGGAGCTGGCTCAGGGTGAACCTCGCCGGCAGCAGGGCGAACAGGGGCGAGATCGTCCGCGCCCTCGACCCCAGCACCTCCAGCGCGCGGCGCAGGATTTCGGCGTGGTCGAAGGCCAGCTCCGGCAGGTCGCCGACCGCGAACCATCGTGCCTGGGCCGCGTCGGTGCTGGCCTCCAGGCGCAGCTCGTCGGACGCCAGCAGCGCCAGATAGGCCACGGAGATCACCCGCTCCCGCGGGTCGCGATCCGGCGCACTGAAGTTGCCGAAGTGCAGGAGCAGGTCCGCGTCGACGCCGGTCTCCTCCAGGAGTTCGCGACGCGCGCACTCGTCCAGCTCCTCGTCGGGCTGGAGGAAGCCGCCCGGAAGCGCCCACGCGCCCAGGTAGGGCGCCGCGCCCCGCTCGATGAGCAGCACGTTCAACGCGCCGCGCCTCAGGGTGAAGACCGCGATGTCCGTCGCGACGGCGGGGTGGGGATATTCGTATGTGAAGGGCATGTTCGTGTATTGACGACACTAAGTCAGGGCTGGTAAGTGTGATTCACACACTAAGTCAGTTCACCTCCGTGTCAACCGAGGGTCCCGGTCATGAGTCTCGCCTGCGCCTCGCAATCGTTCCGTATCGAAGCGATCGCTCACGGTCGGGCGATCATTGGCGTGTCGGCCTGCCCCGGCGGGGGTTCGGCCAGCCTGGCGGAAGACCTCGAGGCGGTGACGGCCTTCCGGCCCGACGCGATCGTCACCCTCATGTCGCCGCAGGAGCTCAGGCTCCTCGGGCTCGCGGACCTTCCCGACGCCCTGTCCGGCCTGACGCCCCAGTGGCACCACATCGCCCTGCGCGTCGGCGCCCCGCCCGACGCGCGCTTCGAACGCCTGTGGACCTACGCCGGGCATCGATTGAGGGAGGTCCTGCGGCGGGGCGGCAAGGTGTTGATCCATTGCGACGGGGGCGGTGCGCGCGCCCGGTGGATGGCGGCGCGGCTCCTGGTCGAGCTTGGCGTTCCCGCCGGCGAGGCCGCGGCGAAGGCGCGGGCCCCGCGCCTTGCGACGCCTGCGCTGGGCCAGTCCCGCGCCTCGGCGCCGGCCGACGGAGCCGTCCGGCAACACCGCCTGGCGGGGAAGATCCTGGGCTGCCTCCTTGGCGGGGCGCTGGGCGACGCGTTCGGCTATCCCGTCGAGTTCAAGTCCTGGACGCAGATCCGCAAGACGTTCGGCGACGCGGGGCTCCTGGAGCCGCAAGCCCAAGGAGGACGCCTCCCGGTCAGCGACGACACCCAGATGGCGCTCTACACCGCCGACGGCCTTCTGTCGGCGGTCGCGGCGGGGGCTCCTCCCAAGCCCGAGCAGATCCTGGCCCGGGTGCGGCACGCCTACCTGGCCTGGTTCCGCACCCAGCGGGAAGAATGGACGTCAGGACCCACGGGCCTCAGTCAGTATCGCGAACTCTGGGCCGTGCGCGCGCCGGGCAGCACCTGCCTGTCGGCGCTGAAGGCCGGCGCGCGCGGGACGCCCGCCGCGCCCATCAACGACTCGAAGGGCAGCGGCGCCGTCGCGCGCGTGGCGCCGCTGGGCCTGATTCCGGGGATCGACGTGGACGAGGCCTTCCACCTTGCCCACGCCGCGGCCGCGCTCACCCACGGCCACCCCACCGGCCGCCTCAGCGCCGCCGCCCTCGCGAGCCTGGTCCGCGACCTTCTGGCCGAGACGCCCCTGGCGACGGCGCTGACGCGAATGGAGGCCCGCCTGGAGAAGACGGCGGGCGGCCAGGAGGTGCTGGCGGCGGTCCGGGCGGCCAGGGCCGCGGCGGCGAGCGACACCCCGCCCCGCGACGCGCTCGCGACCCTGGGGCAAGGCTGGACCGGCGAGGAGGCCCTGGCGATCGGCCTCTACGCCGCGCTCCGGGCCGACAGCTTCGAGGATGCGCTCCGCCTGGCGGCGAACCATGACGGGGACAGCGACACCACCGCCTCGATCGCCGGCCAGGTCTGGGGAACGCTCCACGGGGTCGACGCGCTGATCCACGCCTGGATACGGCAGCTCGACGTGATCGAGCCGCTCTGCGACGTCGCGGACCGCCTCATCGCGTGCGCCGCCGCGAGCGTGGGAGAGACCGAGCCCGTGGACGCCAGGCCCCTTCAGTCGTTGCGGTACAGGCCGTCGCCCTCGCTCGAGGCGAGCCAGCCGTCTCAATGAGCCGACGCGAAGGGCTTCCCTTTCGCGCGCCGCCCCCGTAACCCTCGGCGCATGGACGCCGAGCTCAACATCTCGACCGCCCCGTTCCGGGACCCACGCTATGCGCCAAGCCGTCTCGACGTCGAGGAACGCGCCGGCGGCGAATATGTGCTGACCAACCCGACGCCGTTCTCGACCCGGTTCGAGACGACCACGTCCCCACTCGCCCATTGGGCCGTCGCGGCGCCGAAGCGCGTCTGGCTGGCCGAGCGCTCGGGCGCCGGCTGGCGGACCCTGAGCTTCGCAGAGGCCTGGCAGCGGATCGCCGCCCTGGGCGCGGGCCTGCGAGACCTGGGCGTGGTGGGCGAGCGGCCGCTGCTGATCCTCGCCCGCAACAGCATCGACCATGCCTTGATCGCCTACGCCGCCATGGGCCAGGGAATGCCGGTGGCGCCGGTCTCCCCGCAGTACGGCCTTCCGGGCGCGAATGTCGCGCGCCTCGCCCATGCCTGCGAAGTGCTGCGGCCGGCCGCCGTCTACACCGAAGACGCCGCCCTGTTCGCGGAAGGCCTGGCCGCCGACGTCCTGGCCGGCCTGCCGGTGATCGCCGCCGCCAATCCCCGGCCGGGCGACACGCCCCTGGCGCGGCTGTATAGCGTCGGATCAACCCCGCCCACCGCCACGCCGGAGCAGCACGCCAAGTACCTGCTGACCTCTGGCTCCACCGGCCTGCCCAAGGCTGTGATCAACACCCAGCGCACCATGAGCGTGAACGCGGCCCAGATCGCCGCCTGCTTCGACGATCCCGATCCCCCGGTGATGGTTCACTCCGCGCCCTGGAGCCACAGCCTCGGCGCCAACGCGATTCTGCACTACTCAGCCCACCGTGGCGGCTCGCTCTACATCGACGCCGGCCAGCCCACCGCCGCCCGGTTCGGCGAGACGCTGCGCAACCTGCGCGAGGTGGCGCCCACCTACCAGAACATGGTCCCCGCCGCCTGGATGCTGTTCGCCGAGGCGCTCGAGCAGGACGACGAACTGGCGCGCGCC
Organism: Phenylobacterium sp.; assembly: GCF_004297125.1. Taxonomy (GTDB): domain Bacteria; phylum Pseudomonadota; class Alphaproteobacteria; order Caulobacterales; family Caulobacteraceae; genus Phenylobacterium. The sequence continues at coordinate 225,841 of NZ_SCVD01000019.1, read as the reverse complement.
TTCTTCTCGCGGGTGCGCCTCCTGCAGTACGGCGGCGCCGCCCTGGGCCAGGCCACCGCCGACCGCATCCAGGCCGTGGCGGTGCGCACGGTCGGCGAGCGGATCAGTTTCGGGTCGGGCTACGGCGCCACCGAGACCGGGCCGACCGCCTGCAACGTCCATTGGGCCAACGCGCGGATGGGCATGATCGGCCTGCCCCTGCCGGGGACTTCGGTGCGCCTCGTCCCGGAGGCCGGCAAGCTCGACTTCCGGGTCAAGGGTCCCCAGATCACGCCCGGCTACCTGGGCCGGCCCGAACTCTCCGCCGCCGCCTTCGACGACGAGGGCTTCTACCGCCTGGGCGACGCCGCCCGCTTCGTCGAACCGGGCCAGCCGGGGGCCGGGATGGTTTTCGACGGCCGGCTCTCGGAGAACTTCAAGCTGGCCTCCGGCACCTTCGTCTCGGTCGGGGAACTGCGGATCGGCGCGGTCGGCGCGATCGGCGACGCGGTGACCGACGCGGTCGTCTGCGGCGAGAACGGCGAGGCCGTGGGCCTGCTGCTCTACCCGAACCCCACCCGGCCCCGGCCCGAGATCGAGGCCGCCGTCCGCAAGGGCCTGGAGGGGCTCAACGCGCGCGCCAAGGGCTCCGGCGGCCGCGTCGCCCGCGCCCTGCTGCTGCCCGAGGCGCCCGACGCCAGCTCGGGCGAGATCACCGACAAGGGCTACATCGCCCAGAGCCTCGCCCGCGCCCGCCGCGCCGAGGCCATCGACCGGCTGTTCGCCGACCCCGCCCCCTCCGACGTGATGGTGTTCCAATGAACGGCGCCGACGCCCTGATCTCGACCCTGGTGGCCAACGAGGTCACCGCCTGTTTCGCCAATCCCGGCACCAGCGAGATGCAGTTCGTGGCGGCGCTCGACGGCGTGCCGGCCATGCGCCCGGTGCTGTGCCAGTTCGAGGGCGTGGCCACCGGCGCGGCCGACGGCTACGGCCGGATCGCCGACAAGCCCGCCTGCACCCTGCTGCACCTGGGCCCCGGCTACGGCAACGGCGTGGCGAACCTGCACAACGCCAGGCGCGCCTACACGCCCATTGTCAACGTGATCGGCGACCACGCCACCTATCATCGCCAGTACGACGCGCCGCTGAACTCCGACATCGCCACGCTGGTGAAGCCGAACTCCATCTGGGCGAAGTCGGCCGACACGCCGGACGCCGTGGCCGGCCTCGCGGCCGAGGCCGTGGCCGCCAGCTTCGGGCCGCCCGGCGGGCCCGTGAGCCTGATCCTGCCGGCCGACAGCGCCTGGCTCCCCGCCTCCGGCGAGCCGGTGATCGCCCAGCGTCCGGTGCGCCCCGCCCCGGCAGGTTCCGCGGTCGAGGCGGCCGCCAGGGCGATCAAGGCGGCGAAGAAGCCGGTCCTCCTGCTGGGCGGCCAGGCCGTCCGCGCCGAGGCGCTCAAGGAAGCCGCGCGCCTCCAGGCGGCCGGCGTCACCGTCTATTCCGACACCTTCGTCTCCCGCCAGCCGCGCGGCGCCGGCGGCTTCGCGCCGAAGAAGATGCAGTACTTCGGCGAGATGGCCCTGGCCGAGCTCGAGGGCGTGGACCTGATGGTCTATGCGGGGACCACCATGCCGGTGGCCTTCTTCGCCTATCCCGACCGGCCCAGCGTGCTGGTCCCGGAGGGCTGCGCGCAGCTCACCCTGGCCGAGCGGGGCGAGGACGCCGTCGCGGGCCTGGCGGCCCTGGCCGACGCCCTGGGCGCGCCCAAGGAGGGGCCCAGCCAAACGCTCTCGCTGCCCGAGGCGGCGCCCACCGGCAAGCTCACGGCTTATGCGGTCGGCGCCTCGATCGCCCGGCACATGCCCGAAGGCGCCATCATCTGCGACGACGCCGTCACCTCCGGCGCGGGCGTCGCGGCGGCCGGCTCGACGGCGCGGCCGCACGAGGTGCTGGCCCTGACCGGCGGCGCCATCGGCATCGGCCTGCCGCTGGCCATCGGGGCCGCCGTCGCCGCGCCCGACCGCAAGGTGCTGAGCCTCAACGGCGACGGGGCGGCGATGTACACCGTCCAGGCGCTCTGGACGATGGCGCGGGAAGACCTGGACATCACCGTGGTGGTCTTCGCCAACCACACCTACCGCATCCTCAACATCGAGATGCAGCGCACGGGGGCCGGTGAGGCCGGCCCCTCGGCCCGCAAGCTGCTGGACCTGGGCGACCCCAAGGTGGAGTGGGTCCAGCTCGCCCGCGGCCTCGGCCTGCCCGCCGTCCGCTGCACCAGCGCCGAGGACTTCGAGCGCGCCTTCGAAGGCGCCATGGGCCAGCGCGGGCCCATGTTCATCGAGGCGGCGATCTAGCCGCCCAGCCCTTCGGCCAGGATGACCCGATAGTCGGCGCCCTTCAGCCGGTGCTGCTTGGCCTCCTGGTAGGCAGGGCTATCGTACCAGGCCCGGGCCGCCGCCTTGTCGGGGAACTGGAGCAGCACCACGCCCTCGGCGGAGTCGCCCTCCAACACCTCCAGCGGGCCGTAGTACGCCAGCGGCGTGATCTGGTGGTCGCCCCGCGCCGCGCCGGCCTTCTGGCTGTAGGTCTTCAGCTCTTCGGCGTCGATGGTGCTGTTCTTGATGAAGATCACATAGGCCGGCATGGGCGTTCCTTCGATTCCAGAAGGCCCAATCTCGACGCCCTGCCCCCACGTTCGGCAAGGGGGGATCGCGCAAGCAAAAGGCCCGCGGATCGCTCCGCGGGCCTTGGCCGTCCTGGCTTTCGCCGAGGTCTAGGTGTTGCCGGGCAGCTTGCAGTTGCCGGCGAACGCGCAACCGATGGCCTGCACGGCCGTCACGGTCGGCGTGTCCTGGTACTCGATCATGTAGCCCTTGAGCTTGTCCGCACAGGCCACTTCCACGTAGGTCGTGCCCTTCTCGGTCTTGCCGACCACTCGGCTGTTCGAGACCTCGCAGGAGTTGTAGTTGAACTTCTTGAGGTCGGCGGTCAGCAGCGCGTAGGCGGCTTCCGGCTTGGTCAGCGAGCACTTGTAGCCGGCCACCGGAGCGCGGGCGCAGTCCAGGGCCTGGCCCTTGGCGCCGGCCTTGGAGATCAGGATCGAACCCGAACCGTCCTTGCAGACCAGTTCGACGACTTCCTCGCCCGGCTTCGAGGGGAACAGGGCGTACTTGTCGACGTCGCACTTGCCGCCGGCGTTGGTGACCAGCTTGGTGTAGAGGCCGGCCTGTTCGTTCTGGGCCTGGCGGGCGTCGGTCAGGGTGCAGCCGCCCAGGATCTGGGTGGCCTTGGCGCATTCGTAGGTCTCGGTCAGGGCGCCCGTGGAGCCCACCTTGTAGATGTAGCCCTTACCGTCCTGGCAGGAGGCTTCGTAGAAGGTGGAGTTGTCCTTTGACACGCCCACGAAGCGGCGATCCTTCACCGCGCAGCCGTTGTTGGCCTGGGTGACGTACTTGTCGATGGCGGCGAGGCGCGTGGCCTTGTCGGTCATCGTGCATTTGATGTTCGTCTCGGCGTCATCGTACATCAGGCAGTTCTGCGCCTGCAGCGGCTTGGCGCCGTCGAAGGGCACGCTGGCCAGCACGATGTATCCCGTGCCGCCCTGGCAGGCGACTTCCATGTAGGTGTTGGTCTTGGTCTGGCCGATGCCGCGGACTTGTTCGGGGATGCAGTCGGCGCCGGCCGTCTTCAGCAGCGGCTGGAGCACGGCCTTCGGATCGGAGTTGCCCGGCAGGATGCAGGGGGCCGAGGGCGCCTGGCCCGGCGCCGGCGGCGTGTTGGCCTCGACGCAGCTATAGGCGGTGACCGAGCCTTCGGCCGGCTTCTGCAGGACGTAGCCCATCTGGCCCGTGCCGCAGGCGACCTCATAGTAGGAGGTCTTGGACTTCTTGTCCTCGCCGATCAGGCGGGCGTCCGAGACCTGGCAGGAGAGGCCCGCGGTCTGCACCACGGCCGGCGCCTGGGCCATGCCCGACTTGCGCGCGGCGGCGGGAACCTCGGCGGCCTTCTTGGACTGCGAAACAGCAGCCGCCGGGACGAGAAGCGCGGCGATCATCGCCATCGCCAGCCCGATTGCTTTAGGCGTCTTCACCTGTGTCTTCTCCTGGGTCGTGACCTTGGGGTCGTGATTTTGCGGGCACATAAACGCGGCCACGTCGCCGGGGTCAAGCTGCCCAGCGAAGCGGGCCGAAGTGTGGCTTGTTTCCAAATACTTAGCTTGACAGCACCACGTTCGGCGACCCCCGTGGCGAAGCCCTCGCCGTCAGGTGCGCCGCACCTTCAGTCGCGCGCCGTCCACGCCCACGACCTCGACGCTGGCGCCGGCTTCGAGCGCTTCGCCCTCGCTCAGCTCGGCCGCCCACTCCTTGCCGTCGATAAACACCCGGCCCGAGTGGCCTTTGAAAGCCTTCACCGCCGCACCCCGGTGGCCGATCAGCCTGGCGATGTTGTCGTTGATGTCCCCCGCCGGCGCGGTCGCCTGCCGCGGCAGGTAGCGGCGCGCCAACAGGGTCGAGACCAGGGTCAGGAGCGCAAAGACCAGCAGCGCGGTCGGGACGGACAGGTCCAGCAGGCCGACCACCGCCGCGGTCGCCGCCGCGGACGCAGAGGCCCACAGCAGCCAGCCCGAACCGGTCACGACCTCGACCGCCAGCAACGCCGCCGCCAGGCCGGCCCACACCCAGAAGGGCTGGGCGGCGTAGAGGCCCGCGATCGTGTCCATGGGCCTCTAGGCTCCCGTGGAGGGCACGGCCGAGCCGCGGCCGCCTCGGGCCTGCGGACGTGGCGGCGCCGGTCCGTCGGCGTTGACCGACTTCACCAGTTCCCCGATGCCGGCGATGGTGCCGACCAGGGATCCCATGTCGGCCGGCACGATCACCGTCTTCTGCTGCGGGCTCTCGGCCAGCTTGGCGAAGGCCTCCACATATTTCTGGGCGACGAAGTAGTTGATGGCGTTGACGTCGCCCTGGGCGATGGCGTCGGAGACCAGCTCGGTCGCCTTGGCCTCGGCGGCGGCGGCGCGCTCCCGCGCCTCGGCGTCGCGGAAGGCGGCCTCGCGGCGGCCCTCGGCCTGCAGGATCGCCGACTGCTTCTGGCCCTCGGCCACCGTGATGGCGGCCTGCTTCTCGCCGTCGGCCTCGGTGATCACCGCGCGCCGCTCGCGCTCGGCCTTCATCTGCCGGGCCATGGCGTTGGTGATGTCCGGCGGCGGCTGCAGGTCCTTGATCTCGATCCGCGCCACCTTCACGCCCCAGGGGCTGGTCGCCTGGTCGATGACGTCCAGCAGCCGGGTGTTGATCTGGTCGCGCTGCGACAGCACCTCGTCCAGCTCCATGTTGCCCACCACGGTGCGCAGGTTGGTCATGGTGAGCTGGGTGATCGCGAAGTCCAGGTTGGTCACCCGATAGGCGGCCGCGGCGGCGTCCATCACCTGGATAAAGACGATGGCGTCCACCTGGACCGACACGTTGTCCTTGGTGATCACGTCCTGGCGCGGAACGTCCAGCACCTGTTCCATCATGTTGATACGCCGACCGACGCCCTCGACGAACGGGGTCAGGAAGCTGATGCCGGGCTTCAGGGTCCGGGTGTACCGCCCGAACCGCTCGACGGTGTACTCGCGCCCCTGCGGCACGATCTTGATGGCGCCCAGGGCGACCACCAGGGCCAGAACCAGGAACGCGCCAGCGACGATCAATCCCATCACATCCCCTCCCCAGGGCTCAAGCTTCGGAACTCTATCGGGGCGCGCACCATCCCGCCACGGAAACCGGACGGACACGCTCGCGCCAAACTCGGGGGTCTGTTAGCGGTCCGACATGACACGCCGACTGCTGCTCCTGCCCGCCGCCCTCCTGTGCCTCGCCGCGACGCCCGCGCCGAAGGCCGCGCCCGCGAAGCCCGTGGCGAAGACGCCTGCGGCCGCCGCGTTCGACGCCCAGAACCCGCAGAGCCTGATGGACTTGCTGGGCTCGGCGGGGGCCAAGGTGCAGACCAACCGCCGCGACGGCGACTCGGTCTTCGTCACGGTCACGTCGACCGCCGCCAACTTCTCGCTGCAGTTCGCCGGCTGCAACGCCCAGGGCCGCGCCTGCCAGGCCGCGCTGTTCGACAGTCTCATGGATGGCGGCGCCCCGACGCTCGGCCAGATCAACGGCTTCAACCAGACCTCGGTCTTCTGCCGAATCTACCAGGACAAGGTCGGCAAGCCGCACGCCATCTACGCCGCCCTGCTGGTCAAGTCCGACACCCGCGACAGCGCGCTCACCCACCTCGCGGCCTGGCAGGGCTGCCTGGGCGAGGCGCGGGACTTCCTGCGCGATCCCGTGGCCTACCTAGCCAACGCCGCCTAAGCTGGGACCGCCGAGCGGGCCTTGATCGCGGCGACCCGGTCGATGGCGGCCTCCGCCTCGGCCATGATCCGCGCCACGATCTCGGCGGCCGGCAGCACGTCCCTCACCCCGCCGGCCGACTGGCCCATGGCGAAGCAGGACCGGTCGATGTCCAGCCCTTCGATCTGGCCCCCGATGCCGCCCATCACGCCTTCGCGGCTCGACAGCATGGCCTGCTGCGGGAAGGGCTGGATGTCGGCGGGATGCTTCTCCCAGTCCTCGACATAGGGGTTCTTCTTCACCCGCATCGGCTTGCCGGAATAGCTGCGGGTGCGGATGGTGTCCTCGTCCGTCGCCTCGACGATCACGTCCCGGTACATCTGGCCCGCGTGCGCCTCGGCCGAGGCGATGAACCGGGTGCCCATCCAGACGCCCACGGCGCCCAGGCTTAGCGCGGCGGCCAGGCCGCGCCCGTCGTAGAGGCCGCCCGCCGCCACCACCGGGATCTTCACGGCCTCCACCGCCTGGGCCACCAGCGGCAGGGTGCCGACCAGGCCGGTGTGCCCGCCGCCTTCGCCGCCCTGGCAGATCACGGCGTCGCAGCCGGCCTGTTCGGCCTTCACGGCGTGCTTCACGGCGCCGCAGACCACCATCACCTTGAGGCCAGCCTTCTTCAGCTTCTCCATGATCGGCATGGGCACGCCCAGGCCCGCCACGAACGAGGAGGCGCCCTCCTCGATGATGATCTCCACCGAGGCGGTGAGGCTCTCCGGCGAGGCGGCCAGCAGGTCGACGCCGAACGGCTTGTCCGTCAGCGCCTTCACCGCCCGCATCTGCTCGCGGATGAACTCCGGACTGCGGCCCGCCATGCCCAGCACGCCATAGCCGCCGGCGTTCGACACCGCCGCCGCCAGCTCGGCGTAGGAGACCCCGCCCATGCCGGCCAGCATGATCGGATGCTTCACGTCCAGCAGGTCGCAGAGCTTGGTGTGCAGGGTCATCGGACGTCCTCCCGTGTCGTTGCCGGGAAGCATGGCGCCGTAGGTTATCAATGGAAACCGTGACGCGAGGTCAGCCCGGGCGAACCACCTCGAGGCGCGAGAGTTCGACGGCGGCGAAGTCGAGGAACGCCCGCACCCGGGGCGGCATCAGCCGGGCGCTGACCGTGACCAGCTGCACCGGGATCGGCGCGGGCTCGTATCCGGCCAGCAACCGCACCAGCCGGCCATCCGCCAGCTCGTCGGCGAGCTGGTACGACAACACCCGCGTCACCCCGCGCCCCTGGACGGCCGCCTCGATCACCGGCTCCACCGCATTGACCATCAGCCTGGGCCGCAGGCGCACGGTCTGCGGGCCGCGCGGCCCCTCGAACCGCCACTCCGTCGGCCCCGGCTGGGTGCTGGAATAGACGATTTCGTGCCCAGCCAGGTCGCCGGGCCTTTCCGGCGTTCCACGGCTGGCCAGGTAAGCGGGCGAGGCCGCCACGACGCGTCGCACCTCGCCGACGCGGCGGGCCAGCAGGCTGGAGTCGGCCAGGGCCCCGATCCGCAGCGCCACGTCGATGCCCGCGTCCACGAGGTCGAGGTTGCGGTCGTTCAGTGCGAGTTCGACGGTGACCTGCGGGTGGGCGTCCAGGAAGGCGGCCAGCACCGGCGCCACATGGCGCCGGCCGAACACCAGCGGCGCGCTGATCCGGAGGAATCCGCGCAGCGGCCCGTCCTCGTCGTGGGCCATGGCGGCGTCGTAGGCGGCCAGCACGGCGCGGGCCTCGTCGGCGAGCCGCCGGCCCGCCTCGGTCGTCGCCAGCCTGCGCGTCGTCCGTTCCACCAGCCGCACGCCGATCCGCGCCTCCAGCGCAGCCAGGGTCCGGGTCACCGCCGCGGGCGAGCGCCGCAGCCGACGGGCCGCGGCGGCCAGGCTTCCGGTCTCCAGCACGGCCAGGAAGACCGCGAGCTCGTCCAGCCGGTCCATTATTCCATCTATCGCAATTCTGACTTGCTATCTTGCGCGGTTACGTTCCGCCAACGCAACGTCTAGCTTTACCGGCATGAGCGCTCAGATCCGCCTGCACGGCGTCCCGTTGTCCGGCCACGTTCACAAGGTCGACCTCTTCCTCCGCCTGCTCGGGCTGCCGTTCGAGACGGTGGAGGCCGGTCGCGACCAGCGTGACACCGAGGCCTTCCGCCGCCTCAACCCGCTGGGCCAGATCCCGGTGCTGGAGGACGAAGGGCTGGTGTTCGCCGACTCCAACGCCATCCTCGTCTACCTGGCCAAGCGGTACGATGCCGACGGCCGCTGGTTGCCAGAGGCGCCCGCCGAAGCCGCGCGGGTGCAGCGCTGGCTTTCGATCTCGGCGGGCGAAATCCGCTTTGGACCGGCCAACGCCCGGGCCGTCCACCTGTTCGGCCTCAAGACCGACCTGGCCGACGCGCAGGCCGTGGCCGCGCGGCTGCTGGGCTTCATGGACGCCGCGCTGGCCGGGCAGGCGTGGCTGGCCGGCGCCGAGCCGACCCTCGCCGACGTGGCCTGCTATCCCTATGTCGTCGTGGCGCCCGAGGGCGGCGTGGACCTGGAGCCCTATCCGGCCGTCCGCGCCTGGATCGCGCGGTTCGAGGCGCTGCCCGGCGTGAAGCCCATGCCGCGGGCCGCGTGATGGACGCCGCCCCCTGGCACGTCGGCGAACTGCGCGCCCAGGCGCTCTCCGGCGCCGACCACATCCCCGGCGGCGCGGGCATACGCAGCGTCATGCCCGACCAGCACCGGGACTTCTTCGCCTCGCTCCCGTTCATGGTCGCCGCGACCCTGGACGAGGCGGGCGCGCCGATGGCCACGTTGCTGACCGGGCGGCCGGGCTTCGTCGGCAGTCCCGACCCGACGACGCTGAGCATCGCCGCCCACAGCGCCGATCCGGCGGGCCGGCGCCTGGTCGCGGGTGCGCCGATCGGACTGCTCGGCATCCAGCCGGACACCCGCCGCCGCAACCGCGCCAACGGCGTGGTCACCGCCGCCGGTCCCGATGGCCTGACCGTCCAGGTCGCGCAGAGCTTCGGCAACTGCCCGCAGTACATCCATCCCCGCCACGTGATGGCGGACCGCCGCGTCGCCATCCACGCCGAGCCGTTCCAGGGCCTGGACGCCCGCGCCCGCAAGCAGGTCGCCGCGGCCGACACCTTCTTCGTCGCCACCTCCAGCGGGCCGGGGGTGGAGAACGGCGGCGTCGATGTCTCCCACCGGGGCGGTCCCCCCGGTTTCGTGCGCGTCGCGGGCGATGTGCTGACGATCCCCGACTATCGGGGCAACCGCTACTTCAACACCCTGGGCAACCTGCTGCTGGAGCCCAGCGCGGCCTTGCTGTTCGTGGACTTCGCCAACGGCGAGCTGCTGCAGCTCCAGGGAACTGCCGAGGTGGCCTGGGGCGAGCACGACCTGCCGGGCGCCGAACGCACCTGGCGATTCACGGTGACCGGCGGCTGGCGCGGTCCGGCCGGCCTCTACGCCTGAGCCCTGGCCCGCTAGAGGCCTTCCCGGTCAGGATGCCTTTTCATGACCGGACAAGAAGGCCTCTAAAGCAAAGAGGTCGAGCCCGTTCATCCCGGTCGGCTTGATTCAAGCCGACTGGGACGGGCTCTGGGCGGCGGTGGCTGCGGCCGGGCGAAGGTCAGTTCCTCGTCCGACGACAGGTGCGGCTGGAAGCGATAGCCGTCGACGTCGAAGGCCTTCAGGTCCGTGGTCCGGTCGATCCGGTTGTCGATGGCGTAGCGGGCCATGGCGCCGCGCGCCCGCTTGGCGAAGAACGAGATGATGCGGGCCTCGCCGTCCTTCTCCTCAAGGAACCGGCAGGAGACCACCGGCGCCTTCAGGACCTGGCGATCCACGGCGCCGAAGTATTCGCCGCTGGCGCAGTTCACCACCGTGCGGTCCTTGTGGCCCAGGGCGGCTTCGTCCAGCGCAGCAGAGATCCGCGATCCCCAGAAGTCGTAGAGGCTCTGGCCGCGCCGGGTCTTGATCCGCACGCCCATCTCCAGCCGGTAAGGCTGGATCGCGTCGAGCGGGCGCAGGACGCCGTAGAGGCCGGACAGGATGCGCAGGTGGTCCTGCGCCCACGCCAACGCCTTCCGGTCCAGTTCGCGCGCCTTCAGGCCCAGATAGACGTCGCCGTTGAATGCGAAGGCAGCCTGCAGTCCGTCCTCACTCTCGGGCTGGAAGGCCTGGAACCGCTCGCGGTTCAGCTTCGCCAGGGCGTCGGACAGCGACATCATCCGCTTCAGGTCGGAGACGCGCAGCTTCTTCGTGGTCTTGGCCAGCTCGGCGGTCTGGTCGGCCAGTTGCGGCAGGGTCAGCGGGGCGGACGGCGGCGCGGCGTCGAAATTCAGCGCCTTGGCCGGGGAGAGCACGATCAGCATCACGCCCCCTTTGCCGCGCATTGCGCCCGGCGCCAAGGCTTCCGCTATGGCTCAGCTTGCCTGCGGCTGACGGGTCGGCGATGAGTTCGGAATGGGGCGTGTTCACAATGACAAGGCGCTGGTCGCGCTGCTGTTCGGATTCGGCGCGCTCGTGGTCGCGATCCTGGGCACCATCTGGCTCAGCGCGCGGCAGGAAGAGGCCAGCCGGTCGGTGCGCCATACGCTCCAGGTGGAGAGCCACCTCGCCGACCTGACCTCGCTTATCCAGGACGCGGAAACCGGCCAGCGAGGTTACCTCCTGACCGGTCGTCCGGAATTCCTGAAGCCGTACGACATCGCCGGCGCGCGCCTCGAACGCGATCTGGCGGAACTCCAGCGCCTGGTGGCGGACAACCCGCGCCAGGTCGCGAAAGCGGCCAGGTTCCGCGGGTTGGCGATCGAGCGCCTGACCTTCCTTCGCGAGAACCTCGCCAGTTATCGCCGCGGCGCCCGTCCGGATGCGATGGGCGATCGCTTGAACGAAGGCCGCCGGGTCATGGACGAGTTGCGCGCGGTCATGATCGCCATGCGGGCCGAGGAGAGTCGCCTCCTGGCGATCCGCGCGGAGGAGGTCGAGGCCGCGGGCGTTCAGCTGCGGATCACGCTCGCGGTCATCGGGATCGCGGCCCTGGTGCTGGGCGCCTTCGCCGTCGCCGACGGCCGGCGGCGCCTGCGGCAGGCGCTGGAGGCGGCCGACTCGCTCGCGACGGCCAACGCCAGCCTCAAGGCCGAGGCCGAGAGCCGCGAGGCCGCCGAGGCCCAGGTGCGGCAGTTCCAGAAGATGCAGGCGATCGGCCAGCTCACCGGCGGCATCGCCCACGACTTCAACAACATGCTGGCCATCGTCATCGGTTCGCTGGACCTGGCCAAGCGCCGCCTGAAGACCGACGTCGCCCGCGCCGAGGCCTGCATCGACAGCGCCCTGGAAGGCGCCAGCCGCGCCGCCCAGCTCACCGCCCGCCTGCTGGCCTTCTCCCGGCTGCAGCCGCTGGAGCCGCGGGTGCTCGACATCAACAAGCTGGTGGGCGGCATGTCCGAACTGCTGCGTCGGACCATCGGCGAGAACCTGCGCGTCGAGACGGTCCTGGCGGGCGGCCTGTGGCGGACCCACGCCGACCCGGCCCAGCTGGAGAACGCCATCGTCAACCTGTGCGTCAACGCCCGCGACGCCATGCCCGACGGCGGCAAGCTGACCATCGAGACCACCAACGCCCATCTGGACGACGCCTACGCCGCGAGCCACGCCGAGGTGGAGCCCGGCCAGTACGTGATGATCTCGGTCAGCGACACCGGGACCGGCATGCCCCCCGAGGTGGTCGAACGCGCCTTCGAGCCCTTCTACACCACCAAGGGCGTTGGCCGGGGCACCGGCCTGGGGCTCAGCCAGGTGCACGGCTTCGTCAAGCAGAGCCATGGCCACGTGAAGATCTATTCCGAGGCCGGTGTCGGCACGACGATCAAGATCTACCTGCCGCGCAACACCGGCGAGATCGACGCGGGCGAGACGACGGTCCGGCCGCTGGACGAGTTGCCCCACGGCAGCGCCGACGAGATCGTCCTGGTGGTCGAGGACGACGACCGCGTGCGCCACCTCAGCGTCGATGCGTTGCGGGAGCTGGGCTACACCGTGGTCCAGGCGGCGGACGCCGACCAGGCGCTCACGGCCCTGGCCCTGCAGCCGCGGGTCGACCTGCTGTTCACCGACGTGGTGATGCCCGGCCTGGACGGACGACGCCTGGCCGACAAGGCGCGCGAAACCTGGCCCGACCTGAAGGTGCTCTACACCACCGGCTATACGCGCAACGCCATCGTCCACAACGGCATGCTGGACGCCGGCGTCGCCTTCGTCGCCAAGCCCTTCACCATCGAGCAGATCGCCCTGAAGGTGCGGCAGGTCCTCGACGCCTAGAGCGCTTTCCGGCGAAGTGGATACCGGTTCGCCGCCAGAAGGCGCGACAAAGCAAAGACCTGGAGCGCAGCTCCGATTCAATCGGAGCGAATAGCGCTCTAGAACAGCACCCGCGGATTGAGGATGCGCTTGGGGTCCAGGGCCTGGCGGATGGCCCGCTGGGCCGCAAGCTCGACCTCGCTCTTGTAGCGGGCGCCCTCGGCGGTCTTCATCGCCCCCAGGCCATGCTCGGCGCTGATCGACCCGCCCATGGCGGCCACGATGTCGTGGACGATGCGCGAGCCCGCGTCCCGCCGCGCGGAATGCTCGGCGTCCGAACCGCCGTCCGGCCGCAGCACGTCGTAGTGGATGTTGCCGTCGCCCACGTGGCCGAAGGCCGCGATGCGCGCGCCCGGGCTGAAGGCCTGCATGGCGGCGGTCGCCCTCGCCAGGAACGCCGCCACCTGGCTCACCGGCACGGCGATGTCGTGCTTCCAGGTCGCGCCCTCGGGCTTCTGGGCCGGCGACTGGTTCTCGCGGATCGCCCACAGCGCCTTGGCCTGGGTCTCGGTCTGGGCCACCACCGCGTCGCGGATCAGCCCCGCCTCCAGCCCCTCGGCCAGGAACCGCTCCATGGCCGCGTCGGCCGACCCGGGCTCGCCGGACGAGAACTCGGCCAGCACGTACCAGGGGTGCGGCTCCGCCAGCGGATCGCGCGTGCCGGCGATGTTGCGCAGCGCGAAGTCGACGCCCAGCCGCCCCATCAGCTCGAAGGCCTCGACGGCGCCGCCGGTCTCGTCCTTGGCGCGGACCAGCAGGCGGATGGCGTCCTCGGGACTGCCCAGGCCGATCATCGCCACGGCCCGCGACGCCATCACGGGATAGAGTTTCAGGGCCGCCGCCGTCACCACGCCCAGCGTGCCCTCGGCCCCGATCAGCAGCTGCTTGAGGTCGTAGCCCGTGTTGTCCTTGCGCAGCCGCTTCAGCCCGTTCCACACCTCGCCGGTCGGCAGCACCGCCTCCAGGCCCAGCACCAGGTTGCGGGTCATGCCGTAGCGCAGCACCTGGGTCCCGCCGGCGTTGGTGGAGACCACCCCGCCGACCGTCGCTGAACCCTCGGACGCCAGGCCCAGCGGGAACCGCCGCCGCACCTCGGCCGCCGCCGCATGCACTTCGGCCAGGGTCACGCCGGCCTCGGCGGTGAGCGCGTCGTCGAAGGCGTCGACCTCGCGGATGCCCTTCATGCGCTCGGTGGACAGCAGGATCTCGCCCTGCGGGATCTGGCCGCCGACCAGGCCGGTGTTACCGCCCTGCACGGTGATGGGTTGGCCGGCCTCGAAACAGACGCCGACCACGGCCGCCACTTGGTCGGTGGTCTTCGGCAGCGCCAGGAACGAGGTCTGGCCCACCCAGCGGTCCCGCCATTCCACCAGCTTCGGCGCGATCCGTTCCGGATCCTCGCTCCAGCCGCCGGGGCCCAGCACGGCCTTCAGGCGCGAGATCACATCGGCGGGAACGGGGGCGGTCATGGGCGAAACCTACGCTTCCGGCCGGGCGTTCGCCAGTATATACTCCGATATATACTGGAGCCTGCCGTGGCCATCCTGATCAAGAACCCCGAGGTCGAACGCAAGGCGCGCGAGCTGGCCGCCTTGAAGCGGCAGACCATTACGCGTGCGCTCGATGAAGCCCTGGACCGCGAGCTTCAGGCGGCGCGCCAGGAGCGGCGACGTCCGACGCTCCAGGAGATCGTCGCCGCGACCGAGGACCTGCACGCAAAGGCTGGTGTCCGTGGCCCCTTCCCGGCCGTAACCAAGGCCGAATGGGACGAAATCAACGAGGTCCCCGGGATGGCTGAGGACGAATGATCGTAGTCGACGCGTCGGCGTTGGTGGCGATCGGCCTGACCGAGCCCGACATGCTCGCCTACCAACGCGCTCTCGCGCTGTCGGACGGCAGCTGGCTCAGCGCGATCAACTACGTGGAGACGATGATCGTCCTCAATCGCTACGGCGTCGTCTCCGGCGTCGAGGACCTCGACGGCTGGCTCGTGCGCCAGGGCGTCGAGGTGTTCGAGGGCCCCGATATGCGCCGCGGGGCGGCTGAAGCCTTCCTGCGCTACGGCAAAGGCCGCCATCCGGCGCGTCTGAACCTCGGCGACTGCTTCGCCTACGCCCTCGCGAAGGAACTCGACGCCCCGCTTCTCTACAAGGGCCACGACTTCGCGCTGACCGACATCCGATCGGCCCTCTGACGCGCTGAGGGCGGGAGCGGACCCTCCACCCGTCGGAGATGGGGTGGAAGGCGGTCCTCCGGCCGCTATGCTGGCGACCATGGTCCAGCGTGCCGAACCCCCCGCTTTCGTAGTCGAGACCCTGGGCGAAAGCAGTGGCCATTGCGACTGCTGCGGCAATGAGAGCCGGTCCGTTTGGGGGGTCGCCTATGAAGGCGAGACCGCGAGCGCCGCATACTGGATGCATTGGACAGTTGGACATCTAAGTGAACCGGGGGCGAACCTCGACTTGGTCATTGGGCGTTGGGGGGAAGGGGCGACCGCCGATGACCGAGTGCTCGTATCGCTTCTTCACCGACAACAGCCGGACGGCGCCCCGGCCCTGATGGTAATCGACGCTGCCGACAGGCAGGCAGCGAAAGGCGAACTGGCGCGAACTGCGCTCGCACGAGCCGACGTCGTCGGCACTCCTTTGGCACCGCGCGTCTTCGCCATTGTGGACGCCATCTACGTGCAGGACGGTCGCTTCTTCTAACGTCTGCTTCGATCGGGAGCACACGGGGCGCGCGAAGCGGATCCGCCTAGCCGACAAACCCCGCCGCGCGCTTAAGGCGGTCGTTGATCGCCTCGCCCAGGCCCTCGTGCGGGATCGGGGCCACCGCGATGCCGGCCGGCGCGGTCCGGTCCGCGGCCCGCAGGTAGGCGAACAGGTTCGCCGCCGCCTCGCGCAGGTCGCCCGCCGGGCTGAGGTTCCAGGGGCCTCGCCCGGCCGCACCGAACGACAGCCAGGCCTCGCCGGCATCAGGCTCGGTGACGTCCAGCCGCACCGGCGCGTTGGGCGCGTAGTGGCGGGCCAGCCGCCCTGGCGACCGCTTCGCGTCATCCTCCGCCTCCGCCAGCGGTCCGACCACGGCCTCGATCTCGGCGCGGGTCACCGCCCCCGGCCGCAGCAGGCGCGCCGCGTCCAGCAGCGCCACCACCGTGGATTCCAGCCCGACCTCGCAGGCGCCGCCGTCCAGCGCCGCGGCCGCCGCCGGGCCGGTCTCCTCCATGGCGTCGGCGAAAGTCGTGGGGCTGGGCCGGCCGGAGCGGTTGGCCGACGGCGCCACCACCGGCCCGCCGAAGCGCGCGATCAGGGCGTGCGCCAGGGGATGGCCCGGAACCCGCACCGCCACCGTGTCCAGGCCGGCGCGCGCCAGGTCGCAGACCGCCTCGCCCCCCGCCACCGGCAGCACCAAGGTCAGCGGCCCCGGCCAGAACCGCGCCGCCAGCGCCTCGGCCCGCGCGTCGAAGCGGGCGATCCGGCGCGCCATCGCGACGTCCGCGGCGTGGGCGATCAGGGGGTTGAAGCTGGGCCGGCCCTTGGCCTCGTAGACCGCCGCGACGGCGCGCGCGTTCCCGGCGTCCGCCGCCAGGCCATAGACCGTCTCGGTGGGCATGATCACGAGGCCGCCGGCGGCCAGCGCCTCGGCCGCGGCTACGACCGCCGCGCCTTGAGGGTCACGCTCACCGTCACCTTGGCCGGAATCTGCTCGGTGTTCGTCCACTCGCCCTGCCCAACGCCGAACGCGGTCCGGTCGAGGCTGGTTACACCGCTGACCTCGGCCCTGTCGCCGTCGATCTTGAGCCGGAACGGCAGGTCCAGCGGCCGGCTGATCCCGCGCAGGGTCAGCCGCCCGTGGGCGACGTAGCGGCCCTCGCCCGTCCGCTCGAACCGGCTGGCGGTGAACTCGGCCTTGGGGTGGGCCGTGGCGTCCAGCCAATCGGAGGTGTCCAGGCTGGCGTCGCGCTGTTGATCGCCCGTGTCGCCTGAGGCCACGTCGATGGCGACCCGGATCCGAGAGCCTTCGAGGGCGTCCGGGCTGAACAGGATGTCCGCCGTCCAGCGTGTGAACCGCCCCTCGACCGGCTGACCGCTCCAGTTGGTGGCGAAGCCGAGCGTCGAGCCGGGCTGAACCGCCCAGCGCACCGGGCCGGTGGGCGCCGGCGTGGCGACGGCGGGCGGCGCCGACGGCGGCGGAGGCGCGGGGATCTCGGCGATCACCGGCGCCGGCGCAGGAGCGGGCGCGCGCATGGCCGGACCGGGCGGCTGGTAGAACTGGGCGAAGGCCACGACGGCGACGAGGCCAGCGGCCACGACAAGGAGCCGCGGCTCCAGCCGCCGCCCCGGCCGCGCCCCCGGCGCCATTCGCGCCAGCACCGGCGAGTCGCCGTCCAGCCACTGGTGCTTCAGCGCGCCCGCGACGTGGAGGCCGAAGAGGACGTAGGCGCCCTTGATGGTCAGCTGGTGCGCGTTTTCCGCCGTCTCGTTCCAGGCCGCCTTCGCCGCGGGCGCCAGTTCGGGCAGGCCTGGAAGGTGCGGCCAGGGGATCGCCCCGAACAGCACGGTGGGGAAGGCGATGCGGCTGGTCGAGACCATGACCCAGCCGCTGAGGGGCATCAGGATCATCACCGCGTAGAAGCCCCAGTGGACGGCCGCCGACAGCCGCCGCTCCCACGGCGCCAGGTTCGTGGGCTCCGGCGGGCGATAGATCAGCCGCCACGCCAGCCGCGCCAGGCTGAGCAGCAGGATGGTTATCCCCACCGACTTGTGTAGCTGGAACACCGCGAACGCCTCGGGCGTGCGGGCCTCCATCCGCCCGGCCAGCACCACCTGCGCCACGATGAGGGCCGCGATGGTCCAGTGCAGCGCGATCGCGACCGCCGCGTACCGGGGAGTCCGTGTGATGTCCGCCACGCCTACTTCTTCACGAACTCGACCTCGAACGCGAGGTCCACCGTATCGCCCGCGAAGGGCCGCCCTCCTGTCACGCCGAACTCGGACCGCTTGATCCGGCCCGTGCCCGAGAAGCCCATCCGCGTGCCGGCCCCCAGCAGGCCCGGCCCGACGCCGTTGAATTCGACGTCCAGCACGATCGGCTTCGTGACGCCGTGCAGCGTCAGGTCGCCATTGAGCTGGCCCTTGCCCTCCTCGGTCGTCGTCAGGCCGGTCGAGGCGAAGCTGATCACGGGGTACTTCTCGGGTTCGAAATAACCGGCGACGGTCTTGTTGAACACATTGTCCTCGGTGTCGATCGACTTGGGATCGACCGCGATCGTCACCTTGGTCGCCTGCCAGTTGGCCGGATCGTAGGCGAAGGCGCCGCTCAGGACCCGGAAGCGCATGGTGTAGCGCGAGAAGCCGCCCATGTGCGGAACCTTGACCAGCAGGGCGGCGTGCCGAGGATCCAGGTCGTAGCTGCCGGCGGGGACTCGGGCCGGATCCCGGCTGGTCGGGTCGGCGGCCGCCGCGCCCGAGGCCAGGAGGCTGATGGCCAGCGCGGTCGCGGCGTATCGCGGCATTCGAGAACTCCCTCCGGCGCAATCATACCTGAACGGCGGCGGAATTTCGGCGGCCATTCCCCCTTCCGTGCCGCCCAGCGACGCTGCCGGCGCGTGCGGGACACAAAAATGTTCGCCGACCGGCGGGCGGGGCTCTAGAACCCCCCGCAGCTTTCCGAGAGGCCCGCATGACCTTCCGCGCTCCCGTCCGAGACCTGGCCTTCGCCCTGAAGACGGTCGGCCATCCCGAACTGCTGGCGCGGGCCTATCCCGACCTGGACGACGACACGGTCCAGGCCGTGCTGGAGGCCGCCGCGTCTTTCGCCGACAACGAGCTGGCCCCGCTGAACCGCAAGGGCGACTTGGAGGGCGCACGCTACGAGAACGGCAAGGTCACCGCCGCCCCCGGCTTCGCCGACGCTTACCGGCACTTCGTCGAACAGGGCTGGAACTCGCTCTCGGCCGATCCCGACCACGGCGGCCAAGGCCTGTCCAAGGCCATGGAGCTGGCCGTCTTCGAGATGGTCCATGCGGCCAACATGGCCTTCGGCCTCTGCCCCATGCTGACCCAGGGCGCGATCGAAGCGCTGGCCCTGCACGGCACCGAGAAGCAAAAGCGCCTGATCCTGCCCAAGATGGTCTCGGGCGAATGGACCGGCGCCATGGTGCTGACCGAGCCGCAGGCGGGCTCGGACTTGGCCGCCCTGACCACCCGCGCCGATCCGGACGGCCAGGGCGGCTATCGCCTCACCGGCCAGAAGATCTTCATTACCTGGGGCGACCACGACGCCGCCGACAACATCTGTCACCTGGTGCTGGCCCGCACCCCCGACGCGCCGCCCGGGGTGAAGGGCATCAGCCTGTTCCTGGCCAACAAGTACGAGGTGAAGGACGACGGTTCGCTGGGCGGCCGCAACGACTTCCGCCCCGGCTCCATCGAACACAAGCTGGGCATCCACGCCTCGCCCACCTGCGTGATGCTGTACGAGGGCGCCCAGGCCGAATTGGTCGGCGAACTGGGCCAGGGCCTGGCCCATATGTTCGTCATGATGAACGCCGCGCGCCTGCAGGTCGGCGTCCAGGGCGTGGGCATCGCCGAGCGGGCGTTCCAGCAGGCGTTGGCGTTCAGCCAGGAGCGCAAGCAGGGCCGCACCGCCTGGGAGGCCGACGGCGCGATCTACGGCCATCCCGACGTGCGCCGCACGCTGATGCTGATGAAGGCCAAGATCGAGGCGGCCCGCGGGATCTGCCTGACCACCGGCGTGCTGGCCGACCTCGCCCACAAGGCCGAGAGCGAGGACGAGAGGGCCGCCGCCAAGGCCCGCCAGGAACTGCTGACGCCGATCGCCAAGGCCTGGTCCACCGACATCGGCGTCGAGGTCGCCTCGCTGGGCGTGCAGCTGCACGGCGGCATGGGCTTCATCGAGGAGACCGGCGCGGCCCAGCACTACCGCGACGCCCGCATCGCCCCGATCTACGAGGGCACCAACGCCATCCAGGCGCTCGACCTCGTCGGCCGCAAGGTCCGCATGAACGGCGGCGCGACGCTGAAGGCGCTCTGCGGGGAGATGGCGCTCACCGCCGAGATCCTGACCGAGTCTCCCGGCCTGGCCCCGGTGGGCCGGCGGCTGGCCGCCGGGATCGCGGCGCTGGAGCGGGCCACCGACACCCTCCTCGCCGGCGACAACCCCAACGCCTTCACCGTCGCCACGCCTTTCTTGAAGCTGGCCGGCGACGTGGTGGGGGGCTGGATCCTGGGCCGCCAGGCGCTGGCCGCCGCGGGCTCGGACGATCCGTGGCTGGTCGGCAAGGGCGCGCTGGCCCGCCTCTACGCCAGCCAGGTGCTGACCCAGGCCTCCGGCCTGGCCGACGCCATCGCCGAGGGCGGCGCCGACGACCTTGAAGCCACCCCGGCCGCGGCCCTCGCGGGCTAGCCCCGGACGTAGCTGACGCCCGGCGCAAGGGCCGAGCCGCGCCGCGGAATTCGCGAATTGGGCGAAGGACGCCACCTCCAGTTGAGAACACCACGTTCTTCGACGATTTACCTTTGCCGCCTACCTTCCCTCGAAAGGGGAAGGCGTATGTTCAGGGCCAGGTCGAAGGCCAGGAAAATGCCCGCGGCCGCCGCGGTCGTGGATGCGAAGCTGACCGCGTATCAGCTGACGGTCGGCGGCCTGCGGCTGCCGGTCGGCGTCCACTACGCGTTCAACGCGGTCTTCGCCGGCGGCATGTGGATGCTGGGCCACCCGCTGATCGCGGCCTGCATGTTCCTCGGCGCCTCGCTGTTCGACACCTTCCAGCAGGTCCTGGTGCGCCGCTGGCTCGACGTCAGCCAGGACGCCGACGAGGCCAGGGGCTTCCGCAAGCTCGCCGCCCTCTGCGTCGCGCGCGTGGTCGTCTACACCGCGCCCACCCTGGCGATGGCGGCGACCGGGAACACGCCCGAGCACATCTACTACGGCATCCAGCTCGTCAGCCTGCTGATCGTCGCCATGGGCGCCGGGGCGCTTTCGCGCTCGACGTTCTGGGCGCTGGCCGGGCCCGCGCTGCTGCAGTTCGCGGGCTTCATCCTGGTGATGTTCGAACCCTTGGCCGGCGGCGCCCTGATGCTCGGCCTGGTGGTGCTGACGGTCCTGGTGGCGACGATCTCCGAGCGCACGAACCGGGCGATCTCCACCTGGCACACCGCCTTCCTCGGCAACGTCGCCCTGGTCGAGGACCTGGCGGCCGCCCGCGACCAGGCCGTGGCAGAGCGCACCGCCGCCGACGAGGCCCGCGAGGCCGCCCGGCAGGCCAACCGCGCCAAGTCCAACTTCCTCGCCACCATGAGCCACGAGATCCGCACGCCGATGAACGGCGTCCTCGGCATGGCCCAGCTCCTGAAGCGCGACGAGACCAATCCCCTCCAGGCCGGCCGCCTGGACGTGCTCATCGACAGCGGCGAATACCTGCTGTCGATCCTCAACGACATCCTCGACGTCTCGAAGATCGACGCCGGCAAGCTGGAGATGGTCACCGCGGCCGAGGACCTGCACGATTTCCTGGGGCGGCTGGTCAGCTTCTGGACGCCCCGCGCCGAGGAGCGCGGCGTGGCGCTGGAACTCAGGCTGGCGCCGGAGACGCCGCGCGCGGTGTTCGTCGACGCCCTGCGCCTGCGCCAGGTGATGTTCAACCTCGTCGGCAACGCCCTGAAGTTCACCCATGAAGGTTCGGTCGTCGTCCTGGCGGAGGCGGCCTCCTGGGACGACGACCGGATCCAGCTCCATCTCGCCGTCCGCGACACCGGCCCCGGCATCGCGCCGCAGCATCTGCCGCACCTGTTCGACCGTTTCTCGCAGGCCGACGAATCCGAGGCGCGCCGGTTCGGCGGCACCGGCCTGGGCCTGTCCATCGTCAAGCAGCTCAGCGAGCTGATGGGCGGCCGCGCCTGGGTCGAAAGCGAGCTGGGCCGCGGGTCGACCTTCCACGTGGAAATCCCGCTGGACCTGGTCCAGGACCCGATCGGCGCCGTCGAGGCCGACGTCAACGAGCCCCAGCCGATGGCCGTCGAGGCCCTGCGCATCCTGGCCGTCGACGACAACGCCGTGAACCTGCTGGTGCTGGACCAGCTGCTGACCAGCCTCGGCCACACGGTCGCCAAGGCCTCCAGCGGGACCGAGGCGTTGCGGGCGCTGGGCGACCAGTCCTTCGACCTGCTGCTCACCGACATCCAGATGCCCGGCCTGACCGGCGTCGACGTCCTGGAGGCTTTGCGCGCCGCGCCCGGACCCAACCAGGCCATCCCGGTGATCGCGCTCACCGCCGACGTCACCTCGGGCGGCCGCCAGCGCTACCTCGACCAGGGCTTCACCGAACACGCCGCCAAGCCGATCCAGCTCCAGGACCTGCTGGGCGCCGTGGTCCGCGCGGTCAACGCCGGACCGATCGAGATCTCGCGCGTCGCCTAAGCCGCCGCGAGCGACGGCAGGTCGTGCAGCGCCGGGTCCAGGCCCCGCCCCATCAGGTCGATGAAGTTGTCGCGGTAGAAGGCGCGCTTCGCCGCCGTGTCCACGCCGGCCAGGTTGTCGTTGAAGCGCTTCAGCGGATTGCGCCCGCCCTCCACGTGCGGGAAGTCCGACGAGAACAGCACCATCTCGCGGCCGGAATTCTCCATGATCCAGGCCACGTCCTCGTGCGGATAGGGCGTGACGCGGAGCTGCCGGCGCAGGATCGCGCTGGGCGTGTCGGACAGCTTCTGCAGCCGCTCCTCCCGGCCGAACGCCGCGCAGCCGCTGTCCAGGAACTTCATCAGGCTGGGCAGCCACGACGCCCCCAGTTCGATCGCCCCGAACTTCAGCCGCGGGAAGCGGTCGAAGACCCCGTCGATCACCAGGGCCGACAGCGTCTGCCAGACGCTGAGCGGGATCGCCATGAAGGTCAGCGAGGTGAAGTTCTCGTCGCCGCCGTGGAAGTCCTTCACGAAGGGCAGCCCGTTCTCCAGGTAGTCCTTGTGCATCTTCTCCTCGCCGCCGACGTGGAAGAGGATCGGAATGCCCGCCTCCTCCGCCAGCGCCCACAGCGGATCCAGCTCGCGATGGCTGGGCGAGAAGCCCGGCGGATGCCGCGACGGGACCACCAGCGCCTTGGCGCCCAGGGCCAGGGCCTCCCTGGCGATTTCCGGCGCCCGCTTCCGGTCGACCAACGGCACATAGCCGGTGGCCAGCAGCCGCCGGTCCACCGAACAGAACTCGGTCATCATCCGGTTGTGGGCGCGGGCCGCCTCAAGGGCCAGTTCCACCTCGCCCATCTGCTCCAGCCCGAAGTTCGACAGGCAGGCGGTGGTGAACACCAGCTGCGAGGTGAAGCCGAGATAATCCAGGGTCTTTGGCCGGTCGTCCGCCTCGAAGGCGCCCAGGGCCTCGTAGTTCTTGCGCAGCAGGATGTTGGCCTCGGCGCCCGCCCGGAATTCCGGGTCCTTGGCCTTCTCCGCCGCCTTGGCGAACCATTCCGGCAGCACGTCCTTGCGGCCGGTCTTCTCGGCGAAGGCCGCCCGGAACTTCGGGTCCAGGTAACGGTTGACCGTGCCCGGCAGCTCCATGACGTGGCTGTCCGCGTCGTGAACCGTCTGGCCTTCGACGTAAGCCATGGCGCATCCTCCCAAGATGAGCTCGTTTTCTACCGCGCATTCCGGACTTTCGAAGCCCGGGCGTCAAGGCTTCTGGGACCGCCATCCCGCCGAGGTGGCGGCCGACCTGATCGGCTGGTCGGTGTTCTTCCACGGCGTCGGGGGCCGGATCGTCGAGACCGAGGCCTATCACCACGAGGACCCCGCCTCGCACAGCTACTCGGGGCCCACGCCGCGCAACGAGGTGATGTTCGGCCCGCCGGCCCACCTCTACGTCTACCGCTCGTACGGCATCCACTGGTGCATGAACTTCGTCTGCTGGCGCGAGGCGCCCGGCGGGGCCGTGCTGATCCGGGCCATCGAGCCCACCGCGGGCCTCGAGGTCATGGCCGAGCGCCGCGGCCTGATGGACAGCCGCGCGCTCTGCTCCGGCCCCGGCAAGCTCTGCCAGGCTCTGGCCGTCACCCGCGAGCACAACGGCCTGGCCCTGGACCAGCCGCCCTTCGACCTGCGCCCCGGCCCGCGCGCCGGCGTCGTCGCCGGCCCCCGCATCGGCATCACCAAGGCCGCGGACGTCCCCTGGCGGTTCGGCGAGGCGGGGTCGAAGTTCGTCAGCCGGCCGTTTCCGAAGGGTTAGGCGCGGGATCGCGCCCCGCGCGAAATCGCTTGTCGGCGGTCGGGGATCGGCGTGTGTTTCGCGGCGACTGCGGTTGAGCGGCGGGGGAGCCGGTGAAGGCGGGCGTCGTCATCGTCGAGGACGATCCGATCGTCGCGGCCCATGTGGGCCGTGGCGTGGCGGCGCACGACGGGCTGGCGCTGGTCGCCACGGCCGCGACCCTGGCCGAGGCGCGGTCGCTGGCGCATCGGGACGCCGACATCTTCATCCTGGACCTGGGGTTGCCCGACGGCAGCGGGATCGAGCTGATCGAGGAGATCCGCGCGCGCGGCGGACGCCAGCCGAAGATCCTGGTGCTGTCGGTGCTCGGCGACCAGGACACGGTTCTGGCGGCCGTGCTGGCGGGGGCGGACGGCTATCTGCTGAAGGACGTGGACAGCCTGGACATCGGCCAGCAGGCGGCCGACGCGCTGACCGGCGGTGCGCCGCTGTCGCCCAGCATCGCGGCCTATGTGCTGCGCCACCTGCGCCGGCAGGAGGGGCGGGCCAAGCCCGACGAGGCCGAGGCCGTGCTGTCGCCCAGGGAGATCGAGCTGCTGCAACTGCTGGCGCGCGGCTACAGCAACAAGGCGGCGGCGGCCGAGTTCGGCATCTCGCCGCACACCATCGGCGACCACGTGAAGTCGATCTATCGCAAGCTGCGGGTGACCAATCGGGGCGAGGCGATGGTGCAGGCGTTCCGCAGCGGGCTGCTGCACCTGTGACGGCTGCGGGCCGGCCGGCGGGATGGGTCCGCGCGCTGGCCATCATCCTGGGCGCGCAGCTTCTGTTCTGGAGCGTGTACGGCCTGATCGTGCTGGGCCTGCGGGAGGCCGGGGCGCGCGAGGACCAGCGCTTGCCGGCGGCGGCGGCGGCGCTGTCCCCGGAGCCCGGTCGCGCCGGCGCCTTCGTGGCGAACCTCTCCGGGCCGGCGATCCTGCGCATTCCCGGATGGCAGCCGGTGATCGTGTCGCCGGGCGAGGCCGTCCTGCTGTCGCGCGCGCAGGCGGGGGTCGGGGATGGCGGCGGGTTGCTGACCTGCCTCGGCGCCCCGTGCGCGGGCGAGCCGACGCCCTATGCCGGCCCCATCGCGCAGATGCGCAAGGCCGCCGCCGTGGAGCGGCTGCAGCGCTATGACATGGTCTGGCTGGCGGTCGCTCAGGCGATGATCCTGGGCGCGGCGCTGCTGGTCCTGCTGCCGGTCAACCGCAACTCGCGGCTGCAGGTGGCCACCGGGGTGTTCATGATCCTGGTCGGGGCGGACGCCTGGCTCACCACCTTCGGGGCCGACGCCCTGCCCTATGCCGGGTTCCCGCTGCTGCGCTATGGCGTCGAATACCTGATGCTGGCCGCCGCGGCGGTCTCGGTGAACGCCTTCGCCGGCTGGCGCCCACGCGAGGCCTGGGCGGCCGGCGGTTGCTTCGCGGTCGCCTTCGTCGTCCTCGTGACGACCCTCCTGTCGGGCGGCCGCTTCAGCGTGGTGACGGCCTGGCTCGACGCGGCCGCCATGATCCTGCTGACGGGCTATGGCGCTGTGGCCCTGCTGCGGATGGCGCGCAACGCGCCCGGCCCGGCGATCCGGGTGCTGGCGCTGCTGCTGGTGGGCCTGGCCTCGATCGTCTTCGACCTGTTCCTGTTCCCGCCGCCGTCGCGCTTCGTGCTGCAAGCCTCGGTCCTGGCGCCGCCGCTGACCACCTTCGGCATCCTGTTCGAGATCGCGCTGCAGGGCCGGCGCCTGAACCAGGAGGCGGAGGGCGCGCGCAGCGACCTGGAACGCCAGGTGCTGGAGCAGGACGCAAGCCTGCTGCGCTCGTCGCAACTGCTGCGGCACCAGGAGCGGCAGATCGCCGTGGACGCCGAGCGCCAGCGCCTGCTGCGCGACATGCACGATGGGGTGGGCGGGGTGCTGACCCACCTGTTGCTGGACGTGCGCGGCGCGCGTCTGGGCCCGCAGGAGATCGAGCAGGGCCTGCAGGCGGCGGTGGACGACCTGCGCAACATGGCCAGCGCCATCGACACGGGGAACGAGCCCATCGACGAGGCCCTGGCGATGTTCCGCGAGCGGATGGCGGGCCGCCTCGCCCGCGCCGGCATCGCCTTCGACTACCGCTGCGCCCTGCCGGCGCCGGCGCCCAGCCTGGATGCGAGGCGCCTGCTCAGCCTGTACCGGCTGCTGCAGGAGGGCGTCGCCAACAGCCTGCGCCACGCCGCCCCGTCGCGGATCGACCTGACGGCCGAGGCGGCGGGTGGCGGCGCGATCCGCATTCGCCTAGAGGACGACGGGGCGGGGTTCGCGCCGGACGCCGCCGCCGGCTCGCCCGGCGAGGGGCGCGGCCTGGCCAACATGCGCCGCCGCGCGGCCCAGATGGGTGGCGACCTCACGATCGAAAGTGCGCCCGGAAACGGCGCAAAACTGGTCTTGACCATCCCGATCACGGTCTGACGGAACAAAAATTCCGAATTCCGTCAATGCACTAGCCGCACACCCCCCGGAACGCGGGATTGTCGCCCCGGCGCGCCCGACAAACGATGACCGCAGGATCCTCCGACGGGAGCGACGGGCGGCGACAGGCGTCCCGTCCCGCCGAGGGTGGTGTGGGAGTGCAAAGTCTATGAACAAGCTTATCCGTCTTCTTGCCGGCCTCGGCGTTTCCGCGGCCCTGGCCGCGCCGGCCCAGGCGGTCGACTTCACCCTGGCGTCCCACGCGGGCGACGCCTGGACCTATACGCTGGTCTACGACCCCTACGACAACATGGGCTTCACCGAGAGCGGGGTCCACGCGACGATCACCCTGACCGGGCTGTCCGGCGTCACCGCCGTCAGCGGCCCGACCAGCACCGACTTCCCGGCTCAGGCCATCAACGACAAACAACTGGCCTGGACCGGCGAGATCCTGGATGGCGGCTCCACGGTGGTCTTCACCATGCCGCTGGATCGGTCCGGGACCGGCAACTACCCCACCGAGCAGCACGTCTATGGCTTCACCCTGATCGCGCCGGGCGCCGTGGAGGGCCAGGTCGGCCTGGCCACGAACGGCTTCTACTACGGCCTGATTCCCAGCGGCTCGAACGGTGCCGTCGATCCGGCCAACGACCGCGACATCGCCAAGCTGACCGCCGGCCCCGTCGCGGCCCCCGCGCCCGAGCCCACGACCTGGGCCCTGATGATCCTGGGCCTCGGCGCTGCGGGCGCCGCCGTGCGCCGCCGCCGCGCCGCGATGACGGCCTGACCCGCCGACGGCCCCAACCCTTCAACCTGAGAGACGATGAGATGATGAGATTCCTGTTGCCGTTCGCCGCGGCCGCCGGCCTGGCTGGCGCCGCCCACGCAGACACCTTCCACGTGACGTTCGAAGCTCCGGGCGTGACGCAATCCACCGCGGTCTTCAGCCTGAAGGGCGTGGAGACGTTCGACACCGTCAGCCAGGGCGGGGGCCTGAGCTTCACCACCGACTTCGGGTCGGGCGGCATCGTCACCGGGAGCTATTCCAACGTCGATGTGGCGGCCGCCGACCCGTATGGCGGCGCGGGCGGCGCGGGCAATTTCGCCAGCACGTTCAGCGGCTATTCCCTCAGCCTGAGCACGACGGACCCGGCGGGCATCAACTACTTCGGCTTCTGGCTGTCGGCGCTGGACAGCGGCAACACCGTGACCTTCTCGCGGGCCGGGACGGCCCTCTTCACCTTCTCCGCCAGCGACCTCCTGGTGCTGGTGGGGGGCAATTCCGCCTACTTCGGCAACCCCTCCCCGGCCTATGCCGGCCAGAACGGCGCGCAGCCCTACGTCTTCCTGAACTTCTTCGACACGAACGGCGTCTTCGACACGGTCACGTTCTCGGAAACGCTCGCCAACGCCGGCTACGAGTCGGACAACCACACCGTCGGCTTCTACACCGAGGAAAGCGGCACGGCGGTCCCCGAGCCCGCAACCTGGGCGCTGATGATCCTGGGCCTGGGCGCCGTGGGCGGAGCGTTGCGGCGGCGGCCCCTCGCCCTGACCATCGCTCGGTAGCCGGCTGGCGAGGCTTCGGGCCGGGTCCTGCATCCATTCGGGGGGACGCCCTGGCGCCGGGATGAGGCGCTCGGGTCATCCCGCCTGACCATTCCCGGTTCGGCCGCTGCAGCGAAGCGGGCGTCGAGCGCCTGCGGCGCGGCGTCCTGGCGCTGCGTCCGCGCCCGGCCGCGAGGCCGACCACCCGGTCCGGCGTCGGGCCGGCCGTGCGCCGCGCCGCCCTCATGGGCGGCGCGGCGACGCTGCGCAGGGTGAATTCGTCCTGACGCCGCGGCGGCGCCCAAGGACGCCTGCCGACTGTTATCCGGACGTCCCGACACCTCGGTCACGCCAGCCGCGTCGCGGTCTGGCGCGCCTTGCGTGGGGCGCCGGCCCGCGCCTAGAGCTGGGCCAGCATGTAGTCGGCGGCGGAGACCTTGAACTCGCCGCCCTGCTCGACGTTCAGCTCGGTCACCACGCCGTCCTTGACGATCATGGAGTAGCGCTGCGAACGCTTGCCCAGGCCGAACTTGCTGCCATCCATCTCCAGGCCGACCGCCTCGGTGAAGGCGCCGTTGCCGTCGCCCAGCATGACGATGTCCTCGCCCACCGCCTGGTCCTCGGCCCAGGCGCGCATCACGAAGGCGTCGTTCACCGAGATGCAGGCGATCTCGTCGATCCCCTTGGCCTTCAGCTCCGGCCCCAGTTGCTTGAAGCCCGGCAGGTGCTTGGCCGAGCAGGTCGGCGTGAACGCGCCCGGCACCGCGAACAGCGCCACGGTCTTGCCGGCGAAGAAGTCTCCGCTCTGGATCGGCTTGGGACCCTCGGCGGTCGCCTGGGTCAGGGTCACGTTCGGCAGCTTGTCGCCCACTTTGATCGCCATGGGTAAGTCTCCTTGGGTACGGGTTCCGATGCGCAGATAACCGACAACACGGCCACGCGGTAACCTCGATTTCCGACATATGGCGCTCCGCCCCTTGATGTCGCCACGATCCGGCAGAATCTTTGCTGTGATGGAAGGCGCATTCCTCTCGGGCCAGATGCTGATCGCCATGCCGGGCATCGGCGATCCGCGTTTCGAGCGGTCGCTGATCCTGGTCTGCGCGCACGACCACGACCACGCCATGGGGGTCGCCGTGAACCGGCCGGTGGAAGGGCTGACCGTGCCCGACCTGCTGGAGCGCCTGGAGGTCCGCACCACCGCCGAGATGGAGGACGACCTGGTCCTGATGGGCGGTCCGGTGGAGATGGAGCGCGGCTTCGTGCTGCACACCGACGACTACCGCGCCGAGCACAGCGTGAACGTCGCGGACGGCCTGGCGCTCACCACCACGCGCGAGGTGCTGGAGGCGATGGGCCGCCAGGCCCCGAGCCCCCGCCGGGCGGTCCTGGCGCTGGGCTACGCCGGCTGGGGCGCGGGCCAGCTGGAGCGGGAGATCCGCCGGAACGCATGGCTGACGGTTGAGGCCGACGAGGCCCTGGTCTTCGACGCCGACCACGAGACCAAGTGGTCCCGGGCGCTGGGCAAGCTGGGCATCGATCCGAAGTTCCTGAGCGCCGAGGCGGGAGAGGCTTAGCCTCGGGCCTTCACCGGCGCCGCGCCGTCGACATAGCTCTCGTTGAGGTAGACCTCGGCCTCCTGGGCCGAGAGGGCCGGCGCATAGCCGAAGCCCTGGCCGTAGTCGCAGCCCAGGGACAGCAGGTGGCGCGCCATGCCGGCGTTCTCGACGCCTTCGGCCACGACCTCCATGTTCAGGTCCTGGCCCAGCTTCACCACCGAGGAGACGATCTTCGCCGAACCCTCGTTGGTGGCCATGGTGCGCACGAAGTAGCGGTCGATCTTCAGGGTGTCGAACGGCAGGCGCGTCAGGTAGCTGAGCGACGAGAAGCCGGTGCCGAAGTCGTCCAGCGCCAGGGCGGCGCCGGCGGCGCGCAGCGACCGCAGGATCACCGCGGCCTTGTCCGGATCGCGCATGACGTCGCTCTCGGTCACCTCGAGCTTGAGGGCGCCGGGCGGCAGGTCGGTGTCGCGGCGGATCTGCTCGACGTCGGACACCAGGTCCGGCCGCTCCAGCTCGCCGGTGGAGAGGTTCACCGCCACGGTCAGGTCGCCGGCGGCGCGGTGGCGCTTGCGCCAGACCGACAGCTGCCGAGAGGCCTCGCGCATCATCATGGCGCCCAGTTCGGGCATCAGGCCCATCTCGTCGCAGAGCGGCAGGAACTGTTCGGGCATCAGGAGGCCGCGGCGCGGGTGGCGCCAGCGCACCAGCGCCTCGAAGCCGGAGAGCGCGCCGGTCGAGAGGCGCACGATGGGCTGGTAGAACGGGCTGAGCTCGCCGCGGCGCAGGGCGCCCTTCAGGTCGCCTTCCAGGGCCAGGCGCGACAAGCCGTCGGTCTCCAGGCTGCGGCCATAGGCGGCGGCGCCGCCGCGGCCGTTGCTCTTGGCGGACTCGACCGCCAGCTCGGCGCGGCGCAGCAGCTCGGCGGCCTCGGGGGCCTCCTCGCCGCCAGGCGCCTCGACGGCGCCGATAGACAGGGTCGGGTGGATGTCGAAGCCGGCCACCCGCAGCGGCTGCTCCAGGGCGCGGCGCAGGGTCTCGGCGCCGGGCGAGGCGCTGACCGGCGCCAGGGCGGCGAACTCGTCCTCGCCGATCCGGGCCAGCAGGGCGCCGGGCGGGAAGGCGGCGGCCAGGCGCGAGCCGAGGGCGGCCAGCACCAGGTCGGCGCGCTCGTGGCCCAGGGCCTCGTTCAGGCGGCGCAGCCGGTCCAGGTCTGCGACGATCAGCTCGTGCTGGCCCGGCGTCTGCAGGCGCTCGCGGGCCAGGGTGATGAAGCTCTTGCGGTCGCAGAGGCCGGTGAGCTGGTCGAGGCCGGAGGCGGCGAACCGCACCTCCGCGGCCACGACGCCGGCCGCGCGGGCGCCCTCCTCGAGCCAGACGCCGCGCCAGATGCAGGGGCTGCCGCCGCGCATGCGCAGGCGCACGGCCACCTCGCCGCCCGGCTCCTGCTGCCGCAGGATGTCCTCGGCGATGGCGCGGTCCTGCGGCAGGGCCAGGGCGCGGAGGGCGGCGGACGAACAGTCAGGCGCGAGCGGACCCAGACCGAGGGCGCGGGTGGCCCCGGTCAGGCGCAGACGATCCTTCTCCGGCTCCCAGACCCAGAGCGCGACTTCCGCCGCACCCAGGGCCTCGAGAGTGGCCGTCGCGTCCCACATCCAGCGGTCGTTGGCCATTCAGTCCTGAATTCGAGCCCGTGATTGTCAGGCGCCGATCCTAGACCGACACCCCCTCGTCCGGCCCGCCGCGATCCCGGTACGGGGTCACCAAGCCGAACAGGACATGGTCTCGCCAATCGCCGTTAATTTTAAGATAAGCCTGTGCAAATCCCTCTTCCGCGAACCCGGCTTGCTTCAGCAGGCTGCGGGAGGGCGCGTTCTCCGGGATGCACGCCGCTTCCAGGCGATGGAGACCCAGGGTGCGGAAGGCGAACTCGGAGAGCGCACGCACGGCCGCGAGGGTCAGGCCCTGGCGGACGAACGGCCGGCCGCACCAGTAGCCCACCGACCCCATCTGGGCGACGCCGCGCCGGACATTGGACAGCGTTATGCCCCCGGTCAGGGCGTCGTCCGAGGCGCGGAAGATGAAGAACGGATAGGCCAGGCCGATCTCGCGGTCGCGGGCGTAGGCCAGCAGCCTGCGGCGAAAGGCGGCGCGGCTCAGGTCGTCCGCGGGCCAGGTGGGCTCCCAGGGCTGCAGGAAAGCCCGGCTCTGGGCCCGCAGCTCCCGCCACTCCGCGAAGTCCGCGGCGCGCGGCGGACGCAGCCATACCCCCTCGCCTTCCACGCGAAGGCCGCTCTCGGGCGCGATCCAGTCTAGCAGGGCCATGGGCGCCGAGCCTCGCGCAATTCGCCGCGTGGTCAAGGGCGTTGCCACCGAACAAGGCTCGAGCGTCCGCGGCTTCGATTTGTCGCGGAGAAGCTTTGCCTATGGTGACCAAGTCTTAAACGCGGGCCGCAACGGTGGGCTCCTACGCGCACGGGAGCCCCAGACGATGGCGCAGGACCATCGCAACGCAGAGACAGACGGCCGGGTCGCCGCGGACATGGACGCCGCCGATCGCGCCCGCCGGCTGTTCCTCGCCAAGCTCAGCCACGACATCCGCACGCCGCTCAACGGCGTGCTGGGCATGGCGCAGGCCATGGCCGCCGACGAACTCACCGAGGCCCAGCGCGCCCGGCTGGAGACCCTGCGCCGGTCGGGCGAGGCCCTGCTGGTCATCCTGAACGACGTGGTTGGCGTGTCGAACGTCGAGCCGGCCATCGCCGAGGTTTCGCCCCCGGCGGCCTCCTCCGATCGGCCCCTGCGCATCCTGGCCGCCGAGGACAATGCCGTGAACCAGGTGGTGCTGCGCGCCCTGCTGGAACAGGCGGGCATCGAGCCGTTCATCGTCGACGACGGGGCCGCCGCCGTGGACGCCTGGCAGGCCGGCGCCTGGGACGTGATCCTGATGGACGTGCAGATGCCGATCATGGACGGGCCCTCGGCCACCCGCGCGATCCGCGCGGCCGAGCGGACCTCCGGCCGACGCCGCACGCCGATCGTCGCCCTGACCGCCGGCGCCATGGCCCACCAGGTGGCCGAGTACGCGGCCGCGGGCATGGACGGCTTCATCGCCAAGCCGATCCGGGTCGAGGCTCTGTTCTCCGGCCTGGAGGCGGCGCTGGAACTGGCCGAGGCCGGCGTCGCAGCCTAGGCGAACAGGGCCTGTTCGAAACGCTCCGCCGCCGCCAGCGCCGGCTTGGGCCCCAGGATCGCGGTCGCGGCCTTGCCGGGGGTCAGGATCTTCCCCGTCAGGGCGGCGATCTGTTCGGGCGTCACCAGGTCGATCTCGGCAGCCACCGCCTGCGGGTCCAGGGTCTCGCCGAACAGCAGCACCTGCCCGGCCGCCTGCTCGGCCCGCGCCAGGGCCGACTCGCGGCCCATGAACATCGAACCCTTGAGCTGGGCCTTGGCGCGCGACAACTCGCCTAGGCTCACCGGCTGCGTCAGGGCCCTGATCTGGCCCGCCGTCACCTCGGCCAGTTCGCCGGCGTCCTTCGCATCGCAGCCGGCGAAGACGCCCAGGATGCCGGTGTCGGCATAGGTCTCGGAATAGGCGTCGATGGCATAGGCCAGGCCGCGGATCTCGCGCGCTTCCTGGAACAGCCGAGAAGCCATCCCGCCGCCCAGCATCTCCGCCAGGAGGCGCAGGGCGAAATAGTCAGGGTCCTTCACCCCCACCGCCGGCAGCAGGAGCACCAGGTTCGCCTGCTCCAGCCGTTTGGCCACGGTCTTCGTTCCGCCGGTGAAGGCCGCCGCGTCCGCCGGGGCCAGGCTGGCCCCCGCCGCGCCGCCGAAGTCCCGCTCGGCCAGCTTCAGCAGTTCGTCCTCATCCACCGCGCCGGCGGCGCTGACCACCAGGGTCTCCGGCGCATAGAGCGCCGCGCGCCAGGCTCCGAGAGTCTCCGGCGTCGCCGACTTGATCGACTTCACGGTGCCCAGGATCGGCCGGCCCAGCGGCTGGCCGGCGAACGCCGCCTCCTGCGCCAGCTCGAAGACCAGGTCGTCCGGAGTGTCGGCCGCCTCGGCGATCTCCTGGCCCACCACCTGCTTCTCGCGGGCAAGGTCGCCGGCGTCCATCGCGGGCCGCAGCACCAGGTCGGAAATCACCGAGGACCCGAGGTCCAGGCCATCCTTCAGCGCGCGGACCTGGAAGCTGGTCCGCTCGTAGCCGGTGGCGGCGTTGATGTGCCCGCCCTCGGCCTCGATCACCTCGACGATGTCCTTTGCCGAGCGGCCGCCGGCGCCCTTGAACACCATGTGCTCCAGCAGATGCGACCAGCCGGAGTGAGCGGCGTCCTCGAACCGCGCGCCGCGACCGGCCACCACCGAGAGCGCCACCGTCTGCCAGCCGGGCAGCGGGTCGCAGACCACGCGGACGCCGTTCGCCAGCCTGTGGACCCGGGGGCTCAAGTCATCGCTCGGCGAAGGCCCGGACATAGGCCTTGATGGTGTCCGCCTCGCCCGGCAGCCGGTCGAAGCGCTCCTTGCGTCCGGCCAGGCTGGCGACCCCGCGCGGCAGGCCGGGCTCCACGCCAGAGGCCTTGGCCACGTCCTCGGGGAACTTCGCCGGGTGCGCCGTCGACAGCACCACGACCGGCCCGTCCAAGGTCACGTGACGCAGGGCCCCGACCGCCACGGCGGTGTGCGGGTCGATGAGTTCGCCGGTCTCGTTCAGCGTCGACAGGATCGTGCGCATCGCCTCGTCGTCCCCGATCGACACGCCGGTGAAGATCGCCTGCATGGCGCTGAGCGCGCCCGGCGGGATGTCGATCAGGCCGGTCTTGCCGAAGGCCTCGAAGGCCCGCGCCGTCTCGGCCGGTTCGCGCTGCACGCCCTCGAAATAGAGCCGCTCGAAGTTGGAGGCCGACTGGATGTCCATGGCCGGCGACAGCGTCGGCTGGACCGTCCCGCGCGAGTAGCGGCCGGTCGTGAAGGCGCGAGCCAGGATGTCGTTGGCGTTGGTGGCCACCACGATCCGCTTGATCGGCAGGCCCATGCGCAGCGCCACATAGCCCGCGAAGGCGTCGCCGAAGTTGCCGGATGGAACCACGAAGTTCACCTGGCGGTCCGGCGCGCCCAAGGCCGCCGCGGTGGTGAAGTAGTAGACCGCCTGGGCCGCGATGCGGGCGAAGTTGATCGAGTTCACCGCCGCCAGGTCCACCGCCTGGCGCAGGGCCTGGTCCTGGAAGGCGTCCTTCAGGATCGCCTGGCAGTCGTCGAACGTGCCCTTCACCGCCACGCAGGCGATGTTGGGCTCGTCCGCCGTGGTCATGAACCGGCGCTGGACCTCGCTGATCCGGCCCTCGGGGAACATGGCCACCACGCGGACATTCTTCGCGCCGCGGAACGCCTCGACGGCCGCGCCGCCGGTGTCGCCCGAGGTGGCGCACAGGATGGTCTGCTTGCGGCCCTGGGCGCCCAGCAGGTGGTCGTAGAGCCGGGCCAGGATCTGCATGGCCACGTCCTTGAAGGCGAGGCTCGGCCCGTGGAACAGCTCGGCGATGAAGGTCTGCGGCCCGATCTGCACCATCGGGACCACCGCCTTGTGGCTGAAGGTCCCATAGGCCTCCTGGCACATGGCCAGCATGTCGGCGGGGCTGATCTCGTCGCCGGCGAACTTGCCCAGCACCGCGGCGGCCACCTGGGCGTAGGGCATGCCGGCGAAGGCAGCGATCTCGTCGCGGCTGAAAGTCGGCCAGGTCTCGGGCACATAGAGGCCGCCGTCGGGGGCCAGCCCGCCCAGCACCGCATCGGTGAAGCCGACCGAGGCCGCCTGGCCGCGGGTCGAGACGTAGCGCATCTAGGTTTTCCGCCGTCTGAAAAGCATGGCGGCATAGACGCCGAGCAGGGCGGCGGCAAGGCCGTACCAGGTGAGCGCATACTCCAGGTGGCGATTGGGGATGTCGGCGGGGATCGGCGCGGGGACCAGGGCCTTCCACTCGGGATTGGTCGCGGTCTCGGCCATCAGGAACAGCGGCGCGGGGTCGGGCGCCTTCAGCGCGTCGGCCATGGCGGCGACGTCGCGGGTATACCAGCGCTGCGGCGTGTTCGGCGGGGTGAAGCTATTGCCGTGCTCCGGCACGCGCAGGATCCCTATCACCTCGACCGGCGCCACGGCGGCGGCGTCCACCGGCGGGCGGGCCGAGACCGTGTCGATGACGAAGCCCCGGTCCACCAGGATGCTGCGATACTCGAGGCTGGTCGCGCGGCACGCCGAGATCAGCCGCGCGCCGGCCTGCCCCTCGCGCAGCGAATAGAGCTCCAGGTAGGGCGCGGTGGCGATACCGGGGCAGGTCACCTTCACGCGGGTGAAATCGGCGTCGCCGCCCTTCGCCACCCGGTCCAGGACCGGCTCCAGCGGCTGGGCCGGCGCGGTCTGCAGCGCTGCGACCCGGGCCAGGAGGCCCTGCTTCCAGTGCAGCCGCTGCAGCTGCCAGGTCCCAAGGACCAGCAGGATCGCCAGCGCGACGACGGTGGCGACGGTCAGCCCGACGGGGAACCCCCGGCGGCGCTCAGTCGTCATGACGCGCTTCGGAGGCCCGGTTCATGAATTGCGCGGCCAGCATCACGCCCTTGAACGGACGCATCAGCCCCAGCGAGATGATTAGCGTCGCCGGGAGCCAGATGATCAGGTGGACCCAGATCGGCGGATGGACCGTGAATTCGGTGAACACCGCGCCGAAGGCCACGAGGAAACCCGCGATCAGGATGATGAACACCGCCGGCCCGTCGCCGGAATCGGCCTTGGAGAAGTCGGCGCCGCACGCCTCGCACGAGGGCGCCACCTTCAGGAAGCCTTCGAAGAGGTGACCCTCCCCGCAGTTCGGACAGCGGCCCGCGAGCCCCGCCAGCAGCGGATTGGGTTTGCTCATCGGCTCCCTTTAGTGGGCCGGTCCACCGAAGATCACGTAGATGAAGGCGAACAGGAACAGCCACACCACGTCCACGAAGTGCCAGTACCAGGCGGCGGCTTCGAAGCCGAAGTGCTGCTTGGGCGTGAATCCCTTGCCCATCAGGCGGACCAGGCAGACCAGCAGGAAGATGGTGCCGATCAGGACGTGGAAGCCGTGGAAGCCCGTGGCCATGAAGAAGGACGAACCATAGAGGCCCGAGTTCTCCTGGCCTTCGCCGCCGAAGAAGTACTTGTGCTCGAGGATGTGGTGGTACTCGTAGGCCTGGATCGCCGTGAACAGCGCACCCAGGATCACGGTGAGCGTCAGGCCGATCTTGGCGCTCTTGCGGTCGCCGACCTGCAGGGCGTGGTGGGCCCAGGTCACCGTGGTGCCCGAGAGCAGCAGCGTCAGGGTGTTGACCAGCGGCAGCTGGAAGGCCGGCACGGTCTCGACGCCCTTCGGCGGCCAGTGCGCCCAGGCGGTGGCCACTTCCTCGATCGGCGCATGCGTCCGGTTGCCGTGGAACAGGGCCATCTCGAAGAAGATCCAGAACCACGCGACGAAGAACATCACCTCCGAGGCGATGAACAGCACCATGCCGTAGCGCAGCCCGATGGAGACGACGGGGGTGTGGTCGCCCGCGTTGGCTTCCTTGATCACGTCGGCCCACCAGCCGACCATCGTGAACAGCACGCCGGCGAGGCCCGCGAAGAACAGCCACGACGTGTGTTGCGGCAGGCCGAACAGGCCCTTCATCCACGCCACGCCGCCCACGGCCATCACCGTCGCCGCGATCGATCCGACCAGCGGCCACGGGCTCGGATTGACCAGGTGGTAGTCGTGCTTCACGCCAGCGGCCATTGCGGTCCTAACCCCTCAGATATCCCCCGCGCGTGAGCGGACTCGCGCGCAGTCACTTTGCGGGACGCTATAGCCTTGGCGCGAACGGTTCGCCAAGGGGGAAAGGCCGCGTCCCCGGCCTCTTGTGCGCCCTCAGCCGCCCTTGTGCGGACTGGGCGGAGCCGCCTGCGCCGCTTTCGACGTGGTCGGGAAGAAGGTGTAGCTCAGCGTCACCTCGGGCTTGCCCTTGGTGTTGATGTCGTCGGCGTACTTCGGGTCGACGTAATACAGCACCGGCATGTCGACCGTGGCGCCCGCCGCGATCGTCTGGTCCGAGAAGCAGAAGCACTGCAGCTTCTGGAAGTAGGGTCCGGCCTGCTCCGGCACCACGTTGAACAGGGCGCGACCGGTGACCGGCTTGTCCGAGTTGTTGGTCACCTTGAAGAAGGCGATTTTCGTCTCGCCGATCTTCGCCTCCTGCGAGGTCTGCTCCGCCGTGAAGGTCCAGGGCAGGTCGCGGACATTGGCGTCGAAGCGGATGGTCAGGGTCTTGCCCAGCACCTGGTCCGAGGCCGCCGTGGCGCGGCGGGTCGCGCCGTCGAAGCCCGTGACCTGACAGAACATCCGGTAGATCGGCACGGCGGCGAAGGCTGCGCCGGTCATGAAGAAGAACGTGAAGGCGCAGATGACCGCGACCTTGACGTTCCGCTTGCGCTCGATCTCAGAAAGGCCGGTTTGCGACACTGGCTCCCATCCTCACGACAGTGACCACATAGACCAGGATCACGAAGGCCACGAGGCCTAGCGCGATGGCGATGTTGCGGCCCCTGCGGGCCCTCGCGGCCGCGTCGTCCTCGCGGTTGGGATCGCTCATCGGAACAGCTCCAGCGGGGTCGCGCCCATCAGGTGCTCGGCGAGCAGGGTCGCGAACAGCAGCGCCAGGTACAGGATCGAGAAGGCGAACAGGTTGCGGGCGTCCCGCGCCCCCGCCCGCACGTCGTAGAGGCCGTCGTCGTTGCGCGGATCAGCCGCCTCGCCCGCCAGGCTGCGGTAGAGCCGCCAGGCCAGCAGCAGGAACACCAGCCCGCCCAGGCCGGAGACGGCCAGGTAGCCCGCGCCGCCCAGGCCGGTGAAGGCCGGGGCGATGCATACCGGGATCAGCAGCAGGCTGTAGACCAGGATCTGCAGGCGGGTGGAGGCCGCGCCCTTGACCACCGGCATCATCGGCACGCCGGCCTTGGCGTAGTCTTCGGACGTGTACAGCGACAGCGCCCAGAAGTGCGGCGGGGTCCACATGAAGATGATGGCGCACAGGAGCCAGGCGTTCAGCGGAGCCGTGCCCGTGGCCGCGGCCCAGCCGATCACCGGCGGCAGGGCGCCGGCCAGGCCGCCGATGACGATGTTCTGCGCCGTCCAGCGCTTCAGCCACATGGTGTAGACCACGGCGTAGAAGGCGATGGTGAAGGCCAGCAGGCCCGCGGCGAGCCAGTTCAGCGCCATCCCCATCAGCATGACGGAGAACAGCGACAGCACGACGCCCAGCGCCAGGGCGTCCGCGCCCTGGACCCTGCCCGAGGGCACCGGCCGGCCGCGCGTGCGGCGCATCTTCGCGTCGATGTCGGCGTCGTACCACATGTTGAGCGAGGCCGACGCGCCCGCGCCCACGGCGATGCAGAGCACCGCCACCGCCGCCAGGATCGGATTGATCCGGTCCGGCGCGCAGATCAGGCCGGTGAGCGCGGTGAAGATCACCAGCGACATGACGCGCGGTTTCAGGAGCTGCAGGAAGTCCTGCCAGCGGGCGGCCGCGCGGGGAGTGGTGTGGGCCGTAGCCATGGCCATGCGATCTTACTCTCAGAATGTCGGAAGGGCGCGCCCCGTGTCCGGAACGCGCCCCCGAAAGTCGTCCCGAAGGGGGCCTTCGGTCCCTAGTGGACGTCGGGCTTCACCACCGGCAGCTCGTTGAACTGGTGGAACGGCGGCGGCGAGGAGAGCGTCCATTCCAGCGTGGTCGCGCCTTCGCCCCAGGGATTGGCCTCGGCCTTGCGGCGACGGATCGCAGCCTCGGCCAGGATGATCAGGAACAGGAGGACGCCGACCGCGGTGATCTCGTAGCCGTACGTCGAGATCTTGTTCCAGTAGGCGAAGCCCTCCGGATAGTCGACATAACGACGCGGCATGCCCTGGAGGCCCAGGAAGTGCTGCGGGAAGAAGATCAGGTTCACGCCGACGAAGGTGATCCAGAAGTGCAGGGCGCCGAGGAACTCGTTGTACTTCACGCCCCACATCTTCTCGAACCAGTAGTAGAAGCCCGCGAAGATCGCGAACACGGCGCCGAGCGACAGCACGTAGTGGAAGTGGGCGACCACGTAGTAGGTGTCGTGCAGGCTGTAGTCGATGCCGGCGTTGGCCAGGACCACGCCCGTGACGCCGCCCACCGTGAACAGGAAGATGAAGCCGATCGCCCAGAGCATGGGTGTCTTGAAGTCGATGGAGCCGCCCCACATCGTGGCGATCCACGAGAACACCTTCACGCCCGTCGGCACCGCGATGACCATCGTCGCGGCCACGAAGTAGGCGCGCAGCTCGATGCCCATGCCGACCGTGTACATGTGGTGGGCCCACACGACGAAGCCGATGAAGCCGATGGCCACCATGGCGTAGGCCATCGCGAGGTAGCCGAAGACCGGCTTGCGCGAGAAGGTGGCCACGATGTGCGAGATCATGCCGAAGCCGGGCAGGATCAGGATGTACACTTCCGGGTGCCCGAAGAACCAGAACAGGTGCTGGAACATCACCGGGTCGCCGCCGCCGGCGGCGTCGAAGAAGTGGGTGTGGAAGTTGCGGTCCGTCAGCAGCATGGTGATCGCGCCGGCCAGCACGGGCAGCGAGAGCAGCAGCAGGAACACGGTCACCAGCACCGACCAGACGAACAGCGGCATACGGTGCAGGGTCATGCCCGGCGCGCGCATGTTGAAGATCGTGGTGATGAAGTTGATCGAACCCAGGATCGAGCTGGCGCCGGCCAAGTGGACCGAGAGGATCGCCAAGTCCATCGACGGCCCCGTATGGCCCGAGGTCGACAGCGGCGGATAGAGCGTCCAGCCGCCACCGAAGCCCTTGCCCGGGCCGCCGTCGACGAACATCGAGCACAGCAGCAGCACCCAGGCCGCCACGAGCAGCCAGAAGGAGATGTTGTTCATCCGCGGGAACGCCATGTCCGGCGCGCCGATCATCAGCGGCACGAACCAGTTCCCGAACCCGCCGATCATCGCCGGCATGACCATGAAGAAGATCATGATCAGGGCGTGGGCGGTGACCACGGCGTTGTAGCCGTGCTTCGAGGCCTCGATCATCCCGAGGCTGTCGAGCAGGCTGCCCTTGGTGAAGACCTGGATGCCCGGCTCCATGAGCTCCCAGCGGATGAGGCCGGACAGGGCGCCGCCCACGATCCCCGCCATGATGGCGAAGATGATGTAGAGCGTGCCGATGTCCTTGTGGTTCGTGGAGAAGAACCAGCGGGTGAAGAAGCCCGGGACGTGTTCGCCCTCATGGCTGTGGCCGTACCCGTGGGCCTTGTCGTGATCGTGAGCGGCTTCAGCCATCTTACGCGGTCCTGAGCTTATTTCGCGGCCGGCGCCGAAGGCGCGGGCGTGGTGGCGGCGGCGGGAGCCTTGGGCTCCGGCGTCGCGGGAGGCGGGGCGGCGGGATTGACCTGCGCGGTCGCGGCGGCCGGCTGGCCCGACGCGGCGGCGTCAGCGGCGGCCGGCGCGGCGGGGGCCGCGGGCGCGGCGCCCGGCTTGGAGCCGCCCTTGCCGGCGACCCAGGCGTCGAACTCGGCCTGGGTCACGACCCGGACCTCGATCGGCATGAACGCGTGGTCCACGCCGCACAGTTCGCGGCAGTTGCCGTAGTAGGTGCCGAGGCGGTCGGCCTTGAACCAGGTCTCGTTCAGGCGGCCGGGGACCGCGTCGGTGATGATCCCGAAGGACGGCACGGCGAAGGCGTGGATCACGTCGGCGCCGGTCACTTGGACCCGCACCACCTTGTTGATCGGCACCACCAGCGGCTCGGTCACGGCCAGCTTGTAGGGCTCGCCCTTGGCCTTGGCCTGGTCTTCCGGAAGGACGTTGGAGATGAACTCGCCGATCTTCTGGTCGGGGTATTCGTAACCCCAGTACCACTGATAGCCCGTCGCCTTGATGGTCAGGTCGGGCTTCGGCATGTCGTTGTAGGCGAACAGCAGCCGGAACGAGAAGATCGAGATGCCGACCAGGATCAGCACCGGGATCAGCGTCCAGGCCACCTCGATCGCGGTGTTGTGGCTGAACTTCGCCGGAACCGGATTGGCCCGCTTGTTGTAGCGGACGATCACCCAGATCAGCAGCGCCGCCACGAACAGCGTGATGATCGTGATGATCGGCAGCAGGATCACGTTGTGGAACCAGATGGCGTGCTCGCGCAGCGGCGTCACACCCGGCTGGAGGTCGATCGCGCCGTCGGTCGGCTGGCCGTACTTGTCGGCGGCCATCGCCGCCGCGCCCCAGAACGCCGTCGCCGCGCCCGCGAGGGCCCCCGCCGCCCGCGTCCGCAATCCGTGAAAGCTCGACTTCATGTCCCCTCGGTCTCTCTGGCCGGCGACGCCCCGCGAGACGGGCGGGAAACCTCCGACGACTTCGGAACGGGACGCGCGGACGCGGCATACGCGACGCCCGACCGGCCCCTTCGCGGCGGTCCATACGCGCATCCCCGAAGCTTGCCAAGGCGTTGGGAGCCCTTACAGGGCGGGTGCGCGCGACACCCCGTTATCCGAAGGCGGTTTTGATGCACCTGAGCCCCGAAGACGAGGCCGCGATCCGCAGGGAGTTCGCCCGCCTGGCCAACATGACGCAGGCCGAGCTGCGCGCCTGGCTGGACACCCCGCAAAGTCGGAAGGTCGGCATGGTGCGCAGGGGCGAGGCCGAATCGGTCGGCCGCCAGTCGGCGAGCAGGATCCTGGCGATCCGCGACACGGCCGTCGCCGACCTGACCGACGCCGACTACCGCCACATGAAGAAGGTCATCGGCTACTGCCGCCGTCATCTGGCCCAGCGTCCCCAGGCCCACAGGACCGGGGGCGACGTCAGCGACACCCGCTGGCGCTGGAGCCTGATGAACTGGGGGCACGATCCGCTGAAGCGCTGACACGTCGCGGGTGACGCCCGCCCTTCGCATGCCTATCTTTGGCCGATGAACGCTCCCGTCCCCGCTCCCTCGATCCTCGACTCCGCCGGCGTCGATCCGAACCGCGCCCGTGAAATCCTCGGCGACGCCCTCGCCGGCGCCGACGACGGCGAGCTGTTCGTCGAGCGCTCCGAGAGCGAATCGTTCCTGTTCGACGACGGCCGGCTGAAGTCGGCGGCCTATGACGCCACCGAGGGCTTCGGCCTGCGGGTCGTGGCGGGCGAGACCGCCGGCTACGCCCACGCCTCCGAGATCTCGGAAGCGGCGATCCGTCGCGCCGCCGACTCGGCGCGTTTGGCCAAGCGCGGGTACGCCGGAACGGCGGCCGAGGCGCCGCGAGCCACCAACGCCAAGCTTTACGGCGAGGAGAACCCGCTCTCCTCCCCCGACTTCTCCGACAAGGTCGCCCTGCTGCAGGAGATCGACGCCTGGGCCCGCGCCCGCGACCCGCGCATCGTCCAGGTGATGGCCTCCATCGCCGGCGAGCGCCGCATCGTGGAGATCCTGCGCGCCGACGGCCGACTGATCCGCGACGTCCGCCCGCTCAGCCGGATCAACGTCCAGGTCACCGTCGAGCGGGATGGCAAGCGCGAGAACGGCTACACCGGGGCCGGCGGCCGCGCCGGGTTCGAGGCCTGGATCACCCCCGACAAGTGGCAGGCCCAGGTGGACGAGGCGCTGCGCCAGGCGCTCGTCAACCTCGACGCCGTCCCCTGCCCCGCCGGCGAAATGGACGTGGTGCTGGGGCCTGGCTGGAACGGCGTGCTGCTGCACGAGGCGGTCGGCCACGGCCTGGAGGGCGACTTCAACCGCAAGGGCACCTCGGCCTTCTCGGGCCGCATCGGCGAGCGGGTGGCCGCCCCCGGCGTCACGGTATTCGACGACGGCACGATCCTGGGCCGGCGCGGCTCGCTGACCGTCGACGACGAGGGCACGCCCACCGAGCGCACCGTCCTGATCGAGGACGGCATCCTGGTCGGCTATATGCACGACCGGATGAGCGCGCGGCTGATGGGCATGGCGCCCACCGGCAACGCGCGGCGCCAGTCCTACGCCCACATGCCCATGCCGCGGATGACCAATACCGCCATGCTCGGGGGCGACTGTTCGCAGGCCGAGATGATCGCCTCGACCAAGCGCGGCCTCTATTGCGCCAACTTCGGCGGCGGCCAGGTGGACATCACCAACGGCAAGTTCGTCTTCCAATGCACCGAGGCCTACCTGATCGAAGACGGCAAGATCACCGTGCCGGTGAAAG
Organism: Phenylobacterium sp.; assembly: GCF_004297125.1. Lineage (GTDB taxonomy): Bacteria > Pseudomonadota > Alphaproteobacteria > Caulobacterales > Caulobacteraceae > Phenylobacterium. The sequence goes on along the minus strand of NZ_SCVD01000019.1, from coordinate 182,078 downwards.
GCGCCACCCTGATCGGGGACGGTCCTTCGGCCCTGACCCGGGTGACCATGATCGGCGACGACTTCGACTTCGACCCCGGCGTCGGCGTCTGCGGCAAGTCCGGCCAGAGCGTGCCGGTGGGCGTCGGCCAGCCCTCGCTGAAGATCACCGGCCTCACCGTCGGCGGCACGGCGGTCTAGCAGCGATTGCTCCTCCCCCGTCCCAAAGAGGACGGGGGAGGTGTCAGCGAAGCTGACGGAGGGGGCGCGAGGCCGGAAGCTCGGCATTTGCCGCCTGACGCCCCCTCCGTCTCGTCGCCGGTGGCGCCGATCCACCTCCCCCGCTTCGCAGGGGAGGAGCTGAGCGCGCAAATCCTGTCCCCGATTTAATCCACCTTACGGCCATTTAACTCGCTCCTCGCCGCAGCTCCGGGCCAGTTCTGCCCGCGAGTACCGGGGAGTGACTTCATGCTGATCGCCAACGTCCTGGCCCAGGCGGCCGCCGCCGCGTCGCCGCCCGCCGCCGTCGCGCCGCCGCAACAGGGGGTGATCAGCTACCCCACCGGCTTCTTCGCCGGCCAGCAGGTCGCCAACGCCTACGAGATGCTGGCCCGCATCCCCGGCTTCACGCTCGACACCGGCGACACGGTGCGCGGTTTCGAAGGCGCCGCGGGCAACGTGGTGGTCGACGGCCAGCGCCCCGCCAGCAAGACCGACGGCCTCGACCAGATCCTGACCCGCATCCCGATCGGCCAGATCGAGCGCATCGACGTCATCCGCGGCGGCGCCCCCGGGATCGACATGCAGGGCAAGACGGTGATCGCTAACGTGATCCGCAAGGGCGGGAGCGGATACCGCGGGCTCTTCGCCGTCGCCAACAACCACCTCTGGGACGGGCGCAACATGCACGGCATGCGCCTCGAGCTGTCCGGCGGCGACGGGACCCGCACCTGGGAGGCCCTGGCCCGCTACGGCTACGGCAACGACGACGGCGGACAGTTCGGCCCGCGGGTCCGCTTCAAGCCGGACGGCACGATCCTCCGCGAGGGGCGCCACCAGTCGGAGCAGGACGGCCTGCAGCAGATCCTCTCGGGGGCCTATTCCCAGCCGCTGGCGGGCGGCCGGATCTCGCTGAACGCGCGCCTGTTCTGGGATAGCTGGAAGACCGAGGAGACCACCACCTACACCACGCCGGTCGATCGCAGGCCCGACAACGACGTCAATCCCTACGACCAGTTCCAGACCGAACTGGGCGCGCGCTTCAACCGCGACTTCGGGGCCAGGACCAAGCTGGAGCTGATGGCGCTGCGGACCGACGAGGACTACCACACCTTCGATCTCTTCCGCGCCGGCAGCGGTGACAGCAGCGAGTTCCGCAGCCGGCGCGACGTGAGCGAGACCATCGGCCGGGGCGTTCTGAAGCACCAATGGTCGCCCCGGTTGTCGTTCGAGGCGGGCGTCGAAGGCGCCGTCAACAAGCTGGACAGCCACTCCGAGGCTTTCGAGAACGCCGTCGCCCAGACCATTCCCGCCGCCGACGTGACGGTGGAGGAGACCCGCGGGGAAGCCTTCGGCAAGGCGATCTGGCGGCCCGCCGCCGCCTGGACCGTCGACGCGAGCGTGCGCTTCGAGGCCTCCAAGATCTCGTCCGACGGCGACGTGCTGCTGGAGAAGAAGCTGCAGTTCCTGAAGCCGCGGGTGGCGGTGAGCTGGGACGCCCGCCCCGACACCCAGATCCGCGCGCGGGTCGAACGCGTGGTCGGCCAGCTCGACTTCGACGACTTCGTGGCGGGTTCCGACTTCGCGTCGGGCACCGGCGTCAGCGCCGGCAACCCCGACCTCAACCCCGAACAGGCCTGGGTGGCCGAGGCGGCCGTCGAGCAGCGGTTCTGGAAGAGCGGGGCTGTCACCCTCACCTTCCGCCATTCCGAGCTGAAGGACGTCATCGACCGCGGGCCGGTGTTCCTGCCCGGCGGCCAGGTCTTCGACCAGCCCACCAACATCGGCGACGGGACCAAGGACGAACTGATCGCGACCTTCAACCTGCCCGGCGACCGCTTCGGCTGGAAAGGCGCCCTGCTGCGCGGCGAGCTGAACAAGCGCTGGTCAAAGGTCACCGACCCGACCACGCTCACCGGCCGGCCGATCTCCAAGCTGCGGCCGCTGGAATGGGAGGTCCACTTCAGCCAGGACCTGCCGCAATACGGCCTGGCCGCCGGATGGGACCTCTATTCCGGCTGGTCCCAGACCTCGTACCGCTACAACTACATCTCCGACGTGAAGCTCCATAACGCCTACTTCAACACCTGGGTGGAGAAGCGCCTGCAGCCGCAGACGGTGTTGCGCGTCGAGGTCCAGAACTGGAGCGAGCGCGGCATCCGCATCGCCACCCGGCAGTACGACGGCCCGCGCAGCACCGCTCAGCTCGACTTCACCGACGACCGCGACCTGACGCCGGGGCGCGCGATCTACTTCCGGATCCGGCACACGTTCGGCGGGTGAGGCGCAGGCATCTGATCAGCGGCAAGATTTCCGCGATTTAATCCACCTTACGGCCATTTAACTCGCGTCGAAGCACGACCACGGGCCAGTTCTCCGGCCAAGGGAGAACGACCGCCATGCTGATTGCCCACGTCCTCGCGCAGGCGGCGCTGGCGGCTGCGCCGCAACAGGGGGTGATCAGCTATCCGCCCTCCTTCTTCGCCGCCTTCCAGCCGGCCAACGCCTCGGAGATGATCCCCCGCATCCCCGGGTTCACGCTCGACAGCGGCGACGAGGTGCGCGGCTACGAGGGGTCGGCGGGCAACGTGCTGATTGACGGCGAACGTCCGGCCACCAAGTCCGAGGACCTGGAGCAGGTGCTGCGCCGGATTCCGGCCAGTCGCATCGAACGCATCGACCTGATCCGTGGCGGCGCGCCGGGCGTCGACATGCAGGGCAAGTCGGTGATCGCCAACATCATCCGCAAGCCCGGCGGCGGCTTCCGCGGCGTGGCCGCGGCCGCCGTCAACAATTCCTGGGACGGGCGCCACATGCCCAGCCTGCGCCTGGAAGGCTCCGGCGACATAGGCCCGCGCAAGTGGGAGCTGGGCCTCCTGGGCGGCGGCTTCATCGACGATGGCGACGCCGACGGCCGGGGCGTACGGATCTCGCCCACCGGCCGCGTCACGCCCATCGGCATCGACGCCGAGAGCGACGGCCTGAACGGCCAGCTCACCGGCGTCTACGAGACCCCGATCCTGGGCGGCAAGGCCCGCCTGAACGGCCGGCTGTTCAGCGAGAAGTACAAGGCCGAGGACAACAGCGAGGTCCTGGGCCCGGTCGCCACCTTCGAGCAGAACGTCGACCACGTCCGCACCGACGACACCGAGATCGGCGGTACGTTCACCCGCCGGTTCGGCGACAAGACGACCCTGGAGATCGTGGGCCTGCGCCAGACCCGCAACCAGGCCATCGACTCCGACTTCAGCAACGGCGTCACCAGCGCCTTCGCGCTCCGCCGGGAGTCCAGCGAGACCATCGGCCGGACGGTGCTGAAGCACCGCGCCACGGACCGCCTCTCGTTCGAGGCCGGCGGCGAGTACGCGGTCAACAAGCTGGACAGCGCCACGCGGCTCTCGTCCAACGGCCGTCCCGTCCTGCTGCCGGCCGCCGACGTCGAGGTCCAGGAGGACCGCACGGAGCTCTTCGCCAAGGGTGTCTGGCGGCCGACCGACCAATGGACCCTGGACGCCACGCTCCGCTACGAGAGCTCCGACATCTCGTCCGAGGGCGACGTCGTGCTGGGCAAGACCCTGCGCTACCTGAAGCCGCGGCTGGCGGTGACCTGGGTCCCGATGGCCTCGACCCAGGTGCGCCTGCGGGTCGAGCGCGAGGTGGGCCAGCTCGACTTCGACGACTTCGTCGCGGACGCCAACTTCAGCGACTCCAGCGGCGTCTCCGCCGGCAATCCCGACCTGAACCCGGAACAGGCCTGGGTCGGCGAGGCGGCCGTCGAGCACCGGTTCTGGGGTGCGGGTTCGGCCACCCTGTCGTTCCGCCACTACGAACTGAAGGACGTGGTCGACCGTGGACCCGTCTTCGCCCCGAACGGCGATGTGTTCGACCGGCCGGAAAACATCGGCGACGGGACCAAGGACGAGCTGGCGTTCCAGCTCAGCCTCCCGCTGGCCCGGTTGGGCCTCCCCGGCGCGACCCTGAAGGGCGAGGTCACCAAGAGCTGGTCCAGCGTCGAGGACCCGACCACGGGCCGCAGCCGCGAGATCTCCGAGCTTCGGCCGGTGGACTGGGAGGCCAGCTACACACACGACATCCCGGCCTGGAAGATGACCTACGGCGTCGACGGCTTCGGCGGCTGGCGCGAGACCTCCTACAGCTTCAACCGGGTGCGGACGACCAAGCTGCGGACCTTCGTTCGGCCGTTCGTCGAGTATCGCCCGCGGCCGGACGTCAACATGCGGCTGGAGCTGCCGAACGTCACCGCGCGGGGCCTGAAGCGCACGGTCCTGACCTATCCGGGGCCGCGCGACGCCGGCGGCGCGCCCTCGCTGGACGACCGCGAGTACTCGCCGGGCCAGATGGTCTACTTCCGCATCCGCAAGACCCTGGGCGGTTAGGTCCTCTAGATCCGCGCCGCCTGCTGCTCGCCGTCCACGGTGGGCGTGATCAGCGCCGGCTCGACCGGCGGCTGGTCCGCGCCGTGCGCCCAGCCCTTGATCAGGAAGCTGAGCCCCACGAACACCACGCCACAGGTCACGCCGGCCCAGCCCAGCTTGTTGAAGCCGTCCATGGACGTCGCGAAGGCCAGCGAGGAATCCAGCACCTGGCCGCCCACAGTCTCGGCGCCCATCAGGCCGGCGATCCTGCCGCCGACGAACTGGGCGATGGAGGAGGCCAGGAACCAGACCGCCATCATGAACGACACCACCCTGGCGACGCTGAGCTTGGTGATCTGCGACAGGCCCACCGGCGACAGGAAGAGCTCGCCGGTCGTGTGCAGCATGTAGAGCAGGCCCAGCATGTAGAGCGGCATCTTGTATTCGACCGCCAGCCCTTGCGTCCAAACCACCACCAGGAAGCCCAGGCCCACCTGCAGCAGGCCATAGCCGAAGGTCAGGGTCGGGTTCGGCATTCGTCGCCGCGCCCCCAGATAGGTCCACATCGCCGCGAAGATCGGCGCGAAGATCAGGATGAAGCCGGCGTTGAACGACTGCGTCTGAGCGGCGTCGATCCCCATAAGGTCGACGTTGCGCGCGGCGAACAGGTTCAGCGACGTGCCGGCCTGTTCGAACAGGGTGAAGAACACCACCGAACCGAACACCAGCACCATGGCCAGCATCATCCGCTCGCGCTCGACCTTGTCGCACTGGGTGATGAGAAAGAAGAGGATGAAGGCCAGGGCCGCGATGATCGAGATCCCCAGCGCCCAGCCGACCAGCTGGTTGCTCTGCACCAGGACCCACACCGGGATCACGCCCAGCACGCCGCCCAGGTAGATCAGCCATTCGCGGGTGATCGGTCCGGCGATCTTGCGCGAGAGCAGTTCCGGGTTCGGCGGTTCGCCCTTGCCCAGCAGGTGCTTCTTGCCCAGCACGAAGACGACGAAGCCGGCCGCCATCCCGACGCCGGCGAGGCCGAAGCCCGCCCACCAGCCGAAGTCCGCCCCCAGCCAGCCGCACAGCACCGAGGCCCAGAACGCCCCGAGATTGATGCCGTAGTAGTAGAGGGTGAAGCCGGAATCCCGCCGGGGGTCGCCGGTGGGGTAGAGCTGGCCCACGATGGTCGAGATGTTGGGCTTCAGGAAGCCGACGCCCATGATGATCAGCGAGACCGCCAGGTAGAACGCGTTCTTGCCGAACGGGTCGACCACCTTCTTCAGCTCGTAGGAGCCCTTCGGCATCACGGTCGGCAGCGGACCGCCGGGCGCCATGTTCTTGATCTCGAGGCCGCCCTCGGCGGTCGCCGCGAACTCGTGCGGCTGGCCGCCCACCATCACGCGGACCTGGCGCTGTTCCATGCGCCCCTCGATGGCGACCTCGTAGCTTTGGCCGGCGTAGACCAGCGTCTGCCGCGCGGGCGTGCCTTCCACGGCCATCATGCCGTGCCCGGCGACGAGCAGCAGGGCGCCGAACGCCACCGCCTTGCGGGTGCCCAGCCAACGGTCGGCGAGCAGGCCCCCGATCAGCGGCAGGAGGTACACGAGCGAGGTGTAGGACCCGTACTGGGCGCCCGCCGTGCTGTCGTCGAACAGCAGGTGCTGGGTCAGGTAGAAGATCAGGATGCCGCGCATCCCGTAGTACGAGAACCGCTCCCACATCTCGGCGAAGAACAGGATGATCAGGCCGCGCGGATGGTGACGCAGCAGCTGGATCAACACGGGAATCCCGGTGACCAGGGTCACCACGATGCCGATCAGGATAATCATCATTTGGAGAGGGTTCCGCTTTCCCTAAGCTCGCGTGCGGACGACGCCCCCGTTCCCGCCACGCGTATTCCGTAGGGCACAAAACCACTTAGGTTCGCCCAGCACAAGCAAGCCCGCGCCCGATCGCGGCCCTGGCGCGATGAAATGCGGCCCCCATATCCCACGCAGCCCGAACGCCCGCAGCGCGTTCACTCCTGCGAGGAGGACGTCCCCATGAAGATTCCCGGCCCCGAGCATCCGATCTCCGTGACCCCCGCGGCCAAGCGCTGGCGGGCCAGGTTCCAGGGCCACGTGATCGCCGACAGCGCCGACGCCCTGGTGCTCAAGGAAGCGACCTATCCGCAGGTCGTCTACTTCCCGCGGGAGGACGTCTCGATGGAGTACATGTCCCGCACGACCCACTCCACCCACTGCCCCTACAAGGGCGACGCCAGCTACTACACCCTGCTGATGGACGGTCATTTCGCGGAGAACGCGGTCTGGACCTACGAAACGCCCTTCCCCGCCATGACGGCGATTGCGAACTACGTGGCGTTCTATCCGAACCACGTTGAGGTCTACGAGATCGAGGACGCGGCGGTGAACCCGCATCACGTCGACGCCGATGTCGACCAGACCGTCCTGCACACCGACGCCGGCGACGGCACGACCCAGCGCGAACACTGGCCGGCCAACGCGAACGTCCCCGGGGCCGAGGGCGGGGTCCGCTAGGCTCTACGCCGGAACGGCCTGGGCCTGCGCCAGCGCCCCGCCGGTGTAGGCCAGCTCGGTCGTGACCTCGCGCACGCACCACGGCGGAATCTCGACGGCCATGGCGGCCATCCGGTTGGTGGCCTCGCACTCGGCGGTGATCAGCCCTTCCAGCGGGCCCTCGAACACGTCGACGACGAAGCCGCCCACCTTGTGCCGGCGCTTGGAAATCCGCGCGCCGGGCAGCTTCGACAGCACCGCATATTCGTCGGCGTCGAGGTAGAGGTTGGTCATCGGCCCGATCAGCGGCGTCTCCGGCGCGTACTTCTTGGCCAGCTTGAACTCCCGCTCGCCGGAGGCGTGGGTGATCGCCCGCAGGCGCAGCCGGCCGTCGGCGATGTAGAGGTCCTCGATCCGGCGCGCCTTCGATTCGTCCAGCTTGGGCATGGCGGCGGCGTCCACCAGGAAGCGGCGCTCGGCCACCCAGTGGGCATATTTCGGGAGCTTCGTCGGCATCTCAATCCTCGCGAGGTCCCGTCCGTAGGCGGTCACATTGAAATCTTCGAGACAACCCACCCTCGCGCGCCGACGGGCAGGCGCCGGTCACACTCCTAGTAAGCGAAATCCTCGAACACGTGGCTCACGTCGCCCTTCCAGCGGGTGTCGTAGAGCTCCAGCAGCCGTTCGGCCGGCGTCACGCCGGTGTCGGCGATGTGCTCCAGCTCGGCCAGGTAGCCGGTCTCGTCGACCATTCCGCCCGAGAGCCGGTTGCGGTTCTTCAGGCCCGAGCGGGCGATGGCCACCATGTCCTTGGCCACGTCCTGCACCTTCCGCCCGGCGATCTCGGCCTGCAGCCCACGGCGGGCCACGTCGGCGCGCAGGCGCTCGTGGTCCTCGATCTTCCAGTCCTTGCAGAGGTCCCAGGCCGCGGCCAGCGCCTGGCCGTCGTAGAAGATCCCCGTCCACAACGCCGGCAGCGCACAGAGCCGGCTCCACGGCCCGGCGTCGGCGCCGCGCATCTCCAGGTACTTCTTGAGCCGCACCTCGGGGAAGATGGTGGTGGTGTGGTCCGCCCAGTCCTTGATGGTCGGCCGCTGGCCCGGGAGCTCCGCCAGCTTGCCGTCCATGAAATCGACGAACGAACGCCCGGCCACGTCGATGTAGCGGTCGCCGCGCTTGACGAAATACATCGGCACCTGGAGCGCGTAGCGGGCGTACGCCTCGAACCCGAAACCGTCCTGGAACACGAAGTCCAGCATGCCGGTGCGGTCGGGATCGGTGTCGGTCCACACGTTGGCGCGCGCCGAGACGAAGCCCGACGGCCTGCCCTCGATGAACGGCGAATTGGCGAACAGCGCGGTGGCGATCGGCTGCAGGGCGAGCGAGGTGCGGAACTTCGCCACCATGTCGGCCTCGGACCCGAAGTCGAGGTTGGCCTGCACCGTGCAGGTGCGGAACATCATGTCCAGGCCGAGATTGCCCACCTTGGGCATGTACTCGCGCATGATCTTGTAGCGGCCCTTGGGCATCACCGGGATCTCGGAGCGCTTCCACAGCGGCGTGAAGCCCAGGCCCAGAAAGCCCAGGCCCAGCTCGTCGGCGACCTGCTTGACCTCCTCCAGGTGCTGGCCGGTCTCCTCGCAGATGTCGTGCATGGTCTCGAGCGGGGCGCCCGACAGCTCGAACTGGCCGCCCGGCTCCAGGCTGACGTTGGCCAGGCCGCGCTCCAGGGCGATCACGTTCTCGCCCTCCATCACCGGCTTCCAGCCGAAGCGGGTCAAGCCGTCCAGCAGGGCCCGGATGCCGTTCGGCTCGTAGGGCACGGGCGTATGGTCGCCCAGGCGGAAGACGAACTTCTCGTGCTCGGCGCCGACGCGCCACTCGCTCGCCGGCTTGGCCCCCTCGGCCATCCAGCGAACCAGATCTTCGAACACCAGGGGTCGATCGTCGCAGGCGACCTCGGCCATGAATTCCTCCCCGGCCTCGACGCCGCCGCGCTGGGTGAGGTCCCGCGCGGTCGCGTCTTTACGCCGTCAGGATAGGTGGGCGCAATTCCGTCAAGCTCAAGGGTGGGGTGTCATGAGCGCCGGGCGCAGCGTAGGCTGGACCCGTTCGCACAGCCGGGAGGGCCTATGGACGCCGAGAACGTCAAGGAGGCCGTGCCCTTCTTCCGCATCGCCGACATGAAGACCTCGCTGGCCTTCTACGTCGACGGCCTGGGTTTCACGATCGACAAGCGCTGGGACGACCGGGGGGTCCTTCGCTGGGTTTCGCTGAAGCTGGGCGGGGCCTCGCTGACGCTCCAGCAGTTCCGCCCCAAGGGCCAGGACGCCTGGGTTCCCGACGGCAAGGTCGGCGAGGGCGTCAGCATCTTCTTCAGGTGCGAGGACGCCATCGCCATCTGGCGCGACGCCGTCGCCAAGGGCCTGGACGCCTCGACGCCGGAGGTGGGCAACGGCATGTGGGTCACCGGCCTGGACGACCCCGACGGCTACCGCCTGGAGTTCGAAAGCGCCACCGATGCGCCCGAGGACAGCGTCTTCGAGGAAGACTAGGTCCAATCTCCCACCGCGGCCTGCCACAGCGTCAGCGCGCTGATGGCCGCCGTGTCGGCGCGCAGGATGCGCGGGCCCAGCGAGGCGGGCACGGCGTAGGGCAGCGCCCGCAGCGTCTCCCGCTCCTTGGACGAGAACCCGCCCTCCGGCCCGATCAGGATCGCCCACGGCCCGGCGGCCTTCACTGCGCCCAGCACCGGCGCCGCGTCGCCGGCCTCGTCGCAGAACAGGAGCTGGCGGCTGACGTCCCATTTCGCCAGCAGCTTCTCCAGCTTCACCGGTTCCAGCACCTGCGGCACGTCCAGCCGGCCGGTCTGTTCGGAGGCCTCAACGGCGATGGCCTGCAGCCGGTCGACGCGGGTGTGGTCGGCGTTGGTCCGCTCGGTCACGACCGGCTGCACGCGCCGCGCGCCCAGCTCGGCCGCCTTCTCGACGATGGTCTCCAGCCGCGCCCGCTTCACCAGGGCGATGACCAGGTCGAGGTCCGGGCCGGTCTCCTGCGAACGGGTCCGGGACAGCGCCGTCAGGCTCACGGCCCTCTTGCCCACCTTGGCCACGGTCGCCCGCCACTCCCCGTCGCGGCCGTTGAACACCGCCACCTCGTCGCCAACCGCCTGGCGCATGACGGCGGCCAGGTAGCGGCTCTGGCCCTCGTCGAGGTCGAGCGAGGCGCCGGGGCTCAGGTCATGCGGAATGAACAGGCGGATCATGCGCGCGTTCTAGCGCTCACCCCCGCATCAGGCATAGGTTCGACGCATGGCCAAGGACGACGACCACGATCTCGAGCTGCGCCAGCTGGCGCTGGTGCGATGGCAGCAGGCCGCCATGGAGAGCGAAGAGAAGGTGTTGATCATCTTCGAGGGCCGCGACGCCGCTGGCAAGGACGGGGCGATCCGGGTGCTGACCGAGCACCTGTCGGTGCGCAACACCCGCGTGGTGGCCCTGGCGAAGCCCTCCGATCGGGCCCGCAGCCTGTGGTTCTTCCAGCGCTATGTCGTCCACCTGCCGGCCTGCGGCGAGACGGTGATCTTCAACCGGTCCTGGTACAACCGCGGCGGCGTCGAGCGCGTCATGGGCTTCTCGACCGCCGAGGAGCAGGAGATCTTCCTGCGCGATGTCCCGGCCTTCGAGGCCATGCTGCTGGAAAGCGGCATGAAGATCGTCAAGCTGTGGCTGGACGTCTCCAAGCCGGAGCAGGCCAAGCGCCTTAAGGAGCGCCACACCGACCCGCTGAAGATCCTGAAGTCGTCGCCCCTCGACGACGCCGCGCAGTCCCGCTGGGACGCCTACACCGAGGCCCGCGACGAGATGCTGCGGCGGACATCCACGCCCGCGGCCCCGTGGATCTGCGTCCGCTCCGACCACAAGAAGGCGGCGCGCCTCGCGATCCTCAGCCACCTGGTCAATGTCCTGACGCCGAAGAAGCTCGCTCGCGAGGTCCCCGATCCCGACCCCGAGGTGCTTTTCCCGTTCGAGATTTCCGCCCTGACCGACGGGCGCCTGGCCCGCTGACGGTCCTGCGACCTCGGGCCGCAGGCTCTACCGGAAGTTTCCGTCTGCGTTCTCGCGCCTTTCGAGAGCACCCCCCTCGGCGTTAACCATAGATTCACCATGATTGTTCGTCGTTCGTTCCATCGTTAGGCTCGTCCCTTCGACTCAGGGACAACCATGACACGCGACACTCTCACCGCCGGCGAAGCCCGCCGCATCGCGCTGGCCGCGCAAGGCTTCGGCGCCTCTCGCGACGGTCCGGTCGGGCGTCGCCAGCTGGTGAAGCTGGTCGAGCGGCTGGGCGTCATCCAGATCGACTCGGTCAACGTCGTCTCGCGCACCCACTACCTCCCGGCCTTCTCCCGCCTGGGCGCCTATCCGCGTGACCTGCTGGAGGACATCGCCTGGGGCAAGAAGCGGCCGCTGTTCGAGTACTGGGCGCACGAGGCCTCGCTGCTGCCGCTCAGCGCCCAGCCCCTGTTGCGCTGGAGGATGGACGACGCGCAGGCGGGCGTCGGCACCTGGAAGGGCATCGCCAAGTTCCTGCGCGAGCGGCGCGAGTTCCTCGACCGCGTGCTGGACGAGATCGCCGCGCGTGGCCCGATTTCGGCCTCCGAGCTGGAGATGGGCCATAAGGGCCAGGGCGGCTGGTGGGGCTGGAGCGAGGCCAAGCGCGCCGTCGAGTGCCTGTTCTGGGCGGGCGAACTGACCACCGCCACCCGGCGCGGGACGTTCGAGCGGGTCTATGGCCTGCCGGACAAGGTGCTGCCCAAGACCGTCCGGGAGACGCCCACCCCGCCCCGTGACGAGGCCCAGCGCCAGCTCCTGACGATCGCCGCCCGGGCCATGGGCGTCGCCACGGAACGCGACCTGCGCGACTACTTCCGCATGGGCGTCGGGGAGACCCGCGCCCGCCTGGGCGAGCTCGTGGAGACCGGCGCGCTGGCGCCGATCAAGGTCAAGGGCTGGCGCGAGCCGGCCTACCTCGACCCGGCGGCCCGCCGCCCGCGGAAGATCGACCACACCGCCCTGCTGTCGCCCTTCGACAACCTGATCTGGTTCCGGGAACGCACCGAGCGGATGTTCGGCGTGCGGATCCGGCTCGAGATCTACACCCCCGCCGACAAGCGCACCCACGGCTACTACGTCCTGCCCTTCCTCGAAGGCGACGCGCTGACCGCCCGCGTCGACCTCAAGGCCGACCGCAAGGCCGGCGTCCTGATCGTCCAAGCCTCCCACGCCGAGCCGTGGGCCAGTGACGACACGCCGGTGAAGCTGGCTCAGGAGCTGAAGCGGATGGCCGGATGGCTGGGCTTGGAGACCGTGCGGGTCGAGAAGAAGGGCGATCTGTCAGGGGCTCTGGCCGATGCGCTGTAGCTCGCTCCTCCCCCGCTCCGAAGAGCGCGGGGGAGGTGGCGCGCGGCGCAGCCGCGCGACGGAGGGGGCGCAAAGCGACCGCACGACGCCATGAGAGCGCCAACCCAAACCCACGACCGCGCGCGAAGGTTACGATCCGAGCTCTCCCTTCCCGAGAAGCTGCTTTGGGTCCGCCTCCGCCGCCGCGACCCCGATCGCCCGACCTTCCGCCGCCAGCACCCTGTCGGTCCCTACGTCCTCGACTTCTACTGTTCCGACGCCCGTCTCTGCATCGAGATCGACGGCGCGATGCACTACGTCGGCGACCGCCCCGAGCGGGACGCGCGACGGGATGCCTGGCTCAGGGAACAGGGGATCGAAGTCGTCCGGATCCCCGCGTCGTCGGTGCTGCAGGATCCGGAGGACGTCACCGACTGGGTTCGCAGTCTTGCGTTCGAGAGGCAGGGCGCGAATCGGCAAGTCTGACGATGGGGCTCTACGCCCCCTCCGTCTCGCCGCTCCGCGCCGAGCCACCTCCCCCGTCGTCTTCGCGACGGGGGAGGAGCGATCATCCCCGCTCCTCCCCGCACCTCCCCCGCAAGGCGGGGGAGGTGCGGGGAGGAGCCGCGTGACGGAGGGGGCAGCCTATTCCTCCTCGTCCTCGTCCGGCAGGTCGACCACCAGGGCCGGCTTGCCCTGGTGCATCAGCTCCCCGTTCGGGCCCTTGTTGCCCAGCCAGTCGTCCATGATCCCCGCCGGCACGGTGTGCGGCGCTTCCGTGGGTTTCTCGGTCATGCGGCGGCTCCTCTTCGCAGAGAGGAACCGCCGCCCAAGGCCAAGGTTCCGGCCTAAGCCGCCCCCTCGGTCACCGCGTGCAGGCGGGCATAGGCCCCGCCCTTCTGCACCAGCTCGGCGTGGCGGCCCTCCTCGACGATCCGGCCCTGGTCGAAGACCAGGATGCGGTCGGCGCCGCGGATGGTGGACAGGCGGTGGGCGATGACAATGGTCGTGCGGCCCACCATCAGCTCCTCCATCGCCGCCTGAACCTGGCGCTCGGTCTCCACGTCCAGCGACGAGGTGGCCTCGTCCAGCACCAGGATCGGCGCGTCCGCGAGAAACGCCCGGGCGATGGCCACCCGCTGCCGCTCGCCGCCCGACAGCTTCACGCCGCGCTCGCCGACCAGGGTCTCGTAGCCCCTGGGCAGGCGAGCGATGAAGTCGTGGGCCCGCGCCCGCCGCGCCGCCAGCGCGATCTCCTCCGCCGTGGCCTGGGGCCGGGCGTAGGAGATGTTCTCGGCGATCGTCCGGTGGAACAGAGCCGGGTCCTGCGGCACCACGGCGATGGCCCGCCTGAGCGACCCTTGGGTCACCTTCGAGATGTCCTGGCCGTCGATCAGGATCCGCCCGTCGTTCACGTCGTAGAGCCGCTGCAGCAACTTCACGAACGTCGACTTGCCGGAGCCCGTCGGCCCCACCAGCGCCACCCGCTCGCCGGGGGCGATGATCAAGGTGAAGTCCTGGTAGAGCGGCTCCTCCGCCGACTTGTAGCGGAAAGTCACCCGGTCGAAGGCGATCTCGCCGAGTTCGCCCCGGAACGCCGGCGCGGCGGCGTGGTCGGCCACCTGCGGGTCCGAGATCGCGAAGGCGGCCACGTCCTCAACGTCGTCCAGGCCCTTCTGCATCATGCGGATGTTCTCGCCGATGTTGCGCAGGTAGCCGCTCATCAGCAGGAACGAGGTCACCGCGAAGGCCACGTCGCCCGCGCTGGCCTGCCCCTGAGTCCACAGCCGTATCAGGAGGCCCGTCAGGCCCGCCTGCAGGACCACCAGCAGCATGTTCTGGATCAGCCAGACGTCGATGAACCGTGTCCAGGTGACCAGGGTCGCCCGCCGCCAGGTGGCCGTGATCCCACCGATCCGCCCCTCCTCGCGCGGCTCCGCGCCGAACGCCTTCACCGTGGGGTTCGACGAGATGGAGTCGGCCAGCGCCCCGCCGATCCGGGTGTCCAGCGCCACCGACTTCAGGTTCGCCGGCCGCACGTACTTCACGGTCAGGATCAGGTTCGAGGCGATGTAGAGCACCACCACGGCCATGGAGAACAGGCCCACGCTCGGCCAGCGCGCCACCATGGTCGCCGACAGCCCCAGCAGCACCACCAGCGCCGGGCCCAACCACAGGACCACGGCGTCCGACACCATGTCGTAGCCCCACATGGCGCGCGACAGCTTGCGCACGGTGGAGCCCGCGAAGTGGTCGGCGTGCCAATCCGCCGAGAAGGCCTGCACGCGCTGGAAGCCCTCGTCGGTCATCTCCTTCATGTTGCCGGCGGCCAGCGGGTTCCAGAACCGGAAGGCCAGGTTCCGGACCAGCGAGAAGGCCAGGTAGACGCCCACGAAGATGGCCCAGGCGCGCCAGGCCTCAGGCGGCTCGCGCGGCGTCGCGGCCACCACGTCCACCAGCCGGCCCGCGGCCCAGGGCAGCATAAGGTCGAAGGCGATGGCGACCAGCATCAGGCCCACCGCCGCCCAGAACAGCGCGGGCCGGCGCAGCCAGAAGCCGCCGATGAAGCGCAGCACCTGGGCGTTCGAGAGCACCCGCTTGGTCTTGGTCTCTTCGTCGTCCTCGTAGTGTTCGGTCATGGCAGGTCTCAGGTACGGGCGCCGGGACCGGGACTCCTGACAGGAGCGCGCGCCGGTCCGGCGCGGAAAGCAGGAATGGATTGGGCGGGGCTTCGGAGCGGAAGCGCTCGGAGGGCCACGGGCGCACGGGATCGCTTCGCGAGGGCGGCCAGTCAGGCCGCGCAGCGAAGCGGATCGGGCGAGTTACCGGTGTTTGTGCGGCGGCGGCCCGAAGCGCGCGGGGAAGATCGTCGTTGCGACAGCTGTCATTCTGACGGACCTCCCTCAAGAGCCTCGAAGCCCTGGAAGCTAGGCAAGGTCGCGGA
This sequence comes from Phenylobacterium sp., assembly GCF_004297125.1. Classification (GTDB taxonomy): domain Bacteria; phylum Pseudomonadota; class Alphaproteobacteria; order Caulobacterales; family Caulobacteraceae; genus Phenylobacterium. Next base: position 166,640 of record NZ_SCVD01000019.1, on the reverse strand, counting down.
GAGGGTCAAGGAAGGCGGCGGCGAAGGTTAACGCCGGTTGCGCTGAGCGGCATTTCGGCAACACCGCATCGTCTGCTAAGCCGCCCCGATGACGTCCGCCGCACCCCTGCCCGACGCTGCGCCCACCAACTGGGTGGATCGCTATGCGCCCGCCGGTCTGCGGCCCTGGCTGAAGCTGGGGCGGTTCGACCGGCCGGCGGGGATCTGGCTGCTGATGCTGCCGGGGTGGCAGGGGATCGCGCTGGCGGGCGCCGTCAGGGGACAGTGGCCCGACCCGTGGCTGATGCTGCTGGTCTTCGTCGGCGCGGCGCTGATGCGGGCGGCGGGCTGCGCCTACAACGACATCGTCGACCGGGACATCGACGCCAAGGTGGCCCGCACCGCCGGCCGCCCGATCCCCGCCGGCCAGATCACTGTCCGGCAGGCCTGGGCGTTCCTGGTCGGCTGCAGCCTGGTCTCGTTCCTGATCCTGATCACCCTGCCGCCGCTGGCCATCGGCCTGGGCGTGGCGTCGCTGGGCCTGGTCGCCGCCTATCCGTTCATGAAGCGGATCACCTGGTGGCCGCAGGCGTGGCTGGGCCTGACGTTCAACTGGGGCGCCCTGCTGGGCTATGCGGCGGTGACCAACGAGATCTCGGCGCCGGCTCTGCTGCTCTACGCCTCCGGCGTCGCCTGGACCCTGGGCTACGACACCATCTACGCGATCCAGGACCTGGAGGACGATGCGCTGGCGGGGGTGAAGTCCTCGGCGCGGCGGCTCGGCGACAAGGCCCCGCGCGCGGTCGCGGCCTTCTACCTGGCGACCATCGCCCTGGCCTTCGCCGCGGGTGTGCTGGGCCGCCTGGGTCCCGGCTTCTCGATCCTGCTGCTGGCCTTCGCGGTCCACCTGGGCCTGCAGGCGCGGCGCGTGCGGGTGGACGACCCAGGGCTCGCGCTGAAGCTCTTCAAGTCCAACGCGGTCGCCGGCCTGATCCTGGCCGCCGCCGTGGCCGCGGGCGTCCTCTAGGAGCCCTGGTCCGGCTTCGGCGGCTTGGTCTGCGCCGCCCACTTGGGCAGGGCGTGGCGCTTGCGCTTGCGTGGCCCGAACAGCGCCGCCAGCCCGCCGACCGGGCCGTCCTTCTTGCCCAGCAGGGCTTCGATCACAGTCATGGTCCCACCACTCTCTCGTATGGGCCCAGGTTGCTCCGCGACTGTGGCGACCTGGTTATCGCGGGGCGCGGCCGACGTGGTTTCGGGGGCGGCAAAAGCGCGCAGGTTGCATCCGGGTCGCGCGGAAGTTGGCTCCTTCGGCGCGACGCCTTGACCCCGATTATTGTATGCCATACAAATATCCCATGGCGGACGTGCGATCCCTGGCTGCAGCGCGCACCCTGCGCGAACCGGGCAAGCGGATGCGCTCGCGGCTGCTCGATGCGGCGGTAGGGCTGTTCAAGGCCAAGGGCTCGGCCGGCGTCGCGGTGGCCGAAATCGCCGCCGCCGCGGGAGCCTACCCCAGCCAGGTCACCTACTACTTCCGCACCAAGGAGGCCCTGTTCGTCGAGGCCGCCTGCCGCGAGGTGCTCTATGTGGCGCGCCAGGCCGAGGTCGCGGCGGCCGGCGCCCGGAGCGGCTCGGACTACAACCGCCGCCTGGTCGAGACTGTGATCGGCTCTCCGGGCCTGGCGCTGTTCGTGGAAGCCCTGTCGCTGACCCGCCGCCGCCAGGATCTCGCGCCCCTGGTCGAACGCACCTTCGAGCGGCTGCACGCCGAGGGCGATCGGGCCTATGCCGAGACCCGTAAGAGCCGCGGCTGGGCCGGCGGCGAGGACGCCGCCACCACCGCCCGGCGGTTCTGGACCCTGGCCCTGGGCGTCGCCCTGCGCGAGGGCGCCACCGAGGCCACCGTCGCCGAGGCCGTCGAAGAGATGATCGCCCTGCTGCGCCACCAACCCGCCCGCAAAGCCGGAGCCGCCTGATGCCCGCCGCCGCCCGTGTCGCTCCGAAGGACTATTTCACGCCGCAGGAGTGGGCGCCGCTGGCGAAGAAGTCCGCGTGGAAGGGCCCCGCCCTGGTCGCCCACGGCTGGATCGTCATCGGCCTGGCCGCGGCCATGGCCATGGCGTTCCCGATCACCGTGCCCGTCGCGGTGATGATCATCGGCGCGCGCCAACTGGGCCTGGCGATCCTGATGCACGACGCTGCCCACGGCGCCCTGCACCCGAACCTCAAGGTCAACGACTTCCTGGGCGACAACCTCACGCCGGGCGGCCTGGTCGCCTATCGCACCTATCACCTGGGCCATCACAGGTTCGCCCAGCAGGCCGAGGATCCCGACCTGGGCCTGTCGGCCCCGTTCCCGATCACCCGCCTGTCGCTGCGCCGCAAGATCGTCCGCGATCTGACCGGCCAGACCTATTACAAGCAGCGCTGGGCGGGGCTGGTGAAGCGACTGCGCGAACGCAAGCCCGGCGAGCCCCTGCTGCCGATCCTGAAGGACGCCGTGGTGTCGCGGAAGCGGTTCCTGACCGGCATGGTCGTGACTGTCGCCGTCACCGCGCCCTTCGGCTTCTGGTGGGCCTGGCCCGTCCTGTGGCTCCTGCCCCAGGCGACCTGGCTGCCGATGATCACCCGCCTGCGCAACATCGCCGAGCACGCCTGCGTGGCCAAGGACGAGCCCGACCCGCTGCGCCACGCCCGCACGACCCGGGCCAACCTCCTGGAGCGGATTTTCCTCGCGCCCTACTACGTGAACTACCACTGCGAGCATCACATGTTCATGCATGTGCCCTGCTACAACCTGCCCCGCACCCATCGCCTGCTGAAGGCCAAGGGGGTGATGCCCGGCATGCTCACCGCGCCCAGCTACCTGGACGTGCTGCGGCAGGCGTCGAGCAAGCCCGCCAGGCAGGACCGGGGCGGCGGCGCCACGCCGGAGGAACGCGGCGTGGTGAAGGCGGTCATTCAGTAAGCCGCTTCGGCGCGGCCAGTCGCCAGCTGGTCAGCAGCCGGGCCTCGACGAGGCCCCAGTCCGGCTCGGACAGGCTGACCGCGATCCAACCCGACGGATAGAGATAGGCTGGCCGGCTGTAGGTCTCCGGATCGACCTCCAGCAGCAACTCCTGCTCGTCGCGGCCCGTCGTCTTCACGCAGACCACGGTCATGCCGTCGCCGTGGTGGTCGTGCCGGAAGTAGGCGAACATCTTGCCGGCCACCGAAAAGGCCGGGATGCCGTGGCTGATCTTCTCGCCCGTCTCGGGCAGCGCCAGGCAGGCGGTGCGTAGGCGGGTTTCGACGGCGTCGGGGTCGGCGGCGAGCATGGCGTCGAGCTTCGCCGATCTTCCCTTCGAAGCCTAGGCGGCTTTCCCTTCGAAGGCCTCCACCAGGGCCGCGTGCAGCTGGTCGATCATGATCGGCTTGGGCACCACCCCGTCCATGCCGGCCGCCTCGTACTCGCTGACCTGGGCCGGCAGGGCGTTGGCGGTCAGGGCCACGATGCGGGTGGGGCTGAGGCCTTGTTCGGCCTCGATGCGGCGGATGTCGCGGGTGGCGGTGACGCCGTCGCGCACCGGCATCTGGATGTCCATGAGCACCAGGTCCCAGTCGCCGCGGCCCCAGGCCTCCACGGCGGCGCGCCCGTCGGGCACCACGGTCGGATCGACGCCCAGGGCGTTCAGCACGGTGCGCACGACCCGCTGGTTCGTCTCGTTGTCCTCGGCCACCAGCACCCGCAGGTCGGCGACATGGGTTCCCGCGGCGGACGCCTCGGCGCCCGGCGCCCCGCGTTCCAGCGGCAGCCAGATCGTGAAGACGCTGCCGTGGCCCACCTCGCTCTGCGCCTCCAGGGTTCCGCCCATCAGCCCGGCCAGGCGGCGGCAGATCGACAGGCCCAGGCCCGCGCCGCCGAAACGGCGGGTGGCCTCGCCCTCGCCCTGGGTGAACGTCTCGAAGAGCCGCGGCAGCACGTCGGGCGCGATGCCGATCCCGCTGTCGGTCACCGAGATGACCAGGCCGCCCTCGCCCTCGGCGCGCACCTGCACTTGGCCCGCGGCGGTGAACTTCAGCGCGTTGGCCACCAGGTTGTACAGCACCTGCCGCAGGCGGGTGGCGTCGCCGATCCACGCGCCGGCGGCGGTCGCGTCGATCTCGACCTCCAGCTCCAGCCCCTTCGACTCGGCGAGGGTCACCGCCGTCTCGCAGGCCTGGCGGATCACCGCCTCCAGCTCGAACGGCGCCGCCTCGATGCTCACCGTGCCGGCGTCCATGTCGGCCAGGTCCAGCACGTCGTTCAGCACGGTCAGCAGCGCCGTGCCCGAGCTCAGGATCACCTCCACCCGCTCGCGTTGGCCGGCGGACAGGTCGTCGAGCAGCAGCGCCTGGGTCATCCCCAGCACACCGTTGAGGGGCGTGCGCAGCTCATGGCCCATGTTGGCCAGGAACTGCGACTTCATCCGGTTGGCCCGTTCGGCCTCGTCGCAGGCGTCGGACGCCTCCTGGATCGCGCCGCGCAGGTCGCAGTCGTAGTCCTGCAGGCCGCCCAGCAGGCGGTTGAAGCTGCGGGTGAGCCGGCCCACCTCGTCGTCCCGGGCGACGGGCAGGCGGGCGCTGAAGTCGCGCGAGGCCGCCACCGTTTCCATCGCCTCGTCCAGCGCCCGCAGCGGCGCCAGGGCCGTGCGGGCCAGCCGGCGCGCCACCAGCCCCGCCCCCAGGGTCGCCAGCAGCGACAGCCCCAGCGCGATCGAGATGTTGGACAGCCTCTCCATCAGCACTTCGCGGTCGTCGACCCAGAGCACCACCTCGCCCACCCGACGCCCGGCCACGTAGTGCGGCGCGCGCACCTCCAGGCCGCCGGCCCGGAAGTGGGTCTGCACGGATTTCACGCCCTTGAAGTTCAGCCGGGCCGCCAGGCCGGCGGCCTTGCCGAACTGCACGCGGCGGCCGGAGAGATCCGAATAGGCCGCGGCCACGGCGTTCCCGCTGGAGTCCAGCAGGCGCGACGCCATCATCGAAGCCTCGGCGTCGCCGGAGGTCAGGCCCTTGTGGGCCGCCGCGCCGATCGCCTGGGCCAGCTGCGTCGAGTCCTTCGCCAACTCGGCGCGGTCGGCGTCCCAGTTCTTGTACTGGTAGACCGAGAACGCGGCCATCAGGGCCACGACGGTCGACATCAGGGCGATCGCGACGACACGGGCCTCCAGGCCGCCGCCCACCGCTCCCGCCGTTCGCGCTTCTGCGCGGTTGAACAAGCCCATACCGCCAGCCCCTCGGGCAGCCCCCGTCGAGCTTCACCGTTCTCAGGCAAACCTTAATCGCCGGCAAATTGTGGGAATCTCTGTTGCTCCGGATCGCGGGTGCGGCGAGGAGTCGCGGATGATCCCCCAAACGCCGGAGGCCCGCCGCGGCTTCATCCTCGAACACACGCGCCTGCAGCGCCCGCCGCACACGCCTGAGCTCCAGCTCCACCTGGCCGACGAGATCACGCCCATCTGGCGGATGACCGAAGAGGCGCTCTCCGAGATCGGCCTGCCGCCGCCGTTCTGGGCCTTCGCCTGGGCGGGCGGCCAGGCGCTGGCCCGCTACCTGCTGGACAACCCTCAGGTCGTGGCCGGCAAGGCCGTGGTCGATTTCGCCTCCGGCTCGGGCCTGGTGGCGATCGCGGCGAGGCGGGCCGGCGCGGCGCGCGTGCTGGCCGCCGACATCGACGTCTTCTGCGGCGCGGCCCTGGAGCTGAACGCCGCCGCCAACGCCGTCGACGTCGACTTCACCGGCGAGAATCTGCTGGACGCCCCGCCGCCCGCCTGGGCCCAGGTCATCCTGGCCGGCGACATCTGCTACGAGAAGCCGCTCGCCGAGCGGGTGATGACCTGGCTGGCCGCCGCGCGCGCCGCCGGCGCCACGGTGCTGATCGGCGATCCCGGCCGCAGCTATTTCCCCCGCTCGGGCCTGACCAAGCTGGCCGAGTATCAGGTCCAGACGACCCGGGAGCTGGAGGACATGGAGGTCAAGAAGACCTGCGTCTGGACTCTGCCGTGACGTCGGTCTAGCGTGGAACAAACAAGGAACTTTCTGATGCGCGAAGACGGCAAGGTCGACTATGTGGAACTGCCCGGCGGCGACCTGGGTGCGGTGAAGGCCTTCTATGGCGCGGCCTTCGGCTGGTCGTTCACCGACTACGGCCCCGAGTACGCAGCGTTCAACGAAGGCCTCGACGGCGGATTCCACACCGGCCAGGACGACGCGGTCCAGAAGCCGCTGGTGATCCTCTATGCCAACCACCTGGAGGCGATGGAGGCCAAGGTCCGCGCCGCCGGCGGAACCATCACCAAGCCGATCTTCAGCTTCCCCGGCGGCCGCAGGTTCCACTTCGCCGACCCGGCGGGGAACGAGATGGCGGTGTGGAGCGAGGGTTGATTGCAACCTAGACTGGCTGCATCGGATTCGGGCTAAGGGGAAACGATGAGGGTTGCTGGGTGGACGGTTGCGGCCATTGCCGTGGGCCTTTGTATGGCAGAAGGCGCGTTCGCGGCCCCTGCATTCGTTTTGCCGCCGCCGGTGCAGGTTGCGCCGCTACCCGCGAATTCGCCGGCCCAATCGGTGTCATTCGTGCGCGGCGCCTTCCAGATCAGCGAAGGCGCGACATGGGCCTATGAAGGCACGAGCACACTAACTTGCTCGCTCGCGCCCAGCGCGATTTTGCTGCCACGTCCTGTGAAATGGAAAGCCGCCGACTGGGAGCTTGAGAGCGCTCGTATGGCATCGGTGTTTCGAGAGGAAGCTACTCGCGCAGGCTTCCTCCGCGGTTCAACCGTGAACCTCTTCGACAGCGGGCCCAGCGGTGACCGATATCAGGTTGCTGCGCTCATCACGGCCATGGATGGCCGGTTTTGCGGCTCATATGAGTATCGGCCGGTTCCGTATAACGGCCGCATGCGAATGTCCGTGGAGTGGCAGGTGTTCGACACCCTCGCTCGGCAGGTCGTGAAGCGCGTTCCGACCGAGGCGGGGGGCGAAGAACGCAAGGTGCTGGAGGACGGCATCGAACGCGTCTTCTTTGCCGCCTTCCGCGAAAACGTGAAAGCTCTCCTGGCTTCGGAGGAGTTCCGGGCACTGATCACCAGCGCGCCTGGCACGGCGCCAACGGTCACCGCCCTATCGCCGCTCCCGTTCCGCCCGGCTGCTGTCGCGAAGCGGCCGATCGCCAGCGCGGCCGAAGCGGTCGCGTCGGTCTTCACCGGCGATGGTCTGGGCAGTGGGTTCCTGATCTCGAGCGACGGCTACCTTCTGACCAACCACCACGTCGTCGGGCGGGCGAAGTACGTGAAGGTGCGCTGGAGCGACGGAGCCGAAACCGTCGGTGAGGTGCTGCGCTCTGACGCGCGCCGCGATGTGGCGATCATCAAGGCGGATCCCGGTCACCGTACGCCGCTGGCCCTCAGCGAGACGCCGGCCGGACTGGGCGAGGCCGTGTTCGCGATCGGAACCCCCCTGGACGCCAAGTTCCAGGGTTCTGTCACAAAGGGCGTCGTCTCCGCGACCCGGACCTACGAAGGCCTGCCGTATATCCAGAGTGACGTGACGATCAATGGCGGCAACAGCGGCGGGCCCCTGATCGACGAGGCGGGCAGCGTCCTCGGGATGACCGTCTCCGGCATGGACATCAGCGGCGCCCCCGTCGGCATCAACCTGTTCATCCCCATCGCCGACGCGCTGAAGGCGCTGGCGCTCACGCCCGCGTCCTAGCGCCTACGCCCTCGGCAGGGCCTGCAGGATCGCCCGGCTGATGGCCGCGTAGTCGCGGTCGAAGTGGTGGCCGCCGCGCAGTTCCACCCGCCGGATCAGGGCCGGCGGGAGGCCGGGGCAGATCGAGCGGGTCTCGCGGCTGCCGTAGATGCAGACCATGGGCGCCCCCCGAAGAGCCGCCACCGCGGGCGCGACGGCGTAGGCGTCCCGCCCGGCCATGTTCAGCCAGCTTCCCGGATGCACCTGCAGCTCGCCCCGCGGCTCCAGGCCCACCAGCGCCACCAGCCGGACCCGCGCGCGCAGGTCCGCCGGCAGGAACGGGACGATCTTCGGCAGGGCGTCCGCGCCGAAGGAATAGCCGACCAGGATCACCCGCCGCTTGCCCCACGCCGCCATGTAGCGGCGCAGCGACGCCGCGAGGTCGGCCGCCGCGTCCTGGGGCGTGCGGGCCGTCCGGAAGTAGCGCAGCGAGCTGTAACCGACCACCGGCGTGCCGGCCCGCACGAGGCCGTCGGTCAGGCCCCGGTCGATCGCCGCCCAGCCGCCGTCGCCGGAATAGATCACCGCCAGGGTGTCGCCGCCGCCCGCCGCTGGCGTCACGGCCGCGGGCAGGCGGTCGTCCTGGCGCCACAGCCAACCCCCGGACGCCGCGGCGGCGAGCGCGAGCGCCGCCACGAGCGCCAGCAACAGGCGCAAGGGGGTCCGGCGGCCGGGGGGTGCGCGAAGGGTGACGACGCTCATCCCGCAACCCTAGGCGCGACAAGCCGTACGGAACCTCTCGCCAACCTCAAAAGCCTGTAAGGCGCCGCCGCGGCGGTCTAGAAGCGCGTGGCCTCGGGCGTGCTGGCGACGCGGTTGCAGATCCCGCTGAAGGTTCCGAAGGTGACGGCGCCCGTGCGGCGGTCGACGTTCAGCTTGTAGCGGTCGATCCGCGAGAAGTTGGCGCGGCCCAGGATCGTGAACTTGTCCACGGACGTGTCCGTCAACGCATACCAGCCGTCCGCGGCGCGCTTGGCGTAGACCGGCACCGTGAGCTCCGGCGGCCGGACGCGGACCTTGCCGCCCTCCAGCACGATGACCAGTTGCGCCGGCTGGCGGCCTTCGCGGTAGCCGCCGCCCAGGCCGTAGCCGCGATTCCAGCCCATGGGCGCCAGCACCGCCACCTCGGTTCCCTGGCAAAGCAGGGTCAGGGCGTCGCCGTCCGGCGCCGCCTGCGCGGCCGCCGCGCCGGCGACCAGCGCCGCCGCCAGTCCAGTAACGATCGATCCGCGCACAGCCTGCCCTCCACCCGAGTCGCCGATCCTAACGGGGGGCGACCGGTGCGAGAAGTGCGCTCCAGGGACGCGCCTCATCCGCCTGCCCCACTCGCCCCCACGCGCGCATCTGCTACACCTCCTGCGCCCGCGTCACAGTCGGAGTCCCCCATGCGCCGCCGCAGCTTCCTCGCCGCCCTGCCCGCCGCCGCCCTCGCCGCGCCGGCCTTCGCCACCAGCCGCCAGGAAAACCCGAACCGCGACCGGCCCGACGTGCGCCCGGGCGACCGCATCGACGGCGCCACCTTCGCCAGCCGCAGCGCCGCCTGGGGCATCCATGGCGCAGCCGCCACCGCCCATCCGCTGGCCACCCAGGCCGCCATCGACATGCTGCGGGCCGGCGGCTCGGCGGTGGACGCCGCCATCGCCGCCAACGCGGTGCTGGGCTACGGCGAGCCGATCTCCTGCGGCATCGGCGGCGACTGCTTCGTCATGCTGTGGGACCCGAAGGCCAGGAAGGTCGTGGGCCTGAACGGGTCGGGCCGCAGCCCCCGGGGCCTGAGCCTGGAGACCGTCCGCAAGCGCGCCACGCCCAAGGGGATGATCCCGTCGCACGGCGCCATCGCGGTCAGCGTGCCGGGCGCCGTCGACGCCTGGTGGAGCCTGCACCAGCGCTACGGCAAGCTGGCCTGGAAGGACCTGTTCGCCCCGGCCATCGCCCACTGCGAGGACGGCGCGCCGATCATCCAGAACACCGCCTTCTATCTGGAAGCCTCGAACCGGATCTTCACCCGGCCCGGGTCGGGCATCGAGGAGGTGGAGAACTTCAAGAAGGTCTGGACCCGCGACGGCAAGACGCCGCGCGAGGGCGAGGTGTTCAGGAACCCGGAACTGGGCCGCACCTATCGCCAGATCGCCCAGGGCGGCGGCCGCGCCTTCTACGAGGGCGAGATCGCCGAGACCATTGAGCGCTACTTCAAGCGGATCGGCGGCTGGATGACCAAGGCCGACCTCGCCGCCCACAAGTCGGAATGGGTGGAGCCGCGCAGCATCAGCTACCGCGGCGTCGACGTCTGGGCCCTGCCGCCGAACAGCCAGGGGCTGGTGACGCTCCAGATGCTGAACATCCTGGACGAATTCGACGTGAAGGCCATGGGCTTCCAGTCGGCCGCCGCCATCCATCATGCGGTGGAGGCCAAGCGCCTGGCGTTCGAGGACCGCGCCCGCTTCTACGCCGACCCCGCCTTCTACAGGCAGCCCGTCGAGTGGCTGCTCTCGAAGGACTATGCGCGCGAGCGGGCCAGGCTGATCCGGCCGGACGCCATCGCGCCGACGTACTATCCGGGCAAGGCGCCCAGCCACGGCGACACCACCTATTTCACCACCGCGGACAAGGACGGGATGATGGTCTCGATCATCCAGTCCAACTACCGCGGCATGGGCTCGGGCCTGATGCCCGACGGCCTGGGTTTCATGTTCCAGGATCGCGGCGAGCTGTTCGCCCTGACCGACGGCCATCCCAACGTCTACGCCCCCGGCAAGCGGCCCTTCCAGACCATCATCCCGGGCTTCGCCACCAGGGGCGGCGAGCCGATGCTGAGCTTCGGCGTCATGGGCGGCGACATGCAGCCCCAGGGCCAGACCCAGGTGGTCTGCAACATCGTGGACTTCGGCCTGGGCCTGCAGGAGGCCGGCGACGCGCCGCGCTGGCACCACGACGGGGGCATGGAGCCGACCGGCGAGGATCTGGGCCAGCCGGGCGTGCTGAACCTGGAGACCGGCGTGCCGGACGCCACGAAGGCGGCGCTGGCCAAGCTGGGTTGGGTGATGAAGCCGGCCCCCGGCGGCTACGGCGGCTACCAGGCCATCCAGCGCCACCCCGGCCGCTATGCCGCCGCCACCGAGATGCGCAAGGACGGCGTGGCGCTTGCCTACTGACGGCCCCACCTTCTTCGCCACCCCGGCCGAGTGGCGCGCCTGGCTGGAAGCGCACCATGCCACGGCCGCCGAACTCTCGGTCGGGTTCTGGAAGCGGGACAGCGGCAAGCCCTCGATCACCTGGCCGCAGAGCGTCGACGAGGCGCTCTGCTTTGGCTGGATCGACGGGGTGCGCCACCGGGTCGACGACGAGGCCTACCGCATCCGCTTCACGCCCCGCAAAGCCGGCGGGATCTGGAGCCAGGTGAACATCAGGCGCTTCGCAGAACTGAAGGCCGAGGGCCGCATGACCCCCGCCGGCCAGGCCGCCTACGACATCGGCAAAGACCGGACCCGCGTCTATTCCCACGAGCGCGACGTCGGCGACTTCACGCCGGAGGAGAAGGTGCGCTTCCAGGCCAGGGCCGGGGCGTGGGAAGGCTTCCAGGCCTTCCCGCCGAGCTATCGCAAGGTGGCCATCCATCAGGTCGCCTCGGCCAAGGCCGCCGAGACCCGCGCCAGGCGCCTCGACATCCTGATCGACGCGTCGGCGAGAGGGCTTAGACTGAAGTCGCCGACCCAGGTGGATGAGCCATGACCCCCGACGAGATGAAGGCGATCGTGATGTCCTTCCCCGGCGCCGAGGAAGGCGTCAGCTACGGGCGTCCCTCCTTCAAGCTGAACGGCAAGTTCTTCACCCGCCTGCGCGGCGAGGACGACAGCCTGGTGCTGATGGACGTCGGCTTCGACGAGCGCGAGATGCTGATGGAGGCCGAGCCCGACACCTTCCACCTGACGCCCCACTACAAGGACTATCCCTGCGTGCTGGCGCGGATCGGGAACCTGCACCCCGGCTCCCTGCGCAATTTCCTGGAGCGCCGCTTCCGCAAGATCGCGAGGAGAGCGGCCGTGAAGGCCTGGGACGCGGAGCAGGCCTCGTGACCGAGGCGGAGTTCCGCGCCCTGTGCCTGGCCCTCCCCGGCGTGGAGGAGGGCTTCAACCTGGGCTCCGCCGTGTTCAAGGCGAACGGCAAGGTGCTGGCCCGCCTGGTCGGCGAGGCCGAGGCCCAGTTGACCGGCGTCGGCCCCGACGAGATCGACCACCTGGTCGAGGCCGAGCCGCAGGCCTTCCACGCCACCCGGCACCTGCGCGACGCCCGCTACGTGGCCGTCCGCCTGGCCCACGCCCGCCCGGACACGGTGCGGTCCCTGCTGGAACGCCGCTTCCGCGAAATCGCCCCGCGCGCCGTCGTGAACGCGTGGAACGCCGCCCGGACAGCCTGAGCCGTCAGGCCGGCTTCTGGAGCCAGAACTGATACATCGCGCGGAAGGTCTCGGGATTCTTCTCCTCGAACGCGCCCCAGTTCCGAAGGTCGACGGCGGCCGGATCGTCGGGGAACATCTCGCGGTAGGCGATCAGCACCTCGGGCGGCTGGACGAAGCCCAGGAAGCGGTACCCCTGGATCAACGCCCGCAGCTCCGCCATGTCGAATTGATGCTCCTGGACGTGCATCAGCAGGTCGCGGCAGGTGCTGAGCGAGAAGAAGTCCCCCGCGGTGAGTGCGCCGCGCACCGGGTCGCCGTTCGGTGCGGCCAGGATCGCCTGGCGCAGCGCGCGAATACCGTCGGGCGTACGCGGATAGGTCTTCGCCAGCGCCCGCGCCGGCTCGAGCCGGCGTCGGCCGAGACGGCTGTAAAGGCCGAGGGTCAGGAGGCCCCCTGGCCGCAGCAGGCGCGTGAGCACGCCCATCCCTTCGGCCGGATCCTCGAGGTGATGCAGCACGCCAGCGCACTCGATGACGTCGAAACTGCGGTCATGCAGCTCCAGAAGGTCGGCCTGTGCATAGGTGAGGTTCGTGAGGCCCAACTCATCGCTCTTGCGCTTGGCGTACCCCAGGCTGGCGCGACTGAGATCGATCGCCAGGACGCGGGCGCCGGCATAGCGCGCGGCCACCTGGACCGCGTGCTGGCCCGACCCGCATCCAGCTACCAGGATCTCGGGCGCGGCGGCGCCGGGAATCGGGCCGATCCGGACCCGGGGGAACAGGACCGCCAGGGTGCGGTCCAGAGGTTGCGGCTGGCGCACGGGCGCGCTTACCCAACGCGGATACGGATTCTCCTCGTACTGCGCCCGCACCGCCGCGGAGACCCCGGCGCGGATCGGCGTGAGGGTCGAGATCGCCGCCGCTGCGGCGCGGTCGCGCCTCGGCTCGACGATCTGTTGCTGCACGACCCGCCGCGCCGCTTCCGGAAGATCGGCAGCTAGCCAGGCGTCCGCGTTCGGCAGGTCGCCAAGCGCGCGGTAGGACGCCAGCTTCATGAGGGCTTCGGCCGTCGCCGCCGGCGGCAAGCCTTCGACCTTGGCGCGCTCCTCCGGCGTCTCGATCCAGGCGTACTCGGTGATAAAGGCCTGCACGGCCAAGCCGGCGAGCAGCTCCAGGTCGGCGTCGGCGCCGTTCAGCGCGTCCCGGCGAAGCGCCGTGAACTCCTGCTCCAGCCTGGCCTCCCGGATCGGTCCGCTGGTCAGAAGCGCCGGCAGCACCTCGGTCGAGCCTGCGCGGTACAGGTAGATCGCCGCGCCCTGGAGCGTCTCTGTGTGACCCCAGGACTCCTCCAGTGCGCGCTTGACCAAGGGCGCCGCGGAAACGTCCACCACCGACGCACCCTTGAGCGCCTCCACGTACAGCCGCCTTGCTTCCGGCGTCTCATCCAGGCTGATCGCCGTCGTCGCCGCCGCCAGCGCCTCGTCCCGCCGCCCCAGGTCGATCAGCACGCTGGCGAGCCGCAGCCAGTTGACCGCCTCGCCCGGTTCCCTGTCCGTCGCCGCCCGCAGCGCCTCGGCCTCGCCCGGTGCGTCGTTCAGGCCGTTGCGGATCTGCCCGAGCAGCCGCCAGTGCCGCCCCTCGCCGGCCGGCCCCAGCGCCGTCAGGCCCGCGGCCAGCAACGGCTCCGCCGCCTCGGCCTGGCCCAGGATGGCGTAGGCGATGCCGAGCACCAGCTGCGCATCCGGGTCGTTCGGCGCGCGCTGGTGGGCCGCCTGCGCGGCGACCAGCGCCTCCGTCTTCCGGCCTTCGCGAATGAGTTGTCTGGCGTCGGTCATCGGTTTCGTCGGACTCGGGGGAATCGGGAGTCGTCCTCTACCCCACGACGGACGTCCTCGAAAACTCCAACGGCCAGCCGCCTCGTTGCTAGACGAAGCCCAGGTAGCGGCTGCCGAAGTTCCTCAGGCGCGGGAAGATCACGTCGATGTCGGCGTCCGACACGCCGAACCAGCGGCCCAGCGTCGCGCCGTACTGGTCCACCGAGGTGGTGGGGATCTGGGCGCCGCCGATGTTGTCGGGATTGTTGAAGCCGCCGACGTCGGCGCCCAGGGTCGGGTACTGGCCGTAGATGTCGCCGCCGTTCACGGCGCCGCCCATGATGAACTGGCAGCCGCCCCAAGCGTGGTCGGTGCCATCGCCGTTGGTGGTGAAGCCGCGCGAGAAGTCCGAGGCGGTGAACGTCGTCACCTGCGCGCGCCGGTCGATGCCGCCCACGTTCGCCAGCGCCCCGTCGAAATAGGACATCGCCTGGGCCACCTTGGCCAGCAGGTTCGGCTGGGTCGAGTTCTGGAAGTCGTGGGTGTCCCAGCCGCCGAGGCTGACGAAGAACACCTGCCGCCGCACGCCCAGGCTGGAGCTGGCCGCGATCATCCGCGCGACCGTCTGGAGCTGCAGCGCCAGGGTGTTGGTCTCCACCCGGCCGGTCAGCGGATTGGTATAGGCCGGCGCGGTCGGCAGGGCGGTGACGACGCCTTGGCCGAAGGCGCTGTTCACGGTCGCCGCGGCCGCGATCGAACGGCCGGCGACCGTGGCGTAATCGGCGGCGAACGAGCTGGTGACGTTGGTATCGGTGATCAGGTCGCGGACCCGCGACGGGGCGAGGCTGGAGCCGAAGAGGGTGGAGCCCTGGGCGCTGGTGATCGTCACCGCCGGCTGGGCGCCGGTGGAGAGCTGGTACTGCACCACCGACTGGCCGGCGAGGAACACCGCGTTGCCGGCCGCCGAGACCGCCGTGAACAGGGTGTTCTGCCCGTTCATGCTGGCCAGCAGGTCGCCGAACCGCCCGCCCCAGCCGCTGCGCGCGCCCTCGGTGGCGAGCGCCTGCCAGGTGGACTGCTGGTCGTTGTGCGAGAACAGGCTGGTGGGAACCGCGACGGACTTGGCCTGGTACTGGGCCTTGGTGATCGGCTGGACCAGCGTGCCGACGTTGGCGAGGACGGCGAGGCGGCCCTGGCCGAACAGGGTCTGCAACGGCCCCAGGAACGGGTGCAGGGCAAAGGTGCGCGTGGTGGCGTTCGTGCCAGCCGGAATCGGCTGGGCGGTCTTCGGCGTGATCGGCAGGACGCCGCCCCAGGCTTCGGGCGAGTCGGCCTCCGCCGTGCGGCCGGTGACCGGGCTGGTCTGCCCGACCGGCGTCGGCGCCGTGCCCGGCGGCATCAGGGCGATGGGGTCGGCCCCGGTGTTGCGGGCCGCGAAGTAGCGGCCCCAGGAGTCGGTGTCGGTGGCCAGCACGGTGTTGTGCGAGTCGTTGCCGCCATAGAGGAAGAGGCAGACCAGCGCCTTGTAGTCGGGCGCGGACTGGCTGGCGGCCGAGCCCGCGGCGGCGAGCTGCAGCGCGAACGGCGCGCCGACCCCCAGGGCCGAGAACGCCCCGCCCAGGCCCAACAGCCGCCTGCGATCCATCCCGCCGCTCATCGCTGCACCAGATATTCGGGAGACGCCATGGTCATGAAGATCGCCAGCTTGGCGCGGTTGAGCAGCGCCGTGCTCTGGCTGCCCGTGGCCGGCAGGCTGATCGCGCCCACCGCCTCGACGATCCGGCTGCGGAGGCCGGGCGACATGGCGCCGTTCAGCAGCAGCATGTTCACCCGGTCGACCAGGGCGTTCACGTCGCTCGCCAGCGCCGTCTCGGAGCTGTAGGCGCTGCGGACGTCCCGCACGCCGCCGGTCGCCGTCCCGATGCCGGCGTCGACGGTGGTCTGCAGGGTGTTGAGGTAGCCCGCGACCGTGACCTCGTCGACGATCTGGAACTCGGGCGCCACCAGGCCGGCGGCCCCCACGCGGGTGTTGGGCGGCGCATATCCCGGACGGAAGAAGTTGAACACCGACGGCGCGGTGAGCGCGCTCTGGCCCAGCGAGGTGTTGGCGCTGGTCGAGGGGATCAGCCACTGGCCGCTCTGCGACGCCGCCCCGAACGCACGCGCCCAATGCGCCATCCGCACCACCGGCTCGCGCAGCTTGCCGGCGTTGACGTCGCCCGCCGGGGCGCTCCGCGCCTCCGGATCCAGCAGGATGGCGCGCACTACGGCGCTCATGTCGCCGCGGACTCCCGCTCCGTTGTTGTTGAAGACCGCGGTGACCCGGCCGACGTAGGCCGGGCTCGGGTTGCTGGTCACCAGCCGCTGGATGAGCTGCTTGCCGATGAACGGCCCGACGTTCGGATGGTTGAACAGGGTGTCCAGGGCGATCCGCAGGTCGCCCTGCGGGTCGGCGGTCGCCGAGGCCGGGATCGTGGCGCCCAGGAAGCTCTTGGCGCTGGTCGAGTGGAAGGCCGGATAGGCGATCATCGAGCGCACGGTGGCGTCGGCGTTGCGGCTGCCGCCCCGGAACGTCGTGTTGCTGGGCGTGGGCGAATAGTAGCTGTAACCGGTCAGCACCCTGGCCAGGCCGCTGATGTCGTCGGCGCTGTAGGTGGGGATCGGCCGTCCCGCGCCGTCGGTCCTCACCGACCCGTCGTTGTTGAGCTGGTAGAGGCCGATGGTCATGAGCTGCATGACCTCGCGGGCGTAGTTCTCGTCCGGCTTCCGCCCCGTGGCCGGATCCTCCTTCTGGTTGCCCAGCCAGGTCAGGTAGATCCCCATCATCGGGTGCAGCGACACCTGCTCCAGCAGGGTGCGGAAGTTGCCGAAGGCGTTGGCGCCCAGCATGTCGTAGTAGGACGCCGCGCCCCGGGCATCGACGTTGTTGTCGGTCAGCGAGACCACGAAGATCTCGGAATAGGCCAGCTTCATCCGCTGGCGGAGCTGGTCCGGCCCGGTGATGGCCTGCTTCCAGTACGAATAGTAGAAGTCGTTGGCGCTGAGGCTCGCCGTCGGATTGGTGGCCCGCAGCTGGATCAGGCGCGCCTCGAGGTCGGCCTGGTGGCTGGTCGGCGCCGGCATGACCATCTGCTGGTCGATCCAGGCGGAATAGCCGCTGGCCCGCACCTGGCCGATCGCGGCCTCGGTGGGCCCATAGCTGGCCTGGGTCAGGAAACGCCCGGCCTCCGCCGCCGACGGCGCGCTCGCCTGTCCGCCGGAACCACGCACGCCGCTGCAGGCGACCATGGCGAAGGCGGCCAGGACTCCGACCCAGCTCGCAACGTTCCGTCGAGTTCGACCGATCGCCCCCAAAGCCCCTGCCCCTGAACGCCGACGACGCGGCGGACGCCAACCCATCCCATAGATGACCTGGGTTTATGACCCTTGCACGCTGCGACACATTCACTCCGTCGGCGCCGGAGATTGCGCTGTGGAGCGTGCAAGCTAGGGTTCCAGGATCAGGGGTGCGGCCATGGCCATCTTCACAGCCGCCGTCGGCGTCGATTTCGACACACTCGACCTGGGGCCCCTGGGCGCCGCATCGGCGTCGGGCGCGAGCTCGACCTCGGTCCTGCTGACGGTCGGCGGGGTCACCGCCCAGCTCACCGGGACCGGCTTCCAGTTCGCCGGCGCCGGCCCGCCCACGGCGGGAACCATCACCCGGATCGTCGTCACCGACGGCGGCGCGCCGGCCTACGACATCGCCGTCCTCGCCCTGCCGGCCGCAAGTTTCCGGAGCTGGGTGCTGGCGGGAGACAACGCCGGGACCAAGGCGGGGATCTTCGGCGGCGCCGACCAGATCACCGGCTCCTTCCAGGCCGACCGCCTGGGCGGCTTCGCGGGCGGCGACACCATCAACGCCGGCGAAGGGAACGACACGGTGACGGACACCGGCGGCGCGAACTACCTGCGCGGCGACGGGGGCGCCGACAGCCTGCAGGGCGGCGTCGATTTCGACGACATCAACGGCAACGTGGGCGCCGACACCATCCGGGGCGGCCTGGGCGACGACTGGGTCGTGGGCGGCAAGGACGACGACCTGATCTTCGGCGACGACGGCGGGGACCTGGTCTACGGCAACCTGGGCGCCGACACCTGCGAGGGCGGGGCGGGCGCCGACATCGTGCGCGGCGGGCAGGGGAACGACACCCTGTCCGGCGGGCCCGGCGACGACTTCGTCTCCGGCGATCGCGGCGACGACGTCATGACCGGCGGTCTGGGCGCCGATCGCTTCCACTCGTCCAGCGACGCAGGCCTGGACCGGGTGCTGGACTTCAGCCTGGCCCAGGGCGACCGCGTCCAGCTGGACCCCGGAACCACCTATTCGGTCAGCCAGTCGGGCGACGACACGGTGATCGCCATGAGCGCCGGCCAGGTCGTCCTGGTGGGCGTCTCGATGTCGAGCCTCACGGCCGACAGCATCTTCATCGCCTAGCGGTCCAGGCCGTAGCGGTAGAGGAAGCGCACGCCCACGTCGCCGACGCCGGGATTGTAGTCGCCCGCCAGCTTGGCGTGGCTCATGTGGATCCACGACAGCTCCACCGACAGGCGGGGCGTGGCCTTCCAGCCCAGCGACAGCTCGGGCTCGAAGAGCACCCGGGAGCCCAGGTCCAGCTTGGTCTGGAAGTCGCGCAGCCGCCTCAGCCGCTCCTCCGGCGTGATCCCCGGCGCGTCCGGCGACGGCAGGTTCACCCGCCCGTCGTGGATCGCCACGCCGATCCCCGGCTGGACATAGAGCCGCTCGCTGAGGTGAAAGCGCCATGCCAGCCCGGTGGCCGCATAATTGGTCCCGCCCGAGGTGTTCACCCCCGCCAGCAGATGGACCCGCGGCTTGCCCAGGAACTTGAGCTCGTCCAGCGCCGTCGTCCGGACGCCGCCCACGATCTGGGCCCCGCCCTCGAACTTGCCGTAGGAGATCCCGTCGTCGACGTCGTGGGCGTAGCCCCCCAGGAACACCTCGCCCGCCCGGGCGGCGCCGGCCGCCAGGACGCCCGCGGCGGCGAAGCTCGTCAGCAGGATGCGCCCCATGGCCTAGAACTCGTCCTCGATCGCGGCGCGGAAGTTCTCGAACACCTCGGCCATGCGCTGCTCCGGCTCCGGTTCGGGCTCCGGCTCCGCCGCCGGCGGCGCGCTCGCCACCAGGCGGCCCGCCACCGCGCCATGCTGCACGAGCAACAGCTCCTCGCCGTCCGCCAGCCCGGTCAGCAGGGCGGCGATCTTCGGCGGCAGGTCGTCGAGGTCGAGGCGGGCCATGGGGCGATCCTAGACCGCATCGCGGGGCGCGGGTAAACCGCCGCCCAAGGAGAAACGATGGCTTACCGGTCGCTGCGCGAATTCCTGACCAAGCTCGAGGCGGCCGGAGAGCTGGTCCGCGTAACCGAGCCCGTCTCCTCCGTTCTTGAAATGACCGAGATCCAGCGGCGCCTGCTGGCCACGGGCGGGCCGGCCGTCCTGTTCGAGAACGTCATCCGGGCCGATGGCCAGCCTTCGACCATGCCCTGTCTGGTCAACCTGTTCGGCACGGTGAAGCGGGTGGCCATGGGCGTCACCCTGGAGGGTGTCGAGCGCACCACCGCCGCCGAGCTGCGCAGCGTCGGCGAACTGCTGGCCTTCCTGCGCCAGCCCGAGCCGCCGCGCGGCCTCAAGGACGCCTGGGACATGCTGCCCCTGGCCAGGACCGTCATGGGCATGCGGCCCCAGGTGCGGAAGACCGGCCCGGTGCAGGAGGTGGTGCTCAAGGGCGACCAGATCGACCTCACCAGGCTGCCCATCCAGACCTGCTGGCCGGGCGAGCCCGCGCCGCTGATCACCTGGCCGCTGGTGGTGACCAAGGGCCCCTCCGAGAGCCGCGAGGACGACTACAACCTCGGCATCTACCGCATGCAGGTGCTGGGCAAGGACCGCACCATCATGCGCTGGCTGGCCCACCGCGGCGGCGCCCAGCACCACCGCCGCTGGAAGGCTGAGGGCAAGCGCGAGCCCCTGCCCGCCTGCGCGGTGATCGGCGCCGACCCCGGCACGATCCTGGCCGCCGTGACGCCGGTCCCCGACACCCTCTCCGAATATCAGTTCGCAGGCCTGCTGCGCGGCGCCAAGCTGGACCTGGTCCCCGCCAAGACCGTCCCCCTGATGGTCCCGGCCCACGCCGAGATCGTGCTGGAGGGCTACGTCCACCTCGACGACTACGCCGACGAGGGGCCGTACGGGGACCACACCGGCTACTACAACTCGGTCGAGAAGTTCCCGGTCTTCCAGGTGACCGCAATCACCATGCGCAAGGACCCGATCTACCTCAGCACCTTCACCGGCCGGCCGCCGGACGAGCCCAGCGTGCTGGGCGAGGCGCTGAACGAGGTCTTCATCCCGCTGCTCCAGCAGCAGTTCCCGGAAGTCGTCGACTTCTGGCTGCCGCCCGAGGGCTGCAGCTACCGCATCGCCGTGGTCTCGATGAAGAAGGCCTACGCCGGCCACGCCAAGCGCGTGATGATGGGCGTCTGGAGCTACCTTCGGCAATTCATGTACACCAAGTGGGTGATCGTCGTGGACGACGACATCAACGCCCGCGACTGGAAGGACGTCATGTGGGCGATCTCCACCCGCATGGACCCGGCCCGCGACATCACCGTCATCGAGAACACCCCCATCGACTACCTCGACTTCGCCTCGCCGGAGAGCGGGCTGGGCTCGAAGATCGGCCTGGACGCCACCAACAAGTGGCCGCCCGAGACCCATCGCGAGTGGGGCGAGAAGCTGGGCATGGACCGGGCCACGATCGATGCGGTCACGGAGAAGTGGGCCAGGCTGGGCCTCCCCGGCGATGGCCGGCCGGTCGAATAGGCTAAGAGGCGCGTATGGATCCTGCCGCTTCCGCCCACGCCGCCGCCCTCTGGGCAGGCCTCAGCCTCATCCTCCTCCTGGTGCTGTCGGTGCTGGTGACGCGCCAGCGCCGCAAGCATCGGGTGGAGATCGGCGACGGCGGCGTGCCGGCGCTGAACCAGGCCATCCGCGCCTTCGGCAACGCCACCGAATACATCCCCGCCGCCCTGGCCGGCCTGGGCCTGCTGGCGCTGGTGGGGGCGCCGCCGCTGCTCATCCATCCGATCGGCCTGACGCTGTTCGTGGGCCGCGTGCTGCACGCCTTCGGCCTGTCGCGCTCCACCGGCACGTCCTGGCCGCGGGCCGCCGGCGTGCTCGCCACCTGGATCAGCTACGTCGCCACGGCTGCGGCCCTCCTCTTCTACGCTATCCCGTAAACCGGCGCGGAGCGTCCACTAAGAGCCTGCGGCGCAAAGTGTCGCTGGGACGCGAGGCTTGTGGCGCCGCCCTCGCTCGGCCATATCCCCCCGATGGACGAAAACCTGTTGAACGACGTCGTGGCCGCCGCCCTGAAGGCGGGCGCCGACGCGGCCGAAGCCGTCGGCGCGGACCGCCGCAGCCTCTCGATCTCCGTGCGCATGGGCGAGCTGGAAGAGGTCGAGCGCGAGGAATCCCGCGACCTGGGCCTGCGGGTCTTCGTCGGCCGGCGGCAGGCGACGGTCTCCGGCTCCGACATCTCGGCCGAGGCCCGGACCAAGCTGGTCGAGCGCGCCGTCGCCATGGCGCGGCTCGCGCCCGAGGATCCCTACGCCGGCCTCGCCGATCCCGACCGCCTGGCCCGCGGCCCGCTGCCGGAGCTCGACCTGTTCGATCCCGCCGAACCCTCGCCCGAGAGCCTGGAGGATCGCGCCCGCGTCGCCGAGGCCGCCGCCCGCGCCGTGCCCAAGGTCACCAACTCCGACGGCGGCAGCGGCTCGTGGTCGGCCTCGCAATGGACCATGGTCACCAGCGGCGGCTTCACCGGCGTCCACCGCGCCTCGGGCTTCTCGATCGGCGCCTCGGCCATCGCCGGCGACGACGAGGGGATGGAGACCGGCTACGACGGCCGCTCCACCCGCTGGCAGTCCGACCTGCCGACCCCGGAGAGCCTGGGCGCCGAGGCCGGCCGCCGGGCCGCCTCGCGGCTGGGGGCGCGGAAGATCGCCTCCACCACCGCCCCGGTGATCTTCGAGAACCGCCTGGCCGGCTCGCTGATGAGCCCTCTGATCGGCGCCATCTCCGGCCCGTCCATCGCGCGGGGCACCTCGTTCCTGAAGGACCGGCTGGGCCAGCAGATCTTCGCCAAGGGGATCTTCCTCACCGACGACCCGCACAAGCCGCGCGGCCTGGGCTCCTCGCCCTTCGACGACGAGGGCGTGGCCAACGAAAAGCGCCACCTGATC
Organism: Phenylobacterium sp.; assembly: GCF_004297125.1. Lineage (GTDB taxonomy): Bacteria > Pseudomonadota > Alphaproteobacteria > Caulobacterales > Caulobacteraceae > Phenylobacterium. The sequence goes on along the minus strand of NZ_SCVD01000019.1, from coordinate 144,379 downwards.
GACGACGGCGTCCTGACCACCTGGCTGCTCAACACCTCGTCGGCCCGCCAGCTCGGCCTCGTCACCACCGGCCACGCCTCGCGCGGCCTCGCCGGACCGCCCGGCGTCTCCACCTCGAACCTGACCTTCCAGCCCGGCGACCGCGACCAGGCGACCCTGATGAAGGATGCGGGCAAGGGCCTCCTCATCACCTCGATGTTCGGTCCCTCGCTGAACGGCAACACCGGCGACTGGTCGGTGGGCTGCTCCGGCTTCTGGTTCGAGGACGGCGAGATCGCCTACCCGGTCAACGAGATCACGGTGGCGGGCAACCTGCTCGACATCTTCGGCCGCGTCGTCCCGGGCTCCGACCTGGAGATCCGCGGCTCCGCCAACGCGCCCTCGCTGCTGGTCGACGCCCTCGCCATAGCGGGTCGATGAGACCCTCCATCGTCCTGGAAGACGACCTCAAGCTGATCCTCGACGCGGCCCAGGAGGCCGGCGACCTGGCCCGGGCGATCCGCCTGAAGGGGCTGGAGATCGAGTACAAGGCCGACGACAATTCGCCTGTCACCAACGCCGACCTCGCCGCCGACGAACTGCTGACCACCCGCCTGCGCGCCGCGCGCCCCGACTATGGCTGGCTGTCGGAGGAGACCGCCGACGCGCGCGACCGCCTGGACTGCCGCCGCATCTTCGTGGTCGACCCCATCGACGGCACCCGGGCCTTCCTGAACGGCCGCCCCTGGTGGTCCGTGGCCATCGCGGTGGTCGAGGACGGCCTGCCGGTCGCCGCGGCCATCTATGCGCCCGAGGTGGAAGAGACCTACGCCGCCGCCGCCGGCCTGGGGGCGACCTGCAACGGCGTGGCCATCGGGCCCAGCTCGGCCACCGCGATCGAAGACTGCCGGATGGTGGGCGATCCCGTGGTCTTCTCCCACTGGTCCTGGCCCGAACCCTGGCCGCCGATGCGCGTCGAGCAGCGCAGCTCCACGGCCTACCGGATGTGCCTGGTGGCCTCGGGAGAGTTCGACGCCGCTGTCGCGCCGCTGCGGAAATCCGACTGGGACGTGGCCGCCGGCGACCTCATCGCCCGCGAGGCGGGGTGTTTCGTCGGCGATCACACCGGCGAGGGTTTCCGCTACAATCGCGCCAGACCGTCGCAGGCCAGCCTGATCTGCGCCACGCCGGCGCTGGCCCCATTGATCCTGGCGCGCGTCCGGCATATGGGCGCGGGCAATTGATTTCAGCTGAAACGAACGCACTCATGCCCGACAAACAGCTCCTCCACCTCGTCATCGGCGGCGAACTGAAGTCCCTCGAAGGCGCGCCCGAGTTCAAGGACCTCGCCAAGGTCGACCTGGTGGGCGCCTTCCCGACCTATCAGGACGCCCGTAGAGCCTGGCTGGCCAAGGCCCAGCAGACCGTCGACAACGCCCACATGCGCTACTTCATCATCCACGCGCACAAGCTCCTCGACCCCCACGGCGACGACGACCACACGCACTAGCGCATGATCCGACCTCCCCCGTCGCGGCAGCGACGGCGGGAGGTGAGGCGCCGCCCCTACTCCCGCCGCAGCACGCTCTCGGTCAGCAAGTTCCCCCACATGTTGGTGCGGAAATCGGCCTTGATGCCGGCCGGATCGTACATCGGGCTCTCGACCCATTCCAGGAAGCTCATGCCCGCCGGTTCGCCCTCGGTCAGGTAGCGGGCGAAGGTGTAGTCCAGCACCCCCGTCTTCCCGTGCCGGATGTGCAGGTACTTGAACGAGAGCTGCTCCAGCGCCTCGCGGATCGTCTTGCCCTGCCGGAAGTGCATGTAGAACACGCTCATGATGCCCGCCCGGTCCGCCCCGGACTTGCAGTGCATCAGCGCCGGGTATTCCAGCGTCTCGAACAGCCGCTTGGCCCCCAGCACCCGCTCACGGGACGGGACCTCGCGCGAGGTGATGGTGAAGTCGACCAGGTTCATCCCCAGCCGCTGGCAGGCGTCCTTCTCCAGCGCATGGAAACTGGCGTCGAACCCGCCGCGCAGGTTGATGATCGTCCGGATCCCCCGCGCCTTCCATTCCGCGATCTGGTGCGGCCACGGCTGGTTCGCCCGCACCAGCTCGTCGCTGATCCAATGCGCATTGGAGAAGCCCAGCCGCAGGTAGGCGTGGTCGTTCCAGAGGTAGTCCAGATAGGTCTTCGCCCGGCCCACGGGGGTCGCCAGATCGAACCGGTCCTGCGCGGGGCTCGTGGTCATGGGGTCTAGGTAAAGCCCGCCGCCGACTTGCGAAAGTGGCGCCGCGCCGACGCCGTGGCATGATCGGCCAAAGCCACGCCAGCAAAGGACCGCGCGCATGATCACCGTTTGGGGCGGACAGACCTCCCGATCGATCCGGGTCGTCTGGGTGCTGGAGGAGATGGGCCTCCCCTACCGCGTGCGGCAGGTGGACATGCTGTCGGGGGTCCCGGACACCGAGTGGCTGGCGGTCAATCCGGGCAACTTCCTCCCCGCGATCCAGGACGGCGACGTCACCATGGTCGAGTCCATCGCCATCATGGAGTACCTGATGGGCCGCTACGGGCCGACGCCGCTTCAGCCCGCGCCGCACGATCCGGCCTTCCCCGCCTATCAGCAGTTCCTGCACATGGGCGAAGCGGGCCTCGCGACCCTGCTGATGGTCCCCCTGGTCAGCGGCTTCATCGCGCCCGAGGCCGAGCGGGAGAACTGGGGCGCGCGCTGGGCCCTGGGGTGCGCCGAGCGCCGGTTGGACCTGGTGAGGCGGCGCCTCGCCCAGTCGCCCTACCTGGCCGGCGAGGGGTTCACGGCCGCCGACATCTCGGTGACCTACGCCCTGCAATTGGGAAGCAACCACGCCGGCGTGACCCTGAGCGACGCCGAACAGGCCTACCTCGCCCGCACCACCGGCCGCGACGCCTACAGGCGAGCCTTTGAGCGATCGCACGAGGGCGTGGGCGCGTCCTGAATCTTACCTCCCGGCGAAGCGGCGGGAGACATAAGGAGACGTCGCCAACGGCGGAGAGGCGTGGAAAGCGGCGGCCTCCTCTCCCCCGAGGCGCAGCCCGAGGGGAGAGGAGGCGCGCGCTTTCAAACGTCCTCGACGGGATCGAAAGCGCGCCGTCAGCTCGGAGCGCGAAACGGACACCCAAACGCCCGTAAAGCTTGACACGGCGTCCGCTTCATGTTCTCTATTTGTTCATGTCCATCGAAGGCGACATGCGCGAGCGGCACGGCCGCGTCCTGGCGGAGCTGGCCGAGGCCGGGATGGCCATGGTGCGCCGCCTCAGCGACGCCATGCTGCAGACGAAGGATGTCCAGACCCAGGCGCAACTGGGCCTGGCCTTCCACCGGGTGTCGCGCGCCGTGCGCCAGACCATGGCGCTGGAGTTCCGGCTGGCTCAGGCGGCGCGCCGCGAAGAGCGCGAGGCCGCCGCTTCCCCGCGTCCGACACCCCCGCCCCGGGCCCCAGGGCCCCGTTCGCCGACCGAGCGGACCGGCTGGAACGAGTACGAATCCGACGACTCCAACGAGGCCCTGGACGAACTCGACGCGTTGCTCGAAGGCGACGACGTCGACCTCGACGACGTCCACGAAGCGGTCGAGACCTGCATCGCCCGCATCCGCCACGACCTCGACGCCGACCGGCCCCTGGTCGACGCCGGCGTTCCTGGCTCGGCGACCGCGACGGCCCCTGTGCGCGCCGTCGGTCCGCCGACCCTGCCTGGCCCCAGCGGCCGACGATCCCTGCTCATGGGCGGCGCCGCGATGGCCCCGCCGCGCCCGCCAGCCCTCGCCTGGCGAAGCTCCGCCTGACCCGGCGCGTAGCGCCCGAACCGCAGAAAACGCAGAAGACGCAGAACGATCCGAGGCGGCCCCGCTTCCCCGGCGCGCTTCCGCGTCTTCTGCGTTTTCTGCGGTTCCTCTTCCCCGCGCAGCCCGCCAAACTCCAAGCCCTTCCCGATGGAGACAGCGATGCGGGTGAAAGGTCTCTCCGGCGATCTGGCCTGGTGGCGCGAGACCCGCGGCTCTCCCGACGCCGATCCCGCCGCCTTGCGCGCGCTCCTGGACCAGCTCCAGGCTTGGAAGACTCAGCACGACGCGGATCGCGCCCTCCAGCCGGGGCCGTTCTTCAAGATGGTCTGGGACGGCATCTTCGCCGACGACGCCAACGACGTCGTCGAGGCGATCGCCGAGATCGAGCAGGCCCTGGCCCCCCGCTAGGACTACGTTCCTATCCGGCTCTGCGCGCCGCAGGCGCTGTCGAATTTGTCCACGAACCACACGAACGGGTCCAGCCCGGATCAAGCGCTTTGGCCTCTCGGCTTGTTCGTGTGGTTCGTGTGGTTCGTGGACGAAATCTCATCGGCGCTGACGCGTCACGGCGGCGCCTCGACAGGCGCCACCTCGGCAGCTTCGCTTGACGCCGCCCGTGCAACGTCCGATCCCAACCCCATGAGCGAGCCTCCCCAGCCGGAGCTGTCCGCCCGCGCCCTGATCGCGCGGGTGGCGCGGATCTACATGGCCCCGCGCTGGAAGGGCTGGACCGTGGCCATGCTGGCCGCGGTGGTGGTGGCCTATTGCAGCGCCCGGCTGGTGCAGATCATCGAGCCGGCCACCAACGACCTCTTGGTGTTCCACAAGCCTGGCGCCCTCTTGTGGCTGCCGCTGACCATCGCCGCCCTGGCCCTGGCGCGTACGGTCGCCCAGGTGATCCAGGCCACCCTCGTCAACCGCATCGGTAACGCCGTGGTCGGCGACGTCCAGGTGCAGCTGTTCGGCAAGCTGGTGCGGGCCGACCTGGCGCACCTGCGCAGCCAGCACTCCGGCGCCTATGTCTCCTCGGTGCTCTACGACGCCGGCCTGATCCGCGAGGCGGCGACGGCGGGGGTGGTGAACTACACCCAGAACCTGCTGATCTTCGTCGGTGCGATCCTGGTGATGGTGGCCAACGACTGGATGCTGTCGCTGGTGCTGCTGGGCGCCGTGCCGGTCGCCGGCTGGATCATGCGCCGGTTCTCCAGGCGCACCACCAAGGCCGCCAAGGGCGCCATGGAGGAGACCTCCGCCCTCTCCTCGGCGATCATGGAGAGCCTGGACGGCGTCCGCGTCGTGAAGATCGAGAACCGCGAGGCCTATGAGGAGGGCCGCGTCGCCGAGGTGGTGAAGCGGCGACAGAAGCACCTCACCAAGGGCGCCAACGCCCGCGCCCGCGCCGCGCCGGCCACCGAGCTTCTGATGACCCTGATCGTGGCCATCGTGTTCGCCTACGCCGGCTGGCGCTCGACCCAGGGCGAGATGAACGCCGGGGCCTTCTTCTCCTTCGTCGCCGCCCTGACCATGGCCAGCCAGGCGCTGCGCCAACTCGCCAACCTGCAGACCGTGTTCGCCGAGGGAATGTCGGCGGCGCGGCGCCTGTTCGCCGCCCTCGACGTCGAGCCGGAAGTGCGCGAGCGGCCGGGCGCGCCCAGCCTGTCGCGGGCCCAGGGCTCCATCCGCTTCGAGGACGTCAGTTTCTCCTACGGCGGCGACGGTCCGCCGGCCCTGGCGGGGGTCAGCCTGGAGGCGTCGCGCGGCGAGACCGTGGCCCTGGTCGGCCCCTCCGGCGGCGGCAAGAGCACCATCCTCAACCTGATCCCGCGCTTCTACGACGTCAGCGGCGGGCGGGTGACCCTGGACGGCCGCGACCTGCGCGACGTAGCCCTGGCCTCGCTGCGCGACCAGATCGCCCTGGTGACCCAGGAGCCGTTCCTGTTCGACGACACGATCCGCGCCAACATCGCCTACGCCCGCCCGACCGCCACCGCCGCCGAGGTCGAGGCGGCCGCCACGGCGGCCGCGGCGCACGAGTTCATCACCGCCCTGCCCGGCGGCTACGACAGCCTGGTCGGCGAGGCCGGAGCCCGGCTCTCGGGCGGCCAGCGCCAGCGGATCGCCATCGCCCGCGCCTTCCTGAAGGACGCGCCCATCCTGCTGCTGGATGAGGCCACCAGCGCGCTCGACACCGAGAGCGAGGCCCAGGTCCAGGCGGCCCTGAAGCGGCTGATGGCCGGACGCACGACGCTGCTGATCGCGCACCGCCTGTCGACCGTGCGCGGCGCGGACCGGATCTACGTCGTCGACAAGGGCCGGATCGTGGAGACCGGTGACCATGCCGGCCTGATGGCGCAGCGCGGCCTCTACGCTCGCCTGGCGCAAAGCCAGGACCTGGAGGCGGAGCCCGCCGCTTGAAAGCCTTCCTGCGAAGCGACGGCGTCCAGGCCTTCCTCGGCTGGGTGCTGGGGACCTACCTCAAGCTCGTCCTGCGGACCGTCCGCTGGCGGCACGAGAACCTGGCCTGCGTCGAGCCGGTGCTGGCCGACGACACCACCGGCGCCATCGCCCTCTTCTGGCACGGCCGCATCCCGCTCTGCCTGGCCACCGCGCCGCAATGGTGGCGCAAGCGGACGCGCTGCCTGGTCTCGCCCTCGGCGGACGGCGAGTTCATCGCCCGCGCCCTCGACATGTCGGGCTTCCCGGCCATCCGCGTCTCCTCCGCCAAGAAGGGCGACGCCGCCAAGGCGCGCCAGGCCGTGGCCGCGATCCGCGAGGCCACCGCCTGGGTCAAGGACGGCGGCGCCCTGGTGGTCACCCCCGACGGCCCGCGTGGGCCGAACGAGGTCATCGCCGCCGGCTCCCTGCAGATCGCCCGGCGGTCGGGCCAGCCCGTGTACCTGATGGGCATCGCCGCCAGCCCCGCCTGGCAGCTCGCGAACACCTGGGACCGGGTGATGTTCGCCGCCCCCTTCGGCCGGGGCGCCGTCGTCTGGGAAGGGCCGCTGCGGGTCCCGGCCGACGCCGACGACGCGGCCATCGCCGGACTGATCGAAGACTGGTCGGCCCGCCTCTCCGCCGCCACCCGCCGGGCGGAGGCGCTGGTGACCTCCTCTCCGCCCGCGCAGCGAGAGGGGAGAGGGTAGGGTGAGGGGCGGCTGGGCGTATCCGTCTCTCCCGATGGTTCCACGAGGATCAGCGGCAGCGACGCTGGGCCATGGCTGGACCGGGAGCGGTCACGCCGCGGCCTGCGCCGCCCCTCACCCTACCCTCTCCCCTTCGCGCTTCGCGTCGGGAGAGAGGAGAGAATTGATCCCCCCGCCGGTCGGTGAGACATAGGCGCCATGGCCCACGACGACGCGCACGATCACGACGACCACACCAGTCATGATCACGGCCATGATCACGGCCACAGCCATGCCGGCGGCCACCATCACCACGCCCCGGCCAACATGGGCCGCGCCTTCGCCATCGGGGTGATCCTCAACACGGCCTTCGTGGCCGCCGAGGTCGCGGCGGGGCTCTGGACCGGATCGCTGGCCCTGCTGGCCGACGCCGGCCACAACCTCTCGGACGTGCTGTCGCTGCTGCTGGCCTGGGGCGCGACCATCCTGGCCAGGCGCGCGCCCGCCGGCCGGCGCACCTACGGCCTGCGCAAGGCCACGATCCTGGCCTCGCTGGCCAACGCCATCCTGCTGCTGGTGGCGGTGGGCGCCATCGCCTCGGAGGCGGTGCGCCGCTTCGCCGAGCCCGCCTCGATCGACTCCGACATCGTCATGCTGACCGCCGGTCTTGGCGTGCTGATCAACGGCGCGACGGCCCTGCTGTTCATGCGCGGCAGCCACGACGACCTCAACGTCCGCGGCGCCTTCCTGCACATGGCCGCCGACGCGGGCGTCTCGCTGGCCGTGGTGGCCGGCGCCTTCATGATGGCCCGGACCGGCCTCCTCTGGATCGACCCGGTCCTCAGCCTCGTCATCGCCGGCGTCATCGTGCTGGGCACGTGGAGCTTGCTGCGGGACTCGGCCGACCTGGCCATGGACGCCGCCCCGCGCGGCATCGACGTCGAGGCGGTGCGCAGGTACCTCGCCGGCCTGCCCGGCGTGGAGGGCGTCCACGACCTGCACATCTGGGCGCTCTCGACCACCGAGACCGCCATGACCGCCCATGTCCTGCGGCCGCGCAACGCCGACTCCGACAGCTTCCTGCATATCGCCTGCGAAGGCCTCGAGACGCGGTTCCGGATCGGCCACGCCACGCTCCAGGTCGAGACCGACGCCGCCCACGCCTGCCGCCTCGCCCCCGCCGAGGTGGTGTGAGCTCCACCCTCCCGCTGGCTCTGTACGGCGCGGCGACGGGCCTGCTGGAGCCCTTCGCCCCGGCGATCCTGCGCGGCCGGGCCGGTCGCGGGAAGGAAGACCCCGCGCGGATCGGCGAACGGCTGGGCCGCCCCGGCGCGCCGCGGCCCGATGGCCCACTCGTCTGGCTGCACGGCGTCAGCGTCGGCGAGACCATGTCGCTGCTGCCGCTGGTCACGGCGCTGCGGGCGCGGCGGCCGGACCTGGGCCTGCTGGTGACATCCGGCACCGTCACCGCCGCGGAACTGCTGCAGAAGCGCCTCCCGAACGGCGTGATCCACCAGTTCGCCCCCATCGACGCCCCGGGCGCGGTGCGACGGTTCCTGGACCACTGGCGCCCCTCGTTGGCGGTGTTCGTCGAGAGCGAGCTCTGGCCCAACCTGATCCTCGCCGCCAGAGCCCGCGGCGTGCGCCTGGCCCTGCTGTCGGCGCGGATGACCGAGGCCAGCGCCAACCGCTGGGCCGGATGGCCGGCGTCGGCGCGGACGCTGGTCGGGGCCTTCGACCTCATCCTCCCGCAGGACCAGGCCACCGCGGCGCGGCTGCGGCGGCTGGGCGCGACGCCTGGCCCCCTGCTGAACCTGAAGACCGTGGGCGAGCCGCTGGCCGCCGACGAGGCCGAGCTCGCGCGCCTCCGCGCCGCGGTCGCTGGACGCAGGGTCGTGCTGGCCGCCAGCACCCATCCGGGCGAGGAGGCGATCGTCGCCCAGGCCTTCCACGCCGCCGGCGGCGACGGCCTGCTGATCGTCGCCCCGCGTCATCCCGAGCGAGGACCGGCGATCGCCCGCGAGCTCGGCGCCACCCGACGGGCGGCGGGCGAGACCATGGACGGGCCGATCCATGTCGCCGACACCCTGGGTGAGCTCGGCCTGTTCTTCCGCCTCGCCGATGTGGTCGTGATGGGCGGCGGCTTCCTTCCGGGCGTCGGCGGCCACAATCCGATGGAACCGGCGCGGATCGGCCGGCCGATCATCACCGGCCCGCACGCCTTCAACGCCGCCGACGTCTACGCCGCCATGTTCGCCGAGGTCGCCGCACTTGAGGCGGCCGACGCCGAGACGCTGGCGCGGCACCTCCGCGGACTCAGGGACTACCCGCTGATCGCGCGGCGGATGGGCGAGGCGGCGCTCGGCTTCGCCCATCGCCAGGGCGCGGCCCTCGACGAGGCCATGGCCTTGCTCGAACCCCTGCTGCCCGCATGAAGCTCTCGACGCCCCGCTGGTGGTACGGCCGCGACGGCAAGACCGGCGCGATCGCCCGTCTCCTCCTGACGCCGGCCTCCTGGATCTGGGCGGCGGCCACCGCCCGGCGGATCGCGGGCGGCCATCCCGTCGACCCGGGCGTACCGGTGATCTGCGTGGGCAACCTGACCCTGGGCGGCACGGGCAAGACGCCGGTGGTGCGCGAGATCGCCCGCCGGCTGGGCGGCGCGGTGCTGTCCCGCGGCTACGGTGGCTCGCTGCCAGGCCCCGTCCAGGTCGACCTGGCCCGCCATACGGCCGCCGAGGTCGGCGACGAGCCGCTGATGTTGGCCGCCGACCTTCCGGTCTGGGTGTCGCGCGACCGCGCCGCCGGCGCCCGGGCCGCCGCCCAGTCCGGCGCCAAGGTCATCGTCATGGACGACGGCCACCAGAACCCCTCGGTGCGCAAGACCCTGTCGCTGGTCGTCGTCGACGGCGAGACCCGCGACGACGAATGGCCGTTCGGCGATGGCCGGGTCTTCCCCGCCGGCCCGATGCGCGAGCCGCTGAAGGCCGGCCTCGCCCGCGCCGACGCCGCCGTGCTGCTGCTGCCCGCCGACCTGGCCGCGCCCGACCCCGAGCTGGTCCGCGCCCTGTCGGCCGTGCCCGTGCTCATCGCCCGCCTGGCTCCGGCCGCGCCGCCGCCCTCGGGCCCGCAGGTGGGTTTCGCCGGCGTCGGCAAGCCCTGGAAGGTGGAGCGCGCGCTACAAGCCGCCGGTTGCGAGCTCAGCGACTTCTGGCCCTTCCCCGACCACCACGCCTACGACGAGGCGACGCTGCAACGCCTGGCCGCGCGCGCCGCGCAGTTCGGCGCCGGCCTGGTCACCACCGAGAAGGACTGGGCCCGCCTGCCCGCCGCCTGGCGCGACCGCATCAGGCCCTGGCCCGTCCGCGCGGTGTTCGAGGACGAGGCGGCGCTGGACGCGGTCCTGGCCCGCGCCTAGCTGGCGCCGGCCTTCTGCGCGTAGGCCCAGCTCATCTGGGCCAGGCTGGTGACGCGCGGCGCCATGTTGGCGGCGTCCGGATGGTTGGCCGTGCCATCTCGCACCCGGCCCAGGATGCCCTGCAGGATGCCGACCAGCCGGAAGGCGTTGTAGGCGAAGAACCAATTCAGGTCATGGAGGCCCGAGCGGCCGGTCAGGCTGCAGTAGTACTCCACGGCCTCGTCGAGGGTCGGGATGCCGTGGGCCTTGAGGTCCGGGATCGTCGAGATCGTGCCGTTGATCCAGTTCATCAACACATAGGTGAAGTCGGCCAGCGGTTCGCCCAGCGTGCCGAGCTCCCAGTCCAGCACCGCCACGACCCGCGGCTCGGTGGCATGGAAGATCATGTTGTCGAGGCGGTAGTCGCCGTGGACGATCGAGGTCCGCTCCTGGGCCGGCAGGCTTCTCGGCAGCCATTCGATCAGCTTCTCGACCTCGGGGATGTAGACCGTCTCGGAGGCCTTGTACTGTTTGGTCCAGCGGTCGACCTGGCGGCCCATGTAGTTGCCGGGCTTGCCGTAGTCGCCGAGGCCGATCTTCTCGTAATCGGTGTTGTGCAGGTCGGCGAGGGTCTTGATCTTGGCCTTGAAGATGGCGTTGCGCTCGGCGGGCTCATAGGCCGGCAGGCTCTGGTCCCAGAGGATCCGGCCCTCGACCATGTCCATGACGTAGAACCAGGTGCCGATGACGCCGTCGTCAGTGCAAAGGCCGTAGGGCCGGGCCACCGGGAAGCCGGTCGGATGGAGCGCCGAGATCACCTTGTATTCGCGATCCACCGCGTGAGCCGACGGCAGCAGCTTGCCCGGCGGCTTGCGGCGCAGGACGTACTTCTTGTTCGGCGTGATCAGCTGGTAGGTCGGGTTGGACTGGCCGCCCTTGAACTGGCGCACCTCCAGCGGACCGGCGTAGCCCTCCACGTTCGCCTTCATCCAGCTTTCGAGGGCGGCTTCGTCGAAGCGATGGCTCTCCGCCACGTCCTTGGTGCCCGTGTTGGCCTGTTCGCGGGCCTGCTCCGCGGCGATGTCGGCGGTGACGGACATGGCGTTCCTCGCTTCGTACAATTGTTTGAACCCTTTTAGCGAGGCGTCCCCTACGGGAGCAAGGCGCGAGCGCCCGCGCTTGACGCGAAGGCCGGCGGGCCGCAAGGCGGGGCATGGTCGAGGACGTACAGTCGATCATCGAGATCGCCGCGCCGCGGGAGCGCGTATGGCGCGCGCTCACCGAGCCCGCGCTGGTGACCCTGTGGATGGGCTGCCTGCGTTTCCGGCCGGAGGCGGGGCACATCTTCTATCTGCAGCCTGATCGCGCCCGCCGGACTGCCGACGACGTCACCGACGCCATCGCCTGCCGGATCGAGGTGCTGGACCCGCCGCGACGCCTGAGCTTCTCGTGGGGTTTTCCCGACGTCCCCGACACCTTCGTCGACATCCGCCTGCGCAACATCGCCGGCGGCACCCATGTGCGGCTCGTCCACTCGGGCTGGGACCAGTTCGAGGAGCGCGAGACGGACGAGGTGCGCGGCGGCCTCGGGTACGCTTGGCACACCGTGGCCCTGCCGAGGTTGCGGGCGGTGGTGGAGGGCTAACTAGCCCAGCGCCCGCCAGCCGATGTCGCGGCGGCAGAAGCCGTCGGGGAAGTCGATGGCGTCCACCGCCGCATAGGCCCGGTCCCGCGCCTCTCGCAGGGTGGGGCCCCGGGCGCAGACGTTCAGCACCCGGCCGCCGGCCGCACGCAGGGTTCCCCCCACGTCGCGCCTCGTCCCGGCGTGGAAGACCACGGCGTCCGCGCCGAGATCGGCCTCGGTCCCGCGGATCTCGCCGCCGGCCGCCGGTGTGCCCGGATAGCCCTTGGCCGCCAGCACCACGCAGACGGCGGACTCGTCGCGCCATGTGGGCGCCGGCATGTCGGCCAGCGTCCCGTTCGCGCAGGCCACCAGATAGGGCACGAGATCGCTTTCCAGGCGCAGCATCAGCACCTGGCACTCAGGATCCCCGAAGCGGACGTTGAACTCCACCAGTTTCGGCCCGTGCTTCGTCGCCATCAGCTCGACGAACAGCACGCCGCGATAGGGCGCCCCGTCGGCGGCGATGCCCGCGAAGGCGGGCTCCACCAGCCGCTCTCGCACCTGCTCCACCAGTTCGCGCGTGAAGACCGGCGCCGGCGAATAGGTCCCCATGCCGCCCGTGTTCGGCCCCTGCTCGCCGTCGAAGGCGCGCTTGTGGTCCTGGGCCCAGCCGAACACCATCGAAGTCTTGCCGTCGCAGAGCGCGAACAGCGATCCGATCTCGCCTTCCAGGAACTCCTCGATCACCACCCGGGCGCCCGCCGCGCCGAACCGGCCGCCGAAGGCGTCGTCGATGGCCGCCTCCGCCTCGCTCCGTTCCGAGGCGATCACCACGCCCTTGCCCGCCGCCAGGCCGTCGGCCTTGATCACGTAGGGCGGCTCGAAACGGTCCAGCGCCGCCTTGGCTTCGGACGCGCTCTCGCATACCGCATAGGCCGAGGTCGGCAGGCCGTAGCGGTCGCAGAACGCCTTGGTGAAGGCCTTGGAGCTTTCGAGCTGGCCCGCCTGCGCGCTGGGCCCGAAGCAGGGGATGGCGGCTGCCTGCAGGGCGTCGGCCAGGCCGGCGTCCACCGCCGACTCCGGCCCGATCACCACGAGGTCGGCGGCGATCTCGCGGGCCAGGGCCACCAGGCCCTCGACGTCCGTCGCCGCGACGTCGCGCAGCTCGCATTGCGCGGCCATGCCGGGATTGCCCGGGGCGGCCACGAAGCGCGTCACCAGCGGCGAGGCCGCGATCTTCCACGCCAGGGCGTGCTCGCGCCCGCCGGAGCCCACAAGCAGGATGTTCATGAAGGGCGGCTTTGGCGTGGCCGCCCCTTCAGGTCAAGCCGCCTTGGCCCAGCGCCTCACCGCGGCAAGCGTCAGCCGAACGGGCATGACGATGTGATCGAGCCCAAGCATCTTTGCGTCCTTGCAGCTCTACCATACCATGTTACGCGAACGGCGACGCCACGTCGCAACCTCAGGAACGTCGGCGTCCGATATAGGATGGCGTGACTGAAGGCCAGACGACGGGGAGACGGGATGGCCGATCCTATCATCGAAAGCGCCGAACAGGCGCTCGAACATCACGCCGAGCGAGCGCGCGAGGTGGAGCATCGGGTGAAGAACACCCTGCAGCTCATCTCCTCCATCGTGCTGCTCCAGGGCCGCCGCGCCGCCGACGAGGGCGCGCGCCAGGCGCTGAAGGCCGTTCAGCAGCGCGTGGCCGCGGTCAGCGTCGCGCATCGCCACGTGGGCTGGAACGACGACTCCGAAACGGTGGAGGTCGCCGCCCTGGTCCGCGAGATCGTCGGCGACCTGGCGGGCTCGGCCGGCCGCGAGGGCGTGGACATCGACCTGGATCTGGACGCGGTGACGATCCCCGGCCGGCAAGGCGCGCCGGTGGCGCTGCTGGTGAGCGAGGCGGTAGGCAACGCGCTCCGCCACGCCTACCCGGACGGCCGCAAGGGCCGCATCCAGGTGGCGGTGCGACGCACGGAGTCGGGCTTCGACCTGACGGTGTGCGACGACGGGGTCGGCATGGAGGCGGACGCCTCCAAGACCGGCTTCGGCCTGACCGTCGTCCAGTTGATGACCCAGCAGCTTCGCGGCCGCCTCGAGACCGCCGCCGCGCAACCTGGGCTGCGGCTCTCCGTTAGCGTGCCCATGGACACTGCAACCCCCTCGGCCTGATGGCCCAGTCCCTTATCGCCGACATCATCGGCACGGGCGCAGCCCTGTGCTCCATGACCAGCTTCATCCCGCAGATCGCCAAGCTGCGACGCGACCGCGACGCCTCCTCGGTCTCACTCAAGATGTACGCGGTGACGGTGACCGGCTTCTCGCTCTGGATCGCCTACGGCCTGATGATCGGCAGCTGGCCCGTGGCGGCTTCGAACGTCGTCTGCCTGGCCCTCTCGGCCACGATCCTGCTCCTGAAATGGCGCTACTCGGGGGGCCCTGGGCTAGCCAGCGGCCAGCCGGAGCCGTAAGTGCTTCGCCGGCAAGGGCCTTAAGGTAGCGGAATGACGGATCGGTTGGCGGCGGCGCAGGCGGCGTTGAGCGCAGGACGCAACGGCGAGGCGATCGAACACCTGGTCGCGGCCGTGAACGAAGACCCCGCCCGCCCGGCCTCGGTGTACCGGATCTTGACCGCCCAGCTTTACGGCGCCGGTCGCTATGCGGAAGGCGAGACGTTCGCCGCCCGCGGCCTCGAGCGCCATCCCCGCGACTACGACCTGCTCAACACCCGCGGCGTGCTGCTTCGCAAGCTCAAGCGCCAGCCCGAGGCCGTTCCAGTCCTCGAACAGGCGGCGAAGCTGGAACCCAAGAAGCTCGCGGCGCAGCAGAACCTGGGCAATGTCCTGCTGGACCTGAACAGCGCCGCACGGGCCGAGGCCGTGTTCAGCAAGCTGGTGCGGCTGGAGCCCCGCAACGCCGAGTACCAGCGCCAGCTGGGCCGGTCGATCATCAAGCAAGGGCGGATCGATCAGGGCCTCATGCGTGTCCGCCAGGCCCTCAGCCTGCAGCGCAACAACGTCGACGCTTGGCTGGACATCATAGGCACGCTCAACGACGAGTTCCGCAGCGCCGAGGCCGAGGAGGCCGTCGATAAGGCGCTCGCCGCCAATCCCGGCGCCCAGCGTCTGCTCGAGGCCAAGGCCACGATCCTGCGCCGCGCGGGCGATCCCGTCCGGGCGGAGACCTACCTGCTGGGCTTGCTGCCCTCCAATCCCGACGCCGCCTGGCTGCACCACGCGCTGGGCGTCCACTACGCCGACCAGGACCGCGACCGCGCCAACCAACATCTGGAGAAGGCTATCGCTCTTGACCCGCAGCGCCTGGAGTCCGCCATCGCGCTGATCGAAGGCTATGAGCGCAACCGCAAGGGGGACGAAGCCGCCAACGTCGAGAAGGCCTACCAGCTCGCGAAGTCGCTGCTGTCCCGCAAGCTCGACTTCACCGACTCGGCGAAGAAGATCGTCTGGGAGACCCTGGGACGGCTGTGCGATTTCGAGGCCCAGGCCGAAGTTGGCGACTTCCGGACACTCGGCCGGGCGTGGGCCTCGAGCGGCCGCCACACCGCACTGATGAAGCAGATGCCCCAGGTGCGCTCCGACGAGGATCGCCTGGAATTGGTCGAGCAGCACCGGACGTGGGGCCGCCTGACCGAGGAAGGCGCGGCCCGGCGCCCGATCAACCGCCCGCCGCCGCGCCCGCCGGGCGGCAAGATCCGCCTGGGCTTCATGTCCTCGGACCTGCGGTTGCACCCCGTGGGCTACTTCGCCCGCCCGCTGTTCGAACACATCGACAATGAGCGGTTCGAGGTCTTCGTATACTCCTACTACACCGGTCCCGAAGCCGACGCCGCGCAGCAGTTCATCACGTCCAAGGTGAGCGCCTACCGCTGGTGGCCCCACTTCACCGTGACGGAGGCCGCCCAGAAGATCGCCGACGACCAGCTCGACATGCTGATCGAACTGGGCGGCTCGACCCACATGAACAAGCTGGAGGTGATGGCCTATCGGCCCGCGCCGCGGCAGGCCAGCTGGCTGGGCTACCCCCACTCCGCCGGGCTGGAGACCATCGACTACTTCGTCTGCGACCCCTACATCGCGCCGCCCGATCCGCGCCTGCTGATCGAGAAGCCGCTGATGCTGCCCCACGCCTGGTACCCGCTCAGCGCCTCGGCGTTCCGCGAACAGCCCGCGGCCGACGTCGAGCCGCCCATCGCCCGCAACGGCTACGTGACCTTCGGCACGGCCAACCAGCCCTACAAGTACACCCCGGAGGGTCTGCGGACCTGGGCGCGGATCATGGCGCGCTGCCCCGGCTCGCACTTCCTGTTCGTCCGGCCGGAAGGAAATTCGCCGTCGTTCCAGGCGAACCTGCGCCGCGCCTTCGCGGCCGAGGGCATCGAGGGCGACCGGATCGAGTTCGAGTCCGTGCGCGGCGCACACCTGCCGCACTACAATCGCATGGACATCAGCCTCGACACCTTCCCGCAGACCGGCGGGACCACGACCTGCGAGTCGATGTGGATGGGCGCCCCCTGCATCAGCCTCAAGGGGCCGGCGCCCTACGAGCGGCTGAGCTATTCGGTGCTGAGCAACGTGGGCCTGGTCGACCTGTGCGCCGACACTCTGGAGGGCTACGTCGAGACCGCCGTCGCCCTCGGCAACGATCCGGCGCGGATCTCGGACCTGCGGGCGACGATGCGCGACCGCATGCGGGCAAGCCCGCTGGGCCAGAGCACGGCCTGGGCGGCCGGCTTTTACGACGCCGTGGAGCGGGCGGTCCGCGAAGGCTAGGAAGGATCGCGATTGCGCTCGATGAAGGCCTGGATGTCGCCGCTGAGCAGCAGGGGCAGGTTTTCGCGGACGCGCCCCGGCGGCCAATCCCACCAGGCGATCGCGAGGAGCGCCGCGATGGTTTCCTCATCGAACCGATATTTCACCACGCGCGCCGGGTTGCCGGCGACGATCGCGTAGGGCGGGACGTCGCGGCTCACCACCGCGTGGGCGGCGACGACGGCGCCATGGCCGACCGTGATCCCGGACATGATGACACCGTGGCTGCCCAGCCAGACGTCGCTGCCGATCGTTACATCGCCACGGCCGACCGTGTGTTTCGCGCCGCGGGCCTCGGGCCACTCCGGGAAGGCCGAGAATGGATACATCGAGACCCACTCCGGGCGATGGTAGCCCCCCAGGAACACCTGGACGTTGTCGGCGATCGAACAGTAGTCGCCGATCCGGCAGACATAGATTCCTGGCGCGCCCCAATACCTTAGGGCCAGCGAGCCGTAGGTATGCGGTCCGACCACGAGCCGACCGGCCTCGACGTGCTGGGCTACGGCGTCCTTGGTGAAGACGGGGGGCGGCATGTCTCTGACCCGGTTCCGACGCGCGACTCAGTCCAGAGCGCCGCTCTGATGCAGGCCCGCGTACCATGCAACATAGTCGTCCCAGAAAGCGTCTTCGTCCCAGTTGGCGCCCCATCCCGACTGATCGTTCACACGCACCAGCGGTTCCTCGAACACGGCTTGCGCGGCGAGTTCGACCCGGCAGTCCAGCCCAAGGCGCCGTGCGGCCTGGGCGGCGACCCGTTGCGCGAACTCGCCTTGAGGCGCGATCCAGCCGGAGGGCCGGGCCACGGAGGTTTGCGCCTCGGAGCCGAGCGCCTGGACAACGTACTCGGCATAGGCCTTGGCCAGCCGCGCCGCCGCCAGATGGTCGCGAACATAGAGCGGGGTTCGAACCAAGGGCGTCTCACCCGCGAACCAGCTGCGGAACAGGTGCCAGCCGAAGCGCCGCTCCTCGAGCGCGCCATAGGGGCTGGGGATGACGAACCGGCCGAAGCGCAGGCCGGCGGCCCGCGTCCAATAGTCGAAGGCCGCGCTGGTGAGGGTCTTGGACAGGCCATAGGGCGTCACCGCGCCGGGCTCGTCGCCGCCCCCCTCGCCGGCTTCGAACACGCTGCCGGTCAGGACCACCAGTCGCGCGCCCGCTTCTCGCACGGCCTCCAGCACCGCGCCTGCGCCGGCGGTGTTGCGCGCCAGGGCGTCCACCGGATCGAAGCCGGGATCGCGGTAGCCGGTGATGTGCGCGGCGTGGTGCGCCAGCACGTCGAGGCCGCCGCTGGCGCGGATATCGGCTAGCAGGGCTTCCGAGCCGAAGGGGCGATTGAAGGTCACCCGGGCGCAGCGTTCCAGACGCTGGACACGGTCCAGCCGCACGCCTTCATAGGCGGAGCGTTCGCGCAGAAGCGGCGCGATCACCTCGAACCCCGCGGCCGCCAAACCCTCGGCGATCCAGACCCCCGTGAACGAGCTTCCGCCCGTGAGCAGGATCCGCGTCGCCATGGGCTTAGCCGTGGTCCGCATAGGCCGCATCGCGTGGCGAGATCAGCGCGGGCGCGGCCGGCCACTGTATGCCGAAGGCGGGATCGTCCCATCGCACGCCGGCCTCGCGCCCCGGCCGGAAGGCGGGCGCGATCTGGTAGACGACGTCGGTGTCGGGCTCGAGGGTCAGGAACCCGTGCGCGATCCCCTCGGGGATGAACAGCGCCATGAGGTTCTCGGCCGACAGCTCCGCGGCGGTCCAGCGCCGGTAGGTGGGGCTTTCGGGACGCAGGTCGACGGCGACATCGAACACCCGCCCCTGCGTCACGCGCACCAGCTTGGTCTCGGCGTACGGCGCCGGCTGGAAGTGCAGGCCGCGCAGCGTATGGCGGTGCGGATTGCGTGAGATGCTGGTCTGGGCGGGTTCGAACGGGATGCCGGCGGCGGCGAACTCCTCGGGGCAATGCAGCCGCGCGAACAGGCCCCGGTCGTCGCGGTGCGGCTCGGCCTCGACACGGACGACACCGGCGATCTCCGTGGGCGTGAAGCGCATCAGTCGAGGATCTCGGTGCGGGGCGAGGCGATCACGAAGCGGCCGCCCCAGTCGGCGATGAACGCCAGCTGGCGGGTGATCTCGTCCTTCAGGTTCCAGGGCAGGATCAGCACATAGTCCGGCCGGGAACTGGCCACGGCGGCGGGCGCGCGGATCGGCACATGGCTGCCCGGCAGGTAGCGGTCCTGCTTGGCCGGATTGGCGTCGTAGGCCTCGATGATGTCGTCCGCGGTCGTGCCGCAGTAGTTCAGGAAGGTGTTGCCCTTGGCCGCGGCGCCATACGCCGCGATCGCCTTGCCGTCATCCTTCGCCGTGCGCAGGAAGGCCTGGAAGCTGTCGCGGACAGCCTCCACCCGCGCCGTGAAGCCGTCATAGGTCTCAGGCCGGTCCAGGCCTGCCGCGGCCTCCGCGGCGCGGACGGCGCGCAGGCCCTCGGTCTCCGCGTGGCCAGCGGCCTGGTGGCAGCAGAACAGCCGCAGCGAGCCGCCGTGGGTCGAAAGCTGTTCGACATCGAACACCCGCAGGCCATGGGCGGCCAGCACCTGCTCGACCGCCAGCAGCGACAGGTAGGAATAGTGCTCATGGTAGATCGTATCGAACTGCACCTTCTCGATCAGGTTCAGCAGGTGCGGGAACTCGAAGGTCAGCACGCCCTGCGGCTTCAGCACATGGGGGAAGCCGCCGACGAAGGCGTTCAGGTCCGGCACATGGGCCAGGACGTTGTTGGCCGCCATGAGGTCGGCCCGGTCTCCCCGTGCCGCCAGCGTCTGGCCGGTCTCGGCGTTGAAGAAGACCACGTCGGTGCGCACCCCGATGGCGCGGGCGGCCTCGGCGGTGTTGGCGGTGGGCTCGATCCCCAGCACCGGCACGTCCCTGGCGAGGAAATGCTTCAGCAGGTAGCCGTCGTTGCTGGCGATCTCGACCACCAGCGACTCCGGCCCCAGGCCGAACCGCGCGATCATCGCCTCGGCATAGCGGCGGGCATGCTCCACCCAGCCCGGCGAGAAGGACGAGAAATAGGCGTAGCCCTCGTCGAAGATCGCCTCGGCCGGCACCTCATGGTCGGCCTGCACCAGGAAGCAGGCGTCGCAGACCTTCGTGTGCAGGGGAAACACGGGCTCGTTCCCGGCCGCCAGTTGCTCGGGCGTCAGGTAGCTGTTGGCCAACGGCTGGAGGCCGAGGTCGAGGAAGGTGCGGGTGAGCGGCGAGCGGCAGAAACGGCAAAGACTCATGGCCGGCTCTCGTAGCCTTCGATCTGCTCCAGGCACAAGGACAGTGCGTCCTCGCCCGCGGCCTGCCGGCGATACCAGTCCATGGTCAGCGCCACGGCCTCCGGCGCTTCCAGCCGGCTCTCGAAGCCCAGCACCCGGCGGGCCAGGCTGGCGTCGATCGCCAGGCTCTTGGCCTCCAGGGACTGGGGATCGGGCTCGTGGCGCCAGGGTTGGCCGCCCAGGGCCTCGACGCCGAGAGTCGCGAGTTCGCCCACGCTGACCTCGGCGCCGCCGGGCTTCGGGCCGAAGTTCAGCGCCCGCGGGGTGGCCGGATCGGTCGCCAACGCCTCGATGTGTCGGAAGTAGCCAGCTAGGCAATCCAGCACATGCTGCCAGGGCCGCGTCGCCTCCGGATGGCGCAGCACGACCGGCTCGCCGCCCCGCGCCGCGCGCACGATGTCGGCCACCAGGCGGTCGCGGGAGAAATCGCCGCCCCCGATCACGTTGCCGCCCCGCGCCGTGGCGACCGGCACGGAGGGGAAGAAGCTCTTCGCGAAGCTCTGGATGACGATCTCGGCGGCCGCCTTCGACGCCGAATAGGGATCCTTGCCCCCAAGGTTGTCGCCTTCGACGAAGGCGCGGCCCGTTTCGTTGTTGGCGTAGACCTTGTCCGAGGTGATCGCGAGCACGGCCTGCAGCGCGGTCTGGCCGCGCAGCGCCTGGAGCAGATGCGCCGTGCCCATGACGTTGGTCTCGAACGTCCCGATCGGATCCTCGACCGAGGTCCGCACGATGGGCTGGGCGGCCATGTGCAGGACCAGGTCGAAATCGCGCGCGCCCACCGTCGCGGACACCGCCTCCGGGCTGCGCAGGTCGACCAGGCGTGAGACCACGCGGCGCTCGACCCCGGCGAGCGTGAACAGCGCCGGCGTCTGGTCCGGCGGCAGGCCCAGGCCCGTCACCTCGGCGCCCATCCGGCTCAGCCAGATCGCGGCCCAGGATCCCTTGAACCCCGTGTGGCCGGTCAGCAGGACCCGCTTGCCGGCCCAAAAGGCCTGGGTCACCGGGCCGGGATTCACCGCCGCCACGGCGCCTCGCCGGACGCCCACAGCGCCTCGAGCTGGTTCTTGTCGCGCAGGGTGTCCATCGCCGCCCAGAAGCCGTCGTGGCGATAGGCCATCAGCTGTCCGTCGGCGGCGAGGCCCTCCAGCGGCTGCTGCTCCCACACCGTGGCGTCGCCCTCGACACGGTCGATGGCCTGCGGGTTCACCACGAAGAAGCCGCCGTTGATCAGGCCGTTGTCGCCCGGAGGCTTCTCGATGAAGCGCTGCACCTGGCCCTCGTTGATCTCCAGCGCGCCATAGCGGCCAGGCGGCGCCACCGCCGTGATCGTGGCGTCCTTGCCGTGGCTCTTGTGGAAGTCGGCCAGCGCCCGCAGGTCGACGTCCGAGACGCCGTCGCCGTAGGTCAGGAAGAAAGGTTCGCCGGGGGTGAGGTAGGGCGCGACGCGCTTCAGCCGCCCGCCCGTCATCGTCGCCTCGCCGGTGTCGACCAGGGTGACGCGCCAGGGCTCGTGGTTGGTCGCGTGATATTCGACCGCCCCCTTCGCCAGGTCCACGGTCAGGTCCGCGTTGTGAAGCACGTAGTTGGCGAAGTACTCCTTCACCACATAGCCCTTGTACCCCAGGCAGACGATGAACTCGTTGAAGCCATAGTGCGAATACAGCTTCATGATGTGCCAGAGGATCGGCCGGCCGCCGATCTCGATCATCGGCTTGGGCTTCAGGTGGCTCTCTTCCGAGATGCGCGTGCCGAGCCCGCCCGCCAGGATTACCGTCTTCATGCCTTGCCTTCTGGCGCGATGCCCGCGCGTCGGAGGCCGTCTTAACGGGTAAGTCGGCGATCCAGAAGTCTTGCGCGCCGCGCCCGGGCGCGGGAAGGGAGGCCATGGCCGAACCGCCTCTCGTCACCTTCCTCATCGCCGGCGTCCAGAAGGGCGGCACGACGGCGCTGTTCGACTATCTGGCCGATTATCCCGACATCGCCCTGCCGGACGCCAAGGAGCTGCATTTCTTCGACGACGAGGATCGGGATTGGAGCCGCCCGGATTACGGCGCCTACCACGCCCGGTTCGCCGCCCGCCCCGGCCGGCCCTGCGGCGAGGCCACGCCGATCTATAGCTACTGGCCGAACAGCCTGGAACGGATCGCGGCCTACAACCCAGCCATGAAGCTGGTGCTGGTGCTGCGCGATCCGGTCCAGCGCGCCTGGTCGCACTGGCGCATGGAATACGCGCGGGGCGTCGAGCCCCACCCGTTCGCCTGGTGCATCCGCGAAGGCCGCCAGCGTCTGTTCGAGGGCCAGACCTGGGGCCATCATCACGCCTTCTCCTACGTCGAGCGGGGCTTCTACGGCGAACAGATGGAGCGGCTGTACGGCCTGTTCCCGCGCCGCCAGGTGCTGATCCTGACGTCCAACGCCCTGCGCGCCGATCCCGGCGCTGCGCTCGCCCAGGTGCGCGCCTTCCTCGATCTCCCGCCCGCGCCGGCGCCGGCTCCCCGCGAGGTCCATGTCGGCCGGGAGATGGCCTATCCGTCGGAGCTCACCGCCGACGACGTCGACCACCTGCGCCAGGTCTACGCCGCCGACGCCGAGCGGCTGGCGGCCCTGACCGGGATCCGTTTCGGCTAGAGCCACAGTTTCGTCCCGCTGCACGGACACGGTCCACGCATGAAGGTCCTCACCCTCCCCGCCCTCTGCCTGGTCGCCGTCGCCGCCGTCTCGGCGCCCTCGGCCGTGAGCGCGCCCGAGCGGCCGGCGCTGTCCTTCCCCCTGGCCTGCGATCCGGGCCGGACCTGCGAGATCCAGCACTACGTCGACCGCGACCCCGGATCGGGGACCCGCGACTATCGCTGCGGCCTGAAGACCTATGACAAGCACACCGGGATCGATATCCGCCTGCCCGACATGGCCGCCCAGCGCCGGGGCGTGAACGTGCTGGCCGCGGCGGCAGGCCGGGTGACTCGGCTCCGCGACGGTGTGCAGGACATCTCGATTCGCGCGCCGGGCGCGCCGCCCGTCGCCAACCAGGAGTGCGGCAACGGCGTCGTGGTCGACCACGGGAACGGCTGGGAGACCCAGTACTGTCATCTGGCCCGCGGCAGCATCCTGGTGAAGCAGGGCGACAACGTCGCGGCCGGCGCCCCGCTCGCCCGGGTGGGGCTGTCCGGCAATACGGAGTTCCCGCACCTGCACCTGACCGTCCGCCACGCAGGCCAGGTGGTCGATCCCTTCGCGCCCGACATGAGCAACCCGCAGGCCTGCGCGGCCCAGCCGGGACTTTGGACGCCGCAGGCCCTGGCGCGGATGTCCTATCGGGCCGGCGCCGTGCTCAACGCAGGCTTCACCGACGCCCAGATCACCATGGACGATGTTGAGGCGGGCGGGCTCCGCCCGTTCACCGCCGCTTCGCCGCTCCTGATCGCCTACGGGCGCGCCATCGCGCTGCTGCCCGGCGACGAGGTCGAGCTGGACCTGAAGGGGCCGGACGGCGTCAGCCTGGCGCGCAGCCGGGCCCAGCCGCTGCAGCGCTGGCGGGCGCAGGACCTGCTCTACGTCGGCAAGCGCCGGCCGGCCACGGGCTGGCCCCGCGGGCTCTATATCGCCGACTACAAGGTCTGGCGCGCCGGCAAGGTCGCCGTGAGCCGGCGGGTGGAGATCCGGCTCTAGCACCCGCACTTCCAGGCGTGACAGCCGAGGGGGCCAGACCTTAGGACTACGGCATGGAGTCGACGTTCTACGAAGGCGTGGCGCACCAGAAGGCCGGGCGGCTCAACGAGGCCGAGGCCTGCTATCGCCGCGCCGTGGGCTGGCGGCGGGACTGGGCGCTCGGCAACCTCGGGGTCGTGCTGCGGATTACGGGCCGCCTGGATGAGGCCGAGGCGGCGCTGCGGGAGGCGCACGCCGTTGACCCGAATGGCCTGAATATCCGTCACACCCTGGGCATGACATTGCTGCAACTCGGCCAGTACGCCGAGGGGTGGGCCATGTACGAAGCGAGGCACCAGTTGCTGCCCCGACCCACCGCGCCGTTCCCCGAGTGGCAGGGAGAGTCGCTGAGGGGAAAGCGCATCCTCGTTCTGGGTGAGCAGGGGCTAGGCGATCAGATCCTGTGGTCGCGCTTCATTCCGCTATTGGCGGCCCAGGCCGCCGAAGTCCGGGTTGCGGTCGCCCGCCCGCTGGTGCGCCTGCTGCAACAGCTTCCGGTCGAGGTGTTCAACAAGCAGGCGTTCGAGGACGAGAAGGTCGACGTCTGGGCGTCGATCGGTTCCGTTCCACGCTGGCTGGGCGCCGGACCCGACGATGCGCCGGCTCCGACGCTGCGCGGCCGCAAGCCCGACCATCCGCCTGTCGGCATGGGGCTGATGCTGCAGGGCGGAGATCGCAATCCTCACCCCGAGCGTGTGCCGGGGCCGGCCGTCGCCAGGGCTGTCCGGGGGCTGCGGCCGTTCGCCGAACTGGCGCCGGAACGCAGCGGCGCACGCGACTTCGCCGATACGGCCGACCTCATCGGCGGACTGGAAGGCGTCGTGACGGTCGACACTTCCGTGGCCCACCTCGCCGGGTCGATGGGTAAGCCGTGCTGGATCCTGATGTCGCGTCCCGCCGTCGACTGGTACGTGAACTGGAAGACCGAGCGATCGGCCTGGTACCCGTCGGCGCGGATCGTCCGTCAGCGCACGCCCGGCGACTGGGCGGGCGTGCTGGGGGCCCTCGCCTCCGAACTGCCGGCCGCGGGGGCCGAGCAAGACCCTTCGACGGCCGTGGCCGGATCAAGCTTCAGTTGAACGAGACGTGATCTGCGCGACCCTTCTCCGCGGCGGAGCTTTGCGCTAGCCTCCTTTCGTCAGCCTTGCTCTCCATGGCTGTGTCGCTTTGGCCGGGCGGCGGATCGCAAGATTCCGCCGTCCGGCCGTCTGCGTTCTGGGGCGTCAGGACGGCCGGCTGATCGCCACGATGTCGTGGCGGGCGAGCCAGAGCAGGCCCCTTTCCAGGAAGTTCGCCCGGCTCGGCGCGACCAGCTCGCGCAGTCTGGCGACGGTCGCTGGGCCATGTTCGGCGAGGGCTGCAAGAACCTGGGCGACCTCGGCAGCGGTCGGACGGTTCATGGGACTGTACACGGCGAGCGGCGCGCCCAGGCGTGCGCGAGCGTCCTGCTCGGTGACGCCGGGAATGAGGCTGACGATGTCGTCGCGCATCAGGTGGCGCGTCGGATAGGCGGCGAACAGGGCGAAAGGATCGGGCGCGTAGGGATTTGTGCCCGGCGAGGGCGTTTCGGGCGCGGCGCGGCGGCGGGCGTTCTGCTCGGCCCAGAGCGCCTGGTACTGCGGGATGATCACCGACCAATCGAAGACCTCGCGCGCGCGGAGTCGGGCCTGCTCGCCCTGGCGGCGGCGGAGGTCGGGATCGGTGACAAGGACCGAGATCGCCGCCTCGGCCTCGCCGAGGTCGACGGCGGTGTACTGGCCGACCGCGCCGACGTAATTGTCATAGGTGATCCAGCTGTTCGCGTACCAGTGCGCGATGTCGCCGCCGAAGCCGGGGCGCGGCGCCAGGGTGGGGATCCGGAAGCCGTCGATCCCGTGGCGCAAGGTGTCCTTGTAGCCGTCCCAGTCGCTCACCACCGAGGGCAGGCCTGCGGCCATGGCCTCGACCGGGGTCAGCCCGAAGGTCTCCTGGATGTTGTCGGAGAAGCTGATGAAGAAGTCGGCCACCGACCAGATCGAGAAGCGCGCGTCCGGCGCCCGGCCGTCGACCGCCCGGTATTCGACGGAGGGGCAGAGCTTGGCGGTCTCTGCGTGGTACGTGGCTTGCGCCGCCTCGCTCTCCGCCCAGCCTGAATTGACCCAGTAGATGGTCCGACCGGTGCGCTTCGCCGCCCGCTCCAGGGCCATGGCCATCAGCGCGGGGTTCATCTTGCCCCGCACGTTGAAGCGGCCGACGTAGAGCCCCACGACCCCGTCGGCGGGAATGCCGAGGCGTTCGCGCCAGGCGCGGCGGTGCTCGGCAGAGGGACCGAAATCGGCGACGTTGACGCCGAGCGGGATGGTCACGCGCTGCGGCTCGGCCCTGCGACGGCGTCCGTACTCGGACCGCATGTGTTCGCGCATCATGTCGAGTTGGGCGTCGACCGCGGCGCGCACGGCGGTCGAGGTGCAGATCAGCGCGTCGTAGTCGTCGAGGGGCGCGATGAGGAAGTCCGCGAGGTGGCGCATGACGCGGTCGGTCGCGGTGGTGTGGGTGACGCCACAGATCGCGTAGCGCCGGGCGCCCAGCGGCAAGCGCGCCCAGGCTTCGTGCGGGAGCTTGGGATCCGGCAGGTGCAGGACCCCGGGGTCGCCGAGCGCGTTGCGGCCCAGCCGGGGGATCCAGCGGACAGGCTTGCCCGGTGGCTCGATGCGCTCGACCAAGACGTCGAGTTCCGCGGTGGGCTTGCCGGACAGGTTCCAGAAGTCGAAGCGCTCCACGTCAGCGTGACGGAGGAACCCACGGAGGAAACTCTCACCCGCGGAATGCCGACCCAGAAGCCGGGTCTGCGACGCATCGAACGCGTCGGGGTGAAAGCAGATCGCAGCGTTGGCCATGGATCGCGCGTCTTAACGCGGCGCTCGATCGCGAGGCAAAGAAAAAGGGCCGCCCCGAGGGGCGGCCCTTCCAGATCGAGTTCTAAGTCCAGCTTAGATGATGTTCGACGAGCTGATGTCGGCGAGCGTACGGCCCACCAGCACCACCGCGTCACCGGCGGCGGTGTTACCCGCGCCTTCAACAAAGACGACCACGTCGCCGCCGACTTGAACCACGTAGTATTCGGTCGTGGTCGAGCCGTTGAACACCGTGTTGGCTTGGGTCAGGGCGGTGGTGAAGTCGGCCGCCGTGCCAGCCTCTTGGTAGTTCACAGCACTGCCAGCGATGGCGAAGTCGAGGCTGTCGGTGGCTTCCCAGTCCTGGATCTGGTCCAGGGAACCCGCCGTCACGCCCGAGTCACCAGCGGTGAACACGAAGACGTCCGCACCGTTGCCGCCCTTCAGGACGTCTTCGCCAGCGCCACCCGTGATGGTGTCGTTGCCGTCGCCGCCGAGGAGGGAGTTCTCACCCGCGCCGCCGGTGACGATGTCGTCACCACCGCCCGCGTCGACGTTGTCGTCACCGGTGCCGGAAGCGTCGATCGTGTCGGCGCCTTCGCCGCCGTTCACCGAGTCCAAACCATCGCCGGAGGTCAGGTTGTCGTCGCCCGCGCCGCCGATCAGGACGTCGTTGCCAGCGTCACCCACCGCGGTGTCGTTGCCATCGCCCAGCGTGAGCTGGTCGTTGCCGGCCCCGCCCGTGACGTTGTCGTCGCCAGCGCCAGCGTCGATGCTGTCGTTGCCGCCGGCCGCGTTGGTGATGGTGTCGTTGCCGTCACCGCCCGCGGTGGTGTCGTTGCCACCGCCAGTGGTGATGCTGTCGGTGCCAATGCCGCCCGAGATGCTGTCGGCGCCAAAGCCAGCGACGATGGTGTCGTTGCCATCTTCACCGGAAATGGTGTCGGCCGCACCCGCCGCGGTCGTGGCGTCACCAGCGTTGCTGGTCAGCACGTCGTTGCCGATGTTGCCGTTGAGCAGTTCGCCGGTCAGGCCCGTCACCGTGATGGTGTCGTTGCCGGAGCCGCCGAGGATCGTCACCTTACCATCGGACGAGATGCTGTCGTTGCCGGCGTTGCCTTGGAGGAAACCGCCGATCGTGGTGGTGGAGATGTTGTCACCGCCGTCGCCGCCAACGATCGAGACCGAACCCGTCGCCGAGCCAGCCGCCGAGAGGGTGTCGTTGCCGGTGCCGCCGTCGATGGTGTCGTTGCCGCCCGTCGAGCTGATGTTGTCGCCTTCGCTTTCGCCAAAGGCCAGGTCGGCGCCGTCACCAGTGGTGATGACGTCAGCACCGATGTTGCCGTTCAGGAAGTCGGCGCCCGAACCGCCAGCGATGTTGTCGTCGCCTTGACCGCCCAGCAGGGTGTTGGCGCTGGTCGAGGAAACGGTCGCCGAGACGGTGTCGTTGCCGAGGTTACCCTGAGCGAAGTTGACGCCCGTACCGACGTCGATCGTGTCGCCGTCTTGGCCGCCGTAGATGGTGTCGTTGCCGGCGCCGCCGAGGAGGCTGTCGACGCCCGAGTTGCCTTGCAGCAGGTCGTTGCCAGCGTCGCCGTTGAGGCTGTCGTCGCCGGCGCCGCCGAAGAGGCCGTCACCACCGGAACTGCCGAGCTTGATGTCCTGGGTCGCGATCCCCACGTGCAGCACGGAGCTGTCCGGGAAGATAATGTCCGGTTCGCCAGCGAAGGTGGCCGGGAAGGTCACGGCCTTGCCGGTCAGGCCCGAGACGAGCGTGATCGTCGCCGAGCTGGTCGCCGTCGCCGCGTTGTAGCGAACGGTGGTCAGGTTCGCGCGCTCGCCAGTCGTCTGGAAGACGAGGGTGTCGTTCGTAGTGGTGCCGAACCCCGCAGCTTGCGCGTCCGTAATAGTCTCAAAGAAATAAGTCGCCATAGATCTCTCCAGTCTGTGTCACACGGACCCCTAGAACGCTTGACCCCCATCCCCGATGGAGCAGTCCCAGCGGTCCATTACCCCAAGCGCCATAGCATGGCTGCGGCGTAGGTTAGACGAGCCCAAGGGCAGAGGTATCGGAAGCCCGCCAATTACGCAACACCAAAAAGCCCCAAGGACCTTCAGGCGAAAGGGTGTTGCACAGGCGCCTCTACTCCTCGCGGAACGCATCTTCGAGGGTCTGCGTAATTGGCGAAATCAGGAAGCCCATGACGGACCGCTCGCCCGTCACGATCAAGGCCATCGCCGGCATCCCGGGCGTCAGCTTCACGCCCTTCTTGAGCTTCTTGAGTTCGGCCGGCGGGATGCGCAGATCGACCCGGTAGAATGCGGCCCCGGTCTTGTCGTTCGTCATCCGATCGGCCGAAACGACGGAGACCGTGGCGTCCAGCGAATCGTTGAACCGCTGGTTCAGGCCGGTCAGCTTGATCTTCGCCTTCATGCCCTCGTGGATCTCGTCCACGTCCTCGGGCTTGACCAGGGCGGTGATGGTGAGCGGCGTGCCGGACGGCACGACATCCATCATGACCTCACCGGCGCCGACGACGCCGCCGACCGTGAACTGGGTGAGGTTGAAGACATAGCCGTCGACTGGCGACCGGACCACCGTGCCTTCCAGGGTCTGGCGCGCCGTCGTCAGACGCGGAACGATGTCCGCCAGCTTCGCCTGGCTGTCACGCAGACCCTCGGCCGCCTCGCTTTCGCGCTGGTTGCGGATGGAGGTCAGCTGCAAGCGGGTTTCGCCCATCTGCTGCTTCAGCCTCGCGATGTCCGCCGTGAGCTGGCCTTGGCGACCAGCCAGCTCGGCGAGCGTGCGCTCGTAGCGCAGGATCAGGGTCTTGGGCGCGAAGCCCTGCTCGTTCAGCTTGCGGTAGCCGGCGAGCTCCTCTTCGGTGAGGCGCTTCTGCTCAAGCACCGAATCGACCTGCGCCTGCTGGCCGACGACCTGGGTCTCGATCTGCTGGATGCGCTGCATCAGGACGGCCGACTGGCTCTGGAAGAGCTGCTGGCGGGTGGCGAACAGGAACTGCTGGTCACGGACCAGAGTGGCCACCGCCGGGTCGGCCATGCGCGCGTTCAGCTCGGCCGGCAATTCCAGCGTGGCCTTGCCCATCGCTTCGGCCGTGAACCGGGCGTTCTGGCTCAGAAGAGTGTCGTACTGATTCTGGAATACGGTGACGGCGGCGCGGGCCTCGACGTCGTTGAACAGGAGCAACGGCTGGCCGGCGCGGACATGCTGACCCTCCTTGATCAGGATCGCCTTGACGATCCCGACTTCCTTGTGCCGCAGGGTCTTGCGCTGCGCGTCGGCGCGCACCTCGGCCGGGGCGGTGATGCCGGTGGCGAGCTGGCTGACCGAAGCCCACAGGCCCAAGCCCAGGACCAGCGCGCCGATAATGCCCGCGCCCACCACCATCGGCCGGCGCAGCCGCTGCTGCAGCTCGGTGGGCATCGTCTCCTTCTCGTCGTTCCCGAAAGTCGGGGCGACGTAGGTGCGGCGGACCGGGGTCAGATCCAACTTCATCGGCCAGCCTCCACCGCGCGAACCTCAGGCTGCTGCGCCGGCTTGACGAGGCGCGACATCACCTGGTCGCGCGGACCGAACAGTTCGACGCGCCCTTCGCGCAGGACCAGCATCTTGTCCGCGGCGCGGAAGACCGCCGGCTTGTGCGAGATGATCACGACCGTCGCGCCATTGGCCTTCATGGCGTCGATCGCACGCATCAGCGCTTCTTCACCCTCGGCGTCGAGGTTGGCGTTCGGTTCGTCCAGGACCACGAAGGCCGGTTTGCCGAGCAGGGTCCGGGCCAGGCCCACACGCTGACGCTGGCCGGCCGACAGCACGACCCCGCTTTCGCCCACGTCGGTGTCATAGCCCTTGGGCATGCGCAGGATCAGTTCGTGCACGCCCGCGAGCTGGGCGGCGGACACCACCTCTTCGTCGGTCACGCCCTCGCGGAAGCGGGCGATGTTGTCCCTCACGGTGCCGCCGAAGAGCTCGGTGTCCTGCGGCAGGTAGCCGATATGCCTGCCGAAGTCGGCGCGGTCCCAGGTGAACACGTCCGCGCCATCCAGGCGCACGACGCCGTTCAGCGGTTTCCAGATGCCGACCAGCAGGCGGGCGAGCGTCGACTTGCCAGCGCCGGACGGGCCGATCACACCCAGCACCTCGTTGGGGTCGAGCGCGAAGTTGATGTTGTTCAGCACCAGGCGCTGCACGGCCGGTGGCGCGAAGTTCACGCCCTCGACCGACAGCTTGCCCAGCGGCCGCGGAAGGGCGGTGGCGCGGATCGACGGCTCGGCGCTGGCGAGCAGCTTGTTCAGCCGCTCGTAGGCCCGGTACATGCCGTTGAGGGCGTCCCATGAGCCCACGATCTTCTCGATCGGCTGCAGGGCCCGGCTCGCCAGGATCATGTTCGCGAACAGCATGCCGGAGTGGATCTTGCCCTTCATGATCAGCCAGGCGCCGATCGCGATGATCAGCACCTGGATCCCCATGCGCACCGCCTTGATGATGTCGGTGTACATGTTCGACGCTTCAGCCGCCGACGCGCCGCGCTCGATGGTCACGGCTCGGTGCTGCGCCCAGGCCTGCCCCAGCGTCGGCAGCATCCCCATGGCGCGGACGACCTCGCCGTTGCGCAGCGCCGCGTCGGTGAAACCGTAGCTCTTCAGGGCGGCCTCGTTGGCCTCCTTCAAGGCGCCCTGGGTGGCGCGAGTCTGGGCGACGGCCAGAGCGATCAGGATGATGGCCCCGATCAGCGTCACCGTGCCGACCAGCGGATCGATGATGAAGAGCACGCCCAGGAACACGGGGATCCAGGGCACGTCCATGAACGCCGCGGCGCCGATGCCGGTCAGGGTCTGGCGGAACGAATCGAGGTCGCGCAGAGCCTGCGCCCGCGCGCTCCATTCGCCGCGAACCGCGGCATCGAACAGGCTGGTGAAGACCCGGCCCGACACCCGCTGGTCCAGCGCGACGCCGAAATTGATCAGGATGCGGGCGCGGTAGTCGTCGATGGCGCTGGAGACCACAAAGACGAAGAGCGTGACCAGCGTCAGCATCCAGAGCGTGGCCTGGTTCTGACTGGTCATGACCCGGCCATAGATCTGGTACGTATAGAGCGGCAGGGCCATGTAGAGCAGGTTCGAGACGAGGCTGAAGCCGAAGGCCACGGCGGCGGGCTTGTAGCCGGCGCGCAGCCCGCGCCCGAGCGCGTTGTCAGGTAGGTCCGTAAGGAACGTGAGGAATTTCATGTCGCCTGAGCCGTGCCGCGAGACCTTACGGCCTGATACACCAAACCGCGCCGAAAAGGGTGAACGTGGTCGAAGATAGCGCGTTCGCGCCCAACGCCGCGGCATCCCGCCGGAAGGGCGCGTAGATGCGCAGGCGGTCCAGCCTTGTCAATGCGCCCCACAAGTCCCTGTCCATGCTAAGAGCCATCGACCGGACGCCTGCTCCAGGAGCCCCGATGCCGCGGATCGCTATCGTCGGCAGCTGCATAACCCGCGATCTGTGGCCAATCCGTGGCGGCGGCGCGGAAGCGTTGCTGTACATCTCACGGACCAGTTTCCCAGGCCTGCTTTCGGCCCCGGTGCAGGGCTTCCGTCCCGACGAGGATCCGCCGGCAGGCCTGCGCCAGCATGAGCACAACGCGCTGGTCGCCGACATCCGGAAGACCGCCCTCACCAGGTTGATCGCCTATCGGCCGACCCATGTGATCTTCGACTTCATCGACGAGCGGTTCGACCTGCTTTCGATCGGCGGCGCGCTGGCGTCGAGCAGTGACGGGATGGTTCGCAGCGGCTATCGGACGCAGCCGGCGCTGGGCCTCGCGCGGACGATTCCGCGCCTGTCGGACGCCTGCGAGCGGCTGTGGCTGGAGGCAGCCTCGGAGTTCGCGGCCGTCGTGCGGGCGACGCCGCTGCACCGCGCCCGCCTCATCCTGCACAGCGCCCGTTGGGCCGAGCGGCAGCGCTCGCCCGATGGACGGCTGGCCACCATCCGCGACGTGGAGATCGTCGGCGGGCAGCCGGCGGTGATCGCCGACTACAACGCCCTGCTGGATCGCCAGGAGGCGGCGTTCGCGGCGCTGATGCCGCCCATGGCGCGGGTCGACGCCGGGCCGTTCCGCCTGGCCGAGGCCGAGCACCGCTGGGGCTTGAGCCCCTTCCACTACATTCCGGAATACTACGACGAGGTGCGCCGCCAGCTCGCGGCGCTCGGCCTGGAGGACTCCTTCAGCGACCGCCTCGCCGAGCCCAGTGTTCCAGCGGCGTGACCCCCTTGCGCACGACCCCCGGACGCGTGGCCAGGTAGGCCGCGGTGGGGAAGCCTGGCCGCGCCTCGGCCACGGCCCAGGCCCCGCCACGCAGATAGTCGATCAGCGGATGGACGCCCGGCGCCAAGTCCCCGCCCCGCGCCTCGACATAGGCCGGCAGGTCGAACCAGGGGCTGGGGCTGGCGCCCTCGAACCCGCCGTTGGAGAGGAAGTGGGTCAGCGGCTCCACGCCGGCCTCGGCCACGCCGGCGTGCTGTTCGACGTACCAGCGCGGGTCGAACAGCGGGTGCGGCGAAAGCCCCGCCTTCCACCCGGTCGCCAGGTAGTGCGCGAGGGGAGCCTGTCCGCCGGTGTCCGGCGCCTGCTGGGCGTACCAGGCCGGGTCGAACAACGGGTGAGGACTGAGCCCCCCGCGCCAGCCTTCCCTCAGATAGTGCGACAGCGGCTCGTCGCCGGGCGCCAGCACGGGAGCCTGCGCCAGATAGTGGGCCGGATCGAACGCGGGGTGCGGGGAGAGGCCTCGCGCGGCGCCGACCCGGGCATAGTGCTCAAGCGGCGTCAGGCTGGTGGCGGCCAGCTCCGCCGCGTTCTCGCGCCGGTACCAGGCGCTGTGGAACAGCGGGCCGGGATCGCGGCCCTCCCGCCCTCCGATCACGAGGTAGTGGACCAGCGGCGAACTCCGCGCGGCGGCGACATCGGCGTTGGTCGCCAGGTACCAGGCCTGGTCCAGCGCCGCGCGCGGGGCCGCTTCGGGACTGGCGCGCCGGCGCGCATAGGCCGCCATGTGGCGCAGGTCGTGGAGCCGGCGGCCCGTGCCGCGCCAGACGCCGCTGCGGGCGATCACCAGCGCCTGTCCCGGCGAACCGAGGCGCGAGAGCACCCGGTCCAGGATCTGGCTCAGCCGATTGTGGCGGCGCAGCCGGCCCCCGCCGCGGGCCCGAAACGCGGCGACCGCCTGGTCCCGCAGGCGCGCCTCGAGCTCGGCGCGGGCGACCAACGATTCGGTCAGCGCCAGGGTCAGTTCGGTGCGGGTCAGGGCCTCGCGCACCTGCGCCTGCTGCGCCAGTCGATGGGCGCCGGCGAAGTCGCGGCTGAGCCGGCCCACCTTCGCCGTCACGGCGCGGGCCTTGTCGAGCATCGCCCCGTGGGCGGTCTGGGCGGTGGGGGCGGTGTCGGTCGCGGCCGGGGCCGCCGCCGTCACGCGCCTTCGTGTTCGAGCCATTCTTGGAAGCTGCCGCGCCCGGAGGCGAAGGGGTTGGGGAAAGCCTGCTGCAGGTCGGTGCGCTCGCGATAGAGCACGCGATCGCTCTTGGCGATGGGGCGGCCGTCGTCATAGGCCCCGAAGGCCCACCACCGCTCCGGGATCGCCGGGTCGGTGGCCGCCGTCACCTGGCGCTTGTACCAGGCCCAGATCTCGTAGACCGGGAAGTTCCTCCCCGCGTAGCGTTTGGTCATGGCGTCGCCGATGGCCCCCAGCTTGGTGAAGTGCCAGAAGCGGAGCGGCGCACCATTGACGGTGATCGCCCCGTCCTTCTGCACCGCCACCTTGCGCGTGGAGAGGTTCCAGCTGGCGACGTTGTAGCCGGGGTCGCGGATCACTTTCAGCTTGTCGAACAGCGCCGGGACGTGGTCGCACCAGCGCTGGTCGACGAAGAGACCATTGGGCATGTCGTCATAGCAGTACGACAGCAGCCGGTCGTTCCACCACTTGGCGAACTTGGCGCCCTCCCCTGTCGTGCGGATGGCCACGAAGCCCAGGTTGAAGATCCCCGTGCGCGAAGCCGACAGGTCGTTGTCGCGGATCGAGGTGTCGTCGTGATTGGGGTCGATCAGGTGCGGCGTCAGCAGGATATCGTGATCCTCCAGCCAGGCCTCCAGCGGCGCCAGGGACGCCAGGGCGGCGGTGTCGGGATCCATGTAGATCACCGCGTCGAAGCCCCAGCCGCAGGCCTGGTGAATGAAGGGTCCCTTCACCGCGGTGCAGACCTCGACCACGTCGTGCTTGAAGAGCCAGCTCTGGAAATTCGGAATGCCCAGGTCGTCCGCCCAGACCAGCCGGTCGAAGGGCTCCGCCGCCGGATCGAAGGTGAAGCCTTCCGGTGGCCGATCGGTGATCAGCGCCGCCAGCTCCCAGTCGGGATGGTGCTGGCGCAGCGTCTGGAAAAGCACGCGCGCCCGGTTCAGGTACGAGAAGGTGAAGCTGGAATAGCAGAGAATCTTCATTCGCTTGCCGCCGCGGCGAGATCGAGGGTGAGCGCGCTGTAGCGCAGGTCGTAGAGCATCGGCGCGCGGCGCGCGCGGCCGAGTTCGAGTACGGCGCCGCTCTCGAAGGCCCCGGTCAGCGCCGCCTCGTCCAGCACCCGGCCGTGGCCGGTCTCGACGACGAAGGCCGCGACATTGCCGCTGTCCGGGCCGGTGATCACGGCGCAGCCGGCGGCCACGGCCTCATAGGCCACGAACGAGAAGGTCTCCCGGCACAGCGGCCAGACCAGCACCGCGTCGATGCCGGTGGCCTGCAGGGCGTCGCGCATGGCCAGGGGCTGGGCCGCGCCCGCGCTCACCGGCTGGAACGCCGCCGGCAGGGTCGCGTCGCCGCGGGCGCCCAGGTGATGGAACTCGTAGCGCGGATCGTCGGCGAACCGGGTGGCCAGCGTGCGGAAGATCGGCCAGCCTTTGTGCGCGACGGGCAGGCCCGCATAGGCGATCCGCAGCGGCCGGCCGTCCGGCGCGGCGGGCGCCGGCTCGCGCGCCTCGAGCACGGCATGGGGCAGGACGACGGCGCCCGCGGCGGGCAAGGCGGTCGAGGCGCTCCAGAGGTCCAGGGTCGCCCGCGAAGGCGCGGCCACGGTCAGCTCCAATCGCTCGAACAGCCGCGCGTGCTCCGCCAGGTGCCGGCCGCGCCAGGGACCATAGACGCAGACGCCGCAGGCGGCGCTGTCCGGCGGCGGCGCGGCGCAGTCCTCCACGTCGTTGCGCAGCAGGTGGAAGCCCGCGCACAGGCTGGCGAAATCATGCAGCCAGAAGACGCCCCGGGTCAGGCCGACGGCGGCGAGGATGTCCGCCGTTTCGTCGGCGGCGTGGCCCAGCAGGCTGTGGATCGCGAAGCTGCGGCCGGAGGCGTCCGCCCCCGCCGCCGCGGCCAGCGCCCGAGCGATCCCGGCGGGTGTGAACAGGCCCAGGGCCTCGCCGTTCCAGACCACGCCCAGGACGCCGGGATCCGCCGCGGTCCGCACCACCGGCCAAGGCTGGGCCGGGTAGAGATGCAGATGGTCACGCCCCAGCTCCGCGAGGCGCGCGGCCTCGCGCTGGATCGCGAACTGCAGGCCGCCCAGGTTGGCGCTGTAGTCGTCGTGGCTGAAGGTCAGGTGCAGGCTGGCCAGGCCGCCGCGCGAACGGGCCAACGCGGCCGACAGGTCGGCCTCCCCGCCAACGACCCCGTCGAACCCCGGCGGCAACCGCGCCTCCACCGGCTTCAGCCGCGCGATCAGGTCGTAGCGGAAACCGTAGGGCGACTCGGCTTGCACGGCGCGTGGACGGCCGCTGGTGATCCAATGGACGAACGGATTGGCCGCGGACTCGGCTACCTCGGGGAAGGCCTCGAGATAGGTCCGCACCGAGAAGTCCGGTGACGGATCGCGGCCCTCGCGCCAGCCGTAGGTCATGAAGTGGTCCAGCGGGTCGGCGCCCACCTCGCCCACGTCGGGATAGGTCCTCAGATAGAAGGCCGCGTCGAAGGCCCGTGCGGCGATGGCGTGGTCGGGATGCAACCGGCGGAAGCGGCCACGCAGGCGCATGGGTACGGCGGCGGCGAGCAGGCGCTTCATGCCACCAGCTCCGAGGTCATGCCGCTGTAGACCAGGTCGTACACCACAGCTCTCCGGGCTCCACGGCCGAGGGCAAGGATCTCGCCGGACGCGAAGGCCTCGGCCAGGGCCGCGTCGTCGATGAGCACGCGGCCGATGGCGGGATCGGCGGCGAAGGCGGCGACGTTGCCGCTGTCCGGCCCGGTCAGCACCGCGGCCCCGGCGGCGGCGGCTTCGTAGGCCGTGAACGAGAAAGTCTCGCGGCACAGCGGCCAGATCAGCGCGGCGTCGATGTCCAGCGCTTCCAATCTCTCCTGCATGGCGCGGGGCCGCTCGGCAGTGACCACCACCTCGTGGAAGGCGGCCGGAGCGGCGGGGTCGGGCGCGCCGCCCAGGTGCAGGAACTCGTAGCGGGGGTCGCCGTCGAAGCGCTGGGCGAGGTCGCGGAACACCGGCCACCCTTTCAGGGGCGTCGGCATGCCGAGGTAGGCCAGGCGGAACGGCCCATCCCGGGCGACCTTCCTCGGCGCCTTGCGAGCGGCCAGCCGGGCGTGGGGCAGCACGACCGCGGCCTGAGCCGGCAGGTCGCCCTGGGCGCGCCAGAAGTCGAGGGTTGTCTGGGACGGCGCCACGACGGTGATGTTCAACCTCTCGAACAGCCGCCGGTGCGCCTCCGTGTGCCGGGCGCGCTGCGGACTGTAGGCGCAGACCCCGCAGGCGGGGCTCTCGGCCGACGGGGCGGCGCAGTCCTCCACGTCGTTGCGCAGCAGGTGGAAGCCGACGCACAGGCTCGCGAAGTCGTGCAGCCAGAAGAAGCCGTCGCGCAGGCCGGCGGCGGCCAGGATGTCGGCGGTGGCGTCGGGCTCGTGCCCCAGCAGGCTGTGGATCGCAAAGCTGCGACGGCCGGGCCCGGCGGCGGCGTCCCGCAGGGCGTCGCAGACCGCCTCGGGCGTGAAGAACCCCAACCGCCGGCCGTTCAGCAGCACGCCCAGCGGCCCCGCTTCGCCGGCCGCGCGCACCGACGGCCAGACCACCGCCGGATAGAGGTGCAGGTGGGCGACACCTCTTTGGCGGAACTGCTCGGCCTCGCGCCGGACGCAGAACTGCAGGCCGCCGGAATGTTCGACGTAGTTGTCGTGGCTGAGCGTGACGTGCAGGTCGCCGAGCTTGCCCAGCGCCACGGTCAGGCGTCCCGGCGGGTCGGTGCGCAGGCGCGCCGCGGCCGCGGCGGCCGCGGCGATCCGGGCCTCCACCGGTTTCAGCCGCGCGATCACGTCGTAGCGGAAACCGAGCGCGTGGCGGGGGGCGCGACCCTCGGCGCGGCCGGCGACGAGATAGTGCGCGAACGGATTCAGGTTGGCCGCCGCCACGTCGGGGTTGGCCTCGAGATAGTCGAGCACGGAGAAGCGCGGGTTCGGGTCGCGGTCCTCGACCCAGCCGGTGCGGATGAAGTGCTCCACCGGATCCATGCCCGAGGCCGCCACATCCGGGTTCATGGCGAGGTAGAACGCGGCGTCGAACTCCGCGGCCACCGCCTCGCGCTGCTCCGGCGTCAGTGGAATAGCCGGCCCGCGCCGCCGGCCGGACCAGCCCGTCGTGGGCGCCGCGGAAGCCGCGAAGCTCTCGTGGCTCCACGGATCCGGCGCCCAGCCGACCTGGCCGAAATAGGTCGCGGCATGGCGCGACGGCGCGACCTCGCGCCCCTCGTGCCGACCGTCGCTGAGGAAGTGGGAGAAGGGCTCCAGCCCGGCGGCGGCCACATCCGGATGGGCCGCCAGGTAACCCTCAACCGAGAACCACGGCGCCGGGTCGCGGCCTTCCCGCCAGCCGGCCATGCGGTAATGCCACAGCGGGCCGATGTCCGCCGGCAGGTCGGTGTAGATCGCCCGATAGAAGTCGGGATCGAACGCGGGCGCGATCACCCGGTGCGCTTCCGCGGCCCGCGGGCGATCGTCAGCTTGGGCCATCACGGCCATGGAGTTCCGGTTCCTGAGAGCGGCGGCGCGGGGTGGTGTGCAACAGATGCCCCGGGGGTTCAACCTTGGCCGACGATCGCGGGCGATCCGTACGGACTTGCCGCCGCGCGCCCTGCCTCGTACCACCGGCGACAGGATGAGCCGCCAACCCGCCAAGACCGCCACGCCGCGCACCGCCTATCTCGTGCTGGGCATGCACCGCTCGGGCACCTCTGCGGTGACCCAGCTTCTGGCCCTGGCCGGCGCCCAACTGCCGACCCATGTGATGCCGGGCGACGAGCACAACGCCAAGGGCTACTTCGAGCCCTGGAAGATCGCGATCTTCAACGACGAGCGGCTGCGCGCTGCGGGCTCCGCCTGGGACGACCCCTTCGCCTACCCGTACCGGGCGCTGACGCCGGACGACGACAAGGCCTGGCTGGATGCCGCCACGGCCCTGTTCGACGAGGAATTCCCCAAGGCGGCCTGGCCCTTGATGAAGGACCCCCGCGCCACGGTGCTGCTGCCCATGTGGCGCGAGGTGCTGGCGAGGAAGAGGGTCGAGGCCCGCTGCGTGATCCCCGTGCGCCATCCCCTGGCGGTGGCCGGCTCGCTGCGCCGCCGCGACGGCTTCGCCGACGAGAAGTCGGTGCTGGTCTGGAGCGCCTACATGCTGGCGGCCGAGGCCTACACCCGCGACCTGCCCAGAGCCTTCGTGGGCTATGACGCCCTGCTGGCCGACTGGCGCGCCGAGGTGGCGAGGATCGAGGCCGCGCACGGCGCGCCGCTGCCGAAGCTGACCGCCAAGGCCGCTACGGAGATCGACGGCTTCCTCACGGCCGACCTGCGCCACAACGCCGTCAGCGACGGCCTGAAGCGCCTGGGCTGGGCCGGCGAGATCGCCGGCGATGTGTTCGCCTGGTTCGAGGCCAAGGCCGCAGGCCGGGATCCGGACCAGAGGCTGCTGGACCGGGCCGCCGCCAGGCTGGCCGAGCGGGCCCGGGACATGGGCGCGCTGATCTCCTCCACGACCCGGGACCTCGCCGCCGTCCGCGCCGAACTGCTGGACGCCCGCGCGCGGCTAGAGGTGGCCGGGGCGTTCGAAGCCGAGGCCAAGGCCAGCATCGCCCGCCTGGAAGACGGCTGGCGGGCGGCCCAAAGCCTGCTGGACAGCATCGACGCCGAACTGGACGCCGCGCTCGCCGAGGAGTGAGCGCGCCTAGGTCCGTCGCAGGCGCGGGTCGATGGCCAGGTAGAGCAGGCCCGTGATCGCCGCCAGGTCCAGCAGGTAGAGGTAGCGATAGTCACAGGCGAGCGAGATGGCGAAGAAGCTGGCCGCGAACCCCAGGGCCCCCGCCATCAACCCCGCGATCACCAGGTCGGCCGGATCGCGCCGCAGCAGGAGGAGCACGCCCACCAACAGGGCGACGGCCGCATAGGCCAGGTGGGACATGGCCGGGGTGTCCAGGTACCAGGTGAGGTAGTTGAAGAGCTTCCGGTCCTCCTGCGTCAGGCGGCGAGGCATCTTCAGCGCCTTGAGCGCCTCGGCCGGGCCCTCGACGCCGACGGTCGCCGGCAGGCAGCGATCGATCACCGGCGTACCGACCACCTGGCCGAAGGCCAGCGCGCGGACGCGCAGATAGAGGCCGGGCTGGTCTCGGATCAGGTCCAGCCACTCCGCGCGAATCGCCTCGCTCGACACGGTCCTCATCAGCTCGCCCATCTTCGGGTCCTGGCCGATCTGGTCGACCCGCTCCGGCGAATAGAGCCGGTGCGCCTGCTGGCGGAGATAGGCGCCGGCCTCGGGCGATTCGGCGTCGATGTGCGGGGTCGGACGGCCCGATTGCAGCGCCGAGGCCGCGACGACGTCGTAGGTGCCCAGGATGCGCAGACCCTTGCTGCCGGCGTCGTCGGGCGCGCCCGCGCCCTGCGGCTGGGCGACGGCGCTGAGCACGAAGGTCAGGCAGGCCACCACGGCCAGCCAGCCCCCGGCCAGCACCAGACCGCGCGGCCAGCCGCGGTGGCCGGAGCGGGCCCAGGCGATCGCCAGCGCGGCGGGCAGCGCCAGGATCAGGCCGTTCTGGCGCAGCAGTCCGGCGGCGGCGAACAGCAGGGCGGCGAACGCCAAGCTGAGCCAGGGCGTCCCGTGCGACCGGTCGCGCACCCCGAACGCCAGCAGCGCGAACCCCGCGACCGCCGACACGGCGAACTGGACATCCTTCCAGACGATGGCCGGATAGATCATCACCTGGGGTAGGGCCACCAGGCCGACGGCCGCGATCGGCGCCAGCCAGCTCGTACGGGGTCGCAGGGCCGGCAGCAGGGCCCAGGCGCCGAACAGGAGGCCCCCGGCCAG
Source organism: Phenylobacterium sp. (assembly GCF_004297125.1). Classification (GTDB taxonomy): domain Bacteria; phylum Pseudomonadota; class Alphaproteobacteria; order Caulobacterales; family Caulobacteraceae; genus Phenylobacterium. The sequence goes on along the minus strand of NZ_SCVD01000019.1, from coordinate 103,313 downwards.
CCCAACGGCGAGGGCCGTGCCCGTATGGACGCGGTCCAGCACGCCCAGCAGCCAGCCGAAGAAGGCCGGGTTCCATGTGGTGCGGACGCCGAACCGGCCCTCGTGCAGGGCCAGCACCGAATCGACCGTCAGGTGGCCGGGCAGGTTCCAATAGAGCAGCAGGCCGTAGCCGCCCGCGAGCGTCAGCCAGTAGGCCGGCCGCGCATCAAACTGAATCCTGCCCATGCGACTCTCCTGTCCCACGCCAAGCTTTAGGCGGCTTGGCTCTGCACCACGAACAGGCCTGCGAGCATCAGGGCGTAGCCGGCCGCGATACGCCAGGACATGGGTTCCTTGAAGATCAGCCAGGCCAGGATCGGGATCAGTCCGGTGCCGGCGAGCGCGAAGGGATAGGCCCGCGACAGCGGCACCCGCGTCAGGATGTAGAACCAGAACAGCGCCGTCAGGCCGTACCAGGCCAGGGCGCCGATCAGCGGGCCGTTGGTGGCCAGCCTCATCAGCAGCGGCCCTTCCTGGCGCGCATTCTGGATCGCCGCGAACTTGAACATGATCTGGCCGATCGGCAGGGCGAGCGAGAACCCGGCGCAGATCAGCATGTCGCGCGGCGTCATTTCGGCTCGTCCTGCGATTCCAGTTCCCGGATCACGTTGAGATACGGGTGGATCGGTCGGTTGGGCACGTTCAGCACGTCGAAGTTCATCGCCTGCAGCAGGAACTGCACGCCCAGGATCACCGGCAGGGCGGCCAGCATGACCACCCCGGCCGACGCCGCCTGGCCGGGCACCCGGTTGGCGAAGTAGCTCAGTGCATAGGCGAGGCCGAACAGCGAGAAGAACGTACCGAAGACCAGCTCGACGCTGGCGGCGTTGAAGTCCCGCACGAAGTACTGGCCCACCACCCGCTGGGCGAAGTTGCGCAGGTGTTTCAGCGCGAAGGGGCCGACGATGGCGCCGATCCGGATGTTGGACACCTCGTCGGCGTAGCGGGCCGGCATCGGCACGTCGCGCACCACGGCCCTGAGGGTGCCCAGGTGATAGAGCAGGTCGGTCTCGAAGAAGAACCGCCGGGACACCCGCTTCTCCATCACCAGCCGGGCCACATTGGCCTCCATCGCCGTGTAGCCGTTAGTCGGGTCGAAGATGTTCCAGTACCCGGTCGAGAGCTTGGCCGCGAAGCTCAGGGCCGCGTTCCCCAGCACCCGGACGGTCGGCATCCGGGTCAGGTGGCTGATCGAGGTGAAGCGGTTGCCCTTGGCGTAGTCGGCCTCACCCAGGAGGATCGGCGCCACGAGTTGGGCGGCGTAGCCCAGGTCCATCTGGTCGTCGCCATCGACCTTGACCATCACCCGGGCGCCGCGCCGGGCGGCCTCGGCGTAGCCCGCGAGCATGGCCCCGCCCACGCCCTGGTTCTTGGCCAGCCGGACCACCACCACCCGCGGATCGGTGTTGTTGGCCTCGATGAAGTCGCCGGACTTGTCGGGGCAGGCGTCGTCGACGCAGACGATGCCCTCGAACCAGACGGGCGTCCGCTTGATCACCCGCAGGATGTGGCCGGTCACCTTGTAGCAGGGCACCACCAGCCAGACGCCCGCGCCCTCCAGCGACAGGGCGGGCGCCGCGGGGTCGCGGACGGGGCGTTCGATGGGCGGAGCGGTCACGGCGGAGGGCACGCCGCGGGGCTAACACGGAAGCGCGCGGGCTGGCAAAGTTCGTGCGACTGGCGGTGTTCCTTGCGCGGTCAAACACCGGCTGTTACCTCCGGCGCCTTCTGTCGGAGAGGCCATGGAAACCGCCACCCACATGCTGCGGACCGGACAGCGCGGCGCGCTGTTCCAATTCCAGATGGCGCTGCGGGACTTGCGGAACTCGTTCCAGCGGATCGGCTTGGCGTGGTCTCTGGCCTGGCACGACGTGGCGTCGCGCTATCGGGGCTCGGTGCTGGGGCCGTTCTGGATCACGCTCAGCATGGGCCTGATGGTGCTGGGGATCGGCTTCCTCTACGCCAGCCTCTTCGACCTGCCGCTGAACGAGTTCCTGCCCTACGTGGCCCTGGGGATCGTGTTTTTCGGCGTGATGACGGGCACGATCAACGAGGGTTGCGAAACCTTCGTCCTGGCCTCCGGGATGCTGTCGCAGACCAGCTTGCCGATGCTCACCTTCCTGTGGCGCACGGTGTTCCGCAACCTGATCAACCTGGCCCATCACCTGGTGATCGTGGTCGCGATGCTGACCTTCTACGGCTACTGGCAGACCGCGAACCTGCCCCTGGCCCTGGTCGGCGTGCTGCTGATGCTGCTGAACGCGAGCTGGCTGGCACTCCTCGCCGCCATCGCCTCGGCCCGCTACCGCGACATCCCGCAGATCGTGGTCTCCGTGATGCAGTTCGCGATCTTCATGACGCCGGTGTTCTGGATGCCGAGCCGGTTCGGCAAACACCAGGTCTTCCTCGACCTCAACCCGTTCTACCACCTGCTCCAGGCGGTCCGCGCGCCGCTGCTGGGCCAGTCCGTGCAGGCGCACAGCTATGTGGTGCTGGTGGCCATGGCCCTGCTGGGTTGGCTGGTGACGTTCATGATCTTCGCCCGCACACGCCGGCGCCTGGTGCATTACCTGTGACCGCAGCTTCCATCACCTGCACGGACCTGACCATCCGTTTCCCGGTCTACGGCGCCGACGCCAAGTCGCTGAAGAAGGCGCTGGCCCGGGCCGTGTCCGTGGGCGGCGCCTTGGGCCGCCACGCCGGAGTGACCGACGTCACCGCTCTCGAAGGCGTGAACCTCAAGCTTCAGGCGGGCGACCGCCTGGGCCTGATCGGCCACAACGGCTCGGGCAAGACCACGCTGCTACGCGCGCTTTCGGGGGCCTACGAGCCCGACGACGGCTCGATCGAGGTCAACGGCCGGATCGCGTCGCTGCTGGATCTGGGTCTCGGTATCGATCCTTCCGCCACCGGCTACGAGAACATCCGTTTGCGCTGCCGGATCGCTGGGCTCTCCTCCAAGCAGATCGATGCACGGATGGACGAGATCGCCGAGTTCACCGGCCTGGGCCCGTTTCTCTCGATGCCGGTGAAGACCTATTCGGCCGGCATGAAGGGCCGGATGGCCTTCGCCGCCGCCACCGCAGTCGACTGCGACGTCCTCTTGATGGACGAGTGGATCGCGGTGGGCGACGCCGATTTCCAGAAGATCGCCCACAAGCGCCTGCTGAAGTTGGTGGAGCGGGCGGGGATCCTGGTCCTCGCCACGCACGAGGCGCCGCTGCTCAAGCTCTACTGCAACAAGGTCATGAAGCTCGAAGGCGGCGTCGCCTCCGAGATCGTCGATATCCGAAAACTGGACCAGCTGCTGAAGACTTAGCGGCGCCTTAGCATCCAACCACGCGCCCCCGCGTTCCGCCTTCCCGGCAGAGGAGGCTGCAGATGAGCGTGTTCGGCGATATCCTTTCCAAGATTTTCCACCACCCCAAGGCCCAGGCCGCGCCGCAAACCGCACCGCAGCCCGTTCCCGCCGCTGCGGCGCCCGCGGCTGCGCCCGCTGCGCCCACGGCTCCTGCGCCGGCCGTCGATGTCGAGGCGGTGCTCGAGGTCATGGCCAAGGACAACGGCCAACCGCTGAATTGGCGCCAATCCATCGTCGACCTGCTGAAGCTGCTGTCCATCGATTCCAGCCTCGCCAACCGCAAGGCGCTGGCTGCCGAGCTCGGCTACACGGGCGACACGGAAGACAGCGCCGCCATGAACGTCTGGCTGCACAAGGCGGTCATGCGGAAACTCGCCGAGAACGGCGGCATCGTTCCGGATTCGCTGCGCTGAGAAGAAGGGCGCGCCGGCGTGGCGCGCCCGTCGTCTCACTTGTCCGGACTGGTCATCGGTGCGCCCTCGCGGCGTGGCGGCGCCTTGCACGATCCCGCACGCGCCTGGGCGACATAGAATAGGGCCCGGTCGGAGGCGAACTTGCGGTGCTCGGCGATCGGACTGCTCGGCTCGCCGGTCAGCAGGCTGAGGCCCTCCTGCGACTGTTCGGGCGCGGCGGCCGCGGCGGCCAGGCTCTGCTGGTTCCAGCGCGTGAGCGGCCCCGTGCAGGCCGCGACGGCGGCGTCGGCCACCATTCCGGCGTCGTCAGGCCCCTTGGCCAGGGTGTACCCCCAGCGATGGAGGCAGTCTTCGAGCACGGCGGCCCCGTCCGTGGCCGCGGGCTGGGCGGCTTCCGGAAACGGCTTGCAGACGCCGGCCACGGGGCGGCGCTCGCCCTGGCAAGCGGCCAGGCCGGCGCAAGCGACGGTGACGATCAGGATGTTGCGCATGGCTTAGTTGCAGACCCGGGTCGGCTGGTACACTCGCTGGCCGTACGAGTCGTAGTAGGCGCGGGTCTCCATCCGGCAGGCCGGAGCGGAACGCGGCCGATCGTAGGACGCCCGTTCGCTGGTGCGGGCGCGCTGATAGGACCGGCTGGAATAGGTCCTGTTCTTGCACTTGCTGACCTGATTGCCGACCAGGCCGCCCGCGGCCCCGCCGATCAACGCGCCCTCGGTCCGGTCGCCGCGACCCGCGACGGTGCTGCCCAGCAGGGCGCCGCCGAGAGCGCCGATGACCGTGCCATTGGTGCGCTTCTGACAGGCCGCCTGCGAGGCGGCTGGGACGGCGGCCACGGCAATGGCCAAGCCGGCGATCATGGCGATCGTCCGCATAGTATCTCTCCTCATCCGTGAGCCGTCCCTCGTCGGCTCAGGGGAAGAAAACGCCGAACGGCGCAGTTGGATGCGTCGCCTACGTCAGCCAGTCGACAAAGCCGCACTTCGCCATCCAGGCCAGGCCCAGCTCCAGCGCCCTCCGTTGCTGAACGGGAAAGGCGGTCAGGACGTCGCGCACGGCCAGGCCGCCCGGCGCCGCGGCGATCCGCTCGAAGGCTCGGGCGCAGAGCGCGGGTGCGGCGCGGAAGTCCGGGAAACCTGCGTCCAGCGCCACGTCCCGGCCAGCGCCTCCGACCGCTTCGCTCGTCACCCCCGGCGTCGCCGCCAGCCGCGTCTCGAGGGTCAGGACCTGCGAGGCGAAACCTGCGAAGGCCCGGAATGGGTCGCCCTTCACCGGATCCTGGCCCACGCGGTGCGCCGGATCGGCGGCCGCGGCGCGCACCGCGGCCAGCTCATCGGTCAGGGCATGGACCTGACGGGCCACCACCGGCCAATCGTAGGTCTCCCGCACCCGCGCCCGGCCGGCCTCCCCCATCCGACGGCGCAACTCGGGCGACCGGATCAGCGCGTCCAGCGCCGCGCCCGCGCGGCCCACATGCACGGCCGTGTGCTGCGCCACGGCGCCCGCGTAGGCCTGATACGCAATACCATCGATCGTGTGCCGCTCGACCAGCACGCCGCCCAGGCCGCCGCCGGACGGACCACCCAGCGTGGGGATCAGGAAGCCTTCGATCCCGTCGCGGACCGTGGCGCGGTAGCCGTCCCAATCGCTCACCACGACCGGCAGGCCGCTGGCCATAGCTTCCAGCGGGGTGATCCCGAAGGTCTCCTGGATATTGTCCACCAGCGACAGGAAGATGTCGGACCCGGCCCAGAGATCGGCCAGCCGCTCCCGGTCGTTGCCGTCCACGAAGTGTGTCTCGACATCCGGCGCGTAGACGCGGGCGGCCTGCTCATAATGGCCGCGGTCGTCCGCCGCCGGGAACCAGCCTGCCATGACGAAGGCCGTGCGCACGCCGGTGGACGCCGCAGCCTGCTGCGCAGCCTTGAACATCGCCTGCGGAAACGCCTTCTCGTAGTAGGAAAGCCGTCCCACCCACAGGACCAGCACATCGTCCGGCGCGAGGCCGAGCGCGGCTCGCGCCCGGGCGCGGGCGTCCGGCCGGTCGGCCTGGGCGGCGAACCGCTCCGCATCGACGCCCAGTGGGATCATGGGCAGCGCGGGACGCGGCGGAGGCCGGCCGCCGGTGCGCTCCGCCAGGTGCTGGCCCCACTCGGCGAACATGGTCTCCACCGCATCCCGCACGCTGGGCGAGGTGCAGATCAGTGCGTCCCAGTTATGCATGGGCGCGGTCGAGGCGGCGGCGATGATCTGCCGGATCGTCGGCGGCGCCAGGGTGTGGATCACGCCGAGCAGGCTGTACGCCCGATCCGACGCCCGCCGTCGCCTCGACCATGCCAGGTCGGAGAGGTCTGGCTGGCCGCGCAGAAGCGCTCCGGCCTCGATGGCCGCGCGCGAGGACAGGTAGAGCGCGGAGGCGATCTCCGTCGCCGACGAGGCCCCCTCCAGAAGCCCCGTCGCCACCTCGGCCGCGTCGACGACCTGCGTGGTCAGTACGTCGAGCCGGGCGTAGCCGCCGTGGCGGGCCAGCGCCTGCCACAGTTGAAGGTTGGCGACGTCCTTGCCGAACGGATTGCGGCCCAGCGCCGTGTGTCCCGCCGGGTGCAGGATTGCGAGACGGCCCCGCCCGCCGCCGGCACTGGTCGGCCCACCGCTCATCGCATCTTCTTAGAACGTTGGGCCGACCGGCGTCGACCCGCCCGGTTCCCTCGTGCCGCCGAAGCGGCTAGGCAGGCGTGACGGCCTGAAGGCGAGTGGGGGCGATGGGGGCGAGCAAGGCCGCGAGGCCGCGTGCAATGGATGTTGTCCAGCGAACGTTGCTGATGCGCACGCCGGCGGCGGCGGAGCGCGTGCGCTACGTCGGAACCGCTGACGCGGCCTTCGCCGACGCCGTCCGGGCCCGCAATCCCCGCGCTGAGGTCCTGACCGGCGCGGCCGAGGCTGCACCCGTCGACGTCCTGGCTGCAGAGGACCTCGGCCGGCTCCTTGCCGACCCTGTCGCCAGCGCCCTGCTGGGCCACACTCAGGTGCTGACCTCGGCGATCCCCGGCGGGACCAGGGACGCCGGCGCGCTGCTGTCGGATTTGACCACCCGCGGCTTCACGATGCTGCATCTGCAGGCGGTGGCGGAACCGGACGCCTACTTCGACGACATCGCGGACGATCTCGTGGAGCCCTGGCGGGCCGGTAGGCTCTCCGCGGAGCCGACCCCGCGCGCCCTGGTCGCCGTCGCGCGCCGGGGCGAGGGGCGACCGCGCCTCCTGCTCTCGATGTTCACCTTCGCGCCCAACCTGATGGACATCCGCACCCGGCTGCCGGCCGAGGCCATGCGCTCGGAACCCGAGATCCTCCTGCAGCACACGCGGCCGGTGAGACAGTTGCCGCCCGCGCCGCTGGACCAGCCGAAGATCTTCCTCTTGCAGCGGCCAGCGCCGCCACTGGATGTCGAGGGTTGGAAAAACGCGATGCTGGCGCGCATCCGCGAAGGTTGGATCACGGTCCTCGAGTTCGACGACCACCCTGCGCTGACCGCCAGGGCGAACAACCGCGAGATGCGTGACGCGGACTGGATCCGGTTTTCCTGGGCCCACGCGGTCCAGACCTCGACCCCGCTTCTCCTGGACCTGTTCCGCCAACACAACCCGGAAACCCGGCTGTTTCCGAACGCCGTCTTCCGGCTCGAGAAGTTCCCCGAGAACCTACCCAAGCGTGTGTTCTACGGCGCGTTCGGGCGGGGTGCGCATGCAGTGGAGACCGCCGCCTCCCTCGGCCCGGCGATCGCCGAATTCCCTGGGGTGGAGTTCGTGGTCGTCGGGGACCGGGCGGTGTTCGACGCCCTGCCGGCCGTCCGTAAGCGCTACCATGAAGTTCTCCCCTACGAGGATTACCTCAAGCTGATGGGGACCTGCGCGATCTCGCTGTCGCCGATCGAGGCCAGCGACCTGCACGCGGCCAAGAGCGACGCGAAGTTCCTCGACGCCGCCGCGCGCGGAGTCCTCACGATCGCCTCGCCGACGATCTATTCGGACGTGATCCGACATCGCGAAAATGGCCTCATCGCACCGGCGATCTCCGACTGGGCGCCGACCCTGGCCGAGGCCCTGCGCGACGACGATGCGCGGCGGCGGATGGCGCGGAACGCCTGGGACTATGTCCGTGGCTCGCGGATGTTCGCCGACCAGGTCCGGGCGCGGCACGACTGGTATCGCGACCTCTGGGCGCGTCGCGAGGCGCTGAACGCGGCCATGCTCACCCGGATGAACCGCTAGAGATCGCCGCGGCGACCCGATCCACGTCCTCCAGCGGCATGCCCGGCCACAGCGGCAGCGACAGCACCTCGTCCGCCAGCGCCTCGGCGATAGGGAAATCCCCGCGCCGATATCCCAGGTGGGCGAAGGCCGGCTGGAGATGGCAGGCGGTCGGATAGTGGATGAGAGTCTCGATCCCCTCGGCCGCGAGCCGCGCCTGCAGGGCGTCGCGCTCGGGCGAGCGGACCACATACAGGTGATAGACGTGGCGGGCCCAGGCCGCCTCCGCAGGAAGGCTCAGGCCGTTGGCGCCGGCCAGCCGCCAACTGTAGCGGGCCGCCCGCTCGCGACGCCGCGTGTTGGCCTCGTCCAGCCGCTCCAGCCGCGCCCGCAGGAACGCGGCCTGCAGCTCGTCCAGCCGCGAGTTCACGCCGGCTATCTCGTGGAGATACTTCCGGCGCGAGCCGTAGTTGCGCAGCATGCGGATCTTCTCCGCCAGGCCGGCGTCGGAGGTCGTCACCGCGCCGGCGTCGCCCACCGCCCCCAGGTTCTTGGTCGGGTAGAAGCTGAACGCCGTGGCGTGGGCGAGGCCGCCGGTGCGCCGGCCGTGGCTCAGCGCCCCGTGGCTCTGGGCGGCGTCCTCCAGCACGAAGAGCCGGTGGCGGGCGGCCAGTTCCAGGATCGGGGCCATGTCCACCGGATGGCCGTAGAGCGACACGGGGATCACCGCCGCCGTCCGCGGGGTGATCGCCGGCGCGATTGCCGCCGCGGTCAGGACGAATGACTCGGGATCGACCTCCACCGGCACGACGGCGGCGCCCACCGCCTCCACGGCCAGCCAGGTGGCTGCGAAGGTGTGGGCAGGCACGATGACCTCCGCGCCCGGCGTGACGCCCGCAGCGCGCAGGGCCAACACCAGCGCGTCAAGGCCGTTTCCGACGCCGATCGCCTGGTCGGCGCCGCAATAGGCGGCAAACTCGGCCTCGAACGCCTCGAGCTCGGGACCGAGGATCGCCCAACCGCGATCCATCACCCGCCGGTAGCCCTCGTCCAGCGCCGCGCGAAGACCAGGCTCGTCCAGGCCCAGGTCGAAGAACTTCATGGGCGCGCGATCCGCAGGAACTCGTCGAAATCGCGGATGTAGTCCGCCTCGTCGTAGTGGGCCGAAGCCAGCACCAGGCACACCGCGCCGGACGAGAAGTTGTCGATGTCGCGCCAAGTCCCCGGGCCGATGTGCAGCCCGCGGTTGGGTCGGTTCAAGGTGACGCGCTCGTCGCGCGCCCCATCGTGCAGGCGCACGTCGAAGCTGCCCGACAGCGCGATCAGAAGCTGGTGCAGCGCATGATGCGCATGACCGGCGCGCGTTGACTGGCTGGGCACGTCGTAGAGATAATAGACCCGCTGGATCTCGAACGGCACGTGCTCGCCCGACTCGACGAAGCACAGGTTGCCACGGGGGTCGGCGACCACCGGGAGATCGATGTATTGGGCGAGGGAAATAACGCGGTCTCCTGGTGGGCTGAGGCCTTGGGCCGTCGGGAGGGTCGCCACGGCCGGGCGGAACCATCAGAGGTGATGCAGAGGAAAATAGTGGCCCGGCACGGCATTTGGCCAGTCATCACGGCCAAGCCCCTCTCGCGTTCAGCCGGCCGCAGGCTGGTCTGAGTCCCAGTCCGCGAACGCATCGTCCGGGTAGCCTTCGCGGAAATGGCTAGGCCAGGGATAGGCCGGACGGCCGGTGCCATCGCGCAGCATGATTTCGCGGGTCGCTCGTATCGGCTTGGCCGGATTACCGGCGACCAGCGTGTAGGGCTGTACGTCCCGGTTCACGAGGGTATGGGCGCCGACCACCGCGTGACTCCCGACACGGACTCCCGGCAGGATCACCGACATCGTCGCGACGACCGCATAGTCTTCGATCACGCAGCCCATCTGTATGTGGCTGGGCGGATGCGGATCGTTGGTGAGAACACAGTAGGGGAATATCCAGACGAAATTGCCGATGCGTGAATGCTTCCCCACGTGGACATTGCTGTGTGCGCGGAAGAAGTCCCCTATTTCGCAGTCGCCCTGGATATCGGTCAGGGTGCCGAACCTCGCGTTGCGGCCGGCCGTCGTGCGCTCGCGAAGCGTGACCCGGTGGCCCGTGATCAGGCGCTCGCCGTAAGTCGAGCCCTCATAAAGCACGCTATGTGAGCGGATGACGCTGCCGGGCCCCACGACCAGGGGGCCGCCGCCCGACAGCGGGCTCGGCAGCCCGATCTCGCAATGCGAGCCGAGCTCGGTATCGCGGCCGATCTCGACGTTGGCATGCACCACCGCGAAGGGACCGACCGAGACGTTCTCGCCCAGCTTGGCGCCCGGCTCGACATGGGCGGTCGGGTGAATGAGCGGCGTGCTCAAGGCTGCGGCGTCCCATCGCCGCCAACCACCTCGGCAAACGCGCAATACCGCGGCCGGCCCGCTGATCGGCGCGCAGTTGACAGGTTCATCGGATTCTCCTCCAGGTCGACGCGAAGGTAGACCTCCCCGGGGGGGCCGGCCACTCGGCGGCGAGCACATCCTGCAGACGACAGCCCGAGCCTGACGACAAAATCCTACACTCAACGCCACGTGGGAGACTAGACCCGATCCACGCGCCGATAGGAGAGCTGAGCCTTGGACTTCGCCTACGAGAATCCCGAGCTGGAAGCCGCCATCGGCCGGGCGGGCAATGTGGACGATCTCGAGCGCGCGCTCCGGGCGCTCAGCGAATTGGTGCCCACGTTCATGCAACCTGACGTGCGGGGCTGGAAGACCTTCTGCCCTGGTCTCGACAAACAGGTCGCGGACCTGCCGCGCCGGCTAAAGCTCCAGGATGTCTTCATTGAGAAGAGCAACGACAACGTCTGCATCGTTGCGACCCGCTTCTACGGTACAGGGGGGCACAGCAAGGTGGCCTCCGACATCGGCCGACTGATCGGTCGCGAGCCCACGACCATCGTGCTTACGGACCTCTACCGCCAGCTCAGCCAAAAGATGCTGATATCGGGTCTTCCCGCGGCCCATTCCTGCCGCGCGCTCGCCCTTCTGTCCGCGCCGACCATGGTCGAGAAGATCGTCGAGCTGTACATGCTGCTGGCCGCCATCCGGCCCAGCCGCATCTTCCTGATGCAGAACCATATGGATCCGGTGGCCGTGGCGGGCGTCTGGCCGTTCCGCAGCGTGGTCGAGTTTCTCCATCACGCCGACCATCAGCCGGGTCTCGGCGCAACGCTCCCCTTCTCGTCGCACGTGGACCTCACCTACGCCTGTCACCGGGCCTGCCAGAGCGCGGGGCTCGATCCCGTCTGGGCGGGCATGACCGTGCTAGCCGAAGGCATCGCCCCACCTCCCCCGGCGCCCCGGCCCGTCCGGAGCCTGCGCTTCGCCACCTGTGGCTCGAAGCACAAGTACATGCACCCGGCGAACCACGCCTGGAGCGCGTTCGCGGCGGCCGCGCTGGGATCAGCCCCGGACTCCACGATCATCCATATCGGTCCTGTCGACGAGGCGTTGACGCGGAGCGTCCACGACCCGCTCTTGGCGGCCGGCATCGACCCGGCCCGCTACCGCTTTGCAGGACCGGCGCCTGATCTGCGCGAAGCGCTCATCGAGGAAGAGATCGATGTCTACCTAGCCAGCTATCCCGACAGCGGCGGGCGCGCCAACCTGGAGGCGCTTGCCGCCGGCTTAGCGCCCATCGTCCCGACGGCCGCCGAAGCTGGCCCGCTCCTGCACTTCGACATGGCCCTTCCTTACTGGGTGCGCATTAACACCCCGGACGAGATGCCGGCCGCCATCGCACGCAGCTTCGAACTCTCAAGTGCGCTGCGTTCGCCGGACGGGCAAGCCGCTCTTCATGCCGAATTCTCGCGCTTCGAAGACTACGTCCGGTCGGGCGTCCCCACCTAGGGCAACGGGATTGCTTCATGGGCGGCTATCGCAAAGACTGCCGATTCGGCGCTTCCAATCCAGAGAAACACCCGCCTTGCCGGTCTCCGAGCTTCGAGATGAACCCGCATGCGTCATCGGCCCCGGCGTCCCGGCGGCGGGGCCGATGACGCTCTCACATGACCTGCCGGACACCTATATCCCGACGCCGTTCGAGCCCACGATCAACCTGCGTCGGGTCACCCGCGAGGTCTGGGGGGTCGAGTTCGACGAGGTTTGTCGTCCCGTCACGCGTGGCGAAGAACCCGAGCCGAGCCGCTCCGACGCCTTGGTCCCGCCCGCGGAGCTTGCGCTGCGGCCGCGCGCCTGAACATGCGTCCCGGAAGCCGGTCCCGTCGATGATCGTCTCGCAACTCCGCGCCGGGGCAGTCTACGCCCTGTCGAACATGGCGCTCATCTCCGGCTCTTCGCTGATCTATTCCCCGTCCCTGGACAAGGGGTTCGCGACGTTTCCCCTCAACACGGCCGAGGAGTATCTGCAGGATGAGGTGATGTCGCGCATGCGCCGCGTTACGAACGGCGGTCAGGTCGAGTTCGAGCTGACGCAACCCGTTCAATTCATGGCCCATCTGAAGCAGGACGCCGTCCCGCTCAATCTGATGCATTCCCACAACTACTACCACTTCCTCATTGAGGCGCTACCTAGCCTACTGTTTCTGCTTGAGCGGCAGGTGATCGGCGGGAGTTCGATCATCGTCTCGGGCTTGCTGCATCCGAACATGTGGACGGCGTTGAGATACCTGCTGTCGAACGCCGAGATGCCGGTCCTCCAGTTGCGCCAGATGCAGATGGTCACCTGCGACAAGGTCGTGACATCGCAACCTGCGTCACATGCCGCCCAACTGCTGGAGGGCGGCACGTCCGACTGGCAGTACGACAGTCCGAAATTGCGAGCCTTGCGGCGGCGCTTCGAACCGCTCTGGGCGACCGCGGCCGAACAGCCACGGCGGAAGATCTATGTGCGAAGGGTCTCGCGCGTTCGGAGCCTGAGCAACGCGCCTGAGGTCGAGCAACTGGCGCAGGAGGCCGGCTACACTGTCGTCCAGCCGGAGCGCATGGGCTTCTTCGAGCAAGTCCGGCTGTTCAGCCATGCCTCGCACATCATGGGGCCGACCGGAGCTTGGGCCGCCAACCTGCTCTTCGCACCCCAGAACGCCAGCATCGACGTCTTCTACCCCGAGACCGCGCGCACGCCGAAGACGGTCTGGGGAACCCTTGGAGAGGCCTTAGGGGCCAGCGTCAACGACATCTATTGTCCGGTCACCCGCGTTCACGCGCCATTCCCGATCCACTCTGATTTCCGCGTTCCGCTCGACTTGCTCGGAGATCTTCTCCGCCGGAGGATCTGAGCTGGGGCGCCCTTGGCGGTGAGGTTGCCAGACTCGCCTCTCGGGGGCAGACAACCATCATGGAGAGCTCTTCCGCCACACCTCCCGACGAAGTGCTGGCCGCCCGGGAGGCCATCGCAGACCTGGTCAACCAGAACCGCCTCCTGGACTCCCAGCAGCTGTGCGCGACGGCTCGGCACGCCTTTCCAGCCGACCCCTGGCTCGCCACGATGCAGTCCTACATCCTGCTGCGGATGGGCGAGAGCGAGCGGGCTGGCGCCGTCGCGGCGGAAGCGATCGGCCTGGGCTCGGAGGACCCGTTGGCGGTGCTGGTGCTGGGCGTCTCGCACCGTAACCGCGGCCGCCACGCCGAAGCCGCCGAGGCGCTGCTCACCGCCTCGCGGCAGTTTCCCGACCGTACCGACGCGGCCATCATGCTGATTGAGGAAACGGTCGCCGCTCACGGGATCGAAGCTGGGCGCGCGGCGTACGAGGAGGCGTGCGGCCGGTTGCCTGACCACGCCGTGACGACTTGTTGGGCCAGGATACTCTTCGACGCCGAGTTGCACGACGAGATGCCGTTTGGCGTGGTGTCGGCGCCCTACATGTCGGTGCCTACGTGGGTGTCCCGAACCGGGTCAACGCTGGATTTCGCCGGCGAGCAAGAGGTGATCCGGGTCGAAGACCCCCTCATTTTCGGCGAACCCCCGAGCACCACGCCGGCGGTCGACGTCCGAGGCTACGGCATCTATGCATCGATCCTGCGCGACGCGACGATCTTCGCCAAGTCCAGCATCGTCCTCACCGCCGACGGCGTCGCGCTCAACGACACCCTGGCCGACGAGCGCTTCGGCAGGTTCGTCCACATCCCCCACGAGACCATGGTGATTTGTCGCGACGAGGAACGGCTACTCCTCGACGTCGGCAGGTATCAGGTGACGGAGCTCGACGCCGGCGTCATGTTGTCGGGCGGCGCATCCGAGCACTTCGGCCATTGGGTGCCCGAGTATCTCTGCAAGCTGGCTTACTTGGAGCAGCATCCGCGTTTCCCCGACCTGCCGATCATCGTCGACGCCGACATGCCGCCCCAGCACGTGGAATTCCTCGGCCTGCTGGTCCCCAACCCGATCGTGGAGATCCCGGCCGGCACGGCTCTGCGATGCCGCGAGCTCCTCGTGGCGTCGCCGTCGACGTTCTTCCCCGTCCACCTGACGGCGAACCACGAGGTCCCGCGCGAGAACCAGGGCGGCATGCCGACCCGCTGCTTCCGCTTCATCCAGTCCCGCATCCTGGAGCGCGTGAACCCGCCTCCCACGCGCGACCGCAAGCTCTACCTTTCGCGCAAAAGCAGCACCTGGCGCCTGCTGACGAACGAAGACGAGATCACCGCCGCCCTGGCCGCCCGTGGCTTCGAGATCATCTATCCGGGCGACATGAGTTTCATCGAACAGGTCCAGATGTTCCAGTCCGCGAGCGTGGTCGTCGCCCCCAACGGCTCGTCCCTGCTGAACGCCATCTACTCCCCGAGCGACCTGAAGCTGATCGTGCTGTCCCAGCGCGGTCTGTTCAACTGGGGCACGTTCAACGGCTGCATGACCGAGCTGGGCTACAAGATGATATTCGTCTGCGGCGACGGCGACCCGCAGCAGAAGCACGCCAACTATGCGATCGCGATTCCCGACCTCTTCGCGGCGCTGGAATCGATGTCGGAATGACCTCGTCCGTAGCCTCCCGCGGCGGCACATTGACAACGTCGACGGCGCACGGATTAGTCGCCGACATCGAGCCTAGGCGTTCGGGCGCGCTCGCCGGATAGCCACAGACCCCGGAACCGGCCGCGGCGAGCGAGCCATCGCATGATCACCCCGAAGAAGATCCCCGTCGCCAGGCCGAGGCTGCCCCCCGCGGGCGCCCTCGCGCCGTACATCGAGCGGATCGACGGCGCGCGCTGGTATTCGAACTTTGGCCCCCTATGCATGGAGTTCGAGGCTCGGTTGGCGGCCAGATTCGGCCTTTCGCCGGCGGGGATCTGCACGATCTCGAACGCGACCCTGGGCCTGGAACTGGCCCTGAGGACGGCGGGAGCCAAGCCGGGAACCCTGTGCCTGTTGCCCAGCTGGACGTTCTCGGCCTCGGTGCATGCGGTGCTCGAAGCCGGCCTAATTCCCTGCTTCATGGACGTGGACGACCAGGGCCTGATCACACCGGATCTCGTACACGAGGCCCTGACGGCGGCACCCTCCGAGGTCGGGGCGATCATGCCGGTCGCGGTCTGCGGCCAGCCCATCGATCCCGCGGTCTGGAGCCGCGTCGCGCAGCAGAGCGGCATCCCCGTGGTGCTGGACGCGGCGCCGGGCTTCGATGGCGCACGCGCCGGCAACCTGCTGTCGGTGGTGAGCCTGCACGCGACCAAGATCCTGGGCGTCGGTGAAGGTGGCTTCGTGATGTCGTCGGATCCCGACCTCGTCGCCTCTGTCCGTCTGAAGTCCAATTTTGGCTTCCAAGGCAGCCGGGAAGCGCTGACGCAGGCCACCAACGGCAAGCTCAGCGAGTACGCCGCCGCTGTCGGCTTGGCGGGTCTCGACGAATGGCCGGCTCGGCGTGCGGCGTTCCAGGCCGCGGCGCAGCGCTATCGCGACAATCTTGCGGATATTCCGGGCGCCTGGCTGCCGGCCGGCTGGGGTCAGGACTGGTGTTCCACAACCTGTGTCGTCGGGCTGCCGGAGCCCGCCTGTCTCATGCCGGTTCTCGACTCCCTTCACGGGGCCGGTGTCGAGACCCGCGCGTGGTGGGGCCGCGGCATGCACACCCACCGGGCGTTCGCCGGCTATCCGCGCCTCGCCCTGCCGGTCACCGAGCGGCTCGCCGAGACGATCCTGGGTCTGCCGTTCTACATCGACATGACCTTCGAGGAGATCGACACCGTGTGCGCGGCCCTGCGCCAGGAACTGCGCCGCTGGCCGGAGTCCGGCGCTTGAGCCGCGTGGTCGAGACACCCGCGGCCCTGCGGGACGGCCTCATCGCGACCGCCATGTCGCGGGACGAGATCGCCGAACGGGTGATGGAGCGCGGTGAGCTCGTGATCCTGAAGCAGGCCTTCACGGACGAAACAGTAACGGGCGTCCGGACGGCCGTCGCCGACTGGGGGCGACAGGTCGCCGCGGCAGAGCTGGACGACTTCACGGGCAACTACCATCGCCGCAGAGTCCATGTGGCCCGCATCCAGCAGGCGCCGCACGTCTTCCACGACTATAATTTCAACGACCTGGCCGCGGTGCCTGACGAGTTGCAGAGGACGCTGCGCGGATTCTTCGAGCCCCTCCGTGAACTCTACAACGCCCTCACCGCCAACGAGGTGCGCTTCGAGATTCCGGCGTCAGGGCCATACGTGCATCCGCAGCTCATCCACTATCCCAGCGGCGGCGGCTTCTTCGCCCGGCACTGGCACAACCTGGAGCCACAGAAGCTGGGCTTCATCGTCTCCATGGCGAAGCGCGGTCGCGACTTCCGCAACGGCGGGACCTGCTTCGAGATCGACGGAGACGTGGTGGACACCGAGGCTCACCAGGAGATCGGCGACATACTGGTCTGGCGCTACGACCACCCCCACTGGGTGACCCAGTCCGACCTCAAGGACAAGTTCGACTGGACCAGCGACGCTGGCCGCTGGGTGGCCACCTTCGCCTACTTCGATCCCAAAGGCTGATCGATGCCGACCGAGCTCAAGGCCAGCAAGTACCGGTGCCCCAAGTGCGGGTCGGGCGACTTCGCGATCACCACCACCCGGTGGACCTGTGGAAGCTGCGGCCAAGCCTACGCCTGCTCCGCCGGGATCCCGAAGCTGTTCCTGGATGAAACCCTGGGCGCCCAGGACCGCAAGCTGCGCGACACCCTCTACGATGGCCTGTTCGGCCGGCTCTACCAAGTGACCATGCCGGCGATCGTCATGCCCGTTCGGCCGCTTTCCATGTCGTGGCCCTACTGGAGCGCCTTCGCGGTGGTCTGGGTGGTATTGCTGGGGCTGGTCGCCGCGGTTGTTCGGGCGGCGACCAGCCCCCACGGCTTGGTCCTTGGCATGATCTCGCTGGCCGTTCTCGTCCTGATCGCGCTATTCCTCGCCAAGCAGCGCTACCTGTTGCACCTGCTTTGGGTGGCGGTCCCAGCCTGGCTCTCGCTGGCGCGCAGGCCCTTCTCTCCAGCCGAATCCTTCCCCCAAGTGCATGAGCGCGTCCTGGCGCCGTTGCGCGCGGCCGGCCGGCGGCTGCAGGTGCTGGACGTCTCCACCGGGTCCTGCAACTCGCTTTACCGGCACGGCTGGATGAGCCTCGACGCAGACTACACCGCCATCGACCTGTCCGAGACCATGCTGAAACAGGGCAGCGACATGATGAGCGACGCCGGCGTGCCGGTGGACCTCGTGCTGGGCGACGCCATGGCGCTGCCTTTCCAGGACGGCCAGTTCGACGTGGTCACCAGCTACGGCGCGGTGAACGGGCTGACCGATCCACCGAAGGCGATCGCGGAGATGGCCCGCGTGGCCAAGCCCGGGGGCGTGCTGCTGTTCCTCGACGAACAGATGTACTCGGACCCTACGCCCGTCGAACGAGCCTATTTCATGAGGGTGCTGTCCGCGCACAACGTCATCCACCGCTGTCCGGTGGAAGCCTTTCCGCCGGAGCTGACGGACGTGCGGGTCAGTCAGGTTTACCAGTTCTACTACATCTGCACGGCGCGGAAGGCGGGGGGCTGACCGCTCAGGCCGTCAGGTTGATGAACATCGCCCCGCCGCCCACGAAGCTGCGGCGGACCCTAGGGCCGTACTCGACGATCGCGCGGTCGGCGACCTTCCGCGGCCCATCGCCGTGGGGCCAATTGTAGTCGTCGAAGATGATCCAGCCGCCGGGCGCGACCAGCGGCCCCCAGAGGGCGAAGTCCTCGGCGACAGCGGCCTCATCGTGGTTGCCGTCCAGATGGAGCACCGCGATGGAACCGGCGAGCGGCGTCTCCCCGAACTCGGCCGAGGTCACCGCGCGCGAATTCACATAGAGCGCATGAGCATCGGCCGAGGCCATCCGCAGGTAGTTGAACGGCGCGCTGGCGCAGGCGAGCATCGCCACCAAGAAGCCGGCATAGACTACGTCCCAGTCCCAGCCGCCGGACGCCTCCTGGATATGGGTGGGCGCGTCGGTCTGGACGGACAGGCCGAGATTCCAGGGATCGACGCACAGGGTCGCGCCAATCCCGCACCACGCGCCGATGCGGTTCAGGACGTAGCTGCTCTTGCCGTAAAGGGCGCCGATCTCGACGATGTCGCCCCTGGGCGCTGTCGGCACGATGCCGCACAGCGCCAGCACCTTCTCGCGCGAGCATTCGCCGTGGATCGTCTCCACCTGGGCCAGCAGTCCGCCCAAGAGCGCAGCCGGGAGCGGCGAGGGAGCCTGGGCGTAGGCGGACGCGATCCCAAGACCAGCCTGGCCATCGGCCAGCGCATCGGTCACTCGGTCCATCTGCCGTCTGAACGGACCCGGTCCGATCACTTTAAGCCCGGGCAGCCGGCGTGGCAGCTCATGCTCCAGCAGGTGAAATGTGGGCGCATGCGGCGTGTAGAACTCGGTGACCTGTTCCCGCGCCACCAGGGCGGCGAGAGCGTCGAAGAAGTCCGGAGCCCCGATGAACGGCAGCCGCGCCCAGGCATCGAAGGCCGGCGTATTGGGATCGACCTCGAGTGACGAAGCGCCGACCACGCGGCGGCCCCACTGGCCGGCTTCGCGGGCGAAGTTCGCGGCGGCCTCAAGAGCCGAGGGGAAGACCAGGATGGTCATGCGTCCTCCAGGATCGCACAGCCGATCCCCGTCGTGCCGAAGCCGTCGCCGTTGTGGAACATGATCTTGCGCCCATCCGCGGCGACGACGCTGGGATAGGACATGGTGGCGGAGTTCCAGCCGACGCCGGTGGGTTGCAGACCCTCAGGATCCGGCCGTCGCACCCAGTCCCGGCCGTTGGTCGAGGTGGCGTAGCCGATCCGGTACGAACCGGCGCCGTCCCGATACTCGCGGCTGTTGCGATAGCTGAACCACATCTCGTAGCCTTCCGCTGTCCGCATCACCGATGGCCGGGTGTTGGCCTCCAACTCGTGCAGCTTGGGAATGCAGGGGTGGCCGGTCTGCCGCCAGCGCAGACCGTCGTCCGAATAGGCCACGTGGATCTGGTAGGTGGGCTCGAACTTGCCGTCGATCTCGACCCAGCCCGTGCCGGAGCCGTACCACATGGTCCAGAGGCCATCCTCGATGAGGATGTTGGGCGCCATCGTCATGTAGGGTTCGTCGGGCGTGCGGTCGACGACGGGGCCTTCGAAAACCCGCTGGAAGGTAAGGCCGCCGTCCAGGCTGCGGGCAACGCCCACCGACATCCGATAGGGCACGTGGCCCCCACGGCTGACGCCGCCGTAGTAGAGCCGCAGCTCCTCTCCGACGGCCACGATTTGGCTGCCGATGACCCCGTCCTCGTCGTGGGTGCCGGGCTTGCCGAAGTCCATCACCGGCTGGGGATGCACGTAGAGCAGGCGCGTGGGATCGGCGCGGTCCAGCTCGATGAAGCCCGTACGGCTGCGGTTCTCGGCGTTTCGGGTGCCATAGTAGACGCGGATGCGGTCGCCGATCAGAATCGCCGCCGGCGCCTGGGCGTGCGTACGCGACCAGTCAAGATCGCCATTCGGCTTGAATACCGCGCCAAGTTGCTTCCAGGCCATCGGACGCTCAACGCTCCCAGTAGCCGTTTGCCGCGACCAGGGCGCGGTAGTCCTCGCAGGTGACTCCGACCAGGATCCGATCCCAGTAGCGGCCGCCGCGGTAGTACCAATCGCGCTGTCGGCCCTCTTCCCTCCAGGCGCATTTACCGCAATAGACCGCCAACGAGGCGTCGTTGTAGGCCACCATCGAACCGTCCAGCCGCTTCAGGTGCAGTTCGTCGAAGGCGTAGCGCATTGTGGCCATGATGACGTCGACCCCAATGCCTTTGCCCCGCATGGAAGGGTCGCCCAGCATCATGCCATGGAAGGCGTTGTTGTCCTTCCAATTGATGTCCACCAGGTTCGCCGTGCCGACCAAGCCGACTCCGGGATAGTCGATGGCGAAGCGCTGGTTGAGCGGGTCCCCGGCCAGACTATCAAACCACAGCCTCGTCTGGCGGAGCGAACTCGGGAAGCGCCAACCGCCGAGTAGCGCCCAGAGGTCGGGATCGTTGCCCCAACGGTGCAGGATCGGAAGGTCCTCCTCTTCCACCGCCCGCAGCGTGACGACCTTACCCTTGATGCTCATCGGATCGCTCCACCTCGCGGCCGCCCCGGTACGCCGGAAAGAAGCCGTTGTCTTCGGCGCCCGCGCTCAGCGCCCGGTACGCCGCGGCGTCCAGGACCGCGCCGCACAGCCAGGAGGCGGCGATTCTGTTTGAGAAACCTTTCTTGAACCGCATCAGTCCATCGGTCGGATCGTCGCCCGCCCCGGCGGCCCCCCCGAAATTGATCGCGTCGCAGTCGGTCAGGGCATCGATCGCTAAGGCGTTCACCGCATAGGCCGCGCCGCTGCGATAGCCCTCGCGCGAGGAGGCCGCCAGATGGCTCACTGCATAGCCCTGGTGCGTGACGAAGAGGTGCGCCGAGACCAGCTTCTCGTCCAGGAACGCCCCGAACGTCCGCAGGCCCGGCATCCCGGCCAGGGCCTGGTGGTGCGCTGCGGGGAAGGCGTGAAGGCCACCGAGCCCGTGGCGGGCGGAGAGCTCGCCATAGAGCTCCTCCCACGCCGGGAGGTGCTCGGCCAACGCGATCTCGCGAGCCTCGACCCGCCCGGCGGCGCGGCGGATCTCGTAGCGATGGTGCTTGTCATAGGCCTGCGGCCCCAAGGCGCGGTCGTAGACGAAATGCGACTTGAACCGCCGGACCATACCAAACGCCGACTCCAGGCTCTCCAGAGCCGGCCGCAGGCGGTCGTCGACCACCAGCACCACAGACACCAGGCCGGCGGCCGCAAGGCCCGCCAACCCGCCCGCGATGTCGGCGTCGGGCGTCAACACCGCCAGGGGATAGGCGCCGGCCGCGTCCAGCAGGTCGACGCCAGGAATAGGCCGGGTCAGGACGTGGCAGCCCCACTCGGGCGCCCAGATGGCCGCTCCCGCGTGCGCCAAACCGCGAGCATAGGCCTCTGTGGCGTAGGGATGCGTCACGCTAGGACCTCCACGACACGCTCGGCTATCCGCACCATCTCGGCCTCGCCGTAGCGATGGTCGCAAGGCAAGGTGACCAGCTCCCGTGTCCAGCCGGCTTCGCGAGGGAAATCCGCCTCAGCCGCCGCGATGGTGGGCCAATGCACCGCCGCGAAGATGCGTTCGGCGTGCAGGGCCGCCAGCAGGTGGTCGCGGGCGCGAGCGGCCAAGCGCAGCACATAGCCCAGCGGCGGGGCCTGCGGATCAGGGGGCAGGGCCGACCAGCGGCGCAGGCGCGCGTCCAGGAACCGCCAGTTGGCCCACCTTGCGGCAGCCAGGCCGGCGATCGGCGTTTCGGAGAGGATGGAGAGGCTGCGCGCCGTGATCGCTTCCGGCCCGGCGCGCATGGCCGCCTCCTTCGTGCGGCTGGCGGCGTACCAGCGGGCGTTGTCGGCGCCATGCGGATCGGCATGCCGCAGGAGCGCTGGGCGCCACAGCTTGTCCTCATCCGCCACAGCGGCGGGCTGGGGCAACGGGGCGCGGCCCTCCGGCGCGACCAGGATGCCGCCGTCGGCGACGCCCAGCAGCTTGCGCGGACTGTACAGCGCATATCCCGCGCACGGACCAAGGCCCGGGCCCAGCGCTTGCGCACGGTCCTCCACAATCCACAGGTCGCGCCGGCGGCGAGCGAAATCCCGTGCGCTGTCCCCTATCGGCAGGCCGAACTGGGCGACCAGGAGGACCAAGTCGGCCGTCGTGGCTTCGGCTTCGACGACCGTGAGGTCCGGCTCGAAGCCATCCCTGACCGGATAGAAGCGCAGCCGGTCGCGGAACGCAGAGCCCATCAGATCGACGCACAGGAAGGCCGGCAGCCAGATCGTCGCCTCCGGAAGCAGGGCCGCCAGGGCCGCGAACGCCGACCGCGCATTCGCGTAGGCGGCGAAGGGGCGCCCGCCGGTCCAGGTCTCCAGAACGCTGGGGCCTGTCGCGTCGCTACCGGGCCGGTGGAGCTCGAAGAACCCACCGATGGGCGTGATCGGGCCGTCCGCCCTACCGGCAGCCATACCCGCCGTCGAGCATGAAGCTGGAACCTGTCGAATAGCTGCTGGCGTCGGAACAGAGGAAGGCGATCATGTGGGCGACCTCGTCCGGTTCGGCGTAGCGCTGCATGGGGATCGACCCGGCCGCATCGGCACGGCCGAGGCCATTGTCGACGCGCCGCATCATGTCCGATACGACCGGACCGGGACAGACCGCGTTGATCCGGACGCCGGACGCCGCCGCCTCACGCGCAGCCGAGCGCACCAGCCCCAGCACCGCATGCTTGCCGGCGGCGTAGGCGCTCATCATCGGCATGCCCATGGTCCCGGAGATCGACGAGAGCACGACGATACTGCCCTTGCCCTTGGGCTTCAGGACCTTCAGCGCCGCCTTCAGGCCCAACCAGACGCTGGTCACGTTGAGCGTCATGGCTTGGTGGAAGTCGTCGTCGGCGCAATCCTCCAGCGCCCCGACCGGACCCTCGCTACCGACCGCGAGGACGACGCACCCTAGACCTGGCCCAGCCTTCGCGAAGATCTCCGCCACGTCGCCGGGGTCGGTCGCATCGCCGCGAAGCCACGACGCGTGGTTCAGGGACTGCGCCAGGGCCTCCACCGCCGCAGCGTCGCGGTCGGCCAGGACCAGCGGATAGCCTTGAGCGGACAGGAGCCTCGACGCCGCCCGGCCGATCACACCCGCCGCCCCCATGATCAGGATGCTAGGGAGCTCGGCCATCGGCGATGCGCTCTCGGTCTGCATAGGCCGCTGGCATAGGACGGCGTCGAGGACGGCGCCAATGGATTTTGACCGCTGCTCCTACGGAGCCTGGAAGATCCCCTCGCCCCGGCTCGTCGCAGCTCCACGCCATCGCGGCCGCCTTTCGTCTCCGACCGAAGCCACTGCAGATCGGGTATTTGAAATCGTATCGTTGACATTGGCGCCACTTCTGATCGAATTTGATTCAACGGCCATTCTCCAATAGAGCCGTTCCACCGGGGAGGGAATCAAAGATGATCCGGATGCGCGGTCGTGAATCCGCTGTTCTTTCGCTTGTCGACGGCGGGCGCGCTGCGCTACTCGCTTCCGGCGCGGCGCTGACCCTGATGGCCGCCCCCGCCGCCGCCCAGACGGCCCGGGAGGCCAACGAGCTCGAGGCCATCACGGTCACCGCCCAGAAGCGCGCGGAGAACCTGCAGGACGTGCCGCTGTCGATCGCGGTCGTGCAGGGCGAAACCCTCGAGAACCTGAAGCTGAACGAGGCGACGGACATCTCGAAACTGGCGCCCAGCGTCACGTTCATCAATTCGGCCGGCCCGCGGAACTTCGGCTTCTTCGTGCGCGGCATCGGCACCTCGACCTTCGCGGCCGAGACCATCGAAGGCTCCACCGGTTACGTCCTGGACGGCGTGGTGCTGGGCCAGGCGGGCTCGGCGCTGGCCGACCTGCCCGACATTCAGCGGCTGGAGGTGCTGCGCGGACCGCAGGGCACCCTGTTCGGCAAGAACGCCTCGGCCGGCGTCATCAACATCGTCACCCGCCGCCCCTCCGAGGAGCTGGACGTCCGGGCGAGCGCCAGCTGGGCCTGGCCGGACGACGAGCGGAAGATCAGCGGCTACATCTCGGGCCCGATCACCGACACCCTGCGGTTCTCGCTGTCGGGCCGGCGCAACAAGCGCGACGGGATCATCGACAACGTCCGCGACGGCCGCAAATTCAACGACCGCAACGATGGCGGCGTGCGCGGCAAGCTGGAGTGGGAACCGAGTGACGCGCTGCGCGCCACGTTCACCACCGACTACTACAAGCGCCAGGCCGACTGCTGCCTCTGGACGTTCGCGGTGGTGGGCGGCGCGCCGGGCGCGCCCGAGACGCTGGGCGCCGCGGCCGGCATCGTGGCCGGGCCGGACAACTTCAAGCAGAACCTGGACGGCGACGTCTTCGCCAATGGCAAGAGCTACGGCGCCTCGCTGCAGGTGGACTACGAACTGGGCGGCGGCTTCACCCTGACCTCGATCAGCGCCTACCGCCGCTGGTTCACCCGCGACGGCCTGGATTCGGACTCCTCGCCGCTCAACCTGCTGAACGTGAACTACGCCGACCTGAAGCAGAACCAGGTCAGCCAGGAGCTGCGCATCGCCTCGCCGACCGGCGGCTTCATCGACTATGTAGCCGGCCTCTACTACTTCCGGACCGGCGTGCATTCGGCCTCGACGCAGATCTTCGCGACGGTGCCCCTGCCCTTCTTCGCCCGGGTCGCTGCGATCGACGCGGAGACCCGCAACATGGCCGCCTTCGGCCAGGCCAATTTCAACCTCTCCGATGACCTGCGCCTGATCGCCGGCGCGCGGCTGCTGAACGAGCGGGTGGAGGCCGACAAGTCCCGCTTCGACCCGCGCCTGAACCTGCGCGACAGCGCCTCGGCCTCCAAGGACAAGGACGCCCTCGTCTGGCGCCTGGGCGCCCAGTACGACCTCAACCAGGACGTCATGGCCTTCGCCACCGTCACCCGCGGCTTCAAGGGCGGGGGCTACGACACCAACATCGGTGTTTCGACCCTGCGCGACGTGCGGCCCGAGAAGCCGACGGCCTACGAGATAGGCCTTCGCACCACCTGGCCGGACCTGCGGCTGGTGATGAACCTCACGGCCTTCTACGAGAAGGTGAAGGACTACCAGAGCGCTGGTCGCGACCCGGTCACCGCGACCTATCCGATCTCCAACGGCGAGGCGAAATCGCGTGGCTTCGAGTTCGACATCCAGGCTCGTCCGTTCCGCGACGTCGACTTCACCCTGATCGCTGGCGGCGCCTACGTCGACGCCGAGTGGGGCGACTTTCCCAACGCCCCCTGCTTCGGCGGCCAGACCGTGGCGGAGGGATGCATCGGCGGGGTCCAGCAGGACTTGACCGGCGCGCGCCTGCCGTTCTCGCCGATGTGGCAGGGCAATATCGCCGGCCACTACGAGACCGACGTCGCCGACACCTGGCGGCTCACCCTGGACGGCAACGTGAGCTACCGCTCCGACACCCTGATCGCCTTCCCGAACAACCCGCGCACCGAGCAGAAGGGCTACGCGATCGTCGATGCGGCGATCGGCGTCGGCCCGCAGGACCGGCGCTGGAAGGCCTCGCTATTCGCCAAGAACCTGTTCGACCAGGATTACCGCGCGGCGATGTTCTCCACGCCCTTCGGCCATGCGCGCAGCCTGAGCCAGTTCCAGGTCTACGAATCCCAGCGCGTGGTGGGCGTCGCCCTGGACCTCGACTTCTGACGTGGCGTTTCCTCACCGACCTGACGCGAGGCTCCGGCCCCGTGTCGCCCTTCCCGGGCGCAGGCGATGAGCCGCGAGGGGCCGGTCTCGGTCTCGCGCTTCACGGATCCGTTGGTGACCTCGCCGGCGGACCCCGCGCGGCATCCGAGCCAGGCCACCGCGTACTGGCTGCGCCGCGACATCATCCGCGGCGTCTTCCAGCCCCGCGACCGGCTGAAGGTGGAGCCGCTTTCGCAGTTCTACGGCGTCGGCCAGAGCCCCGTGCGCGAGGCGATCCTGATGCTGAGCACCAGCGGCCTGCTCGCCCATGAGCACCTCAAGGGTTACCGCGTCGCCGACGTGTCGCTGGCGGACTACCGCGACCTGCTCGACATCTATCAACGCATCTACCGCCTGGCCCTGAACATGGCCTTCGAGCGCGGCGACGACGCCTGGGAGGAGCAGGTCGTGGTGCAGCTCCACCGGTCGCTGCGGGTCCACAAGGTGCTGCCGGACGGCGACCCCGAGCGCCGGGAGATGTGGCAGATGGCCTATATCGGCCTGCACCGCGCGCTGCTCGACGGCTGTGGCTCACCGATCCTGCTGGACCAGTTCTCCGCGCTGGGCGGACGGTTGGAGCGCTACGTGAACCTGTTCGGCGACCTGGAAAGCGACCGCGACCGCGACCACCACGCCGAGCACCGCGCGATCGTGGACGCGCTGATGGACCGTAACGCCAAGCGGCTGCATGCGCTGGTCGACCGCTTCTTCGTGACCACCCAGCCGGTCCACGACTCGATCAAGGCCGCGCTCCGCGACCTGGAAACAAAGGACGGCGCATGAGCTATCTCTTCACGCCGCCAGCGGGGCATCGCCTCTCGATCGCGCGCAAGGCCTCGTTCACGGTCGGCGACTACGCCTGCAACCTCTATTGGCAGAGCGTCTCGATCTACCTGCTGTTCTTCTACACCGACGTGGTGGGGCTCTCGGCCGGCACGGCGGGGCTGATCTACATGATCGCCTCGATCTT
This sequence comes from Phenylobacterium sp., assembly GCF_004297125.1. GTDB lineage: Bacteria > Pseudomonadota > Alphaproteobacteria > Caulobacterales > Caulobacteraceae > Phenylobacterium. The sequence goes on along the minus strand of NZ_SCVD01000019.1, from coordinate 76,438 downwards.
CGACGCCTCGATCGATCCGGCGATGGGCGCCATCGCCGACAAGACGCGGACGAAGCATGGCCGCTACCGGCCCTACCTGCTGTGGGGCGCGGTCCCGCTCGGCTTCGCCTTCGTGCTGCTCTACTACCGGCCGCCGTTCGAGGGCCTGGGCTTGGCGGCCTGGATGCTGGCGGCGCACCTGATCTTCCGGGTGGCCTATACGGCGCTGTCGATCCCCTACACCTCGCTGAACGCGCGCATCACCGACAGCTCGGCAGAGCGTTCGACCCTGGCCGGCTTCCGGATGATCTTCGCCACGCTCGCCGGCCTCACCATCGCCTCCACCACCCAGCCCCTGGCCGCCAGCCTGGGCGGCGGTGACGTGGGCAAGGGCTTCACCCTGGCCGCCGTGGCCTATGCCCTCATCGCCACGGCCATCTTCCCCTTCGTCTACGCCACGACCCGCGAGCCGCAGGACACGCCCGGCGAGGCCGCGCCGGTGATCTCGATGTCCCAGTACTGGGCCGCCGTGCGCGGCAACCGCGCCTTCTGGGCGGTGATGGCCGGGATCGCGGCGGCGGTGATCTGCACCACGGCGCTCGGCAAGTCGGTGCTCTACTATTTCAAGTACTACCTGCACGACGAAGCGGCGGCGCGCACGGCGCTGTCACTCAACGCGGCGGTTGGCCTCGTCGTCATCCCGGCCTGGATCTACGTCACCAAGAAGATCGGCAAGCGCGCGGCCTGGTTCACCGGCGTGGCCTGGGGGCTGGTCTGCCTGACCGGCTTCGCGCTGGTCGATGTCCGCGACCCGGGGCTGATGATGGTCTTCCTGGTGATGATGCAGGTCTGCGGCCTGGGCCTGGCGCTGACCTTCTGGTCCATGCTGCCCGACACCGTCGAGTACGGCGAGTGGCGCACGGGTCTCAGGGCCGAGTCCTTCATCTTCGGCCTCGGCCAGTTCTTCCTGAAGGCGGCCCTGGGCCTGGGCGCCGGAATCTTCGGATGGAGCCTGGACCTCGTGGGCTTCCATCCGAACGTCGCCCAGACGCCCGAGACGCTGCAGGGCATGAAGACCATCATGGTCGCCCTGCCCCTCTCCGGCCTCGTGCTCGGCGGCCTCGCGATGCTGATTTACCCGATGAAGAAGGGCGTCCACGAGGACATCGTGGAACAGCTCGCCGCGCGCCGGGCCGTGCCGCCCGAGGCGGTCGCCGAACTGCCCTAGCTAGGCCGCCACCGGCGTCGTGACCTCGGCCCAGATCCCGCGGGCCATGTCCTTCAGCATCAGCGCCTCGGCCCAGCGGTCGCTGAGTTCGCGACCGTCGAGGTCGGTGATCGCATAGTGGGGCGGCCCCAGCTCGGGCATGAAGGTCAGGTCGGCGTCCGGGCCCGAGCGGGCGATCCAGCTTTCGAAGCCCTCGCGCCACCATGCCCTCATCTGGTCGACCCAGCCCTGGTGCTGCGGCGCCCGGATCGACACTTGGATCTGGTGCGAGCCCGGGACCCGGCCGTGGAAGGCCCAGCAGTTGCGGATGATCTTCGACATCCGCGCCAGGTCGGCCGCGGGCACGGGCAAGGGCATCTCGTGCGCCAGCGGATAGTGCGACAGGTCGCCGGTGAGCCGCAGGTCGGGCAGTTCGTCCAGGATGCGACAGGTGAACAGGGCGTCGTTGGTCAGCCGCCCCCGGTGGGTCTCGTAATTCACCGGGATCGACGCGCGCGCGGCCTCGGCCCCGAACTCGGCCAGCAGCGCCACGGCGTCCGACACCCGGTCGGGCCTGGTCATGATCTGGATGTTCAGGTGGTGCGCCCCCAGCTCCTGGGCGCGGTCGATCCAGCGGGCCAGGTCGGCGCGGTCGAAGACGAAGCCGATGGCCTCGAATGACTTCCCATGGGCTTGCACGGCGCGCGCCACGGCCTCGGCGCGATCGGCGCGCATCAGACTCACGCCCACGCCGTCGAAGCCCTCGGCGAAGATCCTCGCCAGCACGCCGTCCATGTCGGCCTCCATGTCGAAGCCGGGCAGGTTCTCCATGCCCCAGAGGGCCTGGTAGACGAGAAGGCGGCGCATGGCGGTCTCCGTGTCACGTCAGGTTTTCCGCGCCGCCAGCTCGCCCACGATCCGGTCGTGGACGCCCTTGCGCAGCGGGTAGAACAGCATGGCCAGCGCCGAGCCGCCGAGGCCGATGACCGGGAAGCCGACCACCACCATCCGCAGGCCTTGCAGGGTCTCAGGGCTCTGCGGCTGGTTGGCGACGTAGCCGATCAGGTCCAGCGCCAGGCCGAAGACCCCCGCGGCCAGGCCCAGGGCCACCTTCTGGAAGAACATGCCCAGGCCGAAGATGAAGGACTCCGGCCGCACGCCCGAGCGCCATTCGCCGTACTCCACCGTGTCCGGCATCATCGACCAGTAGGTCGTGGCGACGCCCAGCGAAGCCACGTGCATGAACATGTAGAAGAACGTCACGGCCAGCGCGGTCTGGACGTCGGTGAAGAGCAGGAAGGCCGCTCCGGACAGGCCCCACGCCGCGGCCGTCAGCCAGGCGGCCTGCTTGCCGATGAAGCGGGTGACAATGACCCAGGTGGGGATGATCGCCACGCCCAGGGCGGCCTTGATCGAGAGCGCGTAGCGCGCCGCGCCTTCGTCTCCGGCGATGTATTTCATGTAGTAGAGCAGCGACTTGCCCAGCGCCGTGGACGACATGGCGCCCAGGCTGATCCCGACCATCAGCACCCAGAAGGCGCGGTTCCTCGCCATCGCCCGCCAATGGTCGCCGAGCTTCAGGTGGACCACCTCGCCCGGGGGCTCGGGCGGCTCGCGGGTGGCCAGGAACACCAGGGGGAAGATGCCCGTGGCGATCAGGCCGAAGACCACGGCGGCATAGAAGAAGCCCTTGGCCTGATCGCCGCCGCCGAACTCGGCCACCATCGGCTGGGTGAGGTACGAGACGGTCATGGCCGCCAGGGTCGCGGCCACCATGCGGAAACCGGCCAGCGACGAGCGCTCCTCGGAGCTCGAGGTCATCCGCGCGGTGAGCGAGCTGTAGGGCACCGAGACCGCTGTGTAGGCGATGCGGAACACGAGGTGGGCGGCGGTGACCACCGCGACCAGGCCGAAGCCATCGGCGGCCGGCGCCCAGTAGAGGCCGGCGAACGACAGGCCCAGCGGCACGCAGCCCAGCAGGATGTAGGGCCGGTAGCGACCCCACCTGGTGCGCGTGCGGTCGGCGACCGCGCCCATGATCGGGTCCGAGATCCCGTCGAAGATCGAGGCGACCATGTAGATCGCGCCCGCTGTCCCTCCCGAGAGGCCCAGGGCGTCAGTGTAGTGGAACATCAGGAAGAGCGAGACGCTCTGCCAATAGAGGTTGCAGGCGTAGTCGCCGAGCGAGAATCCGGCCTTGCGCGCGAAGCTGAGCTGGAACCCTGCCCTGGGCTTGAACATCGACTCCCCCTCGCGACCGGTCTGCGCCGGGCTGTCGCTGACTATGGCCGGGGCCGCCGCAGCTCTCAATCGGAAACATCTAGGATTATCGTCAATTCGCCATTTTAGATTGATTTTAAAACAACGGGCTCGATACCATCGGACAAGCACAATGGGAGGTCCGCACATGATCACGCCGGCGCAACGCGAGGCCTGGGACCGGGAGGGCTACTTCTTCCTGAGAAGCGCGATCGACCCCGCCTTCGCGGCGGCGGTCGAGGACGAGGTGGTCGGCCGCATCCGCGCCGATCCGCCCGCGGCGCACCCGGGGGAGCAGACCTACTCGTCCGGCGACAACTACCTGATCTATCCCGAGACCGAGCCGTCCCCGGGCGCCGCGAACCCCGAGGATCTGGTCTCCAAGGTGTTCAACTGCCACGCCGAGGGGCTGTCGCGCCAGCTGGCTGAGCGTCGGGAGATCGTGGACGTCGTCGCGGGCCTGATCGGCCCCGACGTCGACTGCTTCCAGAGCCAGTTCATCTTCAAGAACCCCGGCGTCATCGGCCAGCCGTGGCATCAGGACAGCTACTACTTCAAGTTCGACAAGCAGCCGCAGGTGGGGGTCTGGGTGGCGCTCAGCCGGGCGACGCTGGAGAACGGCTGCCTCTGGGTGGCGCCCGGCAGTCACCGGTCGGGCGAGATCTTCGAGCATGTCCCCGACCGGCGGCCGGCCGCCAACCGAGGCTACCAGGAGATCGTGAGCCAGGACACCACGGCGAAGGTCTCGGCGCTGATGGAGCCCGGCGACGTGCTGATCTTCCATAGCTACCTGATGCACATGTCGACCGACAACGTGGCCGACTACCGGCGCTCGGCGATGGTCTACCACTACGGCCGCGTGGGCACCCAGGCGTCCACCCCCGAAAGCGCGTTCGTCCTCTCTCGCGTCAACCGCTGGATCCCGGTCCGGCGAGCGGAGTGACTCGCTCCATCACAGATTCGATCTAATATGCTATTTAGATCTAAAATCGATTGACGCGACGTTTTCGATGGAATTATGGTGACGTCAAGATCGACGAGTAGGTAAGCCATGCAGACGTTCGCCGCCCCGCGCCTTCACCCGCTGAACCAGGACTTCGTCTGGAAAGACGCTCCCCGCACGGGAATGCGCGCGCTGAGTCCCGAACAGGTCGATCAGTTCAACGCCGATGGGTTCTTCATCTATCGCGGCGCCTTCACGCCGGCGGAGATCGCCGCGGTCACCGCCGCCATCGACCCCCTGGAGAAGGCGCACGAGGACTTCGTGCGCGACGAGCAGGGCGGCCGCTTCCGGCTGACGGAGACGGGCACGATCACCTTCACCGCCCACATCGTCGGCAAGTCGCCGGTGCTGCAGGACTTCGCGCGCCATCCGGCGATCCAGGGCGTCTGCCACGACCTGATTGGCCCGGACGTGCGCCTTTACTGGGACCAGTCGGTCTACAAGAAGACCGAAAAGGTTCAGGAATTCCCGTGGCACCAGGATAACGGCTACACCTACATCGAGCCGCAGCAGTACCTCACTCTGTGGATCCCGCTGGTGGACGTGGACGAGGACAACGGCTGCGCCTGGATCGCGCCGAAGCTCCACCGCCAGGGCACCTTCGAGCATTGGCTGACCCCGATCGGCAAGGTGTGCCTCGACGATGTCGAGGGCGCCGTGTCCGCCCCGGCCAAGGCGGGCGACATCGTGGTCTTCTCGTCCCTCGCGCCGCACCGGACGGGTCCGAACCTGAAGCAGGACACCGTTCGCAAGGCCTACATCCTGCAGTATGCGCCCGACGGCGCGAAGACGACCCTGCCCGATGGCCAGGTGATCGAGCAGAACGATCCCGTCCGCCAGTTCAAGATCCTGGAGAACGGCCGCTAGGGAGGCGTCGCCCATGACCCCGCAGCAGCTCGCGGACCTCGCCGAACGCTACCGACGCGACGGCTTCGTCCACGCCGAAGGCCTGATCCCGGCGGCGGACCTCGAGGCGCTGACCCCCGCGGTCGACGAAGCGGTGGCCAAACGCAAGGCGCACGACACGCGCACACTGGACGAGAAGACGCCGTACGAGCAGTCGTTCATCCAGTGCCAGTACCTGTGGGAGGACTTTCCCGGCGTGCGCGGCCTGACGTTCCACCAGAAGCTGGGCGAGGCGCTTGGCGCGCTGCTGGGCGCCGAGAAGGTCCGCCTCTGGCATGATCAGGCGCTCTACAAGGAGCCCGGCGGCCGCGAGACGGAGGCGCATCAGGACCACGCCTACTGGCCGATCGCCGAGGACGACACCATCACCGCCTGGATTCCGCTGGTCCCGGTCGACGATGTCACCGGCTGCATGGGCTACGTCCCCGGTTCGCACCGCGCCGAGCTGGAGTTCGTGGACATCTTCCGGAGCCCCGGCGCCGGCCTGGAGCTGATGGACCGCCAGACACGGGCGGCGGTGTTCGTCCCCGCCAGGCCCGGCGACGTGCTGTTCCACTCGGGCCGCACCGTCCACATGGCCAAGCCGAACAACTCCGGCCACATGCGCCGCGTCTACACCGCCATTTACTTCAAGGACGGCTGCACGCGCGCCGGAGACCGCACCCACCCGTCGGTCGATCGCGACCGCATCCCCCTGGGCGGAAGGATCGGCGGGGCGGCGACTCCGGTGGTCTGGCCCCTGGAAGACGGCCGCTTCCCCGAGCCGGCGCCGTGGCCGGAGAGCACCGACGAGAAGTTCCTGCGCAGCCGCCGCATGGGCGTGATCCCGGGCGCCTGAGCCCTAGAACCGCACGTCCAGTCCCACGCCCACCACCCGCTGCGCCTCGTACAGCGGCGTCTGTGACGTGGACCCCACGCCGCCGGTGGGCGTCGCCAGGATGTTCAGCACATAGTGCTCGTCGAAGAGGTTGCGCGCATAGAGCGACACGCGCCAGCGCCCCTCGGCCTCGCCGATCCCCACTGTGGCGTTCACCAGGGTCACGTTGTCCTGGAAGGTGAAGGGCGCGCTGGGATAGGCCACGTTGGCCTTGGAGCGGTGGCTGAGGCCCACGTCCAGCGAGCCGCTCAGGCCCGAGCCCGGCAGCTCGCGCTCGTAGTGGGCGTTGGCGCTGACCGTCCAGTGCGGGAGACGCGGCAGGGCGCCGCCGCTGATGTCCTGGGTGGCCGGGGTTCCCGCACATCCCTGGGCCGCCGTCTGGCCGGCGTAGCAGGCGGCGTTGTTGAACCTCTGCCACTCCCCATCGATCGCCGCGGCGCTGGCCATCAGGGTCAGGTCGTGGTCGGCGAACGGCCGCCAGGTGGCGTCCACCTCGACGCCCCGGGAGCGGACCTTCGCGGCGTTGGTCAGGAAGTAGGCGTTGAGCTCCGGGTCGCGCGCCGAGACCTGATAGTCCTTCACCGTGGTGTGGAAGAGGGTCGCGTTCACGGTGGCGCGGACGGACGGCCAGCTGGTGCGCACGCCCAGTTCGAAGTTGGTGGGGATCTCGGGCTCGACCTCGACGACCGTCACCGAAAGCCCGTCGAAGCCGCCGGCCTTGTAGCCGCGCGTCACGGTGGCGAAGGTCATGATGTCGTCGGTGACGTCGTATTGCAGGCCCAGGCGCCAGACGAAGCCGTTCTCCTTGCGCGTGCCCGAGAACGGCTGCTGGACGCCGGAGCGCGCGTCGCGGCGGATGCGATCATACTCGAGCCGCTCCTTTAGGTAGCGCGCGCCGACGATGCCGCGCAGGTCCTTGGTGAAGTTGATATTGCCTTGCCCGAAGGCCGCGACGTTGCGGTTGTCGGCGTACTTGTAGGTCTCGACGCTGCCGAAGGCGGCGGTCGAGAGCGGCTGATACTGGAAGCTGGCCGAGTTGACGTTCGAGTTGAAGAAATAGAGCCCGGCGACGTACTCGAAGAACTGCCCGGCCGGCGAGGTGAGGCGCAGCTCCTGCGTCCACTGCGCCTGCTTGAAGGCCGCGAAGTTTATGTCGAAGCGGTTCGCCGGACTGTTGTCGGTGTCGAGCCCGTCCTTGGTCTCCCAGAAGCGATACGAGGTGATCGACGTCAGCACGTGGTCGCCGATGTCGTAGTTGGCCTCCACCGACAGGCCGACGTTCGAGAGGTCGGTGAAGACCCCGCCGTTGATGTTCTGTTCGAGGTTCCTCGGGCCGGGCACGATCCCGGCCGTAGCGCTCTCGATCTCGCCGGGCGAGCGCGTGGGCGCGAAGCGGCGGAGCGTCCAGACGCAGCAGTGGGCGTCGCGCCGGTAGTAGTCGGCGATGGCGGTCACATCGAGCTTGTCGTTCGGCTCCCACAGCAGCTTGCCGCGCACGCCCCGATCGTTACGGTCGTTGAGCTTGCGGCCGTCGAAGACGTTGTCGACGATGCCGTCGCGCTTGTTCATCCGGCCCGACAGGCTGAACTTCAGGGTGTCGGTGATCGGGCCCGACACATAGGCGCTGAGCTTGCGCTCGTCGTCCGGCCAGGCCCAGGTCAGGGAAGCCGTGCCAGTGAGCGTGTCGGAAGGCCGCCTGGTGACGATGTTGATCGCCCCGGCCGAGGCGTTCTTGCCGAACAACGTGCCCTGCGGCCCGCGCAGCACCTCGATCCGTTCGATGTCCGGAAGGTCCATGGCCGTGGCCCCGGCCTGGCCGTAGACCACGCCGTCGACGATGTAGGCCGTGGAACTCTCGATCGTCTCCGTCGAGAAGGTCGTCGTGCCGATGCCGCGGATGAAGAAGCCGTAGGACCGCGGCCCAGAGCTGCTGTTCAGGGTCAGACCCGGCACCAGATACTGGAGGTCCGAACTCTCGTTCAACTTCAGGCGCTGCAGGGTGTCGCCGCCCACCACGGCCACCGAGATCGGCACGTCCTGTAGGCGCTCCTCGCGCTTCTGCGCGGTCACGGTCAGTTCCTCGACCTCGGAGACTGCGCGGGCCTGCGCGTGCGCCGCGCCCGCCGCTGCCATGAGCGCGGCCGTCGCGGCCCCCGCGATCAGGCGATGCATACATGGATCGGAGCGACCATTCGGCGTGGACATGCATTTCCCCCTGCGACGCTCTTTGGGCGTGTCGCTGATAATTTATCTAATTGTTGCCTATTGCCGATTATTGTCAATCATTCGCATTCCTGAGCTAAATTGAATTGATATACGGCTTCGCCGCACCGCTGAGTCCCATCGCGGGCCGACGCGACCGCGTTTCGGCTATGGCCTTATGGCGGCGCGGCCCTCAGCTTCCGGCGCGCCGGAGCGCACAACCTTGTGGGTGGACGAGCATGACCGAGACGTATCTGGATCCCGCGGCCCCCCTGGACGACCGCGTCGCCGACCTGCTGTCCCGGATGACGCTGGACGAGAAGGTGCTGCTGCTGGCGGGCGCCAGCTCGTTCAACCTCCACCCCATCGAGCGCCTCGGCGTGCCCTCGCTGCAGATGACCGACGGCCCCACGGGCGTGCGGTCGATCAAGGGGACGCCGGCGACGGTCTTCCCCGTGGGCGTCGCCATCGCGGCCACCTGGAATCCGGAGACCGCCGGGAAGGTGGCCGCCGCCATCGCCCGCGAGGCCCAGGCCCTCGGCGACCACGTGGTTCTGGCGCCGACCATCAACATCATGCGCATCCCGACCTGGGGCCGGAACTTCGAGACCTATTCCGAGGACCCGTACCTGGCCGGGATCATGGGAACCGCCTACGTCCGCGGCCTGCAGGACGAGGGCGTCGGCGCCTCGCTCAAGCACTACGCCGCCAACAACCAGGAGCTCGAACGCTTCGTCGTGGACGCCCGCATCGACGAGCGGACCCTGCGCGAGATCTACCTGGCCGCCTTCGAACGGGTGGTCCGGGACGCCGACCCGTGGACGGTCATGGCCTCGTACAACAAGATCAACGGGACCTACGCCTCCGAGCACCGCCGCCTGCTCACCGGCATCCTGAAGGATGAGTGGGGCTACGAGGGCGTGGTGGTCTCCGACTGGGGCGCCGTGCACTCGACCGCGCCGACCGCCAATGCGGGCCTGGACCTGGAGATGCCGGGGCCGGCCCGCTTCCTGGGCGACAAGCTGCTGGCGGCGGTGAAGGCGGGCGAGGTCCCCGAGGCCCAGGTCCACGACAACGCCCGCCGCGTCGTGCGCCTGATCCTCCGCGCCGGATTGATGGACGGGACGCCCCGTCCGGCCGGCGAGCTGCGCACCGCCCGGCACAGGACCGTGGCGTTGGACGCCGCCTGCGAGGCCATGACGCTCCTAAAGAACGACGGCGGCCTGCTGCCGCTCGATCCGAGGCTGAAGACCGTCGCCCTGATCGGCCCCAACGCCCATCGCTGCCTCCTGCAGGGCGGCGGCAGCTCGCGGGTGGTGACCGACCGGGTGAAGACCACGCTGGAGGGCCTGCGCGACCACCTGGGGCCGGGCGTGGAGATCCTGACCGCCCGCGGTGTCGACAACGATCCCTATCCGCCGACGCCGGACGCCTGGCTGTTCAGCCCCACCGAGGCGCGGGACGCTGAGGGGCTCCGGGCCGAGTACTTCGACAGCTTCGACTGCTCGGGCCAGCCCAACCACGCCAACCTCGAGCGCGGGATGGTGCGGCGGGTCAGCCCCAACATCGCCAGCGCCACGCGTCCGCCCTACGGCTCGTTCCGCTGGAGCGGCTGGTTCTGGCCGGAGGAGAGCGGCCTCCACGAGTTCGGCCTGCGGGCCACGGGCGACGCGCGGTTCACCCTGGACGGCAAGCCTTTCATCGACGCCGACACGCCTTCGAATGACGACTCCTTCGACGTGGTCGGCCGCACTGTGCCGCGGCGGCTGGCGAGCGCCGAGCTGGAGGCCGGCCGCGGCTACCGCATCCAGATCGACTATGTCCCGCTGCAGAAGGGGCACGAATACATCGGCCTCGGCGTACGCCCGCCGGTGGAGCCGATGGACCGCGCCATCGACGCGGCGAGGGCCGCCGACGCGGTGATCCTGGTGCTGGGCTCAGCGGTGATCACCGAGGCCGAGGGCTACGACCGCGCCGACATGGACCTGCCGGGCGCCCAGAACGAGCTGGCCCGCGCCGTGCTGGCGGCCAACCCGCGGACCGTTGTGGTGATGAACACCGGCTCGCCCTTCGAGCTGCCCTGGCTCGACCAGGCGCCGGCCGTGATGCAGATGTGGCTGCCGGGCGAGACCGGCCCCGACGCGCTGGCCGCCGTCCTGTTCGGCGCGCGCGATCCGGGCGGACGGCTGCCGATCAGCTATCCGAAGGCGTTCGGCGACCACCCGTCCCATGCGGCCAGCCCCGACCCAGCGGTCTGCGACTACGCCGAGGGCTTGGGTGTCGGCTATCGCGGATTCGACACGAGCGGCGTGGCGCCCCTGTTTCCGTTCGGGCACGGCCTGTCCTACGCCACGTTCGAGCACCGCGACCTGAAGGCGCCGGCGACCGCGGGGCCCGGCGAGCGGGTGCGGGTGGAGGTGACCGTCGCCAACACCGGCGCGCGGACCGGCTACGAGGTCGTGCAGCTCTACGTCGCGCCGAGGACCCCGCGCCTGCCGCGGCCGCCCAAGGAGCTGAAGGCTTTCGCCAAGGTCGAGCTGGCCGCGGGCGAGAGTCGCACCGTGGTCCTGGAGCTGGAGGCGGGCGCCTTCGCCGCGTGGGACCTGGAGGCCAAGGGCTGGGTGGTCGACCCCGGCGACTACGCGCTCCTGGTGGGCCGCTCAGCGGGCGACATCCGGCTGACTGCGCCGATTCGGCTCGGCTGATCTCGATCGGATCCATTTTCAGGCCCTGGGCGGCCCTTCATGGAACCGCACGCGAGCGTGTGTCGCCGCCGCCTTTCAAGCGTCGCCGATAGACTTTAGGCTTCACGATGCCGGATTCGAGAAAACAGCGTCACATGCCCACATCCCTGCCCTCCGTCGCCACCTTCCACGCCCCGGAGCTCGACGCGCTCAGCCCGGAGCTGGCGGGTCCGACGGACAAGGCTGCGTTCTGGTTGCAGCGGGACATCGTGCGCGGCGTTTTCCAGCCCTACGAGCGGCTGAAGGTCGAGCAGCTCACCAAGTTCTACAAGCTGGGCCACAGCCCGATCCGCGAGGCGATCCTGCTGCTCTCGTCCACGGGACTGGTCGTACACGAGCACCAGAAAGGCTACCGCGTGGCCCCCGTCTCGGTGGCCGACTACCTCGACGTCCTCGACGCCTACCAGGCGATCTACCACCTGGTGCTGTCCAAGTCGGTGGAGCGGGGCGACGAGGCCTGGGAGGAGCGCGTCGTGGTGGTGCTCCACCGCACCATGAAGGTCCGCAAGGTGATGCCGGACGGCGATCCCCTGGCGCGCGAGCTTTGGCAGCGGGCCTACAAGGCCCTGCACCGCGAGCTGCTGTCGGGCAGCGGCTCGCCCGTGCTGCAGCGGATCTATTCCAACCTGGGCGACCGGGCCGAGCGCTACCTCAACCTCTATGCCGACTTCGAGGCCGACCGCGAGCGGGACCACCACGCCGAACACCGCGAGATCGTCGACGCCCTCATCGCCAGAGATGGAGACCGCCTCCACCGCCTGATCGGCACCTTCTTCGCCGGCGCCCAGCCGATGCGCGACATCGTGGTCCAGCGGCTGGAGGCGATCGAGGCCCAGAACGGCCTCCGGCGGCGGCGCGCGGCGCCGGCGAGGCCTGCGGTTCCGAAGCCGGCCGTGAAAAAGGCCAAGGGCCGCAAGCGCGCCTAGAGCCGTTCGCGCGCGGCCTGTCCCGCCGGGACGATCCGCACGCCAGCGTCCAGCAGCCGGTCGAGCTGGCGTTCCAGCGTCGGCCCGGGAACCGGCCCCCAGCCCTCGCTGTCGAGGCCGTGCAGCACCAGCACCAGCCAGCCAGCCTCCGCGTCGAGGAAGCGGTCCAGGCGCGCCGTCATCAGGTCGCCGGCCGGATCGCCGAAGGTGATGCAGTCCACGTCGCCGCCCAGGTCCCGACGGCCCGGCGGGTTGAGGCCCGCGCGCCCCACCGCGCGGCGGACGCCCAGGGTGCGCTCCCCGAGATGCCGGATCACCGGCGCCGGGGCGGCGAGGTAGGCCAGGTGGAACAGCTGATCGCCCGGATCGAACCCCGGCAGCTCGGCGGCGAAGGTGTCCAGCGTGCGGTCCAGGCCGGCGCAGGCCGCGGCCGTGTCGAGGTCGCCCAGGCGCTCGTGGGCCCAGCCGTGCGGCGCGACCTCGTGGCCGGCCGCGGCCGCCTCGCGCCAATAGGCCCAGTCGGCGATGGGCGCCGCGCGAATGAAGGGGTCCTCCGCCAGGTCCGGCCGGGCCAGGACGCAGAAGCTGGTCCCCAGGCCACGGTCGTCGAAAAGGGCCCGGACCTTGTCCGCTGTTGCGCGGAAGCCGTCGTCGAAGCAGAAGCTGACCGTCCGGGTCACACCAGCCGCTCGTAGAAGTTCCGCGTCCAGACGTGCTCGCGGCGGATGGCCGCGACGGCCTCGTCCGGCAGCGGGCCCTTGGCGAGCGCCGCGGCGGCGACCTCGACGAAGCGCGCCTCCTGCAGGCCGAGCGTGAGGGTCGAGACGCCCGGCAGGGAGGCGGTGAAGCGCAGCGCCAGCTCGGGCAGCGACGCGGCGACCTGCGGCACGAACCGCGCCTCCAGCTCGGCCAGGCGGGCGGCATAGTCGGCGTAGGAGGCGTGCTTCAGGAAACTTCGGCCCGCGAAATCCGCCTCCCCCAGGGTTCCCGTGAGGCCGCCCGAGTCCAGCACGCAGCGGGCGATGACGCCCAGGCCGCGGTCGCGGGCCAGGGGCAGCAGGGCGTTCGCCGGGCGGGACTCGAACAGATGGACGATGGCCTGCACGCCGTCGACGAGGCCGCGGCTCACCAGCTCCAGGGCGGCGTCGTGCTCATGGTCCTGCACGCTGACGGCGATGAACCGCAGCTTCCCTTCGTCGCGCAGCGTGTGCAGCGTCTCAAGCCAGCCGAGCTCGTGCGTCCAGCCGTAGTGCCACTGGTGCAGATGGACGATATCCAGCGTCTCACGCCGCAGCGTTTTCAAACTGGTCTCGACCGACTCCCGGATCGCCTCCGCCGGATAGGCCTCGGCTGCCGGGCAGGCGAACCGGTAGGCCTCGCGCGAGCGCGAGCGGACCTTGGTGGAGACCAGCGGCGGCGGCCCGCTCCACGCGGCCAGCGTCGCGGCGACCAGCTCCTCGGAGTTTCCATAGACCCGGGCCGTGTCGACCAGGTTCACCCCCGCCTCCAACGCGGCCAGCAGCGACGGCGCGACCTTGTCCCTCAGCCCCGGGTCGAATGCGATGGTCATCGCGCCGTAGGTGAGGACGCTGACCTCGAGGCCGGTCGAGCCATAAGAGCGACGATTCATGACGCCGGTCTAAGTTTTCGATTGAAAATCGTCCAGTGCAGAATATTCGATTATATTGCGAGACATAGCCGGATATCAGGACAACAGGGCCAACAAGGCACGTAGACGCGGCTCGAGCGCCGTCGCTGCGGGTGCGGCCTTGAGCCAGGCGTCCGCCGCCGCGATCTCGTGCTGCGCCGCCGGCGGCCAGCCTTCGGCGCGCCTCAACTCCGAGACCACGGCCTGCGCGCGGCGCCGCGGGTCGGGCGCCGATCCGAAGGTGCGGACGAGCTTCCGCGCTTCCACCAGGGCTTGCTGTCGGCTGCCGGACATCTGGACTTTCGGGGCAAACGCGGCCGCGCCGCATCGGCCCCCGTATCGGTCACGCCGCGCCCGCGCACAAGGGTCGCCAGCCTCGGCGCCGCGGGATTGAGCTCGCCGGTCGCCCGACACTCGCAGCCTGCGCCGGGCCGTGCGGAATAGCGCCGCCGCCATTGCATTGCGGGCGGGAAACCTCCTAGGTCGCGGGCTTGCGGCGCGGCCACTCCCGGGCGCGTCCGTTGACAATGCAGGAGCCAGGGCGTGATCGAGACCGGAGATCACCTCCGACAAGCCCGCGAGGCCATGGGCTGGACGCCGGCCGACCTGGCCCGCGCGCTGCGGTTCGCCGCGAACCACGGGGGAAGCCGCATCCTCGAGATGGAGGCGGGCAAGCGTCCGCTCACCGGTCCCGTCACCGTCGCCGTCGAAGCCCTGCTGCGCGGCTTCCTGCCGGATGGCTTCGATCCGCCACCGCCGCCCGCCGACAGGCGGTGACGCGCCTTGGCGCCTCAACCTCGGCCCGGATAGCGACGAGGCTCCAAACCTAGGCGCCCCAGATGTCCCTGGCGTAGCGGACAAAGTTGCCGCCCAGGATCTTCTCGATGCGGGCGGGCCTGTGGCCGCGCTCGGCCAGCAGGCGGTAGAGCTTGCGGAACTGGTCGGGGCCGCGCAGGTCGTCGACGAAGGGGTGGGTGTCGGCGCGCTCGCCGGGAGCGGCGATGCCCTTGGCCTTGCGGTCCTCGTGTTCCTTCCTGAGGGCGTCCTTGTAGAGCTCGAGGTCGTCGATGGGCGTCGTGCCGCCGTCGGTGCCGATGCCGACGTGGTCCTCTCCGCAGACGTTCAGCGCGTGCTCGATGTGGGCCACCACATCGACCGCACGGGCGTGCCCCGACAGGTTCAGGAACGGCATGAAGTAGATGCCCACGAAGCCGCCCTTCTCGGCGACCAGCCGCAACTCCTCGTCGGTCTTGTTGCGGGGCAGGTCGGTGAGCGCGCGGCAGCCGGTGTGGTTGATCGAGATCGGCTGTTTCGAGGCCCGCGCGGCGTCCAGGCAGATCTGGCGGCCCGAGTGGCTGAGGTCGACCATGACGCGGTTGCCGTTCAGACGCTCCACTACCTTGTAGCCGAAGTCCGTGAGGCCGCGGCCTTCCGGGACGATGGAGCCGTCGCCGAGCTGGTTGCGCAGGTTGTAGGTGAGCTGGACGATGCGGACGCCGAGGTCGGCGAAGATGTCCACGCGCGCCGGGTCGTCGCCCATCATGGCGGCGTTCTGGAAACCGTAGATAACACCGATCTTCTTCTCGGCCTTGGCGCGGACGATGTCGGCGGCGGTGAGGACCTTGATCAGGTCCTTCGGATTGGCCCGGATCATGGCGTCGTACTGGCCGACGTCGGCCACAGACTGCTGGAACGGCTCCTGCGGGCCGGCGACGTAGCCGATGGTGCAGTTGACCGCGGTCATGCCGGAGGCATGCGCGTCCTTGAGGATGCGCGGGGTGACCGCGGCGCGCTTGGGCTCCTCAAGGTTCGGGTCGATCAGGCCGCCCAGGGCGTTGACGACGATCATCCGGGCGATGGGATCGGCGGGGGCCGCGGCGGCGGCGGGCGCAGTGAGGGCGGCGGCGGACAGGGCCAGGAGGTCTCGGCGGTTCATTCAACGTCTTCCATCTCGACCTTGGTGAGCGGCTTGAAGTCGGCGCGGCGGTATTCACGGCCGCGCTTGACGGTCAGTTCGAGGGTCTTGAGGTTGGCGATGTCGGCGGTGGGGTCCTTGGCGACCACGATCAGGTTGGCAAGCTTGCCGGCCTGGATCGTACCGGTGTCGTCGGCCTGGCCGGCGGCGCGGGCCCCGTTGATGGTGGCGGCGCGGATGACGTGGGCGGGCGGCATGCCCAGCTTCACCAGGGCGGCCAGTTCGTGGTGCAGGGTGGGCCAGGGATCGTTCCAGGGCGCGACCCAGTCGGTGCCGGTGGAGATGTCGACGCCCACCTTCCAGGCCTGGTGCGTGATCGCGTCGGACATGGCGCCCGAGCACAGCGGCTTCTTCATCTTCGGGTCGGCGGCGGCGCGGGCCTCGATAGTGGCGTAGATGCTGGTGGTGGCGTCCAGCATCGTCCCCTGGTCCCGCATCCGGGCGAGCAGCGCAGCGACCACCGGGTTGTCGGCGCCCAGGAACGGCGCGGGGTCCATGGGCGTGCGCGACTGATAGGTTTGGGGCGTGCCGGCGACCTGATGGCCCAGCGAGCAGGCATGGGAGATCACGTCGGGCCTTGCGTCGATCACCTCGGCCGGCGTGGTCGGATAGACTGCGGCGTGGGCCCAGACCTGCATCCCCTGGCGATGCGCTTCGGTGGTGATCTTCCGCACCAGGTCGGCGGGCAGGTTCGCATAGATCTTGATCGCCGTGGCCGAGGTCCCGCGCGCCAGGGTGACGGCTTCGCGCAGGTCGGTCCTGTCGTCGATCGCCTGCATCCAGGGCGTCTTGCCCGGGGTGAAGCCGTAGCTCACGGCCAGGGTGCGGGGGTCCTCGAAGAAGGACGGGCCAGCCATCAGGGCGGCGTAGTGGATGTCGGGGGCCGGAATCTCGCCCTTGCGGCTGGCGCGGGTCAGTTCGGCCACCGCGCGCAGGTCGTCGGCCATGTCGCGGACGGTGGTGACGCCGCCGTAGAGATCGCGGCGCAGGCTGGCCTCGGCCTGGCGGCGGTTGGGCGGGGTGGCCAGGTGCTCGTGGCTGTCGACCAGACCGGGCAGCAGGTACTTGCCCGTGAGATCGACCACCCGGGCGCCGGCCGGCGCGGGCAGCCGGTCGTTTGGCAGGACCTTGGCGATGCGCTCGCCATCCACCAGCACCGACATGCCGGCCCGGCCCGGCGATCCCGTGCCGTCGATCACGGTGGCGTTGCGGTAGAGGACCGGCTCGGCCGCCGTCGCGGTCGATAGCGCCAACGTCGCGGCGAACCCCGCCAGCACGGATCGGATCATGCGCCCTCGCCCCAAAACTAGATCGGCAGGGTTAGGGCCGGGGCCGGTGCGTCGCAATGGGCAATGGCTCTAGCCCCGGCAGTCGCCCTCGGGGTGATACTGGAACTCGGCGGCGGTGCGCCAGCAGGCCGCGGATTCGCGCTCGGTCTTCCAGGCATAGGCGAGGAAGGCGCACATCAGCGCCAGCGCGACGCTGACCAGGGTCATGACGCGGACGGTGGCGACGGTGCGATCTGGCTTCGGGCGGCCGCTCGACATGCGCTGGCTTTGGCCGATGCGGCCGCGCAGGGCAAGGGCGGGCGTGCGTCAGGCGGGGTCCGCGACCCGGCCGACCGCACCGACCTGGCGTTCGCCCTGCCAGATGACGACCTCGACGGCGCTCATATGATCGTCCAGCACCTGGCGGGCCCGGACCAGGGCGTGGGCCTCATCGCGGCACTCGATGGTTTCGAAGGCGGCGGACGAACCGTCGGGGCGACAGGGATAGAAGGTGAACAGCGGCACGGCATATCTCCCGAGCGCCACCATACACCTTTCGCCGCAAAGTTGAGTCGGATTGCCGACCGTCGCCTAAGAAGCGATTCGTCCGTTGCGTTCGACCGCGGCGGTGAGCCGCGCCATGGCGCGGCCGAGCTGGACGCGCAGTTCGTTGGCGGTGACCAGCACCGGGGCGGAGACAGCCAGGAAGATCATCAGAGCCGCCACCGAGCCCGGCGGAGCCACGCCGTTCGGCGCGAGGAAGAGGGCGAACCCGACCCCGCCGCCGGCCAGCATCACCAGGGCGCCACAAAATGGGCCGCGCACCAGGCCCGCGATGAGCACGGCGGCCACATAGAGCATGAAGGGCGAAAGCGCGCCCAGCTTCGGCCCGAGCGCCATGCGGGCCATGGTGGCGAGACCCACCAGGATGGCCGCCACGACGATGCTGATCAGCGCCTGGACGGCGATCTGTCCCGGGCGTTTACGGGTGGCCATGGGAGGAGCTTTGGCGAACGGACGAGGGCAAGGCAACCACCTTCGCCACTGAGGCGAGACCCCGCCTCGAATAGGGCGCTCGGACCGCCGGGCCAGAGCCGGGCCGGGTCCGACCACCCACGAAAGGCCGTCCGTCGGGGAGTCGCATGGGGGCGATCGCCCCATCCGCACGGCCTACACGGAT
Source organism: Phenylobacterium sp. (assembly GCF_004297125.1). GTDB lineage: Bacteria > Pseudomonadota > Alphaproteobacteria > Caulobacterales > Caulobacteraceae > Phenylobacterium. Next base: position 58,264 of record NZ_SCVD01000019.1, on the reverse strand, counting down.
CGTGGATGGCCGGGCCGAGCCCGGCTCCGGGGCGCCTCAGAGGCCGGTCGGCGCCGGCGTCGCAGCAGGTTCGGCCGGGGCGGCGGGGGCGGCCGGGACCGCGTCGCAGCTCTTGCCCGAGTAGAGGCCGGCCAGCAGCGCCTTGCGGGTTGTCGCCGTCTGGATGGTCTCCTGCGCCTGCGCCTGCACCTGGGCGGCGCGCTGCTTGGCCATGTTGGCCATGTTGTTGGCGAACATGCCGGCGCCCGGCACGCGACCCAGCATGCCGGTGCGCAACATGCCTTCCACGGCCACGGTCGAGGCCAGCCCGGCGCCCTGGGCCGAGCCGTTGGCCTTGGAGACCTGGGCGTTGGCGCCGGCCATCACCTGATCCATACGCGCGCCCTCGGCGGCGATCGCGGCGCAGTCCATGGACGCGTCGCCCGGATAGCTGACCTGGAGAGCCTGGGCGGACGCCTGGCCCGCGAAGAGCGCGGCCACGGCCACGCCGGCGATGATGATCTTCTGCATAATTTCCCCCATGAAACCCTCTAAGGTTCCAAGGGTAGGGCGGGGATTTCAGCCTGGCCTCCCCCGATCGGGGGTGTCGGTTCAGCCTTCCGCGACCAGGTCCGCCAACGCCTGCGGGTGGGTGAACTGAGGCAGGACCCCGGCGCCCTGCAGGGCCACGGAGCGCACGCCCGGAATCCCCAGCCAGGCCGGATCCAGATGGCCGGGCAGCCCCGTCGAGAGCACGACGGTCCAGTCGTGGCCGCCGAGGCCCGTGGGCGGCCGCCAGCCGTTGGCGTAGGCGGCATGTTCCGCGGCGAAGCCCCAGACCGAGCGGGCGCAGAGCGCCTGGATGTCGCGGATCAGGAACGCCCGGACGTCCGGGTCGTCCAGGGTCCGAGCGTCGAGCGGCAGATCGCTGAACACCTTGTCCAGGATCTGTTCCAGGAGGCGGGTGGTGGCCTGTCGGCGCAGGAACTCCGCGAAGGTGACCACCAGGTCCGGATTACGCAGCAGGTGGCGTTGGATGCCGGCCCCGAGCGTGGTGCGGTCGTCGGCGACGTGCATCGGCGGATGCGGGTTCAGGAGGATCGCCCGGCCCAGCAGGCCGGGGTAGTCGTGCGCGAACTGCAGGGCGACCGGTATGGCGGTGTCTCGGGCCAGCATCCGCACTCGGCGCAGCCGCAGCCGGTCGATCACCGCGGCGATATCGGCGCCGCCGGTCGCCGCATAGTCGTCCGCCGCCGGGTCCGACAGCCCAAATCCCGGCCGCTGGATCACGATGGGGCGCAGGCCCGCCGCGATCAGGCTGCGGCGGAAGCCATCGGGAAGACGCCGCCCGGCCGCGGCGCCGTGGAACACCAGCACCGGCTCGCCGTCATAGGGGCCGTAGTCGATGAGCGCCACGCGCCGGGCCCCGTCCAGCGCGCCGACGATGCGCAGACGCCCCCCGCCGCCCTCGTCGCCCAGCAGCGGTTCGGCGGCCGAGGCCACGGCCACCAGTTCGCGGGCCTCCACAAGCATCCGGGCCAGATCCTTGGCGCCCTTGGCGCCGGTCTTCTGGAGCACGGCTTTCATGTGCGTCTTGACCGTCTCGGAGCTGAGGCCGAGCGCCTGGGCCGCTTCCGGCGCGGTGGCGCCCCGGGCCACCAGGGCCGCCACACGGGCCTCGCCGGGCGTGAGGCGGAAGGCGCTCTCGGCCAGCGCCTCGTCGCCCGCGCCCTGGTCGGCGGCCGGATCGCCGACGGCGCACATGATCGCGATCAGCCGGCCGACCAGCTCGGGCGTGCGGCGCACGCCGGCCTTGGCGTTGATGCGGCGCAGCGCGTCGCGGGCGGTCTCTCGGCCCACGCCGGCGTCGGCGGCGGCCACGTCGAGGTTGGGGGCGAACAGCAGGGCTTCGGCCAGCCGCGCTTCCAGGGCCGTGAGATCCAGCGCCCGCGCCGCCCGGCGGGCGAGCTCGGAGGAGCGGGAGGGCGCGCTGACAACCACCACCAGCCGCTCGGCGCCGGCCTGCAGGGTCAGGGTCGCCTCGGGGCCCAGCGGCCAGCGCGCCGCTGCGGCGGCGTCGCCGACCCAGGCCGTGAAGGCGGCGCCCGCCGCGCCCTCCACGAGCCCCACGACGGGACCCTCACGCAGCGCGCGTTTCAGAAGGGGACGCAGGTCGCCCGATTCCGGGAACAGGGCTAGGTACCCCTCGTCGGCGAAACAGACTTGGCCGCGGGGGGTCATGACGGCGACGGCCAGCGCCCGCCGGTCGGCGATGGCCCCGGCGATCGGCGGCAGGGCGTTGGCGGCCGCAGCGAAGTCTTCTCGGGCGCCGGCGCTGTCGGCGAGGACCGCGTCCTCCACCGCGGCCCAGGAGTCCAGCAACAGCTCGACAGGAGCGCCCGCAGGCCCGCGGGCCCGGAGCAGGTCGGAGAGTCGGGCGGACTTGATTTGCATGCGATTGAAGGGACTACGCGCCGTTCGCCACGGCAGTTGCAAGGTTCGCGGAACCGGTTCCCTGCAATCCCGGCGCCGCGATCCCACGGACGTCGCATTCCCGACATTCAACAACTTCCGTTACGCGAGTAGTTGCATGTGTTGGTTGTATCTTCTCTTGGCGATCCCGGGTTTCCGGATAAGTGTGGGCGGCGGTCGAGTCGGGGGCCATGCCGCACCATCACCATCCGGTCTTTGTCGCACTGTCGCTGCTGATCGCGGTCTTCGGATCCTGGACGGCGCTGGACCTGTCTCGCCGGGTGCGCTCGCACATCGGCCGCACCCGACAGGTGTGGCTCGGGACCGCGGCGGTCGCCATGGGCGTCAGCATCTGGTCCATGCATTTCATCGCCATGCTGGGCTTCGATCCCGGGGTGGCGGTCGGCTACGACGTCGGCCTGACCCTGCTGTCGCTGGCGCTGGCGGTCGCGGCCACCTGGGGAGCGTTCTTCTCGGCGGCCCGGGAGCGGTCGGGCGGCGCCCTGGTGATGCTGGCGGGCGCGGCGATGGGGGCAGGCATCTGCACCATGCACTACGTGGGCATGGCGGCGATGCGCATGTCCGCGCCGATGCGCTACGAGCCGCGGCTGGTGGCGCTGTCGCTGCTGATCGCGGTGGTGGCGGCCACGGCGGCGCTGGTGGCGGCCCGGCGCGAGCGGTCGCGGCGCTGGCGGGCGACCGCGGCCCTGATCCTGGGGTTCGCCATCGCCGGCATGCACTACACCGGCATGGCCGCCCTGATCCTGGCTCCGGGCCACGCTGCGGGGATCGGCTCCGGCGCGCCGCCCTACGGGCTGGGGCTGGGCGTCGCGGCAGGCGCCATGCTGATCCTGTTCCTGGCCCTGCTGGCGGCGCTGTACGACCAGCGCCTGAACGTGCTGGCGGCGCTGGAAGCCGGCGGGGTCGGCTACTGGGAGCTGTCGCTGCCGGACCGGACGCTGCACGTCTCGCCGCGAGGCCGGCGGCTGCTGGATCGCCGCCCGGGCACGCCGTTCGGGGTAGCCGACCTGCTGGCCATGGCGCCGTCCGGCGACGGCGTGCGGGAAGCCCAGCTGCAGGCCGCGATCGACACGGACAAGGAGTATGACCTGGAGCTCCGCATCGTCGCTCGGCGAGGTGGGACCCGCTGGGTCAATGTGCGCGGCCGCGTGGTGGACCGCGTCGCCGGACGCCCGCGCCGGATGGTGGGGGTGATGTTCGACATCACCGAGCGCCAGGAGGCCTTCGCCCAGGTCGCCGACAGCGAGCGGCGCCAACGGCTGCTCATCGACGAATTGAACCACCGGGTGAAGAACACCCTGGCCGCCGTGCAGTCGATCTCGCGCCAGTCCGCCAAGCGGGCCGGTTCGATCGACGACTTCCGGGAGCTGTTCGAGGCCCGCCTGATCGCGCTTTCGCAGACCCACAACGCGCTTACACGCACCTCGTGGGAGCGGGCTCAGCTGGACGAACTGCTGCACCAGCAGCTTGATCCCTATCCGCCGGACCAGGTGCAGCTGGACGGGCCGCAGGTCGACCTGGCTCCGCGCGAGGCCCTGGCGCTGGGCATGGTGTTCCACGAGCTGGCCATGAACGCCGCGAAGTACGGGGCCCTATCGACCCGGGCCGGACGGGTGCGGGTGAGCTGGGCGGTGATCCCCGGCGGCGCGGGCGAGGAGCTGTTGCTGGACTGGGCCGAAAGCGGCGGTCCCGCCGTGACCGCGCCAGGCCAGCGCGGGTTCGGCACCCGCATGGTTCAGGGCGCGGTGATGGGCGAACTCGGCGGGACTTCAGAGCTCAGCTTCGAGACGGGCGGCTTCCGTTGCAAGCTCTCCATCCCCCTGGACTTCGGACGGGGCGCCGCCCGAGATGAACCGAACCTGAAGTCGGGGGTTCAGGAGGGGTTCAGCGCGACCCGCGCCAAGTGAGGCGATGGAACACGCAACCCGAGGACCCGCTATGAAACACCTTCTGTACGCCGCCGTCGCGGTCGTGACCGCCGCCGCGCCGATCGCGGCCTCGGCCCAGCCCGCCCATGAGCGCCGCGAGGATCGGCGCGAACTGCAGGAAGACCGCCGCGAGTTGAGGGAGGACCGCCGTGACGCCCACCGCGACGGCGTGGTCACCGGCCGCGAACAGCGCGAACTGAACCGCGACCGGTCCGAGGTGCGGCAGAGCCAGCGGGAAGTCCGCTTCAACCGCGCTCGCGCCGAAACCTGGCGGAACCGGTCCGAATGGCGCAGCTACCGCGGCGCGCGGCCGGGCTACTGGTACGCGCCGGGCTACGGATATCGGCCGGTCGTGCGCGGCCACAACTGGCGGCGCGGCGCCTATGTGCCGGCCGCGTACCGCGGGTACTATGTGCAGGACCCCTACTACTACGGCCTACGCGCGCCGCCCCGCGGCTATCGTTGGGTCTATGCCGACGGCAATTTCGTGCTGATGGCCCTGGCCACCGGGCTGATCGCCGAAGTGCTGATGAACGGCTACTAGAATGCGATGGGGGAAGGGAAACCTTCCCCCGCTTGCTACGAGCTCAGTGCAGGGTCGAGACCGGGTTCATTGGCGCGCCGCCGCCGCCTCGCGGCAGCGAGAGCACCAGCGCCGAGCCCCCGGCGTCGGCCCGAAGCGCCACCGCGGCGCCGAGCTGTTCGGTCATGGCGCGCAGCAGGTAGCCGTGGGTCACCGACACCAGCGCGCCGTCGCGCCCCTCTCCCGTCTCGGAGATCGCCACTTCGGCCTGGCGGCCGTCGGCGCCGAAGCGGAGGCGCAGCGGCCCGGTGACGCCGGTGTCGAACAGCGCGCCGAGGCACTCGGCCAGGGCCACGCCCAGCGAGGTCGCCTCCTCCGTGTCCAACTTGAGTCCGGACGCCTCGACCAGCACCCGCTCGGGCGGCTGATCGCGGGCCACGCAGACGGCGCGGGCCAGCGCGGCCGCGAACGCGTCGAAATCCACGGCCTCGTCCACCCGTCCGCCCAGCTCTCGGTGCACCCGGGAGATCAGCAGAGTGCGCTCCATGGCCCGCTTCAGGCTGTCGGCCACCTGGGGTTCGGGCTCGCCCTTGGCCTGCAGGGCGAGGATGCCGGCCACCAGGCGCATATGGTGGGTCATCCGCTCGTTGAGTTCGCGGAACAGGCCCGCATGGCTGTCGGCCACCGCCTGGGCCCGGCCCAGCTCGCGCGACACGTTCTTCAGTGCGCCGGTCAGGCCGGTGATCACCACGATCGCCACCGCGCAGACCAGGCTGAAGAAGCCGAAGGCGGCGAGGACGGTGGGGGTCGCCTTCCAGGCGAAGGCCGGCTGGACGAAGCAGAAGAAGGCCAGGACCGAGGAGACCAGGGCCGCCGCGACCGCCGGGCCGCGCCCGAAGGCGTAGGCGGCGAGGATCACCGCCGGATAGAAGGTCGAGTAGGCGAGACCTCCCCCAAGCACATCCTCGAACTGCAGGCGGAACAGGAAAGCGGCGGCGACCATGGCGGCCGTCCAGACCCAGGGCATGACGACAGGGTCGCGCAAGGCGGAGGGTAGGCGTTCGGCAAGCTTGGACATCCATCGGGCTCTAGCACACATGGGGCTGGCGCGCTTGACCGGATCGACACAAAGGTGGGCGATGAACGACCGTGACGTCTATCTCAAGCTGGCCGCGATGGCCGAGGAGTTGATGGCGCTGTCCGAGGAGGCCGAGACCCTGGTCGGCCAGACCGGGCTGCGCACCGCCGCCGGCACCATCGCGGGCACGGCCAAGGCGATCTACGACCACGCCCTGGGCGGCTCCGAGCATTAGCGGCGAAACCGGCGCGGTCGGGCTGGTTCTGGCGGAAATCGGTCGCTAGCTTCGCCGGATGAAGTTGATCCTCGCCTCCTGCGCCGCCAGCCTTCTCGTCTCGACGCCCTCGATGGCCCAGAACCTGTGGATCTCGGGCGGGCCGATCTACACCGGCGTCGCCGACCGCCCGACCGCCGAGGTGGTGGTCGTGCAGGACGGCAGGATCTCCTTCGTGGGCGATCCCAAGACCGTGCGGCTGAAGCTCAACCCCGGCACCGAGACGATCGACCTGAAGGGCGCGGCCCTGTTCCCCGGCTTCGCCGACGCCCACGCCCACCTGCGGGGCATCGGCGAGCGGGAGCTGTCGCTGAACCTGGAGGGCTCGAAATCGGCCGCCGAGGCGATGATGCGAGTGAAGGCCTATCTGGCGGCACGCAAGCCGACGGGGCCGGTCTGGGGCCGCGGCTGGATCGAGACCGGCTGGCCCGAGGGCCGGTTCCTGCAGCGGAGCGACCTGGATCCCATCGCGCCGGACCAGCCGGTCCTGCTGGTCCGCGCCGACGGCCACGCGCTGGTGGCCAATTCGGCGGCGCTGAAGGCGGCGGGCGTCGACGAGAGCACTCCGGTCCCGGCCGGCGGCGACATCCTCAAGGGCCCCGACGGCAAGCTGACCGGCCTGCTGGTCGACAACGCCATGGCCTTGGTCCGCAAGCTGCAGCTTCCGCCCACCGAGGCCGACCGGCGCGCGGCATTCGCTGCCGCCTTCAAGGTCGAGGCCGCCTACGGCTGGACCGGCGTCCATTCCATGAGCGTCTCCTGGCCCGACGTAGAGCTGCTGGAGAGCTTGAACGCCGAGGGCAAGACGCCGCTCAGGGTCTACAATGCCGTCGACGCCGACCAAGCCGGGCCGCTGTTTGCCCAGGGCCCGCGCAACACCGGCGACGAGCGGGTCGTCACCCGGGCGATCAAGCTCTACGAGGATGGCGCGCTGGGCTCCCGCGGCGCGGCGCTGTTCGAACCCTACGCGGACGCGCCCGGCACGACGGGCCTGGTGCGCACGCCGCCCGAACGGATGCGCGACGCCATGACCAAGGCCAAGGCCGTGGGAATCCAGGTCGCGGCCCACGCCATCGGCGACCGCGGCAACGCCAACGTGCTGGACCTGATGGCCGAGCAGAAGCCGGACGGCCTGCGCTGGCGCATCGAGCACTCGCAGGTCGTGCGACCGGCCGATATCCCACGCTTCGCCACGTTGGGCGTGATCGCCTCCATGCAGCCCAGCCACGCCATCGGCGACCTGCACTTCGCTCCGGCCCGGCTGGGCGAAGGCCGGCTCGCCGGGGCCTATGCGTGGGAGTCCATGCTCAAGGCGGGCGTGACGGTGGTCGGCGGCTCGGACGCGCCGGTGGAGCGGGGCGATCCGTTGATCGAGTTCTACGCCGCGGTGGCGCGCAAGGACCTGGCCGGCTTCTCGGCGCCCAACTGGCATCCCGAGGAGGCGCTCAGCCGCGCCGAGGCGCTGAAGCTGTTCACGTCGTCGGCCGCCTACGCCCGGTTCGCCGAAGACGAGCTGGGCACGATCGAGGCGGGCAAGCGCGCCGACCTCACCGCTTTCTCCGTGGACCTGATGACGGCGCCCGAGGCCGAGATTCCGAAGGGCCACGCCGTGCTGACGGTGGTGGACGGCCAGGTGGTCTACCGGAAGCCCTGAACGTCGGGAACGCCACGGAACGGGCGCGGCGGCTGCGGGTTTGGGGGGCGACCCCTTGAACCCTGGAGACCGCCATGACCCTCAGCAACGCCGACGTCCAGGACCGCCTGTGGAAGGCGGTCGAGAACGAGCACACCGGCATGCTCGGCCTGACCCATGACAGTCACCACTTCCAGCCGATGACCGCCTTCGTGGAGCGGGACAGCAACACCCTGTGGTTCTTCACCCGCAAGGACACCGACCTGGCGCAGCAGGTCGCCACGGGCGCGGCCGGAACGGACGCCGCCTTCATCTTCCTGGACCGCAAGCTGCAGGCCTGCATCGACGGCCGGCTGGCCCTGGCCCACGATCGCGACCGGATCGATCGCTACTGGAACACCCACGTCGCGGCCTGGTACCCCGAGGGGAAGGACGATCCTGCCCTGACCCTCCTGCGCCTGGAGGTGACCGAAGCAGCCGTCTGGATCACGGAGGGCGGATTGCTGAAGTATGCGTTCGAGGTGGCGAAGGCGAACGTGAGCAACTCAACGCCCGACGTCGGCGAGCGGCGCGACCTGAACTTCCACTAGGCGGCGAGTTGAGGCCGGGGCGCGAGGGACAATAGTCGTCGCCGCCGCGCCCTGTCCTTGAAAGTTGATTCGAACTGATTCGCGCGCCAAAACGCACGTCATCTATAGTTGCGTCGACTAACCGACAGGCTCGGCAGCTCGCCAAGGCGTGCCGCTTCTATAGATGCGGCCAAGATTTCACCTAAATTTACAAACGACGCTGCGTGAGTGTCGTGTTCTCGACAGTCTTGAGCGTCGCGCGTCGATAACTTGAAACCCAAGCCGTAGAGCGGCGTTTCAAGTCCCCGATGCAGAGGCCCGTCCCCCTGGCACAGAACAGCCTGCTCGAAGCGCTGCCGCCCTCAGATTACGCGCTCGTAGCTCAGAACCTCGTCCAGATCGAACTGGAGCGCGGGCGGCTGCTCTATGACCCCGGCGATCCGATCGACCACGTCTATTTCCCGCACGACGGGGTGGTCTCGCTGATGACCCTGATGGAAAACGGCGCAGCGATCGAAAGCGCCACGATCGGGCCGGAGGGCGCACTGGGACTGATGGCGGCCGTGGCGCCGCGGCTTTCGTTGAGCCGCGCCATCGTCCAGACGCCGCTGCGGGCGGCCCGGATCGGGGCCGAGCGGCTGCACGAGGTCTGGGACAGGAGCCCCGCGTTGCGCGACCTGGTCGACCGCCACACCGAGGCGCTGTACGGCCACGCCATCCAGTCGGTGGCCTGCAACGCCCTGCACTCGGTGGAGGCCCGCTTCTGCCGTTGGCTGCTCACCTGTCACGACCGGATTTCCACCGACACCGTGGCCCTGACCCAGGAGTTCCTGGCCGACATGCTGGGCGTGCAGCGCACGACGGTGACAGCGGTCGCCCGGTCGTTGCAGGAGAAGGGCGTCATCCGCTACCGTCGCGGCGTGGTGGACATCGTCGACCGCCAGGCCCTCCAGGGGCTGACCTGCGAATGTTACGGCGTGATCCGCAACACCTACACCCGGCTGCTGGGGGCCTGAGCGCTCCAGCCCCTTCGTGGCGCCGGCATCCCGCTCGTTGCTAGCCCATTGCGTGGGATCGATTTTCCTCGTTTTGTCCGCCTCGATGGGGGTTTCGGAGCCGAATGGGGCTCCGTTCCAGTCGAGAAGAGATCGATGATTTCCGAAACGCGCAAAATCCTGCTGTCCGCCGGGGCGGCGGCCGCCCTGACCTTCGCCGCCGGGGCCGCCCTGGCCCACGAGGAGCACGCGTGCCTCGACGCAGCCTGCGCCAGCGAGCTTCTGTTCGCGGACACAGACGCGCCGACGGGCGCCGGCGAGGTCTCGCTGGCCTCTCCCAAGTACGGAACCTGGGGCTTCGACCTCTCGGGAATGGACCGCGGCGTCAAGCCAGGCGACGACTTCTTCAAGTTCGCCAACGGCAAGTGGGACGAGCGCACGGTGATCCCGTCCGATCGCGTCCGCTACGGCAATTTCAACAAGCTGCGCGAGCTCAGCGAACACCGCATGCACGCGATCCTTGAAGAGGCCGCCGCCGGCAAGCTCACCGACCCGGACGCCGCTAAGATCGCCGCAGGCTATGCCGCGTTCATGGACGAGGCCCTGGCCGAGAAGCTGGACGCCAAGCCGATCGCGCCGGAACTGGCCGAGATCCGCAGGGTGAAGAGCAAGGACGAGTTCACCGTCCTGATGGGCAAGGCCAACGTCTCGGGCTTCACCTCCCTGTTCCCCGTGGGCATCAACATCGACGCCAAGAGCCCGATGAAATACGCGGTGACCACGGCCAACGGCGGCCTGGGCCTGCCCGATCGCGACTACTACCTGCAGCCGAACTTCGCGGAGAAGAAGGCCAAGTATCAGGCCTATGTGCAGCAGATGCTGACCCTGGCCGGCTGGGAGCAGCCCGCCGAGAACGCCAAGGCCATCGTCGAGTTCGAGACCAGGCTGGCCGAGGCGAGCTGGAGCCGGATCGAGCGGCGCGACCGCGACAAGACCTACAACCCGATGTCGCCCGCCGAACTCACCGCCTTCACCCCGGGCATAGACTGGAACCGCTACCTCGCCGCCACCGGCCTCCCGAAGGTCGAGCGGGTCGTGGTCAGCACGAACACCGCCTTCCCGAAGGTGGCGAAGATCTATGCGGACACCCCGCTTGAGACGCTGAAGGCCTGGCAGGCGTTCCACGTGGCCGATGGCGCGGCGCCGTACCTGTCCAAGCGCTTCGTCGACGCCAACTGGACGTTCCGGTCCAAGGAGCTGGCCGGCCAGCCCGAGCAGCAGGCGCGCTGGAAGCGGGCGGCGGCGTTCATGGACAATGGCATCGGCGAGTCCATCGGCCGGATCTATGTGGCCCGCTACTTCCCGCCGGAAGCCAAGGCCAAGATGGACGCCCTGGTCGTGGATATCCGCACGGCGCTGAAGGGCCGCATCGAGACCCTGGCCTGGATGGGGCCCGAGACGCGCGAAAGGGCGCTGGAGAAGCTCGGCAAGTTCACCGTCAAGATCGCCTATCCGGACAAGTGGCAGGACTATTCCAAGCTGACGTTCGAGAAGGACGACCTCTACGGGAACGTCCTGCGCTCGGGCGCGTACGAGTGGCAGCGCCAGGTGGCTCGGCTGAATGGCCCGGTGGACAAGGCCGAGTGGGGCATGACCCCGCAGACGGTCAACGCCTACTACAACTTCGCCAACAACGAGATCGTGTTCCCGGCGGCGATCCTACAGCCGCCGTTCTTCGACCCCGACGCGGACCCGGCCATCAACTACGGCGGCATCGGCGGGGTGATCGGCCACGAGATCAGTCACGGCTTCGACGACCAGGGCCGGAAGTCGGACGGCGACGGCGTGCTGCGCGACTGGTGGACCGCCGAGGACGCCGCGAAGTTCAAGATCCAGGCCGACCGGCTGGGCGCCCAGTACTCGGCGTTCGAGCCCCTGCCCGGCGCCAAGGTTCAGGGCGGCCTGACCATGGGCGAGAACATCGGCGACAACGGCGGCCTGAGCCTGGGCCTCGACGCCTATCACGCCTCACTGAAGGGCAAGCCGGCGCCGGTGATCGACGGCCTGACCGGCGACCAGCGCGTCTTCCTCGGCTGGGCCCAGGTCTGGCGCGAGAAGAGCCGCGACGAGGCGCTGCGCCAGCAGGTGGTCACCGATCCCCACTCGCCGGCCTACTACCGGGTCAACGGGACCATCCGGAACATCCCCGGCTGGTACACGGCCTGGGACGTCCAGCCGAGCGACAAGCTCTACGTCGCGCCCGAGCAGCGGGTGAAGATCTGGTGATGGGCCATCCCTCTCCTAAAGAGGAGGGATGGTGAGTTGGGCCGCGCCGAACGCCAGGCCGCACAGCAGCGCGGTCTGGCAGGCCAGGGCGGCGAGCGGGCGCCAGCCCATGGACTTGAGTCCGGCGATCGAGGTCTTGGCGCCGACGGCGACGACGCCCGCGCCGATCAGCAGGTTGGAGGCGAAGGTTGCGGCGGGGAGCACCCCGGCCGGCACCACGCCGGTCGAGCGCAGCCCGGCCAGGGCGAAGAAGGCGATGACGAAGCCCGGCAGCAGGGCCGCGCGGCCGAGCGACTTGCCCTCGCCGCGCGCGCTGCTGGCGAACGAGAAGGCCACCGCGGCCACGACCAGGGCCAGCAGCGAGACGCGGACAAGCTTCACGGTCACGGCCATGTCGCCCACGGCGGGCGAGACGGAATAGCCCGCCCCCGCCACCTGGGCCACGTCGTGGATCGAGGCGCCCAGGAAGATGGCGGCCGCTTCCGGCGGCAGGCCCGCCAGGTGCGCGATCGCGGGGTAGGCCAGCATGGCCAGCGTCGAGAGCGTCGCGACGACGGCCACCACATAGCCGGTCTGGCGCTCGGCTTCGGGCCCCTTGGGCAGGACGGAGGCGACGGCCATGGCGGCGGAGGCGCCGCAGATCGCCGTGGCGCTGGCCGAAAGCATCGAGAACCCACGCGGCAGGCCGAACAGCCGGCCGATGGCCGAGCCGACGCCCAGGGTCAGGGCCACGCAGCCCAGCACCAGCAGGAGGGTCGTCACGCCGAGGTGGGCGATGTCGCCCAGGACGATCCGCAGGCCCAGCAGCGCGATCCCGGCCCGCAGCAGCGGACGCTCCGCGACCTTCAGGCCGGGGGCGAGGTCCAGGCGGCCGGCCAGCGGCGCGGCGATCAGGAAGCCCGCGACCAGGGCGAAGGGGGCCACGGGGGCGTGCATCGCCGTGGCGATCCAGGTGGCGACGCCCGTGAGCACGAGCGCCAGCGCAAGGCCCGGCGCCCAGGCGGGAAGTCGGGCCGGGGCCTTGGGCGCGGTGCGATGGGTGACCATGCGCTCGTGCAACTCGCGGATGCGGCGGCTGCCCGAAGACTGGAAGGCGAAGGGGAACAGGCCGTGCAGCAGGCAGGCCAGGGCGCCCACCGCCATGGTGAAGGCGAAACCCCAGGCCGAGCCGAGGTGTTCGAAGTAGGTCTCACCGACCGTCTCAGGGTGCTGCGTGAAGGCCTTGAGCATCGTCCAACCCCGCCCGCGGAAACGAGCGTCCAAGGATGGCGGAGCAGGTGGGAATATCATTGCCGAAGGCGGCCGATAACGGCCGGACCGGGAGAACGTTCATCCCTTCATTGGAGCGCATCGAGAATCTGAAACTCCGATGCGCTTCAGGATACTCAATGAGATCCTAAGACCGCGGCCGAATCGGCGGGCCTAGTCGCGGCGGGGAACGCCGAACGCGCGCAGCCGGGCGGGCAGGCGGGTAGCGTGGCGGGTGGCCTCGCGCATGGACACGAACGGGGTGGCGTCGCACTGGGCGGCGACCCACTCCATCGCGCCGTCGGCGGCGAGGCGCAAGTAGGCGGGACCGTCGGCGGCGTAGTCGGCGATCCGAGCCACGAAGGCCGGAAGGGTCGTCACGTCGCGGACGGCGGCGGCAGTCGCAAGCATCTGGTTTCTCCCTGTCTCTTGAGGGGAAACCTAGACCCGCGAAGGGGTCGCTAACCATTTCGGTCGAACCCCTAAGGGCTTGCCCGTAGGGATTTCCACGATCGGCTCAAGGTCGCAGATGGACCAACCGCCCGGCGACCAGCGTGGCGCGCACCCTCCCGGCGTCCGGCGCGGCCAGAACGTCAGCTAGCGGGGCGTCCAGCAGGCAGAGATCGGCGGCGGCGCCCACGGCGATCCGGCGCGGGGCGCGACCGGCGGCGGCGGGATCGTCGAGGTAGAGCGACAACGCCCGCGCGGGGTCTAGCCTTTCGCCGGCGCCCAGGACCACGCCGCCCCGGCTGGTGCGATGGACGGCCGCGGCGACCCCCGCCCAGGGGTCGGGCGAGGCATAGGGAGCGTCGGAACTGGCGGCCACCGGCACGCCCGCGTCCAGCAGACTGCGGCAGCGATAGAGGTCGGACTGGTCGGCGGGATCGACACGGGCCGCATAGCGGTCGCCGCGCTCGTGGATGAAGGCGGGCTGGGTGACGACGGTGAGACCCAGGCGCTTCAGGACTCTCACCGCATCGGCCGGGATGACCCCGCCGTGCTCGATCCGGTCGCCGGCCTGCGCGCCCGCGGCCTCGAAGGCCGCCAGGCTCAGGGCCAACTCGGCGGCGGTCACGCAGTGGACGGCCACGGTGCGGCCCTGGTCGCGGGCGGCCGCGATGCGGTCCAGGAAGTCGTCGAAGTCCGGCAGGGCATGGTCGTCCAGCAGCACCTTCAGTGGCCCGACCGCGAAGGCGCCGTCGTCCGGCGCGGCGAGCCGCCCGCCGCTCATCAGCATCAGGCGCTGCGGCAGGGCGCCTGAGCGGTGGGCGCCGGCGAGAATCGCCGCGGCGGAGGCGTCTGTGGTCACGCTAGCGTCGGTGAGCGCCGTGATCCCGCAGGCCGCCAGGCGCGCCCCGATCGGAGCCAGCGGCGGCGGCTCGACGCCGATCCGGGTGCGGAGCCAGGCGTCGCCGCGCCAGATGCGGCCGTTGTCCCGCTCCACGCCGGGCGGATCGTCGCCCTCGCCCAGGGCTTCCACCGCCAGGCTGTTCAACACCCACAGCGACCCGGTCTGATGCTGGACCCGCAGCCGGTGGCGCGGCGCGAGGCGGTCGAGGTCGGCGCGGGCCAGGTCTCCGGCCATGGCCTCGTGATAGCCCAGTGCGCGAATCCAGGCGCCGGGCGGGCGGGCCGCGGCCGCCTCGGCGATGCGGGCGGCGAAGGCCTCCGCGTCGGTGACGTCCTCCAGCGCCACGGAATCGGCGCGAGCGGCCAGGCCCAGCAGGTGGATGTGGTGGTCGCAGAGGCCGGGGATCAGCGCCCCGCCCGTCCCGTCCAGCTCCTCGGCGGCGCGCAGGCCGGTCCCGATCTCGGCAACGCGGCCGCCGTCCAAGCGAACATCGAGGCCGGCGCGGCCATCCACCTCGACGTTCCGGATGGCGAGGCTCATGCGGCGCGCGGCAGGCGGCAGAGCGCGGCGGCGCCGACCGCGGAACGGGCCAGGGCCGCGTCGACGATCAACCCGCCACCCTGTCCCAGCGCCCGCAGCGTCCCCGCCGCGGCGGCCAGGCCCGTGACCGGATCGGCCAGGGCGTCGCCCAGGAAGCGCGGCCCCCCAGAGGTCCAGCGGACCAGGCCGCCGGCCGCCGCGGTGTCGTCGCCGAAACCGACCCGCGCCGCCGCCTCGCCGGTCCAGCCGTGGCCGGTGACGGCGGTCCAGACCAGGCCGGGGTTGGCGGCGAAGACCGTCGCCGGATCGAGGCCCAGGGCGGCAAAGGCGCGCGGCCGGGCGCCCGTGATGAGGACGTCGGCGGCGAGGACCGCGTCGCTGAGGCGGGCCTGACCGTCCGGGCTGGCGAGGTCGAGGACGAGTTTGGTCTTCGCACCGTTGAGGTTCTCGAAGAAGCCGGGCGTGGAGGTCCGCGTCGGGTCCGGCCGGCGCACGCTCTCCACCTTGGTCACGGACGCGCCCATCGCCGCCAGGATGGCACCGCACAGCGGGCCGGCCCATAGGGCGGAGAGGTCGACGACGTTCAGTGCGGCGCGCGGCGCGCCCCCGCCGGCCATGCGGATCAGCGGTGCGGCCGGACCGTCGGCGATGGTCTCACCCACGGCGGCGGCGGGCAGGCCCAGCAGGATCGCGCCGGCGACGAGGGCCGCGCAGGCATGGCGGGGCGCGTGCGCCTCGACCTGGGCCCATGGATCGTCGCCGAACTCGCCGCCGAGCCAGGCGGGGATCAGGTCGTGGTCCTCCGCGCGGGCCAGATTCACGGCGATCCAGCCGTCGGCGGCGCGAACCAGGCGGCAGGCGCGGTTGGGCGAGGCGAGGCCGGGTGGGTCGAGACGCAGGTGGCCGGTCCGGTCCAGGACGCCCAGCCCCGCCGGATCGACGCGGCGGCCAGCGCGCGCCGTCAGTTCGGCGACCTCGGCGCAGAGCACGTCCAGGGCCGGCCGGATCGGACTCACACCTCAACCCCATCCACCAACCGCCACGCCAGCGCCGTGGCCAGGTCGATGTCGGCGCCGGAGATGGCCATGTAGCAGGCGCGGCGGCGGCCGATGCGGCGCGGGATCGTGGCCGTGCCGCCGGCGCCGGGGATCAGGCCCATGGACACCTCCGGCAGGCGGAAGTGGGCCCCCGGACGGGCCGTGACCCGCGCTGCGGCGGCCGGGACCTCGATGCCCGCACCGACGCAGGCGCCGTGCAGGTGGGCGGTCAGGCGCCCGCCCAGCGCCCGGGCCAGCCGGGCCGGCGAGCGCAGGGTGCGGATCAGGTGCGCCTGGCCGGGATCGGCCGCGCGGCCGAACTCGTCCAGGTCGCCGCCGGCGCTGAAGGCGGGGCCGGACCCGGTGAGGCTGACGGGCGGGGCGTCGGGATGCTCCATCGCGAAGCTCAGGGCTTCGGCCAGCTCATCGCGCATGCGCGCGTCGAAGGCGTTGCGGGCGTCGGGGCGGTTCAGGCGCAGACCCAGCGTTCGGCCCGCGTCGACAAGCACGCGCGGGGTCCCGTCGTCCGGCCGGTCGCGCGGCGGATTGGCGGCGCGCCACGCCCGAAAGCCCTCCGAGGCCAGCAGCATGGAATAGGCCAGCGACTCGGCGACCAGCGCCTGCTCGAAACTGACCTCGAGGCTGGCGCGCAGCACCTGGGCGGCGACCGCGGCGGCCGTCGGCTGGGCTTCGACTGCGGCCCTCAGCTCGGCGACCATGGCGTCCAGGCGGGCGGGCGGCGCGCCGACCCAGGGCCCGGGCGCGGCAGGATCGGACGACAGCAGGATGTCGAAGGGGTCGAGGCCGCCGCCGGGAACCGGTCCGCCGCGATGCACGCCCACCTGCACGACGCCCGGCGTCGCGGTGAGTGGCGGCGGATCGACACCGATCTCG
Source organism: Phenylobacterium sp. (assembly GCF_004297125.1). Taxonomy (GTDB): domain Bacteria; phylum Pseudomonadota; class Alphaproteobacteria; order Caulobacterales; family Caulobacteraceae; genus Phenylobacterium. The sequence goes on along the minus strand of NZ_SCVD01000019.1, from coordinate 41,436 downwards.
GTGACGGCCAGTCCGACGCCGCCGAGCTCCGTCAGGTCGCCGATGAGGGCGGTGCTCATGCCTCCTCCGGCCGTCAGGCCACGGAGGGCGCAGCGCTCATCTCGGCCTTGAGCTGGCGGCGCAGCAGCTTGCCGGTGTCGTTGTAGGGCAGCGCCTCGCGGAAGACCCAGGTCTCGGGGGTCTTGGTGGAGCGCAGCCGGGCCTTCACCCAGGCGGCGAGATCGTCGGGCGGCGGAGCGGCGCCTTTCGGCACGACGACGGCGGCGACCCTTTCGCCCCAACGGTCGTCGGGCACGCCCAGCACCGCCACGTCGGCGACCTCCGGATGCTCGCGCAGCACGTCCTCGATCTCGCCGGGGGAGATGTTCTCGCCCCCGCGGACGATCACGTCGTCCAGCCGCCCTTCCACGAAGAGATAACCGTCCTCGTCCAACCAGCCGCCGTCGTTGGTGGCGAACCAGCCGTCGTCCTGAATCACCTTCTTGGTCGTGTACTCGCCGGAAACCTGCTCGCCGCGGACATAGATTTCGCCCGACTGGTTCGGCTCCAGCACATCGCCCTCGGGGCCGCGGATCTCCACCTCCAGGCTGGGCAGCGGCTGGCCCACCGAGCCCAGCCGCCGCCGCGCCGCCGGATCGTCGGAATAGATCGCCATGCGGTGGTCGTCAGGCCCCAGGATCGCGATGGTCGAGCTGGTCTCGGTCAGGCCATAGGCGTTGGCGAAGTCCACGTGCGGCAGGAGTTCGAGGGCGCGCTCGATCACGGGCAGCGGCATGCGCCCGCCGCCGTAGCTCAAGGCCTTCAGGGCCGGCAGGGTCTCGCCCCGCTCGGCCAGGACGTCGAGGATGGCGCCCAGCATGGTCGGCACCACCATGGCGTGGGTGATCGCCTCCGCCGCGGCCGCGTCCACCCAGGCCTGCGCCGTGAAGGTCTCCAGGTGCATGATGCGGCGGCCGCCATAGACCCCGGTCAGCACCGCCGAGATGCCGGCGATATGGTAGGGCGGCACCGACACCAGGGCCGCCTCCCCCTCTTCCGCGCCCAGGAACTCCACGGTGGAGATCACATAGCTGGTCAGGTTGGCGTGGCGCAGGATCGCGGCCTTGGGCTCGCCGGTGGTGCCGCTGGTGAACAGCAGGACCGCGATGTCCGGATCGGCCCAGGGCAGCTCGTCCGGCGGATCGGCCCGGCAGGCGGCCTCGAAGGCCGAGCGCGGGACGACGGTCACGCCGGGATGGGCCGTCAGCCGATGCAGCATCTCGTCGTCGACCACCGCCACCGATGGCGCGGTGCGGGCCAGCAGCCGGTTCAGGTCGGCGTCGGGCAGCCGGTAGTTCAGCGGCGCGAAGGGCTTGCCCAGCAGGCCGCTGGCGAACACCGCCACCGGCATCGCCCAGCCGTTCAGACCCAGGAACGCCACCGTCTGGCCGCCGCGCCCCGCCAGCCAGCCCGCCCCGGCCCGCGCGCGGCGCCGCGTCGCCTCGAAGGTTAGGCCGTCGGCCCGCCGGCCCAGCGCCAGCCGCTCCGGCGCGGCGTCCGCGGCCATGTCCAGCAGGAGGGCAGTGTGCATCCGATCAGTCCGACGAGGGCAGCTTCTTGGCTTCCGTGGCCCCGATCGGGCGGCCGTCCAGGCTCAGCGAGCCCTTCCCCGCCTTGGAGCACAGCACCTCCAGCCCCGTCTCCGGATCGGCGTAGCGCTTGCCCGCGGCGCTGCCGCCCGCATGGGCGTCGGACAGCACCAGGTCCCCGGCCCGCTCCGCGGCGTGCGCGATCACCGGATGGCCCCCGCACTCCAGGCTCACCGGGCCCTTCGCCGGCCTCACCACCACGAACTCTCCCTCGCACACCGCGCTCTTCCAGCGCGACCCAGGCTTCAGGTCCATCGGCATACTCCCGTTTCCGCGGACCTTAGCGCGCCGTCGGGCAGGGTGCATACCGGTTCGGCGACCGGAGGGCGCGGCCGGACATCGAGGCGGTCAGGTCAGACGCCGCTGGCCGCAGCCCTCACCCGCGCGGCGAACGCCGGACAGAGCTCGGCATTGCCGCCGCAGCAGTCCTCGACCAGGAAGTCCATCAGCTCGCCCAGTTGGGCGAAGGCGGCGCTGTAGATGATGGAGCGGCCGTCGCGGCGGGAGGTGACCAGCCCGGCGTGATGGAGGACCGCCAGGCTGCTGGAAAGGGTGTTCTGGAGGATATGGAGCCGGCGCGCGATCTCGCCCGCCGCGACGCCGTCAGGCCCGGCCTGCACCAGGAATCGGAAGATCTGTAGCCGCCGCTCATTCCCCAGGGCGGAGAGGGCGGCGCTGGCGGTCGGCGTTTCCATGTGTCGAGAACACTCGAGGTTGCATTCCCCCCTTCGTCGACGGCCGACGAAGATGCGATTGAGAGCGACTCTCAGGCGGACATTAAGACTAATTAGAACTTCGCGTCGAGTGATGCACGTCCACGGCGGATGTGAAAGCGAAAGCTGCACCGGAGGTGGGCGGCGCCTGATCCCGCCTCCGGCGTAGCATCATGGCCCACGCGATCCTGGGCGCCTTGAGTCCGAGCTTCGCGGGAACCTCGCGTTGCAGGAGCGGTTTCCTCTACCGATCCGGGGGCGGAACGAGGGAGTGAATCCATGCGAATCCTTTTCTGCACCGCGGCGCTGAGCCTGGCCTTCGGCCTTGCCGCCCAGGCCCAGACCCCGCCGGGCGCCGCCGCGCCGGGCACGGTGAATCCGCCGGCGTCCAATCCGCCCGCCGCGTCGCCGACCGTTCCCGCGCCATCGGCCGCCACGCCGCCCGCCGCCGACGCCAGCGCGACGACCTCGCCCTACAAGCCCGGCATGGCGATCAAGGACGCCCAGGGTTCGACGATCGGCTCGATCGCGCGGGTCATCCGCACGCCGGACGGCACCACCACCATCTCGGCCAGCGTCGACGGCCGCAACGTGAACCTGCCCGCCTCCGCCCTGACCCTGGGGGCTGACGGCGGCGCGGTCAGCTCCATGACCAAGGCCCAGATCACCGCGTCCACCGTGCCGCCCAACTAGGTGTCGAAGCTCGTCCGCCGCCTCGCGGCGGTAGGCGACCGACCAGGAAGGTGTGTCGGCTTCGATTGATAACGATTCCCAGCGCCTAGTCAGCCCGTTGAATTTGAATGATGAATTTCGGGTTGAACTTCGACCGTTGATTCATCGCTAGGCCACGAACCGATTCAAAGGCCGGTCGCCTATGACCAAAATGATTCAAAAGAGGGCTGCAGCGAGGCCTCGGAAGGAGCAGGCCGGCTTGTACGGATCAGCTGTTTAGGAGGCGCTCAAGCGCTTGCCGGTCCCAGAGGCTGTGCCTGCAAACACTTGCGACGGGCCGCAGGCCGCGGGAAGTCAGTTCGCCCCAGATCTTGGGCTTAGCGCAGCCCAACAATTCGCTCGCTTCGTCCGACATGACGAACTTCCTGTCGAAGGCCCCGGCGCTGGCGAGCGAGACTCGTGAGGTGCGAACAAGCAGATCGCCCTCAATCAACCCCGCGCGAACAGCGGCGGAGACAACTTGCTCGGGCACGCCGAACACGGCCGCGATCGTACGGCAACTGGCCCAGACGTTAGGGGCAATCGGCTGGCGCGCGAGTTCTCCTAAGAGTTCAGCTAAGGGCGCACGTGCGACTCGCAGGCTGTCGAAGACGCCCTTGCCAGCGCGGTTCCGCCGGGAAATTGGCAAACGACCGGAGAGCAACGCAGCTAGGATCATCGCCCAGAGAGCAGGATGAAACTGCCTGCGGCAGCCATCGACCAAGCCAACGCAATCGACATCCTTCCGAGGCGCTGCTTCCAAGGCGCCGATGATGCCGTTCAGAGATTCCTGGGTTACCCGCACTTCGGCGGCAACCACAGCGACGTCGGGATTCGAGACAGGGCAAAGCAGCTTGGCTGCAAGGATCGCCTCAAACGCATAGGCTGGTAGGGCCAGCCGACGTGCCGCTTCCTGCAATGAAACACTGCCCTCTAAGTCCGCCTTTAGCCCCGTGATGGCCTCAAGGTCGTATAGGGTCGTTCCTCCCTTCCCCGTCTGCCTTGCGACGAAGGTTGAGCTCTTCCCTTCCAGCCTGCGCAGCTCCCTCCTGGAGATACCCAAACGCTCCACTTCCAGCGCTGAGATCGTGCGGGTTCTCGTAGAGCCGCCCTTCACGACGGCCGCCGCAAGTTTCGCGGGGACCCGCGCTTCATGAAGCGCAGCGGCGGCCGCATCTCGGATGAGATCCCTCAATGGCGATGGCGGCGTTGAGGCGTAGAAGTATTTGGACAACGTCCCGAAGCAACGCCTCACGGAAGTGGAGCCCGTCCGAGCGTATTCTTCACGGGCCAGCTCTGCGAGGGACTCAGGCCAGTCCAGCGCAAAGCGACGGCCCTTCGCGAGGTCAGCGATGGTGAACGACGAGAAGTCGCCTGCGCCGACGGCCTGGTTGCGCGCGGCTCTCGCATCGCTCGATGTGCTGGACGCCAGGCCGAATTCAACAATTGCCGCGAAGGCTTGCCCCGGATCCCACGAGCGGAACGCTGCGGGCAGGCAAGCGAGTTCCGCTGCACGAATGTCGGATCGAACATCGACAAGCCGCGCTGCGGCAATCGCTTCTGCCGTCTCCTTCCGCGATGGGACCTGTGTCGTGCTCCGACGCAGGTCGAAGCCACATCGGTCGCAGCGCCAGACCGCCGAACATCTAGTCCAGCCCAGGGTGCAGCCACAGGCCTGGCATGCCTCGATGAGTAGTTCGCCACTTTCAGGGCAGAAGGAGAGGGCTCGCACCATCCACGCAGCTCGGTGATGCGGTGACACGCCCAACGCCTGCGGCGACACGCGGCGGACCTTTGCTTCCAAGAACCTCCGCTCCAGAAGCGCGCCGTGGAAGTTCACCGCCTCATGTCGGCTGTCGGTCGGCTGCCGGTAAATCCGCGAGAGGATTTCGTCTTCCCGACACCCCAGCGCTCGCGCCAAATCCGCCGTGGAGTCACGCATCGTGAAGGGCATGAATCCAGGCGTCGCAGTCCGGATGTCCACCTCTTCCAGCACTTCGCCCGGACGCGAAAGCAAGTTGAGCTCCACGTGGCGGACGATGAGCGAAAGCAGCGATTCCCCTTCTATGGGCGGCGTCACGGCAACCAAGCGCCCTACATGAGGCCAGGGATATGTCATGGCCTCGCAGATCGCGAGAGCTTCGCGGGAGCAAGAGCTGGTAGGCCGACCTTAAACGGGTTCGAGGTGCCCGGCTTGAACGCCACGTAGTTCATGTCGGTCGCGAGCTCTAGGTCGGCGTGGGTGATCTCTTCGCGCCCGTCCTGAAGCGCCAAGTGGAGCGCTGATTTGAGAAGGTTGCAGGTCTCGCCGAGGACGCCTTTGGCGACGCTGAACAAGCCATCCGGCACGCCATCCATGTGAAGGAGGTTCGTCGCGTTCTTCGCAATATCGCGATCCTCAAGTTCAACAAGATATGCAGCAAGAAACTCTTGGAAGAGCTTGCGATCTTCAGCTGAGGAGGGGTCAAGCTGGTGCAATTCCAGTGGCGGTTCGCACCGTCGCGCCAATTGCACGTTGCCCCGGACCGGCTTCCAAGCGTCATCGATCCCCGACATGACGATCGGCGCGACCGCCTCGATGAGCAGCCATTTCACCATTTCGGAAACGCTGGAGTTCACCTCAAGCTTGTCGCTGTGAACGAGGTGATGGAACTCATCGAGGATCAGGAGTTCGACCTGGCACCGGCGGATGTAGGTTGCCACCCGGTCGAGTAGCACTGACTCCGTTCCGCTCTTCCACGGAGCCAGATAGCCGAACGGCGCGAGCGCCCTGAGGATGTCCTGGGAGAGGCCTTTGCGGGTCTGGTTTGCGGTCAGCGTCACCATCAAGACGGGGATGCGCCCCTCGGCCAGCGCTTCCTCGGTATTGGCGCGCGCTAAATAGCTGCTGAGAATCGTCGACTTGCCGGTCTGGGGCGGAGCCACCATCAGGAAGCCCCGCGTGCCGCGGTCGGACCCCTGACGGCGGCTCTCGCGCATGAAGTCGAAGGTGCGGTGCGCGGCACGGGCGCGAGGATTGTCGACCACAATCGCGTCGGCAGCCGCCAAACGGCGCGCCGCCTCAGCCACGTTCTGAGCAGACATTAGCGGTCCTCCGCTTGCCGGGCGCGGCTGACGAGGGAGGTCCAGTTTGCGTCGCCGACAGACGACGTTGTCCGATCCGTCTCTACGTGACGGCTAGACGCGGTGGTGGGCTTGTTCACGCCCTTGGTGGGCCTCTTACGAGCACGACCGCCCAGGCGCGCCCGAGGCTCGAGATGATGCCCATCGACGCGGTTTCGCGCGGTATCCACGCCCACCTCGTTGACCGTAGGGACAGGTAGACTACCTGGCGCCGTCGTCTCGACGAGGCGTACCAAGTCGCCGCGCACTTCGCGCTCTCCGTGGCGGACACGCTGGAGGCGCTTTCGAGCGATCACTCCCCGGGCGCGGAACTCGTCTATGCGCTCGTAGAAGGCGTCGCGTGCGCCGAGCCTGTCCATCGCAGTCTGAAACTCGCGATTGGTCTCGTCACACCAGGCTCTGATCATCCTATGGAGCGAGAGGCTCAGGCCTTTGGTGTACGCGGCGTCCGTACAGGGGACATCAATGTAGTCGTTGAGGACGGGGTCCCAGACGGAGACCTGCGATACGTCATCTTCACGGTAGGCGATCTTCACGCGCATCGAGCCATTGGACCGATCGCTCCGGGTCCCGCCACGCGCCAGATGAAGGCGAAGGTCTGCGAGAGCCTCAGACCGGTAAACAAGCCTATGAAGCTTGATGCCCTCCTTGGTCAGTTTGCCGGTGGTGACGGTGGCACATGCTCGATCGAGAAGCGCAAGATCGCGCGCCAGCTCGATGATGTCCGTCTTAGCGTGATCGCGCCAAACCTTCCCCGGTGGGGCCCCTAGCCCACGATGCACCTCCACCGCGTACACGTCGCACACAAAGCGATGGATCAATTCGTCAATCTCAGAGAGGTAGATTACGGCCGTCTTCTCCGGATCGATCCCAAACTCCTTCATCAGTTGCGGGCGCAGGGGAACGGAGCCGGGGAGCTTGTCGAGAAGACCCTGCCGGATGGTCCCGAACAGCCGCTCGACCTGTCCTTTGTACTCAGGGGTGCGGACAGGAGCCGGCTGGATCGAGATCCCGAGCGTCGCGCACGTATCCTCGAACGACCGGCCCATGAACTCCAAGCCCTGGTCGCACACGATCGTCCGCGGCAAACCGTAGGCGAGCCAGGCATTCCGAATCCCGGGATACCTTTCGCGAAGGTAGTCCTTCGTGCGTGCTGCGTGTCGCAGGCAGGCCATCACAGCCTCCAAGCTCGCATCACGCCATCCGACGTGAAATCCCAGCGGGTACCGCGAGCAAGAGTCCAGGAGAACCGTCAGTCGAGGTCTGCCGATCGGCTGGCCCGTGCGATCGTCGATCACCCAGCAGTCGAGGGTTGTGTGGTCGATCACGCCGATGTCCAGGATGCTCTCGGCCTCCATCGCCCCCTTCACCAAACCAAAGCGGCGTAGGCCCTCGCGCTTTCCCCATCGCCGGCAGGCGCGATCAACCGTGACCATCTGCCGGAGCCGAAGGCTGATGGTGGACAATGCGGGTCGCGCGATGCCCTCGGCGCTGGCCAGCTCCTTTCGGACCCTTGCCTCCACTCGGTGCCAGACTTCGGTTAGGTTCACCCGGATGTTGTTCCAGTAGGCCTCCGCCTCCTCTTCGACGATCGCTTCGACGCGTTCGTCGAGCTTCAAGGCCCGCAGCCCGCGAGGTCTTCGGTCGGCCATCTCGGAGAGCCGGCGGTCATCGGGCTCGCCGCGTTCTGAGATCCAACGTCGCAAAGCCCCAGGCGAAGGAGGTTTGGGGTCGGGCAGGGTCGAAGCGACGCGGTGGATGAACCTTCGAAGCTGCTCGGTAGACCTTGAAACGGGCGCTTGGTCGTATGCCTGAAGGTACTGGAGGCGACGCCGCGCCTTCTCGACAGCCAAGGCCGCCGACGCGTCAAGACGACCTTCGTCATCCCATAGCTCGATGGGGCGATCGCTGATCCACTCGTTCGCCCCTAATATCCTGACCTTGTTCTGGTTGTAGAGCTTCAGGAAGGCGGCCTGCGGGAAGGTCACGACCCGATCGATGCGCGGGTCCTTGAACTGGAAGATGTCAGGTTCGTGTGGCGCACCGACCTTGCTGGGAGCCATCGAATGGAGAACCAGTTGGGTGCCGTCGACGATCACGCGATCACCCACGGCGATGGGGAAGAGATTACGCGCCACGGTCGTCGAACTCCCGAACCAAGGCGTCGGTCGTGAACCCGCCGGAGAGGTCGATCAGCATGAGGCGCGCCACCATCATCGCTGCGACGGTCGCCAGCCCGATCACGGGGGTTTGGAACAGATCGGCGAGTTCGCCGAGCGGCCTCGTACCGCCTGCGAGATGCTCGCGAACGAGGGCTAAGTCGTGGGCATCGAAGGCCACTCGCCGGAAGGACTGCACCTTGCAGATTCCCGCAAACTCCAAGGTGCCGCCGAACTCCCGTCGCTGCAGGATGCGGAAGTCCCAGCCCATGCCGCGGTAGACAGTCGCGAAGAGGTTCAATTTCGCAGCGTAGTCAGGGTCACGCGACGCCTCGAAGTCCTCCTTTACCTCCGTGATCCGAATCTGCCCGTTGGAGAGCGTTTCCTCTAGATCTGGCGTGTAGCGACGAGCGACACCGTCGATGATCGCCTCGATCGTATGAGGCTGTGAACGGTACGAGACGACCTGAGGCAGAACCTCTGCGCAGTAGATCGCATCCCTCTCGGCCAGCGATTCAAAGCCAACCATCTTGCCGTTCTTGTGGCTCGAGTAGAGCCCGCCAGGGCGCACCCCCCGCCGGCGTCCCACTGGACGCATCGGGCCACGATCTGCGCGCTGATAGATCGTGGCAGAGGTTCTGAGCCAGGCGATGCGATGCTCGCGCCGCTCGATCTCCAACATCTCATGAAGTTGGCGCCCGGTTCGGAGACCACCTCGGTTGCAATGTAGAGACATCCAGAACCCTCCTTAAGTTCTGGACACTCTATAAGTCGCGCATTTGCCCAATGGTCAATAGAAAAATGAGTCACGTTTTACCCGAAACATGACTCCGCCACGAAATCTTGGATCAATACATTTCTTTACAATTATTCATGATCCCCAGATCGTTATGTATTTTATTGCCGGATTCGCTTCATCCGCACCTTATGGTCCAAGAAGTCGAATTCCCGCGCCGGCGTCCAGTCGTGCCTCATGAACAAGATGCGTCCGTAGAAGCGCAACTCCCCGAGGTCGTCGTAGAGACCAACGTGAGTCACCGCACCCGACGGTTGAGGCAGCACAATGCTGAGGGGATGTGGATTGACGTCATACGAGCCGTTCATGTGCACCCAGGGGAACGGCACGCGGCGGTAGCCCTCAACCACCAACTCAACTTCTCCAAGGCCGTCGGCGTTCGGAGCCGTCGTAAGTAGCGCCAGGAAGAGCGTAGCAGGCGTGGACGCGGCAATCTTCTGTCGGAGGGTGGGAGCGAGATCAGCCCAGAACGGCGGCTGAGGATACATTACGCGGCGGCCTTCTTGAGGGGGGAGCTGGCGATTGCCGTCGATGCCGCACATGCCAAAGGCGTGAGTCATAGGAGCTGTTTCTCGGATCGTTGCCCACCTGGGCAAGCATAGGGTCGACGCAGCAGAATAACGCGCCAACGCAGGTTCCAGTTTTCGGGAATGCCTCGTCGAGCCCCGCCCGCCGAATGCTCTAATCAACTACTCCAGAACGCCCAAAATGTCAAGAATTTGGGGCACTGGCGAGGTCGTCGCCTCGGCGCAAGGCCGGCCCTGCTCCGCCCGGCCCACAGGCCGCCCAGATGATGTGTGTTCATTGTTGCCTCCCCCACGCCACGCGTGAGGATCACCGTGCCGCGTCCATCTCGCGGAGGCAGATGCGAATTTTCCGATGGCGATGTCCCTGCGCTATCGCTCTGGCTACGGTCAGTGCCGCACACCGGGAGACCAGACACATGAGCGAGCGAAAGGTAGGTGGCGCTAACGCCGGTGTTCGCTCGGCGGCCCTCCCGCCGAAGGCGAAGGCGGAGAAGTCGTCGATGTACCGAGTCCTTCTGCTCATGACGGCGACGAGACGATGGAATTCGCCCCGCACATACTTGAGCAGTTCTTCAACAGGTCGCGCGAAGACGCGACCCGCATAATGCTCCATGTCCATCAGCATGGCGTGGGCGTCTGCGGGGTCTACACGTACGAAGTGGCGGAAACAAAAGTAGGTCAGGTCGTTGATACGGCGCGGCGGCATCAGCACCCGCTGCAGTGCACCATGGAAGAGGACTAGAGGCACTTGCCTTCACTTGCTCGCATAACTCAAGAATCCACGTCGAGGGCCCACGTCGTCGTGAAAGGCGCTCGTCGAACGGGCGCTGGTTCTCAAACTCATCGACGTGGTCAGCTCGTACGTAGCGACCATCTCAAGTTTTCGGGCAACTCATTCGAAGCAAAAGGGCCCTGCGCTCTACCTGCTTTCTATGCCGTCGTTGTTGTCCGCCTTGCAGGCCTGGGCGTGGTGGCTGTCATGGCGATCACCACGGGGCCGACAGCGATGGCCAAAGTTGCCGAGGTCATATCTCGATTTCTTATCTGAACTTGACTTGGGCTGTCGCGATGCTCTGGCGGCAGCCCCTTCCTCGCAGATCGATGATTCGGGGCTTACCCCTGATTTTCACTCAACAGTCGCTAGATCGTGCGTCAGCTGCGAAAGCCCGAATACGCGACGCTGGAGCACCTGCTCCTCAGTCTGATCGATGACGGGGACGCCGCCGGCGTGATGCGGGCGTGCGACGTCGGCGCGCTCAGGACCACGCTCACCAACTACGTGGACAACGAACTGCGCTCCCTTGTCGTCGACGACGGGGAAGACGCAAAGCCCATCGCGGGCTTCCGGCGCGTCATGATCCACGTGCAGTCCTCGGGCCGCGAGGAAGTCACCCGCGCCAATGTGCTGGTGGCGATCTTCAGCGAGCCCGAGAGCCACGCCGCCTACTTCCTGCAAAGGCACGACATGACGCGGTACGACGCGGTCAACTACATCGCCCATGGCATCGCCAAGAAGGCCGGCGCGTCCGAGGCCAAGCCCGGCAAGGGCGCCGAGGGCGAGGACAAGCCGCAGGTGAAGACCGGCGGCGAGGCGCTCGAAGCCTACTGCATCAACCTCAACGAGAAGGCCAAGCCGGGGGAGGTCGATCCGCTAATTTGGCGGATGGGCTCAACGACCTACAAGGCGTTCCGTCAGCACTTCGAGAAGGACCGGGCCCTCGTTCGCCGCTTCCAGAAAATCGACGTGAACGAGCCCACGATCGAAGACACGATCAAGATCCTGAAGGGCCTGAAGACCGACTACGAGGCGTTCCACAAGCTCCGGCACACGAACCCCGGCACCCCGCACCCCGAAGTCTTCAACATCCCTGTTCCAGGTCATGGTCAAGGCGCAGCTGCCGGGCTCAACGGCAAAGACTTTCGCGGTTCGCTGCGCGGCCTGGTATCCGCGCAAGACTTGGCGCGACAACGGCCGCCGCCCTGAGCGCCTGGGCCAAGGACTCGACGACGATGATCCGTCGAGGAACCTGTCAGGCGTGAGCCTGCGCGAGCTGCGCCGCGATCGCGTTTGAGATCGGCTGCCCCGTCAAATCTTCAAGCCAGCGCCACTGCCCGTTCGGGTTCGCCTCCAGCCAGACGTAGCGGCCGCCCGGGTCCAGGATGAGATCAACAGCCGAGAAGTTGAGACCGAAGTGATCGTTGAAGGCGAGCAGTCGGGCCTCGACCTCAGCTGGCAGCGCGAACGGCTCATGCCGAATCTCTTCGACGGCCGCGGCGCGCCAATCTTCACGGGCGTCAGCGTGCTCCTGGGAATGCAGGGCTGTGCAGAAGACTTCGCGTCCGACCAGCGTCGCGCGCAGTTCCAGGGCCTTCTCCACATAGGGCTGCACGATCACGGGACACAGGCGAACGCTCTCGCGCACCGCCTCGAAGGTGGCCGCGTCGAAGCGCGCGGCGAAGGTATCCCATGACTGCGGCCGATCGCCTCCCGTTTGGAAGGTGTCGAAGGTGAAGGGCTTGGCCAGCACGTTCCAGTCGTACCGACGGGCGAAGGCCTCGATAGCCGCAGGCCGGTTGGTGACCAGTGTCGGCGGGACGGTGAACCCCAGGTCCGCGGCGACCTTGAGATTGGGGAGCTTTTGGCTGGCCCTTCGGATGCTGGGGACCGGGCTCATCCAGTAGCGATCCTCGAGGAGGTCGAACATCGTTCGCAAGGCGGCTTCCGCCTCGCGCACCGCAAAGCCTCGGGCCGGCGGGAACGCCAGCTCATCGGGCGGCACCACCGGCGGCGGCTTTCGGTACCAGACGGCGGTCACTTCCGAGAACTCGAGGCGGCGGTCGGCGTCGAGGATCTTCAGGCTCGCCTCTGCGCTGGGCTGATGAAGTTCGAAAGGGCAGTTGACGAGAAAATCCTCGGTGTTCAGCCGCACGGCGCGACGACGGTGGTCCGCCCCTTCGAGGAGGGGGATGACCAGGTCCGCGTGCACGTCATCGCGGTTCGTAATGATGAGCACAGTCATGGGTGTTGTGGGCTCCAGAAAAGGGCCGCGCGAGCTGAACTCGGGCGGCCACGAGGGGGTCAGTCGTCTTGCGACCGGTCGTTGTCCAAGAAGATCACGCCGGTGCTGCTGCGCCGGAAGCAGGTGCTGCGGCCCATCGAGAGCGGATCGCCTTCCCCCTCGTTCACCTGGCGGGCCGCATCGTAGGTGAGACCGTCAGCGCGCCGCATCATGGCTTCGACGTCATAGGGCGTCGGCCTCGCCAGCAGCATCATGAACGGAGCCTCGCCGCCCGTTAGGTCTTCGAGCCGTCTGATGTCATACATTGTGTAGTCTCCACGCGTCGGGCGGGTGGCCATCACCTCGCCTACTTTGAAATGTTCCCGGGCCGCAGGTCTGGAGACAGGAACCGGGCCTGTACTGCGTGAATCTTTTTTTCGCGCCGGTGTCCGCGAGCGCTGTTCCCGTTGACATGGATAGGTAGGCGAAGGGAGGCAACGAAGTGCCCGGTCGCAAAGCTGACGTGCGCTACCTCACTGCAGAAGAAGTCGCAGAAGCAGTTCACCGGCTTTCTTCGGCCGACGTCTATCGCCTCATGCGGTTCGCTCGTCGTGTGCTCGGCCTCTTCGGCGCACGAGACCCGAACTCAGACCGGGACGCCGTGCACGAAGTCGTCCTGCGGATGATGGACGAACGATGGCAGGTCCCGGCCCACCACTCGTTCATGACCGTGTTCTTCAAGAACATCATCGCCATCGTGCACCGCTCGAAACTTGCTGCGGCGCGCGAGCCGGCTCACGCGGAGGAGACGCTTGCCGGCGTCGTTGAGTCCGGGACAGGCGAATTTTTGTGGGGAGGCGCCGGCAGCGGCCCGCTGCGACGAGCCTTGGGGGGCGAGGATCCTGCGGCGGTCATCGCCGCGCTGGACGAGGTCGAGGCTGTGCTCGCCGCGTTCGACGACCCGGTCGAGCGCAAGATCGTCCTCGGCATGCTCTCCGGCCTCGAGGGGGGCGAGCTCGAAGCCTTCGTTGGCTCGATACCGACGCGTATCCAATTTGCATCCAGAGTTAGAAACGTACGTCGCCAGTTAGAGCAGATGTACGAAGGATGGAACTCATGAGCAACGATCAAGATGATCGTATCGTAAACGCCATCCTACATGGCCTGGGCGACGATCTCTCAGAGATGTCCGATCTCGAAATCCTTCGCGAGAGCGATGGTCTTTATGGCGCGGACCGGAGCTTGGTCCAGCGTGGGCGCCGCATTCTCACCGAAGCCGTTCAGGCAGCCCGGGCGAGGTCGGCGTTGGCGAACAGGACGGACGGCTCGCCGTCGGCGGCGAACGACGATCGGGCCTCGCGACAAGGTGAGCGGTTCGTCGGCATGGCCGCCTATGACGGGCATGGGCCCGGCGCTCGAGGGCCCGCTCGCGCGGGGGCCAGAGACGAGGAGGACGACCTCGGCGCCCTGCGCGGCGGCGGACGGCTCGTCGCGCGCAAGGGGGTTGTGGTCCTCCAGCTGACGGCGGCGCAACAGGTGACCCGGCTACAGCTGGGGGATGGTCACTATCCGTTGGCGCCAACCGTCTCGGCCATCGAGTTCTTGGTGGAGGGGCTCGGAAAGCGCCTGGCGAGGCAGCTGGTGGTGTCACACCAGAAGTCCCCCAAGACGTTTCCGGCCTCGTGGACGTGACCCATGGCCTTCGACGCACATAAAGGCGCGGCGTCGTCGCCTTGGATTGTCGGCCAGCAGGTGGCTCTCGGCGTGGCGTTGCTGTCGGCTTTTGACGCCGCCTCCCCGAACGATGAGGACTTGGTGTTCGGCCCTGTCTGGGCGGACTGCCGCCCGCCCGAAAGCACGGAGATCTACGGCTATCTGCAGCGGCTTCAGGCGCTGCCGTCGGCGGCGCTCGAGCTGTTGGCTCACCTTCCCGAGCACTTGATCGAATGCTGGGGCGATCACCAGCCGCATTGGCAAGCCGCGCTGCAGGGGGTGACTTGGGACGGGCAGCGGTCCGCGCTTGCCGGCGCGAAGCTGGTCGCCAACCGCATTCGCGCCGGATCCCACAAGCCGGCCCAATTGATCCGGCTGGCCAAGCTCGAGCTTGGCCCGGACTGGAGCGCGGCCGGCGCAGAGGGAGCGCTTGCGGCGCTGATCGCCGCCTACCGGGAGCCGGATCGACAAGCGGATCTGGCCTTGGCGCAGTTTCGCCAGTCCGTCGCGCTCCCGCGCTGGTCGATGGTCGAGAACGCTTTGCAGCAGACCGAGCATGCCTGGCCGTTGCTGGTGCTGGAGGAAGATGAGGCCATCGCCTGTGCGCTACCGATGAAGATCAAGGTGCGCCTGGGCGGGGACAGCTCGGTTGGCCTGTACAGCGGGCGGAATGTCGTGTGCGGCGATTGGCTCCCGTCGTTGGAAACGGCGCTCAAGGCCGCGGTGGATCTCTGGGAAAAGAAGCACGGCGCCCTCGCCTTCGACTTTCAGGCCGCCGTCCGCAAGGCGTCCGTGTCGCTGGACCTGACCACGGCGTCGGAGATCGTCGAACCCTTCGTCAAGCGCTTCGGCCGCTTCCGCTTCCACGGACGCAGCCTCGAGGCGCTCATAGCCTTGGAGGTGCTGGGGCGCTTCGTGGGTCACGAAGGACTGGGCGGCATCGCCGTGACGGGCTGCCTTGGCGCACGCATAGCCAATGGCAGTGGCGTGCATTGGGATCGCAAGGGCGCCGACAGGTGGGTGGAGGCGATGCCCTTCCACGGCGAAGCGAAGGTCGAGTGCGCGCGTCGTTCGCTTTTCGACCGGATCGTCGTACCCGAAGGCTCCGTGGCGACCGGCCACCGCGGCCACCTCGACGTGGTCGCCGGAACGCGCCTTAGCGACTTCGCCGACCACGCGCTCGGCCAGCACTGGCGAAAGCACCGCTATGTGCGCGCGCCCGACGCCTCCTACGGCCTCAAGCGTTACAAGCGCGACGATTTTCCCCGGGATGAGTTGGCGGCGATCCGAGCCACGGCGACAGCCATTCGCACCTCTCCCAGCCCGATTTTGCACCTCGTCGATGTCCCGGCGCTTCGCGTGGCGCAGGCTCTGTGCCTGATCAATGACAACGCCACCGCCGACACGAGCCCGGCGTTCAAGGACTTCGAACGCAACGAGCGCCAGGCGAGCTTCGCGTTCATCCGCGCGACGCCTGAGGAGGCGAACGATCGCTTCTGGCGTGTCGCGTGGGACCTTCTGAACGCGGACGAGCGGAGCTTTCGAGACTTCGCCTTCACCGTTTCGCGCAGCCGGCCCGCGAAGGTCCTTATCGACCAGCTCAATCGACGGCCTACGGCTGAACAGCCGCGGCGCGCACCCGATGTTCTCGTGATCATTGGCGCGCAGCATCTCGACCGCGCCGAGCCGTTCCCGACCGGCCCCTTCGCCCGCCTGCAGCCCGCGTCGCTGCTCGAGGAAATCCAGGGCCTGGATCGCCGCGGGTGGACCATCGATCCGGCTCTGAACAAGGTCGCGCGCCGCCACCTTGGACGTACTCGCCTCATTCTCGTCGACGAGGAAGATTTCCAGCCGGCCGAGATCCCCGCGACGGTCCCAGACCCACTGTACGAGGCCACGGAGACGCTATCGGTGTTCCGCTACGGCTTCACCTTTGAAATGGCGCGGACCGTCCTCGACTGCTCTGAAAGAGAGTGCCAGGTCACGCTCTCGGGCTTGCAGGCCGTACAACACCAAGCCGACGACTTGCTGGTCTTCGCCGAGACGTCGGGGGAATACCTGCTGCGCGGACGCGTTTCCCCGAGGGGCGACCTGCGCACCCAGGCCGAACGGCATATGCGCGCGGCCAATGCGCTCGTAGGCTTTCTCAGGCCGATACAGGGCGCTGGCCGCTTTGACTTCACGCAAGCCCTGCGCCCGGCCTACCTGCACGAAGCTCAGTGGCATCTCGCCCAAGGCCGCCGCCTGGCTCACCAAGTCTCGTCCGAGCTGGCTTCAGAGTTCATCACCGCGCAGGAGCGCCTGAATCGGATTGGCGAGCCGTTCGGCTGGAGCCAGCTGCGCTGGGCGGAGCGATCTTCAAGCGAAGCCGACGGCGACCTGTGGGCCGCGTTTCAGGACCACGTCGCCGACCAGCCGAGCAATGTGCTGATCCATCCCGTTGAATTGACTATCGCCGCCAAGTTCGCCCACAAGCTTGAGCGCCGAAAGCGCGCCGGCGGCTCGCGCGACGGCGCGATTGCGCCGATAGCGGTGCAGAAATGGCGGCTGCTGCAGCGCGCCGTGCGGGCTTGCGCGACCCTCCCGGAAGCCGAGCGGGAGACCACCCGGTTCGCCGTTCTGACGGCGCGAGCCGCGCTGATGATGAGCGAGCGCCCCAACCTGGAGGGGCTGCGGTACGCAAGCGATGACAACCGGGAAGCGTGGGGTCTGCTGTCGACGGCCACCGGCATCCTGAGCCCCCAGTGGTTTGAATATCTGGGTGACGCGGAGCCGGATCCGGTGAAGGCGGCGCGCCTCTACCGGCAAGGCTTCTGGAACGACAGCCTCCCAGGCGCCGGCCCCGTCCGGGTGGAAGCGCTGGCGAAGCACATCGGAGCCCTCAAACTCGCGCGAGCGCGGCCCGATCCGGCCCTCCTGGAGCGGCTGGAAGGCCTCAGTCCTGGCGCCTGGCGGCGGCTCAGGCGCACCGAGCGGCCCATGAGCGGCTTCGCCGAGTTCGGACGTGCGCGTGAGCGGTGGCGGGCCGGCCGCTCGTGGCTGCTGGAGCGGCGATGATGCGCGTCGCAGTCATAGAGGTCGGTAGCCGCTCCATCCGCCTGCTTGTGGCGGACCGGGCCGGCGACACGCTCGTCCCTGTTGGCGGCCATGCGGTCGACCTTGATCTGATGCGCCTCGTCCGCAGCAACGCAGCGGCGTTGGGCGTGGAACGCCTGATCGAGATTGTCCAGACGCTCCGTCAAACGGCCGTCCGGCTCAGCGCCGAGCGCATCGCGGTGTTTGGCACGGAGGCGGCCCGTCAGCTGGCTCGCCAACTCGGCGCAGACGCGCTTGCGGGCATCACGCTCATGGAAGCTGAGGATGAGGCCCAGTGCTCCCTCACGGCGGCCGCCCTCCACCTAGAGGGCCTGCAGGCCGGCGCCGGCCTCTGCGCGATCGACCACGGGAATGGTAGCCTCGAGCTCGCCTACGGCCGCGCCACATCTCCGGTCTGCATGGAGGCGGGCCACAGCGCCCCGCTTGGCAGCGACCGGCTCTTGACGCAGCTGCGCGGTCTTCATGTGGATGTCGCAGCCTATCGGACCTGGGCCTACGCCCAGATCGACGCGCTCCATCTTCCGTCGCCGAAGCGCGGCGTCGTTGTTGTGCAAGGAAGCGTCGCCACAAAGTGCGCCTGGCTCACGGTGCGGCGCGGGCTCGACGATCGCTACGAGCCGCAACGGGTTCACGGACATCGCATGGGCGTAGAGGGCCTGCGCCGCCTCGCGGAGGTCGTCGCGGCCAAGCCGGTGGCGGAGTGGCCAGCCCTCAGCCGTTTCGTGAACCCCCGTGACCCGCCCACGGACCAGATTGAACGGCTGTTGACGGGCTGCATCCTGCTGGAGCGCCTGCTGCATCGGCTCGAGTGTGAGGAATTCCTCGTTGGCGCCTTCGGCGCCCGGTATGGCATGGCCTGGAACTTGGCCACGGGCGTCGGCTCGGGCCTCACCGTGCAGCCCGCCCCCGTCGCATAGCGGGCTCGTCCCTCGGCTTCAGGCCCGCGGCGGCGGTCTGGCGACGGACCGCGGTCTGTGCCGCTGACGTATGACGTCCGCGAATCCGCCAAGTTCGAGCTGGTGCGCCGAAGGCCAGACTTCACGCTATGCGCGGATTGGAAGACGAGGTCCGTAGTGCGCCAAGAGCCGTCATTGGGACCGGGCCAGGAACCGGACGTTACGGGCCCACAACTTCGGCCTCAAGCGCCCCGTTGGCGAGGGGTGCGAAGTCGGGCAACCAGCCGTTCTGAGGCCAATCGGGTGATAGAGACTCGCGCCGGCTCACCTTGAGTTCGAGCAATCTTACGGACCTAGGGGGAAGCTCACCCCACGACCTAGAACCGCGCGTCGGGTCGGGTGAGCAAGCCGTGGAGAACGCCATCCTCCACGACGAGGAGCGCGTCCGGGCGCGCGGTCCCTTTCTGCGAGGGATAGAACAGGGCCATGGCGTCGCCGGTGGTCGCCCGACGGTCGACTTCCTGCAGCACGAGGCTGACCGTCGTCAGAACGTCCTCGACCGTGTGGTCGCCCAGATCGATCAGACCGCCGGTGTCCGCCTGGGCCGCCGCGATGTGTTTCGCCAGGTAGCCTGAGATCGATTGCGCTGACACCGCGGCGTAGCCCGGCGCGTCAGGGATCCGCACGAGGAGCAAGCCTGGGCGCGCCGAAGCGACGGACGTAAGCGCCTCGAGGAGGCTCGCTTCGCTGGAGATCATCGTCGGCGACCGCAGGTTCGCCTGGGCGAGGGGCCGACCGGGCACGGCGGAGTGGATGCTCGGTGGTGACTTCGCCACGCCCATCACCGTGCAATGGGCGCGGGTCCAGTCGCGATAGTCTCTGGAGATCAGGCCGATGACATCGAGGATGCGATTGAGCGCCTTCCCATGGTCCTGCGCCGAGATCGGCTCATGGTGCGCGATCCGGTTGCGCAAGGCGTTCACCGCCGCCACCTCGAACTGCACCTGGCCACGGCCATGGTCCTTCGGGAGGTTCGGGAACACCTTCGCGAAGAGGCTGCGGTCGCTCCAGAGCGCTTCCTGGTAATCGGCGCGCAGCAGGTTGGACCAGAAGTCGAAGTTCAGGGTTGCGACCACATCGTCAGGCGAGATTGCAGCGCCCTTCTTGCGACGGGCCAGCTGATCAAGCGCCTTCACGTGGGAGCGCTTCGAGTGCTCATTGAGGGCGAAAGGCGGATCGAACACCCAATCCTGCCCCCACCGCTCTGAGAACGCCTTGTGCATCGCGTTGCGCGTGAACACCTCGCACGCCTGCAGGGGGAACAGGAACGCCTTGGAAAGCCGGGCATTCCAAAGGTAGAGCTGGAGCGCCCGGTTGCGATCGCCGTTTGCAGAGACCATGTATCGGGCGAGTCGCGCGGCGGTCAGGCCCTCGGTGAGGCGCTCAAGAGACTCGGCCGAATACGGGTAGATTTCTTGACTTTCGGCCATGCCGCGCTCATAGATGTAGGCTTATAGCAGCCAACTTAACCGTTGGCAGATCGGACCCCGGGACAGGTACGCCTCTCCCGGGGACCACCCTCCAAAAATCATTGGCTCTCTTGAAGCCGCCGCGCTTTGGAGCTGTTACAAAACTATAACCGGCCGATCGCTGTCAACAGATCATTTGACCCTTGGTCTAAAACTTTCTACCTTGTTGTACGCTTCATTCGCACAAGGGTTTGGATCAAATGGAGTTGGTCGGGGTGGCCGAGATCGCGCTCCTGCTGGGCGTTACCAAGCAGGCGGTCGCTAACTGGCGAAATCGCAAGGGCGGTTTTCCGTCTCCTGCCGCGAACCTCAAGGCCGGACCGGTGTGGACGCTTGAGTCGATCCAGAAATGGGCAGAGGCCGAAGGCTACGAGATCCAACTCGGCGCCGCGGCAGATGGCGCCGCTGCCGCAGCGCCAGCGAAGCAAGCGGTCGTCATGGCCGTCATGAACATGAAGGGCGGCGTGGGAAAATCGACCGTGGCATCCAACTTCGGTTGGTATGCCGCCTACCTGAAGAACCTCAAGGTCCTGCTCGTCGACCTCGATCCACAGTTCAACCTCAGCCAGTACATTCTCGGTGCCGAAGGATACGAACAGCTGATCGAGAAGGGACTTCCGACCGTCGATGCGATGTTCCAGCCCTCGCAGGGTCAACCTCCTGTCCAGGTGAACAAGCTGATCCGCAAGGTGAAGAACTGGGAGGATGGCTCATGCCTCCACTTGATCCCGGCGAGCCTCGACCTAGCTTGGACGATGCGCTTGGCGCTGGAGCGCAGTCATGTCCTTCGCGATCAGTTGGACGACGTGCGATCGGACTATGACCTAATCATCATCGACTGCGCGCCGACAGAGTCGATCCTGTCGACCGCAACCTATCACGCCGCAGACTGGATCCTGGTCCCGGTGAAGCCGGAATTCCTTGCCACGATCGGCATGCCCCTTCTCCTGAAATCCCTGCAGGAGTTCAAGCGAACGTACCCCAACGAAGACGCGCCCGAGGTTGCCGGCATCTTGTTCAACGACGTAAGCGACCGCGTGGAACACACGCGCTCACGGCAACGCGTTCGCAAGGAGGCCGCGGAGTTGAAGCTTCACGTCTTTAAGGCTGAGCTCAATCACTCGGACAGTTACCCGACGGGCGCGCGCCGGGGACAACCGATATTCATGACGGACAATGCCCGGACAGAGCGCAAGAACGAGCTTACGCGGGTCGGGAACGAGATTCTTGAAAGGGTCGGACTGTGACGAGTAGGACTCCGTCCCTGGTGAAGGATCTGGCCGCCCTCTTCGTCCGCTATCGAGTCGAAGATTGGGGCCCGCTCATCCAGGAACTGGAAACGCGCCGAGGTTCCCGGGAGCTTGCGGATGCGATCCGATCCCTGGCTATCGTCGCGGAGGAGTCCCGACCGGCCAGGGCGCCGTCAAAGCGCGCGCCCAAAAAGGCCAAGCCGAAGATGGCGTCTTCGACTACGGACCCGAAGTTCACGGCAGATCGCGCGCCGATCCTCGCGTCGCTGCTTGAGGCCTTGCGAACGAAGCAGGCGCTTCCAAAATCCAACGACTTGAAAGCTGCGTATTCGGCCGCGGGGCTCAAACTCCCGATGCCTGCGCGACGAGACGATGCTGTGGTTGCGATCGTTCGGCAGTTGAACGACATGGCGCCGGCCCGATTTGAAGACGCTTTGCGCGCGATCGGGGACATCAAGGCGGCTCTGCCAGGCGATTCCCCCGATGACTACGGTCGCTGGATAGACATCATTCTCAAGCCAAGTTCTTAGGTCCCGCGCGCATCGCCAATGTTCTGATCGGGCCGTTGGTTCGAGATTGGATGGGCACGTCTCAGCTCGAACTACTGAACTCCGGCACCAGCGTCTCCACGCTCAAGATCCTGGTTCTCGTGTCTGGGCCCGCCATGCTCACGCCACGCGAGTTCTCTGCGCGCGCAGGAGCGCCGCCACTGCGCGCATCTCTTCGTGGTCCAAGTCCCTACAACCCGCCCAAGATCGCGGATCGTCGCCACTTCCGGACATTGGTGTCGAGGCGGAAAACAGGCGTTCCGCCCTGGCCCACCATTGTTACTCGTCCGCCTTCGGATGCTCATCGAATGGCGGCGCCCAGCGGTCGCGCAGTGGGTCGACAAGATCGAGCGCGTCAGCAGCCTGATCGCGGCCAAGCCCTGACGTTGGCGGCGCGAAGCACCTTGCTGCGTCGCTTACCCTACGACGCTGCGCTTCACGACCTAAGCCCGCCGGGCCCGGATTGCATAGATGTCCGCTAACGCGGCCACCGCATCCAACAACTGGGAACGCTTTCCGTCACTGATGTGCAGCTTCCCAATTACGGTCGCGATGTCCTCCTTCTTCCTGTCTTTCGCGGCCGCAAATGCCCTCTCATTGTCCCTGAAATCGAAAGCGCGCGCCGAAAGTCCGGCAACCTTCGCCGAGTTGACCGCCGTCTTGCCGGCAGAAACGATCGTGCCAGCACCGGGGATCGCAGCTAGCGCATCGAGGCCGAGGTCTGCGGCGGTCTGCAGCGCCTCACTCTTGGTCAGATCGAATTCAGCCGTCCTGTAGGTCGAGAGCTCTTCATCGAGATACAGCTGAAAGGCCTCCGCAATGTTCGCCGAGATCGCGGCGATCTCTTCGAAATCGATCTCCTCAACGCTTGCGGTCCCTGATGCAGCACGGATGGCGCCTTCTACAATGCGCTCGTACTTCTCCTGAAATCCCTGGTGCCGAAGCGTTGCGCTCAGTCGATGCGCCTCGGTGAATGTGATCTGGTCCACAATTTGGGCAGGCACTAGACACGACTGAATCTGGTTGAGCGCGTAGCCCATGAATACTTTGAGAAATATCCCCTCGTCCGACAGCTCACCGAGCTGAACATCCCGGTTCGCGAGCACAACGCTCTCTGCTTTGAAACGCGACATGGGACTGAGATCGGTACCGGCCTCGCAGTTCACGACCGTTGTCCCCACGGCGTGGTAGGAGGCCTGCACGTACGACTCGACCTTTTCCCTCACTCCGCTTGGCAGACCCGCAATGTAGTCGTGGAGGTGTCGATCACGGCTCATGTCCATGTCTGAAAGGGCCGAAACGATTTCCTGGCGCCACTGAATTTGGTTGGAAACGCCATCCAGATACTTCGCGATCGCTGAGCCATCCGACGAGATTCCTGCGATCAAGCGCTGGCGCAGTCGGTCACCGACATCTGCCAACTCCCACGGCATCACGCGCCCAATCTGCCCGTCCAACCAACCCATATGGTCGGCGAGCAGGTTTTCCCCCACGCCAACCGCTTCGTAGTGCGGAATGGTCAGCGCCGGGGGTACCTTCAGGGCAGCATCGCCAACCCGAAACGCGGGTAGAATACCCTCGCCAGCGAGGATGTCTGGATGAGAGATGCACAACTTCACACCCAACGGGTCCATGAAGTGGGTGCTGTTCAAGACCACGGTACCTTTAGTGATGATCTTGATCTTCAGCGCACGCGCGGCCTGCCGGACCGATCCCGGAACGTCCTCGTAGCTCAAGTGTCTCGAAAGCAGATCTGTCGAGTATACGCGGGGACCGACGAGCGTCCCGGCGGAGATCAGCTTCCGACCATCTAGAAAATTGACCGCCACTCAGCCTCCGACTTCGTCCAAGACAAAATCAACCGCCGTTACCGGCGCGTCACGCCTGTTCAAGATGGCGGCGCCTTAGACCGGCCACGAGATACCTTCGGGCAGATCCTTGGTACACATGGAATGACCGGTGCGGACACAGCCCAGCGGAGCGTTCGAACGGGGCTTGGCCCACTGGAAGCGAGCCGGCAGGTCGCGACAGCCGTCGGCCAGCAGGTCTCATACTCGACGTCAGATTTGTCTCGTCCTATTCGATGCCGTCATAAACAGGCTGCGCTGTTGCACGCCAATACCACACATGTACGGTCACGGTTGTAAATGACCCCGCCCCACAGCGAGGGTTGCGGGAGGGGCACAGTGTTCGAATTCTCTGAGTCGTATTGGACATTGGGCGGCGGCCCATTGACCACGCGACCGGTGTATCTCTCTGAGCAGGTTGGCCCACAGGGGCAACTGGAACTCGCGATGCATTCCGGGCGCGCCGAGCGGTTTCCGTCGCAGGAGGCCGCCCAGAAGCGGCGCCAGGTCCTTCGGAAAGCCGGCGGCACTAAAGGTGTTGACGGCGGGACGCTGCGACCGCTGCAGATCTCCGTGATGACCCGCATTTCCGAGCCCCCGGACGCGGCTGACCTGCTCCCCTGATGTTCCAGAACCGCCTCACTTCCCGCGCCGCGTTCGTTGCGGACCTGAAAGCCGTCGTCGACGGGAGCGAGACATACTTCTTCGCGGACACGTCCTTCCTTATCGCCGTTGGCAGCCTCCACCCTGCGGCGCGCAAGGAGGTCTGCGACTGGCTGAAGGGCCTCGGCAAGCGGTTTAGAGTGCCGGCCTGGGTCGCCCACGAACTCTTCGGGAAGATCTCGAAAGACACCCCGCCACTCGTGCCGATGGTGCGCTCCGCCGACGCTTTCGTCTCGGCTTTGGCCCTCCTTCAGTCTGAATCGCGACGCTTCCTCGATGACGGACGGGCTGCGGGCTTCAATCAGCCCGGCGCACAAGGTCCCCAGGACCGTGTCGGCTTCCTGGCGGCCCTGGACCGCGAGATCGTCACCATTCGTCAGCGCGCCCAGCACCTGAAAAAGGCGGCATCGCAGAGCCTCGAAGAGACTACGGAGGTGTTGGTCGAGTTGCTGAACGGACGGGTTCTCGACAGCGACATCTACGCGGACTTGCGCGATGTCCAGGCCATCCACGCCGTCCGCTTGGAGGGCGGCCTTCCGCCTGGCATCGCAGACCGCAAGAAGGATGACAACAGGTACGGCGATCTCATTATCTGGCTCGAGGTGGTCCGTGGCTGCAAGGATGTGCCAGCCAACGCCATCGTCCTGCTGAGCAATGACGTAAAGCCCGACTGGGCGTTTACGCCGCCCAACGTCCGCAACGACGCCGGGAAGGCTGCTTCCAACCTACTCACGGATGGATTCAAGGTCATCTTCCCGCAACCGCTGCTGGTCCACGAATTGCAGCAATCGAGGGCTGGCGCGACGCTGTCGCTTGTCACGCTTCCAACCCTGGCCGTGCTCCTGCATCGGGAACTCGGCGGCGGATTCCCCAATCTCTTCTCAGCATACACGGCCGCCGCCCAAGCTGACGCGCCAGCCGAGGGTACCGAAGGTCCCCCGGAAGAGGTGCCTGAAGGCCAGGAGCTGCCGCGCGAGCCCGAGCGCCAGGCCCCAATCGCCGTCGCAGAGATCGTCAGGCTGCTCGGCAGTCTCGACCCCACCGAGGCGGCAGCCGGCGTCGCGGCGGTGCGCAGCCGTCTTGAGGCCGAGGCGCCGCTCGACGAGCCGCGCACGCTCGGGCGACTCTTGGTCGAGGCGGTCGCTGTCGGACTTGAACCCGCTTCGATCCTGGTGCGCGATATCATCGGGCGCAATCTGGGGCGGGGCGAGGCCGTTGATCTCGTCTCCGGCATGTATGGCGGCACTTATTTCGACACCAACGGAGAGCCCCGGGACATGCCACTGGCCGGCGCCATCGACGACCTGTTCGCGGTCCAGACGGTCGAGGCATTCCGACCCGCGTTGTTGGGCCTCCAGGCGCGGCTTGCCGGGCGAGAGCGCTCCTTCCTGTTGCTTCCGGACTGGAACGAGCCGCGGGTCCGGCTCGAACTCGCGACGGAAGCCTCGGCTTCGCGTGGCCGCAGGCTCGTCGCTATCCTGAATGGCGAGGCGTCGCTCACTCAAGACGTCCTGCCCGGCGACGCGAGGTCGCTTCGCGCGCTGATCGGGTCGGACGCCGCGACGGTCGATGAGGTCCGGAACGCGCTGGCCGCCTACTTCCGTGTCCCCGCCCGACAGATCGAGACCAACCTGATCCGGAGTGAGCGGGTGGAATTCGACGAGATCATTGGCCTTACCCGATGGGGCCCGAACACCGACTTCAGATTGCGCTAAGAGGGGTCCATGTCAGAAGCAGCCAAGCCGGCCGACCCGCCAGAACCGAGGGTCCTAATCGGCTCATACGTGCTCGAGTCCCTGACGACCGGTATGTATGTGGAGCCACGGGACGCTATCCGGGAGTACGTGCAGAACGCGTTCGACGCCATAGAAGCGGCGCGGTCGGACCGGACGCTGCTGCCCGGTGAGGGGAAAATCCAGATCATCGTGAGCCCGGAAGAACCCGGCATGATCACGATCGAGGATGATGGCGCGAGCATCCTGCCGGATCTCGTCTGGAACACGCTCACGGCCATCGGTGCCTCCCGGAAAAGCCCACGAAGGCAGGCCGGCTTTCGGGGTATCGGGCGTCTGGCTGGCATCGCCTATTGCGAACGGCTGGAGTTCCGCTGCAAGGCAGCTGGCTACCAGGAAGAGGTCACGGTCTCCTACGACTGCGCGGCCATCCGCAAAGCGCTGCTCGAGGCCACGGACCTGGAGAGCGTCTTCACTGCGCACATTACAGCGACGCGCACGCCAGCCCCCAATGTCGCCGCCCACTACACCAAAGTCAGTTTGATCGACCTCACCATCGCGCCCGCCGAACTGCGCGACATCGGCGACCTCGCTGCCTACCTGCGCGTCGTGTCACCGCTCCGCTTCTCGGACTCGTTCGGCGACTATCGAGAGCAGATCCTCGCTGAGGCCAGGGGCCGCGGGATGGAGCCACCCACCGTTCGTCTTTTCATTGGGGCGAGCGAGGATGGGCTCGACGAGCTCTTCAAGCCCTACGCACGTGCGACCGTCGCGAACAAGAAACCGGCGCCCATTCGTAAGATCAGCTTCTTCGACGGCGGAACGGTCGAGGGTGCGAAGTGGTGGGGCTGGCACGGCGAGACGCCGCTTTACGGTATGATCGGAGACCCGGATGTCGCTGGCATTCGCGTGCGGGTGAAGAACATCCAGCTCGACGGCACCGATATCCTTTCGCGGATCATGCGGAACCACCAGACGTCATACGAACGGTTCCAGTTCTGGGTCTTGGGCGAGATCTTCATCGACACCCTCCCCGGAGTGTTGATCCCCAATGCCCGACGTGACGGTTTCGAGGATTCGCCCGCCTGGCGTGAGATGCAGGACCAGATCCGGGAGGCGCTGAAGGACTACGTTAGCGTGGTCTATAAAGCCTCCGCGGCTCGCAACTCCAAGCGCTTCGAAAAGGTGAAGGAGCAGGCAGACCGCGAGATCGAAGATATCCAAAGCGTCTTGCACGCTGACCCACCAGCGCCGCCAGCGCCGGAGGTCGCCAACAAAATCCGCGCTGCGCTGCGAAAGGTTGAAGGCCTGACGCTCAGCGATTACACGCAGGACCAGCAGGTCGAGCTTCGCAAGACCACCGCGGCCTTGAAGGACCTGGCCCGGCAGGCGTCGGTGACACTGACCGAGCCAAAGACGCCGAGGGCGTCTGCTAAGCAGACGGAGCCGGAGTACCCCCCCTACCTAGAGCCGGTCTTCGAAGTGCTCGCCAGCATGCTCGACACCAAGCTCTACCAGTCGGTGCGCAAGGCCATCATTAAGCGATACGCTTAGGCGTCAAGGCACCGTTGATAGGTTCACGAGATCGCGATCGTCATCGTGCCGATGATGGTCTAAGCTTGCGCGGGGAGTGCGCTTGAATGGCCGGACGTCGAATTTTGCTTCTCGAGCCGGGCTACAAGAACAAGTACCCGCCACTGGGCTTGATGAAGCTCGCTGCCTACCACGGCCAGCACGGGAAGAACGATCAGGTCCGGTTCGCCAAGGGCCTCGATCCCAGCCTGCGGGACACGGCCTGGGATCGAATCTATCTCACCACGCTTTTCTCGTTCGAGTACCGAAAGATCGCCGAGACGATCGACTTCGCCCTCGATCTCGTCGGCGGCCGGTCGGAGCGGGTCTTTGTGGGCGGGATCGCGGCGTCCCTGATGAACGCCCGCTTCACGGAAGAGCCCCGCTGGGCGGGCGTGCGGTTTATCAAAGGCCTGTTGACCGAGGCGCCGGCCGTCGCCCTGCAGCTGGATGAGTTCGCCGAGGAGCTCTACGCTGACGACCGCGATGGAACCCCCATCGAGGATCTAGTGCCGGACTACACGATCCTGGAACAGGTCGACTATCGCTACCCGGTACGTGACGCCTATTTCGCCTATGCATCGCGAGGCTGCATCCGCAAATGCCACTTCTGCGGTGTGCCGAAGCTCGAAGGCGCACAGCGCGACGTGGAGTCGCTGACGGGCATGATCCGAGCGATCGAAGAGCGCCATGGTCCCAAGCGGGATCTGCTCCTGATGGACAACAATGTGGTCGCATCTCCCCGTTTCAAGGAGTTGATGGCCGAAATCCGTGACCTCGGCTTCCAAGCGGGCGCCAAGCTGCAGCGTCCCGGCGAACGGGTGGCTTCCCAGCGGCGCGTCGACTTCAATCAGGGTGTCGACGCGCGCATCCTGGCCAAGGACCCGATGTACCTGCGGGAACTCTCCACGATCGCCCTTCGCCCGCTGCGGATCGCTTTCGACCACCTCGGGCTGAAGGGCCCCTACGAAAAGGCAGTGCGCTACGCCCACGAGTTCGGGCTCCACGAACTGTCGAACTACATGCTCTACAATTTCCACGACGACCCGGCCGACCTGTTCGAACGCATGCGCCTCAACGTGTCGCTGAACGAGGAACTGGGTGTCCGCATTTGGTCGTTCCCGATGCGGTACCAGCCGACGGATCGGCCGGACCGTGGCTTCATCGGAGCCAAGTGGACGCGCTACCAGCTGCGCTCGCTGCAGATCGTCCTGCAGGCGACCCATGGGGTCGTCAGCGGGGAACCCCGGTTCTTCAAACGCGCCTTCGGCGACACCTTCGTCGATTTTGAGGCCATCCTCGCGCGGCCACACCACTTCATCTTCAATCGCGAATGGTACGAGAGCCTGGGCGGACGCGAGGAGTTCGAACGGTATTCGGCCCTGATGGGCCGCCTGGACAAGGATGAGAGGGCAGCACTTCTCGAGCGCCTGTCGTCCCGCGACCCTAGCCGCTATGCGGACCTCCTCGCCGACGAGAGCAATCCGCGACTCAAGGCGCTCCTGGCCTTCTACCTGCCGATTCCCAAGGATGAAGAGCGGGAGATCTGGCGGGCTCAGCGTGACATCGGCGCCGAAGTCGATGACGTCTGCGACATGCCGGACGAAGACCGTGTCGAAGACGCCGGCCTGCACGACGAAGCTGAGCCCATCGTCAACGGCCTGGCGGCATAAGGAGCTAGCCGTGACGAGTGCAATCAGGGCCGCCGCGACCGGATCAACAAGCCGGTCTCGCTCTACCAAGTCACCCACCAGCGAGCTGATCACCATCGGGAAGGATGTTCTCGAGCTGCTCAGCAGCGCGATGTACGTCGATCCCCTGACGATCTACCGCGAGTACATCCAGAACGCCGCAGACGCCATCGACGACGCCCGCCGAGCCGGCGTCCTTAGCAAGACAGACGCCGGTCGGGTCGATATCAACATCAACCCGGTCGAGCGGTCGATCCTCATCCGCGACAACGGGTCGGGCATCGCCGCGGATCGCGCCGCCGCCACCCTTCTCTCCATCGGTGCCAGCGGTAAGCGCGGAACCGATGCGCGCGGATTCCGAGGCGTGGGGCGGTTGGCTGGATTGGCCTACTGCCGGGTCCTGACCTTCCGCACCCGGGCTGCGGCAAACGAACCAGTCGTCGAGGTCGCGTGGGATTGCGTGAAGCTGAAATCCACCCTCCGCGACGTCACGCAGACCGACGACCTCCCGGGCGTCATGAAGCGCATCGTCTCGATCTCCGAACTCGATGGTAGCGGATATCCGGAGCACTTCTTCGAAGTCGAGCTCACCCAGGTTGTGCGCCTGCGCAGGGATGCCCTGCTGAGCGCCCCGCAGATCGAGACCTACCTGGCGCAAGTCGCCCCGGTTCCGTTCGCGCGTGAGTTTCGGTATGCGGAGAAAATAACCGCCCACCTGGATGGTCACGTCCGGATGGCCGACCTGCAGATCAAGATCGGGGCCGAGGGTGCGCCCATTACGCGGCCCTATCGCGACAGGTTTGCGGTGACCGACACGGTCCAAGACGACGCCTGCAACGTGGAACTGTTGACCTTCGAGGGCGAGGACGGCCTCGTGGCTGTGGGCTGGCTCATGCATCACAGCTACCTCGGCCATATCTCCACGAAGTCTCAGGTCGGCGGGTTGCGGCTGCGCGCCGGCAATGTCCAGATCGGGGCCGCCAGCCTGGCGGACGAAGTCTTTCCCGAAGCCCGCTTCAACGGCTGGTGCATCGGCGAGATCCACGTCATCGACCGTCGGGTTCTTCCGAACGCGCGGCGGGACGACTTCGAACAGAACATCCACTATGCAAATCTACTGGCCGAGCTTGGGCCGCTCGGCCGTGCGATCGCCAAGCGGTGCCGCGACGCCTCGGTGGCGCGGCACCGGGCGCGAGAAGAGCGGGTGCAGTCTGAAGCTGCTGAGGTGCCTCGGCCGTTGTCGGCTGGGCCGAGCGAAGGCGGACAGGCCGTCGCACGCAGCGATCTGCTGGGGGCCTCATTCGCAGCGAGCGCGGACCGGGTCGCCTCCATGCAGGCCGCAGACGGCGAGCTTGGCCTGGTCGAAAAGCTGATCCGCCTGATTGCAGCCTCAGGGGCGACGCGCGCGGAAGTCGAGTACGCGTTTGGCGAGACCTTACGACGCCAGTTCGACAAGGACTGATGGCTGGCGCTCGCCATCCGATCAGCCGCCTGTGCGGGACGACGTCCGCTGGGCATGACCGATGACGCTTGCGCAGAGTTGGGCTGGCTTTGTCGCTCTGTTCGATAAGGACGCGCTCAACCTTCTCTCGTCCTTCGGCTCCTTCGGCGCGGCCTTGTGCGCGGTGGCCGCAGCAGCCCTGTCGCGACAGCAGCATTTCGATTCCCTGGCCGGCGCGCCCACGGTTGAAACGCCGAACCACGCGCCGCGGGCGCAGCTGAGCTTCACGGGTCAATTCTGGGACGGGATGGCGCCAGGCGACATCACAATCCGCAACATCGGCAGCGGGGCGATGCTGCAAGCCCAGCTCGTGGCGTCGGTGCGGCCAAGCGACGCGCCCCGAACTGATCTCCCGCCTAGAGAACTGCTGTCCGTCGGGCCTGACGCCTTCGCGGTTCGGCCGGATCAGCGCGCGCTCTCGCTCCTCAAAAACGGTGTCGAGCAGGACGTCATTCCCCTGCTGGTCGAATTGCGCAGCGACACGTTCGAACTCGCGCCAGGGACGACCTACAAGTTCAACATCCCCGTGGGAATCTACGCTTGGTGCCTCGCACAGGCTGCCTTGTCAGCCGAGACACGCCTTGAGGGGCGACCCTCGGCGATCCTCGACCTGACGATCCGCTATCGGACAGCCGGCGCGAAGCGAAGGCAGCGCCGGTTCGCCATCGCCCTGACCCCGCGGGACCTGGGTCCGGTCCCACCTGCGGCACCCACGGCCTTTGGTGCGAACTTCGAGCTTCAGCTCATCGAGGCCGTCTAGGCCGCCTCTGACCAATGCGAGCCCAAAGCAGACATCCCCAACTTCGCCTTGGAGTCAGCACCGCACTCGTCAGACGGCATCAGTCGAAGGGCCCACCAAGTCTAACGCCTCCACCCTCAGCACCTTCGCGAACCGCTCCACGATGGCCAAAGTAGGGTTCCGCAAGCCCCGCTCGAGCTGACCGACATAGGTCGGCGCCAGTTCCACTGCGTCGGCCAGCGCCTCCTGGGTGAGGCCCAGTTCCTTTCGCCGCCGCCGCACGTTTCGGCCAAAGTCTTGCGCCAAGCCCATGATGGGAGGCGCAACGAATCCTCAACCTTGGACCAGTCACTATAGTGATGATTTTGACCAAGGAGCAGCAGAATGGCTCGCCACGTGATCGCGATGTGCATCGCCCTTATCGCCATGGGCACGGGTGCCGCGGAGGCCCAGTGCATGAAGTACGACTGCTCGAATGACGCCGCAGCCTGGAGGGGTGCGACCTCTGGCTCGCATACTGAACGGGAAGAGGCCGCGAAGGGAGCGCGGGCCGTCGGCGCCGCCAAGCAGCAGGAGGCGAATGCGGCCTTGATTGCGGACATGGGCTTGGTGGAGCGGCGGAAGTTGCTCTTCAAGCTTGAGGACACGCTGTCGCGGCTCTCCGGGAAACCGGCCACGGTCATCGGCGCGACCGTACTAGCGCGATCTGGCGGCTACCTATTCTGTGGAGGCGCTCTTTACGGTGGCGCCGACGGAGCCATGTTCGTGCTGGATACTCGAGCGGGGGCCACTGCGAGCCTGAAGGCGGATAAGGCCGCGTGGATCACGGCAGGTTGCGAGCTTCCTGCAGTCACCCTCCGCTAGACGCCGCGGACACCGCGCCATCTATCACGTTGTGTTTCCAAGATAAAATTCGCGCCGCAGAATCGCTTTGGTCGAATTTGAATCGCATGCGGTCGAAGCCGACAAGGTGGGGATTTTTTGGAGCGGCCGGGGGGAATCGAACCCCCGACATTCAGCTTGGGAAGCTGACGTTCTACCTCTGAACTACGGCCGCAGCGGGCGCTTCATAGCGGGGGCGGGCGCGCGGGCCAAGGCTTTGAATTGACCTCGGCCTCGCAGGGCCGCACCATTTGGGCGAACGCGATAGGTGGAGAGTTGACGATGGCCGACGGCGCGACCGGGGACCGGGCGACGTTCACCGCGATGACCGAGGGCACCCAGGCCGACTGGGCCGCCATCGTGCGAACCGGCATGGCGCACCAGGGCGAGCACGTGGACAGGATCCTGTCGCACCTGAAGCTGCTGGGCGGCGACTATGGCGGGTTCAACGTCGATCGGCTGGAGCATTCGCTGCAGACCGCGACCCGGGCGCACCGGGCCGGCCAGGACGAGGAATATGTCGTCTGCGCCCTGCTGCACGACATCGGCGACATCCTGCTGCCGGCCAGCCACGCCGAGCTGGGGGCCGCGATCCTGAAGCCGTACGTCTCGGAGCGGAACCACTGGATGCTGGAGAAGCACGGCATCTTCCAGGGCTACTACTTCTTCCACCACCTGGGCCTGGACCGCGACATGCGGGAGGAATGGCGCGGCCACCCGTGGTTCGAATACACGGCGCAGTTCTGCCACCTCTACGACCAGAACTCGTTCGACCCGGCCTACGACACCATGCCGCTGGAGGCCTTCACGCCCATGATGCGCCGGGTGATGGCGACGCCCCGGCAGTCGATCTACCGCAAGCCCCAGGCGGCCTGAGCGCCATGGCGTGGGGGTGGCGCAGCGTTTTCGTCGCCGGCCTCTTCCTCGGAGCCGGCGGGACAGCCCAGGCCCAGCAGACGCCCGCCGAACGGGCGCGCGAGGCGGCGGCCATGATCAATGCGGCGGGCTTCCGCATCCAGGGCAATCAGATCCTGAACGGCTGCGGCCGGCCGGCGCAGCCACGCCCCAGCGCCGTGGACATGAATGGCGACGGCCGCCCTGAGGCCGTGATCACCGACGTCGATCCCGGCTGCTACGGCCCGGCCGGGCAGCAGTTCTGGGTGATCCGGAAACAGGGTCCGTTCAACTGGACCCTCGTCGGCGGGGGCGTGGGCCGCATCAGGCTGCTGGAGACCCGCACCAACGGCTGGCGCGACTACAGCCTGGAAGGACCGGGCTGCCAGCGGACGTGGACCTACCAGGGCGCCCAGGGCTACCTGTCGCTGAAGGCCTGTCCCGGCGAAGGTGGCGCGCGTCCCCCCGCGGCGGCGACCACGCCCGCGCCACCCGCCGGGGGCGCTGCCGACAGGGCCGCGGCGCTGCGGGCGGGCGGCTTCAAGCCCACGCGCGGCAAGTACCTGGCCTGCGATCCACGCCAGGAAGTCGAGGTGGAGATCCGCGACCTGAACGGGGACGGCCGGCCCGACGCGGTGATCAACGACTTCGGCCTGGAGTGCTTCGGCAACACCGGCCAGGGCTACACTCTGGTGACCAAGGAGGCCTCGGGGGCCTGGCGGAAGCTGTATCAGAGCCACGGCATCCCTGACTTCCAGACCACCCGCGGCATCGGCGGCTGGCCCGACATCGTCAACGGCGGACCGGGCTTCTGCTTCCCGGTGCTGCGCTGGAACGGTTCGGACTACGCCATCGTCCGGTGGAAGGCCGAACAGCCCGGCGCCTGCGCGGGGCGGCGCTGAGCCACGACTACTGGATCCGCACGACCTTGAAGCCGCGGACCGCGAGCAGCGCCGGGAGACCATCCGGGCCGACCATGTGCAGGGCGCCGACATTGACCAGCTCGATGCCCGAGCCTGCCATCCCGGCGGCGAGTTTGTCGGCCCAGGCCTGGTTTCGGCGGCGCAGGAAGGCGTCGTACATGGCCGGGTTCTCGGCCTGCATCTCAGCGAGGTAGCCGGGGTCCAGGTTCCCGGCCAGCCAGGCGGCTTCCAGCGTCGCGGGCTGGAACGGCAGGCGCAGGCGCGGGCCGCGGCTGCGGTCGCGCACCACGTCGGTCAGGTAGCGGACCTCCGAGGCCTCGGGCAGGCTCGCGAACATCCGGGCCTGGTCCTCCAGGGTCTCGAAGGCGCGGATGCGCTTGGCGTCGGCGCGGGCGACCCGGGTGATGGTGGCGTCGGCCCCCTTCTCCACCGAGGCGCCGCGGGCCAGCATCGGACGCATGGACAGCATCAGGGCCGCCGCCCAGGGCCGCAGGTGGTCGACGCGGCTGAGGTCGGTCTGGCGCGCCAGTGCGCCCAGGTCGGACGGCGCCAGCTTGCGGCTGAGCGGCCGGTCGGCGTCGGAGCCATAGCGCTGGACCAGCAGGCGGATGGTGTCCGGGTCCCCCGACTGCATGTCGGCTTCGAACCAGACCGTGCCGGCGCGGGCCAGCACCTCGTCGTAGAGCGGCGTGCGCCATTTCAGGCTGGGCTTCAGCGCGTGCAGGGTGCCGAAGAGATAGACGTCGCTGTCGCCGTCGGAGACCCGCCACATGGCCGGTGCGGCGGCGGCCGTCCCGGCCGCGCCCAACCATCCGATGAGGATCGCGCCCGCCGCTCCGGCGAGCCTGCGCATCCAAGCCACGGCGTTTTCCCCGACTGCGAGGCGCCCTCCCTCAGGCGCCAGGCATCATTCCCCCCAAACTCGGAAATGCTTGGATAACTTGAGGCCCTGGCGCTGGTAATGCGACCCCAAGTCGCCATAGAGCCGCGTCGGCCGCTCGGTGAGCGGTTCGTAGACAAGCCTGGCCACCGTCTGCCCGTCTTCCAGGATGAAGGGCGTTTCGTGGCTGCGCACCTCCAGAACGCCCTTGGACCCTTTGCCGTGGGCTTCGTCGGTGCCGAAGCCGGGATCGAAGAAGCCGGCGTAGTGGACCCGGAATTCGCCGACCGACGGATCGATGGGGGTCATCTCGGCGGCTTCCATCACCGGGATCTCCACCGCCTGCTTCGAGGCCAGGATGTAGAACTCGCCCGGGTCCAGCAGCAGCTGGCCGTTGCGCGGGATCAGCGGCTCCCAGAAGTCGCGCGGGTCGTGGCCGTCCTCGTGGTCCAGGTCGACGACGCCGGCGTGGCGGCGGCCGCGGAAACCCGCGATGTCGCCCGTCAGGTCGACGCCCACGCTTTCCGTGCGCAGCCGCTGGGGCGTCCCGGCCTTGAGCCGCAGCTGGTTGAGGCGCGTGCCGGAGCGGACCAGCACCGAGAAGGTCTGGGGCGCGATCTCCATGTAGATCGGGCCTTCGTAGCCCTCGTTCACGTCGTCGAACTGGTCGCCGAAGTCGCTGAGCAGGCGCACGAAAACGTCGACGCGGCCGGTGGAGCTCTTCGGATTGGCCCGGGCCGAGACGCCCTTGGGCAGCTTCAGCCGCTCCTGCAGCTCGGCGATGTAGACGCAGCCGCGCTCCAGCACCGCGCCCTTTGTGAGATCCAGCTCGTGCATGGCGACCTCGCGGATGCGGTCGCGGACGGTGCCGCTGCGGGGCAGGAACGACGCACGCACCCGCCAGGCCTTGCCCGCCAGGCGCAGGTCCAGGCTCGCAGGCTGGACCTGGTCGTCGTCGAACGGCGTCGCCGATGCGATGGCGCCGCCCGCGATCAGGGCTTCGATGGACTGGCAGGGCAGGATGCCCGGAGTGCTGAACTCGCTCATGGGCCGCGAACCCTTACCGCAGAAGAGCGGCGTGGCAAGGCTTGAGCCGAGAGGAATTGGCGCCGCTTAGAGGAATGCGGACCTTGACGGACCGGGGAGCCCGGCGTTCAAGCGGCGTCCTGTTCTTATGGAGGCCACGATGGCGGAAGATCCGCGCGACTGGGAAATCGAGACCCGAGCGGTGCGCGGCGGCCTCATGCGCACCGAGCACGGCGAGATCTCGGAAGCCCTCTTCCTGACCCAGAGCTTCGCCTACGACAGCGCCCAGTCGGCCGACGAGCGGTTCGCGGGAAATGCGCCGGGGTTCATCTACCAGCGCTTCGGCAACCCCACGACGCAGATGTTCGAGGACCGGCTGGCGCTGCTGGAAGGCGCCGAGGCCTGCAAGGCCACCGCCTCGGGCATGGCGGCCGTCCAGCTCGCCCTGATGGGCCTGGTCCGCGCTGGCGACCACATCGTGGCGGGCCGCGCGCTGTTCGGCTCCTGCCGCTGGATTCTATCCGAATGGATGCCGCGGTTCGGGGTGGAGACCACGTACGTCGACGCCACCGACCTGGAGGCGTGGAAGAACGCGGTCCGGCCCAACACCAAGGCGTTCCTGGTCGAGAGCCCGGCCAACCCGCTGCTGGAGGTGACCGCCATCGGGGCGGTGGCCGAGATCGCGCACGCGGCCGGCGCCAAGCTGGTGGTGGACAACGTCTTCGCCACCCCGATCTTCCAGAAGCCCTTGGCCCTGGGCGCCGACATCGTCGTCTATTCGGCCACCAAGCACATCGACGGCCAGGGCCGGGTGCTGGGCGGGGCGATCCTGGGCGCCGCGGAGCTGATGACCGAGGCCTACAAGGACATGCACCGCCACACCGGCCCGGCGCTGTCGCCGTTCAACGCCTGGGTGCTGCTGAAGGGTCTGGAGACCCTGGACCTGCGGGTGCGGCAGCAGACCTCGAACGCCGGCAAGGTGGCCGACGCCATCGCCGCTCACTCGAAGGTCAAGCGGACGATCTATCCCGGCCGGGCCGACCATCCGCAGGCGGCGATCATCGCCAACCAGATGACCGGAGGCGGCAACGTCGTGGCCTTCGACCTGGGCGACCGGGCGGCGGCCTGGCGGTTCCTGGACGCCCTCGAGATCGTCGACATCTCGAACAACCTGGGCGACGCCAAGTCCATGGCCACGCACCCCTGCACCACCACCCACCGCTCGATGCCCGAGGCCGAACGGCTGGAGATCGGCCTGACCGAAGGCTGGGTGCGGATGAGCGTCGGGCTGGAAGGCCCGGGCGACCTGGTGCGCGACGTCAGCCGGGCGCTGGACGCGGCCTAAAAAAGCCTCGTCATCGGTTGTTTCAAGCCGCCGCCTCCAGCGTCTCCGGGGCGATGGCGTAGACGCGGCTGCAGTACTCGCAGGTGACGTGGATCTTGCCGTCGTCCTCGACCATGTCCTCGCGCTCGGCCCGGTCGAAGGATTTCAGCACCGCCTCGATCCGCTCCTGGTTGCAGCGGCAGAAGGCCCGCAGGGGCTTGGAGCCGAACACGCGGACGCCGTCCTCGTGGAACAGCCTGAACAGCAGCCGCTCGGACGCCAGCTCGGTGTCCAGCAGTTCGTCCTCGCCGATGGTCTCGAAGAACGCCTGGGTGCGCACCCAGGCCTCCAGCGTGTCGCCGCGCGCATCGTCGCCGGCGATGTACTGGATCAGGAAGCCGCCGGCGCGCCAGATGTCGCCCTCGCGCCCCACGGCCAGGCGCACGCGCGTGGGGGTCTGTTCGGACTGGGCGAAGTACTGCTCGGCGCAGAGCGCCAGGGTCTCGCCCTCGATCGACGTCATGCCCTGGTAGCGGTCCATCTCGTTGCCCTGGTCGACGGTCATCATGAAGACGCCCTCGCCCAGCAGGGTCTTGGCGCCCGGCCGCAGGAAGCCGGTCGAGGCCGCGGCCACCTCGTCGGCGTCGAACCGGCAATAGCCGCGCAGGCCGCCCGAGGTGTCGTAGTCGGCCACCACATAGCGCACGGGGCCCGCGCCGCGGGCTTCGACGATCAGCCGGCCCTCGAACTTCAGGTTGGAGCCTACCAGGGCGGCCAGCGCGCAGGCCTCGCCCAGCAGGTTGGCCACCGGCTCGGGATAGTCGTGGCCGAGCAGGATCTGGTCGATGGCGGGGCCCAGGCGCGCGACGCGGCCTCGGACGGGCTCGCCCTCGATCTGGAAGGCGCCGACGACGTCGTCGGGAATCTGGGTGTCAGGCATGGGGCGCAATATAGGGCGCGTCGGGCCGGTTGCGAGCGGGACGAGTTGTCCTATCGCTTGAAACAGAAGGGCTGGCCTCGCGACCGCAGTCGCGGCAACCTTCGCTCGGGCAAGGGAGGAGACCGATCGTGGGCAGGATGGATACGGGAGGGCGTGCGGCGATGCTGGGCGCGGCCATGGCGTTGCTGGCGGCCGGCGCGGCCGCGGCGCAGCCGCAACGCAAGCCCGACCTGGCGGACGCCGTGGCCGGGACCTACGCCGGCGACGTGATCTCGGACTCCAAGGGATCCAGCCGCAGCAACGTGAGCCTGACCGTCACCCGCACCGGCCCGAACACGGTCAGCGTCACCTCGGACTACCAGCGCCTGCCCAGCATTACCGTGCCGTTGACCGCAGCGATGAACACGATCCAGCAGGCCCGCGGCGACAGCGTCTTCCTCTATGACCGGGGCAAGAAGCAGCTCGACGTGAGCTTCAACATGGAAGTGAGCTGGTCGGGGGCCAGGCAGTAGATAAGGCGCGGAGTTCCCTCCCCCGACGTCGCGAGCGGGGAGAGGCGGCTCGTCAGATCTTCCCGAAGCACCAGGCCAGGATCGACTTCTGGGCGTGGATGCGGTTTTCCGCCTCGTCCCAGACCAGGCTGGCCGGACCGTCGATGATCTCGTCGGTGACCTCCTCGCCGCGGTGGGCGGGCAGGCAGTGCAGGAACACCGCGTCCTTGGCCGCCTCGCCCATCAGCTTCGCGTCGACCTGGTAGGGCTCCAGCGCCTCGATGCGCTCGTCGTGGTCGGTGTCGCCCATCGAGACCCAGGTGTCGGTGATCACACAGTCGGCGCCGCGGACGGCCTCGACCGGGTCGTGGGTCGTCATCACGTGGCCCTGCTGCTCGGCCGCGCGGGCCAGGTCCATCATGTCCGGGTGGAAGATGGCCGGCGTGGCGATGTTGAGCTTGAAGCCCAGCTTGGGCGCCGCATGGATGAACGACGAGCAGACGTTGTTGCCGTCGCCGACCCAGGCGAACGTCTTGCCATGGACGTTGCCGCGATGCTCCTCGAAGGTCATCAGGTCGGCCAGGATCTGGCAGGGATGGCTCTTGTCCGACAGGCCGTTGATCACGGGGACCGACGACCACATGGCCAGGCGTTCCACGTCCTCGTGGACGTTGGACCGGATCATGATGGCGTCGACCATCCGCGACAGGACGCGGGCGGTGTCCTCGATCGGCTCGCCGCGGCCGAGCTGCATGTCGACCGCGTTGGAGATGATCACGTCGCCGCCCAGCTGGCGCATGGCCGCGTCGAACGAGAAGCGCGTCCGGGTGGAGTTCTTCTCGAAGATCATCGCCAGGGTGCGGCCGCGCGCCGGGTGATCCTCGTCGGGCCGGCCCTTGGGCCAGCCGGCGCGGGCGGCCTTACGGGCCTTGGCGTCCTCGAGGATGATCCGGAGCTCGGTCCCCTCGAGCTTCCAGAGGTCGAGGAAGTGGCGGACGGACTTGCTCATGCGGCCCCCGCCTTTTCCTGGGCCGCCTTGGCCTGCGCGACTTCGCAGGCCTTTTCCAGCAGGCCCATGGCTTCCCGCGCCTCGTCGAGGCTGAGGGTCAGCGGCGGCAGCAGGCGCACGCAGTTGTCGCCGCCGCCGGCGATCAGCAGGTGCTGGTCGCGGGCGATCTGCATGAACTCGCGGTTCGGCGTGCCCAGCTTGATCCCGATCAGCAGGCCCTTGCCGCGGATGTCGAGGACGACCTCCGGGAAGCGGTCCTTCAGGCCCGAGAGCTGCTGGTTGAAGTAGCCGGCCACTTCGCGGACATGGGCCAGCAGTTCCGGCTTCACCAGTTCCTCGACCGAGGCCACGCCGACCGCCATGGCCAGCGGGTTGCCGCCATAGGTGGAGCCGTGGGAGCCCGGGGTCATGCCCCTGGCCGCTTCCGCCGTGGCCAGGCAGGCGCCCACCGGGAAGCCGCCGCCCAGCGCCTTGGCCACGGCCATGATGTCCGGATCGGCCGCGCCGTCGGCCCACTCGTAGGCGAACAGCTTACCGGTCCGTCCCAGGCCGCACTGGATCTCGTCGTAGATCAGCAGCGTCCCGGTCTCGTCGCAGAGCTGGCGGATCGCCTTGAGCTGGGTCTCGGTCCAGGAGCGCGCGCCGCCTTCGCCCTGCACGGGTTCCAGCAGGATCGCCGCGGTGGTCGGGCCGACCAGGGCGCGCAGGCCCTCGAGGTCGCCGAACTTCGCCTGCACGAAACCGGGCAGCGCCGGGCCGAAGCCCTCCACATAGCTGGGATTGCCCGCCGCGAAGATCGTCGCGATCGTCCGGCCGTGGAACGAGCCGTCGAAGCCGATGATGTCGATCCGCTCCGGCTGGCCGTTGGCCCAGTGGTACTTGCGCGCGGTCTTGATCGCGCACTCGATCGCCTCGGCGCCGGAGTTCGTGAAAAAGGCCACGTCGGCGAAGGTGTTGTCGGTGAGAAGCTTGGCCAGCTTCTCCTGGTTCGGAATGCGGAAGATGTTGGAGGTGTGCCAGAGCTTCTCCGCCTGGTCCTTCACCGCCTGCACCAGCTTGGGGTGGTTGTGGCCCAGCGCCGTCACGGCGATGCCGGCCATGCAGTCGAGATAGGCCTCGCCGTCGGTCGTATACAGTCGCGAGCCCTCGCCTCGCTCGAACGCCAGCGGGGCGCGCGCGTAGACGCCCATGATGTGATCGCTGGGAACGGGGGCGGTGGTCGGCTCGGCCACTGTAAGGACCCTCCAAAAAGGAACGTCCCCGCCGCGTGAGCAGCGGGGACTGGAAGGCTTCGCCTTTTCTTCTCGGAATGTGACGGTGTCAATCTTCCGATCAGAAGTCGGCGGTCAGGCCGATGAACAGGTAGCGTCCGAGGGCGTCATAGACCTGGGCCCAGGTGTTCCCGTTGCAGGGCCCGGTCGGGCAGTTCGAGGAACCGTTGAGCGGCGGATCCTTGTCGAAGATGTTGTTCACGCCGGCGCGGAAGTTGAGGTTGTCGCGCATCGTCCAGGAGGCCGTCAGGTCGAAGTAGTCGCGCGAGGCGAGGGTCTTGTCCGTGGCGTACTGCAGACCCGGGTTGTTGAGTTGCGGGTCGGACGAGTAGGCGTCCAGCGTCACCTTGTTGAAGTGGCGC
>NZ_SCVD01000018.1 GCF_004297125.1 Phenylobacterium sp. | reverse complement strand
GGGGGAGAGGAGATCAGAAGCGGCATTGACCCGCCCGGCCTGTTTCAGTATATCCGCGCCTCCAATTTCGCCCGCCGGCCAACCGGCGGGTGTTACCCGTTTCGAGAGCAGTTCCGAATGGCCAACACGCCCGGCTCCAAGAAGGCGGTCCGCAAGATCGC
The DNA here is from genome assembly GCF_004297125.1 of Phenylobacterium sp. Classification (GTDB taxonomy): domain Bacteria; phylum Pseudomonadota; class Alphaproteobacteria; order Caulobacterales; family Caulobacteraceae; genus Phenylobacterium. Next base: position 12,090 of record NZ_SCVD01000018.1, on the reverse strand, counting down.
CCGCCGCACCGAAGTCAACACCGCCCGTCGTTCGCGCGTGCGCACCTTCCTGCGCAAGTTCGAAGAGGCCGTGACCTCGGGCGACGCCGGCGCCGCGAAGGACGCCTTCGTGAAGGCCCAGTCCGAACTGATGCGCGCGGTCACCAAGGGTGTCGTGCATAAGAACACCGGCTCGCGGAAGGTCTCGCGCCTGGCCGCCCAGCTCAAGAAGATGTCGGCGGCCTAAGGCCCCGGCCCTCGGCCCGGAAGGGCCGACGGCAAGCTTGAGCGTAGGGGGACATGTTCCCCCTCTTCGCCTCTAGGAATTCTGATCGGCGGCGCCCTTCGGGGCGCTGTTTTTTTGTGCTCAAGATTCGGCTTTGCGTTGCGTCCCTGCGACCGATTTGCTCAGCCTCCGCACGCGGTTTTTGGGCTTTCCCTTGGACCGAAAAGGGTCCCCGGCGAGTCAACCGAAATAAGTCTCGACGGAAAAAAGAATCACCGTTGACCCCCTAGGTCGCCCCATTAGTGTCGGGGGTCTTACAGGCGTCCTTGACTTGATCCCGGCCAAAACCGGGACAGCGGCGAACCTCACGTGTTCGGCGAATAAGGATCTGTTTGCGTTGAATAATATGAGTCGCCAGGGGGTTCGGGGTCCTGGCTTTTCTGCGGCTGATCGATGGGGTTACCAGGAATGACGAGCGGGGGGGCTGCGGGAGCTATGGCAAGCACGCCGGCAATGGCCGTGTGGAGCAAAACGTGCCTGGTTCTCAAGCGCGAGCTGGGCGATGCGACGTTCGGTTCCTGGCTGGGTCAGGCGGCGTTGCGCGAGTCCGGTGACGAGGTTTGCGTGGTCGCTGCGACCGGCGTCGCGCGTGACTGGATCCGCCATAACGCCTGGCGCCGAATTGGCGAGCTTTGGGCGCAGAACGACCCCATGGGCCGCCGTCTGGACCTGAAGTCCCGCATGGAGGTCGAGGCCGCTTCGATGGGCGCCCGCGCTCCGATCGCCGCCAACGCCCCGGTCGCCCCGACCCCGATGGCCGGCGCCTCGTCCGGAGCCGCCACGGCCGCCGCCCGCGTCCCGCAGGTGTTCGAGGTCGAGGCCGACGTGGCGCCCGTCGCCGCCCGCCAGGGCCGCCTCCAGGGCCTTCAGGAACGCTATTCGTTCGACACCTTCGTTTCCGGCCCGGCCAACGAGTTCGCCTTCGCCGTGGCCCGCCGCGTAGCCTCCTGGGCCGATGGCCATTTCAACCCCGTCGTCTTCCACGGCCCCTACGGCTTCGGGAAGACCCACCTGCTGAATGCGCTCGCCTGGGAAGCCCTGCGCACCGGCGGCGGAAAGCGAGTGGTCTACCTCTCCGCCGAGCGGTTCACCTCGACCTTCGTCAAGGCGCTGCAGGACAAGCAGACCGCCGCCTTCAAGGATGAGCTGCGCAACGCCGACCTGCTGCTGATCGACGACGTCCACTTTGTGGCCGGCAAGACCCAGACCCAGGAAGAGCTGTTCCACACCCTGATCGCCCTGGTCGAGGACGGCCGGCGCGTCGTGCTGACCGCCGACCGCTCGCCCAACGAACTCTCCGAGATGGAGCCGCGCCTGCGTTCGCACCTGCAGGCGGGCCTGGTCTGCGGCATCGAGCCGGCCGACCGCACGCTTCGCCTGGGCATCCTGGAGCGCAAGTTGCACACGCTGGCCCAGCAAGGCGGCTTCCACCCCGCCGCCCGCGGCGAGGTGCTGCAGTTCCTGGCCGACCGCTTCACCGACAGCGTCCGGGAGCTGGAGGGCGCCCTGAACACCCTGGTGGCCCGTGTGGGCGGCGACATCGCCCGACTGACCCTGGACGAGGCCCAGGCCATCCTGCGGCCCCACCTGTCGGTCAACGAGCGTAAGGTGACGGTGGACATGATCCAGAAGACCGTGGCCGAGCACTATGCGCTGAAGCAGGCCGACCTGATCTCGGAACGCCGCGCCCGCGCCGTCGCCCGTCCGCGCCAGGTGGCCATGTGGCTGGCCAAGCAGATCACCACCCGCTCGCTGCCGGACATCGGCCGCCGCTTCGGCGGGCGCGACCACACGACCGTCCTGCATGCCGTGCGCCGCATCGAGTCGCTGAAGGCCGAGGACCCGGTGATCGCCCGCGACGTCGACGTGCTGCTCCGCAAGCTGCGGGGCTAGAGTTCAAGGGGAGCGCTGACGGAGGGCCCGCTGCAAGGTGGGCCCTTTGTCGTCGGACGGCGCGGAAACGCGAGAAAGAGCGTAGACTGTGCGGACCCGCGCAACCGCGGCTTCATCCGAAAAGCTTCCCATGAGAGATCTGAAGGGCTCCGGCCTGACCGACCGGCTATCCGCCGCGGCGGAGGCCAAGGCCGCCCTGCTGGCCAAGCTGAAGCCGAAACCCACCGTGACCGACCCGTTGTTCGCCGAGCGGGCCGCCATGAAGGCGGCGGAGCTTGACGATGTGCGTGCGGCCCGCGCCGTGGAAAAGGCCGACGCCAAGCAGGCCGCCGCCGACAAGATCGCCGCCGCCGAGGCGGTCATCGCCGCGGACGAGCAGGCCCAGCTCGACGACAAGCGAGGCGCCCGCAAGGAGCGCAAGCAGCTCAGCAAGGCCGAGGCCAAAGCCAAGCGCGACGCCCGCTACGCCGCCCGCAAGGCCCGCTGAGGCTCGCCTGGTCCAGCTTTCCTGGGCCCGCCTCCTGATTATATGATAGCTATCATATGAAAGTATGACCCCCTCCGCCTTGTGGTCCGAGGGGGTCGCTTTCCATCTTGACGCCAGCGGCCGGCGATCCCGCCCGACCGGTCAGGAGATGCGAGTATGAACGACAGGACTTCCCAGGGCGCGGCCCTGATCACCGGCGCGTCGAGCGGCATCGGCGCGGTATACGCCGACCGGCTGGCCCGACGTGGCTACGATCTAGTCCTCGCGGCCCGCGACGAGGGCCGACTGCAGGCGCTGGCGACGAAGCTGCGCGCCGAGACCGGCGTGAAGGTGGAGGTGGCGAGGGCCGACCTCACCGTACGAGACGACGTGCGCCGCCTGGAAGCGCGCCTGCGCGACGACACCGACCTGACCCTCCTGATCAACAACGCCGGCGCGGCGCTGTTCGAGCCCTTCGCGGTCGCCGAGGCCGATAGCCTGGAAAACCTGATCCAGCTCAATGTCACCGCCGTCACCCGGCTCGCCAATGCCGCCGCCGCGGGCTTCGTGCAGCGCGGCCGGGGCAAGATCGTCAACATCGGCTCGATCGTCGGCCTGATGCCGCAGTTCAAGAGCACCGTGTACGGCGCGACCAAGGCCTATGTGCTCTACCTTTCGGAATCGCTGGCCGACGAGCTGGCGGGATCCGGCGTGACGGTGCAGGCCGTGCTGCCGGGCGCCACGCGCACCGAGATCTGGGACCGTTCGGGCCGCGGCATCGAGAACGTTCCGTCCGAGATCCTGATGCACGTGGACGAACTGGTGGACGCGGCCCTGGCCGGCCTGGACCAGGGCGAGCTGGTGACCATCCCGTCGCTGCCCGACGCGGCCGACTGGGGCGCGGTCGACGCCGCCCGGGCCAAGCTGCAGCCCAACCTGTCCAGGCCTCACCCGGCGGCCCGCTATGGCGTGAAGGTCCCCGAGCCCGCCTGACAAAGAAAAGGGCGCCGCATCGCTGCGGCCGCCCCGATCCCTCGACGGTGTCCGTGACGCCTAGGCGTCCTCGGATTCGGTCTGCTTGGCCGACAGGTCCTCGCCGGTCTCCTGGTCGACGACCTTCATGGAGAGGCGGGTCTTGCCGCGGTCGTCGAAGCCCAGGAGCTTCACCTTGACCGTCTGGCCTTCGCTCAGCACGTCCGAGACCTTGTTCACGCGCTCGTTGGCGATCTGGCTCACGTGGACCAGGCCGTCCTTGGCGCCGAAGAAGTTCACGAAGGCGCCGAAGTCGACGACCTTCACCACCTTGCCGGTGTAGATCGCGCCGACTTCCGCTTCCTGGGTGATCGACTTGATCCAGGTCTTGGCGGCGTCGATCTTGGCCTGGTCGGCGGCCGCGATCTTGATCGTGCCGTCTTCGCCGATGTCGATCTTGGCGCCGGTTTCGGCGGTGATCTCGCGGATCACCTTGCCGCCCGTGCCGATCACTTCGCGGATCTTCTCGACCGGGATCTTGATGGTTTCGATCTTCGGCGCGAACTCGCCCAGCTCGGCGCGGGGCGCCTCCATGGCCTTGTTCATCTCGCCGAGGATGTGATCGCGGCCGCCCTTCGCCTGGGCGAGGGCCTGCTTCATGATCTCCTCGGTGATCCCGGCGATCTTGATGTCCATCTGCAGCGACGTGATGCCGTCGGCGGTGCCGGCGACCTTGAAGTCCATGTCGCCGAGGTGGTCTTCGTCACCCAGGATGTCGGAGAGAACGGCGAAGCCGTCCTTTTCCAGGATCAGACCCATGGCGATGCCGGAGACCGGCTTCTTCAGGGGCACGCCCGCGTCCATCAGGGCCAGCGAGGAGCCGCAGACCGAGGCCATCGACGAGGAGCCGTTGGACTCGAAGATCTCGGACACCAGGCGGATGGTGTAGGGGAACTCTTCGTAAGGCGGCAGCATCGGACGGATCGCCCGCCACGCCAGCTTGCCGTGGCCGACTTCGCGGCGGCCCGGCGCGCCCATGCGGCCCGTTTCCCCGACCGAGAAGGGGGGGAAGTTGTAGTGCAGCATGAACTTCTCATAGTACTTGCCCTCGAGGGCATCGATGAGCTGTTCGTCGTCGCCGGTGCCCAGGGTCGCAACAACCAGGGCCTGGGTCTCGCCGCGGGTGAACAGGGCCGAGCCGTGGGCGCGGGGCAGGACGCCCACTTCGCCGACGATCTGGCGGACCTGGTCGACCTTGCGGCCGTCGATGCGGATGCCAGTGTCCAGGATCGAGCGGCGGACGACGTCGGCCTCCAGTTCCTTGAACACGCCGCCCAGCTTGTCGGCGGCGATGCCGGCCGGGTTGGTGTCCGACTTGGCGAACTTCGCCACGGCCTTTTCCTTCGCCGCGCTCAGGGCGGCGTGCCGCTCCGTCTTCCCGGTGATCTTGTAGGCGGCGGCCAGGTCCTTGCCGATGGCCTTCTTCACTTCGGCCTTGATGGCGTCGGTGTCGTCCGGCTGGAAGTCGAAGGGTTCCTTGGCGGAGTGCTCGGCCAGCTCGATGATCGCGTCGATCACGGCCTGCATGCCCTTGTGGGCGAAGGTCACGCCGCCCAGGACTTCCGTCTCCGACAGCTCCTGGATTTCGGACTCCACCATCATCACGGCGTCCTGGGTGCCGGCGACCACCAGGTCCATCCGGCTTTCCTTCATCTCGTCGAGCGTCGGGTTCAGGACGTACTCGCCGTCGATGAAGCCCACGCGCGCCGCGCCGATCGGGCCCATGAAGGGGGCGCCGGAGATCACCAGGGCGGCCGAGGCGGCGACCATGGCGACGATGTCGGGATCGTTCTCGAGGTCATGCGCCAGCACCGTGGTGACGACCTGGACCTCGTTCTTGAAGCCCTTCACGAACAGCGGGCGGATCGGACGGTCGATCAGGCGCGAGGTGAGGGTTTCCTTCTGCGAGGGCGCACCCTCGCGGCGGGGGAAGCTGCCGGGGATCTTGCCCGCGGCGTAGAACTTCTCCTGGTAGTTCACGGTCAGGGGGAAGAAGTCCTGGCCGGGTTTCGCGCTCTTCGCGAACACCGCGGTGGCCAGCACCATCGTCTCGCCATAGGTGGCAAGCACCGCGCCGTCGGCCTGACGGGCCATGCGGCCGGTTTCGAGCGTGAGCGTCTTGCCGCCCCACTCGATGGTCTTGCGTTTGATATCGAACATTTCTGCTTCTTTCTGGTCCCGCGGGCGTATTCCCGGCGGGGGCGGACAGGGGATCGGTCTCTTCCGAAATCCTCTCCAATGAACAGGCGGTGAGGACCCCATGGGCCCTCGGCGTGTGTGGAGCTCACTTGCCCCGGTCGCCGCATGGATCCCCCGGCCTGATACGGAGGAGCGGCCTCAAAAGTAAAACGGACCCGGTCCCCTCGCGGGAAACGGGTCCGTGTTGGAAACCCTAGCGGCGCAGGCCGAGCTTCTCGATGAGCGCCTGATAGCGAGCCGCGTCGGACTTCTTCAGGTGGTCGAGGAGCGAACGACGGGCGGAGACCAGCTTCAGCAGGCCCCGGCGCGAGTGGTTGTCCTTCTTGTGCGTCTTGAAGTGGTCGGTGAGGTTCGAGATCCGTTCGGACATGATCGCCACCTGGACTTCAGCGCTGCCCGTATCCGCGTCGCCGCGGGCATGGGACTTGATGACTTCGGCTTTACGTTCGGCCGTGATCGACATCGGGTTTCTCCGCTCTAGAGATTGAAGACGCGCGAGGGTTCGAGCCGTCCCGCACGCATCTCGCAGAGCGCCACCATCGATCCGCCCGCCATGGCTGAAACGGTTCTTGAGCCCGGCTTGAGCCTGGCTTTGACCGCTTCCACCTGTCGGGGAACGAGAACGACCGATCGTCCCTGCTTTAATCGGAAGGCGTCTTCGTCGGTCACGGCCAGCACCGGGATGTCGTCCAGTGCGGTCTCGACCGGAAGCAATGCCTCCGACAGTCGGGCCTCATAGCTCAAATCTTCAAGCAATTCCAGTGCGACCGCAGATTGTTCGGTGAACTGGCCGACCCGCGTGCGGCGAAGCGCGCTTACGTGGCCGCACGCGCCCAGCGCCTCGGCGATGTCGCGGACGATCGCGCGGACATAGGTGCCCTTGCCGCACTCGATCTCCAGGGTCAGGTGGTCGGCGTCCGGCGCCTCGACCACGCGGGCGTCGAAGACCGTCACCTTGCGCGACGCCAGCTCCACCGTCTCGCCGGCGCGGGCCAGGTCGTAGGCGCGCTCACCGTCGACCTTGATGGCTGAATAGGCCGGCGGCACCTGGTCGATCTCGCCGACGAAGCGCGGCAGAACGGCCTCGACCTCCGCGATGCTCGGGCGCACGTCGGACTCGGCGATGGTTTCGCCCTCTCGGTCATAGGTCGCGGTCGTGCGGCCCCAGGCGATAGTGAAGCGATAGGCCTTGTCGGCGTCCACCAGGAACGGAACGGTCTTGGTGGCCTCGCCGAGCGCGATGGGCAGGATGCCGGTGGCCAGCGGATCCAGGGTGCCGGCGTGCCCGGCCTTCTGGGCGTCGAACAGCCTGCGGATGCGGCCGACCGCGTGGGTCGAGGTGAGGTCGTAGGGCTTGTCGAGATTGATCCAGCCCGAGATCGCCTGGCCCTTCTTGCGGCGGGCCATCAGTCCTCGTCCTTCCAGCTCGCGCTGGGTTCGTCGGGCGTCAGGTCCTGGCGCACGCGCGGGTCGTCGAACAGCCGCGCCATCCGCTCCGCCTCGGTGAAGCTCTCGTCGTGGCGGAAGTGCAGGTCGGGCGTGAAGCGCATGTCGATCGAACGGCCCAGGTGGCCGCGGACGAATTTCGAGTGCTTGTTCAGCGCCTTCACCACCTCGTCGGCGTTCTGGCCGCCCAGCGGCTCGACGAAGACCGTCGCGTGGCGCAGGTCGGGGTTCACCCGCACCTCGGTGACGGTCACCGAGACGCCGGCCAGGACCGGATCGTTGATCTCCTCCTCGCGGAAGATGTCGACCAGGGCGTGGCGCACCAGTTCGCCGGCGCGCAGCTGGCGTTGCGTCGGGCCGGCGGGCACGCGGGGCTTTGCGGGTTTGCGGGGGGGCATATGGATCTGACCTCGGTCACCTGACGGACGGATCGGACGCCCGTGCAGGAAAGCGGCGGCTTCTAGTCGCCCGAGGAGGCGGTGTCCAGTGCGGCGCTAGACCGCCCCCGTCCGCTCCCTGAAGAACTGGATCACCCGCTGTTCGGCGGCCTTGGTCGGCCCCTCTTCCTTCATGTGCAGGGTCAGGACCGAGTGGGGCGGGATGAACGACGGCTGGGCATCCTCGTCCTTCAGCTCGATCTGTTCGAAGCGGTCGCCGAACTCACGGCGGTAGGTCTCGAAGCGGGCGTCGGGGACCAGCTTGTCGCTGGCGAACCGCAGGCCCACGACCGAGAGGTCCTGGTCCTCCAGCCGGCCCTTCACGCAGGCGATCTCCCGGGGCGACATCCCGATCTCCGCCGCCCGCTTCAGGTTGCCCCGCGCCAGCGGCAGGGACGGCTGCGACAGCGCCGGGGCCACCACCGAAGGATCGGTCATCATCGCCAGGGCGAAGCCGCCGGTGAAGCACATGCCCACCGCGCCCACGCCCCTGCCGCCGCATTCGCCGTGGGCCTGCCGGGCCAGCGCGCGCAGCCAGTCGACCACCGGGCTCGAACGGTCGCCGCGCCAGACATGGAACTCGCGCCGGACGCACAGCACGCTCAGGGCGGTAGCCAGAGCGTAGCCCCGGCCGACCGGCCTGCCCGGCGTGCCGAACAGGCTGGGGCAGAAGACCGTCATCCCGGCCTCCGCCACGCGGTCGGCGAATCGGATCACCAGCGGATGCAGCCCCGGCATCTCGTGCATGATCACCACGGCGGGGCCGGCGCCGCGCCGGTAGACCGGATAGGTCCGGCCGTCGTGCGTGAAGTCGAACTTGTCGTAGGCCGCCAGTGCGGTCTCGTAGCCCATGCCTGTCCCCTGATCGTGCCGGGGCAGCTTAGGCCGATCAGCCCTTCAGGCGCAGCATCTTAAGGTCGCCCTCGAAGCCCGAGAGCTTCCAGCGGCCATCCGGGGCCTCGGCGAAGATCAGCAGGCAGGGGCCGTCCTTCTTGGTGACGGCGCAGACCCGGCCGTCCGGCATCTGGCGCAGCATGGTCGAGATGCCGATCGGGCCGGGGATCTTCATGTCCTGGCGGTAGCCGTAGTACTCGGCCACCGAGCGGAACACCTGCGGTTGGACCAGGGTCTCGCCGGCCAGTTCGGCCAGGCCGGGCGCGAGGATGGCCGCCAGGCCCGCGGGCACGCGGCTGTCCTTGCTGGCCTCGGCCACCAGCCGCCCCTGGATCTCGCGCTTCAGGGCCCGGCGGTCGACCAGGCTGTCGAACGTGGCCTCATCCCCGTCGCGGATCGAGATCAGCAGCGCGTGGACGTCGCTCGCCGCCTCCAGCTTCTGGACCGTGGCGCAGGCGGAAAGGGTCAGGGCCAGCAGGGCGATCACAATCGCGCGCATTTCATCCTCCGAAGCGCAAGCTGCGCTACAACACACCCCATCCCATGGCGAGGCAGAACCGCAGATGAACGGATCGGTGGCGGGATTGGATCGGCCGGTCCTCGAAACGGCGCGCCTTATATTCCGCCCCTTCACCGCCGGCGACTTCGACCTGCTGGCCGAACTCCATCGCGATCCCGAGGTCGGTCGTTACATGGGGGGTCTCTGGCCGGACGCCAGGATCGCCGAGAGCCTGGCGCGGTTCGTGACGGAGCATGCCGAGCGGGGCCATTCGAAATGGGTGGCGTTCACCCGCGAGGGTGAATTTGTTGGAAGAGCCGGGGCCAGCCTGTGGCCGGCGACGGGCGAGCTGGAGCTGGGCTACGCCTTCGGGCCGCGGTTCTGGGGCCAGGGCCTGGCGACGGAGGCCGCCCGCGCCGTGGCCGACTGGACCTTCGCCAACACCGACGTCGGCCACCTCATCGCGTTCACCCACCTGCAGAACTACGGCTCGCAGCGGGTGCTGGAGCGGATCGGCATGATGCGCGAGGCGGACCGCGACATGGGCTTCGGTGAGCTCAGCGCGTTCTTCCGGATGGCAAGGCCGTGACGAAAAAGCCTCCCCCGTTTCCGAGGGAGGCTTTCGCGTTTTCGATGGGTCAGGAAGCGACCGCTAGAGCGTCCGCTTCACCTCCTCGAGGTTGAAGCATTCGATGACGTCGCCGGCCTTGATGTCCTGGAAGCCCTGGAACGCCATGCCGCATTCCTGGCCGACGGGGACTTCGTTGACCTCGTCCTTGAAGCGCTTGAGCGTCTGCAGGGTGCCGAGTTCGAGGACGACGATGTCCTGGCGGATGATCCGAACGCGGGCGCCCTTGCGGACCACGCCTTCCGTGACCTTACAGCCCGCCACCCGGCCGACCTTCGAGATGTCGAAGGCCTGCAGGACTTCGGCGTTGCCCAGGAAGGTTTCCCGCTGGATCGGCGCCAGCATGCCCGAGAGCACGCCTTTGATGTCGTCGATCAGGTCGTAGATGATCGAATAGTAGCGGATCTCCACGCCCTCGCGCTCGGCCAGCGCCTGCGCCTGTTTCGAGGCACGCACGTTGAAGCCGAGGATCGGCGAGTTGGCGCCCTTGGCCAGCATCACGTCGCTCTCGCTGATCGCGCCGGCGCCCGACAGGATGATCCGCGCGCGGACCTCCTCGTGCGCCAGCTTGTCCAGCGAACCGACGATGGCTTCGGCGGAGCCCTGCACGTCGGCCTTGATGATGACCGGCAGCTCCGAGACCTTCTTGTCGGCGAGCTTGGCCATCATGTCGGCCAGGCTGGCGCCCTGGATCGGGGAGCCGGCCTTCTCGCGCTTCATCCGCACGCGGTAGTCGGTCAGTTCGCGGGCGCGGGCGTCGTTCTCCACGACGGCGAAGGGCTCGCCCGGCGCGGGCGTGCCGTCCAGGCCCAGGATCTCCACCGGCACCGAGGGGCCGGCTTCGTCCAGTTGCTCGCCGCGCTCGTTGAGCAGGGCGCGGACCCGGCCGAACGTGTCGCCGGCCACGACGATGTCGCCGCGCTTCAGCGTCCCGCGCTTGACCAGCACGGTGGAGACGGCGCCGCGTCCGCGGTCCAGCTTGGCCTCGATCACCACGCCGTCGGCAGTGCGGTCCGGATTGGCCTTCAGGTCGAGGACCTCGGCCTGCAGCAGGACGGCCTCGATCAGGTCGTCCAGGCCCATCTTTTCCTTCGCCGACACCTCGATCGCCTGGGTGTCGCCACCGAGGCTCTCGACTACGATCTCGTGCTGAAGCAGCTCGTTGATCACGCGCGTCGGATCGGCGCCCGGCTTGTCGATCTTGTTGATCGCCACGATGATCGGCGCGCCGGCGGCCTTGGCGTGATTGATCGCCTCGATCGTCTGCGGCATCACGCCGTCGTCGGCCGCCACCACCAGGATGACGATGTCGGTCGCATTGGCGCCGCGCATCCGCATGGCGGAGAAGGCGGCGTGGCCGGGGGTGTCGAGGAAGGTGACCTTCTCGCCGCTCTCCAGCCGCACCTGATAGGCGCCGATATGCTGGGTGATGCCGCCATGTTCGCCCGACACGACGTCGGTGGAACGCAGGGCGTCCAGCAGCGAGGTCTTGCCGTGGTCGACGTGGCCCATGATGGTCACGACCGGCGGGCGCGGCAGCAGATGATCGTCCACGTCCTCCGCGCCGATGAAGCCTTCTTCGACGTCGGCTTCCGAGACGCGCTTCACGGTGTGGCCGAATTCGGTGGCCACCAGCTCGGCGGTGTCGTTGTCGATGACGTCGTTGATCTTCAGCATCACGCCCTGACGCATCAGGAACTTGATGATCTCGACGCCGCGCGTGGCCATCCGGTTGGCGAGCTCGCCCACGGTGATCACATCGGGGATGACGACCTCGCGGGCCACGCGGGCCTGCTCCTGGACGCCGCCCTTGCGCTTTTCACGCTCGCGCTCGCGGGCCCGGCGAACGGAGGCGAGCGAACGCATCCGCTCGGCGCCCTCGGCGTCGCCGGCGACGGTCTGGATGGTCAGGCGGCCTTCGCGGCGCATCGGCGCGCCCTTGGCGCGGCTGATGGCCTTGCCGGGGCCGGCGTCGCGGCGGCGGTCGTCCTCGTCGGGACGGCGGTCCATGACGGCGCCGCCGGGACGCGGCGCCTGGCGCGCGGCGCGCTGGACTTCGGGCGTGGCCGGCGGAGCCGCCGGACCGGCTCCCGGACGACCGGGGCCACGGGGGCCGCCGGGGCCGGGCCGCGCGCCTGGCGCGGGGCGCGGGGCCAGGGCCGAATAGCGGACGGTGCCGGCCTCAGGACGGGGCGCGCCACCCTGCGGCGGACGGTCGTCGCGGCGCTGAGGCGGAGGACCACGGTCGTCCCGCGGCGGGCGCGGGCCGTCGGCGCGCGGCGTGCGCTGGCCGAAGTTGGCGTTCTCGAAGCGGCCGGTGGACCGTTCGGG
>NZ_SCVD01000017.1 GCF_004297125.1 Phenylobacterium sp. | reverse complement strand
CGGACGCTACTGCATCGTGGGGATGACGAAGGCGGAGTCCTCGACGGCGCCTTCGGGCCAGCGGGCGGTGATGGTCTTGGTCTTGGTGTAGAAGCGGACGCCCTCCATGCCGTGCTGGTTGGCGTCGCCGAAGGCGGAGCGCTTCCAGCCGCCGAAGGAGTGGTAGGCGACGGGGACGGGGATCGGCACGTTGATGCCGACCATGCCGACGTTGACCCTGGCGGCGAACTCGCGGGCGGCGCGGCCGTTGCGGGTGAAGATGGCGACGCCGTTGCCGTACTGGTGGGAGCTGGGCAGGTCCAAGGCCTCCTCGAAGCTCTCGGCGCGGACGATCTGCAGCACCGGGCCGAAGATCTCCTCGTGATAGGTGGTCATGCCCTTCTTGACGTTGTCGAACAGGCTGGGGCCGATGAAGAAGCCTTGCTCGTAGCCCTGCAGCTTGAAGCCGCGCCCGTCGGCCACCAGCTCGGCGCCCTCGTCGACGCCCAGCTGGATGTAGTCGGAGATCTTCTGCTTGTGGGCGGCGGAGACCACCGGGCCGTACTGGGCCTGGGCGTCGGTGGAGATCCCCACCTTCAGGGTCTCCAGCTCGGCCAGAACTCTCTCCCTGACTTCATCCGCGGTCTTCTTGCCGACCGGCACCACCACCGGCAGCGCCATGCAGCGCTCGCCGGCCGAGCCGTAGGCGGCGCCGATGATGTCCTTGGTGGCCTGCTCCAGGTCAGCGTCGGGCAGGATCAGCCCGTGGTTCTTGGCCCCGCCCATGGCCTGGACCCGCTTACCGGCCGCCGTGCCCCTGGAATAGACGTAGTGGGCGATGTCGGAGGAGCCCACGAAGCTCACGGCCTTGATGTCCGGGTGGTCCAGGAGGGCGTCGACGGCGGCCTTGTCGCCATGGATGACGTTCAGCACGCCACTGGGCGCGCCGGCCTCCATCATCAGCTCGGCCAGCTTCACCGGCAGCGTCGGGTCCTTCTCCGACGGCTTCAGGACGAAGCTGTTGCCCACCGCGATGGCGATGCCGAACATCCACATCGGGATCATGCCCGGGAAGTTGAACGGCGTGATCCCCGCCGCCACGCCCAGCGGCTGGCGCATCGAATAGACGTCGATCCCGGGACCCGCGCCCTCGGTGTATTCGCCCTTCAGCAGGTGCGGGACCCCGCAGGCGAACTCGATGACTTCCAGGCCCCGCTGGATGTCGCCCTTGGAGTCGGCGATCACCTTGCCGTGCTCGCTCGACAGGATCTCGGCCAGCGCGTCCATGTCGCGCTCGATCAGCCGCTTGAACTCGAACAGCACCCGCGCCCGGCGCTGCGGATTGACCAGGGCCCAGGTCTGTTGCGCCCGCAGCGCCGACTGCACAGCCTTGTCCACCTCGGCGTCCGTCGCGAACTGCACCCGCGCCTGCACCTCCCCTGTGTTGGGGTTGAACACGTCGCCATACCGGCCCGACGCGCCCGCATAGGCCGCGCCATCGATGAAGTGGGTGATCTCTCGCATGG
>NZ_SCVD01000016.1 GCF_004297125.1 Phenylobacterium sp. | reverse complement strand
ACGAGGACGAGGCGGAGGACGGCGGCGACACAGCCCGGCGCAGCTCTGGCTGACCGCGCGCCAGCGCACTCAAGATCCCAACCACGGAAAACACGGACGGACACGGAAGGACCGGCGCACCCACGCCCCGGGGCCGCATTCCGTGCTTTCCGTGTCGTCCGCGGTTCGAAGACGGCGCCTGCGGCGCGGAGGAAGGAAGGCCACGCCCTTCGGCGGGACTGAATATCGATGGCGCTAGGCTGCGGCCTTCTTCACCGCGCCGGCGATATCCTTGATCACCTGGTTGACCAGCTTCTCGTCGTCGGCTTCGGCCATGATCCGGATCAGGGGCTCGGTGCCCGAGGCGCGGACCACCAGGCGGCCCGTGCCGTTCAGGCGCTGCTCGGCGTCGGCCATGACGGCCTTCACCTGATCGTTCTCCAGCGGCTTGCCGCCGGCGAAGCGCACGTTCTCCAGTCGCTGCGGCACCGGCTCGAACTGCCGGGCCAGCGCGCTCATCGGCTTGTCGCTCTCCTTCAGCACCGCCAGCACCTGCAGCGCCGCCAGCAGGCCGTCGCCGGTGGTGGAGAAGTCCGACAGGATCAGGTGGCCGGACTGCTCGCCGCCCACGTTGAAGTCGCCCTGCCGCATCCGGGCCATGACGTAGCGGTCGCCCACCTGGGTGCGTTCCAGCTTCAGTTGGCGCGCGGTCAGGAAGCGTTCCAGGCCCAGGTTGGACATCACCGTCGCCACCACGCCGCCGCCCCGCAGCCGGTCGCGCCGCGCCCAGTCGCCCGCGATCAGGGCCATGATCTGGTCGCCGTCGATGATCGTGCCCTTCTCGTCGCAGATCACCAGCCGGTCGGCGTCGCCGTCCAGCGCGATGCCGATGTCGGCGCGGTATTCCTTCACCGCCTTCTGCATGGCGGCTGGCGCGGTCGAGCCGCACTCCTGGTTGATGTTGAAGCCGTTGGGGGCGACGCCGATGCGGATCACCTCGGCGCCCAACTCGTGCAGCGCCTCGGGAGCCACCTTGTAGGCCGCCCCATTGGCGCAATCGATCACGATGCGAAGGCCCGACAGGCTCAGCCGGCGGGGGAAGGTGGCCTTGGCGATCTCGATGTAGCGAGCCTGGCTGTCGTCGATCCGCTGCACCCGGCCCAGCGCGGCCGGCGGGGCCAGGTTCTGCTGCAGGCCCTCGTCCATCAGGGCCTCGATCTCCAGTTCCTTCTCGTCCGAGAGCTTGTAACCGTCGGGGCCGAACAGCTTGATGCCGTTGTCCGAGAAGGCGTTGTGCGAGGCCGAGATCATCACGCCCAGATCGGCGCGCAGGCTCCGGGTCATCATCGCCACGCCCGGCGTCGGCAGCGGGCCGAACAGCCGCACGTCCATCCCCACGCTGGTGAAGCCCGCCACCAGGGCCGGCTCGATCATGTAGCCCGAGAGCCGGGTGTCCTTGCCGATCACCACCAGGTGGCGGCGCTCGTCGCCGGACATGAACATCTTGCCCGCGGCCATGCCGACCCGCAGGGCGACCTCGGCGGTCATGGGATGGCGATTGGCCTCGCCCCGGATGCCGTCGGTGCCGAAATAGGCGCGCTTAGTCATGAAGATGCTCGTCGGACATGATCGAGGGAAACGATCCGAAACTGACTTTTAGTCGACGGCGACCTACCGGATGCTAAAGCCGCCGCGACGTCGGGATTCGCGTCTACCACAAAGGAAGCCTCGGCCACATGTGCGGCATCATCGGCATCGTCGGGACGAAGCCCGTGCAGGATCGGCTGATCGAGAGCCTGAAGCGGCTGGAGTACCGCGGCTACGACTCGGCGGGCGTCGCCGCGGTGGTCGGCGGCAAGGTCCAGCGCCGTCGGGCCGAGGGCAAGATCCGGGCGCTGGAGGAGGCGCTGGCCGCCGAGCCGCTCGGCGGCGCGGTCGGCATCGGCCACACCCGCTGGGCGACCCACGGCGCGCCCTCGCTGCGCAACGCCCACCCTCATACCCAGGGGCGCGTGACCCTGGTCCACAACGGCATCATCGAGAACTACGCCGAACTGCGCGAACGCCTCCGCGCCGCGGGCCGGATCTTCGAAAGCGACACCGACACCGAGGTGATCGCCGCCCTGCTCGACAGCGAGCTGGCCACCGGCCTGCCGCCCGTCGAGGCGCTGAAGGCGACGCTCGACCAGCTCAGCGGCGCCTACGCCCTGGGCGTGCTGGTCGAGGGCGAGGACGGCCTGCTGATGGGCGCCCGGCGCGGCAGCCCGCTGGTGGTCGGCTACGGCGACGGCGAGATGTTCATCGGCTCCGACGCCCTGGCGGTCGGGCCCTTCACCAACCGGGTCTGCTATCTGGACGAGGGCGATTTCGTCGCCATCAGCCACGACGGGGCGAAGATCTTCGACCACGCCGGCCAGCCGGCGGAACGGCCGATCCGCACTGTCCCCGCCTCCGCCGCCCTCGTGGAGAAGGGCGCCTACCGCCACTTCATGGAGAAGGAGATCCACGACCAGCCCGAGGGGTGCCAGCGCACCATCGCGGCCTATGTGGACACCCTGACGGCCACGACGGCCATCCCCGGCGGGATCGACTTCGCCGGCCTGGCGCGCATCCAGATCGTCGCCTGCGGCACCTCCTACATCGCGGGCCTGCTGGGCAAGTACCTGATCGAGCAACTCGCCGACCTGCCGGTGGACGTCGAGATCGCCTCGGAGTTCCGCTACCGCCAGCCGGCGCTGCAGGCGGACTCCCTGGTCGTGGCCATGTCCCAGTCCGGCGAGACGGCCGACACCCTGGCGGCCCTGCGCTACTGCCAGGCCAGGGGGATGCGGAGCGCCGCGGTGGTCAACGCCGTGGAATCGACCATGGCCCGCGAGGTCGACGTGGTCTGGCCGATCCACTGCGGACCCGAGATCGGCGTCGCCTCCACCAAGGCCTTCACCGCCCAGGTGAGCGTGCTGACCGCGCTGGCCGTCGCCGCCGCCCGGGCGCGGGGGCGGATCGACTCGGCCGAGGAGCAACGGCTGGTGCGGGTGTTGCTCGAGGCGCCGCGCCTGATCGCCGAATCCATCGAGCTGGAGGAGGCCGTTCGCCGGGTGGCGATGGAGGTCTCCAAGGCCCGCGACGTGCTCTACCTGGGCCGCGGGCCGATGTACCCGCTGGCCCTGGAAGGCGCGCTGAAGCTCAAGGAGATCAGCTACATCCACGCCGAGGGCTACGCCGCCGGCGAGCTCAAGCATGGCCCCATCGCCCTGGTCGACGAGCAGACGCCCATCGTGATCCTGGCGCCGTCCGACAGCTATTTCGAGAAGTCGGCCTCGAACATGAACGAGGTGATGGCCCGGGGCGGCCAAGTGATCTTCATCACCGATCCGGAAGGCCAGCGGCATGCGCCGGCCGGGGCCCGGGTGGTGGTGACCGCGCCGCGCTGCGACCCGCTGATCGCGCCCCTGGTCTATTCCCCGCCGATCCAGCTCCTGGCCTACCACGTGGCCGTGCTGAAGGGCGCCGACGTCGACCAGCCACGCAACCTGGCAAAGTCGGTGACGGTGGAATAGGCAAAGAAAAACGGCCGCCCCATGGGGACGGCCGCCTTCCAAACCATCTCGTGGAGAGAAGGCTTACTTCTTTTCCGGCTCGGCGGCCGGAGCGGCCGGCGCAGCGGCGGACATCGCGCCAGCGTCCGCGGCGGGCGGAGCAGCGGCGGCGTCGGCGGGCGGGGCGGCGGCGTCGGCGGCCGGCGCGGCCGGAGCAGCAGCGGCGTCAGCGGCCGGAGCGGCGTCGGCAGCCGGAGCAGCCTCTTCCTTCTTTTGGCAAGCGGCCAGGCTCAGAGCCATGACACCAGCGGTGGCGATCGTCAGAATGCGAAGCTTCATTGAGTAGGCTCCCCTGGGGGTGAATCCCCGACGCGGCGACCCTACACAACTTCGTGCGATCTCAAAATCGTGATCGCACTCTGGCTCGCAAAATTTCTCGCCGAAGCTCGGCGCAACGCATTAGGAGATCGCGGCGCGTGGGTGGCCGCGGGTCTTCGGAGGGTTCGATGGGCAAGCGGGTGCGGAAGGCTGTCCTGCCGGTGGCAGGTCTGGGTACGCGGGTCCTTCCCGGCGCCAAGACCACGCCGAAGAACCTGCTGAACGTCGTGGACCGCCCGATCCTCAGCTACATCGTCGAGGAGGCCCGCGCCGCGGGCATCGAGCATTTCGTCTTCATCGTCGGCCGCGGCCAGGGGGCGATCGAGGACTATTTCGACTCCAGCCCCGAGATCGAGGGCATCCTCGAGGCGAAGGGCAAGCTCGACATCCTCGCCGACGTGCGCCGCGACCTGCCGCAGCCCGGCCAGATGAGCTTCATCCGCCAGATGGCGCCGCTGGGCCTGGGCCACGCGGTCTGGTGCGCCCGCGACGTGATCGGCGACGAGCCCTTCGCGGTGATGCTGCCCGACATGCTGATGATGGCGAAGACCGCCGCCCTGGCCCAGGCGGTCGCGGCCTACGAGCAGACCGGCGGCAACATCGTCGTGGTCGAGCCGGCGCCCGAGGGCGAGGCCCACAAGTACGGCATCGTCGCCCTCGACGGGCAGGACGGGCGGCTGAACCGCATGACCGGCATGGTCGAGAAGCCGGCGCCGGGGACCGAGCCCTCGAACCTGTTCATCTCGGGCCGCTACATCCTGCAGCCCGAGATCTTCAACATCTTGGAGACCCAGGAGCGCGGCGCTGGCGGCGAGATCCAGCTCACCGACGGCATGTTCAACCTCATGAAGACCCAGGACTTCCACGCCCTGGAGTATGAGGGGACCACTTACGACTGCGGCGACAAGATCGGCCTGCTGCGCGCCAACGTCGCCTTCGCCCTCGCCCGCCCCGACCTCGCCGACCAGGCCCGCAAGGCCATCGCCGCCCTGCTATAAGGACGGATGCGGCTCTTCCTCTTCGGCTACGGTTTCTCAGGCCGGGCGCTGGCCCGGCGCCTGAAGCCTAAGGGCTGGCAGGTCGCCGCCACGTTCCGCGACGCCGAAGGCGCGGCAAGGATCGCGGCCGACGGGGTCGAGCCCATCGACCTGTCCGACCGGGCCGCCCTGGTCCGCGCCCTGGCCGTGACCCGGGCCCTGCTGGTCACCGCCCCGCCCGGCCCCGACGGCTGCCCGGGACTCAACAGCCTCGTGGGGCCGCTGGCCGAGGCCGGCGCCTTCCCGGACTGGATCGGCTACCTCTCCACCACCGGGGTCTACGGCGACCGGCGCGGCGGCTGGGTCACCGAGGCCAGCCGGCTCGCCGCCCAGTCGGTCGAGGGCGCCCGCCGGGTCGGCGCCGAGCGCGACTGGCAGGAGGTGGGGCGCGGCATGGGCCTGACCGTCGCGGCCTTCCGCCTGCCAGGCATCTACGGCCCGGGCCGCTCCGCCTTCGATCGCCTGCGCGAGGGCCGCGCGCGGCGCATCGTCGCCGAGGGCCAGGTCTTCTCCCGGATCCACGTCGACGACCTGGCCGCCGGTCTCGAGGCCTCCATCGCCCGGCCGCGCGCCGGCGGCGCCTACAATCTCTGCGACGACGAGCCCGCGCCCAACAGCGACGTCATCGCCTACGCCGCCCGCCTGCTCGGCGTCGCGCCGCCGCCCGAGGTGAGGCTCGAGGACGCCAACCTCTCTCCCGCCGCGATGCGCTTCTACGCCGAGAGCAAGCGCGTCTCGAACGCCCTGGCCAAGGCGGAGCTCGGCTGGCGTCCGGCCTACCCGAGCTACCGGGAAGGGCTGAGGGCGATCCTGGCCGCCGAAGCAGGCCGGCTCTCTCCCCGAGCATAGCGAGCGCGGGGAGACGTCAGCCCAGCTCCTCCACCGCCGCCAACAACCGCGCGATATCCTGCGGTCGCGACAGGCGGTGGTCGCCGTCCTTGATCAGGGTGAAGACCACGTCCTCGCCCTTCAGCGCCTGCGCCAGCTCCAGGGCGTGGCGCCACGGCACGTCGGGGTCCTCTCCGCCCTGGAGAATGCGGACCGGCATCTCCAGCGGGATCGGCGCGCCGCCCAGGATCGACCAGCGGGCGCCGTCCTCCAGCAGGGCCCGGGTGATCGGATAGGGCTGGCCGTACTCCGACGGCCGCAGCCAGACGCCCTCCGCGGCCAGCGCCGCGCGACCCTCGGGCGGGATCCCGGGGGCCATCAGCTTCTCGGTGAAGTCCGGGGCGGGGGCGACCAGCACCATGGCCTTCACCCGCCGGGGCATCGCCATGGCGGCGAGGCAGGCGATCCAGCCGCCCATGGACGAGCCCACCAGCACGAGCGGGCCGGCGGTCAGCTCGTTCAGCACGCCGATCGCATCTTCGCGCCACCGGGTGATCGTACCCTCCGCGAAGTCGCCGGAGGATTCCCCGTGCCCGAAGTAGTCGAACCGCACATAGGCCCGCCGCGCGGCCAGGGCCCAGTCGGCGAGGGCCTCGGCCTTGGTCCCGGCCATGTCCGACCTGAAGCCCCCCAGCCAGACCACCGTCGGCCCCGCGCCTTCGACCATCCGCCAGGCCAGGCGCGCGCCATCGGGCCGATCGAGGAATCCTTGAATCTCGCTCATGCGAGCCTCTTAGCAGTCGGGGCCAACTCAGTTTAGAGAAGGACGCGTGCCCCTACCCCCCGATTTCACCCTGCTGCAGGTGGTCCCCGAACTGGAGACCGGCGGCGCGGAACAGAGCACCATCGACGTGGCCCAGGCTGTCGTCCGCGCCGGCGGGACGGCCCTGGTGGCGACGCGCGGCGGCCGCATGGTCGCGCGGCTGGAAGCCGACGGCGGGCGCATGGCCCAGATGCCGGTCCAGACCAAGAATCCGCTGGTGATGCTGGGCAACGCCGCGCGCCTGGTGGCGCTGATCCGCCAGGAGAACGTCTCCATCGTCCACGCCCGCAGCCGCGCCCCGGCCTTCTCCGCGCTGTGGGCGGCGAAATCCACCGGCACGCCGTTCGTCGCCACCTACCATGGCGTCTACAAGGCGCAGTCCGGCCTGAAGCGCTGGTACAATGCGATCATGACCCGTGGCGATCTGGTGATCGCCAATTCCGACTACACGCGCGACCATGTGCTGAGCGAGCACAAGCTCGCCCCGGACAAGCTGGTCACCATTCCGCGCGGCGTCGACCTGGATCGTTTCGACCCCACCTTCGTCACGTCGAACCGGGTGGACGCCCTGCGCGCCGCCTGGGATCTGAGCCCGAACGACCACCGGACCCAGATCCTGCTGGCCGGACGCGTCACCCGCATCAAGGGCCACCTGGTGATCGTGGAGGCGGCCAGACTGCTGGCCGCCCGGGGCCGCCAGGACTTCCAGATCCTGTTCGCCGGCGACCACCAGGGCCGCACGGGCTATGCGGCCGAGGTGCAGGCCGCCATCGACGCCGCGGGCCTGGGCGACGCCGTGAAGCTGGTCGGCCACTGCGACGACATGCCGGCCGCCTACCTGCTGGCCGATTTCGCGATCCTGCCCACCAGCGTGCCCGAGAGCTTCGGCCGCGCCGCGGTCGAGCCCCAGGCCATGGGCCGCCCGGTGATCGCCTCCAACCACGGCGGGGTCACCGAGACCATCCTCGACGGGACGACGGGCTGGCTCGCGCCCGTGGACGACGCCGAAGCCTGGGCCGACGCCCTCGCCCGCGCCATCGACCTCGGTCCCGGCAAGCGGCTGGAGATGGGCGAGGTGGGCAAGAAGCGCGCCCGCCAGCTCTACTCCGCCGACGCCATGTGCGCCCAGACGCTGGCCGCCTACGAGAAGGTCCTGGAGGACCACGACTGATGCCCCGGAACGTGCAGCGCATCCTGGTCATCAAGCTCTCGGCCCTGGGCGACTTCGTGCTGGCGCTGGCGGCGATGAAGAAGATCCGCCAGGTCCACGCCAAGGCGCACATCACGCTCCTGACCACCCCGCCGTTCGAGGCCCTGGCCAAGATCTGCCCCTACTTCAACGCCGTGGACACCGGCGGCCGGCCCGAGAGCTTCCCCGAGTGGATGGCGCTCAGGAAGCGGATCAGGGCGGCCAACTACGATCGGGTCTATGACCTGCAGACCTCTGCCCATTCGAACCGGATCTTCCAGGCGCTGCGACCCAACCCGCCGGCCTGGTCGGGCGTCGCCTTCGGCTGCTCGCTGCCGCACAAGAACCCGCTGCGCAACGGGATGCACACCCTGGAGCGCCAGGCCGACCAGCTCATGTACGCCGGCATCTGGGAGGATGCGCCCACCGAGCCGGGCTCGGCGCCGCCCCCGGACCTGTCATGGGTCATGAAGTCCGCAACCGTCGACCGGCCGGTGCCCGGCGCGAACAAGCCCCGACCCTATGTGATCTTCGTCCCCGGCGGCTCGGCCCATCGGCCCGAGAAGCGCTGGCCGGTGGAGCGCTATTCCGAGCTGGCCCGCATCCTCTATTCGCGAGGCTTCGACGTGGTGGTGATCGGCGGGCCGGCCGAGGCGGACCTGGCCCACGCCATCCAGCGCGCCGCGCCGCGGGCCCGCGACCTCACCGGCCGCACCGACTTCGCCTCGGTGGCCAGGCTGGGCGCCAAGGCGGCGCTGGCGATCGGCAACGACACCGGGCCGCTGCACCTGGCCGCCGCCGGCGGCGCGCCGACGATCGTGCTGTTCTCGAAGGCCTCCGACCCCGCCCTGTCGGCGCCACGCGGCCGGGTGGCGATCCTGCGGGCAGAGAACCTGGCGGACCTGCCTGTGGCCCAAGTGGCGCAGGCGGCCAACTCTTTGGCCCCGACAGCGTAGAGCGCGCCTTGATACAGAGGGTCCCGCGGGTCATATACTGACCTCACGACCGGAGCGCTCGCGCGCACCGGCGTTTTTTGCGTTTCAACAGCACCGGAGCACTGCCTATTCGCCGCCCCATGCAAACGCCGCCCGTCAAAGAAGGGCCGCGCATGAACGAAGATATCCGCGTACCGCGCGTCCTCCTCATCGATCAGCACGGTGAGAAGCAGGGCGTCATGCCCACCTCGGCCGCTATCGAAGCAGCTGAAGAAGCGGGCCTCGATCTGGTCGAGATCGTGCCGAACGCGGATCCGCCCGTCTGCAAGATCCTGGACTACGGCAAGTTCAAGTTCCAGGAGCAGAAGAAGAAGAACGAGGCGCGGAAAAAGCAGAAGGTGGTGGAGCTCAAGGAAATCAAGCTCCGTCCGAACATCGACGTCCACGACTACGAGGTGAAGGCGCGGTCGATGCACCGCTTCTTCGAGGAAGGCGACAAGGTGAAGATCACCCTGCGCTTCCGCGGCCGCGAACTGGCCCACCCGGAACTCGGGATGAAGCTGCTCCAGAAGGTGAAGGCCGACTTCGAGCCCGTCGCCAAGGTGGAGTACGAGCCCCGCATGGAGGGCCGCCAGATGATCATGATCCTGGCGCCGCGATAAGCGAGGCTCAAGTGAAGTCACTGGCCTACGGAATTCTGAGCGCGGCCGTCCTTGGGGCGGCCGCTTTCGTCTCGCCCGCCCTCTCGGCCGAAGCGCCGGATGCGCCCACTCAGCCGTTCAAGATCGGCGAGGGCCTCTATTACGTGGGCTCGGTCGACTACGCGGCCTATCTGCTGACCAGCAAGGCCGGCCTGATCGTGCTGGACGGCGGCGACGCCGAGACCGGCAAACAGGTGGTCGCCAATATCAAGGCCCTGGGCTTCGACCCTGCCCAGGTGAAGGTGCTGCTCAACACGCACCAGCATTTCGACCATGCCGCTGGCCTGGCGACGATCAAGCGCGCCGCCCCGGCCGCCAGGCTCTACGCCAGCGCCGCCGACGGGCCGATCATCGCGGCGGGCGGCCAGGGCGATCCCTTCCTGAAGGGTGAGCGCTTCCACTATGAGCCCCTCAAGCCCGACGTAACCCTCAAGGACGGGCAGAAGGTCGCCCTGGGCGGCTGGACGCTCACGGCCCACATCACCGGCGGCCACACGAAGGGCTGCACCACCTGGACCTTCCCGGTGACCGTGGCCGGCAAGGTGCGCCAGGCCCAGGTCCACTGCTCCTCGTCCGTCCTGCCGGGCTACAAGCTCGGCAAGACCGAGACCTATCCGGGCCAAACCGCCGACTATGAGAAGAGCTTCGCCACCTGGAAGCAGCTCCCCTGCGACGTCTTCCTGGCCTCCCACGCCAGCTTCTACGGCCTCAAGGCCAAGAAGGCGGCCCTCGACGCCGGCAAGGCCGACGCCTTCGTCGACCCGGCGGGTTGCAAGGCCTTCTATGTGAAGCAGGAAGCGGCCTTCCGCGCCGAGCTGAAACGGCAAAACCCGTAGACCCGCATTTGCACGCCTGACGGGTGGCGAACTCCCGCAATGGGCGAAGTGCGTTTCGTCGGGCGAGGATGCAGCCGAAGGTTGATTCGCCGGCCGCCGGCACGGGGATAGCCATCATGCACTTCAGAACAGCCGCGCTGGCCGCGGCGGTGCTCGTCATGAGCACTCCGGCCCTGGCCGCCACCACCTTCACCAGCAAGGCCGATTTCCTGACCGCCGTCGGCGCGGTCACGGCCAACGACCTCGACAGCGCGCCGGACACGGCCAGCTACGACTTCGGCGACTTTACCGCCGCGGCCGTGGGCGATCCGCTGGACCCCGAGGTCTTCGGCTTCAAGCCTTCATGGAGCGGCCCCGGCAACTCCCTCCACATCAATCCGCCGGGCGAACTGGCGACGTTCACCTTCGACGCCCCGATCTTCGCCTTCGGCATCGACCTTCTGGGACTGGAAATGCTGGAGGGCGGCGACCTGATCTTCACGATCAACGAGGTCGACTACACCCTGGCCTGGATGGACGAAAGCGCCACGCCCAGCCTGCTCTTCATGGGGCTCGCGGACAGCGCCGGGTTCAGCAAGGTGACGATCTCGTCCACGGGCATGGGCAAGATCGAGCTGGACAACGTGCTCTATGCCGGGGGCGTGCCGGAACCCGCCACCTGGGCGATGCTGCTGATGGGTTTCGGCGGCCTGGGCGCGGCCCTACGCCGGCGGCGCCCGCAGGTCGCCTGACCCGGCGCCCGGCCGTGACGGCGGGAACCCGCCGTCTCGCCCTTGCCCGCGGCCCGCGCGCGTCCTAACACCGTTCACATGTCCGACCTTGCGCCGCGGGAGGCGTCGCCGCCTCGCATGGCTGCGCCGTCGGTTATCGCCGCCATCTTCATCAATATGCTGGGCTTCGGGATCATCGTCCCGTTGCTGCCCTTCTACGCCAAGTCGTTCGACGCCCAGCCCTGGCAGATCGCCCTGGTGTTCTCGGCCTACGCGGCCGGCGGCTTCTTCGGCGAACCGTTCTGGGGGCGGCTCTCGGACAAGTACGGCCGCAAGCCGCTGCTGATCTCGACGCTCACCGCCAACTTCCTCTGCTACCTGGCGCTGGCCTTCGCGCCCAACGTCTGGGCCGCGCTGGCCATCCGCTTCGTCGGCGGGCTCGCGGCGGGCAACGGCGCGGTGATCCAAGGCTACATCGCCGACGTCACTCCGCCCGAGAAGCGCCCCCGCACCATGGGCTACATGGGCGCGGCCTGGAACGTCGGCCTGATCGTCGGGCCCTCGGTGGGCGGATTGTTCGCCCATCCGGAGGCAGGGCCGATCGGCTTCCAGATCCCGCTGTTCATCTGCGCAGGGCTGTCGGCCCTGTCGGCGCTCTCCATCGTGCTGTTCATCCGCGAGAGCCGGAACCGTCAGCCGCACGTCACCGACCAGCCCAGCCGCTGGAAGGCCACCGGCGAGGCCGTGCGCCATCCGGTGATCGGGCGGCTGATGCTGCTGACCTTCCTGGTAGGCTTCGCCTTCACCGGGATCGAGAGCACGTTCGGCCTCTGGACCCAGGCCAAGTTCGCCTGGGGGCCGAAGGAGATCGGCCTCTGCTTCGCCTTCGTCGGCATCACAGCGGCCTTCACCCAGACCTTCGTCACCGGGCCCATGGCCGAGAAGTTCGGGCCGGGGCCGATGCTGGCGGTCGGCATGACCGTCACCCTGATCGGCCAGGTCCTGCAGCCGTTCTCGTTCCACCCCGCCATGGTGATCGCCCTGATGTGCGTGACCGCGGCGGGCCAGTCTGTGGCCTGGCCGAACGTCAGCGCCCTGATCTCCGAGACCGCCCCGCCCGACCGTCAGGGCCAGATCCTGGGCCTGAACAACGCCATGGGCGCGCTGGCCCGGGTGGCCGGCCCGTTCTGCGCGGGGCTCAGCTTCGCCCACATCAGCCTGAACGGTCCTTTCTGGCTGGGCGCCATGATCGTCGCGCCCTCCATTTGGCTGGCGCTGATCGCAGCGCGCCGGGCCCATGCCTGGCGGCTGGCCCAGACGGGTGAGGGCTCCGGATGACGTCCGCGCCCATGGGTCTTGCCGAGGAGCGCCGCGCGCTGGTCGTCCTGCTCACGGTCATCTTCCTGATGATCGCGGGCTTCGGCCTGGTCATCCCGCTGCTGCCGTTCTTCGCCCACGCCTTCGACGCCCCGGCCTGGCAGGTGACCCTGCTGTTCTCGGCCTTCTCGGTGGGCCAGTTCCTCGGCGAGAGCTTCTGGGGCCGGCTGTCCGACCGGATCGGCCGTCGCCCGGTGCTGATCGTCACCATCGCCATGGTGGGGGTGAGCTACGCGGCCCTGGCGTTCGCGCCGAACATGCTGGCGGCCTTCGCCATCCGCTTCGCCAACGGCTTCTTCGCCGGCAACATCTCCACGCTCCAGGGCGCGCTGGCCGACATCACCCCACCCGACAAGCGCGCCAGCCGCATGGGGATCATGGGCGCGGCGTTCAGCGCGGGCTTCATGACCGGCCCGGCGATCGGCGGCTTCCTGGCCCAGCCCAGCCGCGGCGCCCTGGGGTTCCAGCTGCCGCTGCTAGTGGCGGCGGGCTTCGCGCTGGCCTCGGCGCTGGCGGTCATCCTGCTGGTCCGCGAGAACCGGCCGGACGCGGCGAAGGCGGCGCCCGTCAAGCGGCTCAGATCGGCGGGTCTCCGCGAGGCCTTCGCCCACCCCATCATCGGCCGGGTGATCCTGATCAGCTTCATCGTGGTGGTGGGCTTCGCCGGAATCGAGGCGATCTACGGCCTGTGGACCGAGCACGAGTTCGGCTGGGGGCCGCGCCAGATCGGCTTCGCCTTCATGGTGATCGGCCTGCTGGGCGCGGTTTGCCAGGGCCTGGTGTCGGGCCGCCTCGCCCGCCGCTACGGCGAGGCGCGCGTGCTCGCCGCCGGCCTGGTGTTCATGGGCCTTGGCCTGACGACCCAGTGGCTGTCGCCTACCTGGCATGTGGCGATGCTGGGCTTCGCCTTCGTCTGCGTCGGCCAGTCGATCTGCTTCCCCAACATCAGCGCGCTGATTTCCCAGGCCGCGCCGCCCGACCGGCAGGGCGAGATGCTGGGCCTGAACATGAGCGGCATGGCGCTGGCCCGCATCGGCGGACCGGTGCTGGCGGGGCAGTTGTTCTCGATGGTGTCGCCCGGCTCGCCGTTCGCGCTCTCGGCGCTGCTGATCCTGCCGGCGCTCTGGTTCGCCTGGGCGGTGATCCGGCGGATGCCCAGGCTGGCCTAGGCTTTGATATCCACCACGGTGCCGGTCCCCGGCGCCTTCGAGGACGAAGCAGGCTTGGAGGCCTCCTTGGCCGCCTCGTCACGACTGGGGGGCGGGGGCGCGGACTGCCGGCTGGGCGCCACCGGCGCGGGCGGGGTCACGGGCAGATACTGGCTCACGGAAGAGATGGCGGACATTCTCGTCTCCGGCGCCGCCATTTCGCGGCTGAGCCCCCGTCATAACGGGTCACGGCTAACCTCTGCTTAAGCTTTGAAGAAAAAGTCGCGGCCACGCCGCTGACGCCGCCGGTTCGGACCCGGCTCACGCGATTGTCAGATCACCCACCATCGTGATGCAGCGTTTCAGCTACTAAGTTCAGCATCCAGTTGGCGATTCGGAGACAACGGACCATGACATCACCGCACATGGACACTATTCTCCTCGTATGCAGCGATGAGGATTATTCCGTCAATCTGATCGACAGCCTGCATGATATTGGCGCAAATGTGATCGGACCTGTATCTCGCGGCGACGTTGCGCTGGCGCTTGCCGCACAAAACTCACCGAACCTGGCTATTTTTGCGAATGAGCCGTCCTGCGAGCGCGACGCCACCGAATTGGCCCGCGAGCTGCACGACACCTGGGGCGTCCGTTCCCTCCTGCTGGACGGCGCCATCCGCAATGTGGGCGAGCAACCCTGGCTGCCCGAGGCCGAGACGCTGGATCGGCTCATCGACAGTCTCGCCCAGGCGGACGCGGCGCGGACGCAGTAGGATCGCGCCGAGAGGCGGGAAAGAAGTTGTGTCGCGCACAAATTCCGCGTAGTAGCCCGCCCCTTCGGAACCGCCTGGCCCCACGGCATGCCAGGGCGGTTCATCAACACGACCAGAGGACGGGGTCTTCGGATCCCGACGTGAAATGCCCAAACTGAAGACCAAGTCCGGCGTGAAGAAGCGCTTCAGGATGACGGCGTCCGGCAAGCTGAAGGCCGGCGTCGCCGGCAAGCGCCACCGCCTGATCAGCCACAACGCCAAGTACATCCGTCAGAACCGCGGCACCAAGGTGATGAGCGACGCTGATACCAAGATCATCAAGCTTTGGCTCCCGTACGGCCTCTAGGAGAATCTGACAGATGGCACGCGTGAAAAGGGGCGTCACCGCCCACGCCAAGCACAAGAAGGTTCTCGAGCAGGCCAAGGGCTTCTACGGGCGCCGCAAGAACACCATCCGCACCGCCAAGGCGGCCGTGGACAAGGCCGGCCAGTACGCCTACCGCGACCGCAAGGTCCGCAAGCGCAACTTCCGCTCGCTGTGGATCCAACGGATCAACGCCGCAGCGCGCCTGGAGGGCTTCACCTACTCGCAGTTTATTCACGGCCTGGACAAGGCCGGGATCGAAATGGACCGCAAGGTCCTCGCCGACGTCGCCGGCGCCGATCCGACCGCGTTCAAGGCCATCGCCGACAAGGTTCGCGCTGCGCTGGCTTAAGCCTTAGGTCTCCCGGAGACCCTGAAGCTTTCAAGAGCCCTCCGGCCGAACCGCCGGGGGGCTTTTTGCTGCCCCCCTTCACCCCACAAGGTTCGAAGGCTAGGACACCCGTCCCATGACTGATCTCACCAAACTCGAAGCCGAGCTCACGGCGCGCGTCGGCGCAGCCGCCGACCTGGCCGCCCTGGAAGCCATCCGCGTCGAAGCCCTCGGCAAGACCGGCTCGGTCTCCGAGCTGCTCAAGACCCTGGGCCGGCTGACGCCCGACGAGCGCCGCGAACAGGGGCCGAAGATCAACGGCCTGCGCGATGCGGTCGCCTCGGCCATCGCGGCGAAGAAGGCCGCCCTCGAAACCGCCGAGCTGGAGGCCAAGCTGGCCGCCGAGCGCGTCGACCTCTCCCTGCCGCCGCCGCCCGAGCGCAAGGGCCGGGTCCATCCCACCATGCAGGTGCTGGACGAGATGATCGCCGTCTTCGCCGACATGGGCTTCTCGCTCGCCGAAGGCCCGGACATCGAGGACGACTTCCACAACTTCACGGCGCTGAACTTCCCGCCCAAGCATCCGGCCCGGGAAATGCACGACACCTTCTGGCTGCCGGAGGACGAGCACGGCGAGCGCAAGGTGCTGCGCACCCACACCAGCCCCGTGCAGGTGCGCGTCATGCAGCGCCTGAACGAGAAGCTGCCGTCCTGGATCGCCAATGGGCAGGAGCCGCCGATCCGCGTGATCGTGCCCGGCCGCACCTATCGCTCCGACAGCGACGCCACCCACACGCCCATGTTCCACCAGATGGAGGGACTGGTCATCGACCGGAACATCCACATGGGCCACCTGAAGTGGACGCTGGACACCTTCATCAGCCGCTACTTCGAGACCCCGGTGGTCGAGACCCGCTTCCGGCCGCACCACTTCCCGTTCACCGAGCCGTCGGCCGAGATGGACGTGAAGTGCGACCGCTCGGGCCGCGACGTGAAGATCGGCCAGGGGACCGACTGGATGGAGATCGTCGGCTGCGGGATGGTGCATCCCAACATCCTGCGCACCTGCGGCCTCGATCCGGACGAGTGGCAGGGCTTCGCCTTCGGCTTCGGCATCGACCGGCTGGGGACGCTGAAGTACGGCATGCCCGACCTGCGCGATATGTTCGCCTCGGACGTCCGCTGGCTGGAGCACTACGGCTTCTCCGCCTTCCAGGCGCCGAACACCGCCACGGGCCTGTCATGAGCGTGCTCGAGCAGGACTGGCGCGCCCTGGAGAGCTTCGCCTTCGGCGACAGCCCGCGGATGGCCGACGACCTCCTGGCCTTCGTGCTTTCGGGCGCGAAGACGGCGACCTGCTGGTCGGTCCGCGACGGCCAGCAGACCGAGGTCGGCAAGCGTATGGTGGTCAAGGACGGCGCCGGCCGGCCCCGCGCCGTCATCGAGACCGTGTCGCTGGAGAAGCTGCGCTTCAACGAGGTCGGCTGGACCTTCGCGCTCGCCGAGGGCGAAGGCGACGAGTGCCTGGAAGACTGGCGCGACGGCCACCGCGCCTATTTCACCCGCAACGGCGGCTACGCCCCAGACATGCTGCTCTGGTGCGAGCGGTTCCGCCTGGTCGAGACCATCGGCGAAGGAGCCGAGCAATGAAGTTCACGCTTTCCTGGCTCAAGGACCACCTGGACACGACCGCCACGGTCGACCAGGTCGTCGAGGCCATGACCATGGCCGGCCTCGAGGTCGAGCACGTCGAGGACCCCGGCAAGAAGCTGGCCGCCTTCACGGTCGCGAAGATCGTCGAGGCCGTGCAGCACCCCAACGCCGACAAGCTGCGGGTCTGTCAGGTGGACACCAAGGACGGCCGGCTGGAGATCGTCTGCGGCGCGCCGAACGCGCGCGCCGGCCTGACGACCATCTACGCCCCGATCGGCGCCTATGTGCCGGGCAGCGGCGTGACGCTGGAAGCCCGGCCGGTGCGCGGCGTGGTCTCCAACGGCATGCTCTGTTCCGCGAAGGAACTGGAGATCGCCGAGGAGTCCGACGGCATCGTCGAGCTCGCGGGCGACCTGGCCGTGGGCGCCAGCGCCGTCGAGGCCTTCGGCCTGGAGGCGGTGATCGACTTCGAGGTCACCCCCAACCGGCCCGACTGGCTGGGCGTGCGCGGCATCGCCCGCGACCTGGCCGCCGCGGGTCTGGGGACCCTCAAGCCAGACACGGCCGCGCCGGTGAAGGGCGCCTTCCCCTGCCCCATCGAGATCCGCGTCGATGGCGACGCCTGCCCGGTGTTCTCCGGCCGCCTGATCAAGGGCGTGAAGAACGGCCCCTCGCCGGCCTGGCTGCAGCAGAAGCTGATCAGCGTCGGCCTGCGCCCGATCAACGCCCTGGTCGACGTCACCAACCTGATCTCCCAGGACCGCTGCCGGCCGCTGCACGTCTATGACGCCGGCAAGCTGACCGGGAGCGTCATCGAGGCCCGGCTGGGCGGGGAGGGCGAAACGCTCGAAGCGCTCGACGGCCAGACCTATGAGGTCGGTCCCGAGGTCTCCGTCATCGCCGACGGCTCCGGCGCGATCGGCCTCGGCGGCGTCATGGGCGGCCTCTCCACCGGTTGCTCGGACACCACCACCGAGGTCTTCGTGGAAAGCGCCTGGTTCGATCCGATCCGCACGGCCCAGACCGGCCGCGCCACCGGCATCACCTCGGACGCCCAGTACCGCTTCGCCCGCGGCGTCGATCCGGAGTCGCTCGTCCCCGGCCTGGAACTGGCGACCCAGCTGATCCTCGACCTCTGCGGCGGCGAGCCGTCGGAGGTGCGGGTCGCCGGCCATGCGCCCCCGCCGCCCGCCGCCATTGTCTTCGACCGGGCCTATGTGAAAAAGCTCTCCGGCCTCGACATCGGCCCGGCGCGGATCGACGACATCCTGGCCAAGCTGGGCTTCGCGGTGGACGGCGACGCCGTCACCCCGCCGTCCTGGCGCCGCGACGTCGAAGGCAAGGCCGACCTGGTCGAGGAGGTCGCCCGCATCGAGGGCTTCGACAACCTGCCCGTCGAACCCCTGCCCGAGATCGCCCGTCCGCCCGGCGGCGCGCTCACCGTGCGCCAGCGCCGTATGCGCGACGCCCGCCGCACCATGGCCGCGCGCGGCTACGCCGAGGCGGTCACCTGGAGCTTCATGCGCCGCGACTGGGCCGAACTGCTGGGCGGCGGCGACGAGAAGCTGGTCCTGACCAATCCGATCGCCGCCGACCTGTCGACCATGCGCCCCTCCGCGTTGGCCAACCTGATCGACGCGGCGGCCCGCAACGCCAAGCGCGGTTTCGCCGACGCGGCGCTGTTCGAGGTCGGTCCCAACTTCCGCGGCGACCAGCCGGGCGACCAATGGACCGCCGTCACCGCGCTCCTGGCCCCGCACCCGCCCAAGTCCTGGGCGAAGGCCGGCGGCGACCCGCTGTTCGAGCTGAAGGCCGACCTGCTCGCCCTGCTGGACGAGATGGGCGCGCCGACCCTGCAGGTGGTCCAGGGCCAGAACGCCGCCTGGTGGCACCCCGGCCGCTCGGCCCGCCTCCAGCTCGGCCCCAAGGTGGTGGTCGCCGAGTTCGGCGAGCTGCACCCGCGCATCCTGAAGGCCATCGACGCCGACGGCCCCATGCTGGCCTTCGAGGTCAACCTCGACGCCATCCCCGAGCCGAAGCGCAAGGGCGTGAAGACCAAGCCGGCGCTGGAGCTCTCGCCCCTGATGCCGCTCAAGCGCGACTTCGCCTTCCTGGTGGCCGCCGACACCCCGGCGGGCGACCTGGTCCGTCCGATCCTGGGCGCCGACAAGGCCCTGATCGCCGACGCCCGCATCTTCGACGTCTACGCCGGCCAGGGCGTGCCCGACGGCATGAAGTCGGTCGCCGTCGAGGTGGTCGTCCAGCCGCGCGAGAAGACGCTGACGGACGGC
The DNA here is from genome assembly GCF_004297125.1 of Phenylobacterium sp. GTDB lineage: Bacteria > Pseudomonadota > Alphaproteobacteria > Caulobacterales > Caulobacteraceae > Phenylobacterium. Next base: position 52,351 of record NZ_SCVD01000016.1, on the reverse strand, counting down.
GAGATCGAAGGCCTGTCGGGCCGGATCGTCGCTGCGGCCGAAAAAGCGATCGGGGCGAAGCTGCGCGGTTGAACGCGTCGACTTCCGCAGCGGCGCCGTGGCTCCATGCCGGCCATGGAAGTCAACGGCGTCGCGCACACCTTCATCACCGCGGGCGACTTCGAGCGCTCGGTGGCCTTCTATCGGCGGCTGCTGCCGTTCCTGGGGATGCGCGAGGTCGCCGACAGCCCGGACACCTACTACTGCGTCGGGGGCCGCACCGGCTTCGGCATCCGACGGCCCGAGCCGGAGCATGCGGGCCAGCGGTTTGTGCAGTTCCGGGTCGGCCTGCATCACCATTGCTGGCGGGCCCGCGAGCGCGCGGACGTGGACGCGCTCCACGCCTTCCTGCTCGAGATCGGCGCCAAGATCGTCCACCCGCCCCAGGACGAGCCCTGGGCGCCGGACTATTACGCCGTGCTGTTCGAGGATCCCGACGGCATCCGCCTGGAGCTCAACCACGTCCCCGGCCGCGGCCTCTTCGACACCCCGACGCAGCGCGTGGGGGCGTCGCTGGACGCTAGAACGGGATGATGTTGCGCTTCCGGGTGTAGGCCAGGTAGCCGATGTTGGCGCCCAGGCGCAGGCCGACTCCGGCGCGGATCGGCGCCAGGGTCACGTCCTCGGCGCGCTGGTAGTTCACGCCCAGGCCCCCCACCAGATAGGCCGATCCTTCCACGCCGGGATAGCGCTGGAAGATCACCTCGGGAACCTGGAGGTTGTAGCACAGGGTGAAGACGCGGCTGGCGTTGCCGCCCCAGTCCCAGCCGACCGAGGGGCCCTGCCAGAACACCTCCATCGGCTCGCGTTCCTTCATGTACATCAGGCCGCGGCCATAGCGCAGGCCCAGCACGAAGGCGCCTGAGCCTTCCTCGCCGGCGATATAGGCGGTGGGCCGGCCGTTGTTGGCGAACAGCCGCTCGACCGCGGCGCCCGCGGCCTCGGCGGTCACGCCCAGGAAGTCGGAGACGTTGGTGACGATCTCGTCCTGGCTGTAGGTCGGCGCGCCGCCAGGGGCCGGGCCCGGGGCCGCCCCCGTCGGACCGGCCGACGGGTAGGCGGGCTGCGAGTTCGGCGGCGGCGGCGCTTCGGCCGGCGGCAGGGGCTGCGACGACACCTGCGCGCGCGCCAGCGTGGGAGCGGCCAGGGTGATCAGGCCCGAAGCCAGCAGTTTGCGTCGATCCATGGCGGTTCTTCGCCTCCGAAACGTGAATCAGGGCGCCCGCCCAACGCCCTGGATGCCGCCTGTCGCCTTAATGGGACATTAACCACGTTCGCCAAGCGACAAGGCGTCGGCCTTTGTTGCGTCGCGAGATGTGGTAGACGCACGCCACAATGACCACGCCTCTGTCCCACATCCGCAACTTCTCGATCGTCGCGCACATCGACCACGGCAAGTCCACGCTCTCCGATCGCCTGATCCAGGAGACCGGGGCGCTGACCAAGCGCGAGATGACCGAGCAGGTGCTCGACAACATGGACATCGAGCGCGAGCGCGGGATCACCATCAAGGCCCAGACCGTCCGCCTGGCCTACCGGGCCGACGACGGCGAGGACTACGTCCTCAACCTGATGGACACCCCCGGCCACGTGGACTTCGCCTACGAGGTTTCCCGCTCGCTGGCCGCCTGCGAGGGTTCGATCCTGGTGGTGGACGCCTCCCAGGGCGTCGAGGCCCAGACCCTGGCCAACGTCTACCAGGCCATCGACAACAACCACGAGATCGTCCCGGTCCTGAACAAGATCGACCTGCCGGCCGCCGAGCCCGAGCGGATCCGCCAGCAGATCGAGGACGTCATCGGCCTGGACGCCTCTGACGCGGTCCTCACCTCGGCTAAGACCGGCGTCGGCATCCACGAGCTGCTGGAGGCCATCGTCACCCGCCTGCCGCCGCCCAAGGGCGACGCCGACAAGCCGCTGAAGGCCCTGCTGGTCGACGCCTGGTACGACGCCTACCTGGGCGTGGTGGTGCTGGTCCGGGTGATCGACGGCGTGCTGAAGTCCGGCCAGCGCGTGAAGATGATGCAGCAGGGCTCGACCCACCTGGTCGATCGCATTGGCGTCTTCAACCCCAAGCGCACCGAGGTCGAGAGCCTGGGTCCGGGCGAGATCGGCTTCATCACCGCCCAGATCAAGGAAGTCGCCCACGCCGCCGTCGGCGACACGATCACCGACGAAAAGAAGCCCGCCGCCGAAGCCCTGCCCGGCTTCCGCGACGTGCAGCCGGTGGTGTTCTGCGGCCTGTTCCCGGTGGACGCCGCCGACTTCGAGGACCTGCGCGCCGCTATCGGCCGCCTGCGCCTGAACGACGCCAGCTTCAGCTACGAGATGGAGACCAGCGCGGCGCTCGGCTTCGGCTTCCGCTGCGGGTTCCTGGGGCTCCTCCACCTGGAGATCATCCAGGAGCGCCTCAGCCGCGAGTTCGACCTCGACCTGATCGCGACGGCGCCCAGCGTGATCTACAAGATCGGCCTGATCGACGGTTCCGAGATCGAGCTGCACAACCCGGCCGACCTGCCCGATCCGGTGAAGATCTCCACCATCGCCGAGCCCTGGATCAAGGCCACCATCCTGACGCCGGACGAGTACCTGGGCTCGGTCATCAAGCTCTGCCAGGACCGCCGCGGCTCGCAGCGCGAACTCAGCTACGTCGGCTCCCGAGCCCTGGTGGTCTACGACCTGCCGCTGAACGAGGTGGTCTTCGACTTCTACGACCGGCTGAAGTCGATCTCGAAGGGCTACGCTTCGTTCGACTACCAGATCGAGGACTACCGGGTCGGCAACCTGGTGAAGATGTCGATCCTGGTGAATTCCGAGCCCGTCGACGCCCTCTCGATGCTGGTCCACGCCGACCGGGCCGAGACCCGCGGCCGCGGCATGGTCGAGAAGATGAAGGAGCTCATCAACCCGCACATGTTCCAGATCCCGATCCAGGCGGCCATCGGCGGCCGGATCATCGCTCGGGAAACCGTGCGGGCGCTGCGCAAGGACGTGACCGCCAAGTGCTACGGCGGCGACGCCAGCCGCAAGCGCAAGCTGCTCGACAAGCAGAAGGCCGGCAAGAAGCGCATGCGCCAGTTCGGCAAGGTCGACATCCCGCAGGAAGCCTTCATCGCCGCCTTGAAGATGGACGCGGATTAGCCCGGCGCCGCCGGCCTCCCCGCCAGGAAGTCCGGGGTCACCCCGGCCTTCGCCCAGTAGTCCGCCAGTCCGATCCGCCGGGTCAGTTCCAGGAACCGGCGATCCGCCCGCATCTCCGCGGCGACCGGGGTGAACAGCATATTGGTCTTGCGCCGCCGCTGGTCGTTCACGGAGACCTGTCCCGGGCGCCAGCGGACGCTGGCCATCAGCGGCCCTTCCTCCAGCAGATAGGCGGTCGCCACCTCGAAGGCCCGGTCGATCTCGCCCAGGCCGTTGAGGATCAGGAAAGCGTTCACCGAGGGGCTCGGCCCGCGGGGCACGTCCGACAGCACCCGTTCGACCGCCCGCGCCACGTCGGCCGGCCGCCGCCCCTCCAGGGCGACCATCGAGGCCCTGAGCGTCTCGACCATCCAGTCCGGCAGGACCGGCCGTCCCGCGGCGTCCTCCACATGCGCCAGCGCCCGCGACGCCCGGCCAGTGAACGCCAGCGTCCACAGCCGGCCGAACCAGGCGCCTGGATGCCGGGGCCAGAGCTGCAGCACCCGGTCCGCCGCGCGGTCCGCCGCCTCGACACGGCCCAGCATCCAGTGGGCGTAGATCAGCCGGTACAGGTATTCCGCGTTCGGCGGAGACGCGGGCGTGAACGCCACCCGGTCGCGGGAGCCTTCCAACGCCCGGCCCACCGACACGTGCAGGAACGACCGCGCGTCGAGGGTCGGCAGGTGGCGCGGCGCCTGGGCCAGCACGGCGTCCAGCCGCCGCTCGGCGGCGCGCCAGTCGCCGAAATAGGGCGGCAGGATCGCCAGCGCGCCCATCGCGTCGGCCTGACGCGGGTCCAGGGCCAGGGCGCGCCGCGCCGCCTCCTGCACGGCGGCCACGGCCCCGGCGGTCTCGGCGGCCGAGCTCACCTCCACGAGGTAGGCCTGGACCAGGGCCAGGCGGCCCCAGGCTTCCGCGTTGCGGGGTTGCAGCGCCACCACCCGGTCCAGGCGCTGCGCGGCGCGCTGATAGCCCTCGGGCAGGCCTGTCCGCGCCGCCTGGTCCGCCTGCGCGATCAGCATCGCCGTTTCGGCTTGGGTCCGCGACGACCGCATCTGCCAGAGGCCCGTCGCGGCGGCGGCGGCGACCGCGACGGCGGGGGCCGCGATCATCAGCCCCCGGCGAGAAGGACGGCCCCGCGGGGTGGCGACTTTGCGGATGGTCAGGCGGTAGCCCGTGCGGGGTACGGTCTCGATCACGACGTCGGCGCCTGCGGCGCGCATCGCCCTCCGGATGTCGGCGATGGCGCGGTTCAGGCTGTCGTCGCCGACCGCCGCATTGCCCCAGCAGCGGCTGAAGAGGTCGGCGCGCGTGACCACGCGCTCACCGGCGTCGGTCAGCGCGGTCAGGACCTGCATGGCGCGGGGTTCCAGCGTCGCCTCGCCCGCCGCCCCGCGGATCACCCGCGTCGAGGGGCTGATGCTCGCCGCGCCCAGCGTGAAATCCGCGCGCCGCGCCAGGTCGCCGACACTCATGAACCCGGCGCTCAAGCCATCGTCCTCGGCTGATCCTCAGGACTCCATCATGGCTCGGGCCAGGGCGCGCCGACAAGCTGGCTTCGCTTCAGGCGTGCAGGGACACCACGAGATGGCTGAATTCTTCGGGACCGCGGGCAACGACATCCTCGACACCGACCCCGGACATGGCAACCGGCGGCACGACATCCTCTGGGGCCTGGAGGGCGACGACCTGCTCATCGAGGGCAGCGGCAACGACACCCTCAACGGCGGCCCGGGCTCGGACACGCTGATGGGCGGGCCGGACGGCGACGTGCTTGACGGCGGGGAGGGCTCCGACACGGCCGACTACGGCCCCGCCATCGCCCCGGTGACGCTGGACCTGACCCGGTCCGGCCCGCAGGACACCGGCCCGGCCGGGTTCGACACCCTGCTGAGCGTGGAGAACCTGCGTGGCTCCGCCTTCGGGGACACGCTGTTGGGGAACGGAGGCCCGAACCAGATCTTCGGCCTGGGCGGCGGCGACCTGATCGCCGGCGGCGACGGCGCGAACTACCTGCGCGGCGATGACGGGGCCGACACCCTGAGGGGCGGCGCGGACTTCGATGACATCAACGGCAACACCGGCGACGACAGCGCCTCCGGCGGGCCCGGCGACGACTGGGTCGTCGGCGGCAAGGACAACGACCGGCTGGACGGCGGCGACGGCGCCGACCTGGTCTACGGTAACCTGGGGAACGACACGTGCGAAGGCGGGGCGGGCGGCGATATCCTGCGCGGCGGCCAGCAGAACGACGTCCTGACCGGCGGCGCGGGCGACGACTGGCTGTCCGGCGACCGCGACGACGACACGGTGACCGGCGGCGCGGGGGCCGACATCTTCCATACCTTCGGGGGCGCCGGCCTCGACCGGGTCACCGACTTCAGCCTGGCGGATGGGGACCGCATCCAGCTCGACCCCGGCGACACCTGGGCCGCGGCGCAGGTCGGCGCCGACACTGTCGTGACGATCAGCGGCCAGGCCCAGCTCGTGCTGGTCGGCGTCCAGCTTTCCAGCCTTGCGGGCGCATGGATCTTCGGGGGATGAGCGCGGCGGACCGGTGTGGCGCGACCCGTTCGCGCTGCGGACCTCAGGCCGGCTCGATCGCGTAGGCCGCTTCGACGCTGGTGACCTCGAATTTCACCAGCCTGGCCGTCCCGAAGGTGTTGGCGATCGCCACGTCGACGGCGTCACGGCCGCGGGCGATCAGCACCCGGGCCATCCGCGGCATGTTGCTGCGCGCGTCGAAGGTGTGCCACCGGCCGCCGAGGTAGACCTCGAACCAGGCGCTGAAGTCCATCACCCCCACCACCGGGACGCCGATGTCGCCCATGTAGCCGGTGCAGTACCGGGCCGGGATGTTCATGCAGCGGCAGAAGGCCACCGCCAGGTGGGCATAGTCGCGGCACACCCCCGTGCCCTCGCGCCAAGCGTCGTAGGCTGTCTTGTCCGGCCGCGCGTCGGCGTAGTTGAACTTGATGTGGTTGTGCACGTAGTCGGTGATCGCCTGCACCAGCGGCCAGCCGGGCGGCCCGGCGCCGAACAGCGACCACGCGATCTCGCTCAGCCGGTCCGTCTCGCAATAGCGGCTGCCCAGCAGGTAGAGCAGCACCTCGTCGGGCAGCTCGTGCACCGGGTGCTGCACCGCGTCCGGGACGTATTCGTCGATCAGGCCGCTGTCGCGGATGATGAAGTCGGCCGAGAGCGTCAGCCGTCCCGCCGGGGCCATCACCCGGCTGCAGATGTTCCCGTAGCCGTCCAGGTACTGCCGCACGTCCAGCGGCGGGTCGGTGCGCAGCCAGTCGGGCGTCTCCAGGTCGTCGCGCCGGGAGGTGTGGACGCTGAGGGTCAGCAGCATCGGGACCGGCGCCGGGCAGTCGTAGACGATCTCGAAGCCGGTATGGATGCGCATGGGCGCCTTTCTGCGCCGGCTGAGCCGGCTAGTTTGGGGGGCCTCCCCGGCGAGCGAGCTCTGAGCTGCCCCTGGGGGTGATGTCCCAGCCTTCGTGGCTGCGGCTCGCCATGCCGAGGTCGACCAGGGTGCGGGCCGCCGCGATGTTGACGAAGCCGACGTCCTGCCCGGCGTTCTTCTGGGCGAGGGCCTGCAGGGTCCGCAGTTCGACCTCCGTGAGATCACTCATACTGGCCTCCGGCGCCCCTCGGGGCGCACATCCCTCATTCCTTGGCGTCCGCCGCCGCGGCGCGCGCCAACCGGGCCGCGTCGCGCCGTTCGAGGGCCGCAGAGGCCGCGAAGACCCCGGCCACGAGGATCACAGGGGCCACGAGCCCGAGGACGCCCAGGATGTTCATCATTGTCCACTCCCCAGAGGGTTGGGCGCGCGGGCTTCCCGGCGTCCATGAAGCCGCTCGCGTTCCTGCCGCAGGCGGTCGATCTCGGCCGACAGGTCGGCGACGTCGGACTGGAGCTGGGCCACCCGCGTCTTGAGGTAGGCGTTCTCGCGGGTCAGGGTCTCGGGGGTCGCTTCGGTCATGCGAGCCTCAGAAGACCGTGGCCGACACGCCCAGGAGCTGCGCATTGATCGTGCGGCAGAGGCGCTGGGCCGAGGCGACACTGACCTGTGGCATCAGGTCGAGGGTGAAGAGGGAATTGCTGTAGGACGAGGCGTCGCCCGTCGAGGGCTCGAAGGCCAGGTAGGGCCGACCGTCGGCCTTCACCTGCACCGTGCAGCGGTGGCTCTGGTCCGGGCTCACGGACGGCGCCTGTGGCCGAACAGCGCGAAAGCGACGGGAATGGCTGCGGCGACCAGCACGCACAGCGCCGAGAACATGAACAACGGAAGCTCCTGGAACCGCGGCGCGTAGCCGGTTGTCCGGCCGAGAGCGCGAGCGGATCTCTTCCACAATTATCTAGGGCCTCCACGGCGAATTACAATATTAATTCAGAATAAATTGGCCAAACCTTCCGCCTCACGAAGATTTTTGGCGGAATTATTTCTGTTTTTGCCGATTGGTTGAACTTTCACACGTCTGGCGTGATACGTATCAAGCAAGCCGCGTGGATTTCAGGGTCGCAGTTGTTCGCCCGGAATTTCAGGCATTGCGGCGCAGGTTCGGAGACGAAGACGATGGCCAAGGGTCAGAAGAAGTCCAACAAGGAAGTCCGCAAGCCGAAGCAGCCTCCGGCCAAGCCGCCGGAGTCGGTCTTCAAGGGCTTCGCGCCGCCTAGCGGACGTTCATGAACCTTCTGTCGATGCTGTTCAGGCCCGCGGTCGCCGACGCGGAGGTCCGGGCCGAGATCTGGCGGCTGGGCGTACGCCACGTGGGCTGGCCGCTTGAGGGCGCCCTGAACGAGCTGCGCGAGCCCAACCTGCCCATGGGCCGTGCGGTCCTGCTGCGCGCCTGCGTCGACAAGATGAAACTGGAGAACCAACGATGAGCCGTCCCCTGAAGCTCGGCGGCCCGCCGTACGTTCCCGCCGCCCGCGGCGGCATGACCGACCCGCGCTCCACCGGCGCCTCCGCCCCGGCGCCGCAACGCTCGATCCTCACCGACCGCCGCAGCACGCGCTAGTCCCGGTGGCGCCGCTCCGGCGGCGCCCACCGCCACAGCGCGGCCGCATAGGCGAACACCGCCACATACGCCGCCGCGAAGACCCAGGGCGGCAGCGGCCAGTACACCAGGCCGTTCACCCAGCGCATGATCAGCGGATCGTGCGCGCCCGCGCCGGTCAGGACGTCCTGCCAGTCGGTGAGGAAGCAGGCCCGGCCCGCCATCGCCTGCACCGCCACCACCGCCAGCGAGGCCAGGTGCAGGACCCGCAGCCACCGGATCCGCACCCACCGCCATCCCCGCCACGCGCCCAGCGGGATCAGCCCCAGCCCCGCGACATTGAACGCGATCACCGCCAGGTGGACCGCCAGCACGAACTGCCCCAGCAACAGGTTCATCGGTTCCCTTCCGCGCTGTCCCGCCCGGGACCGGACAGTCTCGACGCCAGAGGCGGATGGAGAGCGACCCTCCCGCGCCAGCCGCCGAGCTTGATCGGCCGGATCGAGTCCACGATACGTAATGGGGGGCGGAGGGCCAGGCTGTGACTCTCACTGTAGCGGACGCCATCTGCAGGCCGGCGTCCACCGTGAATGAGGATACTTGGGGTCGCGCCGGCGACGCCGTCTGGGTGCTGGACGGTGCGACGGGCGTGGCGCCTTCTCCGTATCTGGATGGCGCGTCCGATGCCGCCTGGTTTTCGCGTGAAATCAGCGGGCGCTTTGAAGAGGCGTTCTCGGTGGCCCTGTCGACCCCCGCGGCGGTGCTCCGCGGGGTGCATGCGACCGCCGAGGCGGCCCGGACGATGTGCGACATCGGCAAGGTCCCGGCATTCGAACTGCCATCCGCCAGTCTGGTGGTGGCGCGGGAGGTCGGCTCCCGCCTCGAGCTGACGAACCTTGGTGACAGCGTCATCGTCTGGCGTGGCGCGGGCGGGCCGGCGAACCGCTTTGGCTGGTCGGAACTCGGTGGATTCGAAGACGCGCTTCATCGGGTCCTGGATGCGGCCCTGGCCGATGGCCTGCCTCGGGCCGTCGGCGTCGAGCGGGCCCGTGCGCTCGCGCGCGAAAACCGGAAACTGATGAACCGCCCCGACGGCTATTGGATCTTGGACTTGTCCGGCGCGGGCGTATCCCAGGCCCAGATCGAGGCATGCCCGGCCCCCGCGCCCGTCGACGTCCTGCTCATGACGGACGGCTTTTCACGGCTGGTCGAGGTCTATGGCGCCTACGACTGGGATGGGCTTATGGACCGGGCCCTGGAGAATGGACTGGAGCCGCTCTACGACGAGCTGCGGGGGATCGAGGCCGCCGACGAGGCCTGCAGCCGATTCCAACGCTTCAAGGCTCGCGACGACGCCACCGCAGTGATGCTCTCGTGGCGCTAGGACCGCCCCGTCGCGCGCTGCGCAAGATGGGACAGTCCCCGCGCCGGGCCCGGACGCCGCGGGGCGGCCCCGCAGTCCGGGAGAGCTCGGGCTAGAGCTGGTTGAATTCCCCGCAGCGGCACTTGACCACCACGTCGTTGAAGAACGACCGGTCGGCGCGGATCAGTTCCTGCCGGCAGGCGCCGCAGGCGTAGGCCGAGCCTTCCTGGTCGTTGGGGGCTTCGTCGGCCAGAACCAGGGTTCGGCGGCCCACGAACAGGCCGGGGAAGGTACGCAGCTCGATCATTGACTGTGCTCCAAGATGGGCCAGGGGGAGCCGGCCGCTCTTCGCAATGCAAAAACCATGGTACGAAACATGTTGCGGCGCAATGACGCTGGACGCCACGGCGGCCGAATCCGGCAAATGGCGCCCATGAATCCCTTACAGAGCAAGGAAACCGGCATTTGGCGCCTGTTTTCGCAGCGCAGCGTTACGCCATCTGGGCGGCCGCCCCATTCCTGCCGCGAGCTTGACTACAAAGGCGGCGCACGAGACCTAGGACTCACCGTTCGAAAGGGGTTGCCCATGCGCAAGCTGATCGTCCTCACCGCCGCGGCCGCCGCGCTGCTGGTTTCCGCCTGCAACACCATCTCCGGCGTCGGCCGGGACGCCCAGGCCGCCGGCCGCGCCGTCACCGGCGCCGCCGAAGACGCGAAGAAGTAGGCGCTGCGGCAAAACGCGGCCGGGCTTTCGGAGCCCGTCCGGAAGGCGCATATGGGCGCCATGGCCGAGATCCACCATTCGCTGTTCCGTTCGCTCGGGCGGGGGCTGGCGCAGCGCTGCCCCCACTGCGGCAAGGGCGGGATCTATCGGCGCTACCTCAAGGTCCGGCCGAATTGCGAGGTCTGCGGCCACGAGCTCGCCCGCTATCCGGCGGACGACGGCCCGGCCTACCTGACCATCCTGCTGATGGGCCACCTGATCATCGGCCCGGCGCTGTTCTTCCCCATCGTGTGGGAGACGCCGCCGCAGATCTCCCTGCCGATCATCCTCGGCGCCCTGACCGCGGTGACCCTGCTGGCGCTGCCCCGCATCAAGGGCGGCTGGATCGGGCTGATGTACGCCCTGCAGGTGACCGACCGCGACCACCGCGCCCACACGGCCGACGTCGCCGACTAAGGAGCCTCGTCTCCGGAACCGAACCTTGGCCGTGAACGTTCGGTGCGGTCGAGGTCGGGGGACCTGAGGAGAACCACCGCATGTCCCTGGGGACCATTCTCGTCATCATCCTGATCCTGTTGCTGGTCGGCGCCCTGCCCACCTGGGGTCACTCACGGAGCTGGGGCTACGTCCCGAGCGGCGGCCTCGGCCTGGTGCTGGTGATCGTCATCATCCTGGTCCTGCTGGGACGCATCTGACCTAGTCGGAACCGGCGGCTGCCCCTAGCATCGGCCCCAAAGAGCCGAGCTGGGGGAAACTGCATGACCGCGACGGAGACCGGGGCCGAGGCCCAGATCCCGCCGGGGGTCATCGCGCCCGGGCTCACCGCCGGACAGCGCTTCCGGGCGATCCTCGGGGGATCGGCCGGCAACCTGGTGGAGTGGTACGACTGGTTCGTCTACTCCGCCTTCGCCGTCTATTTTTCGAACCACTTCTTCCCCGGCGACGACGACCTGGCCGGCCTGCTCAAGACCATGGCGGTCTTCGCCGTGGGCTTCTTCGCCCGCCCGCTGGGCGCCTGGCTGATGGGGCTCTACGCCGACCATGCCGGCCGCAAGACCGCGCTCACCGCCGCGGTGGGCCTGATGTGCGGCGGCTCGCTGATCATCGCCGTCCTGCCCAGCTACGAGACCATCGGTGTCGCCGCGCCGATCCTCCTGGTGGTCGCCCGCATCCTCCAGGGGCTGTCGGTGGGCGGCGAGTACGGGGCCAGCGCCACCTACCTCTCCGAGATGGCCGGCCGGAAGCGGCGCGGCTTCTGGTCCAGCTTCCAGTTCGTGACCATGGTCATGGGCCAGCTCATCGCCCTGGGCCTCCTCAGCCTGCTGCAGACCACCATGGACAAGCCCGACCTGGAGAGCTGGGGCTGGCGCATCCCGTTCTTCGTCGGCGCGGCCATGGCGGTGGTCGTCTTCTGGATCCGCGCCCGCATGGACGAGAGCCAGTCCTACGAGGTCTCGAAGGCCTCCGGCGCCGAGCGGGCCCGGACCATGATGCTCTTCATGCGCTATCCGAAGCAGGCCCTGACCATCTTCGGCTTCACCGCCGGCGGCTCGCTCGCCTTCTACGCCTTCACCACCTACATGCCGAAGTTCCTGACCGGGACCTCCGGCTTCCCGGGTCCGACCGCCACCGCGATCACCGCCGCGGCCCTGGTGGTCTACCTCTTCGCCCTGCCCTTCTTCGGCTGGCTCAGCGACCATTGGGGGCGCAAGGCCACCCTGTTCATCGCCTTCGGCGGCGGCGCGCTCGCCACCTATCCGGCCATGACCGCCATCGCCGGCGCCCAGTCGCCCGTGGTCGCCTTCGTGCTGGTCTCGCTGCTCGTGGTGCTGCTGTCGGGCTACAACTCCGTCAGCGCCGTCGTGAAGGCCGAGCTGTTCCCGGCTAACGTCCGGGCTCTGGGCGTCGCCCTGCCCTACGGGATGGGCACCGCAATCTTCGGCGGCACCGCCGAGCCGATCGCGCTCGCGTTCAAGCGGGCGGGCGTCGAAAGCGGCTTCTACGTCTATGTAGCCTTGGGGATGGCCGTGGCCTTCTTCATCGTCTTCCTGCTCCCCGACAACCGGAAGCACAGCCTGATCCTCGAGGACTGACCTTGCAGCTCCTGGACCTCATCGCCCTCGGCGTCTTCGCCCTCGCCTGGCTGTTCTACGAGCCGCTGATCACCGCCGTCGGCAAGCGGCGTGGCGGCCTGCTGAACACCGACATGACGGTGATCCGCAGCGCCTGGATGACCCAGATGACCGGCCGCGAGGTGCGGCTGATGGACGGCCAGCTCCTGGGCCACGCGCTGAACTCGGCCTCGTTCTTCGCCTCGTCGAACCTGCTGCTGATCGCTGCGGCGGCCGGCGCCCTGTTCGGCGGCGACTCGACCTTCCGCTCGGTCTCGGCGCTGGAGGTGGTGAGGACCTCGTCGCGGCTGCTGTTCGAGATGCAGCTCGCCCTGGTGCTGATCGCCCTGGCCCGCGGCCTGCTGGACTTCATCTGGTCGATCCGCCAGCTCAACTACTGCCTGGCCGCCGTGGGCGCGACGCCCGAGCCGCTGGCCGAGGCGCAGCGACCGGCCTACGGCGCGGTGCTGGCCCGGCTGCTGAACCCGGCGCTGGGCTCGTTCAACTCCGGGGTCCGCGGCTACTACTTCGCCCTGGCGGCGGCCGCCTGGCTGTTCGGCCCCTGGTCGTTCATGGCCGCGACCCTGGGCGCCGTCGGCCTCCTCCTCTGGCGCCAGCGCAGCTCGCCCGCCGCCATCGCCATCCACGACTTCCGCAGGCTGCTGGAAACCGGTGCGACCGAGGCTCGCTTGACTACAGCCCCAACTCCGCCTTCGTCGCCTTCGTGAGCTTGCCGGCGATCAGGCTGTGCGACGTGGCGATCCAGCCGGCGGCGTCCTCGATGTCGGTCCTGTCGATGTCCACGATCACCCAGTGGCCCTTGGCGAAATAGGGCGCCTGGCGGCCCGGCCCGCCCTCGTCCGTCAGCACCATGAAACCGATCTCGGTGACCTTGAACGCCAGGCCATCGGCGATTCCGCAGACGGCGAACACCTTGCCGCCCACCTTGTACACGTCGGACCCGCCCCATTGGACGACGTGGGTCGCCGCCGGCAGGGCCATGGCCGCGGCGTGCAGCTCGTCCTTCGTCACGCGAGCCTCCCTGGGCAGCTTGGCGAAACGCCGTTTTGCATCTTGCCGCCCGGCATGAACCGGCGCGACATGGGCCGGCATATACGGAAACCCGGGCCGGGAGGAAGGTGCGCGATGAAGACGTTGAGGATCATGCTGCTGGCCGGCGCCATCGCCGGCCTCACAGCCGCGGGCGCGCTTGCGGCCGGCAGCGGCGGCGGAAGCGGCGGAACGAGCGAGATGCCTTCAGCCTCGGGGCCGCGGTACGACCCCGCCGAGGAGTACGCCAAGGCCGTCGCCTCGATCCAGGCCAAGGATTACAAGGCCGCCGCCAGGTCCGCCCAGCGGGTCACCGACGCCGCGCCGCAGAGCCTCGACGGCTGGAAGCTGCTGGGCGTCGCCCAGTCCGGGGCCGAGAACTGGAAGGGCGCCCGCAAGGCCTATGAGCGCGCGGTCAAGCTGGCCCCCGACGACCTTCCCAGCCGCGCTGGCCTGGGCCTGGCGCAGGCCCGTCTCCGCGACCCCAAGGCGCAGGAGCAGCTCACCTGGCTGAAGGCCAAGGCCAGCGACTGCGGCCCCGGCTGCGACGCCGCCACGCTGCAGTCCCTGACCGCCGAGGTCGAGAAGGCGCTGGCGGGCGGATCGGCCGCCGGCCAGCCCAGCGCGGCGCTGGAGCGGGGCTCGCTGCTGTTCGCCGCCGCCGGCGACCGGGCCTATGTCCAGGCCGTCGGCCTGATCAACGAGAAGCGCTACGACGAGGCCCTGGCCTCGCTGGACGCCGCCCGCGCCGCCTTCGGGCCGCACCCCGACATCCTGACCTACCAAGGCTACGCCTGGCGCAAGAAAGGCCGGTTCGACCGCGCCGAGGGCTACTACCGGCAGGCCCTGGCCGTCGCCCCCGACCATCGCGGCGCCACCGAATACTACGGCGAGCTCAAGGTCGAACGCGGCGACACCGCCGGCGCCAGGGCCATGCTCGCCAAGCTGGACCGCATCTGCGCCTACGGCTGCGCCGAAGCCGAGGAGCTGCGCCGTTGGATCGACGCCGGCGGCGAACCCGGGCTCTAGCCGGGGTCGCCCTCGCGGCCCTCGGCGGCCTCGCCCTCGCCGCCGACGGCCGCTTGCCGCTCCAGGCGATGTCGTGGATCCCGCGCGACGCCGACCCGGTGCGGGTGTTCGCGACCCAGCCCACCGAATGCCTGAGGGTCCCCGCCGACCCCGCCGCAGCCCGATCCGTCGAGATCGGCCGCGCGGCGTTCCGCACCCCCGTGCTGCTGGGCGGCCAGGCGGCGCGGGCCGGCCTCTCCTGCGAGAGCTGCCACCGCTCGGGCCGCGGCAACCCCGACTTCCAGTTTCCCGGCGCCTCGGGCGGGCCGGGCACGGCGGACGTCACCCTCTCCCTCTTCTCCAGTCGCCGCGGCAACGGTGTCCACGACCCCCGGCCGATCCCCGACCTCAGCGGCCCGCGCGAGCGGCTGAATGTGGCCTCCGCCGACCTGCCCCAATTCATCCGCGGCCTGGTCGTCGAGGAGTTCGACGGCCGCGAGCCGCCGCCGGCCGTGCTCGCGGGCCTGGCCGACTATGTCCGCGCGCTTGGACCCGCCGCCTGCCCCGCGTTCGCCCGCGAGCGCACGTCCCCGCGCCGCCTGCTGGACGACGCCCGCCGCGCCGTCCGCGCCGCCGAGGCCAGCCTGGCCGCCGGCGACCCCGATGGTCCGACCGCCGCCCTGATGATCGCAGCCGCCCGCGCGCGCCTGTTCCTGATCGACGAGCGCTACGTCGCCCAGCCCGCCGAGGTCGCCCGCCTGCGCGCCGCCGACGCCCGCCTCGCCGGCCTCCAGGCCGCGGCCCGCGACGGCCGCCCCGACGCCGCCCGGGGCCTCGCCCGCTGGCGCGCCGCCTCCCGCGATCTGGAGGCCATGCTCGTCCTCCGCCAGCCCGCCTCGCTGTTCGATCCGGACGTCCTCAAAACAGCGACCAACCGCCGCTTGCCCCCGAAGACCTCCTGACGGTATATGCCCGCCTTCCGGCGGCGGACCACTCCCCCGCACGGGTGTGGTGCGGTGGCCGAGTGGTTGAAGGCGCACGCTTGGAAAGCGTGTTTAGGGGAAACTCTAACGTGGGTTCGAATCCCACTCGCACCGCCACTCAGACCCCAAACCGGTCTTGGTTGCAGCCGGCGGCGCCTTAGCCGCGAGTAGTGTCACGTTAAGCGCCGCGGCCGTGGAAGGCAGCCGATGCCACCGCGACACCTGATCGGTCGGGCTCTCCTGCACAGATTCCGGGGCGCGGCGAATACCACTTGGGCCGGCGCCAACACGTGATCCGCAGCTCGGGGAAGGCGGCCCGCGACCGACGGAGGGTTGAGCCGACGATACCTGGCCGAGAAGGTCGCCGTTGCGCACTGGATAGGGCAGAAGATGGTCGCCCCTAGGTATCGAGAGGACCGCTTCGGACCCGCGCCTCGGGCGCAAGACGCATCCACGTCTCTTCGAGATCCCGGCGGAACCGTGCATAGGACCACTCGGCAGCCGTCTCCCGGCCGGCTTCGATGACGGCCTTGAGGGGAGCACCGCCGGTGCGGACCAGATCGGCGGCCTGGCCAAGCGCATCGGCAGCCGCCTCGCAGTCGTCATCCGGCGCCCAAAAGCCGTTCCCTGCGGTTCCGTAGTCGCGGCCGCCAACGCCAAGGAAGCCGGCGCAGACACAACCGCTGGCCATGGCCTCAAGGGCGGTCATGCCTAGAGATTCGAAGCGGGCGAGGCTCAAGTACAGCTCGCTCGCCGCCATTGAGGCGGCAACTTCCGCTTCCGATAGGCCGTCGAGCTTTCGCCAGGGTCGGGGCGTCTCCATAGGGTGCAGGCTGCGCAATAGACCTCTGATCACACCGGCTTCCATCGGGCGCTTCTTGGGCATGAAGGCGATGTCGGGACCGCGCGGTCCCGACGGCCGAAAAGCGCGATCATCAGCAAACGCGCGTACGACGTCGATGTGCGCGCCGGGATGTATTCGGCGCAGGGTGCGCGCCTGGCCCTGCGCCACGGCGAGGAAGGCCACCGGTTGACGCAGCTTCGCGATGGCGTCCAGCGAGTCTCGAGCCTGAATGAACACGTTTTGGCAGAAGACCACCACGCGATGCGCGGTCGGCGCGAGGCGCTCGATCAGGATGGGTGCGTCCTCAGGCACGACGGCGATGTCGCTTTGGGACAGCGTCTCCCCGACCCGAATCGGTATTTTGTAGGTCATCCAGGTCGGTGGGTTGTTGTTGGCCCCCGTGCGCAGGACGGCGTCGAAGCCGAGGTCTCGCAGCGTTTCGACGTGGCGAATGTGCATCTTGATCCCGCCCTGCACCGCGCCGCTCGGGAATGTATAGTACGCGATCCGGGTCATGGTGGCCTCTTAGCCCACCGGATTTGCGCGTTGCTAGCTCGGTGGGTCCGTCACCGTGCGCGGCTTACCCAACTTGCTTGGCGGAATGGCGCGCACAGCTGGCCATGCGAGATTTCTGGCTGAGCAATGTCAGCTAAGGCACCGACAGCGAAATGGGGAAGCGTCGATCGCTGGCGAGGACATCGTGCGGCTGCTCTCGTTCAAGCGTCATCGGTTTCCGGTGGAGGTGATCCGCCATGCCGTCTGGCTCTACTTTCGCTTCGCGCTGAGCTTCCGCGACCTCGAGGACCTATTGGCCGAGCGCGGGATCGACGCGAGCTATGAAACGATCCGCTGCTGGACGATCAAGTTCGGCCCGCAGATCGCCAGGAACCTGAAGCGTCAGCCTCCGCCGCCGTCGCCGCGGTGGCATCTGGACGAGCTGGTTTCCCGCATCGGCGGCCGGCGCATGTACGTCTGGCGTGCGGTGGACGACGAGGGCGAAGTTCTGGATGTAGTCGTACAGCGCTCCCGGGACGCGCAAGCCGCTCTGAAGCTTCTGAGGCGATTGATCCGCAATCAGCCCGTCGCGCCGGAGGCAATCGTCACCGACGGCCTGGCATCCTATCCTGCCGCGCTCGGAGCGATGGGGCTTCGCCATCTGCATCGGCCTGGGCGATTGCGCGAGAACAACAGGGTGGAAAACAGCCACCTGCCTATCCGGCGACGCGAACACAGGATGCAGCTGTTCAAGAGCCAAGCATCCGCCCAGCGTTTCCTCACGACCCACGCCGCCGTCTACAACACCTTCTATGTCCAGCGTCACCTGATCAGCCGCGCCATCCTGCGGAGGTTCCGTGGCGAGGCGAATGTCGCCTGGGTGCGCGCCACCGCATGATCCTCAAGGGGCGGACGGCGGCGTGCGCTCTGCGGCACTTAGGTTGACAGCACCGTCGAACGCGCCGGCGGCCGTGCGTCATGCACACCGCGCCCAGCGTGCTTGAGGGCGCGGTCGTCGCCCGGCCGGGCGTGTCGGTCGACATCGCTGACCGGATCATGGCGCTCGCGGCCGAACAGCTCGGCGACTTCAAGCACGCACGGAAAGTCCAGATCGTCGAAGCCGTGCCGCGCGGGACCTCGGAGAAGGTGGCGAAGGCTGAACCGCGCAGCCGGCTCGGGAGCGGCGCGTCGACATGACCCACCCTGTTGCCCTCCTCGCACCATTCATTTATTCCATTTTCGACATTTTGTCAGGCTAGGACAAACCCTTTGCGACGAACAGCCGTCTCTCACTGGTCGAACGTATTGGCGGCGGGGATAGCCCTGGCGCTGGCGTCGGGAGGCCTGGGCGCCGCGGCCACCAACGATGGGCCCGTCGCGCGGACGGAGGCGGGCCGCGTCGCCGGCCTCGTGCAGTCGCAGTCCGTGACCTTCTACAATATCCCCTATGCCGCCCCGCCCACGGGTGAGCGACGCTGGCGGCCGCCGGCCGCGCCCGCGCGCTGGCGGGGCGTGCGCGACGCCAGCACGCCCGGGCCGTCCTGCCCGCAGCAGGTCCCCGGCAATGGAAGGCCGAACCTGGGCGGCGTCACCAGCGGCACGGACGAAGACTGCCTGCAGGTCACGGTCTTCGCGCCGAAGCGGGCCCGCAGGGCGCCGGTGATGGTCTGGATCCACGGCGGCTCGCACCGCACCGGCGCGGGCTGGGTCACCAGCGGGGCCTCGTTCGCACGCGACGGCGTCGTCCTGGTGGGCGTGAACTACCGCCTGGGCCCGCTGGGCACGTTCGCCCATCCCGCGTTGACAGCGGAGGCTGGCGGCAGCGGTCCCACCGGCAACTACGGCCTCATGGACCAGATCGCCGCCCTGAGGTGGGTCCGGCGCAACATCGCCGCGTTCGGCGGCGACCCCGATAACGTCACCCTGTTCGGCGAGAGCGCCGGCGGCGTCAGCGTCCAGTTCCTGATGGCCCAGCCCGAAACGCGCGGCCTGTTCCACAAGGTGGTCATCCAGTCCGGCGCGGGCTGGTACCGGCCACAGGATCTGGCGGAGAAATCCGCCCGGGGCGTGGAAATCGCCCGTGCTGTCGGGCTGGAACAGGCCACCGCCGCACAGCTCCGCGGCGTACCCGCCGACCTCCTGATCGCCAAGGCCTGCTGCGAGTTCACGCCCTTCCAGGACGGCCGGATGGTGACCCGAACGCCGACCCAAGCCTTTGCGGCCGGCGGAATGCCCGACGTGCCGCTGATCATCGGCTGGAACTCCGGCGAGGACGTGTTGATGAGCCCGTCGCGGCCGAACCTCGCCACCAAGGTCACGCCCGAGATCCGCGCCGCCTATCCGGAGGAAGCCGCTGCCGGCGAGACCGTGCTGGCGCGCGCCAACTTCAGCGACCGGATCATGGGCGCGCCCGCGCGCTGGGTTGCGGCGCGGGCCTCGTCCGGCAAGCCGTCGTGGCTCTACTACTTCACCTACGTCGCCGGCCGCTTCCGGCCCCGTCCGACGGCCTGGCATGCGGACGAGATCGACTTCGTCTTCGACGGCTTCGACCAATGGGTCCCGCCCGGATCGGTCAGCGAGGAGGACCGCGCCAAGGCGGCCCAGACCCACAGCTGCTGGGTGGCCTTCGCCAAAAGCGGTATCCCGCACTGCGACGGCGGCCCGGCCTGGCCGGCTTACCATCCGACGTCGGACCAGTTGCTGGAGATCGGTCGCGAGAACCGGGTCGTGACGAATTTCCGCAAGCCCCAGTTGGACGCGCAGGAACGCCTGTCGCTGCCCGAGCTCCTGGCGCCGCGCTGAGACCGGAGAAAGCCCGCCCGGCGCAAGCGCCGGGCGGCAGTTGGCCGCGCGTTGGACGCTGGCCGGAGGACCTCGTCGAAGCTTCAAGTCTGCATGGCCAGGCTGCGGTAGAGCGCCCGGACGC
Source organism: Phenylobacterium sp. (assembly GCF_004297125.1). Classification (GTDB taxonomy): domain Bacteria; phylum Pseudomonadota; class Alphaproteobacteria; order Caulobacterales; family Caulobacteraceae; genus Phenylobacterium. The sequence continues at coordinate 32,621 of NZ_SCVD01000016.1, read as the reverse complement.
CGAACGTCCAGGGCGCCGCCACGTCGGTATGGACGACGCGGTTGAGCAGCGTGCCCAACCGCGCGGAGCGAATGCGCACCCGGTCGCCCGGCTTGTGCGTGAAGCCCGCGCCTGGCGCGTCGCGATCCTGGGTTGGCGTGAACAGCGTGCCCAAGAACAGCATCGCGCCGTCCGGATACTGGTGATGCGCGCCAAACGTCTGGCCGACCAGATCCAGCGGATCCCGGCTGATCCGCGCCATGCTGCTGGTCCCCTCGAGGCGAAATCCGTCCTCGCCTACGACCGACAGCTCCAGCTCCGCCGACCGGACCTCATCCATGCCGAAGGCGTCGTCGAACAGCCGGATGAAGGGCCCGATGGCGCACGAAGCATTGTTGTCCTTGGCCTTGCCCAGGAGCAGCGCGCTGCGGCCCTCGAAGTCGCGCAGGTTGACGTCGTTGCCCAGAGCCGCGCCGACCACCTCGCCCCCGGCGTTGCAGGCCAGGACCACCTCGGGCTCCGGGTTGTTCCAGGCGGAGTCCGGGCGCACGCCCACCTCCGCGCCATATCCGACCGCGGCCATCGGCTGGGCCTTGGTGAAGATCTCGGCGTAGGGACCAAGGCCCACTTCGAGATACTGGGACCAGAGTCCCTGGGCCTGCAGCACCGCCTTCAGGCGTTCGGCCTCCGGTGAGCCCGGTCGCGCCTTGCTCCAGTCATCACCCAGCGCGTCGCCCAGCTCGCCGCGCAGACGCGTGGCGAGTCCGGCGTCACCGCCAGCGCGCTCCTCGATCACCCGCTCCAGCATGCTGTCGGCGAACGTGACGCCCGCCGCCTTCACGGCCTGGAGGTCGCAGGGCGCCAGCAGCGCCAAGCTCCGCCCACCCAGCGCCGCAAGCGAGCCAAGACGATGACCTGCGGCGCGACGCACCTGACCGGCGACGTCGGGCAGGTCCAGCAGGTCCGCCATTGTCGGCGCCAGACGGGTGAGATCGAACACCGCGCCATCGCGGACCGTGACGATCCTTGGTCCCACGTCCTCGCGCCACACGCGTCCGACCAGCACGGCGGCCGAGGCGTCGTCGGGCAAGATGTCGGCGGCGTCGAAGATCACGCTGTCACTCCGTAGAAGTCGGCCGCGGTCCCGCCCCGCACGCGCGCCAGGTCGTCGGGCGACAGGCCGGCCAGCAGCCGGTCGGCGGCGCGGGACCATTCGAGATAGTCGCCGTTGAGGTTCAGCACCGGCCAGTCGCTGCCCCACATCAGCCGTGAAGGTCCGAAGGCCTCGATCAGGACTTCGACGTACGGACGCAGGTCGTCGTCCCGCCAGCCGGGCGCCGCCTCGGTGGCGAGGCCGGACAATTTGCAGAAGGCGTTTGTTTCCGCCGCGATGGCCTGCATCGCTCGGCGCCAATCGGCCAGGCCGCCAGCGGCGATCTCCGGCTTGGCGCCGTGGTCGATCACGATCTTCAGCTCCGGATGCCCTGCAAGCCGGGCGCGTAGCGCCGGAAGATGCCGCGGCCTCACCAGGGCGTCGAACCGCAGGCCGGTCTCCGTCATCGCGTCGAACACCGGATCCAGTTCGGGCCGCGCCAGCCAGGCATCATCTGCGATGTCCTGGACCATGGGGCGCAGGCCCAGCAGGCCCGGGCGACGGACCCCCTCGCGAACGCGCTCCACCGCATCGGGCGCCTCGAAGTCCGTCCAGCCGACGACACCCGCCACGAAAGGCGTGCGCGCCGCCAACGCCAGTAGGAACGTCGTCTCCGCCTCGCTGGGCGCGGCCTGGACGAGGATGGTGCGTTCCACGCCGGCGTCGCCCAGCAGCGGGGCCAGGTCGTCGGGCAGGAAGTCGCGGACGATGGCCGCCGGGGCCTGGTCCAGCCAGCCGTAGTCGCCCCGCGCCGGCCGCCAGAAGTGGTGGTGGGAGTCAATGCGCATGGCGGATCACGCCCTTGCGTAGGATCAGGTTGCCGTAGAGCCGGGCCTCCCCCGTCGCGACGATGACGAACGCCTCGGCCGCTCGCCGGTAGAACGCCTCGCGCTCCACCGCGCCGATCGGACCCTTGTAGCCCGCACGGGCCAGCGACTCCTTGAACGCCTCGAGGATCGCCGGGGGATCGTCGGCTGACGACACGGTCGCCATGCGCCAGGCGGCCAGGTCGCCGAAATCGTCCAGGGGCAGAAGGGCGGCGATGGCGTCCAGCATCCGGATCGCGTCAACGCCGTCGCTGCGGCAGAGCCTGCGAGCCAGTCGGGCGGCCGGGAAGTTGGCATCGACGATCGCCAGTTCATCGCCGTGCCCCATGGCGCGGAGGGCCGCGAGCAGGTCGGGCCCAAGGATCGGATCGACGCCCTTCAGCACGCGGCCGCCTCCCCCATCGCTCAGCACCCCCAACAAACATGTTAGCTAGAGACCATACTGAGAAGGACCGCTCGATCAAGCGCCCAACCGCGATCCTCCGCCCCAAAGTGGCATTTTAGACGCTTTCAAGCGGGAAATCGCCGCCGATGGTCGCGCTGGCGCGCAATACCCTCGACCTTGGGAGGAACCGACGTTTGACTCGATACTAACATTCCAGCATTGAAGAAGCATGTCACTCCAGGCTCAGTCGCGCGATCTGCTGAAGACGGATCGGGTCTACCTCATCCTCCGACAGCGCATCCGCGACCTCGAACTGCCGCCCGGCGCGCCGCTGCGGAAGGAAGAGATCGCCGCCGAATTCGCGGTCTCCCGCGCCCCGGTCAGCGAGGCCATCGCCCGCTTGGCGGAGGAAGGGCTGGTCGACGTCTTCCCCCAGCACGGCAGCTTCGTGGCCGAGATCCGTTCCGCCGACGTGCGCGAGGGCCTCTTCATCCGCACGGGCCTGGAGGTTGAGGCCTGCCGCCGCGCCGCCGCGCTGCGCAGCCCGGAACTGTGCCACGCCCTGACGGCCAACCTGGAGGCGCAGGAGGCCGCGCTTGCCGCCGGCGATCTGCACCGCTTCTACGAACTGGACGAGGCGCTGCACGAGCTCATCTTCGGCGCCATCGGCCACACGCGCGCCATGCGCTTTCTGGACTCCGCCCGCGCGCCGCTCGACCGGATGCGCCGCCTGGTGTTGCCGCAGGGCGAACGCCCGCAGGCGACCCTGCGCGAGCACCGCTGGGTGGTCGACGCCATCCTCACCGGCGACCCGGAGCTGGCTGCCGCCGCCATGCGGGCGCACCTCAACACCGTCAGCGAAACCGTCGAGGAGCAGCTTCGCGCCGCGCCGGCCGAGACCATCCGTTGAGCCTCGCCACCCGACGGCTGCGGCTGCGACGCGGCGGCGACCTGGCGATCAGCGCCCTTGGCTTCGGCGCCGCCCCGATCGGCAACATGCATCGCGCCCTTGCCGAGGCCGAAGCTCTCGAAACGATCGAGGCCGCTTGGGACGCCGGCATCCGCTATTTCGACACCGCGCCCCTCTACGGCCACGGGCTGTCGGAGCAGCGCGTGGGCGCCGCCCTCCGCGGCTGGTCGCGCGACAGCTTTGTCGTCTCCACCAAGGTTGGACGTGTGCTGGACCCCTGCGCGCCGGGCGAACAGGACGCCGGCATCTATGTGGATGTCCCCGCCGTCCGGGCCCGGTTCGACTATTCCTACGACGGGGTGATGCGCGCCTTCGAGGGCAGCCTATTCCGCCTCGGCCTGGATCGCGTCGACATCCTCTACGTCCACGATGTGGATGCCCACACCCACGGATCGGACGCGGCGGCGGAGCAGCGGATTCGCGAATTGCTCGACCTCGGCGGCTGGCGCGCCCTGGACCAGCTCCGCAGCTCCGGGGCGGTCCGCGCCATCGGCGCCGGCGTCAACGCCTGCCGTCCCTGCGAGAGGCTGCTGGAACTGGCGGACCCGGATGTGTTCCTGCTGGCGGGCCGCTACACACTGCTGGATCGGAGCGCGGCCGCGCACTTGCTGCCAGCCTGCGAGGCGCGGGGCGTGGGCATCGTGATCGGCGGCCCCTACAACAGCGGCGTGCTGGCCACCGGCGCGGTCGCCGGCGCCCGCTACGACTACGCTCCGGCGCCCGAGGCGGTCCTCGACCGGGTCCGCGCGCTCGAGGCGGTATGCCGCGACCAGGGCGTGAAGCTGGCCGACGCGGCCCTGCAGTTCCCGATCTCGCATCCGGCGGTCGTCAGCGTCATCCCCGGCGGCCAGACCGCCGACGAGGTCCGGCGGAACGTCGCGGGCTTTCGCAACCCCCTGCCCGCCGGGCTGTGGCCCGCCGTCGATCGCGCCGCCGCTCAGCCCGCGAACGTGTAGGCGGTCTTCACCGTCGTATAGAACTCCGCGGCATAGCGGCCCTGCTCGCGCGGGCCATAGCTGGACGCCTTCTGTCCGCCGAACGGCACGTGGGGATCGACGCCCGCGGTGGGCAGGTTGACCATCACCATTCCGGCGCGTGCTTCCTGGCGGAATGCGGTGGCGTGCTTGAGCGACGCCGTGCAGATGCCCGCCGACAGGCCGTAGGGCGTGTCGTTGGCGACCGCGAGCGCCTCGTCGAAGTCGCGCACCCGGATCACCGCGGCGACAGGCCCGAAGATCTCCTCGCGAGCGATGCGCATGCTGTTGTCCACGTCGACGAACAGCGCCGGCGAAAGGAAGTGCCCAGGCGTTTCACGGGTCACGAGTTCGCCGCCCGCGAGCAGGCGCGCGCCCTCCTTCCGGCCGATGTCGATGTAGTCGAGGTCGGTCTCCAGTTGCCGGCGATCGACCACCGGGCCGACATGAACTCCATCCTCCAACGCATGACCGACCACGAGCTTGTGCAGCCGCTCGGCCACGGCGGCCGCGAACCGGTCGTGGACGCCCTCCGTCACGATCAGCCGCGACGAGGCCGTGCAGCGCTGCCCGGTGGAATAGAAGGCGCCGTTGACCGCGCACTCCACCGCCAGGTCGAGGTCGGCGTCGTCCAGCACCACCAGCGGGTTCTTGCCCCCCATCTCCAGCTGGACGCGGGCGTTGCGCGCCATGCAGGCTTGGCCGATCCGCGCGCCCGTCGCCGTCGAGCCGGTAAAGCTGATGGCCGCGACGCGGGGATCCTCGACCAGGGCGGCGCCCACCACCGAGCCGGGTCCCATCACCAGGTTGAACACGCCCGCCGGGGCGCCGGCGCGCTGGATGATGTCCGCCAGTTCCCAGGCGCAGGCCGGGGTCAGCTCGGCCGGCTTGAGCACCACAGTGTTCCCATAGGCCAGGGCGGCCGCGGCCTTCCATGCGGGGATGGCGATCGGGAAGTTCCAGGGGGTGATGAGGCCCACCACGCCCAGCGGCTCCCGCGTCACCGACACCTCGACGCCCGGCCGCACCGACCGCAGCGCGTCGCCGGTCAGCCGCAGAGTCTCCCCGGCGAAGAACTTGAAGATCTGGCCGGCGCGGATCGTTTCGCCCACGCCCTCCGCCAGGGTCTTGCCCTCCTCCCGCGCCAGCAGGCGGCCCAGCTCCGGCGCACGCGCGATGAGCTCGCTTCCCACGGCGTCCAGGATCTCGCCGCGACGCTGGATCGAGCCGCGCGACCAGGCCGGGAACGCCTCCGCCGCGGCGGCGATCGCCGCGCACGCCTGCGCCGCGTCGGCCTGGCCGAACTCGGCGATCACCTCGCGCGTATCGGACGGATTGATGTTCGGCGTGGCCGTGGGGGACGTGACCCACGCGCCGCCGATCAATTGGGGCTTCATCAGGAAGACTCCGGTCAGGTGATGACGCCCGGCACCCAGGGCGTGAATTCGGCGTCGCCGAAGCCCAGGCGCTCGCTGGCGCTGGGCTCTCCGCTGGCCAGGGCGATCAGGGCCTCGAACACCTCGCGGCCCTTCGCGGCGACGCTGACCCCGTCCTCCAGGATGTCTCCGCAATTCACGTCGATGTCGTCGCGCATGCGGCGGTAGAGGTCGGAATTCGTGGCGAGCTTCAGGCTGGGCGCCGGCTTGCAGCCGAAGGTCGACCCGCGGCCTGTGGTGAAGGCGATCAGGTTCGCCCCCGACGCCACCTGGCCGGTGGCCGACATGGGGTCGTAGCCGGGGCTGTCCATGAAAACGAGGCCGTGGCGCGGCAGCGGCTCGGCGTATTCGATCACGGCGGTCAGGGGCGAGGCGCCGCCCTTCGCCACCGCGCCCAGCGACTTCTCCAGGATGGTGGTGATGCCGCCGGCGATGTTCCCGGCGGAGGGGTTGTCGTTGAGCGTGCCGCCGTCCGCCGCCGCATGACGGGTCCACCAGGCGATCCGCCGGTCCAGGGTGGCGGCCACCTCCGGCGACACGGCCCGCGCCTTCAGCAGGTGCTCGGCGCCATAGACTTCAGGCGTCTCGCTGAGGATCACCGTCGCCCCGTGCGACACCAGCAGGTCCGCCGCCACGCCCAGCGCGGGGTTGGCGGTAACGCCGGAGAAGGCGTCGGAGCCGCCGCACTGCAGGCCCAGCGACAGGTGCGAGATCGGCTGCGGCGTCCGCTGGGCGCCGGCCGCGATGTCCAGCAGCTCGGCCACCGCCCGGCTGCCGGCCTCGATGGTTTCGATCGTGCCGCCCGTGGACTGCACGTCCATGCTCCGCAGGTGAGGGACATCCGCGCAGGCCTCGACCAGCGCCGACAGTTCATTGCTCTCGCACCCCAGGCCCAGCAGCAGGACGCCGGCGAAGTTCGGGTGTCGCGCGTAGCCGGCCAGCGTCCGTCGCAGAGTCCGGATCCCCTCGCTGTCCCGGCCCATGGCGCAGCCGTAGGCGTGGGTCAGCGGCACGACGCCGTCGACGCCGGGCCACCGCTCGAGCGCGGGCCCACGGAATCGTTCGGCGATGGCGCGGGCCACGGTGGCGGAGCAGTTCACCGTCGTGATCACGCCCACATAGTTGCGGGTCGCCACCCGTCCGGCGGCGCGCTGGATGCCCTGGAACGTCCGCGCCTCGGCCGGCGGCCCCGCGGTCGGGACGGCCCCATTCGCATGCCGTGGCCCCAAGGTCTCGGGCATGGCGGCGTTGTGGACGTGGACATGGTCGCCGGCCGCGATCGCCTGCGTCGCGACCGCGATGACGTTGGCGTATTTCACCACGGGGTCGCCGGCCGCCATCGGCCGGACCGCCAGCTTGTGGCCCGCCGGGATGGGCGCACGCACGCGGACGCCCTCGACCTCATCGCCTCGCGCGAGCGCCGTCAGGGCCGTGACCACGTTGTCGCGATCATGCAGTCGCAGGAACGGGGGTGGCACGCCGGTCTCAGGCGCGCTTGGCGAGGAACGCGTCGACCGTGCGGGCGTCGACCACTTCGGTGCCGAGCTCGATCCGCTTTGGGACCGTCTCGCCCTTCAGGATGCGCAGGGCCTGTTCGATGGCTTCCGCCCCCGGCGGTTCGTAGACGAAGGTCGCGGTGAGCGCCCCGTCCTTCACCCACTTGGCGCCCTCGGTGGGGATCCCATCGATGCCCAGGAACTTCATCTCGGTCTGCCGGCCGGCGTCCTTGGCGGCCAGGTAGGCGCCGTAGGCCATGGGATCGTTGTGGGCGTAGACGAGGTCGATCTTCGGGTGCGCCTTCAGGGCCGAGGACATGATGTTGTAGGCGCGGTCCTGCTTCCAGTCGGCGTCCTGCCGATCCACCACGCGCGCGACGCCGGGCTCGGCGTCGATGGCTTCGGCGAAGCCCTTGTGGCGCTCCTGGGCCGGGGTCGAGGCCATGCCGCCCCAGATCTCGACGATCTTGCCTTGCGCCTTCCCCTTGCCGCCCAGCAGATCCACCGCATAGGCGCCGGCCATCCGGCCGATCTTCAGATTGTCCGAGCCGATGAACTGCCGGTAGGCCTGGGTCTCGACGCCCCGGTCCAGGACCATGACGGGAATGCCCGCGGCGGAAGCGGCCTCGACCGCCCCGGTCAGACCGGCGCTCTCCTTCGGCGAGATGAGGATCAGATCGACCTTCTGGCGGACGAAGGCCTCCACGTCGGACACCTGCTTCTCGGTGCGGTCCTGGCCATCGGCGATCGTGAGCTGCAGGTCCGGATGCTTTGCCGCGGCGTCGCGCATCTCGCGGCTGAACAGCACGCGCCACGGCTCGGTGGTCGTCACCTGGCTGAAGCCCAGTCGCCAGCGCGCGGCGGGCTCCTTGCGGCCGCAGGACGCGAGCGCGAGGCCTGCCAGCCCGCCGCCCAGGGCCAGGCCGAATGTCCGTCTGTCGATCACTTGGAGCCTCCCGGAATGCGCAGTTTCGGAAGGCGTCCCTGTTGCAGGGCGACCGCCGCCACGATGATCGCCCCCTTCAGGACGAGCTGCGCATTGCTGTCGATGTTGCAGAGCTGGAAGATGTTGGTGAGCAGGCCGAAGATCAGCACCCCGGCCAGCGCGCCCAGGACGCTGCCCTTGCCGCCGGCCAGGCTGGCGCCGCCGATCACCACCGCGGCGATGGCGTCCAGCTCCAGGCCGACCCCCGCGTCGGGTTTGCCCTGCCGATACTGCGCGGCGTAGAGCACGCCCGCCAGGGCGGCCAGCATGCCGGACAGGGCGTAGACCGCCACCTTGATACGCCCAACGGCGAGCCCGGCCAGCCGTGCGGCGTGTTCGTTGCCGCCGATGGCATAGACCTCACGTCCGAAGCGGAAGTGGGTCAGGGCCAGCCAGGCTGCGGCGACGACGGCGAGGAAGATCAGGCCCGGGACCGGCACGCCCAGCACGCTGGCGCGCAGCAGCTCGAACGCAGCCGGGGCGTTGGCGCCGGTGTAGATCGGATAGACCGACTGCTCGGCCCCGGCGGTGAGGCGTGCGGCGCCCAGGACGGCGACCATGGTGGCCAGGGTGGCGATGAACGGCTGCAGGCCCGCCGCCGCGACGACCACCCCATTGATCGCGCCGACGACCAGCCCGGCGCAAAGCACCAGGGCGATGGTCGGGATCACGTCCAGTCCACCCGTCAGCGCGGGACCGATCCAGACAAGCGCGCCCGCCGCTCCCAACAGGCCCAGCCCGGCCCCCAAGCCGTTCGCAACGAGACCGCCAAGGCCCCGAACCAACAACCGCGACACCGCCGCGTAGAGCGCCGCGCCGACAACGACGGCGGTCGCGCCGCTGCCCAGCACTGCGCCCCGGTGCCAGCCGTCCTGGGTGAGCAGCATCGCCGAGAGCGTACAGCCCAGGGCCATCACCGATCCCACGGACAGATCGATGCCGCCGCTCAGGATCACGAAGGTCATGCCCACGGCGATGATGCCGGTGATCGACACCTGGCGCAGGACATCGGTGAGGTTCGGCAGGCTGAGGAAGATGTTGCCGCCGGCGCTGTCCACCGGCGACAGCAGCGCGCCGGCCGCCAGGACCAGCAGCATGCCCCAGTAGAGTTTCGTCGAGAGCATCAGCGCCAGCGCGCCGCCGTTGCGGGCCGCCATCACGCCGCCTCCGCCTGAAGGAAATCCGGTTGGATCGGCCCGCCGGCCGACGCGTAGTCGAGCAGCACCTCCGCGGTCACCTCGCCGCGCCGGAACAGGGCGGTCGGGCGGCCATCGCGGAGGACCAGAATGCGGTCGGACAGCGCCAGCAGCTCCGGCCAGTCGGAGCTGGCCAGCACGGTCGCGACCCCGGCCCGCGAAAGCTCCGAGAGCAGGCCGTAGAAGGCCGCCTTGGCGCCCACGTCCACGCCGCGTGTGGGTTCGTCCAGCAGCAGGACGTCGGGCCGCCGGGCCAGCCACTTGGCCATGACCACCTTCTGTTGGTTGCCGCCGGACAGCTCGCTCACGGCCTGGCCGGGCCCGGAGGCGCGGACCGAAAGCCGCCGCATCATGCCGTCGGCCAGTTCGGTCGAGGCCGAGCCGGACACCCACCCGGCCGTGCTGAGCCGATCCAACGAGGCCAGGCAGATATTCGACGCCACCGACTGGCCGAGCACCAGCCCGCTCGCCTTGCGGTCCTCGGTGACGTAGGCGACCCCCGCGGCGATCGCTTCCCGGGGCGTGCGCGGCGCGTAGGCTTCGCCATGCAGGGTCATCCGGCCGCGCCAGCCCGCCGGCGCGGCGCCCGCGATCACCTCCAGCAACTCCGTCCGCCCTGCCCCCATCAGGCCGGCCAGACCCAGCACCTCCCCGTCGCGGAGCTGGAAGCCCACCCCGTCGAGGCGGCCCGAACCGTTGCGGCCCGAGCGCACGACATTCGCGACGTCCAGCCGGATATCGCCGTCCGCCGTCGGCGTATCCGCACCCCGAGCGACGGGCTCGGAGACGTCGCGGCCCAGCATGTGACGGATGAGCTCCGGACGCGTGACCTCCGAAGCGGCCGCGTCGCATACGACCCGTCCGTCCCGAAGGACCAGGATCTCGGTCGCGACGGCGAACACCTCGTCCAGCCGGTGCGATGTGAAGATGAACGCCACGCCCTGGCTACGGAGCGTGCGGACCAGCGCCAGCAAGGCGCCGGCCTCGGTGGCCGACAGCGCCGCCGTAGGCTCGTCGAGGATGACAATCCGCGCGTCGGTCGCCAGCGCCTTGGCGATCTCTACGAGCTGGCGCTCCGCGACCGACAGGTCGGCCACCCTCTCGCCGGGATCGCGGGTCACGCCCAGCCGGGCCAGCAGGCCGGCGGCCGAAGCGTTCATCGCGCGGCGGTCGATCAGGCCCGGCCCCCGCGTCGGCTCTCGGCCCAGGAAGATGTTCTCTGCGACGCTCAGCTCGGGAACAAGCTGCAGTTCCTGATGCACCATCGCGAGCCCAGCCCGGTGCGCGTCCGCGGGTCTGCGGAACGTGACCAAGTCGCCGCCGATGGCCATCGCCCCACGGTCGGGACGCAACGCGCCGCAGAGGATGTTCATGAGCGTGCTCTTGCCCGCCCCGTTGAGGCCCATGAGCGCGACCACCTGGCCGGGCCGGAGAACCAGGGACACACCCTGAAGGACGGCCGTAGTTCCGAAGCTCTTCCAGAGATCGCGGGCCTCCAGCGCAGGGGCGAGCGAACCCGCCGGCCCAGCGCCTTCAACGCCCCCATCTCTGCCCCGTCCGCTCATCACCACCTCAAAGAACTGACATGTTAGTAACAGGGGGTCAGATCGAAATCCAGGGGATTTAGGATGGTCTGGCCGTGATCCGACATGTCAATGAGCGCGCTTAGCGCGGCGCGACAGCGTCCAGAAAGCGCTGGAACTGGATGTTGCGTCCGCAGACCACGACCGCCACGGTCCGCCCGGCCAGACGCGGTCCGCAGGCTTCGACGCCCGCCAGCGCCAACCCCGCCGCGCCTTCGACCATCCAGTGCTCGTGCTCGGCCAGCCGACGCATCCCCTCGACGATGCGATCTTCCGAGACCTCCACGCAGGTCGGCGCGAGCGCGGCGGCCAGGCCGATGGTGATGGCGCCCGGCTCCACTCCGCCTGCCGTGGCGTCTGAGATCGTCGGCCGCTCGTCGACCTCCACGGCGTGGCCCGCCCGCATCGAGCGCAGGAGGCTTACGGCGTTGGCGGGCCAGGCCGCGATCAGTTCCGTGGTTGGTCGCTGATCTGCCAGCACGGCGCCGACGCCGCACAACAGGCCGCCGCCGCCCACCGACAGCACGACGGCGTCCAGCCGCTCGGCCTGGCCCAGCAGTTCCACGGCCAGCGAGCCCTGCCCCGCGATCACGTCGGGATCATTGTATGGGGAGACATATGTGAGCCCGTCGCGCTCCGAAGCCGCGCGCGCGGCCAGTTCCGACGCCAGGGGATCGCCTTCGTGGAGAACCAGGGTCGCGCCATAGGCCCGCATGGCGTCCAGCTTCGCGGGCGAGGCGCCCACCGGCGCATGCACCGTCACCGCAATCCCGAGCTCCCGCCCCGCCAGCGCCAGCGCCTGTCCGTGGTTGCCCGTCGAGGCCGCGACCACGCCGCGCCGGCGGTCGTCCTCCGAAAGTCGGGTGAGCTTGGTGTAGCCGCCACGGAACTTGAAGGATCCGGTGGGCAGCAGATGTTCGCACTTCAACAGCACGTCGCATCCGTAGAGTTGCGACAGCGCCGGACTGTAGGTCAGCGGGCTGGGCGGCGTGCGGGCGCGCAGAGCGCGCTCGGCCTCACGCGCGCTGGTTGCAAGATCGGAGATGCCGGCGGCGGAAAAACCCTTAAAGTCCGACACACTGGCCGCCACCGCGCTCCTCCCGAAGCTTGCAGAGCAGCCATTGCCCGCTTGCAAGTTGCATGCTATTTCCAGAATAGACTGATTGTCAAATCCCCAGGAGACGGCATGCGCGACCTTTCCGACACCCAGGCCTGGTCGCCGGGGCTGGAACCCAGCTTTGCGGTGGCGGAAGGCATAGCAGCGCTGTTCGCACCCTTCGTCGAGGTGGCGATCCACGACCTGGCCAGCGAGTCGGTCGCCTACATCGCCAATCCGCAGTCACGCCGGACGCCTGGCGATCCGTCGCAGCTCGAAGATCTCAACTTCAATCCGGGCCAGCGGATCATCGGCCCGTACGAGAAGACCAACTGGGACGGCCGCCGCATGAAGTGCGTGTCGATCGTGATCCGCGAAGGCGACGAGCCGATCGGCCTCATGTGCATCAACATGGACGTCTCGCGGTTCGACCAGGTGCGCCGCGCGCTGGACGGCTTCCTGGGCGCTCCGCCGCAGGACGACGATGTCCGCGCCCTGTTCGTCCACGACTGGCATGAACGCATCAACCGCTTCGTCACCGACTGGTGCGGCGAGCGGAAAGTCCAGATCGCGGACATCGACCGCGCCAGCCGCCGCGAGTTGATCCGCGGCCTGCAGGGCATCGGGGCGTTCGAGGCTCGCCGGGCTCCGGCCTATGTGGCCCGCATCCTCGGGGTGAGCCGCGCGACGGTCTACAACGAGCTCGGCGCCCTCCGGCAGGACTCCAACCCCGCGTGAAGTGGTTCAACAAGGACGCCATCCTGTCGGCCATCGACGCGGATGAGGCCCTGGAAGCCATTGCCCAGGCCTTCCGCGACCACTCCGCGGGCAAGGTGCAATCCATCGCGGTCGGACACCTTCGCTTTGACCGCCCGCCGGGCGACGTCCACGTCAAGGGCGCGCATATCGACGGGCGCAAGCTGTTCGCGATCAAGATGGCCAGCAGCTTCTACGAGAACCCCGCGCAGGGCCTGCCCTCGAGCAACGGTCTGATGCTGGTGTTCGACGCCCAGACCGGCGCGCCGCTGGGCGTGCTGTCGGACGACGGCGCGCTCACCGACCTGCGGACGGCGGTCGCCGGCGCCATCGCGGCCCGCCTCATCGCGCCGGCCGATCCCCAGACGCTCGGCGTGATCGGCGCCGGCACGCAAGCCGCCCTGCAGGCCCGCTGGATCGCGCGGACCACCGGCGTTCGGCGCGTGCTCATCTGGGCCCGATCGGCCGACCGCGCCGAGGAGCTGGCGCAGGATCTGCGCGCCGAGGATCTGACGGCGGAGGTCGCCGACGATCTGGCCTCCCTGTGCCGGGACGCCGACCTCATCGTCACGACCACGCCGGCAAAGAGCCCGCTGATCGGAGCGGAGACGGCGCGGCCGGGCTTGCGGATCGTGGCGGTCGGCGCCGACGCCTCGGGCAAGCGCGAGCTGTCGCCCGAATTGATGGACGCCGCCCAGCTCGTGCTGGTGGACTCGCGCACCCAGTGCGCGGCCTACGGCGACAGCGCCGGCGTGCTGCCGCCGACCCGGATGACGGAGATCGGCGAGGCGCTGGCGGCGGGCGCAAGGACCGTCCTGCCGCCGGAAGCCATGGCCATCGCCGACCTGACCGGCATCGGCGCCCAGGACGCGGCGATCGCCGAGCTCGCCTGGCGCAGTCTCAACGCCTCCTGAGGAGTCCGCCCTTGCGTTTCACCGTCACCCGCAGCGCCCGCGCGGCGCGCGCCGCCCTTCTGGCGACCGTCCTGATCGCGGCTTCTCCGATGGCCGCCGCGGCGGCCGACACGGCGGCCGTCTTCAAGCCCACCAAGGCGCAGTCGGCGCTCATCCGGACCGCCAAGGCCTCGGGCGCCGCCGACCTTAGCGCCCGCGCCGGACCGAATGACGGCCTGATCCTGAACGGCAAGCTGGACGGCCGCACGTTCGCGCTGGCGATCCCGGCGGGCTGGAGGGGCGACGCGCTGCTCCACGCCCACGGCTACACCCTGCCCGGCACGCCGGAGCGGATATCCGACGACCCGACTTCCCGGCTCTCGGGGGGCAGCGGGATCATGGCGGTGGCCTATGGCGACGGTCTGGCCGCCGGCGCCAGCGCCTACGACAAGTCCGGCATGGCCGTAGAGGCCGGCGTGAAGGCGACGCTGCGCCTGCGCGAGCTGGTGAAGGCGCTGGGCGCCCAGCGGGTCTACGTCAACGGCTCGTCCATGGGCGGCAACATCGTCATGACCCTGGTGGAGACTCAGCCCCGCGCCTTCGACGGCGCCATCGCCCAGTGCGGGGTGACCGACGGCTGGGAGCGCGAGCTCGGCCAGCTCACCGACCTTCGGGCCGCCTACAACCAGCTCACCGCCGGCACGCCCTACGCCCTGCCGGGCGTCCAGGACGCCACGCGCTCGGCGATGCCGATCGTTCCGCCGCCGGGCGAGGACGGCGACGCCTTCCGCCGCAAGCAGGTGCTGGCGCTGACCGCACCCATCGTGGCCCTGTTCAAGGCCGCGGAGGCGGCGCCGGAAGGCCGTGAAGCGCGGATCGTCCGCCAGGTCGCGTCCATCGGCGGCTTCGAGCCCGAACTGGCGTCCTTCGTGCTGCCGTTCGTCACCCTGGGTTTCGGCGCCGACGACTTCCGCGCCACCTTCGGCGGCCAGGTCTACGGCAACCAGGACAAGGTCTATCGCAGCCTGGACATGACGCCCGCGGAGGCCGAGGCCTTCAACCGCGGCGTCCAGCGGTTTGCCGCCGACCCCGCCGCCGTCGCCGAGGCGCGCCGCTGGCGGCAGGTGACCGGGCGGTTCGAGACGCCGCTGGTCTCGATCCACAACCGCATCGACTCGCTGGTCCCCTACGCGCACGCCGAGAGCCTGACCCGCATCGTCGCCGCGGCCGGCAACGGCGAGCGGCTGATCCAGTTCACGGCCCCGGCCGTTCAGGCGCCCCTGCCCATCGGCGGCAAGGGCTACGACCACTGCGGCTTCAGCCAGGACGAGATGCGCGGCGTTTGGCGCACCCTGCGCACCTGGGTCGAGAGCGGTCGACGCCCCGCCGTCGACTGACGTCAGGCCGGATAGTCGTCCAGCGCGCGGCCCAGCGCCCCGCGCAGCGGTTCCAGCCAGGGTTCGAACGTCCGCCACCGCCCCATGCCCTCCGCCGTCAGCGGCTGTCGCACCTGTTCGGCGCTGGCGGTGCGGACGGGGCGGGTGTTGCGATGGAACTCCAGGCACGCCGGGTCGAACGGCAGCCCGCAGGCGGCCAGCAGGTTCCGGATCTCGCCCTCGGGATCGCCGACCAGCCGTTCGTGGAAGACCCGGTGCACGCGGCCCGGCAGCACCGCGTCCACATGCGCCATCAGCTCCACATAGTCGGCGTAGTAGCGGCCAATGTCCGCCAGGTCGTAGGCGAACGGCTGCCCGCGCGCGAAGTGCTGGACGAAGCAGGAGACCCCGCAGTCCAGCGGGTGGCGGCGGGCGTCGACGATCGACGCGTTGGGCAGGATCAGCTGGATGAGCAGCGTGTGCATCCAGTTGTTCGGCATCTTGTCGATGAACCGCGGCGCGCCCTCCCGGCGATGCACCCGGGTGCCTTCGATGTAGCGCCGGCCCAGCGCGGCCAGGGTCTCGGCGTCCAGCGACAGCAGCTCGCGCACATAGGCGTCCGGCGAGCCGTCGGTGCGCGCCTCGATCTCCGCCGCCATGGTCGTGATGTCGGCCAGTTCCATCGTGCCTTCCACCTGGGGGTGGCTGGCCAGGATCTGCTCCAGCAGGGTCGAACCCGAGCGGGGGAGACCGACGATGAAAATGGGGTCCGGCGATGGATCGCCCTGCCCGCGTCGCGCCGCCAGCGCTGGGGCGTCCACATGTCGCGACAAGGCCGCCACATGTCCGCGGGTGACGTCCGCGTCGTAGGGCAGCTGCGACCTGCGCATGGCGTTGGCCTGGGCGTAGTGATCGAACGCCTCGGCCGGGCGGCCCGCCGTCTCGAACCCGCGCCCCAGCGCGAAATGAAGATGCATCCGGTCGTCGTCGCTGACCTCGGCGCCGGAGAGCCCTTCCTGCATGCGCGCCAGGTCATGGGCGGCGAACCGGTGGGTCTTCAGGTTCGCCAGGCTCCACCAGGCCTCGCCCAATGACGGCGAGAGCTCCACGGCGCGGAGGTAGGCGGCCAGGCAGTCGTCCCGCCGGCCGATGGTCTTCAGCGCGTGGCCGCGGCTGAGCCAGAGCCGCGCGTCCGCCGCAGGCCCCGGATGCGCCAACAGCTGGTCGTAGTCGGCGATGGCCGCCTCGTAGTCGCCCGTGCGGCTGAGGATGGCCGCGCGCGTGGCGCGATAACCCAGCTGATCCGGCGAGACCGCCAGCAGGTGATCGATGTCCTCCAGCGCCGCGACCCCACGCCCCCGCCGATGCCGGACCACGGCGCGGTTGAATCGGGCGGCGTCGAAGCCCGGGGCCAGCTCCAGGGCGCGGTCCAGCAAGGCCTCCGCGTCGGCCAGGCGTTCGATGCGGATCGCGAGCTCCGCCAGCATGCGGATCGCCGCCACTTCCGTCGGCCGGGCCCGAAGAATGGCGCGCAGCCTGGGCTCCGCCTCGTCCAGCCGATTGGCGGCCAGCGCCAGCGCCGCCTGCCGCATCTCCGGGTCGCCCGCAGCGTTCTCCACCTGGCGCAGATGCGCGTCCGCCGCCGCGCCCGCCTCGCCCAGGACCAGCAAAGCATCTCCCAGCTGGCGCCAGGCGTGCGGGTGATCCGGCTCGCGGTCGAGCAGCGCCCGCAGACGCACGACGGCGCCCGCAGCCTGGGCTGCGGACGCCTCGGGCGCGAGACGGATCGGGGGAGGATCGCGCTCCGTCTAACCCTCCCTAGAAGTCGTAGCTGAACTTGAGGCCGACGTTTCGCGGCCGGATCGGCACCTGGTAGATGCGCGAGCAAATCGACGCCGGACAGGACGTCAGGCGGGCCAGTTCACCTCGGCTGTCGAAGAGGTTGCGGGCATAGACCGACAAACGCCAGGTGTCCCAGGTCGCCCCGGCGCTCAGGTCCAGGGTCTCGAAACCCGGGCTCTTGCCCTGCAACACCCGGTCCCGGGTCCGCAAGCTGCTCCAGCTGGAGCCCTGATGCGCGCCTGTGGCTTCGACGAACATGTTGGCGTCGCCCATCGTCCAATCGTAGCGCACCGAGAGCGAACCCTTGAACTTCGCCGAAAGCGGCAGCCGCGCGCCCTCCGGCGAGATCGGCGTGGCGCAGGTGGTGATCGGATCGCCGTTGGCGTCGATCCGGCCACAGTAGTTCTCGAGCAGCTTGGCGTCGATGACCGAGGCCGCGCCAGTGATCGAGAGCCCGCCTGCCACCTTGGCCGCGAAGTCCGTCTCGAAGCCCCGGACGCGCGCCTTGCCGACATTGCGCACCTCGGCGATGTTCGCGGTCGTCTGCACGAACAGTTGGAAGTCGTCCCACTTGTCGTTGAAGACCGCGCCGTTGAACCGCAGCCGGCCGTTCGCCCAGGTGGTCTTCCACCCGGCCTCGTAGTTCTTGAGATAATCGGGCTCGTAGGCCGCCGATTGGGGGGCGCGGTTGATGCCGCCCGGCCGGAAGCCTTCGGAATAGGTGACGTAGAGCAGGCGGTCGTCGTCCACTTTCCAGGTGGCGTTCAGCCGTGGCGAGAAGCCATCGCCCTTGGCCTTGCGGTCCACGTTCGTGCAGGGGCCCCGGCCAAAGGTGGTCGGGCCGAAGCACGCCCGCTCGTTGCCCCGCAGCCCAGCGAAGCCCACGATGTGGCTCGTCGCCTTGAACACGCGGCCCCCGCCCGTCAGCGTGAGTTGCGGCAGCACGTCGAACGAGACCTCGCCAAAGGCCGCGTAGTCACGGTCGGTGCGCTGCTGGTCTGTCAGCCACTGGGTGTCCGGCCAGTTCGTCACCGACAGCGAGGTGGCCAGGCCCTCGATGATGTACTGGCTGCGCATCTCATGCCGCTGCTCCATGTAGAAGAGCCCTCCCGTCAGCCGCAGGCGCTTATCCTGCGGCGTGGCGAACCGGATCTCGTGGGAGTTGCGGGTGTAGAGGCTGTCCGAATGCGTCCGCTGGGACGGATCGATCATCTGACCCGCGTTGTTGCGGATGATCTGCCCCATCCCGAACAGCGTGTCGTAGAAGAACGAGTAGTCCGAGTAGTCGAAGAAGGTGTTGAACTTGCGGTTCAGGTAAGCGCCCGCATAGGTGACATCCAGATCCCCGACCTTCCCCTGAACGGTCAGCGCGGCTTGCCAGTAGGTGTCGTCGCGATGGTCGCGGGAGAACCGCTCGACTTCCAGGTCCCGGCCGAGGATCTGATAGGTGTTCCCGTTGGCCTTGGTCTCCTGGATCATCGCCTGCGGCGTGATCGTCCAGTTGTCGTCCAGTTCGATCCGCAGCGCGGCTCGGGCGCCCGAGACCTCGACGTCGTTGAAATCCTTCTTGGCGATCGCCGCGTTGCCGATCGTGATGCCTGAACTCACATACTTGCGGGTGGCCGGCACATTGTCGATGTAGCCGGGGTCCAGGCGGTTCCAGGCCACCGCGCGCAGCGTCACCTGTTCGGCGATCGGCACGTTCAGCATGCCGGCGATGGAGTAGCCGACGCCGCCCTTGAACGTCGCGTTGCCTTCGACGTCCAGGCGGCCCCGGGTCACCCCCGGCTCCGGCTTGTTCGTGATGATGCGCAAGGTGCCGGACTGCGAACTTGCGCCGTACAGCGTGCCTTGCGGGCCGGCCAGGGCCTCGACCCGCGAGATATCGAACATCTGGATGTCCAGCGTGCCCTGGATCGTCGTGACCGGCTGCTCGTCCAGGTAGACGCCAACGCTGGGCAGCGAACCGGAAGCGCCGCCATCGGGGCCGCTGGAGATCCCGCGCATGAAGATGTTGCCCACGCCCGGCACGATGCTGCGGATCGAGACCGCGGGCAGGTGCCGCACCACGTCCACGAAGTCCTTCGCGTTCAGGCGCTCCAGCTTCTCCTGGCTCAGCGCCTGGATGCTCAGGGGCACGTCCTGCAGATTCTCGGTGCGCTTCTGAGCCGTGACGATGATCGCCTCGATCTCGTTCGCATCCGCCCCGCCCGCGGCCTGTGCATAGGCCACCCCGTTCATCGCAAGCAGGGACACCGCCCCGCCACACATCAATTCGACCGCCCTGAGACGCCGCATCGCCATCGTTTCCCTCCCCTGAAGCTAGGTTGTTTTTGATTTTGTCTAAGTTGGACGTTTTGTCAATTACAAGACGCAACTATCACGCCCCGATGACGCGACCAGCTTCCGAAGGTCAGGCTCGACGGAGGCGCAGCCTGACGGCGAGCAGCGGCCAGGCCGCCAATGCGCCGGCGACAGCGACCAGGGCGAGCAGCAGCATTCCGACGTCCTGGCTGGTCAGCACGGCGGCGATGAGCAGGACGCAACCCGCCCCTAGGCCGCGCGCGGCCCACCTTCGCCAGCCCGCCTGGCCGCCGCCTCGCAGCCGCACCAGGGCCGCCCCCGCGAGGGCGTAGACGCACAGCATCAGGACAACGGCGGCGTTGATGACCACCGTGAACTGCTTGCCGATCGACGGCTGGGCGATCAGCAAGGTGATGGCCGTGAGCAGGACGCCGTTGGCGATGAAGTTGGCCTTCGACGGTGCGCGCGCCACGCTGGGCGGAGCTTGCATCTCGACGGCGAGTTGGCCCGCGGTGGATGTCAGGAGCACCCAGCCCCCCAGCGTCCCGGCCGCCTTGAAGGCGGCACAGATCGCAACCACGACCGCGAGCGATCCCCCGACCATCCGCGCCGCCGCATCGGCGAACGGCGCCGGTGAGGCCGCCAGCGTCTCGGCGGACAGGATGCCGGTGAGGGCCGTACAGGCCGAGAGATAGACGGCGGCCGCGATCAGCACGCCGCAGATCGTGGCGATGGGCGCCGTACGGGACGGATCGCGCAGCGTGCCCGCGGCCACGCAGGCGCTTTCCAGGCCCAGGAACGCCCACATGATAAGAACGATCGCGCCGGGCAGGATCTCGCCCGCCGGCTTGCCGCTGACGTTCCACGAGGCGGCGAACACCGCCGGGTCGAAATAGAACCAGCCGAACACGCCGGCGGCCAGGACAGGCGCCAGGCCGAACAGCAGGGTCCAGCCCTCCATCTGCGCCACCAGCCGGGGGCCGACGAGGTTCAGAAGGACGAATACCCAGGTCACCACGATCGTGCAGGCGGTCGTCGCATGCATGGGCGCCAGGCCCGGGAACAGCACGGTCAGGCAGCCGGTGACCGCCAGGGCCAGGGCGACGTTGCCCAGCACGCCCTGCAGCCAATAGAGCACGGCCGCCACGAACCCCGCCCGGGGACCGAACGCCGTGGCGATGCTGCCGATGAAGCCGACGCCGCCGTCCCGGCCGAGCACCGCCAGCCAGGCGAAGACCGCCGCGAACACCAGGGCCGCCGCGATGGCGCCCAGCCAGCCGAGAAGGCTGATGGAGCCGAGCGACGCCAGGCTGGCGGGCAGGAGATAGACGCCCGAGCCGATCATGCTGCCCGCCACCAGCAGGGTGGCCAGCACCGGCCCGAGACTTCCGCGCTCGGCGCTCATGACCGGGCCCTAGCGCGGCTTCGGGATCATCGCCTTCAGACCGGCGTCGATGTTGGCGATGGCCTTGTCGGTGATCACCCCCTCGGACGCGCCCTGGAGGTCCTTCAACCGCATGCCCTTGAACTCGTTGTAGGAGGGATGTCCCGCCAGGCTGGGCAGCTCGCGGTTCACCAGTTGGCGGGCCTCCCAGCTCATCATGATCTCCTCGATGGGCGAGTCGATCGTCAGCGGGCCGCCCGAGATGAAGGCCGGCTGGGGCGGTTCGACCAGCGGCTTGAACTGGAGGTCGGCGTCGTCGGGCAGCTTCGGGAACGCCGCGTGCGGCTCGGCCTGGTACCAGAACGCCACCGACGAATAGCCGTCCTCCAGCAGCCGATAGCGCAGCGGCGACTTCCAGCCCATGGACTGGAGTGTGATGCGCAGGTCGGATTTGAAGCGGATCGGATCCAGCACGTGCCATCGGTACTGGCCGATACGCCGCTCGCGATCGGACATGTAGTACTGGGTCGCCATGTCGGTCTTGTTGTGGGCGTGGAAGCCCGCGTAGAGGGTGGAGAAGTCGGTCTCCTCCAGCTTGCCCGTCCCGCGATGGCGATAGCCGTAGGAGCCGAGGAAGTAGTCCTCCTCGCCGGTGTAGTTGATGGTCGGGAACTCGCCGTCGCCATCCACGTAGAACTTCACCTCGCCCTCGCCCCACCAGCCGGGGCTGAAGGCCAGGTGCGTGAGATAAGTGCCGACGTAGTGACCGCGGCCCTTCACGCCATCGAGGATGGTGTAGACCTCCTTGTACTTCACCTTGTCGAGCTTGCGGAACTGGGCGTGGAAGTAGGCCGCGTCGGCCGGCACCTTCTGAAGCGCGTAATCGATCTGGTAGTAGACCTCGCTCACATGCTGCGAGCGGTTCTCCAGCTCGATGCGGAACGTCTTCCGAAACGGCATCTGCCACCAGCTGTTGAGCCCGCTCTCCGGGTTCACGGTGACCACCGCGGAATCGATCAGCGGCGTGGACTCCTTGCCGAACGCGGCGGCGAAGAAGTCGCCCACCGGCGCCTCCACCGACGGGGTCTTCTCATCGTCCCAGTAGATGCGCAGGATCATCGACCGGTAGTGGCCCTTGCCGCCGATCGTCATCCAGATGTGGTTGATGATCCCCGGCCCGCTGGCCTCGCCCATCACGATCTTGCCGCCGGCCGGGATTTCGATCGAAGGATTGACCTTCCAGCCGATCCCCAGGTCGGTCGCCTGCACCCCGGCGCTGCCCTTCTCCAGCGGCGTGCGCGACCCGCCTCCCTTCTCACCCGTCAGGTTCTCGGGGCTGATCGAGCGGCTCTCACTGTCCTCCAGCCGATAGAGTTCGTCCACCCGAGGGCGGGCGCCCGCACTGGCCGTCGCGAGCGACAGCACCAGGGCCAACGCCAGAGGCTTCGCCACCCTGTGCGCGCTGATCGACAGACCCATCCCGCTTCCCCTCTTCGTCAGGCGCGCAGCATGAGCGCGACCGCTTGTTTGGATTGATAATCCATCTTGGATTCTTTGTCTAATTCAGACAAGGTCGTTGGCCGCTCAGGGCTGACTAGGTCCCGTCCCACCGGTTGCGCCCGACGTCGCTCCGCCGCGCGCCGGTGCGATCTGCATGGCTGCGTCTGCGGGTAGGATGGGGAACGGCGCGTGCGGTTCGAGCTGATACCAATAGGCCACCGAGGCGAGGGAATCCTCGAGCGGCAGGTAGCGGCCGTTGCCGGCCTCCCGCTTTGGCGAGGCGTCCGTCCAACCGAGGCTCTGGATCGTCACCCGCAGATCCTTCTGGAAGCGGATCGGATCCAGCACGTGCCAGCGATACTGGCCGTAGCGACGCTCGCCGTCGGCGCGGAAGTAGTCGCCGTCCACCTCAGCCGGCTTCAGCGCGTAGAAGCCGGCGTAGTGGGTCGAATAGTTGACCTCCCGCCGCCGACCGTCGGCGCCGCGCTTCACATAGATGTACGAGCCGAGGAAGTAGTCCTCCTCCCCCGTGCCGGCGATGGTCGGATAGTCCTTGTCGCCGTCCATGTAGAACTTGACCTCGCCTTCGCCCCACCAACCGGGGCTGAAGGCGCCATGGCCGATATAGGTGCCCACGTACTGGCCGCGCCCCGAGACACCATCGAGGATCGTGTAGACGTCCTTGGCTTTCAGGCGATCCACCATCCGGAACTGGGCGTGAAAGTAGCCAGCCCCGGCCGACACAGGCTGCAGCGCGTAGTTGATCTGGTAGTAGATCCGCAGCGGCTTTCCGCTGCGGTTCTCCAGAGTCATGCGGAAATTCTTGCGGAAGGGCATCTGCCAGAAGCTGTTGAAGCCGCTGCCCGGCGTCACGGCCACGACGGCCGAATCGATGATCGGTTCTGCGCCGCGTCCCCAGCCCGCCGCGAAGAAATCGCCGACGGGCGCCTCCACCGATGGCGTCTTCTCGCCGTCCCAATAGACGCGCAGGATCGCCGACCGGTATTCCGCCAGGCCGCCCAGGGTCATCCATATGTGGTTGATCATGCCGGGGCCGGCCGCCTCGCCCAGGTTGATCGTCTGGCCCGGCGGGACGTGGACATAGGGATTGACCTTCCAGCCCTTGCCGAGTTCGGCCGCGGCATAGGACGCCGTCCCGTCCTTGGCCTCCAGCTTGGCGCCGCCGCCCTTCTGGCCGGTCAGGTTCTCAGGGCTGATCGACCGCGTCTGGGCCGTGGTGACCTCGAAGAGCTGGCTCACGCCCGGCGCGGGCGCGGCTCCCGCCACGCCGGCCGCCACAAGGGCGAGGGCCCCCACCGCCGCCGCCATCGACATCCGCCACCGCTCGCCCATACCCCGCCTCCCTCTTGCTTACTGACATGCTAGCACTACAACTTCCCGGGTCAATGACCGGCTTCTTATGCAGATATGGCGGATCCACACATGTCAGCAGCATCACCAACCGCGGCCCCGCCGATGGATACGAGCCCCTGGCTGGCGAGCTTCCCGGCGGACCTGCGGTCCCGCTTCCTGAGTTCGATCCGGGTGCGCGATCTCGACGACGGGCGGTCGATCTTCCGGACCGGCGATCCGCCGGACGGGCTCTACGGCGTGGTGCGAGGACAGGTGCGGCTGGTCATGCGCTTTCCCGGCGGACAGCAGCTCCTGAACCATGTGGCGGAGGCCGGGGACTGGTTCGGCGAGATCTCGACGCTGGACGGTCGCCCCCGCCTGAACGACGCCATCTGCACGGGTCCCACCCGGATCGCGCACCTGCCACAGGCGGACGCTGAGCGGGTGATGCGCGACGATCCGACCTTCGTCCGCGCCATGGCGCGTCTCGCCTCGCGACGGCACCGGGCGGCCATGGCGTTCGCCGGGCGAACCTTGACCCAACCGCTGAGCGCGCAGATCGCCTACGCCCTTCTGAGCCTCACGCGGAAGCAAGGGAGAGCCGAACACGATCTGGCCCTGCGCCATGAGGACGTCGCCAGCATCGTCGGAACATCCCGGCAGACCGTCGCCGTCCATCTTCGCCGCCTCGGCGATCGCGGCCTGGTCGCCCTCGGCTACCGGTCGATCCGCATCCTGGACCTCGCCGCCCTGAAGGCCGAGGCCCACGCGGCGCCCGACGGGCATGGAATGCCAAGCCGCTGACATTCTCCGGCCGGCGGCGGCGCTAGGATGGCTGAAACTCCGAGGGGAAGGACCACCATGGCCGACGGCGACCCACCCGACGCGAAGACCGGTTTCCACGCCATGACGGAAGCCACGCCCGAGCAGTGGGCCGAGATCGTCCGCCACGCCGCCGCCTTCCGGGCCGAACTGCCCGACCGCCTGCTAGGCCAACTGCGGATGCTCGAGGGCGGGCTCGACGGCTATTCCGTGAGCCGGCTGGAACACAGCCTGCAGACCGCCACGCGCGCGCACCGCGACGGCCGGGACGAGGAATATGTGGTGTGCGCCCTGCTGCACGACATCGGCGACCTGATGGGCCCCGCCAACCACGCCGAGATCGGCGCGGTCATCCTCAAGCCCTTCGTCTCCGACGCGAACCACTGGATGCTCGACAAGCACGGCGTGTTCCAGGGCTACTACTTCTTCCAGCACCTCGGCCTGGATCGGGACCTGCGCGAGCAGCACCGCGGCCACCCGCACTTCGAGTACTGCGCCGAGTTCTGCCACCGCTACGACCAGAACAGCTTCGATCCCGGCTACGAGTCCATGCCGCTTGAGGCGTTCGAACCGATGCTGCGCCGCGTGCTCGCCCGCCCGCGCCAGTCGATCTACCTGCGTCCCGGCAAGACCGCCTAGCGCAGCTCCAGCCGCCGGTTCTGGTTGGTCGGGCCTCGCGGATCGCGACTCGACAACCGCCAGGACCCTGCCGCGCGCGCCGCCGCGAGAGGCGATCGGCGCCGGGGAGCGTCGCCCTGCGGACACCTCCGCCCGTCAGCGCCCCGCGGCCACGCTCGCCAGATAGTCCAGCGCGGTCAGGGCCTGGGCCCGGACGCCGACTTCCAGGGCGCTCTCGTCCATCACGTTGAACATCGGCGAATGGTTCGGGCCTGGCGGGAACCCGATCCCCAGGTCGTAGAACAGGCCCGGGACCTCCTGCTGGTAGAAGGCGAAATCCTCGGCGCCGGTGATGAACTCGATGTCGTCCTTGATGTCGCCCCGCGCCGCCCGGATCAGGGTGGGCTTCATGCGCGCGGTCAGCGCGAGGTCATTGCTCGTCACAGGGTTGGGCAGCCCCCATGCGATCCGACCGCTGCCGCCGTAGCGCTCCGAAATGCTGGCCACCGCCTTCTCCGCCCGCGCCATGATCTCCTTGCGCAGGCCAGGGTCGAACGACCGGAGCGTGCCGGTCATGGTCAGGTCCTCGGGAATGATGTTGTAGCGCAGCCCTCCGTTGATCGTCGAAACGGTCAGGATGGTGGGGGTGATCGTCACCTTGATCTGCCGCGCGGCGATCTGGTTGAACGCCTGCACGATCTCGGCCGCCATCGAGACGATGTCGATGCCGGTCCACGGGTTGGCGCCGTGGGTCTGCTTGCCCTTCAGCTTGATCTCATAGGCGTCGTCGGCGGCCATCATCGGTCCCGGCCGCCAAGCCAGCCGTCCCGGCTCGCCCGGAGCGACATGCAGGCCGAAGATGGCGCCGGGGCGCGGATCGTTCAGCACGCCTTCCTTGACCATCAGGGCTGCGCCGCCCTCCTCCCCGGCCGGCGGACCTTCCTCCGAAGGCTGGAACAGCAGGACGACCGTCCCCGGAATCTCGCTGCGCATCGAGGCCAGGACCTCGGCCGCGCCCATCAGGATCGCCACGTGGGCGTCGTGCCCGCAGGCGTGCATGACCGAGACGGTCTGCCCGTTGTACTCGGTCTTGACCTTCGATGCGTAGGCGGCGCCCGTCTGCTCGGCGACCGGCAGGGCGTCCATGTCGGCGCGCAGCGCGACCACGCCGCCCGGCTTGCCGCCCTTGAGCACCGCCACCACGCCGGTCTTCGCCACTCCGGTCCGCACCTCGAACCCCAGCTTGCGCAGGTGATCGGCCACCAGCTTCGCGGTGCGCACCTCGCGGTTGCCGAGTTCGGGATGCTGGTGGATGTCGCGGCGCCAGGCGACGACCTTGGTCTGGACCTTGCTGGCCGCCGCGAAGACCGCGGTGTCGAAGGGTCCCGGAGCCGGCGCGGACTCCTGCGCCTGGGCGCCGCCGCCGGCGATCGTCATCGCCAGAGCCGCGCCCGCGAACCACGACTGCCTGCGCATATGCCGCCCCTCCCATGATTGCCCAAGTTTCAAATATTCTAAACTGGACTCTTTGTCAAAGTTGAGAAAGGTTCTGCGCGGATTTCCTCAAGCCGTCGAAAGCGTCATGCCCTCCAACCTCCTCCTCACCGAACTCCTCCACGCCCTTCCCGGCCGCCCCGGCGACCTGTCGCCGGTGCTGGAGCTGCACCCCGCCGTCGCCGAGGCCACGGGCCATGAGGTTTCGCGCGCGATGTTGGCCCAGGCGCTGAACGTCGCCCTGCTCGGCGACCTGCTGGCGCGAACGCCGACGGCTGCGGCCTACCTGGATGACCTGCGGCAGACGGGCGCGCGACTGACGTTCGACCACGGAGCCATGCGGACGGTGGACTCCCAGCACATGGGCGAACTGCCCCGCGGCGAGGCGGCCTTCACCCGGATCCTTGAACCGCTCGGCTATGTCCGCGCCGCCGAATATCCGCTGCGGGCCCTGCGCATGACGGGCCGCGCCTATGCCCATGCCGACCTGCCGGAGCACATCCCGCAGTTCTTCGTCAGCGAGTTGCACACCGATCGGTTCACCTGCGCCTTCCAGCAGGCCGCCGCGCGCATCACCCGCAGTTCCCGGGACCCGCTGACCCCGGCCGACCGCCGCAGGCTGGACCGCCTGGCCCGGCAGGGCCGGCTCGATCTCGCCGAGGCCGCGGCCCTGCTGCCGTCGTTGGTCGCCTGCTTCCAGCGCAACCATGCGCCGCCGGCCCTGTCGGACTACGAAGCGGTCCGGCACGAGTCGGCCGAGATGGCGTGGATCTCCACGGAGGGTAACGCCTTCAACCACGCCACCGACCGGGTCGCCTCCCTCGCCGCCACCACGGCCGCGCAACGCGCCTTGGGCCGGCCGCTGAAGGCGAAGATCGAGGTCTCGAAGTCCGGCCGGGTGCGCCAGACCGCCTTCCTCGCCGATCAGGTCGACCGCCCCTTCGTGGACGACCACGGCCGCGCGATACAGCGCAAGGTCCCCGGCTCCTTCTTCGAGTTCATCGAGCGCGATCGACTGCCTGGCAGCGACGCGCTGGATCTCGGCTTCGACAGCGCCAACGCCCAGGGGATCTTCAAGATGACCGAGGCGGCGGCGTGAGCGAAGGCCTGTCGCCGGCGCTGCTCGGAGGCCTCTCCGGCCTTCTGGGTGACGGCGGGGTGATCACCGGCGACCGGGCCTCGGCCTACGAGCGTGGATACCGCTACGGGGCCGGGCGCGCGCTCGCCGTGCTCAGGCCCGCCTCGATCGAGGCCACGGCCGCGGCCGTGCGATTCGCCGCCCGGCACGGCCTGCGACTGGTCCCGCAGGGCGCCAACACCGGCCTCGTGGGCGCGAGCACGCCCAGCCCCGGCGGCGACCAGTTGGTCCTCAGCCTGGAGCGGCTTCGGCGGATCGAGACGCTGAACGTGGCGGACCGCACCGCGACCGTCCAGGCGGGCGTCCGCCTTTCCGCCCTGAACGGCGCGGCGGCGGCCTCGGGCCTCTGGCTGCCCATCGATCTTGGCGCGGACCCCACCATCGGCGGCATGGTGGGAACCAACACCGGCGGGACGCGGCAACTGCGCTACGGCGGCATGCGGCGCCGGGTCCTGGGGCTCGAGGCGCTCCTCGCCGACGGCACGCTCGTCAGCGACATGCGCGGCCTGCGCAAGGACAATTCGGGGGTCGACCTGAAGCAGCTGTTCGTCGGGACCGGCGGCAGCCTCGGCATCGTCACCCGCGCCATCGTCGAGCTGGCCCCCGTGCTGCGGCGAACCGCCACCGCCCTGGTCGCACCGACCGACATCACAGCCATCCCGGCCCTGCTCCAGGCTCTGGAGGGTCGCGTGGGCCCGCTGCTCACCGCCTTCGAGGGGCTTTCGCGCGAGGCCCTGGCCGCAGCCCTCAAGCACAATCCCGGGCTCGCAAGTCCGTTCGCACCGGACATCCTGCCGCCCTATGTCGTGCTCGTCGAACTCGGCGCAACCGAGGCCGACCGCGATGTCGAGGAGGTTCTGGTCGGGCTGCTGGCGGAGCTCTCCGACGGACCGGCGCCGCTGGTGGCCGATGCGCGGGTCGGCGCGCCGGAGCGCATCTGGGATCTGCGGCACGCGATCAGCGACAGCCTGCGGCGCGAGGGCCACGTGATCGCGTTCGACGTCTCGGTCATCCGCTCCCGCCTGCCCGCGTTCCGGGCGGTGGTGGTCGAGGAACTGGCCAGGGCGTTCCCGATGCTGCGCGTCTGCGATTTCGGCCACTGGGGCGACGGCGGACTGCATCTCAACCTGGTGTGGCCGGCGCCCCAGGCCGACCTCGAAGACACCGAGCGCCGCGTCCGTGAACGGGTCTATGCCGTCGTCGAGGCCCACGGCGGCAGCTTCAGCGCCGAGCATGGCCTCGGCCCCGTGAACCTGAACGTCTATCGCCGCTATACGCCCGCGCCGAACCGCCAGCTCAGCGCCTGCATCAAGGCGCTCCTGGATCCGCATTCCCGGCTCGGCGCCGTCGACTTCGCCTGAAGCGCACAACGGGACCCGGACCTTGACCCACCTCGCCACGGCCGCCGACGCCGGCCACATCGACGGCTTCGGCTCCAAAGCCTACCGCAGCTACGTCCTGAACGCGCTGCTGCTCGTCTACATCCTGAACTTCGTGGACCGCGGCCTGCTGGCGGTGGTCGCGCCCGACCTGAAGCCCGAACTGGGGATCTCGGACACCGCGTTCGGGCTGCTGACGGGCTTCGGCTTTGCGCTGCTCTACACCGTGGTCGGCGTGCCGTTGGCCCAGTATGCGGAGACGCGCCACCGGGTGCGGATCATGACCGTCTGCATCGCCCTGTGGTCCCTGATGACCGCCCTCTGCGGCTTGGCGGCCGAGGTCACGATCGGCTCGCTCGTCGTGGGCGGATATTGGATCCTGCTGGCCTGCCGGGTCGGCGTCGGCATCGGCGAAGCGGGCTGCACGCCGCCGGCGAATTCGCTGATCGCGGACTACTATCCGCCGCACCGCAGATCCACGGCGCTCGGCTACTACGCTATGGGCGTGACTCTGGGCGGCATGCTGGCCAACCTCGTCGGCGGGCCCGTCACCGACGCCTTCGGCTGGCGCGCGGCCTTCTTCGTGGTCGGGACGCCCGGCATTCTCGTCGCCCTGGTCTTCCGGCTGACGGTCAAGGAACCGCCCCGCGGCTACAGCGATCCGCCGGGCGGCGTGCGACGCGAGCGGCCACGTTTCGCCGATGGCCTCCGCGAACTGGCGTCGAAGCCATCGTTCTGGACCATGACGGCGGGCGCAACGACGGCGGCCTTCTGCGGCTACGGCATCGCCTCGTTCCAGTCCCTGTTCATCAACCGCAGCTTCGGTCTGTCGGCCGGGGAGGCCGCCCTGATGATCAACGCGCCCGTGGCGGCGGCGTCCGCGCTCGGAACGCTGACCACGGGCTGGTTGGCCGAGCGCCTCGGCAAGCGCCATCCGAACGCCATCGCCTGGCTCCCTGCCGCCGGTCTCGTCGCCAGCGTGCCGTTCTATGTCTGGGCGTTCACGACCGACGATCTGTGGTTCTGCCTGATCGGCCTCTGCGTCGGCGGGGCCATCAAGTACGGCTACCTGGCGGCGCAATACACCATCGGCCAGGGCGTGGTGTCCCCGCAGGTGCGCGCGGTTTCCACCGCCGTGATGCTCCTGGTGATCAACCTGCTGGGCTACGGCCTGGGGCCGCTCTTCATCGGCGCCCTGAGCGACCTGCTCTTCGGCCTGCAACTGCGCGAACTGAATGCGGTGGGTCTGACGCGCGCCGCCTGCGAGGGCTCGCTGGCCGCGCTCGGCGCCGACTTGGCCGAGGCCTGCCGGATCGCCCACCCCGCCAGCCTGCAGCGGGCGATGCTGATCACCTCCGCCCTCTACGCCCTCTCCGGCCTGTTCTTCCTGGCGACGTGCCGTTGGCTGAAGCGGGACATGGTGGCCAGGTAGCGCGGCATGCCGGCGGCGTGGCCGAGCGGCCAGCATCCGGCGACAGGGTCACTTCGTCTTCGTCGATGCAGGAAAGCGGACCGTAACCTATCCAGGTGCAAGGATGCGTGCATGCTGACACTTGCGGCGCCGGGGGAGTAGGGAGCGTTGAACACCCACGGGAAATCGTGCGGGACCTGCAGCCTTTGCTGCAAGCTCGTCTACGTGGAGGAGCTCCAGAAGCCGGCGCACCAATGGTGTGTCCACAACCGCCCCGGCAAGGGATGCGCGATCTGGGGCGAGCACCCTGACGTCTGCAAGGCGTGGCAGTGCGGCTGGATCCTGATGCCGCAGCTCGACGAACGCTGGAAGCCCGAGCGATGCGGCTTCATCCTGCGCAACAGGTTCGAGAGCCAGCAGCTCGTCATCGACGTCGATCCTGCGAAGCCGGATGCGTGGCGGAAAGCGCCCTACCTTGCGGAGATCCGCTCGTGGGCCAAGCGGTCCGTCGCGGCTCGACAGCAGGTGGTCGTCTGCGTCGGGCGGCGTGCCTTCGGCGTCTTCGCGGAAGAAGAGATCGATGCGGGTGTGCTCCCGGAGGGCGTGTTCCCCTTCCTGGCCTATCAGCACCAGGGCCAGCTGACCCGCCCGGTCGTCCTGTTGAAGCGCGAAGATGGAACGGTGGTCGGCCAGGTCCCGGGGGCGTTTCGCCTCCGCACGCCGAGCTGAACGCCCGCGTTACTCAAATTGGGCGTCGGGTGATCGCGCGGAACCGCCGGCGCCTGTCCCATCGAGATTCCACTTCTCACGCTTATTCAATAGCTTATCGAGCAATCCGCGCCAGCCGAATGGTCCGTCGGCCGCCCGCGCTGGCCGGCTGGCGGCAATCGCCTCTGAGGGGAATGAGATTGCCGTGGCCGGCCATCTGATAGCGATGTCCATCGAAATCCAGATATCGGGGACATTCGATGCTTAAGAAACTTCTCCTGGGGACGGCGCTCGTCGCGTCCCTCGCCGTGGCCGGACAGGCTTCGGCCCTGACCTACACCTCTAAGATCCAACACATCGACTCCAACCTGTCGGTGGATGGCGACTATGGCCTCGTCACCATCGAGGAACTGGCCGGCGGCAAGGACCTTCTGATCACCGTCGACCTGAATGCGCCGCTGACGGGGATCGTCGACAATGGCAAGGCGCACATCGCCTTCGCCTTCAACCTGCTCGACTCGCCGAACAGCACGATCAGCATCCTCGACCCGGTTGGCGGCGGCAGCTTCACCTACCTCGGCGAAAGCTCGTTCATGCAGTCGCCGTTCGGAACCTTCACCAACGGCTTCTCCTGCTGCGGTCCGTCGCTCAGCGAAGCCCCGCCGTTCGTCTTCAAGATCAGCAACGCGGCCGGCATCACCTTCGCCGGCGTCGGTGCGACCTTTGACAGCAATGGCCGCCTCACCGGCACTGGCACGGGCAACCGCCTCAAGTCGAACGATGGTGGCTGGTGGTTCGCCGCCGACACCATCGACACGCAGGGGGACACGGGCGCCAAGGGTGCTCGCGACGCTTTTGTCGCCGTTCCCGAGCCGGGCGCCTGGGCGCTGATGATCCTCGGCTTCGGCGGAGCCGGCGCGGCCCTGCGTCGCCGCCGCGCCGCCTTGGCTGTCGCCTAGGACACGACCGGCGATGTTTGGGGGCCCCGCTTCGGCGGGGCCTTTTTTGTGCCCTGAGGCCGCGAAACGTCCACGCCTCCGCAAAAACCGACGAACAACTTTGACATTTGCCGCTGCGGTATGTTCTCGTTATGTTCATGTCGCCCGAAGCGGACATCGTCGATCGCGACCAGCAGCTCCTGGGCCAGCTCGCCGAGCTGGACCTGGCGCTCGCCAAGCATGTCCACGGCCTGGCCCTGGCGAGCGACGACCCCGCCCAGGTCGCCGAGCTCAGCCACGCCTACCAGCGCATCTCCCGCTGCGTCCGCCAGACCCTCGCCCTCAAGGCCAAGCTGAAGCGCGACGCCGAGCAGCACGCCCGCTGGCTGCAGGCTCGCGACCCCCGTCCCCGCGCGCCGGTCTCCGCCCCGCTCAATCCGGCCGCCCGCCGCCGCGCCGACCTGGAGGAGGCCGTCGGCCGGGTCATCTGGGCCGAACGCGAATACGACGGCCCCGACTGGGAGGACCGCCAGGAACAGCGCTTCCGGCTCATGGAGCACTACCTCCACTTCGACGACCGCAAGCACCGCTTCGGCCCCGAAACCCTCGACCAGGACGTCGTCAC
>NZ_SCVD01000015.1 GCF_004297125.1 Phenylobacterium sp. | reverse complement strand
GGCCGGCCGGCTGCGCAACTTGATCAGCTCCACCGCCCGGCCGCTACCGCCGGCGCTTGAGATCAGCTACCAACCCCCTGGGCTCTCATAATGATCGAGGGACCAAAGGGGGGCAGGTCATGCGCTATCCGTGGCAACGCGCAGAACTGCTTGTCTATCTCGAAGAACTGTCGGCCCAGATCCCCGGCAAGCGTGGGCGTCCGAGAGGCGGCAGGGCCAGATCGCTGGCATCGACGAGGTGATCCATTTCCTCTTCGACGACCACGACTTTGATGAGACGGAAGTTGGTGAATGTCTGTTGGATAAGAGCGAGGCGGCGTTAGTCCAGACGGTCAAACGTGAGCTTGATCGCATCATCCAGGAACTCCCAAAGGGAGGGGACGATGAGTACGTGGTCCATCCCAACTGGCCAACCGTCACCGCGGCTGCGGTTGCTGCACATTCAGCGATGAGCCGCCGCTGACGGAAAGGTCAGCTTTCCACCGAGGCTGTGTGAAAACCACGAAGCACCGTAGCCTTTGAGTAGGCTTCGGAGGCGGTGGATGGCGCGCTTCATCGAGGGTGAGGATCGGCGCCAGGGTGCGCTGCTTCCGGAATATCTGGACGATTACGTGTCGGAGGAGAACCCGGTCCGGGTGATCGACGTGTTCGTCGATGAGTTGGATCTGGCGGGGCTGGGGTTCGAGCGGGTGGTCGCAGCGGCGACGGGACGACCGGGCTACAATCCGGCGTCCATGCTGAAGCTCTACCTCTATGGCTATCTCAACCAGGTGGCGTCGAGCCGGCGGTTGGAGCGGGAGGCCCAGCGCAATACCGAGCTGATGTGGTTGCTGGGCAAGCTCGCCCCGGACTTCAAGACGATCGCCGACTTCCGGCGCGACAACGGCGAGGCGATCGGCGCCACATGCGCAGCGTTCGTGACGATCTGCCGGCAGGTCGGACTGCTGAGCGGCGGCGTGGTGGCGGTGGACGGCAGCCGCTTCAAGGCGGTGAACACCCGCGACAAGAACTTCACGCCAGGTGCGGTGCGCCGGCGGCTCGAACAGGCCGAGGCGGGCATCGAGCGGTATCTGCAAGCGCTCGACACGGCCGATCGGCAAGAGGGTGAGGAGGCGGCGTTCCGCAGCGATCGCATCCAGGCGCGGCTGGCGGCGCTGCGCCAGCAGGTCCGCGACCTGCGGCAGATGGAAGTCGCGCTCGCCGCCGCGCCCGACGGCCAGATCTCGCTCACCGACCCCGACGCCCGCGCCCTGGCGACCAACGGCAAGGGCACGGGGCTGGTCGGCTACAACGTCCAGGCCGCGGTCGATGCTGAGCATCACCTGGTGGTCGCCCACGAGGTGACCAACGAGGGCCACGACCGCTCGCAGCTCACCAACATGACGCGGCAGGCCAAGCGCGTCATGGCCGCCGACGATCTCAAGGTGCTGGCTGACCGCGGCTACTTCTCAAGCGAGGAGATCCTCGGCTGCGAGCAGGCCGGCGCGACGCCGTACGTGCCGCGGCCGCTGACGTCCGGGGCCAAGGCCGACGGCCGGTTCGGCAAGCAGGACTTCGTCTACATGCGCGAGCAGGACGCCTATCGCTGCCCCGCCGGCGAGGTGCTCGCCCGGCGCATGACGAGTATCGAGAAGGGCCTCACGCTGCACCGCTACTGGAACCTGTCCAGCTGTCGAAGCTGTGCGCTCAAGGCCCAGTGCACGCCGGCCAAGGAGCGGCGCGTCACCCGCTGGGAGCACGAAGACGTCCTCGAGGCGATGCAACACCGGCTGGATCGGGAGCCCCAAGCGATGCGCGTCCGACGCCAGACCGTCGAGCATGTCTTCGGGACGCTGAAGGCCTGGATGGGCGCCACCCACTTCAAGACCCGGAGGCTTCGCAACGTCGCCGCTGAGATGAGCCTCCAAGTACTCGCCTACAACCTGAAGCGCACGATCGCCATCGTCGGCGTCCGCCCCCTGATCGCGGCGATCCACGCCTGAGTGGCGCGCCTCATCGCAGCTCCTCCGATGCCCTCCCGCCAACGCGTTTCCACACAGCCTCCACCCATCTCTGAAGTTCGGAAGGTCTGTTTGTGGGTCTGGTGTATCCGTCAATGGCGATGGTTGATCGTGATCGAGATGCCGGCGAGCGATTCTAGAAGCTTGCCGTGATGTCCTGGTGTCCCAGCGTTTCCGACGGCGGACCGGCTGTCATGGACCGACTGGGCTTTGGCTGTCTTAGCGCCGATGCTGATCGCGAATCTCTATCGCCACGTACGTCAAGAGCGATATGCCGGAGATGCAGGCAACGTTGAAGACCCAGGTTTGATCTGCTCCGCCAACCAAACTGACGCCCAGCGCGATCACGCCGATGATAGGCACGATTAAGAGGGCGTCCCGTAGGCGAAGCGACATCAAGCGAGCTCCGGTGGCAATTCTTGTTAGCCGAACCGTCGCTAACGACCCGTAAGTGCGCCGCCACAAGAAGCGACCAGAAGTTGCTTAGGTCCAACAACCACCGTAGCTCTGACAAGCGGCGAAGTTTGGCCCGACAGCTAGCGCCGCTTGCTTGGACCCGCCTCCGGGTCTGCGCACCCGGCTCGGTGAGATCCGCCGAGCCGGGCAAGGCACACGATCAACGCCAGTGAGACGTTTCTTTCGGCCCTAGAAATGGAAATGGCGAAGGTCCGGCGGCGCCAAGTGGTCGATTTCGCCGTACATTCGCGCGAGCTTGGCTCTCACGCTCCAGTACCAGATCATGTCGCAGCCGTTGGGCAGCTGCGCGCCGCGCCGCCCGTTGCAATCGCGGTGTTTCAGAAGTCCGTTCCGCACGGTTTGGGCGCCGCCGAGATAGGCGGGGTCGTAGTGATCGAACGACGGCTGAAGCGGACTATTGGCAGGCACGTCTCCGTCGATGCTGACGGGAAGGCCGCAGCCGGCGCAGAGCCCGCCCTGCATTCGGTGCAGCACGCGCAGCAGCTTGGCGCGCCGTCGCCGCTCGCTGCGGAGGCTCATCGCTCTTCCCCGTCATCCTTCGGGAAGTAGGGGATCAGCCCTACGGCGCAGGCGCCGGCGAGGAGGCCACCGGCGCCCAGCCAGGCCCATCGCCAGTCGGTAGGCTGGTAGAGCACGAGGGTCATCGCCGACGTGCCGGTGGCGCCGCCGCCGATATAAGAGAGTGCGTAGAGGACGAAGCGGATCAGCCGTGTGCTGGCGCGACGGATGGCGGATGGTCCCGGCTGGGTATCGTGGGCCGTGTCGTCGCGGTGATCTGTGTCGGAAGGGGAAGGCAGTTGCACTGTGTGTTCCTTTGAAGCGCGTTCTCGCGCCCCCTCAGTCCCTTCCTTCCTCCTCTTCCTCCCGAGCATGGCCAGGACTCCGCGTCACCCGCCCATCTGCCAATCGCCACCCCGCTTCGGAACCCGCGCTCTCTCCCAACCTCGGTCGGCCCTGGACGGACGTTCAACCTGCCGCTGGAGGTCGAGAGCCGCCGACTTCTGGACGTCGCGATCGATAGCGCGAGGCAGGTCGTGAGCATCGTTGGTGTAGACGTACGCATGGAGCCGCGCCCGCGAGATCGCCACGTAGAAGGTGTCGCGAGCGGTGGTCTTGCGGTTGGTTTCGGCCTCGATCAGCACCCGGTCGACGGTGAGGCCCTGGCTGCTGTGCGCCGTGGTCGCATAGGCGCAGTCGATGTGAAGCGGCCGATCAAGCGGGAGCGTCACCTGCCGTTTGTCTGACTCGAGGACGACGGCGGCAGCGCTCACGTACGCCACGGTGAATCGGTCGCCATTCGCCAGATCCTTCGCCGCATCGTTGCGCGTGATGCGGACGACGTCGCCGCGCGCGAGCTCCTGCCGGACGGGCTCATACACGGAGACATTTCTCAGTTTGACCGGATCGATGCGGAGGCGATCGCCAGTCGCGCTTCGAAGCGTCAGCTTCTCGGCGACGGTGTCGACCACCGTGTAGACATCGCCCCGCTTCAGACCCAAGGCGCGATGGTCCTGCTCCGGCTGGATCCGGTCGCCGACATGGTAGTTCCGGGCGAACAGCCGCTCCTCCTGCGTGGTGTCGCGGCGGACCAGACACTCCAGCACCTTGCCCTGACCCGTCAGGCCCAGGGCCTCACGAACCCTGATGTTGATCTCGCGCCGCCCTTCATTCGTGTTGGAGATGAGAAGCGTCTCCGTCCGCGCCTCAGGAGAGAGGCGAACGTAGTCCTCGGCCATCGTGCGTCGCCGCGCCCCAGCGTCGCGGATTTCGATGACGTCGCCGAGTTTCTCGAGAGCGGCTTTGGTGGCGCCTTCGGCCGCCAGCCCCACAGCCTCGCGCAACAGCGGGTTGGATTGCCGCTGGATCTCCATCATCCCGGCCGTCGGCATGCCGGCGCGGACCAACTGATCGAAGGGCCGGCCGGCCTCAATGGCCTTGGTCTGCGCCCGGTCGCCGATCAGCACCACACGCGAGCCCGCCGCCTGGGCGGCCGCCAGCACCTTGGCCATCTGCCGTGCCGGGATCACGCCGGCTTCGTCGATCACCAGCACGGTTTTGTGGTCGAGGTTCGCGCGCTGGGAGCCCAGGAACGAGGCCACCGTCTTGGCCTCAAGCCCGAGCTCCCGCAGCGCCTTCACCTGTCCGCCATAAGGCGCGAGCATGCGCACCTTGTGGCCGGCATGTTCGACCTCGGCGCCCGCGGCCTTAAGCATGAAGCTCTTGCCGGTGCCAGCGAGCCCCTCGACGCCGACCACGCGGTTTGGGGTCGTCAAGATGACTCTGACCGCTTCCAATTGGCCCGCATTCAGCCGAGTCTGGAGCAGACGCCCGAGAGCGCTTTCGTCCTTGGCCAGCGGGGTGAGGGCGCCGCGTCCCTCCCGCTCAATCCGCAGTACCTTCTCTTCGCGCCCAATGGCCTGCGAGGTGGTGTAGCGTCGCGGGGCCTCGATGAGCCGGCCCGCCATGATGGCGTCCTGCACCAGCTCCAAGGCCACCGGCTCGCGCTGGCCCTCGGCCACCAGCTCGCGCACCAGATCATCGACTGTCCGAGCCGCTTCGGCCCGCTCGCCGGCGGCGAAGAAGCGCGGTGCTTCGGCGACAATCTCGCCATCCGCCACAGCCTCACGGATGGCGGCGAAGATCGCTCCCGGCCGCACCCCATCCATGCCGTACTCGAGCGCCTTGGCGACCAGGCGCTCGTTGGAGACGGCGGCGTCCCGCTCGCCGATGTGCCGCATGGCGGACGCCACGGCCAGACGCGCCTTGATGTGTTCAGCCACCTTGGCCGGCGACCAGAGACTCTGGACGATCTTGAAGAGGCCTCGGGCCCTCGGACCCGCCTGCAGGTCAAGCCCGACTTCACGGGCGCGTTCGCCCCACTCCGCATGGAGCTCGGCGCGGTCGAGATGGGGCTCTTTACGTCCCCGTGTCTCCATAGTCGCCGCTTGGCGCTCGGCTCTCGAAGCAGTTTCGCGGGTCAGGCCCTTGCGCGCCAGCTCCTCCTCGATCTCCCGGCTGCGCACGCTGAAGGCCTCGACCTGATTGCGGGAGAAGCGCGCCAGCTCGAACGTCCCCTGAGGCCCATACCGAAGCTCATGGCCGAGGTTCTCGAGTTCACGGGCGAGGTGCGCGCGGTACTCGGCGCCCATGTAGGCGGTGGCGCGGACGATCTCGTCGTTGTGCAGAGCCCGCCATTCGCCGTCCGCCCGACGGGTCAGGTTCATCACCACGGCGTGGGTGTGCAGGGCCGGGTCGTAGGCCCGTGTGGTCTCGTGGCGGAACTTGGCGATGATCAGGTTCCCGGTCGTCTCGACCTGCGAAATTCCATCGATCTTCTGCCGGGCCTGCGCACAGCGCTCCACGTCCTCCAGCGTTCGCGCCACGGCGCGGTCATGTGCTGCAACAACGGCGGTGTCACCGCCGATCAGCGCCAGCAACGACACGCTCTTGGGAGCCGAGAATGTCAGGTCGATGCCGATCCGGGTCTTGGCGTCGTCGCGGGTGGAGCGCCGGGCGGTCGACCCTGGATCGACCCGGCCCGCCAGGAGCTGGCGGAAACGGTCCGCCTCCACCTCGCCGACGAGACCTAGCAGCTCAGCGCCCTTGCCCTGCCAGACCTGCGCCTCACCCTCCTTGGCGTAGTAGTCGTCGGCGCCGTCGGCATAGTAGCTGGCGACGTCGCCGACGTCCTGCCGAGTGAGGACCTTGTGCGTCAGCATCAGCGGTCCTCCTTGGCGCGGCCCCAGACCCGAAGCCCGTGACGCTCGACGTCGCGCTGGGCCGCCTCCGTGTCTACGGGGCGACCGCGGCGCATGAAGCCCAGCACCTCGGCGACCATGCCCTGCAGCCTCAGCAGCCCATCGAGCACACGGTCGTCCGGTCGAGGACCATTTGCCCAGAAGAGAGCGAGCTCGGAGCGCAGGCCCTGCACCTGCAGATCGGCCCGATTGTAGTGCTCAAGCCGATGTCGGATTTCGTCGACGACGCTGCGTCCATTGGCCTGCGCGGTCGCACGGATTTCGGTGAGCAGCTCGCGCTCAAGGCGCACTTGGATGGGGTCTGCGAGGGGCATGGGGACCTGTATTGGGTCTGTACGTACAGACGTACGTTGAAAACGTTGGAGAAAATGACGTTCGCGCCGTAATGAGCGACTACGGTCTAGCCAGCCTCTGATCCGGCAAAGTGCCGCGAAATCAAAGGTCTACGCGCACCGCGAGGGTGCGTATGGTCTATCAGCCCATTTAAGGGCTTGGGCGAAGGTCAAGAGCGGGAAAGAGAGGCGTCCAGACCGGCCGACAGCCCTTGAGGGGTGTCGAATACGGGGAGGAGACGGTCGGAATACACCGAGGCGACAAGGGAGATACGGCCGGGATACGCCGAGGTGACACAATTGCACCAATGGGGCGAATGTTCGCGGTTCCAACCTGCGGATAGGTTGCATTGATAGCAACCGATCTACAATTGGCATCATGCGATCTACAGATCGCCACAGCTGATCTACAGATTGCCACAGCCGATCTACATTTGGTGGGGCCAGAGGCCGGCCCAGTGACGGGTGCCAAGGAGGCGGTCGGCCCTCTGCAGCGTCGGTCCCGTCCCGCTGGAGCGAGCCGAGGTACGAAGAAGCTACGATAAAGGTACGCACGAGCTACCCAGAAGTTAGCGCAATGGTGGGCCGCAGCCCGGCTGAACCGGGCCGTGGCCAATGGAAGTCCATGCATGGCCGTTCTCACAATGCGACAGCGTTGGGACGCGGCGGGAGCAGCCGCCGCGGCCGTCCCTGGCTGGTGTGCATTAGGCCTCGGCGCCGCCTCGAGAGGCGATCCAGTCGAGGATGTCAGCCAGACGCCAGGCGACGCGGCCGGGCGAGATCCGGATGGGGGCCGGCGCCTCTCCCGCTCGAACCAGGCGCCACCAGGTCGTGCGGCCGAGGTTGCCCACCATGGGGCGGAGGGTCTTCCAGCTGATCAGAGTATTGTTGGTGTAGTTCATTTTTGAACCTTGAAAGGCCACGAGGGCGCTGCATCGGTCATCGCCGACGGCCAATCATCTGAGGTTCGATTGAATTCACGCAAGTTCAGTAAGAACTGTGTGGGATAGAAATTAACGATACGTAGGATATCAAAATATCAATTTTGCGATTTTGATTGCGATGTATCCATTCGCGTGATGACCTGTGGGACAAATCAGCATCAACTGGCACGTGATTACGCCTGAGAAGAAATTGCAAGTCTTCCGGTCGGCGCGGAACCGGATGAACTTCACGGAGACGGCTTGAATTTACCTGCGACAGGCTGTCGCAATATTTTCTCGCTATTAGTTGTGTTTGCAAGTCCGCTTGCGCGGCGAAGTGATTCGTCAAGAGTGCTTCTGGTGAAACTTGATGGGCGAAGCGCTCGAGGGCGGTGGCCGCAAACGCGCAGCTTTGGCCCGCCCAGCTGGGCGGGCCTGCTCTGCCATCAGAGGCCGAGGTCCGGCTGATCTGACCCGGTTGCTGCCGTCTGCCGGCGATTGCCTCCAGCAGGGTTGGTGTCGCTGCCGCGGCGTTCGGAGCGACCGGCGAGGATCCTGACCTGACCGCCGGCGCGAGGCTGTACGACCACTTCGGTCGAGGTGCGTTCGGCGCCGTCGGCATCGGTCCACTTGCGAGTGCAGAGCCGACCCTCGATGAGGAGCATCGCGCCCTTAGTGGCGTGCGCCAGGTAGTTTGCCGAGCCATCGCCCCAGACGGTGACCCGGTGCCATTCGGTGCGCTCCTGGCGTTCGCCGGTCTCGCGATCCTTCCAGGTGTCGGTCGTGGCCAAGCGCAGGTTGGTGACCTTGGCGCCGTCGTTGAGGCTGCGGACTTCCGGGTCAGCGCCCAGGCGGCCGATCAGTTGGGTCTTGTTCAGCATGGTCTTGTCTCCGTTCCGAAGGCCGGGGAGCCCGGCCGCTCGCGGGGCCATCCCGCGATCACGGAGCCGTTGGACGCAGGGCAGGGCGGGACGCGAAATTCGAGCCCGGGGCGACCGGTCTGCAGGCCTGCGGCCGAAGATTGGTGGTTCCCGATCAGGCTCGCCTGCCGTGGCAGGTCGATTTCGCGCCAGGACCGCCCGCGTCAGGTTTCCGGGATCGATCGCGGGGGCCGCTTGCGGCTGGGCTTTCGCGATGTTGCATGGAGCGGCAAGGCCATGGACACGCGTCCTGATCGGTCGGTCCACCGTCGTCGGTTTCGGTCCCCGCACGATGGAGGCCCAAATGCGGCCGACCAAGTCCTCGGACCCTGCCGGTGAGCAGCGATAGAATTGCCGTTCAGCGAACGTGTTCGTTGTACATGCTGGGGCGCGGGCGGGGCGGGCCCCTGGACCCCGCAAGCGGGCTCGCTGGTTTCCTTCGTGATGGACTTCCTTGATGTGCCCGGCGCCTCCGGGACCCGCTATCGCTTCCGCCGGACCACTCTCGCAGAGTTGCCGGTCACCGCCGGCAACGTCATCGCCGTGAGTGGCTCACTGGGTAAGCCACCATATTTGCTGTGCGGAGCTGCGCGCAGCCTCAACCGGGCGGGGCCGGCCCTTATTGCCGCCATAGGTACCGCGCGCGGCCCGAAGCTCTTTATCCGGCTAAACGTCGCGGGCGTGGTTCGAGACGCCGAGCACGCCGACATCGTCGCGGCCGTCGAACCCGAGGCAGATCTGCCTAGACTCGACTAGAGCGCGCGTCGCGGCATCGGTGCGATCACGCAATAGGCTGTCAAGCGACCATCGCGCCGGTTCGTTGGTAGATCTGTGGGTACTTTGAGCCGAAGTCCGAGCCTACCGCGTAGGCCAGCATGGGTCCTGGCAGCTCCACCACAAGGACCGTCGCACTTGCGCTTGGCTTGGTTGAACGCTCGGACGCGTCGTCAACGTGGGAGGCGGCTTGCGACTTTCGCTACGCCGGCGCGTGCACAAACCTCATCCTTGTCGCCGCCTGGCGCGCCCCCGACGCCCAACGCGGCCACGATCGCCCCGTCCGCACGGAACGCGACCGCACCGGGCAGGGCCATGACGTTGCGCACCTGCGCGAGGCGGGGCGCATAGGGGTTGGTCTTCACGAGCTCGAACAGCGCGCCGGAGGTGTCGAAGCTGAACTCGGGGCCCAGCGTGATCACGGTGTAGGCCTTCTGGAAGCTCGACTCGCGGGTGTGGACCGTGGCGCCGTCGCCGCGGAGGACCACCTCGGGGATCCCATCCATATCCACGACCGTGGCCGTGACACGGTAGCCCTGGAGGCCGCACACCCGCACCGCTTCAGTGGCTGCTTCGAGCGCCAGGTTCAGGGGCAGGACGTAGTGATAGGCGCTCGTCGGTCGCGTATCGGACAGGGCCGGCGGGCTGAACGCCATCGCAGCGCAGAGGGCGCTCAAAGCAACCGTCGTCTTCATGTTTGATCCTTCGGCTGGAGGGCGGCGCCAATGGGCTCAGCCAGCGCCTTGGCTGCCTGGAGCAGATCCATTGGGTCGGTCTTTCGTTGGGCGAGGCGCGATCCTGTGCGCCGGACTATCGGGGCGGCAGATCGCCCAGATGGACGGCGAGCCGGTCTTCGACGTCGCCCGGCGCTTGGAAGCCCTTGTCGGTCAGCGCCTTGATCCCTTCCTGCGCGGCCGGGCGCCCCAACGAGGCGATGCAGGCCTCCCAGCCAGCGCCCAGTTCGACATCGGGCGATAGGCTGGTGTTCACCAGCCGCTTGGTCTGGGCGATCGCCCACTTGTCGAACCTGGCGATGCGGGTCGCGATCGCGTCGACGTGCGCCTCGAGCTCGGCGTCGGGAAGCGCCTTGTTGATGTACCCCCAGGCCTCGGCCTGATCGGCGCGGATGTCGTCCGAGGTGAGCAGCACCTCCATGGCGCGGTTGCGGCCGATGAGGCCGGGCAGGCGCGCCATCGGGCCGCCGCCGGCGACCATGCCGACGCCGACCTCCCATTGTGAGATGACAGCCTTCTCCTGGCTGGCGAACGCCATGTCGCAGGAGAGCACGATCTCGCTTCCGTTGCCGGTCGCCCGGCCTCGGATCAGTGCGATGGAGACGACCGGCGCGCGGGTCAGACGCACGAGGAAGTCCGGCCAGGGGGGCAGTCCCGTTGGGCCGGGCGGCAGGGCCAGCATGTCCTCGATCCGCGCCTTGAAATCGGAGTGGTTGAGGAAGAAGCCCTCGACGGCGCTGTCGAAGACCACGACGCGGAGCTGGGCGTCGGCCTCGATTGCGTCGATCAGAGCGCTGAACGCCTGGACCATGGGCGGCCCCATGACGTTGAGCGGCGGGTTGTCGAAGGTGATGCGCCAGTACGCCGGCGTGCGGCGCGCCACGCGGATCTGCGGCGTTGGGGTCTGGGCGTTCACGGAGAGGCCTTCCTGGCTACGAACTCGCGGGACATCCTTCAGATGTCATCCGGCCTCGGCGTGCGCGATTGGACGAAGGTATCGCTGATACCAAGGTGTCGGCCTTGAGGCGGAGGCGCCGCGCACAAGCGCGTCGGAGGGAAACGGGAGGTCTCAGACCACCGACCACACCTTGTAGACGGGACCCGATGGCGGCCGATGCCCGGCCCCGACGCCGACCAACTGGTTGAGCCAGGCGTAGCGAGGGTCAGCTGTCTCGAAGGTGGGCGTGATCCGGAAATAATACTCGGACGGATCGACGGGATCGCCCTGTGCGAGCCGATCCATCACATCGCCCGGCCCGTGGCGAAGCCCGCTGTACTGCATGCCTACAATCGCGCCGTCGTCGGTCTGTAGAACCAAGCGGCAATCGATGAGCCAGGCGCCGTCGCTCC
Source organism: Phenylobacterium sp. (assembly GCF_004297125.1). Classification (GTDB taxonomy): domain Bacteria; phylum Pseudomonadota; class Alphaproteobacteria; order Caulobacterales; family Caulobacteraceae; genus Phenylobacterium. The sequence goes on along the minus strand of NZ_SCVD01000015.1, from coordinate 79,200 downwards.
GACGGAGCTGCCAGTCGGCGCCACCGTCCAGCACGTGTCCCGCGAAGCGATCCCCCTCGAAGCGCCCCCCGGTGACCACCCCGACCCTCCGCTCTCCGCCCGGGCCCGCACCAAAGCGTATCGGCGGGGCGACAATGAGCGTCATCGCCATCAGGGGCTCCAGTCGGAGCGTCTCCAGACCGGCGGGTAGGGCGATGGTCGACATCGAGGCGGTTCTCCCAGAGTACCTTGGCTGGATCCCGCGGGTGCGCCACGGGACGCTGTGGCGAGCGGGGGACTTCGCGGGACGAGCGAAACCATTCTGTGCTTTCTGCGACCCCGGAACCGCAGGGGCTCCTGCTCTAGGGTGGAAGGCGCGCCGTCGCCTTCAGGCCGACGATCGCCGCCGTCCGTCCCGGGGCGCCGCCGGGATTGGCGATGAGCTGGACATTGGGTTGCAGGGCCACGGCGCGGTTGAGCCGCACAGCGTAGAAGACCTCGCCGACGTACTCGGTCGCGATGCGGTCGGGCGTGAGGGCCCTCAGGCGGGGATTGCGCCGCGTGGCGCCCACCGCGATCCCCAGCTCGTCGCGTGGACGTCCTCCGAGCGGTCCGCGCCAGAACGCGCCGCCATAGACCTGCCGGTCGATCCGCGATGTGCGGCGATCCGCCTGGGCGGCGTTGAAGAACAACGTCACACCGGACCCGGCCTCGGCTGGCTCTGCAGGGCCCGTGACCTGCTGCTCGGCCATCACGTAGGCGCCTCCGCGGCCGTCCCCGTCTTTCGGGGCCTCGCCGGTGACGGCCCGCAGCTGGCCCTTCCGGTCGAGCATCAGGTCGGCGGCGCGCGAGGTGTCGTACCAGCCGCCGAGGCGGTAGCGCCCCGCGCGGCCATGGATCCGGGGCGTCCAGGCGGCCTCCACCGGGATCATCACGCCGGTCGCGCCCTTGAAGCGTCCGACCGTGAAGTCCTTCTCGAGATTGCGCGGATTCACCTCATAGAGGCCAAGCTGCACGTAGCCCCTGGCGCGTTTGTAGCGTCCGCGCGCGCCCCACTGGCTGACCGGCCAGTTGTACCAGTCGTCGCTCTCCATGTTGCCGGGCTGCGAGCCGCAGAACGTGAGGTTCTGGAAGGCGCATCGGAACGTCGCGAAGTCCTCGCCGAGCGTCAGCCGACCGACCTTGAGATCGGCGCCGCTGGAGCCGATCGCCTGCTGGTACCAGAGCTGGGTCAGCCGCCAGGTCTGGCCGCGCCCGTAGATCTCCTGGACTAGTTGTTGCGGTCGCAGGCCGGAGGCGGCGCCGAGGTCTTCGCCCCAGCGATAGGTGATGGTGGCCTGGACGGTCCCGCCCGTGACATCCAGCACCTCGCCGGCGTCGATCGTCGCGCCGAGATCGAACTGGCCGGCTTCCTTGGCGACACGGCGCCCGGGGCCGCTGACACTCCAGGCCGTCTCTGAGACGAGGCCGCCGGAGAGCGTGACGCCGTCCGGCAGGCGCGGGACCTCGGCGCAGGCCGCCGAACCCACGGCGGTCGCCGCGGCGGCGAGGGCTCCGCCGATCTGTCGAGGGGACATATTCGCGGTTCGACGTCCGCCGCAGCGCTAGGCGGACGGGCGCGCGTCGCGACGGGTCAGGGCCGCCCAGTCGGCGAACCCCTCGATCACCCGTTGCAGGAAGGCGCGCGCATCTGCGGTCGGCTTATCGCCGGGTCCGTCGAACATGGCCGCGGCGTCTCCGATGTAGGCCTCGGGCTGCTGCATGACCGGCATGTTGAGGAACACCAGGCTCTGGCGGATGTGATGGTTGGCCCCGAAGCCGCCGAGCTTGTAGGGCGACACGCTCACCACGGCGGTCGGCAGTCCGTCCCAGGGACTGGGATAATCAGGCCGCGACCCGACATCGATGGCGTTCTTGAGCCCGCCGGGGATGGAGCGGTTGTACTCCGGCGTGGTGATCAGCACCGCGTCAGCCGCGCGGATCTCGTCGCGGAAGCGGGTCCAGGCAGGCGGCGGCGCGGCGTCCAAGTCCTCGCTGTAAAGCGGCAGATCTCCGATCTCGACGATGCGGCATGCGAGACTGGGCGGCGCCAGGGCGATCAGGGCGCGGGCGATGCGCCGCGTTATGGAGGCCTTCCGGAGGCTTCCGACGAGTACGACGACATTCAGGGCGGCGGGCATGGGCGGTATCCCTTCTGAGGATGCTGGGGGCGAGGTGTGGGGAGGCCGCGGCGACCGCTGTGCGGCCCGGCTAGCTTGCGTTGGTGGGGGTTCGCGTCGGCATGATCCCTCTCCGGGCTCGGCCGACCCGGCGCGGCGCCGCTCGGTCTGAGGAGAGAGTTGGGCTGACGGGCGTCTGCTGAAATTGGACTTAGGTGTCGCCGACACCAAAGTCTCGGTCGGGCGTCGGAGGGTCAGCGGACGCGGCGCGCCCGCGCGGCGACACTGCCGACCAGCTCGATGAGGAGCGCCAACACGAGCGCCCCGCCGCCCACCAGGAAGAGCAGGGCGTAGTCGCCGCCCGATCGGCTGAGGAGCCAGGCCAGGCCGTAGGCGGCGGCCGCCTGCGCGGCGGCGAAGGCGGTGGTCGCCATGCGCCATGCCGATTTCTGCCCGGCCAGGCCTGGACCCGCGAGCTCATGCACCCGGCCCAGCACAAGCGGTACGATCCCGGGGGTGGCCGCGCCCATGAACAGGCTGGAGGCGATCAGCGCGGCCGGCGCGTGGGTGACCGCCGGCGCCAGGGTGGCCAGGGTTTCGAGCAGAAGCACGAGGCGCAAGGCGGGGCGATACCCGGCCCGGTCGGCCAGGTGTCCGCTGAGCAGGGGGCCGACCACCGCCCCCAGGCCGAAAACGATCCAGTAGACGGCGCCGGTCTGGACGCCCTGGCCCAGGCCGTGCGCCACGAACACCGACAGGAAGACCATATGTGGCACCAGCCCGATCGCGTTCAGGCCGTAGGTCGCGTGGAGCAGCCAGAGCTGCGGGCGGGGACGCCGCGCGCGTCGGAGCGTCGGCGACGCCTGGGCGGGGAGGCCGTGGGGCCATCCGGTCCAGGCGACGAGGGTCAGGATCGCGCTGGCGGTCGCAAGGCCGAGCCAGGCCGCCGTCAGGCCGTCGCTCAGCAGGAGCGGGACCAGCGTACCGGACGCTGCGACGCCCAGGCCGACCCCCATGAAGATGAAACCGCTGGCCAGGCCACGACGCGCGGGCGGCAGGTGGACCAGTATGGCCGGCGCCGCCAGGATCATGATCACCCCGCCACTCACCCCTGAGATCAGCCGCCAGGTGAAGAACCACGTGAAGCTGGCGGGGTAGGCGCAGGCAAACAGCGATGCCGTGCTCGCCGCCATCATCAGCCTCAGCGCCCAGGTGGGCGAGCGGCGGGCGGTCATGGGACCCGCGATGAGCACGCCGAGCAGGTAGCCGCCGAGGTTTGCGGCCGCGAGGTAGGTGGCCGCATCGGCGTCGAACCATCCCGCGGCAATCACGGCTGGCAGGAGGGGGGTGTAGGCGAAGCGCGCCAGGCCGATCCCAATCAGGCAGGCGCAGGCGCCGGAAAGGATCATTCGCCAGGCTGGCGGCGGCGCGTGCCCTCCCGCCGGCGCCGGTTCGGGCCGCAGGTGATCCCTGGAGGCTGGCGATGTCATGGAGGCGATCCGTACGTGGGGGCGGGCCTGAACCTGCGCGAGTGGGCTGGGAACCGGCGCACGGCAGGGGACGAGGGGCGAGGGTCCCGCGCAGCGCCGCCGATCAGTGGGGGAGGCGGTCCATGAATCCGAGGACCAGGACAGCGGCCTCGTCGAGGCGCTCATCCAGGGCGAAGTGGCCGGCGTCCAGGAGGTGTAGTTCCGCCTCGGGCAGGTCGCGCCGGTAGGCCTCGGCGCCGGGGACGGTGAAGGACGGGTCGTAGCGGCCCCAGAGCACGAGGGTCCTGGGCCGCTGAGCTCTCAGCCAGGCCTGCCAGGCAGGATAGGCCGCAACGTTCGTCTGGTAGTCGTAGAGGAGCGCGCCCTGAATCTCCCGGGCTCCGGGCCTCGACAACATGGCGAATTCGTCGGTCCACGCATCCGGGCTATAGCGCTCGGGGTTGGGGCTGCCGGCGACGTGTCGGAGCCGCGCGCCGTCCAGTGACATGAAGGCGTCGAGCTGATCCTGGTGGCCCGCGGGATCGCGCCAGAAGCTGGCGATCCCGGTCCACTTCGCGCCGAGGCCCTCGTCATAGGCGTTGGCGTTCTGCACGATCAGCGCCCGGACGCGGTCTGGCCGCGCGATCATCATGCGAAAGCCGACCGGTCCGCCATAGTCCTGAAGATAAAAGATGCATCGCTCGACGCCGAGCTGGTCGAGCAGCCCGCCCATGGTCCGGGCCAGGTGGTCGAAGGTGTAGGCGTAGCTCGATGGCGGCGGCGCCTCGCTGTGCCCGAAGCCCGGATAGTCCGGCGCGATGACGTGGTAGCGCACGGCCAGCAGGGGGATCAGTCCGTCGTACATCCGTGAGGACGAGGGGTAACCGTGCAGCAGCACGATGGTCGGCGCGTCCTTCGGCCCGGCCTCGCGGTAGAAGACGCTGACGCCGTCGACGCGCCTCTGGTGGTAGGTCGTGGTCGCCGAGGTAGACGGCTGAGGTCCCGGCCCCACCGCCGCAAGCGCGGCGGCCATGGCGATTGCGCTCAAGCTGGCCATCGGAGGACCTAAGGCTGCGGTTCGCGGTAGTCCGCGGCCCGCTCGTTGAGATGGTCCTCCAGGTCACCCGGCTTCTGCAGGCCGCGCGCCACCAGCGCGCCGACGCGCGCCTGGGCGGCCGGTCGCTGGACGGAGGTGATGAAGGCCTCCCAGCCCAGCCGGATTTCCTCGTCCGGCGGCAGGCTGGCCACGTCGACAAGCTGTTTGGTGTCGATGATCGCCTGATGGTCGAAGCCCGCGATGCGCGTCGCGAGACGATCGACGAACCCGTCGAGCTCGGCGTCGGGCAGGGCGCGGTTCACATAGCCGTACCGCTCGGCGAGGTCCCCGTTCAGGGCTTCGGCGCCGATGAGGATTTCGAGCGCGCGGCCCCGGCCGACGAGCCGGGGGAGGCGCGCCATCGGCCCGCCGCCCGGCGCGAAACCGGCGCCGACCTCGAACTGGGAAAGCATCGCCTTCTCGCGGCTCGCGAAGCGCATGTCGGTGGCCAGGACGATCTCACTGCCGATGCCGCTCGTGCGGCCGCGGATCGACGAGATGGTCACAGCCTTCAGCCGCGCGAGCCGCACCATGAAATCGGGCACCGGATGCATCCCGGTCGGCCCGGGGGCCATCCCCGTGGACTCCTCGAGCGGCTTCAGCAGGTCGTAGTGCGCCATGAAGTAGCCCGGGACCGCGCTGTCGAAGACCACGACCTTCACGCGTGGGTCCGCCTCGATCTGGTCGAGGATCTCGTCGAGCCGACGCATCTCGGCGGGCCCCACGATATTCAGAGGCGGGTTGGCGAAGGTGACCCGCCAGTAGGAGGGGGACCTGCGCGTCAGCCGGATGGTGTCGCTCGCCGACGGCGAGACGGCGCCCCCCGGCGAGGCGCCCTTGTCGGCGGCCAGGATCGGACCCGGCGCGCAAAGGGTCGCCGCCGCGAGGATCGCTGGAAATCGGAAGCTGGTTGAGGTGAGACCCATCGCGTCGCCTGCTGTCGGTGCGTCGGTTTTGACGCGGGCATCTGAGCCGACGAGCGGGCCGCGACCTATTGGACCTAGGTATCGGCGAGACCAAGGTGTCGGCCGCCCGGCCAGGCTTGCCGCCTTCGCGCCCGGCGGGCGGCACGAAATGCCCGGCTTCGGCGGGCGAGCGTGAGAACCCGCAAGCGATTCAGAAGCGATGTGAGGGCCTGAACCACGCCGCTCCGGATCGCCGGCGTTCGGCGGGCGCAATCGTAGCCCGAAAGGCCGAACGCAACGGAGCGACAGCTGGCTAGGGTTTGACGAGTCCCGCCAGGGCGAACTGGAAGACGGCGCCGGTCGGACTGTTCGGGGACACCCAGATGCGACCGCCATGCGCTTCAATGATCGATCGGCAGATCGACAGGCCCATACCCATGCCGGTTGGCTTGGTCGTGAAGAGCGGGTTGAAGATCTGCGCGAGGTGCTCCGCACCCACCCCGGCGCCGTTGTCGGAGACCGAAATACAGATCTCGTCGCCCTCATGGTTCTCCGAGCTGACCGTCAGCATCCGGGGCGCCGGGCGATTGGCCGTGGCTTCAGCCGCGTTCGTGAGGAGGTTCAGGAGGACCTGCTGGATCTGGGTCCGATCCCCGGCGACCTCGGCGGGATGGGCGTTGAGCGCCATCTCAACGCGGATATGTCGCCGTCGAAGGTCCCGGCGGATCAGGGCGACCGACTCAGCCGCGACCTGGTTCAGGTCGACGGCCGCCCCAGCGCGGCTGTCGCGCCTGAAGTTCGCCCGGATGCTGTCGATGATCGCACCTGCGCGGTGACCGTCGGCGGCGATCCGTCTCAGATCGCCCACTGCCTTGTCGACGTCCGGCGCGGGTCGGTCGAGCCGGCGAACGCCCGTGGCCGCCCGCATCACGATCGCCAGCAGCGGCTGCTTCAGCTCGTGCGCGATCATCGCCGCCAGGGCGTCCCCGGTGGCCAGCCGGGCTTCGCGTTCGTGCTGATGGGCGCGGACCGACTGCAGGAGGCGTCGGTAGAGGTTCGAGACCTCCACCAGAAGCACCGACAGGACCAGGCTGTTTGCGACAAGGTTCATGATCACGACGGTGTACCAGCCGACGCTGAAGCGGGCCGGAGAGCCGAAGAAGGAGATCGGAACGGCGGCGAGATGCACGGAAGCGACCACCAGCAGCCAGAGGCTGAGCACCGTGTTCCGAAGGGGCCAGAGCAGGATCACCGCAAGTCCATAGAGCGAGGCCATCGGCGCCCCGGCGTAGATGAGCCAGCCCGTGCTGAACCGCCGGCCGTCCGCCGCGACGATGGGCAGATGTCCGTCGCCCAGGATGCAGATGGCGCCCAGGACCAGCACCAGCGCGCACGTGCCCGCGATGCTCAGCAGAAGGCGGGAGTCGCCGGCAGGGGGCTGAGGGGCGGCCCTCTCACTCCGACTGAACAGCGCGAAGGCGACCAGGGACGCGGCGAGGCCGCAGTGCCTGAGGATATAGAGCCAGGCCGTGGTCTGCAGGCCGCCGATCAGCGCCCGGTCCGGCGCGAACACGCCGGGGAACGCCAGGAGGTAGGGGATGAGGATGAGCGCGGCGTAGAGGTAGCCGTTCGCGACCACCAGCAGGGGGCGACTGCGAAGGATGGAGTACTGGCAGAAGAACATCAGCGCCGTGACGAGATTGATCACGAACAGCGCCGATGTCTGGATCGGAACGAACGCCGGGGCCGGCGGCAGCTGCAGTTCGGCGAAGGGTCGCGTCAGCGCGAAAAGCGTCACCAGGATGCCCGGCACGACGGCGAACGCCGCGAGCCTGTGCCGCCGACCGGGGGCGGCGCTGGTCAGGACGAGAACATCTTCCGGGGGATCACTCGCGCCAGTCGCGTGCATGTCAGCCTTCGAAGGCGCCGCCGGGCGCAGACGAGGCTTCGGACGCGCCGTTCGTCGAACAACGTGGGCCTCCCGGCCATCATACGTATCTCACCCGTGGAATCGAGACGCCGCGTCAGGACGACGAGCGAGGACCTGTCCCGATGCGCGTGGCCTTGCCGAACGCCGATAGGGGCCGGCCACCCCAGCGCCACGGTAGAGCCCGCGCTCAGCCGGCGTTGTTCGGCCGGTTCAGGCCGAAGCGCGCGGCGGGCTGCGATCGCGAGAGGTTGGGGAAGAGCGCCTGGCGCGCGTCCTCATAGGCCTGCCAGTCCGCAGCGTCGGGCAGGGACGGCAGGGTGATGAGCTCGCCAAGGTCGAGACCCGCCAGTGCGGCGTCCACCGCGTCTTCGGGGCTCATCACGATCTCGGGCGGGAGATTGGCCAGCGGCGTCCCTGAGGCGGCCCAGAAGTCCGTGCCCACCGCCCCGGGCAGGACCGCCTGGACGCGCAGGCCCCGCGGCCCGAGCTCGTGGTGCAGCGATTGGGTGAGGGCGACTACGAAGGCCTTGGCGCCGCCGTAGACCCCGTTGAGGATCTCCGGGCCGATCGCCACGATCGACGCCATGTTGATGATCGTGCCGCCGCCGCGGGCGACGAAGGCGGGCGCCGCGGCATAGGTCAGGCGTGTCAGCGCCTCGACATTGAGGGCGATCATCCCGCGCATCACGCCGATGTCGGATTGCAGAAGCGGCGTGGCGGATCCGACGCCGGCGTTGTTGACGAGCATCGTGATGCGGCTGTCGGTCCGCAGCCTGGCCTCGATGTCGTCGACATGGTCGGCGCGCCGCAGGTCGCTGGTCAGCGTCTCCACCCGGCGCCCGGCGTCGAGGGCGATCCGCGCGGCCAGCGCCTCCAGCCGCGCGGAGTTGCGGGCGACGAGGATCAGGTCGAAGCCTCGGCGCGCCAGGCGGTCGGCGTAGATCGCCCCCATGCCTGCGGAGGCTCCAGTAACCAGCGCGACGCCCTTGGACGGGCTCGCAGTAGGCGAAGTGTGCAGCATCTCAGACCTTCACAGAGGGCGCGGGCCCGGGCCCGGTGTGGATCCAGAAGTGGCGCAGCCGCCGGCGCGCCGACATTGGACTTTGGTGTCGGCGATACCTTCGTCCTGATTGCCGCAGCGTCTCGCCGGACGAACCCTGGACCGGTGTTGCGCGGCGCGAACGACTGTCGCTCGCGGCGCAGCTCTACGGCGCGGGTCGGTGTCGCCCCACCTCTCGGGACACCGACGCAGGCCGGATCTGGCCGCGCCTCACAAGGAAGGTTCGAGACACATCATGTCCCAAGATACGAAGGTCGTCGTCATCACTGGCGCCTCCCAGGGCCTGGGCGCCGCGCTGCTGAAAGGCTACCGCGCCGAAGGCTGGAAGGTCGTCGCCAACTCGCGCTCGATCAAACCGTCGAGCGATCTCGACGTCGCCACGGTAGCCGGCGACATCGCCGACCCCGCCGTCGCCGAGCGCGTCGTCGCGACCGCCATCGAGAAGTTCGGCCGCATCGACACCCTGATCAACAACGCGGGCATCTTCACCGCCAAGCCGTTCACGGCCTTCACGCCCGAGGACTGGGCGGCCAATACCGGCACCAACCTCGCCGGCTTCTTCTTCGTCACCCAGGCGGCGATCCGCAGGATGGAACCGCAGGGGTCGGGCCACGTGGTCCAGATCTCGACGAGCCTGGTCGAGCAGCCGATCAAGGGCGTGCCCTCGGTGCTGGCCTCGCTCACCAAGGGCGGCCTCAACGCCGCCACCACGTCGCTGGCGATCGAGTACGCCGACAAGGGAATTCGCGTGAACGCGGTGGCGCTGGGCATCATCAAGACGCCGCTCCATCCGCCGGAGACCCACGCCGGCCTCGCGACCCTGCATCCGCTGGGCCGCCTCGGCGAAGTGGAGGAGGCGGTGCACGGCGTCCTCTACCTCGAGAACGCGGCGTTCGTGACGGGCGAGATCCTGCACGTCGATGGCGGCCAGTCCGCCGGCCACTGGTAACCTGGACGGCGGCCCGCACCGGCGGGCCTCCGCTCCCCCGGAAGGAGCGCCATCATGCCGATCGTCAACATCCTGCTGACCCGCGAGGGCTCGACCCCAGAGCGGGATTCCGTCACCCCAGAGGAGAAGGCCCGCCTGATCAAGGGGGTCAGCGACCTCCTGCTCGAGGTGCTGGGCAAGCCGCTCGAGTCCACCTTCGTGACCATCCAGGAGGTGGAGCTCGAAGGGTGGGGATGGGGCGGACTGCCGGCGCTGGAGTATCGCAAGCTGAGGGCGACGCCGCCGGGCGGCTAGGCGGCCGTGTCGCCTGAGGGCAGCGTTCGGGCCTCCGCCGCCAGTCCGACGAACGCGGACCGCAGGCGAGGCGCCGCGAAGTCCAGGAAGGCTCGCACCTTCGGCGAGGTCGCCCGCCCAGGTCGCCCAACGAGGTGGACGGGCAGGGGCTCCGGCTCGTCGCTAGCCAAGATGATCCGCAGCGCCCCGCGCCGAACCGCGTCCGCCACGTGATACGAGTAGAGCCGCGTCACGCCGAGCCCGGCCTCCGCCGACGCTGCGGCGGCCCGGACGCTGGTGACGAGCACCCTCGGCGTGAACGCTACGGTGCGCGGTGTCGTGGTCCCGGTCGCCGGCGGGAACACCCAACGGTCCTCACCGAAGTGGGACATGGCGACGATGTCGTGGTGCGCCAGGTCGGCTGGCCGCTCGATCTGCGAACGGGTCGCCAGGTAGCTGGGCGCGGCGACGACCACGCGACGAACGTCGGCCCCGACCCGGACCGCGACCAGGGAGGACGCGGCCAGGTCGCCGACCCTCAGGGCGAGGTCGATGCCTTCATCGACCAGACTGACCTGGCGATCGAAGAGCAGCAGCCGCGCGGACACCTGGGGATGGGCCAGCAGGAAAGCGTCCAGGATCGGCCTGAGGATTTCCTCTCCGCTGATCGGCGGCGCCGAGAGGGTCAGGACGCCGCGCGGCGTGGCGTCCCCAGCGGCCGCCTCGGCCGCCTCCAACTCGGCCAGCACGTGGCGGCAGACCGGCGCGTAACGCTCGCCGGCGTCGGTGAGCCGCATCGTGCGTGTCGTCCGGTGAAGGAGCGCCACGCCCACGTGCGATTCCAGGAAGGCGATGGCGCGGCTGACCGACGCCGGCGACCGCGTCATAACGCGGGCGGCGCCCGCGAGGCTGCCGGACTCGGCGGCGACCACGAAGACCTTCATGGCGTCCAGGCGATCCATCCCGACATCCCCTTCAGCGACGGGAAACAGCAGCGCGGGCGTCGGTGAGTTCGCGCGCCAGCGTCGCCATGAGATCGGCAGCCGGCAGGCCGCGTGCAAGCGGCGCGCCCTGGCCAGCCCACTGCGCGCCATAGCCGCCGTCGCCGCGCGCGCGGGCCGCCACGGCCAGCGCTTTTCCGGCGTCATAGGCGATCGGATAGTCGGGGATCGGCGTCTTCCCGGCCCCGCCCGCACTCAGGGCGGTGAACTGGTTCGGGAGACAGCGGGCCGGCCGGCCTGAGATCAGCGAGGTCATGACAGTGGCCGTCGCCCCGGGCCCGGCGAGGGCCGTCCGATGGAAGGGGTCGGCGCTGGATTCCGGGCAGAGGATGAAGGCCGTTCCCAGCTGCGCGGCCTGCGCCCCCAGCGCCAGCGCGGCGGCGACACCCGCGCCGTCCATCAGGCCGCCGGCCGCGATCACGGGAACGGTCAGGCGTTCGACAAGCAGGCGGGTCAGCGCAGCTGTGCCGAGCTGCGCATCGTCCGCGCCGGGGTCGAAGATTCCACGGTGCCCGCCGGCCTCCCAGCCCTGCGACACGACGGCGTCCACGCCAGCGGTGCACGCGGCTTCGGCTTCGGCAAGGGAGGTGGCGGTCGCGAAGAGGACGATGCCGGCCGCCTTCAACCGATCTATGGCCGTCTGCGGCGGTAGGCCGAAATGGAAGCTCACCACCGCCGGCCGGACCTCGAGCAGGAGCGCCAGCATCTCCGGATCGGCGACAAAGCTCGTGTAGATCTCCCGCAGGCGGTCAGGGGCCCGGCCGCCGTGCCGCGCGAACTCCGGCGCGAGGGCCTCCAGCCAGGCGGCTTCGCGTGCGGGGTCGGCGCGGGCGGGGCGGTGGCAGAACAGGTTGACGTTGAACGGACCGGGGGTCGCCTGCCGGACGGCCGCAATCATCTCGCGCGCCGCGGCCGCGCGCACAGCCCCGACGGCGATCGAACCGAGCCCGCCCGCATTGGTGACGGCGGCCGCCAGCTGCGGCGTCGACGTTCCCGCCATCGGGGCCTGGATGATCGGCAGGTCGACGCCGATCCTCTGCAGCAGCGGTGTCAAGAGCGGGCGTCGATAGGCGCGCGGAGGCGGGCGACGCTGCCGCGTTGACTGAACCACCACTCGACCGAGCCACCGAGCTCCATGGCCAGGGCCTGGACGAGGCTCACGCCGCGGCCCGGTTGGACCGCGCTCGCGGCCACGCCGTCGTCGCCGACGCTGCAGACCACCTCATCTCCCGCCAGCGCCACCTGCACGACGATGGCGCCGGCGCGGCCTCGAAGGCCGTGCCTCGCGGCGTTCCGCACGAGTTCGGCGACGGCCAGTCCGATGCGCCACGCACGGTCGGACGCCAGCCAGATGTCATCGGTTTCGACCGCGAGGCGGACCTGCCGGTCCGCCAGGGTCGCCTTGGAGAAGGCGCTGCAGAGGCGTCCGACGTGATCCGCCAGATTGACCTGGCCCTGGATCGGGGGAAGCAGCGCGCGATGGCTCTCGGCGTGCGCGTGCAGGCGCTCGGCCGCCGCGCGAAGCGCTTGCTTCACTTCGCAGCGCGGCGATCCGGCTGCGGCCAATGAGAGGCCCGCGATGGCCTCCGCGTATTCATTGGCGACCCGATGGCTGATCTCCTCGACGAGATGTAGCGGGAAGTCACGGCCGGTCGTCTCGGCGATATGGAATTCCGGCGTCATGGCGGGGCTCCCGAGGGCCGCGGGCGAAGACCGATCCGCGTGCTGGCGGGATGAGACGCCAAGGACCCTGGGCGCGCCATTGAACCAAGGTATCGCCGAGACCTTCGTAGGGTCAGGCCGCCGGGTGCAATCCCAGGCGCTCGCTCATCCGGACCAGGTCGGCAAGCGACCGGGCCTGCATCTTTTCCATCACCCGGCCGCGGTGAGCCTTCACCGTGATCTCGCTGATGCCGAGCTCACCGCCGACCTGCTTGTTGAGCAAGCCGGACACCACCAGGTCCATGACTTCGCATTCGCGTCGGCTCAGGGATGACCGGCGATCGCGGAGCGCCTGCAGGGCCGTCTGTTCCCCGAGGATCGCCTGGCTCCGCCGCAGCGCCGCATCGATCGCCGTCAACAGGACATCCTCGCCGAACGGCTTGGTCAGGAACTCGCGCGCGCCCGCCTTCATGGCGCGGACGGTAGACGGGACATCGCCGTGGCCGGTGATGAAGATGATCGGCATCTCGCCGCGTTCGCCGGCGATCCGATCCTGCAGGTCGAGCCCGTTGAGGTCGGGCAGGCCGACATCGAGCACAAGGCAGCTCGGACCTGCCCACGGCGCGCTGTCGAGGAAGGCCGTGGCGGAGGCGAAGGTCCGCACGTTCCAGCCCGAGATCTCGATCAGGCCTTCAAGGGATTCACGCACTGAGCAGTCGTCGTCGACGACATAGACCGTTGGGGCGGCGTCCGGCATGGGCGACCCTCCGTGGGAGGTTGCGGATTGGAAGATACGCTGGTCGGGCGGTGGCTGCATCGGAAAACCCTTCAGGCCTTTCCAAGCGTCGTGGTCACGGCGTCGACGATCGCCGCCTCCGTGAAGGGCTTGAGCAGGAAGGCCATGGCGCCGCGCTTGAGCACCTGGGTTTCCACCGTCGCATCGGCGTGGGCCGTGATGAACACGATTCCCATCGCGATCTGTCGCCGCGCGAGCTCGATCTGCAGTTCCGGTCCGGTCATTCCCGGCATGGATACGTCCAGCACGAGACATCCGGTCGAGGCGAAGTCGTCCGACTCGAGGAACGCCTCGGCCGAGTCGAAGGCGCGCGTGACGAAACCGTAGGAGGTCAGGAGGTCGGGAAGAGATTCCCGGACGGACTCGTCGTCATCGACCACGGACACCAGATTGCGCTGCGACATTACGCTGACCTTGAGGTTGCGGACGCGACCGATGGGGGGTCGCAGGGGATTGAGAATGTGAAGGTCGCACCGGGCCCCCCGTCGTTTGGGGCCGCCTTGAGCCGACCGCCATGGGCCTCGATGATCGAGCGACTGATCGACAGCCCGATGCCCATGCCGTTGGGCTTGGTGGTGTGGAAGGCCTGGAACAACTTGTCCGCGCCTTCCGGATCAAACCCGTGCCCGGAGTCGCGGACCACGAGCGACACCTCGCCTTCGGGCCCGTGCTCCGTGCCGACACTCAGTTCGCGGACGCGGTCCGTGACCTCGCTCATGGCGTCGGCCGCATTGAGGGCGAGGTTGAGGATAACCTGTTGCAGCTGGACACGATCCGCCGAGACGGTGGGGGCTCCGGCCCTGAACTCCGTCCTCACGATCACGCGCCGTCGCTGGAGCTCGCTCGCCAGCAGCGCGAGCACCTCCGTGGCGATTTCCTGCAGGTCTACGGTCTCGAAGGTCGGCGGGCGCCGGCCGTAGAGCGACCGCAGCCGCTTGATCACCTCAGACGCCCGGTTGCCGTCGCGCAGGTTGCGCTGAGCCGTGGCCAGGGCGCCGGCGACGTCCGGAGGGTCGGCCGCCAGCATGCGCAGGCAGGTGCTGGAGTTGGTGATGATGCCGGCCAGCGGCTGGCTGACCTCGTGGGCGATGGACGCGGTGAGGGTGCTGAGCGCCGTGATGCGGGCGACGTGCGCGAGATCCTCGCGAGCCCTGTTGAGGTCGTCCTCGGCGAGCTTGCGCGCGGTGATGTCCTGCAACGCGCCCATGAACACCGGCCGATCGGGGATCTGGTCGATGCGATGGCCGACCACGTGCGCGTAGCGAATTCCCCCGTCGGTATTGATGACCCGGAAGACGAGCTCGAAGTTCTCCCCGATCTGCGCGCCGCCGATGAGCGCCTCCACACCCGCCAGATCGTCGGGATGGATACCCTTCATCATCATGTCCATTGTGACCTTCGTCCCCGGCTCGAAACCGAAGACCCGGTAGTTCACCTCCGACCAATTGTGCTCGTCGGCATGGACGTCCCAGGTGAAGCTGCCTGTCTGGCTGAGCCGTTGCGCGGCGAGCAGGTAGGTGTTGGCGCGCGCGAGTTCCGCCTCCGCGAGCTTGGTGGCGGTCACGTCCTGGGTGCTGCCGATGTATACGAGCCGTTCAGAGATCTCCGGGACGCGCGAGGCGATGGTGTGGAGATGCTTTACGGCTCCGCTCTTGGTGACAATGCGATAAGAGATTTCGAAGTCCTGACCGCTCCGACGGCCTTCTGCGATCGCCTGTCCAGCGGCGCTCACGTCCTCAGGATGTATGACATCCAGGACCTTCGGCATCGTCGGCGCACTGGAAGGGTCGAATTCCCAGATCCTGAAGTTCTCGTCCGACCAATCCTGTGCGTCCGCCTCGACATCCCAGGTAAAGCTCCCGATCCGACTGAGGGCCTGGGCCCCCTTCAGGTATCGGTTCGCGCGCATCGCATCAGCTTCGCTAGCCCGCAGCGCGGCCTCAGCCAGCTTGCTCTGGGTCACATCCTGATGGCTGCCGATGTAGACGATATGGTCGGTGATCTCGGGAATCCGGGCGCCGATGCTGTAGAGGTGCTTGACGACGCCGCTGGAGGTCACGATGCGATAGACGACGTCAAAGTCGCGCCCGGATCTCCGGCCTTCTTCCAGGACCGCATTGACACGGTCGAGATCGTCCGGGTGGATGGCTCCGATGACCATGGCCACGGTCGGCGTGACGGCAGGATCAACCTCCCAGATCCGATAGTTCTCGTCAGACCAGTCGAG
The DNA here is from genome assembly GCF_004297125.1 of Phenylobacterium sp. GTDB lineage: Bacteria > Pseudomonadota > Alphaproteobacteria > Caulobacterales > Caulobacteraceae > Phenylobacterium. The sequence continues at coordinate 63,694 of NZ_SCVD01000015.1, read as the reverse complement.
TTCGTCCGTTTCGACGTCCCAAGTGAAGCTACCGATCCGGCTCAACGTCTGCGCGGCCTTGAGATAGCGGTTGGCGCGTCGCAGCTGCGCCTCGCTCGTCCGCAGCGCTTCCTCCGCCCGGCGGCTGGCCGTGAGGTCCTGGGTGGCCCCGACATAGACGAGGCGATCGGTGATCTCGCTCAGCCGCTCGTTGACGGTGTGCAGATGCTTGGTCGCGCCGCTCGGGGTGATGATCCGGTATGAGACCTCATAGTCGGCGCCTGCTTCGAGCGCGGGGGCCATGATCGCTTCGACGGACTCCACATCCTCCGGGTGAACCACCGAGGCGTGCAGCGTCGGCACCGCGCGATCGTCCTCGGGTCCCATCTCCCAGATCCGGTGGAGTTCCTCGGACCAGTCCTGATCGTCCGTGGCGACATCCCAGGTGAAGCTGCCGGTCTTGCTCAGCCTCTGGGCCCCGGCGAGGTAGCGGTTCGCGCGCCGGAGTCCCGCCTCGCTGGCCATCAGCGCCGCTTCCGCCAGCTTCCCTTCGGTGACGTCCTGCGAACTGCCCAGATACATGACCCGGCCTGAGGCGTCGGGAATGATCTCCATGCGCGTATGCAGGTGCTTCACGCCGCCGATCGGGGTCACGATCCGGTAGAAGACCTCGAAACCCTCCCTGGCGCGGGTCGCCGATGCGAAGGTCTCCAGCATCTCGGCGCGATCCTCCGGATGGATGGCGGCTGCGACCATCTCCATCGTGGGCGGCACGCCCGGGTCGAACTCCCAGATCCGGAAATTCTCGTCGGACCAGACTTGCTCGTCTGTCGCCGTGTCCAGCGAGAAGCTGCCGGTCTTGCTCAACCGTTGTCCGCCCGTCAGGAAATGGTTCGCCTGGCGCAGCTTGGCTTCGCCCGCCTTCAGCGCAATGTCGGACCTGGCCCGCTCGATGGCGATGCCGGCGATGCGCGCGAAGCGATCAACCAACTCCTCGTCCTGGTCGGTGGGACCTTGGGGCAGGTGCTTGTAGATCGCGAAGATGCCGAGCACCGCGTTCTGGCTGTCGAAGATCGGGGCGGACCAGCAGGACGCCAGGCCGAACCCCGTGAGAAGCTGCGGCCAGGACGATGACGCCCACCGCGGGTCCCGTGGGGGATCGGCGGCGATGATCGTGGACCTCGAGACGACAGCCAGCGAACACGGGCCATAGCCGGGATCGATCTTCAGGCCGTCGAGGGCGGCGTTGTACTCCGCCGGCAGATTGGGTCCCGCGCCGACCCGGAACCGCTGCCCGTCCTCGTCGACGTAGAGAATGCTGCAGACGGACCCGGGGGAAAGAGCCTCCACCAACAGGCACAGCTCGTTGAGGACCCGGGACTGGGGCAGACCGCGGGCGACGAGTTCCAGGAGTTGCTTCTCAGCCGCGAGCTGCGCCTCGGCGCGCGTGCGGTCCTCGATGTCGGTGTTGGCGCCGCACCAACCGACCAGCTTTCCCGCGGCGTCCCTGAGCGGACGGGTCTGCAAGTTGAACCGCCTGTACACGCCGTCGAACCGGCGCATCCGGGCCACCACGTTGATCTCCTCCGGGAGGATCTCGCCCAGAGTCCGCTCCCATGCCGCCATCGCGGTCGCGACGTCATCGGGATGAAAGAGCGACGTCCAGCCCGCGGACGTGGCCTGCTCGAGAGTGAGTCCCGTGTACGCGCGCCAATGCCGATTGACGAAGTCACAGGTTCCATCGGGCCTGGCGGTCCAAACCATCCCCGGCAGTGCGTCCAGCAGGCGGGTCTGATCCGTCTCCATTCCTGACTTTCGCGGTGGCCCCGGTTGGTCAGGATGCGGACGATGGCCGCTTTGCGTCCATTGTACTTTGGTGTCGGTCTCGGGGATCTCCACAACCTGGAGCGGTGACCATGGCTCAGCCGAGTCTCAAAAGCGCCCCGAGATCGTCAGGCCGTAGGTCGCGGGCTGTCCGACAAATCGGGAGACCACGTTCGCGTTCAGGAAGACGTTGCTCCAGTAGTATTCGTTCGTGACGTTGCGACCCCAGATCCAGGCTCTTCGCCGGCCGTCGATGCTCTCGAGGCCGGCCCGAAGATCGAGAAGCGTGTAGGCTTCAATGCGCATCGGCGCAGGTGCGCCGACGCCGGCATAGGTCCGGCTGCGGGAGGTGAGCGTCCCACCGACGAAACCCTGGACTCCGTCGACGATCGGGAATTCGTAGTCGAGGTTGGCCACCGCCTGCCAGGTCGGCGAGAACGGAAAGGGCGTCCCGGCCTGGTCCCCGAACTGGGCGAGACCATCGACCCCGGTGAACCGATCGACGTTGGTGTGCAGCCAGGTCATCGCGGTGTCGAACGTCAGGCCGTCGATCGGGCGCGCGACGAGCTGGGCCTCGGCGCCCACCACATGTGACTTTGGGATCGACACGAGGGCCTCCAGCGGCCCGAAGATCTGATCCAGGTAGGCGCCGCGGAGCTGCTTGTCGCGATAGTCGTAGTAGAAGGCCGAGGCGTTGAGCTGGACGCGACGGTCGAGGAGCGCGGCCTTCACGCCGCCTTCGTAGGCGACCAGGCTCTCCTGCGGGATGGGATCGAACTGCGGGACCGTCGACACGGCGGCCACCGGCACGGCGCCGGCCTTATAGCCCCGGCTCACATTGGCGTAGGCCAGCAGGCCCGGGCGCGGCGTCCAGCTGACGCCGAAACGCCAGGAGAGGCTGTCCTCGTTGAGCCGGCTCCGCACGTTGTCGACCGGCCGCAGGCCGTTGGCGGGGTCGAGGACGAAGCAGTCCCCGACCTTCGTCGCCGGCGCGGCCCCGTTGCGGAAGAAATTCCAGAAGCGCGCGAAATGGTCGGTGGGCGCGAAAACGCAGCTGTCGAAGCGGCGGCGGTCGATGTTGTAGCGTCCGGCGGCCTCGACCATCAGGGTTTCGGAAACTCTGTATTCCAACCGGCCGAACGCGGCATAGGTGTTCACCCGCACGCGATTGGCTATCAGGTTGACATCCGCATAGGCCTGCGGATCGAGCGCCTCGTAGAGGTGCGCCAGGTCCACATCGCGGAAGGTCTGCAGCGGTTGATCCTTGGTCCGGTCGCGCGCGTAGTTCAGGCCTCCGAGCCAAGTCATCTTTCCGTGTTGTCCCGCAAGGCGGACCTCCTGGAAGATCGATGAGATCTTGCCGTCCATATCCACCACTTCGTTCAGGTCGAAGGGCGTGCCGTTGGCGTCCTGGCCGTAGGCGAGATCGAGGTAGGCGTAGGAGCTGAGCGCCGTGAGCGTGACGTCATCCCCCATCCGGTAATCGGTCCGCCAGCGCGCCTGAACGAAGGTGGTGTCGCTCGCGTACGGAAAGGGCGCGCCGGTGTCGACGCGCGTGAGGCTCCAGTCCGCGGCCCGAGGCTTGGACACCGTTGGGAATGTCAGCAGGCCCGGGACGGCGAGCGCGGGAATGACCGGTGCGGCCGCGAGGAATTGCCCGGCCGGACTCTCGCTGCCGTCGTGGGTTAAGGTGAGCGTGAGCCGGCTCGTCAGCCGCGCGGTCGGACGCCATTCGAGGGCGGCCCGGGCCTGAAGTTCCTCGATCTTGCCGAGGCGATCGCCCGGGCGGGTTATGCTCTTCTGCCAACCATCGCCCCAGCGTCCCTGGACGGCGACCCGCGCCAACAGCGCGTCGGTAATCGGGCCGGTCACGAAGCCGCCCACACGGATACGATCGAAGCGGCCGTAGGTCCCCTCGACGCCGACCTGCGTGGTGGGTCGCGGCGGCGCGGCGATGTAGTTGACCGCGCCGCCGGTGGCGTTCTGGCCGAACAGGGTGCCCTGCGGACCCTTGAGCACCTCGACCCGCTCCAGGTCGAAGGCCACCAGCCGGGTCATGGCCGGGTAGGGGAGGGGCGCCTCGTCGAGATAGACGGTCACCGCCGGCGGGGTGGCGAGATCGCTGTTGAAGAATCCGACACCCCTCAGGTTGAAGGAGGTCGACGCGAAATTGCTCTCCTGCAGCGTGAGGCCCGGGACTAGGCGTGGCAGGTCGGCGACCGCGTCGATCCCCCTCGTCCGGAGCGTTTCGCCGCTCGCGGCGGTGATCGCCATGCCGACGCTCTCGACCCGCTGCTCGCGCTTCTGCGCCGTCACCACGAGCTCCTGAAGGGGCGCGGCGGCCGCATCGTCGGCGCAGGCCGCGGCCGGTGCGGCCGCGACCGCCAAGGCCACCGCGCCGGCCCACGCGACGCTCGATCCCAGCATGCGATCTCCCCCTGAAACCAGGGCCAGGATCGGGCAGGGGGCCGTGCGCGGGCAATTGGACCAAGGTATCGGTGACACCTTCGTCCAATGGACCGCGGGGCCCGCCCGCCCATCTTGGCGGCAGAGGCGAAATCGGGGCGCAGTCCGTCGCGCACCGCCTCATCTCGCAGAGCAACAAGGAGCTGGCGAATGATCCGCAAGGCGCACGCAGTGTGGCGTGGAACCGGCCGTGACGGCGACGGAGCCCTGACGACGGACTCGGGGGTGTTGAAGGACAGCCCCTATTCCTATCGGACCCGGTTCGAGGGGCAGCCGGGCACCAACCCCGAAGAGCTGATCGCCGCCGCGCACGCCGGCTGCTTCACCATGGCCCTGGCGTTCCGGCTCCAGGTGGAAGGCTACACGCCCAGCGAGCTTGCCACAGAGGCGGCGGTTTCCCTGGACCAGGAGGGCGGCGGGTTCCGGATCTCCCGCTCGGCGCTCAGCGTACGCGCGGAGGTCCCCGGCCTGGACGAAGCGACCCTGGCCCGGATCGCCGCAGACGCGGAGCAGAACTGTCCCGTGTCGCGGGTCCTCAACGCCGAGATCACGCTGGACGCGCGTCTGGCCTGAGTTTCCCCGGACCCGCACGTCCCCCTCGGTCCTGGGGCGCGACCGCCGTCGGCGATGGCCGGTGGCGGTCGTATTCGTTCTGGTCGGCGCGCCGTGTCCAAGTCGCGATCCGCAAGGCCGGACCCTACGAAAGTATCGGCGATACCATCGTCCAATAGAGGGGGCATTCGATCGGGCCCAATTTCCTTCCTGTCATTCGAAGCGAAGCCGGTCACCGGCTCTCGGAAAGAGGAGGGGCTGATGTCCTTGGAATCTAACTTGACCACGCGGCGTCGTTTCATGGCCGCCTCGGCGACAGCCGGCGCGCTCGGCTTCGCCACGTCGGCCGTCGCCGGCGACGTTGTCGGCCTGGCGGCTGAAACCGCCGGCGGTGGCGGTGGTGGAAACGCCGTCCGCCCGTACCGCATCCAGATCCCGCAGGCCGCGCTCGACGACACCCGGCGGCGCATCCTCGCCACGCGCTGGCCGGAGAAGGAGACGGTCGCCGACGACACGCAGGGCGTTCAACTCGCGACCATGAAGTCGCTCGCCCACTACTGGGCCAATGGCTACGACTGGCGCAGCTGCGAGGCCTATCTCAACAAGCTGCCGAACTTCGTCACCGAGATCGACGGGCTCGATATCCACTTCCTGAACATCAAGTCCAAGCATGCGGACGCCCTGCCGATCATCATCACCCACGGCTGGCCAGGCTCGATCATCGAGCAGCTGAAGATCATCGGTCCCCTGACCGACCCGACGGCGCACGGCGGCTCCGCTGCGGACGCCTTCCACGTGGTGATCCCCTCGCTGCCCGGACACGGCTTCTCGGGCAAGCCCACAGCCACCGGCTGGGACCCGATCCGGATCGCCAGGGCCTGGTCTGTCCTGATGCAACGCCTCGGCTACGCCCGCTATGTTGCTCAGGGCGGCGACTGGGGGAACGCCGTCACCGAGCAGCTGGCGCTGCAGAAGCCCAAGGGCCTGCTGGGCATTCACACCAACATGCCCGCCACCGTGCCGGACGACGTGGCCAAGGCCCTGCAGTTCGGGACACCTGCGCCGGCCGGGATGTCGGCGGACGAGCGGCACGCTTTCGACCAGCTCGACAGCTTCTACAAGCACGGCCTGGGCTACGCCAACGAGATGGCGAACCGTCCACAGACGCTCTACGCGCTGGCGGATTCGCCGATCGGCCTGGCCGCCTGGATGCTGGACCACGACGCCAAGAGCCAGGAGCTGATCGCCCGGGTGTTCGCCGGCAAGACCGAAGGGCTGAGCCAGGAAGACGTCGTCGACAACGTCGCGCTCTACTGGCTGACCAATACGGCCGTCTCCTCGGCGCGCCTCTACTGGGAGAGCAAGCTCGCGTTCTTCGCGCCGAAGGGCGTGACCCTGCCGGTGGCGGTGAGCGCCTTCGCCGACGAGCTTTACCAGGCGCCCGAGAGCTGGGCTCGGCGGGCCTATCCGAACCTCATCTACTACAAGAAGCACGATCGCGGCGGCCACTTCGCCGCCTGGGAACAACCACAGGCCCTCACCGAGGATCTGCGGGCCGCGTTCCGGCCGCTGCGGAAGGCCTGAGGCCCCGCGCGCCGGACGAGCGGGTCGGTCCGCCTCCCCGAGCCGACCCGCTCCCCCTTTCACTCGCCCTGTCCGCAAGGCCGCCCCGATGCCCGCGCCCGCCATCCCGTCCTGTCCTCCGCTCAGCCGGCGGGCCGCCGCCCTGGGGCTGCTGGCCGCGCCGTTGGCCGCAGCGCCGGTGCTCGGGGGCGCCCTCGCGGCCTGTAGCGCGCCGGCGGACGGCGCCTACCGGGCGTTGCCGGGCGACGGCGCGTGGCTGAATGGACCGCCGCTGCGGCCCGCGGACCTCCTCGGCAAGGTCGTGCTGGTCAACTTCTGGACCTACACCTGCATCAACAGTCTGCGCCCGCTGCCCTATGTCCGCGCCTGGGCGGAGAAATACCGCGACCGAGGGCTGGTGGTGATCGGCGTCCATACGCCGGAGTTCAGCTTCGAGCATGAGCTGCCGCGGGTCCGCACGGCGGTCGAACAGCTTGGCCTTCGCTACCCGGTGACGCTCGACAACGACTTCCGGATCTGGCGGTCCTTCCGCAACAACGCCTGGCCGGGCTTCTACATCCTCGATACCGAGGGCCGGGTTCGCCACCAGCGGCTGGGGGAGGGCGACTACGACACCTCCGAGCGGGTGATCCAGACCCTGCTCGCCGACGGCTTCGGGGAGCAGGTCTCCGACCCCATCGCGCCGGTCATGGGGGTCGGGGCGCAAGCCGCGCCGGACTGGGATGACCTCGGGTCGCCGGAAACCTATGCGGGCTACGCCAAGGCGGAGAACTTCGCCGGCGCCCTGCGCCGGGACACGGCCCGGAGCTACGAAACCCCCACGCGGCTTCCGCTGAACGGCTGGGGCCTTGCCGGGACCTGGACCTCGCGGCCCGAGTTCGCGGAGCTGACCCGCGGCGCGGGGTCCATCGCCTACCGCTTCCACGCCCGCGACCTCCACCTCGTGATGGGGCCGGGCGCCGGCGACAACCCTGTCCGCTTCCGCGTGCGCCTGGACGGTGCGGATCCGGGCGTGGACCACGGGTCCGATACGGATCCCGGCGGATGGGGCGAGGTGCGCGAGGCGCGCATGTACCAGCTCGTCCGGCAGGCCGGGCCGGTCCGCGACCGGACCTGCGTCATCGAATTCCAGGCCGCCGGGCCGCGCGCCTACTGCTTCACCTTCGGATAGCGGAGACCCCGAATGCCCACGACCCTCGACCCCACGCGCCGCCGCCTCCTGGGCGCTGCCGTGATCTCCGCAGCGGCCCTGGGGCATACGCCGACCGCCGCCGCCGACGGCCGTCAGGCTTCGAAGTCCGCCGGACGCGGCGGTTCTCCGGCGCTGCGGACCGTGCAGGCAAACGGCCTGGAGATCGCCTACGCCGAGGTCGGGCCATCCAATGGTCCGCCCGTCATCCTCCTCCACGGCTGGCCGTACGACATCCATGCGTTCGAAGCCGTGGCGCCATTGCTCGTCGCTCAGGGCTACCGCGTCATCGCGCCCTACGTCCGGGGCTATGGACCGACCCGTTTCCTGTCAGCCGATACGGTCCGCAACGGCCAGCCGTCGGCCGTCGCGTTCGACACCGTCGCCATGATGGACGCGCTGCGGATCAAGAGCGCGATCCTGGGCGGGTTCGACTGGGGCGCCCGCAGCGCCGACATCATCGCGGCGCTCTGGCCGGAACGATGCAGAGGCCTGGTCTCGGTCAGCGGCTACCTGATCGGCAGCCAGGCGGCAGGGGCCAAGCCGCTGCCGCCCGCCGCCGAGTTTCAGTGGTGGTACCAGTTCTACTTCGCCACGGAGCGCGGCAGGGCCGGCTACGAGGCCAACCGACGCCCGTTCAACCGGCTGATTTGGCAGCTGGCGTCGCCCAAGTGGAGCTTCGACGACGCGACCTACGCGCGCTCGGCGGACGCTTTCGACAATCCCGACCACGTGGCAATCGTCATCCACAACTACCGCTGGCGAATGGGCCTGGCCGAGGGCGAGGCGCGCTACGACGTCTTCGAGGCGCAGCTGGCCACCGCGCCGACCATCGGCGTTCCGACCATCACCCTGGAGGGCGACGCCAACGGCGCGCCGCATCCCGATCCGTCGGCCTACGCCGCCAAGTTCACCGGGCCCTATGTCCACCGCCTGGTCGAGGGCGGCGTCGGCCATAACCTGCCGCAGGAAGCGCCGGGGCCGTTCGCCCAGGCCATCCTCGACGTCGCCCGTCTCTGATCCCCCGAAGGAGCCCCCCATGGAAGACAACGTCATCGTCGACACGAGCTTCACGGCCGTGATCAACGCCCCGATCGAGGCGGTCGACATTCCGGCCTGGTGCTTCGCGCTGCCCGACGCGGAATACCAGGGCTGCTCGCCCGCCCACGTGGCGGCCGGCGCAACGACCGACCGCGACGGCAAGCGGATGTCGATCAATGTCGAGGTCATCGGCGGCACGCCGATGGTGCAGCACTATGTGGAGCAGGTGGCGACGCCGCACCAGCTCGTCCTGAAGTCCGTCTCGGACCTCTTCACCGCCGCCGGCCGGACCACGATGGTGGTGGTCTGGGAACTCAGCGTGAAGCGCCTCGACGCGGGCCGGTGCGAGTTCACCAACCGCGTCCACACCTATCCCACCGAGGAGTTCCAGGCCTACCTGGACAAGCAGGGCATTCCCTTCGAGGTTTTCCGCGCGGGACGCGCGCCCTACAGCGCCGCCCACAACGCCGGCGAGACCCCGCTCTTCGCGGCCAGCCTCGAGCGGTTCGCCCTGCGTCACGCGGCTGCGGCCTGAGCCTTCCGCCATGGCCCATCCGTCAGAACCCACCGCCATCCTGCTCGTCGATCCCTACAACGACTTCCTCAGCGAGGGTGGGAAGTCCTGGCCGAAGCTGAAGGCGGTGGCCGAGGAGGTGGACCTGCTCTCGCACCTCCGCGCGGTCGTCGCCGCCGCCCGCGAAGCCGGCCTGAAGATCTTCTTCGTGCCGCACCATCGCTTCGAGGACGGGGACTACGCCCATTGGCGTCACACGACGCCCTATCAGCGGGCCGGCGCGCAACGCCGGATCTTCGAGAAGGGCAGCTGGGGTGGGACCTTCCACGACGACTTCCAACCGCAGGACGGAGACGTGGTGGTCCACGAACACTGGGGCACCAGCGGGTTCGCCAACACCGACCTCGACATGCAGCTGAAGCAGTATGGGATCGGCCGGGTGATCCTGATCGGGCTGATCGCCAACACCTGCCTCGAAGCGACGGGTCGTTTCGCCATGGAGCTCGGCTATCACGTCACCCTGGTGAAGGACGCGACCGCGGCCTTCAGCCCGGAGGCGATGCATGCGGCCCACGAGATCAATGGGCCCACCTACGCCCATGTGATCACGACGACCGCGGCGCTCATCGGCGAACTCGGGGAGACGGCAGCGTGAGCGCCGGCGCCTTCTTCGCCCTCGATCGGGCGACGCCCGGGATCTGGCGTGCCACCTTTTCGAACCCGCCGATCAACCTGCTGCCGCCGGCGGCGATCCTCGAGCTCCAGGGGCTGATCACCGCCGTGGAGGCCGACCCTTCCGCGAAGGTGCTGGTCTTCGACTCGGCCGATCCGGACTTCTTCATCGCGCACTTCGAGACGGCGAAGTCGGCGGAGATGCCCCGGGAGCCTGGGCCCAGCGGCTTCTCGCCCTGGATCGACGTCGTCGTCCGGCTCAGCCGTTCGCCGGTGATCAGCCTCGCCAAAATCCGCGGCCGGACGCGGGGCGTCGGCAGCGAATTCGTTCTGGCGTGCGACATGCGCTTCGCGAGCCGCCAGCGCGCCATCCTGGGCCAGCCGGAGGTGGGCGTCGGCCTGCCACCGGGCGGCGGCGCCCTCGAATGGTTGCCGCGCCTGGTCGGACGAAGCCGGGCGCTGGAGATCGTGCTGAGCGGCGACGACTTCGATGCCGATGTGGCCGAGCGCTACGGCTGGATCAACCGGGCGGTGGATGACGACCAGCTCGATTCCTTCGTGGATAATCTGGCCCGGCGGCTCGCCTCGTTCGACCGCGAGACGCTGGGCGCTCTCAAGGCGCTCGTGAATCGCGTGGGTGTCCCTGACGGCGACGCGATCGAGGCGAGCAACCAAGCGTTCTTCGCCGGCCTGAACCATCCCGCCGCCCGGGTGCGCCGGGAAGGGCTGGGCGCCCTCGGCTACGGCGAGCGATCGGATTTCGAACTCAACTTCGGCCGGCGTCTCGCCGACCTGCAGCCGGACAATGGCGTTGGCTGAACGGACGCCAAGTAGCACCAGACTCGTGGAGGCCCACCTCGGCGGGCACTGACGCCCCGGGGCTCCACACCCGACTTCGGCTCCCCCCAGCCGAAGCTTGCGCCGCGTCTCCAGCCATCCCCCGCCGGCTGGTGGCGCGGCGTCTTTGTTTCGACTTTGGTTCCCCGGAGGCTGTCCAGGCTCCGCCGTATCCGTCACTGCGGCCTGCTGCGTCGACCGCGGCGGGACGGAAGGGACGCCGACCCCGATGCAGCCAGCAAGGTTCAACCGGCATGGGCCGGCGACGGGCCTCGGAGCACAAGGGAAAGCAGCGCGATGCAGGGACCGCGCTGCGCAGGAGTAGCGGCCTTGGGGAAACGGCGCGGGCGCTCAGCGCCACCACCACCCACCGCCCCACGGACCCCAGTCCCACCGGTCCCAGTTCCAGGCGTTTTGGTAGGTGAGCGCGGTCAGTTGGGCTTGGTCCAACTGCCGCTGGGTCTGGAGGGTCCGCATGTAGGTCCCGTAGGCGGTCTGCGAGCCCACGTAGAGGCAATGGCACACCACCGGATCGGCATAGATGTAGTTGGTGGTGTCGCCATCGGTCTTCGGCATGAACCGGTTGGGGGGCAGGGTGGCGAGTTGCGCCTCGCGCGCAGGTGTGTTCGCCGGCAGGCGGGTGAAGCCCGCGGCCACCAGACTATCCTCCTTGCGGCTGATCTGCTGGGCCGTCGTCTGACAGCCGGCGGCGACGAGGGAGGCCCCGCCGAGGGCGGCGATCGCGAAGGCCCTCAGGGGTCGATGGGCGGACGAGCGACGCGGGGGTGGGATCGGCGCGCTAAGGTTCGCGGTGGTCATCTTCGGTCTCTCTGATGGTTCCGGTGTGATGACCGTCAGATGCGCCTCCCGCCGCCTCGCGGGGATTGGACGAAGGTGTCGCCGACACCAAAGTCCCATCGCGCCCCCCGCGGTCTCGCGCCAATTCTTCCAGGACGATGTCCCGTGACGGACGGAGGGATGGCGATGCTCATGACCCACCAGCGAGACCAGGACCGCTTCCATTTCATCCGGCCTGAGAACGTCGAGTGGCGCCCGTTTCCGGCGTTTCCGCCGGAGGCGCGCCTCGCCGTGCTGGTCGGAGACCCGTCCCAGGCGGGGCCCTATGTTATCCGCGTGAAGCTGCCGGCCGGCGTGCGCATGGCGCCGCATCGTCATCCGGAAGACCGGCTCTACACGGTCATATCGGGGGTCTTCCACATCGGTCTGGGCGAACGCTTCGATCCCGACAGCCTGCAGGCCTTCGGTCCCGGGAGTGTCGTCGTCCTGCCCGGCGGGCAGTCGCACTTCCATTGGGCGAAGGACGGCGAGTACGTCACCCAGGTCACCGCCCTTGGGCCCCTGGGCCTCGACTACGTCGAAGCCCGTGACGACCCACGACGCGGGCAGGCCGGCGCGACTTGAAGGGGGCGCTTGCCCGGCGCCTCGGTCGCTCCGGCGATACCTTGGTCCAATTGCAGACGGCGGGGGGGTGGCTAGCTTTCAGAGGCGCCACGCAGTGCGCGGGCGACTGCGGCGGGCCGCAGGGATCGTCGATCGAGCACCCCGAGGTGGGGGCCGGGTCGGCGACGATGGAGGTGGATGTGCTGCAGCCCAGGACACTCCAGATCAACGGTGAGGCGCGGACCGTGACGGCGCCCGACGACATGCCCCTGCTTTGGGTGCTGCGCGACATCCTGGGCCTGACGGGCACGAAGTTCGGGTGCGGCATCGCGCAGTGCGGGGCCTGCACGGTGCACGTCGGAGGCGCGGCTGTGCGGTCCTGCCTCCTTCCGGTGGGCTCGGTTGGGGCGCGGCCCGTCACCACCATCGAGCGTGTGGGGGAGACCGAGGCCGGTGCGCGTGTGCAGAACGCCTGGCTTGAGCTCGAGGTCGTCCAGTGCGGCTACTGCCAGTCCGGCCAGATCATGTCGGCCACCGCGCTGCTGAACAGGATCCCCCAGCCCGACGACGCTGACATCGATGCCGCGATGGCCGGCAACATCTGCCGCTGTGGCACCTACGATCGGATCCGCGACGCGATCAAACGCGCCGTCGCGGCGAGGGCGTAGCGATGGCGGGCGATACCTTGTCCCCCAGCGTCTCGCGCCGGGCTCTACTGGGCGCCGGCGTCGGTGGCGTGCTGCTGGTCGGCCTCCACCTGCCGCTGGGCGGGCGGAGCGCCGCGGCCCAGCCCGGCACGCCCTTCAACGCCTTCATCCGCATCGACCGCGAGGGCGCGGCGACGCTCGTGATGCCGCAGGTCGAGATGGGGCAGGGGGTCTACACGTCGATCTCGATGATCCTGGCCGAGGAGCTGGACGCCGATTTCGCTCGCGTCCGGGTCGAGCACGCTCCGCCCGACGAGGGCCACTACACAAATCCGATGCTCGGCGTGCAGGCGACCGGAAACTCGAACTCCATCCGAGCGTGGTGGACGCCGCTGCGCAAGGCGGGCGCCGGGACCCGCGCGGTCCTGGTCCAGGCGGCGGCTCAGCGTTGGGGCGTCGCCCCTAGCGCCTGCCGGACGGAAGTGGGCCAGGTGTTCCATCCGGAGAGCGATCGCCGCGTCGGCTATGGCGACCTCGTGGGGCGGGCGGCCGCGCTGAAGGTTCCCTCTGATCCGCCGCTGAAGACGCCGGGCGAGTTCCGCCTGATCGGCAAGCCGCTGAAGCGGCTCGACACGCCGGACAAGGTCAACGGCAAGACCGTCTACGGCATCGACGCGCGGCCGCCCGGCTGCCGATACGCCACCTTGATGGCCAGCCCCGTGAAGGGTGGCGCGGTCGCGGGCGTCGACGACACGGAGGCCCGCCTCGTGCCGGGCGTGCAGCAGGTCGTCGTGCTGGAGGACCTCGTCGCCGTGGTCGGTGAGCACATGTGGGCGGCCAAGCGGGGCCTAGAGGCGCTCAAGATCACCTGGAACGACGGTCCGAACGGCCAGGTCGATTCCGCCCAGGTCTGGGCGCAGATCCGCAAGGCGAGCGAGCGGGACGGCGTGGTCGCGAGACAGACAGGCGATGCGGACAAGGCGCTGGGCGGCGGTCAGGTCCTCACCGGCGAATTCGAGATGCCCTTCCTGGCGCATGCGGCCATGGAGCCGATGAACTGCACGGCGCATGTCACGCCCGCGGGCTGCGAACTCTGGCTGGGCACCCAGGCCATAACCCGTGTGCAGTCCCATGTGGCCCAGGCGCTCGGACTGCCGCCGGCGAAGGTGAAGATCAACCAGCACCTGCTGGGCGGCGGCTTCGGACGCCGGCTCGAGGCGGACATGGCGGTCAAGTCGGCCCGCATCGCGCAGAAGGTGGATGGCCCGGTGAAGGTCGTCTGGACCCGGGAAGAGGACATCCGCCAGGACATCGTGCGTCCCGTCTACCGCGACCGAATTTGGGCGAAGCTGTCGGGCGATCGCATCACTGCCTGGAAGTACCGGATCACCGGCTCGGCGGTGATCGCCCGCTGGCTGCCGCCCGGCTACCAGAAGGGCGTCGACCCAGATGCGGTGGATAGCGCCATCGACATCCCCTACGACATTCCCGACCTGCGCGTGGAGTATGTGCGCGACGAGCCGCCCGGGGTGTCGACCGGGTTCTGGCGGGGCGTGGGCCCGAACAACAACGTCTTCGCCATCGAGAGCTTCATCGACGAGCTCGCAATGAAGGCCGGCAAGGACCCCGTCGCGTTCCGCCGTGCGAACCTGGGAAAGAGCCCGCGGCTGCGCGCGGTTCTCGACCTGGCCGCCGAGCAGGCCGGTTGGGGCTCGCCATTGCCGCCGCGATCCGGGCGTGGGGTCGCCACGCAGGTCTCATTCGGGAGCTTCATCGCCACGGTGGTGGAGGTCGAGGTCGACGAGGATGGCGACGTGCATCTCAAGCGCGCGAACATCGCTGTCGACACCGGGATCGCGGTCAATCCCGACACCATCATCGCCCAGTTGCAGGGGGGCCTGGTCTTCGGCTTGACGGCGGCGCTCTACGGCGAGGTCACCCTGGACAAGGGGCGGATCCAGCAGAGCAACTTCCACGACTACCGGATGCTGCGGATCGACCAGGTCCCGCCGATCGCCGTGCACCTCATCAAGAGCGGCGAGCCGCCTGGCGGCATCGGCGAGGCGGGCACCACCGCGGCCTTCGCCTCGCTGCGCAACGCGATCTATGCGGCGACGGGCAAGCCGCTGCGGCGCATCCCCTTCAACCGCGGACTCCTGGCCAAAGGGGCGGTCGCATGAGCCTCCGTCGCCGCGCATCGCTCATCGTCCTGGCCGTGGTCGTGATCGTCGCTGGGCTGGGCGCTTGGCTGGCGCCGCCCACCCGTCCCATGGCGTTCGCCGGCGGATCGGCGGTCACTCTGGCCAACTACAGCGGCCCCGATCCCACCGGCGTCCCGTCGGAGCTGCGCGGGGCCGACCTGGTCACCCGCGGCCGCTATCTCGCCACAGCCGCGGATTGCGGGGTCTGTCACACCGCGCCCGGCGGCGCGGAGTTCGCCGGCGGGCTGCCGTTCAAGACCCCCTTCGGTACGCTCTACTCGCCCAACATAACGCCGGACCGCGAAACCGGCATCGGCGCCTGGAGCGAGGCGGATTTCCTGCGCGCCGTGCACAAGGGCGTGGCGAAGGACGGCTCGCGCCTCTATCCCGCGTTCCCTTACGAAGCCTACTCGCTGATGGCGGATGCCGATGTCCTGGCGATCCGCGCCTATCTGTTCAGCCTGGCGCCGGTGCGCAACACCCCGCCCGCCAACCGGCTCATGTTCCCGTTCAATCAGCGTCCGCTGATGGCGATCTGGGGCGCGCTCTACAATCCGGACCAGCGCTTCCGACCCCACACTGACCGCAGTCCGCAGTGGAACCGCGGCGCCTATCTGGTCGAAGCGCTGGCGCACTGCGGCGATTGCCACACGGCGCGCAACCTGGCCCAGGCGCCGGACAATCGGAAGAAGTTCGGCGGCGCGGTGATCCAAGGCTGGCGCGCCTACAACATCACCCAGGACCGCGCCTCCGGCGTCGGCGCCTGGACGGACGCGGAACTGGCGGCCTACCTTCGCGGGGGCCATGTGCTGGGCCGCGGCGCCGCGGCCGGGCCGATGGCCGAGGCGATCAACGCGAGCCTCTCGAGGCTGGCGCCCAGCGACACCCTCGCCATGGTCGCTTACCTCCGCACCATCCCCGCGGTCGGGTCACGCGACCTGCCGGCGCCCAAGACCGAACTGGCGTCGGACCTGCCGAAGGAGATGGCCGGCGGGGGCGATCGGCGGGGCCGGGAGGTGTTCGCCGGCGCTTGCGCCAGTTGCCACGGCTGGTCGGGCAAAAGCCCGCTCTTCCCGCACGCCAACCTGACCGGGGTCCGGGCGGTCAACGACCCGAGCGCCATCAACGTGGCGCAGGTGGTGATCAACGGCGCACGGCTTGAGCGGGCCGGCGGCGATGTGGTGATGCCGGCCTTCGGCCAGACCTACTCCAACGCGGAGATCGCGGCCGTCGCCAACTACGTGACCGCCCGCTTCGGGTCGGCCCGGTCGGAGATCACGGCGCGGGACGTCGCCAGGTTGAGATAGACGAACGGCCCATCGTCTGAGGCGGCGCCGGGACGGCTTGCACCCCTTCCTAAGTGTCATGCTCCTGGCTCGCCGTCGGGGCAGGCGACACCAAAGTCCAATCGAAGCGAGCGAGCCCAACCCCGATCTAGGGGGCGGCGCCGCGTCATGACGACGGCGAGCCAAGGAGGATCGAATGGGCTTGTTGGACGGAAAGATCGCGCTGATCACGGGCACGGCCGGCGGTCAGGGCCGGGTCGCTTGCCTCGCCTTCGCGCGGGAAGGCGCGAAGGTCGTTGGGTGCGACCTCCAGGACGCGGGCAACGCGGAGACGGTTCGTCTGGTGCGCGCCGCCGGGGGCGAGATGACCGGCTTCGCCCCGGTGGACCTCACCGATCCCGCCGCTGTCGAGCGGTTCGTCGCCAGCGCCGCGGCCTGCTATGGCGGATTCGACATCGTCTACAACAATGCGGGCGGCCCGCGGTTCGGCCCAATCTCCGGCATGTCCGTCGCCGATTGGCGGGTCACGATCGCCGTCGAGCTCGACACGGTCTTCTTCGTCACCCGGTTTGCCTGGTCGCATCTCGTGGCGCGCGGTGGCGGGGTCATCCTCAGCGTCGCCTCTGTCGCCGGGATGATCGGGTTTCCGCAGCCGCCCATGGCGGCCCATGTCGCCGCCAAGGCCGGCGTCATCGGGTTGACCCGCCAACTGGCGGTCGAAGGCGCGCCCGTCGGAATCCGGGCCGTGACCATCAGCCCAGGCGCGATCCTCTCCCGCGAAGGCGATCTCGATGCGGCCCAGCGCGACGCGGTGACTGACCGGACCCTGCTCAAGCGGTGGGGACGTCCGGAAGAGGTGGTCGAGGCCGCCGTGTTCCTGGCCTCGGCGCGCGCCTCGTACATCACCGGCGTCAATCTCCCCATCGAGGGGGGCGCAGCCGCCTGGTAGCCAGCGCGGGTCGGCTCGGCGACCTGGCGCCGAGACTTTGGTATCGCCGATACCTTCGCGCAATGGTCCCCCATCGGCGCGCGACCTAGGTGTCCCTGCGTTCCTTCGGAACCACGGGGAGGCCCACGTTTCGGCCCGCGCCACCGGGCGCCCGTGACGCCAGCCGGGGCGGCCGTTCGCGCCCCCCGGCGACAGACGGAGACCGCCGATGAAGATTCTGATGATCCTCACCTCGCACGACAAGCTGGGCGACACCGGCCGGAAGACCGGCTTCTGGCTCGAGGAGTTCGCCGCGCCCTACTATGTGTTCAAGGACGCCGGCGCCGAGGTGACCCTGGCCTCGCCCAAGGGCGGCCAGCCGCCCATCGACCCCAAGAGCGACGAGCCCGGCAACCAGACCGACGCCATGGCCCGCTTCAAGGCCGATCCCGAGACTCAAAAGGTGCTCGCCAACACCCGCCGGTTGGACGCGGTCTCCGCCGAAGACTTCGACACCATCTTCTATTCGGGCGGCCATGGCCCCATGTGGGACCTCGCCGACAACGCGACCTCCATCGCGCTGATCGAAGCCTTCTGGAAGGCGGGCAAGCCGGTGGCGGCCGTCTGTCACGCGCCGGCGGTCTTCCACAAGGTCACGATCGACGGGGAGCCGTTGGTGAAGGGCAGGCGGGTAACCGGCTTCACCAACACCGAGGAAGAAGCCGTCGAGCTGACGCATGTCGTCCCCTTCCTGGTGGAGGACGAACTGAAGCGCCTCGGCGGCCTCTACGAGAAGACCGACAACTGGCTGCCGTTCGCGGTGGTTGATGGCCTTCTGGTCACCGGCCAGAACCCGGCCTCTTCGACTGTCGGCGCCCAGGAGTTGCTCCGGCTCCTCAACGCCTGATCCAGGGACGATCCACACTAGCCGACGGCGGCGCGGGTTGTCCCCCAACCTGCGCCGTGCGCCCGCGGGAGGTTGGCGACTATCAGGGCGTTCGCCGCAGCGAGTGTCCCGAACGCGCCGCAGGCGATCACGCCGCCGTCGCGAGCTCCATCCGCCTGCGACCAAGGTATCGTCGATACCAAGGTCCAATGGTGGCGGACGGGCCTGGGTCCCAGGTTCAGAGGACCGCCGCCGAGGCCAAGCGCAAGGCGGCAAACCCGAACGTCGCAAGGAGTTCGCATGAGCCTCGCCGAGCCTGGGCCTCAGCCCACCACCACGCCGCTCCAGGTCCAGATGACGCTGGAGGTCGTGGTGATCCCCGTCTCCGATGTCGATCGCGCCAAGCGCTTCTATGGCGGGCTGGGTTGGCGTCTCGACATCGATTTCAGCGGGGCTGAAGACTACCGCGTGATCCAGTTCACGCCGCCCGGGTCCGGGTGTTCGATCATCTTCGGCCGCAATGTCACGGCCGCGGCGCCGGGCTCCGTGAAGGGCCTGCATCTCGTCGTGGCGGACATCGAGGTCGCCCGCGCAGAGCTTTTGCGCCGGGGCTTCGAGGTCGGCGAGTTGTTCCACGATCCGGGCGGGATCTTCCACCACGCCGACCAGGCGCACCTGTGCTCCGGCGCCAGTCCTGGCCGGAAGAGCTATGCGTCCTACGCGGCGTTCTGCGATCCCGACGGCAACAGCTGGGTGATGCAGGAGATCACCGCGCGACTGACGGGCCCGATGGCGCGCGGCGAGGATCGCTTCTCGCCCGAGCTGATCGCCGTCGTCGGATACGCCGCCGACTGATGGCCGCCCCACAAACCTGAGGGTCTGCTCGTGTCCACACATGGCGCTTGGCGAACCTTCATAGCGGGTTGCATGGGCCTGTTGGTACGCTTGTTGGTACTTGGCCGCGAAGTGCGCCAATTTCCTTTGGAAATTCGAATCCTGCCGGGCCCACCAGTAGCCGGTTTCAGCCGGTCTCGGAAAATCCGGCTAAAGACCGTTAACACATTGTTATACATGCAAAACCGGGCGCGCGACGGTGTTCATCCGCGACGATTCAGAGTTCCTTTCGATCGTCGGCCCGGAGCCGTTGACCGCCTTCCTGGCCCCGCCATCCGAAGAAGGAAATGTTCTTCGACTTGCCCGTGCGGGTGAGAACCTGCGGAAACTCGCCACGCTCAGAGCCCCGCCACCCGCGGCGCTCTCAACCCCTTGACCACGACTGTCCCGACCACCGATCCGCCGCCTGCGGGCGGCCGCCTAGAGACCCAGGCCATCTCGTCCAAAGGCCAAGGAGGGAACTCTCGCCAGATCTTCCCCCAACTAAATCAACAATATCGATGCAAATCGGACCCGACCGGCTCTGCGCTCAGATCCGGTATCGGACGGCGTGGCGGCGGCGTCGCAGGGCTGATCCCGCCAGGCCGAAGCCCGCCAGCATCATCCCCCAAACGGCTGGCTCCGGGACGGCGGACACCTGCGGACCGATCTCCGCCATCGCCGCGGCGCCCGCCGCCCCGGAGAGATTGGTGAACCGCGCGAGGACCTTCAGGTCGGCCGTGTTGTCGCTGAGGTTGGTGGAGTAGACGAGCCGGACCAGGTCCAATCCGGAGTTGAAGTAAAAGAAGAACCCCGCTCCGTCGACGGTGACGGCATCTGCGATCAGGTTCGCCGCCAGGCCCGCGGCCATCTGGTTCCCAGCCGCTACGGGGTCCGCGTCCAGGTCGCGCAGCACGACCAGGTTGAATCCGGCCGTCAGATCGGCCGCCAGGCCGTTGAAGGCCAGGATCGGCGGGGTCACTCCGAACACCGCAGGCGCGATCAGGATCTCGTCGGCTGTCGGATCGAAGACGAGGAAAGGCTCGCCGCCCACTATCTGCCTGCCCGGCGTGGTCAGTGCCGTCGATCCCGCGAAGGGATCCTCGTCGAAGGTAAAGGTTGCTGCGCCGGCGGAGCTGGCAACGGCCATTGCTGCGGCGACGATAATCATGGGGGGGAAACTGGTGGCCATACGGACCGACATGATGCGCTCCTTCCACGAGGTTCTGTAAGGAGTCACCCTACCGCGCTGAGCCGGGGAACGCGAGCCGTGCCGCGCCGGCCGACGCGACTCTTCGGGGCGATCGGAGGTCCGCTGGAGCGCTATTCGCTCCGATTGAATCGGAGCTGCGCTCCAGGTCTTTGCTTTGTCGCGCCTTCTGGCGGCGAACCGGTATCCACTTCGCCGGAAGGCGCTCGAGCTGGCAATAACCCAAACTCCGGGATTGGTGCGTTCCTGCCGCGCCGGTCGGTCCACAGCGATCGGCTAGGAAGCGGACATCACCGACGACAGAGCCGGGTCGAACCCCGTCTCGTGGGCCTCGCCGAAAGCCGACGCTCGCTGCCCGAGGCGCTCGAGGGACCTAGTTACTTCTTCTAGGTCGTCGCAGATCAGCCGCTCGGCCAGCGTCCCGAGGAACGCGGTCGCGATTGCCCGTAGGCTGCCGCGTCTCCGCGATGAGCGTCGCCGCCCGCCGGGGACGCGTCACTCCACCGCATACGGCGGACAGAATACCTGGGCGTTGTCCTTCCGGGCGCGGAGGACGATGCCGCGGGGGTTGGAGAATTCCCGGAAGCCGTCCACGCCATGGTGGCGACCCATGCCGCTCTCCCCGACGCCGCCGAAGCCAAGGGATGGGATCGCGCCATGCAGGGCGCAGCCGTTGATTACGCCGCCCCCCGAGCGGGTCCGGTCGAGGACTTGCAGCGCCGCCTTAGTGTCCCGCGCATAAACATAGACGCCGAGCGGATGGCTGCCACGATTGATGTGTTCGAGCGCCGCATCGACCGTGCGGTAGGGAAGGATCGCCAGGATGGGTCCGAATACCTCCTCGCGCATCAACCGAAGGTCGGCGGGCGGATCGACGACCAGCGTGAGCGGCATACGGCGGCGAACGTAGTCCGGTTCGGCCTCGGATTCGGTGGGAACGATGCGTGCGCCGGCGAGCCGCGCTTCTTCCAGCATGCCGCGCAGCCGGTCGAGGTGCCGTTCCGAGATGATGCCCGTGCAATTCGAGGTCTGGGAATATCCGGGGAGTTCGCGCGCCATGTAGTCGGCGACGATCTTCACGAAGGCCTCGACGTCGTCTTCGGGGACCAGGCAGTAGTCGATCGAGATGCACATCTGGCCGTTCTTGATCAGCTTGACCCCGATCAGTTGCTCCACGCCCTGCGTGTCCACTGCGCCCGGCAGGAACAGGGCCGGACACTTGCCGCCGAGTTCGAGCGTGACGGGCGTGAGGTTCTCCGCCGCCGCGCTCATCACCTTGCGGCCGATCCCGGGGCTGCCCGTGTAGAGCAGATGATCCCACGGCAGCTCGGGGAAGGCCTGGGCCAGCTGCAGGCCGCCGACGGCCACGTCCACCTCGGTGGGATCGAAGGTTTCGGCGATCATCTCCGCCAGCAGGGTCGCGGAGGCGGGCGTGTAGTCGGAGGGCTTGATGATGACGTTGTTGCCTGCCGCCAGCATGTCGACGAGCGGCCCGACGGCGATGTCGAAGGGGAAGTTCCAGGGCACGATGTTGCCTACCACCCCTTTGGGCGCCGGTCGGACATACGCCTTTCCATCACCGTACAGCGCCCCGTCCAGCTGGCGCGGCTCTTCGGACATCCAACGGTCGAGGTTGTCCAAGGCGTGCTGGGCGCGTGCGATGGGGCCGCTGACCTCGATGACGTCGGAGGCCCCGACGGGGTGCGACCCGAAGTCCGCCGCGAGGGCCTCGGCGATGCGGGCGCGGTGCCGTTCCATCATGGGCGGGATCGCCGCGATGCGCCGGCGGCGCACCGCGGCGGACGGATACGGCTGGAGGGCGAAGGCCGCCCGCTGGGCCGCGAAGGCTCGGCCCAGGCGCTGGATCGCCGCAAGGTCGGCGTCGTCGCGGACGATGGTTTCGGCTGGCAGAATGGACATGGGCTGTCTCCTGGCCGCTAGGGAGTTTGGAGGGTGAGGGCCAGGCCGAACGTGCGCGGCTGGCCGTTGTAGCGGAAGTAGCCGTCGATCACCCGGAACACGGTGTTCCAGTGGTACGCGTTCCCGGCGTTGCGCACGAAGGCGCTCAGCCGCCAGCGCCCGTCGTCGGCTTCGACGCCGGCGCGGAGGTCGACAAGGGCGTATTCCTTGATCGCGAATTCATCGGCGCGGACGGTGGCGGTGCGCAGGCTGGCGTTGTCGCCGCTGTGGTAGGTCCAGCCGGCGCCGACGAAACCGTTCAGGCCGTCACGGAGCGGCCATTCGTAGGCCGCATCTCCGGTGAGCTGCCAGTTCGGCGTGAACGGCAGCCGCGAGCCACGGGCGTTGAGCAGCACCCCATCCGAGGTGAAGGTCTCGAAGTCGCGGGTCACCTTGGTGTCGAGGACGACGAAGCCGCCGGTGAGCGTGAGGCCCCGCATGGGGCGCGCCGTCACCTCGGCCTCGAGCCCAAGCACCTCCGAACGCGGGATATTCAGTTCGCGCTCCAGCTTGCCGAACAGGGGATCGAGCACGGTCCCGCGGAACTGCTTGTCCTTGTAGTCGTAATAGAAGCCCGCGACGTTCAACTGGAGCCGGCGCTCCAGAAGCGAGGCCTTCACGCCCACCTCGTAGGCGTCGAGCCGCTCGGCCTGCGCCGGGTCGTACTGCGCGACGCGGGTGCCAGCGACGTTGGGGAAGATCCCGGCCTTGTACCCCCGGCTGTAGTTCGCGAAGGCAAGGATGTCCGGCGAGACGTTCCAGTCGACGCCGAAGCGCCATGACAGATTGTCGTCGTCCAGCTTGAGGTTGGCGGCGGAAGGCGTGCCGGCGGCGTCCAGGCTGAGGCAGCCGCCCGGCGGGACGGCTTGGGCGGTCCCGTCGATCAGCGTCTGCAGCACCTCAATCAACTGGCCGAGCTCGTTGCTGGCCTGGTCGTCGAAGGTGCAGCCGCGCCCGGAGCTTTTGGACGAGGAGTAACGCAGGCCGGCCCGCAGGCCGAGGCTCGGCGAAATCCGATAGTCGAGGTTGCCGAAGGCCGCCCAGCCGTCGCCGTCGGAGGTGAGCCGGGTCACCGCGTCCTTGTACGGCGGCACGAAGGGCAGCGGCTGGCGGTTGGAGACGAGGCGCTGGTCGTACCGGATCCGGTCGTCGGCCTCGAAGTCCTCGTAGCTGACGCCGACCAGCCAATTGAGGTCCCCGGTCTCGCCGCTCAGCCGCGCCTCGCCGCTGAAGCTCTCGACATAGCCCACGTCCTTCAGGTTCTGGTACGGCAAGGGAGTGCCGGAGAACGGCAGGTCCTGGTCGAGTTCCGCCCGCGCCTTGGAGACCAGCACCGTCAGGGTCGCCGCGTCCCCCAGGTCCTGCTCGGCCCGGATGGCAGCCTGCCAGAAGCTGTTGTCGATGCGCGGCTGGCCGGCGGGCCAGTCGGCGTCGTTCGGCTCGCGCGCGGTGTAGCTGTCCGCGAATCCGGGCGCGAGCAGCGCCGGGTTCAGCGGCTGGACCTGCAGCAGCGATGGGGCCAGCGGGTCCGAGCGGTCGATGAACCCGTTCACGTTGAGCCGTACGCGGGTGCCCTCCGCGGGCCGCCATTCGACCAACAGCCGGCCCTCGTAGAGGTCGGCGTCGCCGAGTTCGTCGTCGCGCGAGGTGCTCTTCTGCCAGGCGCCGCCCTGGACGACGCGGACGGCCAGCCGCGCGCCCAGCGTCTCCGACAGCGGTCCGCTGGCGAACCCGCTGGCGTCCACCTGGCCGAAGTGGTTCAGCTCCAGCTGTCCGCCGGCGCGGAAGTCGGGCGTGGGCTTGGCGGCGATGTAGTTCACCGCGCCACCGGTCGAGCTCTGGCCGAACAGCGTCCCTTGCGGCCCCTTCAGCACCTCCACGCGCTCGATGTCGAGGCTCGCCGCCTTGGTCATGATCGGAAAGGGCAGTGGGGCCTCGTCGACGTAGACGGTCACCGACGGCGCAGAGGCGAGACCCGAGTCGTAGAGGCCCACGCCCCGCAGGGTATAGACCGGCGTCGCATAGGGCGACGGGGTGGCGGTGAAGCCCGGCACGAGGCGCGCCAGGTCGGAAACATCCTTGATGCCCCGATTGGCCGCCTGTTCGGCGCTGATCGCCTGGACCGACAGGCCGACATCATCCACCGCTTGCGCCCGCTTCTGGGCTGTGACGACGACCTCGTCGATCTCGGCGCCGTCCTGCGCCCAGGCGGCGCTCCCTTGCAGGGCCACGGCCGCCACGCCCACGAGCAAGATCCTGTTACGCGATCGCTCCACGCTCTCTCCTCCCCAAGTGTTCTCGTTGCGGAGCAGGCTAGAGATCCGGTGGCAGCGGGCGCTATTCGTCACGGCGACCAGAATCGGGCCGGAACCCTCCTGGCAGGCGCACAAGGCGGTCGCGCTCGGCGGTGGCGGCCGGGATGGGACGGTCGCCGGCCGCGTCGCTTCGGAGGCCGCGTCCAGTTTTGCGTATCAGCGGGGCTTCAGGCCCAGGAGCATGAGCTCGGCGTGATTGTCGGCGATGGTGATTGGATCGCGGCCGGCGGTGAGGCTGCCCCACAGCGGAAGGTGATTGCGCAGCCCCGCACCCACCTGCTGCATGAAGAAGCTGTCGAGCTTGCGATAGGCGCCCGCGTCCATGCAGTCGGCGTAGCGTCCGCGGTTCTTCGACTCGATCGCGCGGTTCAGCGCCATCACCGCCTCACGGGCGTCGGGCGAGAGATAGTTGACGTTGTGGAACGTGCACTTGGGTCCGTAGGGGCTGGCGTGCAGGAGGTGGAAGGCCCGGTGCAGCTGGACCTCGGTTATCGCCGCTGTCGCGGCTGTGATCGGCGGACGTAGGTGGGCGTCGATCACCGCCTCCGCCACCGAGGTCTCGTGGGCGAACGCCCGCTCGAGGCAGAGGTAGAGCAGCGCGGCCTTGTCCTTGGCGTGGTAGTAGAAGGCGTTGCGGGACACGCCGGCGTCCCCCGCCAGCAACTCCATCGAGGTGCCCGCGACGCCGCGGGTGTTGAAGCTCTCGGTGGCGACTTGAAGCAATTGATCGCGCTTGAGCTCGCGTCGCCCCGCGGACGTATCCGGGAACAGCATGCTGAGGTCGGGGGGGGAAGGCCATGTCGGGACCTCGGCGTCACGGCGCAGCATGCCGTACGTCAGGAGGTCGTCGAGCATGTCGGCCGCGCCCTGGCGGGAATAGTAGTCCCGCTCGGAGTACCAGTAGGGCATCCAGTCCAGCACCGAGAACACGCCCACGCTGCAGAGGTAGGGGTCTGACGTGGCGATCTCGCCGGCGTCGACGCCGGCCTTGATGAGACCTGCGAGCGTGTCGACGTTGCGCTGCCGTGCGGCCATCACCATCCGACGATACGCAGGGGAGAGCGAGCCCAGGTCTGAGAAGCCGATCATCCGTGGTCGCGACGGGGCGAGCCGGTGGCGGATGAAGCGCCGCACCTTCTCGAGGGCGTCCACATCGTAGACGGCCGCATGCTCGAGTTCACGCGCGTACATGGCCAGGCCGCGCTGGTGGCAGCGGAAGACCAGCGTGTCCTTGTCGGGGAAGTGATAGTGAAGGGTGCTCGGTGTGATCTCGAGCGCCGCGGCGATCGCCTCCATCGTCATGCCGGCGAAGGTGTGGCGGTTGAACAGGCGGGTCGCCGCCGAGAGGATCTGCTCGACCCGCGGCGTATGTCGGCCGACAACATCCTCGGCGCCATCGCGGACACCCCCCTGCAGTGTCACATCCGATGGCCGCGCCGCCATGTCCCCGAGGGGCGCTCCGCTCATCTCTGCCCTCCTGATCCGGTTCTGGCTTGCGGGCGTGGGCGCGAACCGTCCCGCGCGACGCGAGCCCATCTGCCAGGGCCCCTACCGCATACGACGGACTGTCAGAAGCTTACGCACGTTTTCACTTGCTTTGCTTCAGGCGAGACCGTGATTCGACATCAGCTGGATTGCGGAAGGTCGCGAGACTTTCGAGGGTCCGACGCCGAACCCATGCGGCGGTGGTCGCCGTCTTTATCCGCGTCCGCCTTCCCTACCTGCGCCAAGTTCCGCAACCGGCGCCCTACGGCCCTCTCGTTGGAAGCTCCGGGGGCCGCCTAGGGAGCTTCAGCCCGCCAGGACCGAGCGAGGAACTCAACGATGCGCTGGATGGCCTCATCGGCTTGCGGAAGGGTCCCAGCGAACATCTGCCAGACGTGGATCATGTCGGGCCAGATTTCCAGCTGGGTGCGGACGCCCGCGGCTTGTGCGCCTTTGCCCAGCGCGATGGCGTCGTCCAACAGAACTTCGTCAGCGCCGACCTGGATCAGCAGCGGCGGCAGACCCGACAGATCGGCGCCCGCAGGAGACGCGAATGGGGAACGGGGATCGCGGCCGCCAAGGTACTGGTCGGCCATCTCAAGGAGGACGTCCCGCGTGAGCAGGGGGTCGCGGGCGGCGCGGGTGTCGTAGGAGTCGCCGGCGCACGTCAGGTCGACCCAGGGGCTCATGACGACGGCGCAGGCCGGCAGGGGCAGCCCAGCGTCGCGGATCGCCAGCAACAGGGCGACCGTCAGTCCGCCGCCGGCGGACTCGCCACCGATGGCGACGCGCCCGGAGGGGGCGCCCTGCGCCAGCACGTCGGCGTAGGCCGCCAGCGCGTCGTCGACGGCCGCAGGGAACGGGTGGTCGGGCGCGAGCCGGTAGTCGAGGCTGACCACGCGGGCCCGGGTGGCCAGGGCGAGCGCGGTGGTGAAACCCCGACTGCCGCCCGGGTCGCCCATGACGTAGCCGCCCCCGTGCAGGTGCAGGAACAGGTGGGGTTTGGCGTCCTCCTCGACCTCGATCGTCTCGGCCGGCACGCCGCCCAGGACGGTTGGGGCTATCCGCAGCCCCGGCGGCGGCGGTGGCTGGCTGGCGGCGAAGAGCGCGGCCTGCGCCCGCCGATGGGCGATGGAGGCGTCGGGCCCGCCGAGCAGCGACGTGAGCATAGCGCGGACCACGTCGATGGGCCGTTCGCCCAGCTCGGTCATCGGTTCGGGACCGCGTCGAGGCGGAAGCCCTCGTAGCCGCGCGCGGCGACCTCCAGGCAGCGCTTGCGATAGGTGGCGAACCCACCGACGTAGACGCCGAAGCTGCGGGGCTTCCCGGGAATGTTGGCGCCGAAATACCAGGAGTTGGCCTTGGGATAGAGCGTGTGGGCCACGACGGCGTCCGACTCGGCTGACCAGGCCGCCTCGGCGCTCTCGGTGGCCTCCACCGTGGCGATGCCGCGCTCGCGCATGTGGACCAGGCAGTCGGCGATCCAGTCCACGTGTTGCTCCACCGCCGTCGGCATGTTGGCGAGCACCGAGGGACTCAGCGGGCCCGTGACGGTGAAGAGGTTGGGGAAGCCCGCGACGCCCAGGCCCAGGTAGGTTTTCGGCCCTTCGGACCAGCGGTCGGCCAACCGCACGCCGTCGCGCCCGCGCGCGTCCATGGCCAGCAGCGCCCCGGTGATGGCGTCGAAGCCGGTGGCGACCACGAGGTCGTCCAGTTCGTACTCCGCCTCGGCAGTACGCAAGGTCCGACCGGAGATCCGGAGGATGGGCGCGCTGCGCACATCGGCCAGGGCCACATTCGGACGATTGAACGTCTCGTAGTAATCGTCGTCGAGGGGCGGACGCTTCACACCGATCGGATGGTCGTTGGGGATCAGGCGTCGCGCGGTGTCGGGGTCGCGGACCGTCCGCAGGATGTGCTCGCGCACGAAGGCCTGGGCGGTCGCATTCGCACTCTCGTCGGTGAAGAGGTCGGTGAAGGCGGTGAAGAACCGCATGCCGCCCTGGTCCCAGAACCGCTGGTAGACCGCCTGCCGCTCCTCGTCGCTGACAGCCAGGGCCGAACGGTCCGGCGTATCGAATGGCACGGCGCCGCCGGAAGCCAGGCAGCGGGCGCGGATGTCGTCGTAGTTGACCTTCACCCAGGCCTCGAATCCGGGATCGGTCGCGTGGTTCCACGCGGGCAGCACCCAGTTGGCGGTGCGCTGGAAGACGGTGAGATGCGCCGCCTGATCCGCGATGCGGGGGATGGCCTGCACCGCAGAGGCGCCGGTGCCGATCACGCCGACGCGGCGGCCGGATAAGTCGACCGGCTCGTGCGGCCACTGGGCGGTGTGCAGCAGGCGTCCCTGGAAGTCGCGGAGGCCCGGGATGTCGGGCCAGTTGACCTGCGACAGGCAACCCATGGCGGTGACCAGGACCCGCGTGGTGGCCTCGAAGCCGTCGGCCGTACGGACGCGCCAACCGCCTAGCGCCGCGTCGAAATGGGCGGCGGTCACCCTGGACGAGAACCGATAGCGCCGACGCAGGTCGAAGCGGTCGGCCACGTGACCGAGGTAGCGCAGGATTTCGGGTTGTTCGGAGTAGCGCAGGCTCCACGACCAGTCCTGCTGCAGCGCCGCGTCGAAGGAGTAGCTGTAGTAGTAGCTCTCGCAGTCGCAGCGGGCGCCGGGATAGCGGTTCCAGTACCAGACGCCGCCTACGTCGTCGGCTTGCTCAAGGCCCAGGACGTTCAGGCCTCGCTCCGCGAAGCGGTGGACGGCGTAGAGGCCGCCGAAGCCGGCTCCGATGACGAGGACGTCGTACTGCAGCTCTGCCCCCATGGCTCTCGCTCCCGATTGCATAACATTTGTTATGGTGACGCTATCGACAAGCCAGGGCCTATGTAAAGATAACGATCGTTACGAGGGGAGCGCGATGGGGCGGATGGCGGGAAAGGTGGCGCTGGTCACCGGAGCGGCTGGCGGGATCGGACGCGCCTGCGCACTGACGTTGGCGCGTGAAGGGGCGCGGGTCTTCGCCGCTGACGTGGACCTGGATGGCCTGGCCGAGACTTGTGCGCTGGCCGAAGCCGCTGGGCCCCTTGAGAAGGTTCCCTTGGACGTCACCTCCGAGGCCGACTGGGTCGCGGTGATGGCCCAGGTCGAGCGGGACGCCGG
The DNA here is from genome assembly GCF_004297125.1 of Phenylobacterium sp. GTDB lineage: Bacteria > Pseudomonadota > Alphaproteobacteria > Caulobacterales > Caulobacteraceae > Phenylobacterium. The sequence goes on along the minus strand of NZ_SCVD01000015.1, from coordinate 34,688 downwards.
GGCGCTGCATGCCCTGGTCAACAACGCCGGCCTCTGCATTAGCGCGCCCCTTCTGGAGACGACGAACGAGATTTGGCGTCGGCAGCAGTCGGTGAACCTGGATGGCGTCTTCTTCGGCACGCGGGCCGCCATGCCGCTGCTGGCGCGGGCCGGCGGCGCCTCGATTGTCAATGTCTCGTCGGTGGCGGGGCTGACCGGCGTGCCGGGACTGTCGGCCTATTGCGCCACCAAGGGCGGCGTGCGGCTCTTCAGCAAGGCCGTCGCGCTTGAGTGCGCGGCGGCGCGCAACGGCGTGCGGGTGAACTCGGTTCACCCCGGCGCCATCGAGACCGCCATCTGGGTCAAGATGCAGAACGACGGCCGCCTCGGTCCCAGGTCGAACTCGGCGGAGGAACTGATGGACGGCGCGCGCAAGGCGTCGGTCGCCGCCACGCCGATGGGTTTTCCGGGCGCACCGGAAGACATTGCCGAGGGTGTGCTCTACCTGTGCACGGACGCCGCGCGCTTCGTCACCGGCGCCGAGCTGGTGATCGACGGCGGCGTCCACGCGGCGTGAAAACATAACGAGCGTGTTCCAATCGCCAAGCGTGTGGTAACGCGCCTGCCTCGTAAGGCGAGGAGCGATGCGTATGGCCCGTCAGGCCGACCACGAGCAGAGGAGGCGGCAGTTCGCCGCCGCCGCGCTGGCCGTCATCTCGCGCGAGGGGCTGGAAGGCCTGACCATGCGCAACGTGGCGAAGGAGGCCGGCTTCACCACCGGCGCCCTGACCCACTACTTCCAGTCCAAGGACGAGGTGCTGATCGCGGTCTCCGAGCACGGCGCCGAGCTGGTCCGGCCGATGATGGACGAGGCGGCGACGGGCATGTCCGCCCGCGAAGCGCTGCGCGACCTGCTGCACACCATCCTCCCAACCTCGACGGCGATGAAGGCGCAGTGGCGGTGCTGGCTGGCGTTCTGGGAGCGGGGCGCGCACAGCCCCCAGGTCCAGCGCGTGATGCGCGAGCGCTACTTCGAGTACATGAACCGGGTGTCGACGGTGATCCGGCGCGCCCAGGAGCAGGGCGAGGCGCCGCGCGATCTCGACGTCGCGCACGTGGCCCGTGAGATCGTCGCGCTGATCGACGGCTTGGGCGTGCAGGTGCTGCTGGGCGCCGGCAAGTTCACGAGCGTCGCTCAGCGGCAGTTCGTCGACTCGCTGTTGGACGCCCGACTGGGCGCCGTTCTCGATAGCGGCCGCAAACCGTCACGCGCAGCGAGCTGACCGTCATTCGTAACGCCTGTTACGTCATAGCTGGGGTCGCCCATGTGGCCCTCACGGCAATGCGTTGCGTGCCCTCCTGCTTGGCGCGCCATGACTTGTTTCCAGAACGGTCGTTATAATTCCGCTTTACGAACCACGCACAACGGGCGTTATGTTTATCCCATAAGATGAGCTTTGAACGGTCGCGCAGTCGGCGCGCCGCCGGGGCCGTGCAGGGGAGGATGTGGACGTGTCCGAGTCGGCGTGGGCGCTGTCGCGCCTCTATCACACCGTCATCAATTGCCGGGACCTCGACGAGTCGGTGGCGTTCTATCGGCTGCTGGGTTTCGAGATCCTGAACGACCGGCGCAACGTCGTATGGCCCGAGTTCGTGGCCGGCATCTTCGGCCTAGGCAAGGCGCAGGGCCGCGGCGTGCTGATGGTGCTGCCGACAGATCCCGACGGGCCGATGATGGACCTGATCGAATGGGTCGAGCCCAGGGCGACCTTTCCCGATCCAGGCGCGCGCAAGCAGACGGTGCCGCGGATCATCGCCTTCCGGACGCAGAATGTGCACGGCGCCTACCAGGCCCTGACCAAGGCGGGCGTCGTCTTCACCCAGCCGCCCCATACGCCGGACGCCGCTCTGGGCATCGTGGGCACGGCCTGCTGCTACGACCCCAACGGCAACATCATCGAGATGATCGAGCTCCAGCCCGGCGTGCGCCATTCGCGCGCCAACGAGGCGCTGGGCGGCGACAAGTCCCACTGACACGGGCGGCCTCGCGCGCCGGGGCCGAAGCGACAACGACAGATCGAGGAGGGTTCGGCAGATGGCCAGGATGTTCGGGCGCCAGGCGCGCCTTCTGGGGGGCGTCGCCGCGGCGGCGCTGTCGGTAAGCGCGGCGCAGGCCGCAGAGCCGGTCGAAAGCGCGGTCAGCGAGGTCGTGGTCACCGCCCAGTTCCGGGAGGAGAACGTCCAGCGCGTCCCGATCCCGATCACCGCGGTGGGCGGCGAGGATCTGGCAAAGCAGGGTGTGATCGGCTTCAAGGAGCTGGGCGCGCGCGTGCCGTCGCTGCGGTTCGGCGCCGGCGTCACCGGCGGCGAGAACGTCATCACCATGCGGGGTCTGGGCAGCCAGAACACCACGCCCGGCGGCGACTCGCCGGTGGCCTACAATATCGACGGCGTCTACGTGCAGCGCACCACGTCCATCGACCCAGAATTCTACGACATCGCCCGGGTCGAGGTTCTGCGCGGACCGCAGGGCACGCTCTATGGTCGCAACTCGGTGGGCGGCTCGATCAACATCATCACCAACAAGCCGACGGGCGAGTTCGGCGCCGGCGTCGACGCCATACTGGGCAACTACGACGCGCGCACCTTCCGGGGCTTCGTCAATGTGCCACTGGTCACGGACGGCGACATGCAGATCGCCGCGCGCCTGACCGCGGTGTCGGCCGAGCACGATCCCTACACCAAGAACCTCTCGGCCAAGCCCACGGCGACCAAGCAGCTCGACCGGCTGGACTACCAGATGATCCGCGCCCAGCTCGCGATCGACTTCAACCCGCAAGCGCGCCTGCTGCTGGCGGCGCACCGCACCTGGAGCGAGGGCGTGGCGGCCACCGCGACCGCGTGGTGGCAGACGCCAGCCCGCTACACCACCCCGCCGCTGGGCGTCCCGATCGGCTCGCCATGCGACTTCAGCACGGCGGCGAAGTTCAATCCCCGCCGGGTTTGCCACGACTATCCGGACGTCGGGAGCAATGACACCCAGCTGTATTCGGGCACGTTGGAATACGAGATGCCGTTCGCCAACTTCACCTCGGTCACCGCCTACGGCAAAAGCCATGTGGACCAGATCAGCGATGGCGACGGTTCGGACCTGCCGCTCTCCTTCGGCTCGGCCTGGCGGCTGGACGCCAAGCAGTTCTCGCAGGAGGTCCGTTTCACCTCGAACGGCGAGGGACCCCTGACCTGGCTGGTCGGTGGCATCTACTTTTACGGAAAGAACTTCCAGGACTTCGCCTATAGCGACACCGGCTACAACGACTCGGGCCCGACCGCGCCGTTCAACCGCTTCAACTTCCTGAGCTCTGGGACCAGTAAGACCAAGGCTTTGGCCGCGTTCGGCCAGTTCGACTACGATTTTGGCAATACTAGCGCCGAGCTGCCGCTGATCCTCACCGTCGGCCTGCGCTACACGCGTGACAAGAAGACCGGCTTCAACGCGCTGGACTACCAGCTCCCGATCGCTTGCGGCGGCAGCTGTGGCGTCACGGCCGGCCCGTTCAGCGAGACGTGGAACCGGGTCACCGGCAAGCTGGGCCTGAGCTACCAAGTCAACGAGAAGACCATGGTCTTCGCTTCCGTGGCGCGCGGCTACCTGGCTGGCGGCAACATTACGGGCTTGGGCAACATCTACGATCCCGAGACCCTCACGTCGTTCGACGTGGGCCTGAAATCGAGGTTCTTCGACGACCGGGTCCAGCTGAATGTCGCGGCCTATCACCAGGAGATCAAGAACCTTCAGGTGTTCATCCAGAGCGCAACCCAATCGGGCATCAACAACGTCGACGGCAAGACGGACGTGAACGGGCTGGAGGTGGAGCTGTCGGCCGTGCCCGTCGACAACCTCCGCCTCAATGCCACTGCGACTCTGACGGACGCGGAGTACGGTCGCTACATCACCACGGCCGCGCGCTTCGGCGGGCCGGGCCCCGGTTGCGATCCGGTCACCCGGCTGTGCAATTTCAAGGGCAACAACCTGAACCAGACGCCGCCCTACACGGTCAACCTGGGCGCGGAGTACCGGTTCGAGACCGCGTTCGGCGCGATTACGCCGCGGATCGACGCCTACTTCTCGGGCCGCGTGGACTTCCTGGCCGACAATTACATCACCTCGCGCCAGAAATCCTACCATACGACCAATGCGCGGGTGACGTGGGAGAGCGTGGATCGGCGGTATCGGATCGAGGCGTTCGTCGCCAACATCGAGGACGACGACATCATCTCGAACGACGGCCTGCAGTCGATCTCGCTGGGCCAGCAGGCGATCCAGCCCGACAACTTCGTCTACTACCCGCCCCGGACCTATGGCGTGCGGCTGGGCGTTAACTTCTAGGAGGGCCGGGCGGGCCGCGCCCGGCTTCGTTGCTCCCATGTCCATGGAATGGCCCGTGCGTGGCGACTGGCTGGCCCAGGTGCGCGAGGCTCCGCTGGAGCCCGGGCTGCCGATCATCGACGCCCACCACCACCTCTGGCGGCTGCCCCACGACACCTATCTCCTGGACGACTTCCTGGCCGACGCCGATCCCGCCCGCGGCGGCCACAATATCGTCGCCAGCGTCTTCGCCGAGTGCGGGGCGATGTACCGGCCGGACGGCCCGGCCGAGCTGCGCTCGATCGGGGAGGTGGAGTTCGCCAATGGGGTGGGCGCGCAGGCGGCCAGCGGCGCCTTCGGGTCGGTGCGGGCCTGCGCGGCGATCTTCGGCTCGGCCGACCTCATGCTGGGGGAGCGGGTCGGCGAGGTGCTGGACCTCCACATCGCGCGCGCGCCGGAGCGCTATCGCGGGATCCGTCCCATCGTCTGCGCCGATCCCCACGGCGCGCTCGACCCCTGGCCCAGCGCGCCGCCCGACATGATGGAAAGCGCCGCCTTCCGCGCCGGCGCGCGCGAGCTGGAGCGGCGCGGGTTGTCGCTCGACATCTGGGTGTTCCACCACCAGCTCGATCAGGTCGCGAAGCTGGCCGCCGCGCTGCCCGGTCTAACCCTCGTCCTCGACCATATCGGCACGCCACTCGGCATGGGCTGGTATGCGGACCGGCGGGTGGAGGTGTTCGCGGCCTGGCAAGCGGGCCTTGCGACAGTGGCCCAGCAGCCCAACGTGATGCTGAAGCTGGGCGGCCTAAACATGCACTTCAACGGCTTTGCCTGGCATGGCCGATCCCTGCCACCGACCTCCGATGAGCTCGCGGCGGCCAACGAGCCCTACTACGCCGCCGCCATCGAGCTGTTCGGCCCGGCGCGCTGCATGTTCGAGAGCAACTTCCCGATGGACAAGCGCGCCTGCAGCTACGGCGTGCTCTGGAACGCCCACAAGAAGATGGCCGCGGGGTTCAGCGACGAGGAGAAGCGGCTGATGTTCCACGACGTCGCGGCGCGCGCTTACCGCATCCAGGGCCTGGCGGAGGCCGCGACGTGATTGGCATATCAAACGTTATGTAAGAAGGGCCGGAAACGGCCGTCCTTCGGCCCGGTCACGATTGACTTCGATCCGCGCGGACCATTACATAACAAGTGTTATAAAATTGATGCATTGAAAGGCGCGAGGCGTGAAGTTCGATATCTTCTGCGAGATCCAGCGGGCCTTCCCCTGGCACGGCGAGGATGAGGCCAGCCTCTTCCGCGAAATCCTGGACCAGGCCCGCGCGGCCGACGACGCCGGGTTCACCGCGTGGTGGCAGGTGGAGCACCACGGCGCCCCGGAGTTCAGCTACTCCGCCGCGCCCGAACTGGTTCTGACCGCCATCGCCATGACCACCAAGCGTCTGCGGGTGGGCCATGCCGGCGTACTGGCGCCGTTCGCCATCAACTCGCCGCTGCGGGTGGCGGAGCGCGGCGCCACGCTGGACGTGCTGTCGGGCGGCCGCTTCGAGATGGGGCTCGCCAAGTCGGGCGGCAAGGAATGGGAGACCTTCGGCGTCGATCCCGAGAAGGCGCGCGACCAGGTGCGCGACGCCATGCACATCATCCCGCGCATCTGGACCGAGCCTGAGTTCTCGTGGGACGGCCCGGACTACAAGGTGCCCCCGCGCGAGATCGTGCCGAAGCCGTTGCAGAGGCCGCATCCGCCGCTCTGGCAGACCTGCGGCTCGCCCGAGAGCTTCTACATGGCTGGCGAGATGGGGGTCGGCGCTCTGGGCACCACGCTGCTCAGCCCGGTGAAGTTCCTGGGCGAGATGCTGCGCGAGCACGACCGGGGCCTCTCGGCCTGTAAGGCGCCGGCCGGCCGGTTCATCAACCGGCAGAAGGGCTGCTTCACCTTCGTCCACGTGGCCGAGACGCGCGAGGAAGCCATAGCCAACGGCGCCGCCTGGTCGGCGCTGTGGTACGTCAACGCCGCGCCGCGCGTGTTCAAGGTGCCGCGACGGGTCTGGTACGACATGATCAAGGCGGGCCTCCATCCGAACTCAGCGCGCGACACGGCGGCGCTGGCGCGGCTCGATCCCGATGAGACGGTGATCCACGACGACGATCCACCGGTGCTGGTGCTGCTCAAGCGCATGGCCCAGGGCGAAGAGATCACGTTCAAGGAGGCGCACGACATCCTTGAGCCGCTGGACTGTGTCGTGATCGGCGACGCCCCGCACTGCGCCGAGAAGCTCAAGGGCTACCAGGCGATCGGCGCGGACCGCATGATGTGCATGATGCAGTTCGGATCCATCCCGCACGCCGCGGTGCTGAAGAGCATCGAACTGGCCGGCCGGCTGCTCGTCCCGGCCTTTGCCCGCGCGGCGTGAGTTGGGTGACGCCGGCTCATTCATCGCTGTGGTTGGCTCCCTGACCGGCTGTACGTCCGCAACGGGATCCATTTGTTTTTCGGACATCGGCGCGAGCGGGCCGCGAAGCGCAGCTGTCGGCCTGGACCCGAATGTCTCCCGACTGGGGCACGGCAGTCCTACTCATCTCAAAATGAACTGAGAGTGTCGCCGCGCTTTCGGCGAAACCACCTCGCCCGATCAGCGCTTTCAGCGTCCGCCATCTCGGATGTCCCGGCTGAAGCGCGGTCCGCGAGTGCGGGCGAGAGGCGCATCCGCACGTAGCCCAAACGGCGGTCGAGTTTCATCGGCGCGCACGTTTGCCCCCGGATCTCGCCGCCGTCGTTCCGCAATCCAACATGTGGCCGTCGCGGTCCTTCAACTTGAGACTTGACCAAAAGCCCGGCCATCGTGTTGTTGGTAACAAATTACCAATGAGCTCCGGTTCACCGGGCGCCGGGAGCGACATGGCTAGCGACACATCGGGGGAAGCTGCGGGGCGAGCCGGCGAGGTCGATCGGCTGCCGTTCGTCACCAAGCTCAGCTACGGGCTCGGCGAGACGGCGGAGGGAGTGAAGAGCGCCGCGCTGGAGACGTTCCTCTTCTTCTATTACGTTCAGGTCGTAGGGCTATCGGGCTCGATGACGGGGCTGGCGCTGCTGATCGCGCTGCTGTTCGATGGACTATCGGACCCCATTATCGGCAATGTTTCGGACAATCTCCGCTCGCGCCTGGGGCGGCGGCACCCGTTCCTGTACCTGGCTCCCATCCCGCTGGCGGTGTGCCTCTACCTGCTGTTCAGCCCGCCGGCCGGCGCGGGAGACTGGATCCTGTTCGCCTGGCTGTTGGGGTTCACGGCCCTGGGCCGGCTGATGCAGTCCTTCTATTTCGTGCCGCACATGGCCCTTGGCGCCGAGCTCAGCACGGACTTCCGGGAGCGGGTTTCGGTCAGCGGGTTCCGCGCCCTGTTCGCCTATGTCGGGCGGCTGCTGGTGCTCGCGCTGGCGTTCAGCCTGTTCTTCCGGTCCACGACGGGCTTCCCGGACGGGCAGCTCAACCCGGCCGCCTACCAGCCCCTGGCCCTGGCCTGCGGGGCCATCGTCGTGGTGGTGATCTTCACCTCGGCCCTGGGCACACAGCGCCGGGCGCAGCAGGTATATGCCACAGGTAATGTGGACGGCAGCCTGTCGGCCGGCAGCGGGGGGCTAATCCGCAACCTGCTCACCGCCTTCCGGCTGAAGGCGTTCTCGATCTACTTCGCGGCGATCCTGATCTCGTACGTGCTGGGCGGAGTCCAGGCGGCCCTGAGCATCCACGTGAACACCTACTTTTGGCGACTGCCGCCATCGGGCGTGCAGTTCGTGTTGCTGGCCAATGTCGTGGGCTTCATGGCGGGCTTCTTCCTGGCGCGCGGGCTGGCGCATCGCTTCGACAAGAAGCCGGTCTACGTCACCAGCGTGGTGATCTCCGTGAGCATCACGGCGGTGGTCATCCTGCTGGCGCTGGCCGGGGTCATGCCGCTGGACAACAAGCCCCTGCTCACCTGGTTGCTGGCCGTCAGCACCTTCCTGACCGGCGTGGCGGGCGGGCCGGCGACGGTGGTGGCCGGGGCGATGCTGGCCGATGTCGCGGACGCCTATCACCATCGGTTCGGCGGCCGGTCGGAAGGGTTTCTGTTCGGAGCCAGCGCCTTCACCCGCAAGGCCTCGCTGGGCGCCGGCGGGGCCATCGCCGGCGTCGCGCTGGACCTGATCCATTTTCCGCGCGGCGTGCCGGTGGACGCCATCCCGCGGGACGCCACGGTTCAGCTCGCGGTCCTGTTCGGGCCGGCGATGCTGATCTTCACCTGCATCTCCATGAGCATCATGTGGGCTTATCCCCTCAGCCGGGAGCGGCATGCGGAGATCCAGGCGGACCTGCGTCGGCGCGAAGTCACGGCGCGCGGCGCGCGCTGACATTACTCCTTCCCGTATCGAGCCGAGATATCCATGCAGAAGCTGCTGATCGCCAACCGCGGTGAGATCGCCGTCCGCATCGCGCGCACGGCCGCGCTCCTGGGGCTGCCCACGGTCGCGGTGCATTCCGAGGACGACGCGGCGAGCCTGCACGTGCGCCGCTGCGACGCGGCCGTCGCGCTCGCCGGCGTGGGGCCCGCCGCCTACCTGGACGGCGCGGCGATCGTGGCGGCGGCCTTGAAGTCCGGCGCCGACGCGGTGCATCCGGGCTACGGATTCCTCAGCGAGTCCGGGGCGTTTGCCGCGCAGTGCGCCGCAGCCGGTCTGACATTCGTCGGACCGACGCCCGAGACGCTGACTGCGTTCGGCGACAAGGCCATGGCGCGGTCAATCGCCCAACGCTGCGGCGTACCGACCCTGGAGGGGTTGAACGGGGCGACCAGCCTGGCCGACGCAGAGGCCTTCTTCCGTGACCTGGGGCCGGGTGGGGCGGTCATGGTCAAGGCCATCGCCGGCGGCGGGGGACGTGGGATGCGGCCGGTGACCCGGATCGAAGACCTGGGCGGCGCCTACGCGCGCTGTGCGTCCGAGGCTGCGGCGGCGTTTGGCTCGGGCGACCTCTACGTCGAGCGCCTCCTGCCGCGCGCGCGCCATATCGAGGTGCAGATCCTGGGAGATGGTACGGGCGAGGTGGTCCATCTGTGGGACCGCGACTGCAGCGTCCAGCGCCAGCGGCAGAAGGTCGTCGAGTTCGCCCCGGCGCTGTGGCTGGATTCGGAGGTGCGCGAAGGCTTGCTCACGGCGGCGGTCGAGCTGGGCCGGGCCGTCGCCTATCGCGGCGTCGGCACAATCGAGTTCCTGGTCGACGCCGACGGCGCGGGCGCCTACGCCTTCATCGAGGCGAATGCCCGGCTCCAGGTGGAGCATACCGTGACCGAGGCGATCACCGGCCTGGATCTGGTCGAGCTTCAGCTGGAGGTCGCCGGCGGCCGGACGCTCTCCGACCTGAGACTGGCCGAGGGGCCGCCGCCGGCGCGCGGGGTCGCCCTTCAGGCGCGGGTCAATCTGGAGCGCATGGGCGAGGATGGGGCAGCGCGGCCGGCCAGCGGACATCTGTCCGCCTACGAGCCGCCGTCCGGAGCGGGGGTCCGCGTCGATGGCTTCGGCTACGCGGGCTACGACACCAGTGTCCGCTTCGACTCCCTGCTGGCCAAGGTGATCGTCCATGTCGAGCGGGGCGGCGTGAGCGGCCTGCTGCGCGCTGCGGATCGCGCGCTGGCCGAATTCCGCATCGAGGGCGCGCCCACCAACATCCCGTTCCTCCGCGCGGTGCTCGCCGACGGGGCGCTGGAGGCCGGCGCCTGGAACACGACCCGCGTCGAGGAACGGGGTGGCGAGCTCCACAGGGCGGCGCTGGACCTGACGCCGGCGGCCGGGGTCGAGGCCGCCGGATCCGCGCCCGGCGGGAAGGCCAAAGGGGAGGTCGTCGGGCCGGCGGGAACGACCACCATCGGCGCGCCGCTGCAAGGCACAGTGGTTGGCCTGGCGGTGAAGATCGGCGACCCGGTCCGGGCCAACGAGCCGGTCGCGGTGCTGGAGGCCATGAAGATGGAACATCTGGTGTCGGCGGGTGTGGACGGGTTCGTCCGGCAATATGCGGTGGCGGCGGGCGAGACCGTGGCCGAGGGCCAGGCGCTGGCCTTCATCGAGGCGGCCGACCTGGGCGAGACGACCGTCGGCGACGAGGACGACATCGACCTGGACCATGTCCGGCCCGACCTGCGCGAGGTGCTGGACCGTCACGATCTGCTGCTGGACGCCGCGCGCCCGGAGGCTGTGGCGAAGCGGCGGCGGTTCGGCTACCGGACCGCCCGGGAGAATATAGACGACCTCTGCGATGCCGGGTCCTTCGTGGAGTACGGTGGACTAGTGATCGCCGGGCGGCGCCTGCGCCAGCCGGTGGAGGAGTTGATCCGTACGACGCCCGCCGATGGGATGGTGACCGGCCTCGGCCGAGTGAACGGCGAGGCGTTCGGCGCCGAGGCCTCGCGCTGCGTGGTGATGTCCTACGACTACATGGTGCTGGCGGGCACCCAGGGCCTGAAGAACCACGAGAAGACCGACCGGCTCTTCGAGCTGGCTGAGAAGTGGCAACTGCCGGTGATCTATTTCGCCGAGAGCGGCGGCGGACGACCCGGCGACACCGACCGGGTCTCCGGCGGCGGCATCTTCAACGTCCGCGCCTTCATGCTGCAGGGGCGGCTGAGCGCCCTGGTTCCGCAGATCGGGATCACCAACGGCCGGTGCTTCGCGGGCGCCGCGGTGCTGCTGGGCTGCTGCGACGTGATCATCGCAACGGAGGGCTCGACCATCGGCGTGGGTGGGCCCGCCGTCATCGAAGGCGGCGGCTTGGGAATCTACACGCCGGACGAGGTTGGCCCGCTCTCGACACAGGCGCCTGGCGGCGTCGTCGACATCGTGGTGAAGGACGAGGCGGCAGCGGTCGCGGCGGCCAAGCAGTACCTGTCCTACTTCCAGGGCGCCCTTCCCGGCTGGACCAGCCCCGATCAACGGCGGCTGCGCCACCTGATCCCGGAGAACCGGGTGCGGGTCTACGACGTGAGAGAAGTGATCGAGACCCTGGCGGACGAGGGGTCGGTGCTGGAACTGCGCAGGGCGTTCGGCCTGGGCATGGTCACGGCCCTGGCGCGGATCGAAGGCCGGCCGGTCGGCATCATCGCCAACAATCCCGGGCATCTGGGCGGGGCGGTCGATTCCGACGCGGCCGACAAGGCCGCGCGGTTCATGCAGCTTTGCGACGCGTTCGACATCCCGATCGTCGTGCTGGCCGACACCCCCGGCAACATGGTCGGGCCGGAGGCGGAGAAAACCGGCCTGATCCGCCATTGCTGCCGGATGTTCGTGACGGGGCCGAACCTGACGGTGCCGGTCTTCACCATCGTGCTGCGCAAGGGCTATGGCCTGGGCATCCTGGCGATGGCGGGTGGGTGTTCCCACGCATCCTTCTTCACCGTGGCCTGGCCGACCGGCGAGTTCGGGGGGATGAACCTGGAGGGTTCGGTGAAGCTTGGCTACCGCAAGGAGCTGGAGGCGATCGAGGATCCCGTCGAGCGGGAGGCCGTCTATCAGCGGATGGTCGCCGAGGCCTACCAGAGCGGCAAGGCCCTCAACGTCGCCATGGGCTTCGACTTCGACGACGTCATCGACCCGGCGGACACCCGCAAGTGGATCGTGGCCGGGCTGGAGAGCACGCCGATGCCCAAGCGCAAGGGCAAGAAGCGTCCGTACATCGATACCTGGTGAGGCGGCCTAGCGCGGGACCTCGATGCCGGCGGCCTCGCGGTCCCAGGTGCGGGGGCCGACGCCGTCGTCACGCAAGACCTTCTTGCGCACCTTCTGCGTCGGCGTGAGCGGCAGGGCGTCGATGAACTCGACATAGCGCGGGACCATGAAGCGCGGCATCTGAGGGATCAGCCACCGGATCAGGGTCTCCGCGTCCAGGGCCTCGCCGGGCAGGCGTTCCACGACGATCTTGATCTCCTCGCTGGCGCCGGCGTGCGCCGAGGCCTTCACCGCGACCGCAGCCGACAGGGCGACGGCCGGATGAGCGTTCACATAGGCCTCGACCTCGAAGCTGGAGATGTTCTCGCCGTGGCGTCGGATGGAATCCTTCAGCCGGTCGAGGAAGAAGAAATTGCCCGCCGTGTCACGGACGAACGCGTCGCCGGTATGGAACCAGCCGTTGCGCCACGCCTCGGCCGTGGCCTCGGGGTTGTTGAGATAGCCGGCGTTCAGCACCCAGGGGCGGTCGGCGCGGATGATCAACTCGCCGACCTCGCCGTCCGGCACCGGCTGGTCGTTCGCATCCACGACCCGCGCCTCGTAGCCGTCGCGCACGACGCCGCAGCTCATCCGGCCGGCGGCGTCGTAGACGACCGCGTCCCAGTCCCGGAACTGGATGGGGCAACTAACCTCGGTCATGTTGAACACGCCGAAGCGCCGGCCGCCGAACCGGGCGACGAAGGGCTCCGCCGCCGGATCGCGGTAGGGCGTGAGCAGGAACCGAAGCGGGCGAGTCGCGTCGTCCGCCTGGGGAGGCTGGTCCAGCCAGTCGGCGACGACGCCGCCGACCGTGACGCCGAACCTCAAATACTCCTCGGCCACGGCCGAGCGGCTGATGAAGGGCCGCATCAGGTGCCGGCCACCCACCAGTCCCGCCATGTAGGGGAACACCTTCGCGCCGACGTGATAGGTCGGGCCGGCGTTGTAGATCACCTCGTCATGGCCAAAGTCCTCCAGCTTGAAGCTGCCGGTGACCATGGCGTGCATCTGGGCCCAGGGGATCCGCACGGCCTTGGACGGTCCGGTCGTTCCTGAGGTGAACAGGACCGCCATGATGTCCCACGGCGCCGGCGCGCGAAGGTCGGTGGCCGGGTCCAGGTTCTCCAGGAACGCCGCGCCCGAGAGGGTTTGATAGGCGCCGCCCGCGGGCCGGTCTCCATCCAGCACGATCAGGGTGCGCAGATGCTGCAGGTCCCCAGAGACCTCGGCGACGCGATCTGCGAACCGGTCCAGGACCAGCATCGTCGGCGCCCGGGTCAGGTTGAGCGCGTGGGCCAGCAGCGGCCCACGATAGTCGCTGTTGATCGGGGCCTCCACCGCGCCGAGCCATGCCAGGCCCAGCCAGCCGAGCAGGGATTCCAGTGTATTGTGCTGCATGGTCACCACGTGCTCGCCCGGCTGCACGCCGGCGCGGCGATAGGCGGCGGCCCACAGGCGAGCCCCAGCCACGGTCTCGGCATAGCTGAGGCTGCGGCCGTCGATGCTGGTGACGTAGGTCTTATCCGGCGTGTGACGGGCTTGATCCAGCAGGGTCGCGATCAGGCTGACGTCGGGGGTCCGGTCGTGACTTTCGGCCTTGACTGCCGGCATGGGCGCTCCTTCGTGATCTCGGCTGGAAAGCGGCCTGGATCGTCTTGCAGGCTCGAGAATAACGCGTTACCTTCGAAAAATAAAACACGTTACCACGCAATCCACCGCCGACGCCGACAGGCGCCCGGCGGCGGCAAGCGGGAACGCCCCAGGGGGAGACGCTACAGAATGCTGTCCAGGAAATTCGTGCTGCATTGCGGGTCCGGCGTGAGCGCATTGCTCGCAAGCCTCGCGGCCGCGCCCGCGCTTGCCCAGACCGCCCCCGCGGCTGCCGAGCGTTCGGCAGGGACGGCGCTGGAGGAGGTGATCGTCACCGCCCGGCGCCGTGAGGAAAACCTTCAGGACGTGCCCGCCGCGGTGTCCGCCGTCAGCGGCCAAGCCCTGCAGGACCGCCAGATCACCAATCCCAGCGACCTGCAGACGGTCATCCCGTCCCTGTCGATCGGCGGCGCCAACTCGGTCTTCAGCCGCAGCGCCGCGAACTATTCCATCCGCGGCGTCGGGCAGGGGCTGTTCGGCGGCGGGTCTGTGACCTCGTACTTCGCCGAAGCGCCGTTCGGCCCGACCGGCCCGTCGATGCCCTTCTTCGACATCGGCTCGATCCAGGTGCTGAAGGGCCCGCAAGGGACGCTGTTCGGCCGGGCGACGGCCGGCGGCGCCGTGCTGGTCGGCCCGAACGCGCCGACGGCCGACACCTTCCACGGCCTAGTGAACGGCCGCTTCGGCAACCTGTCGCGCAGCGACCTGAACGCCGTCGTCAACGTGCCCATCATCGAGGATCAACTGGCGCTGCGGGTGGCCGTCAACCGCACCCATCGCCGAGGCTATGTGAAGAATCTGGTCACCGGCCAGCACATGGACGGCGACGACAGCCGGTCGGTTCGCGCCAGCCTGCTGTTCGAGCCGGCGGACTGGTTCAAGAACACGATCTTCTACAATTACTACGACTTCGACGCGACGACGGCGGCGCGCGTGACGATCGGCGCGAACCTGGGCCTTGCGAACCTCAATCGCAACGCCGCGGCGTTCGCGACCGTGTGTGGCCAGGCGGTGGGCTTCGGCTTCGCGACGGATGTGGCCAGTTGCCAGGCCCAGCGCGTCCAGATCCTGGCCGACATCCGCAGCGCGCTGGTGACCGAGGTCAACGCCAGCGCCCAGGGCGGCAAGAACCTTCGCCGGATGACGACGGGCACGGCCTACGGCAACGTCGAGAACATCAACCGCCACGACATCTTCAACACGACGGAGATCAAGCTGCCCGACGTCGGGCCGATGAGCCTGGGGGTGAAGAACATCTTCAGCTTCCAGCAGGCGCGGAACCGGGTCTCCGGGAACTTCTCGGCGACGCCGTTCGACCTCAACGCCTCGGCCTACGGGACCTCTGCCCAGTCGCAGTGGATCAACGGCCAGGTGGTTGGCGACACGGGCAAGTTCAACAAGACCTTCACCAACGAGTTCCAGGTCAACGGTTCGGTCTACGACGACGCACTGATCTGGATCGCCGGCTACTACTATCAGAACCAGCCGGTGTCCGAGGGGCTGCGCGGCAGCAGCAACCTGAACCGGACGTTTGGCGGCGTCGGCACGCCGAACCTGGGGCCGATCTCCGCGACGCCTATGGCCCTGGCGGGCCACAGCCGCGAAACCGCGTACTTCGGGCAGTTCACGGCGGACCTGGACCGGGTCGGCCTGGATGGGCTGAAGTTCACGGCGGGCTACCGCAAGACCAATACCGAGGTCACCGCCATCAACGCCGCGGCGGTTGTGAACTACCCGTCGGGCCTGATCACGCCGGGCGCCATCAGTCGGTCGGTCACCAAGGGCAGCGGCCCCGGCTACACGTTCGCGCTGGACTGGGCGGTCAACAAGGACCTGCTGGTCTATGTGACCCGCCGGCGCGGCTACAAGCCAGGCGGCCTGAACACGATCCAGGGCGCCTCGGCGGTTCCGGGCTTCGTGAGCGAGTACTCGTCAGAATCGGTGATCGACACTGAAGCGGGCGCCAAGTGGGACTTCTACCTGGGCGACGCGCGCGGCCGGCTGAACGTCGCGGCGTTCAAGGACGACTACAAGAACATCCAGCGGGGCGTGAACGCCATCACGCCGGCGGGCCAGAACATCGCCTTCACCGCCAACGTGGCGGCGGCGACGATCAAGGGCTTCGAGGCCGAAGGCTTCCTGGTCTTCGATCGCTGGAGCCTGATCGGGACCTACAGCTACACCGACGCGGCCTACACGACCTGGACGGGGGCGGACCCGCTGGGCGCGGCGCCGGCCGGAACCAACATCGACCTGTCGAACAACCCCTTCGCGAACACGCCGAAGTCCAAGCTGAGCCTTACCGTGCAGTATGACCTGCCGGTCGCCGAGGAACTCGGCGAGGTCAGGGGCTCGCTCACGGTCTCGGCGCAGACACGTTCGTGGCTGAGCGACCAGGCCCAGCGTTACATCGAGGTCTATTCCAACAACCCATCGGTGATCATTGCCGAAAGCTCCCTCAAGAACGTCGTGTCCGAGCCGGGCTTCGTGGTGGCCAACGCGCGGATCGACTGGAAGGGCGTGATGGGCCGGGAAGAACTGGATGCGGGCTTCTATGTGAAGAACCTGACGGACAAGACCTACGCCTATGCCGGCGCTCTCGCGCTGCAGAGCCTGGGCGTCGCCCAGAAGCTGTACGCCGAGCCGCGGACCTTCGGCGTGGAGCTGACCTACCGCTTCGGGGCCAACTGATCCTCCCTAACTCGGGGCCGTGGCCGAAGTCGGTCGCGGCCCGTTTTCTTAGCGAAGAGATGTCCCATGAGAATTTCCGACCAGGGCGCGTCGCCTCATGCCGACGCCATCATGAAGGAGATCGCCCGCTACGATCTCTTCGAGAATGTCGTGGAGCTGGAGGCCTATGGCCTGACCGTGGTGCCGCCGGAGAAGCTGCGGACGGCCGAGGGGTTCATCGAGCGCCTGCGCGACGCGATGATCACCACCTGCGAGAAGCGCAACGGCATCCCGATCGGCGACCGCCTGACCGCCTCGCCGCCCAAGGAGGCGGTCGATCCCAACAAGTGGGACGTGCTGGAGGAGGACGAGGTCTTCGTCGAGGCCGCGACAAATCCGGCGATGCTGGCGTTGGTCCGCTGGCTCTGCGGGGAGAGCGCGGTGCTGGCCGGCCAGACCTGGATCATCAAGGGGCGGGAAGGGCGGACTCACGCCCTGCACAGCGACTCACATGGCATCCCGCCCGGCGGGGGCAGCATCGCCCACATGTGCAACGCGTCGTGGATCTGCACGGACTACGCCAGCGTGGACGACGGCCCGACCGTCTTCGCGCCCGGCACCCATAAGTTCGGCCGCGCGACGCTGCCGCACGAGGCAGACCTGGCGATGACGGCGATTCCGACCATCCCGCTGATCGCCAAGGCCGGCTCGCTGGCGATATGGAACGGGGCGACCTGGCATGCCTCGCTGCCGCGCAACAAGGACGGCCTGCGCATCACGCTCGTGCAGAACTACATGCGCAGCTACATGCGGCCGCAGGTGCTCTACGACCGTACAGTGTCGCCGCAGCTTCGGCAGAAGTTCCCGGAACTGGACCGCGTGGTCGGCAGGCCGCTGTACCCCTACATCGACAGCCAGAACGTCGATGGCTCGCGCGTCGCGCCGTTCATCGCCACCGGCACCGATCCCTACGCCTGAGCGACCCGCGTCCCCGCTGCGGCGGGGACGCCCAGGATCTTCGCCGTGTGCTCGCCGAGCAGCGGCGCAGCCGTCCGCAGCGAGGGCCGCACGCCGTCGATGCGATAGGGCGGCGCCAACATCATGTGCCGACCGACATGCGCCCGCGTCAGCCACCCCCAGGTTCCATTGGCCTTCAGGTGCGGGTCGTCCGCCAGATCGTGCGCCGCCAGCACCGGCGCGGCGGGAACGCCGGCCGCCTGCAGGGTCTGGGCGGCGGCGCGTGGATCACGGCGCGAGGCCCACCGGCGGATGACGTCCTCGATCTCGTGGGCGCGGCGATTGCGGCCCGCGACCGTGGCCAGCTCGCAGTCCGCCAGCCAGTCGGCGCGGCCCAGCACCTGGGTCAGGGCCCGCCACGACGGCTCGTCGGGGCAGGCGATCGTCAACCAGCTGTCTTCGCCGGCCGCGGCGGCCACGCAGCGCGGGGCCATGTCCAGGCTGCGGCTGCCGGTCCGGGGACGCGGGCCCGTCGCCTGCATCATCACCAGCGCCTCGGCGCCCAGCTGGAACAGGCACTCGACCTGCGAGAGGTCGATGTCGCCGCCGCCCAGCCGCTCACGTCCCATGAGCGCGGCGAGCACGGCGGCCGCCGCGTAAACGCCGGCCACGGGATCTCCGTAGGCGAGGTGCTGCAGGCTGGGCGGCCAGTCCGCCTCGCCGTTGAAGAACGGCATTCCGCTGGCGTGCTCGACCGTCGACCCATAGGCGCGGAAGCCGCTCCACGGGCCATAGGCGCCGAAGGCCGCCATTGAGACGAAGATCAGCCCGGGACGCAGGGACCGCAGCGTCTCCCGGGACAGGCCCAGCTTGTCCATCACCCCCGGGCCGAAGTTCTCGATCACCATGTCGGCGCCCGACACCAGCGCCTTGGCCTGGGCGGCGTCGGCGGGATCGGAGAGGTTCAGCGCCACGGCCCGCTTGTTGCGGTTCATCAAGTTGAAGGCCGACGCGATTTCGTGGGCCGGCGGGTTGGAGCCCGGAACCGCGGTCCAGCCGCGGGCCCAGTCGAAGTGATCCTCGGTCTCGACCTTGATCACGTCCACCCCGAGGTCGGCGAGATGGCGGGTGGCCAGCGGGCCGGCCCACCCCATGGAGAAATCGATGAGCCGCAGGCCGGCGAGGGGGCCGGGGCCGCGGCCGGGCCGGGGCGGTTCGGCGTGGCCGTCGAACGTCGAGCGCATCGGCAGGCGCGGCGCCCAGACGCCGGGTGCGCCGGCCAGTTCGGCGAAGCTCTGGCGCAGGCGCCAGTGCGGGTTGGCGATCAGGGCTTCCGGATCCTGGACGGGCGCCATCGGGATGCGCAGGCGCTGACCCTCCGTCAGCCAGTGTTCCGTCGATGCGCCGGCGAACACCGGCTCAAGCTCGGCATCCAGCGCCAGGGCGTTGAGCACCCGGTCCGGACCGCTGGCGAAGCGGGGATCGGCGGGCAGGTCGGGCCGCTCCACCAGGCCGCACAGCGCGCGCCATTGCTGTGGCGTATGGGCGGTGACGCCGATCCAGCCGTCCGAGGATCGGTAGGCGACGGTAGGGTAGCCCGCGCCATACCGGTTCAGGCCGTTGCGCGCCGACTTCCCGCCGCTGACCTCGAGCGCCGGCGGGCCGTGTTCGGTGAAGCAGAGCGCCGACTCCAGGATATCGACGTCGACCCGCCGGGACTCGCGGCCAGTCTTGCGGCCCCAGAGCGCGGCAAGGCCCGCCAGGAAGAGCGTCGCGCCGCCGAGGATCTGGGGAGCCCGGCCCTGGGCCAGGATAGGCGGACCGTCGGCGGCGCCAAACCCGTACGCAGCCCCGCACAGGGACAGGATCAGCGCATCGTCGCCCGCCCAATCGGCGTAAGGACCCTTGCCTGCGAACCAGGTGAGGTTGAGGCGGAGCACATCGGAACCGGCGGCGCGAAGGGCTGCGTCGGCGCGGGCAACTGCGTGGCGGTCCTGGCCCGCGATCGCGAACATCGGATCCGCGCCACCCGCCGTGATCGCCTGTTCCGCATCCGCGATGGACGTCGCGCCGATCTTGCCCTCGTCCAGCCACAGGTCGAAAGCGCTGCGTGGCGGCGCGCCATCCGGTTCGATCCGCACGACGCGACCGCCGAGCGTGGCGAACAGCCGACCACAATACCGCGCGCCGATGTCGTCCGACGTCTCGATCACACCCAGTCCGGCCAGCGGCAGTCCTTCGCGCAGCGTGTTCACGGCATCCTCCCGAGGGTGACGGCCGTCTGCTTGACGCCGCCTGTTTTGAGGATGATAACGCGTTACCACGCCAATGCAACGCGTGCTCTGCACGATGCGCCAGATGAGCCCGGAGTTTTGAAATCATGCCTCTCGACGTGGCCAAGGATCCATACGCGATCCCCGAATATCTGACCGCGCGGATCGACGACCTCGGGCTCCACGACAACGTCCGCGATCTAGTGAATCACGGCTACACGGTGATCCAGGATCCGGTCGCGCACGCGCTGACCGACCGGGTGCGGGAAGCGATCCTGCGCCTTGCCGACGACACCGCCGAGCCACGGAAGGGCCAGAGCGCCGCGCTGCTGCTGGGCCGCGATCCGGTGTTCGCCGAGGCGGTGCTGGTCCCGCGGCTGCTGACGCTGGTGGAATTCCTGGTTGGTCGCGGCGCGATCCTCAGCCAGCTTACCAGCTCGGTGCGAGGAGAGGGCGCCGCGCCCCTGGCCCTGCACGCGGACAACAGCTGGTTTCCCGCCCCATTCCCCAGCTGGGAGATCATGGCGACGGCCTGCTGGGTTACGGACGAATTCACCAAGGAAGGCGGCTGTACGGCGGTCGTTCCGGGCACCCATGTGCTCAAGCGCCATCCCAATCAGCAGGAATGCGCCGAGCTGAACGGCTTGCAGCCCATCATCGCGGCGAAGGGCTCGCTGTGCCTGTGGGACGGCTCGGTCTGGCACGGCAACTATCCGCGTCAGATCCCGGGCAAGCGGGTGGTTATGCACATGACCTATACCCGCGCGGGGTTCGCCCCCGTCGAGGACTACGGCCATCTCGACGACGCCTGGCTGGAGGGACAGCCGCCGGAACTGCGTGACCTGCTGGGTCGCAACATCTTCCTGGGAAGCACGACGATCGCGAGCGGCGGCCCCGATCCGGCGAAGCTGATGCACACGCAGCGACTGGCCCGCAGTCAGCGGGCCTGACGCCACGGGTTAGGCGGTGAGCACCGCCAGCCTGTTGTGCAGTTCGGACAGGTAGCGGGGCGCCCTGGACCAGTCGCCCTGCTGAGCCTTCAGCTCGCCGCGCTCGCGCTTGGCCTTCCGCTCCGCGAGGATCTCGGGCGTATAGACTTGGCGCGCGACCGGCAGAGTCTCGACATAGTCGCCCGTCACCGTGGCGTCGGCGTCGGCGATCTCGCCTGGCCCGACCTCTGCCGAGGCGCCGTCGATGCGGAAGTACCAGGCGGCCACGCCGGAGCTGGCGATATCCGGCGGCGCATCGGTGAAGCGCTCGCACAGGCTGAAGCGATCGCCGGGCTGGCCATGGCGGGTCGTGAGGTCCTGCAGGATCTCACGCGCCGCCGCGATCCATTCGGGACCGGCAAACGTCAACTTCGGTGCGCTAGCTTCGCTCATGCTGTGCTGTCCTCCAGGGCGGCTGGCCACTGTACTTTCGCTTGTACTTTTGCGTGATAACGCGTTACCAACCGACGTCAACCCTATGGGCGCCCCGAACCCAAGCCAAGGTTGCGACGCGCGGCCCCCGGTGGCATAGCGGCGTTTCGACAGCGGCAGGGTGCGGTGCGGCAGCCGTCGATCGAGAAGACGTCATGGACCCTCAATCCAAATCGACCGCCGACAGAACGGCGCGACTTCTCAAGGTCGCGCGTGAGATCATCCGTGAGAACGGCGGATTCGAACTGCCCATGCGCGACCTGGCTGCACGGGGCCAGGTCAGCTTGCGCACGCCCTATGAGATGTTCGGCTCGAAGGTCGGCATCATCCGCGCGCTGCTGAAGGAAGAGCAGGACATCTTCCAGTCGCGGCTCTGGCCGATCGGCGACAGCGACGTGTTCGACTACTTCTTCGCCACCCTGACGGTCGGGGTCGCATTCTACGCCGAGAACCAGGCGTTTTACCGCGCGCTCTTCCGCGCGACGCAGGGCTATTCGGGCGGCTCCGAGACCGAGCCCGGTCGCGAGAATCCGGAACGCTTCGAGGCGGCCATGCGCCGGGCGATGCGGGCCGGGATGCTGGACCCGGACATCGACGTGAAGGTGCTGTCGGAGGCGCTGCTGGACATATTCGCCGCCAATACCCGGACCTGGGCAAGCAGCAGCTACGACATCAGCTTCGTGGAACCGCGCATCGGTTTCGGGTGGGCCAGCCTGCTGGCGGGGGTTGCGGTGGAGCCGCACGCCGCGCGGCTGCGCCAGCGGGCCAAGGTCTATCAGGACCAGCTTCGCGGCTTCGACGCGACAAACCCGCCGGCCGCGAGCGACGGCGGCCGCTGACCGCCCCGTCGCGCCGGCCCCCTACTCGGCCCGGGCGCTCAGACCCGGAAGCTGGGTCCGTGGACGTCGTCGTAGGTCTTCTTGAGCAGCTCGCGATCGTTCTGCTTCCAGCCGTGACGGCGGCCGAGGAAGTTATGGCGTCCCAGCAGCCGGGGAAGGGAAGGGTCCTTGCCCTCGAACCACGCGTCGTCGAGGTGATCGTAGGTCTCGATCGGCTGCATGCCGAGGCGGGTGTACGTCATGTGCAGCACGACCCGTTCGCCGGGCAGCTGGCGCGGATAGTTGCCGTGCCAGACGGATCCGTTCCAGAGGCAGATGGAGCCCTTCGGCGCGACGATCGGCACCGCGCCCTCCAGGTTCTCGCGGGTCATCTTCGGTGGATGATCCTTGAGCTTGTGGGTTCCCGGGATCACCAGGGTCGCGCCCGATTCCTCCGTGAACTCGTCGGTTACGAAGCAGCCGGTGCACATGATCTCCCATTCGGGAAACGGCGCGGGGAACCAGCTGTTGTCCGCGTGCAGGCCCAGGGCCTGCGGACCGGGGCGGCGGCGAGAGCCCGACAGTTGCGAGAACAGCGCGCCGCGACCAAGGAGGAACTCCACCAACGCCAGCAGCTTGGGCGTGGTGACGGCGGTGGCGAACACCGGCTCCTGATCCAGCAGAGTGAACCGGGTCGGCGCCTTGGCCTCGGGCTTGGCCGGGACGCAGCGGATAATCGCCTCGCGCACTTCGTCGGCGATGGCGATGGCCTTGGGATCGCGGATGACCGTGTAGCCCTCGTCGATCAGCTCGACGATGTTACGCCGCAGGTCCAGAGCATCGATCCGCGCCGCGAGGTCGTCCGGCACGGCGTAGGGATCAAGCTCACCAGGTGCAGACATCGCAGAGCTCCAACATTGCGTCGGTAACACATTACCATTACGACTTGGCGTGTAAAGCGGGGCGAATGGCGTCGCCCCCGCACAGCGCGATGAGGAGGGCTGATGGATCGGCTGCTGCAGGGTCTGGCGGTGCTGGAAGCCACCCGCGGCGTTGCCGCCCGCTACTGCGGCCGATTGTTCGCCCAACCGGGCGCACCGAACGATTCTGTTGGTAGATCTGCGGGCGCCGGCCGGTCCTCGGTGTTCCGGCTGGCTCGGTGACATGGGTCCCGGGAGCCTACCAGCGCCGCCTTTCAGCGGGTCTCAGCCTGCTTACCGTGGAGTCCGAACTCGAGCGCACCGTTCAGGTCGATTCGGCATGAGTGGTGGGGGCAGTGGTAAGGGCGGTCTTGGCGGCGAGTTCGGCCTTGGCGGCCTCGTACTCATCGGAGAGGCGGCCCACCAGTTCCGCGGCGGTCGGCACCTGCTTCACCGCGCCGATGCCTTGGCCGCAGCCCCAGATGTCGCGCCAGGCCTTGGCCTTGCTGTTGCCGCCGGAACCGAAGTTCATCGCCGAGGCGGCCGAGGTCGGCAGGTCGTTGGGGACCATGCCGGCGGCGATGATCGACGGCGCTAGGTAGTTGCCGTGCACGCCGGTGAACAGGTTAGAGTAGACGATGTCCTCGCCGGTCGATCTTACAATCATTTCCTTGTAGCGGGGGTCGGCGTTGGCCTCCTGCGGCGCGATGAAGGCCGAGCCCACATAGGCCAGGTCGGCGCCCATGGCCTGGGCGCCCAGCACCGGGTGGCCGTTGGCGATCGAGCCCGACAGCGCAATCGGCCCGTCGAACCATTCCCGCAGCGCGTGGATCAGCGCAAACGGTGACAGGGTCCCCGCCTGGCCGCCGGCGCCGGCGTGATCAACGCCTTTGACACGGCGCCGGGGTTCGCGAAGGCCAACGGCTACCTGCCGACCATCGCCGATCCGTTCGGTCGCCAGGTCTACCTCCGGGTCGCGGCCCGGTTCTGACCCTTCCGCACTGGTCGGTCCACACCGGCTAGTGCGGTCTCGGTCGTAGGCTCCTCAACGCCGGTCAGCCATCGCCAGCCGCGGAACGTCAGCATCGGCGGCCTGGCCGCGACCCCTGGCGAGCACGCCGGCCGGCCGCAGTTCAACGCCGCCCGCTCGTCGGCGGGACGCTCGATCCTAGAACTTCATCCGCACACCCGCCTTGTACTCGCGGCCCGCCAGGTTGAACGTCGTCAGGGTGATCGCGTTCAGGGCCCCGCTGGTGGGATATGGCGGGGGCTTCTGGTCCAGGAGGTTGCGGATCGTGGCGAAGAGTTGCACCCGCTTTCCAGGCTGGTCGATCACCGTATAGGCGGCCGAGGCGTGCAGCAGGAACTGGCTCGGCACCGAGCTGTCGTTGATGTCAAACTCGCCGTATTCGCCGTCGTAGGCGCCGCCGCCGATGTACTGGGCCTGCAGGTAGGTGGAGAGCGGACCGTAGTCGTAGGTGCCGGTCACCTGCCCCTTCCAGTGGGGGTCGGTGGCGTCGCCGGCCCGGTCGAGGCGCACGATGCCGTCGTCGGTGATCATGTCGCGCACATAGGTCGCCAGGACACGCAGGCCGGCCCGACCCTGCCACGACGGCACGAAGTCCGACACGTCCCGGCTGTAGCTGAGTTCGAAATCGACGCCCGAGGTCGCCAACTCCGCCAGGTTGACCTGCTTGCGGGTGACCGTCTGCACCACACCGGCGGCGTCGCGCTCGATGAAGCCGCACAGGTCGGCGTTGCCGGCGAAACACCGGTTGAGGATCTCCTGGGCGCTGACCGTGGAGATCACGTCCTCGACCTTGATGTCATAGACGTCCACCGACGCGCGGAGCCCCGGCGCCCAGCCGGGCTGGTAGACCACGCCGAAGGTGGTGGTGTCGGCGCGTTCCGGAACCAGGTCCGTATTGCCCTGCGACGGCGCGCCCACCCGCAGGTTGGTGCCCTTCACCGGGTCGTTCACCTGCGAGAAGGTCAGCACATAGGACGAGTAGAGTTCACCGATATTCGGCGCCCGGATGTCGCGCGAGCGGGTGAAGCGAAAGCGCAGGTCGTCGGTGACGTCGTAGGTCAGGCCGGCCTTCCACGAGGTCACGGTGCCGCTGGTGGAATAGTGGGTGACCCGAATGGCGCCGTTGAAGTCGAGAGACTTCGCCAGCGGCGCGTCCTTCAACAGCGGGACGACCGTTTCCACGTAGCCCTCGGTCACATTGAACGAGCCTTCCAGCGGCTTGGGGTTGCCGATGGCGAAGGCGCTGGCCAGCGACAGGGGGTCGACCTCCTGGTCGACCGCTTCGCGGCGCCATTCGACGCCGGCGGCCAGCGACACCTTGCCCGCCCAAAGCTCCAGCGGCTCGCCCTCGATGTTCGCGGCGGCGGCGTCTTCCTTCACGTGGGCCAGCAGCACCTGGGTCCCGCGCACATAGGCCAGCGCCTCGGCGGACGGGCTGCCCTCGCCGAAGATGTTCATCGGCACGCAGCCGTTGTTCGGCGCGGTCAGGGTGGACCGGCAGACGATCTGCCCCGCGGCGTTGCGGACCGCGTCGATGGCCAGGGTGTAGTTGGTGTTGATCCGGTTCTCGAAGACGCGGTTGCTGTAGCGCGTCTTGCCGTGCTCGTAGTGGGCGTTCCAGGTCCAGTCGCCGAACGCCTTGCCGGTGAAGCCGCCGATGTAACGCTCGGTGCCGTTCTTGTTGTCGGTGACGTTCATCCCGGTGTCCGGGCTGAGCCGACCCATGGTGAAGGTCTGCAGGTTGTTCGCGGCCATCAGGGCCACGACGCTCGCGGGCAGGTAAGGGTTGTCGCGGCGGATGGTGATCGCCGCCAGGTCCCGGTGCGCCGACAGCGGGAACTTGGTCCGCGAGTAGGCGTAGGAGACCTCGAGGAAGGCCTCGATGTCCTCGGTCATGTCGAAGGTGGCGCGGGTGTAGATGCTGCCACGCTTGAGCGGCGTGGACAGCGGGGTCTGCTCGGCGCCGATGTTGACGCCGTCGCCGCCGACCATCGCCGTCGTGCCGACATAGGTCCCGTACTGGTACTGGCGCGTCTGGCCATTGGGCAGGAATTGGAGCCCCTTCAGCGGGCCGCTCGTGATCAGGCCGCCCAGCGCAGCGGTGGACAGCACCACGTTGTTGGCGATCAGCAGCCGGTCCTGGCCGTTGCCGACGGCGTAGAGCGGGTTCAGCACCAGGCCATAGCGCCGCTGCACCCACTCGCGCTTGGAGTCGGTGTCCAGCCCCTTGTTGTCGGCATACTCTAGCGCGGCGGTGACGTGCCCGCGACCGCCCGCGAAGGTGCGGCCATAGGCGCCGCTGACCTTGTAGTTCTCCCCGTCCTTGTACTTGGTCTGGCCGCCTTCGAGACTGAGCTCCAGGCCCTCGAGATCCTTCTTCAGGATGATGTTCACGACGCCGGCGACCGCGTCGGATCCCCAGGCCGCGGACGCCCCGCCGGTCACCACCTCGATGCGCTCCACGAGGCTGGAGGGCACCACATTGGTGTCGATCAGGCCGCTAGCCGCGGTGGGCACATGCCGCCGGCCGTCCACCAGCACCAGGGTGCGGTTGGTGCCGATGCCGCGCAGGTTCAGGAAGTTGCCGCCGGCGTTCTGGGTGCTGCGCACCGACTGCTGCGGCGTCACGCCCCCCGAGAACGCGGGCAGGGTGTTGAGATAGTCGGCCACGTTCGCGGAGCCGGTCTTCTGGATCTCCTCCCGGGTGGAGACCGTCGTGGGCGTCGGAGCTTCAAAGCCGTCACGCGAGATCCGCGAGGCCGTGACGACGACCTCCTCGACGCTTTCGACAGCCTGCGCGTTGGCCGCTTCCACCGTCCCGCCCAGGGCGAGCGCGCTGGCCGACATGAGCATGGCCAGGCGAGACCGGGCGCCGCGCGCCCCTTTGAATTCCGACGACACCAGCCAACCCCCGTTGCTACCGCAGCACGCCTTCGACGGCGCTTCCGTCCCTTCGGCCTTGTCGTGGACGGCGTGCGCCGCGGGTGGCCGTATCGTCCGCGCCGTGGGCCCGTCGCGGGCCTGCCAACGCGACGTCGCCAGAGTGTCATGGTCGATGGCGGCGGCCTCGTTCCAAGGCTTCAGCGGTCCATAACCCCCGTCTATTCACGGCCCGCCCGCTACTCCACCGGGGCGCTCCGGAAGCGCTCCACGTCGATCTCCCCGGCCCAGCGGGCTATCACTGTGGCGTTGGCGAGGTTGCCGACCACGTTGGGCACGGTGCGCATCATGTCGAGCAGACGGTCGAAGGGCAGGATGAAGCCGATGATCAGCGCCGACTGGGCGTCGCTGATGCCGACCACCGACAGGACGGCGGCCATCATGAACAGGGCCGCCGACGGGGCCGGCGGCGCGCTGACCGCCAGCAGGGTCGAGATCACCACCACCAGCACCAGGTCGAAGCCGGTCACCGAAATGCCCAGGGCCTGGATGGCGAACATGGAGAGCAGGGCCACGTACATGGCTGTGCCGTCGCGGCCGATGCTGACGCCGACCGGCAGGACGGTGGAGAGGATCGGCTTGCGGATGCCCAGGTTCTTCTCGGCGACCGACATCTCCACGGGCAGGCTGGCGGAGCTGGACGAGGTGGAGAAGGCCACCAGCATGGCGTCGACCACCCCGCGCAGGAAGGCGAACGCCGGGAGGTTGGCGGCCAGCCGCACCACCGCCGCCTGAACCACCAGGGTCTGGATGAGGCAGCCCAGCAGGGTGCCCAGGGCCAGCAGGGAGACGTTGACGAACACGCCCGGGCCGTTGGCCCCGACCGCCGCGGCGATCAGGCCGAAGACGCCGAACGGCGCCGCCTCGATGACGAAGCGGATCAGCGTCAGCATCACCTCCGAGGCGGCGGAGAGGAGGTCCGCCACCGGCCGCGCCCGCTCGCCCAGCGCCAGCACGCCGGCCGCGAAGACGATGGCGAAGAAGATGATCGCCAGCATCTCGCCCTCCACCATGGCCTGGACCGGGTTGATCGGAATGATGCCCATCAGCTGCTCGGCGATGGTCTTGCTGGCCTTGATGGCCTGGGGCGTCGCGCCGGTGACGCTGACCCCCACGCCCGGCTGCAGCAGCAGCCCCAGCAGCAGGCCGACCGCGGCGGCGGTCGCCGCCGTGCAGACGAAGAGGCCGATCGACCGCGCCCCCAGCGACCCCAGCCGTTTGGGGTCGCCCAGGCCGAGGACGCCGGCGGCGATGGTCAGGAACACCAACGGCACGATCAGCATGCGGGTCAGGCGCACGAAGACGTCGCCGATCCACTTGAGCTGCACGGCCCCCTCGCCCCACAGCAGGCCCACCGCGACCCCCAGCACCAGGGCCGGGAGGATCCGCTGCCAGAGGGGGATATCGAACCAGCAGCGCTGCAGAATCGAGCGCCTTGCGGCGTCGGCGGGCGGCGACGAGACCATGGGATGTCCTAAGCGGCGTGGCCGGCGGCGGCGTGGCCTGAGGACCGGAAGATGCTGCGAAACTCGCCGTGCTCGCGCCTATCGACTGTTTGCCCGCTCATAACCCGCGGCTATCCGCGGGGCGGGATCACGCGCCGGCGACCAAGCGCAGACCCGAGCTCGCCGGCGCCTCGCCGCGGGGCAGGTGCTGGTTGGTGGTCAGGGCCGACAGCACGCTGATGAAGGGCTGCATCAGCCGCGGGATCGGGCGGTCCGCCAGATAGATGCAGTGGACTCCGAAGCGCAGCGGGGGATCGAGCGGCCGGTATTCAAGCTCCGGGTCCAGATAGGCCCGGGCCGTGAAATCATCCACCACCGCCATGCCCACGCCCTGACGGACCAGCGCCACGGCGACGTACAGCGTGCTGATCGTCACGGTCTCGGTAAGCTCCAGATTGAGGCGCGCGACCTCCTTGTTGAACAGGGTGCCCATGGGGCCGCTGTGGGCGAGGCTGACGAACTCGCGGCCTTCCAGGACGCTCAGCTTCAGGCGCGCCGGCGCGTCGGGCAGATCCTGCCGCCGGTAGAGGATCCCCAACTCGCCCGAGCCGATCTGGGTGTGGGCGAGCTTGGGGTGCGGGGGCGCCTCGTAGCCGATGGCGAGGTCGCAGTGGCGCTCCTGCAGCGTGCGCAGGATGTCGGCATGGTGCAGCGTCTGGATGTCGAAGCTGACGTTCGGATGCCGGGCGCGGAACTGGGCCACGGCGTTGGGCGCCACCCCCAGGCCGAAGCCCGGCAAGACCGCCAGGCGGATGTGACCCTCGTCGCCGCGGCGGATGTTCTTCGCGGTCTGGCGCAGGGAGCCAACGCGCTCGTAGATCTCGTCAACCTCGCGGAACAGCGCGTGCGCCTCTTCCGTCGCCGTCAGCTTGCCCTTGGCCCGGTTGAACAAGAGGAAGCCTAGCCGGATCTCGGCGTGGCGCAGCACCTTGCTGACTGAGGGCTGGGAGACGTTGAGGGCGCGGGCGGCGCCGCTCACCGAACCGTTCAGGTAGACGGCGTGGAATACTTCGATGTGACGCAGGTTCATCATGGTCTTGTCGCCCGGCTGGGGGCGGCGTGGCGAAGCCCTCCAGACAGACAGTTGAGCCCGGCCTCCGCGTTCCCGCAAGTCGCGGCGGCTTGTGCGCATAGGAGATCCGCGGCCTGCCCATTGCGGCGGCGCTCCGGGAATTCGCCGATGAAAGACCCGGCGGCCATTTACTCGGATGTTCTTAGGTTTTCGAAAGACAATCAGAGGTCGTATTCTTGCGGATCCTCGCGATCATCCAGAGAGGCCGTCGCCAAGCCTCGGCTCAGCGGCTTCCGCCCCAGAGCGCGCCGTCCGGCGCCGTCAGCACTGCTTCGGTCAGCCGGACTCCTCCATCGCGGTCCTTCGCCAGCCAAATCGGCCCGTCGAGGTCCACGAAGTCGGACTGTTCCGCGACCTGGAAGGCGGGCGCCACCGAGAGCGAGGTGCATATCATGCAGCCGGTCATGACGATCAGGCCGTGCGCCCGGGCCGCCGCCAGCAGGTCCAGCGCCGCGGTCAGCCCACCCGTCTTGTCGAGCTTGATGTTCACCGCCTGGTACCGGTCGGCCAGGCCCGGCACGTCCTCCGCCAGGTGGCAGGATTCGTCCGCGCAGATCGGCACCAGCGGCCGGAAGCCGGCCAGGGCGGCGTCCTCGGCGGCCGGCAGCGGCTGTTCCAGCAAGGCGACGCGCGCCGCGGCCAGGTGCGGCTGCATGGCCCGCACCAGGTCCGTGTCCCAGGCTTCGTTGGCGTCGACGATCAGGACGGCGTCCGGCGCGGCCGCGCGCACGGCGGCGATCTGGGCGGCGGGGTCGTCGGCGTTCACCTTCACCTTGATCAGTGGATAGTCCGCGAGCTTCGCGGCTGCGGCGCCCATCTCCTCCGGCGCCCCCAGGCCGACCGTGAGCGCCGTGGTCACCGTCCCGCGCGCGACACGGCCGATCAGGTCCGCGACCGAGCGTCCGGCCCGCCGCGCCTCAAGGTCCCAGAGCGCGCAGTCGAGGGCATTGCGGGCCGCGCCCGGGGGCAGGGCCTCGATCAGTTCGCGGCGCGTCAGACCGGCGGCGACCCGTGGCGCCAGGGCCTGGAGCTGCGCGACGCAGCTCTCCACCGTGTCGCCATAGCGCGGGATGGGAGCCCCTTCGCCACGGCCGACTGCGCCGCCGTGCGCCACCTCGACCACCACCAGGTCCGCCTGGGTGCGGGCCCCGCGCGAGATGCGGAACGGGGTCGTCAGCGGCCAGTGTTCGCCAGCGGCCTTGAGAGTCCGAAACATTCGTCCAACCGATCGATGATGAGGTCCACGCCCATGCTGAAGGGGTCCTGGCAGGGCAGGTCCAGCGCCTCCGCGGTCGCCGCGCAGACATCCCTCGCGGCCTCCGGATCGAGCTTGGAGGTGTTCAGCGCCACCCCCACCGCGATGACGCCCGGATTGGTCAGCCGGGCCGCCTCGAGATTGGCCTCAAGGCAGGTCTTCAGGTCCGGCAGGCTACGCCCGGGCAGGCCCCGCATGCTGGTCCGTCCGGGCTCGTGGCAGAGCACCAGGGCATCCGGCTGGGCGCCGTGCAGCAGGCCCAGGGACACCCCCGCGTAGGAGGGGTGGAACAGTGAGCCCTGGCCCTCGATCAGGTCCCATCCGTCGTCGTCCCGCGCGGGCGACACCATCTCGACAGAGCCGGAGATGAAGTCGGCCACGACCGCGTCGACCGGCACGCCAGCGCCGGCGACCAGGATCCCCGTCTGACCGGTGGCGCGGAAGTCGGCCGGCGCCCCGCGCCCGGCCAGGGCCCGGGCGAGCGCGAGCGTCGTGTACATCTTACCCACTGAGCAGTCGGTGCCCACGGTCAGCAGCCGGCGTCCGCGGCGGGGCGCGCCCGTGCCCACGCGCAGGTAGGCCGGGGGCTCGCGCACGTCGAAGAGCTGGCGGCCCGCGCGCTCGGCCGCGGCGCGGATGCGCGGCTGGGCGTTCAGCCGGTCGTGCAGCCCGGCGGCGACGTTCAGCCCCGCCTCCAGCGCCGCGACGACGTCCTCGACGGCCTCGTCGCCCAGGATGCCGCCCGCATTGGCGACGCCGAGTATCAACGTCCGGGCGCCGGCCGCCGCCGCCTCGGCGAACGACATCTGCGGCAGGCCCAGCGTCACGGCCTCGCGCGAGCGGCGATACTCTCCGAGGCTGAGGTCCGGCCGAAAGACCGCCACGCCGCGCGAGGTCTTGACGGAGATCTCGTCTCGCGCGTCGCCGAGATAGAGCAGGTAGGGCCCCGGGATGGTCATCGGCATTCCTGTGAAGGTGGCCCGCTCGCGGCGCCTTCGAGGGCGCGCCAATGAGCTTGCAACCGGATTAGCGGGCCGCCCGACGGCTGGAAAATGCCAAGCCGGCGGCGCCTCATAGCGGCTGTCTATGGTCGGGCATGCGGCCCCGGCCGGGCGGCTCAGGGACAGCCGGCCGGGGTCTTCCGGGGAAGGCCGCGGCCGGCCAGAATCCCCGACGGGACCCCGCCTTCCAGCTCAACCTTGCCGTTGACGACCGCCACCTCGACCCCGGTGGACAGCAGCGTGGGGCGCACATAGTCCGCCTTGGGCTGGTAGTTCGCGAGGTCGATCACGACGATGTCGGCGAAGTAGCCAGGCTTCAGATAGCCGCGCCCCTCGATCCCCAGGGTGTCGGCCACCAGGCCGGTGGACTTGTGGACGAACTCCACGGGGGTGATGACCTTCTCCTCCACGACGTACTTCGTGTAGAGCCGCGGATAGCTGGCGTGCCCGCGCGGGTGGCCGCTAGGGCTGCCGTCGGTGGAGAACATGTTCCACGGCTGTTTCATCAGCAGTCGGATGTCGGGCTCGGTGATCGCGAAGGTGGCCACGCTTGCGGAGCCCTTCCGGAGGATGCGGATGGTGGCCTCGGCCTCGTCGACGCCCCAAGCCTCGGCGATCTCCGAGATCCGCTTGCCCACCAATTCCGGCTGGCTGGCGGAGCCGTTGATCAGCACGTTCTGCGCGCCGCCGCGCTCCTTGTAGAACACCAGGGCCTGGGCCTTGATCTTCGCCAGGTCGGAGGGATCGTCGAACCGCTTCAGCATCGCCGCCCGGCCGCCATCCTGCGCCCAGCGCGCGATGGCCAGGGCCGACAGCCCGGTGTTCGAGGCCGACCAGGGATACTGGTCCGACGTCACCTTCTGGCCCGCCGCCCGCGCGGCCTCCACCACCTTGATCAGCGCCGCCATCGACTGGCCGTCAGGCTTCGCGCCGGAGGAAACCTTGAAATGGCCGAGGTGCAGGGTCGCGCCACTCTCGCGGCCGATGCGGATCTGCTCCTCGGTGGACGCCGCCACGCCAATCGAGGTGGTGCCCTCGTCGCGCTGGTGGGTGTCATAGAGCCCGCCGCGGCTGCCCGCCTCCTTGGCGACCGCGATGACCTCCTCGGTCTTGGCGAAACTCTGCGGCGGATAGAAGAGGCCGGACGAGAGGCCGAGAGCGCCCTCGCACATGCCCTTCTTGGCCAGGCCCTTCATGACCTCCAGCTCGGCCGGGGTCGGCGCGCGGGCGTCGTTCTGCAGGACCCGCTCGCGGATGGCGCCGAAGCCCACGTAGGCGGCGAAGTTGTTGCCCACGCCGGCGGCGTTCGCCTTGGCCATGTAGTCCGCGATCTCGGGATCGCCCGCGCCGTCGACGCCGATGACGCTGGTGGTGACGCCCTGGGTGAGCTGGCGCAGCAAGAGGCGCGCCTTGGGATCCTGGGAGGCCAGTTCGCCGGTGGCGTGGGTGTGGGCGTCGATGAAGCCGGGCGCCACCATCCGGCCCTTGGCCTCAATGGTCTTGGCGGCGGTGACCCCGGCCTTGCCCGCGTCGCCGACGAAGACGATCCGGTCGCCCTTGACGCCGACATCGGCGACGGAAGGGGCCGAGAGGTCGCCCGTATAGACCTGCCCGCCTCGGATCAGCAGGTCGACCGGCCCGGCGCCCTGGGCGGAGCCGCTCCCGCCGACGCCGGAAGCCAACAGCACGGCGCCTGTGGCCGCCACGATCCGAACACCTGCACGCCCCACCGGAACCTCCTGATCGTCGTCGGCGGCCACCGGCCGCGGCGCCTTCCCCGCCACCATGCGGCCCACAGCGCCGCCTGACCAAGATCGAACCGTCGGCCATGTATAGCCGGGCGCTATGTGTCGCCGAGCCGGGGCGCCGCTCGCGCTTCAAGACGTTTCGCGGCGTTTCGTTCGCCGAGCGCCCGACATCTGTCGCGGTCCATCGGTATCCTGCCAGAGCCCCAGGACTGAACATTTCTCAATCTTCGCCGATTGTCGGGTGAGACTGTCTTTGCTCTGTCATGTCCATGGGGCAATGGCTTCGGCGTTCCGGAGGATGACTCGTGTTGCGCCTGTTGGCCCTGTGTCTTGCCCTGTTCGTTCCGACTGGCGCGTGGAGCGCCGCGCCGCTGGGATCGGCGCAGAACCCGTTGCGCGTGGTGCTGATTCCGGCGGACGGGGGAACCGAGGACGGCACACGGGCCGACTTCCAGCCCGTGTTCAACGCCCTCACGCGGACCTCAGGCCTGCACTTCACCCTGCGGGTGGGGCAGTCGTACAACGCGGTGGTCGAGGCCATGTGCAACGGCGGCGCCGAGGTCGCGTTCTTCGGGCCCGTCGCCTACGTTCAGGCCCGCAAGCGGGGCTGCGCGGAGCTGCTGGCCGTGTCCGTCGAAAACGGCCGGTCGACCTACTACGCGGGGATCTTCGCCCGCGCGAAGGGTCCCGTGCGCCGGCTTTCCGACCTCAAGGGGCGGCGCGTGGCGTTTGGCGACCTCAACTCGGCGTCGTCGTTCGTGGCGCCGGTGGCGATGCTGCTGGACGCGCGGATCGACCCGGTGCGCGATCTCGGGGCCGTCCGACTCACCGGCAGCCACGCCAACAGCCTCGCCGCCCTGATGCAGGGGCAGGCGGATGCCGCGGCCCTGTCCTTCGACTCGTTCGAAAAGGCCGTGAACCAGGGGGTGGTGTCCGGGCGTGAGCTGAGCGTCGTGGCGCGCAGCGCCCCAATCCCCAACCCGCCGCTGGGCATGAGCACCCGCCTGCCGCCGGCGATGAAGGCCCGGCTGAGGCGCGCCTTCGCCACGGTCGCCAAGGCGCCCGGCGTGACCCCCGATATGATCCGCGGCTATGGCGGCAAGCGCGTCGACGGCTACGACACGGCCTATTCCGAGCGGAACTATGCGGCCGCCGCGGCCATGCTGGCCCGTGTGGACGATCCGCTGAAGGCCGCAATGCTCAAGAAGGCGGCCGCCCGATGAGCGCCCAGCCCCACCTGGCCTTCGCCGGGGCCTCGAAGCGGTTCGCGGACGGGACCCAGGCGCTCGCCGACATCACCTTCGCCGTGCCGCGCGGCCAGGTCTGCGCCCTGGTCGGACCCTCG
>NZ_SCVD01000014.1 GCF_004297125.1 Phenylobacterium sp. | reverse complement strand
CATGCTGAAGCGCAACAACTGCGGCAAGGCGCTGGATATCGCCCGCGTCGCCCGCGACATGCACGGCGGCAACGGCATCTCGGGCGAGTACCACGTCATGCGCCACGCTTCGAACCTGGAGACAGTGAACACCTACGAGGGCGCCCACGACGTCCACGCCCTCATCCTGGGCCGCGCGATCACCGGCGAGAGCGCGTTCTAAGCGGCCGGAAAGACGGGGTTTTGTCGGAGAGTGCGACAAACCGGCGGTTTTTGGCACAACCATAAATTTACGTTCCCGACGTAACCCTTCGCGCGCCTGCACAGCCAAATCGGCGGCAGGCGCGGGGAGAACGCATGGCTCGGAAGAGCGCTACAGGCGCCGCCGACAGGGCCCAGATGGCGCAGTGGCTGTTCGACAACAGCCGCGACCTCATGCAGGTCGTCGCGCCCGACGGGACGCTGCTGCAGGTGAACCAGGCGTGGGCCGACTTCACCGGCCTGAGCCAGGCCGAGCTGATCGGGCGCTCGGTCTTCGACTTCTGCCATCCGGACGAGATCAAGGGCATCCAGGAGCGCGCCGGCGCGGCCAGGCCGGGCGACGTCAGCGAGGCTGAGGTGCGCCTGCGCGACCGGAACGGCGCGTGGCGCTGGGTCGCCGCACGGCGCCAGGTGATGGAAGACGGCTCCCACATCGGCAACATGCGCGACATCGGCGCCGAGCGGGCTTACCGCGAGGAGAGCGAAGAGGCC
Source organism: Phenylobacterium sp. (assembly GCF_004297125.1). GTDB lineage: Bacteria > Pseudomonadota > Alphaproteobacteria > Caulobacterales > Caulobacteraceae > Phenylobacterium. The sequence goes on along the minus strand of NZ_SCVD01000014.1, from coordinate 131,425 downwards.
CGGCGCACCCGCAAGGCGCTGGGCGCCGCGGCCGGCATCGGCGTGTGGGAGTTCAACCCCGCAACCGGCAAGATCTGGTGGTCGGACGAGATCATCGGCCTGGTGGGCTTCGATCCCGAACTGGATTGGACCGCCGAGCGCTTCTACGACACGGTCCACCCGCGCGACCGCGCCAGACTGGCCCGTGACATGACCAATGCGGTGGCGACCGGCGAGCCGCAGCGCCTGGAGCACCGGATCTGGGCCCGCGACCGCTGGCTGACCATGCGCGTCACCGTGCGCACGGAGCCGACGGACCTGGGCGCCTACGCCCTGAAGGGCATCTCCGAGGACATCACCGAACTGGCCGAGGCGCGCGACGCGGCGCGGCTGGGCGAGCAGACGGCGCGCAAGGCGCGGCGCGAGGCCCAGGCCCTGGCCGGGCGGCTGAACCTGGCGCTCGAGGCCGCCGAAGCGGGCGTCTACGAGATCGACCACGTGGGCAAGCGCTTCTGGTGCTCGCCGGAGTTCGAGCGCATCACCGGCCGCCGGAACTCCAGCTACGAGGAGGCCACGGAACTCCGCTATCCCGGCTTCCACATCGACGACCTGCCGCACGTGCGCGCCTCGTTCCGGGCGCTGCACCGGGGCGACAAGCAGTCGGGCGAAAGCTTCGAAGCGCGCATCGTGCGGCCCGACGGGACCGAGCGCTGGGTGCGGGTGCACCACCACCTCGTGAAGTCGCGCAAGGGCCGCTGGCTGAAGGCCGTGGGGCTGGTCCAGGACTGCGACGCGTTGAAGCGCCAGGAGCTCGCGCTGAAGGAAGCCCAGGCCGCCGCGGAAGCCGCTGCCGAGGCCAAGGCCGCCTTCCTGGCCAACATGAGCCACGAGATCCGCACGCCGATGAACGGCGTGATGGGGGTCCTTCACCTTCTGAAGAACGAGCGACTTTCCGCCGACGGCCGCGGTCTGCTGCATGAGGCGCTGTCGTGCGGCCAGATGCTGGCCGAGCTGCTGAACGACGTCATCGACTTCTCGAAGATCGAGGCGGGCCGACTCGAGCTGGCCTGCGAACCCGTCGACCCGGCCATGCTCGTCGAGGGCGTGGTGCGGCTGCTGGAGCCGCAGGCCAAGGCCAAGAACCTGCAGCTCATCGTCGACGCCGACCCGGCCCTGGGCTGGGTGAAGTCCGACCCCGTGCGGCTGCGCCAGGCGCTGTTCAACCTGGTGGGCAACGCGGTGAAGTTCACCGAGGCCGGTCGGGTGGTGGTCCGCTGCCGCCGGGCCGACGGGGGCCTGCTACGCTTCGAGGTCGAGGACACCGGCGTCGGGATTCCGCAGGCCGCGCATGACCGCCTGTTCGAACGCTTCAACCAGGCCGACGCCTCGACGACACGGAAATTCGGCGGCTCGGGCCTGGGTCTGGCGATCACCCGCAAGCTGGCCGAGATGATGGACGGCCAGGTCGGCTTCAGCTCCGCGGAGGGCCAGGGTTCGACCTTCTGGTTCGAGGTGGCCGCCGAGCCGGCGGAGGCGCAGGTCGAGACCATCGAGGCGACCCTGGACGTCCTGACGGGCGTCCGCATCCTGGTGGTGGAGGACAACCCCACCAACCGGATGATCGCCACCAAGTTGCTCGAGAACCTGGGCGCGGCGGTGGAGACGGCGGTCGACGGCTATGCCGGCGTGGACGCCGCGGCCCGCGGCGGCTTCGACATTATCCTGATGGACATCCAGATGCCCGGCATCGACGGCCTGGAGGCGGCCCGCCGCATCCGCGCCCTGGGCGGGGCCTCAGCCTCGACCCCGATCGTGGCGCTCACCGCCAACGTCCTGGCCCACCAGCGCCAGGCCTACCTGGACGCCGGCATGGACGGCGTGGTCGGCAAGCCCATCGCGCCGGGCGTGCTCCTGGCCGAGATCGCCCAGGCCGCGGCCAACCGCGACACGCCCGAGGGCGAGGAAGACACCGCGGCGGCGTAAGCCGCGGGCCGGCCTCAGGCGCGGCCGGGAAGCATGCGCCGCAACGTCCCGTCGCGAAGAACGTAGTGATGGAACAGCGCCGCGGCGGCGTGCGCCCCGATCAGCCAGTAGCCCACCTCGCCGAGGGTCTCATGGACTTCCTCGACCTGGTCGGCCAGGGCCTTGCTCTCGCCCGTCAGCGCAGGCAGCTCCAGGCCGAAAAAGGGAATCGGCTTTCCGTCGGCGCTCAGGGCCAACCAGCCCAGGATCGGCATGGCGACCATGAGAACATAGAGGGCGACGTGCATGACCACGGCGATCCGCGCGTCCCATGACGCGGGAACGTGTGGGCGCGGTGAAACCGCTCGAACGACAATGCGCACCCAGACCAGAACGAAGACCGACAGCCCCAAGGTAAAGTGCCAGGCCTTCAAGGCCTCGCGAATTTCGCTACCGCGCGGATAGTTCTCGCGCATCAGAATGGCCGCATATACGGCGGCGAGAAGCGCCAGCATCAACCAATGCAGGCCGATCGACAGCTTGCTGTAGCTCGTGTTCGGCTTTGCGGACCTGTCCATCGTCGCACGCTCCTTCGCCGGCCTCTGGATGCTCGCCCGTCGCGGGGCGGACATTGATCTCGCGCAAGGCGCCCTTGCGCCGGCGCCGGACGCGCGGACTGCTTGTCCAATGGCCAACATCCGCTCGGGTCGCCGGTTTGGCCCCTGGCCGACCGCAGGATGACGGCTGGGGGTTGGCCCTCACTCCCGAAGCAATGCTAGACGGGACGGCACAAGTCCTTGGGGAAGGAAGACAAAGTATGGCGGAAATCGCCGCGACGGACGCTGCCCAGAAGCCGACGTCGCTACGCACCGTGGTCGCCGCCTCGTCGGCGGGGACGACCTTCGAATGGTACGACTTCTTCGTCTTCGGAAGCCTGACCGGCGTCATCTCCAAAACCTTCTTCACCGGCCTGCCCGAGACCGCGGCCCTGGCGGCGGCGCTGGCGCTGTTCGGGGCGGGCTTCCTGTTCCGGCCGCTGGGCGCGCTGGTGTTCGGCCGCATCGGCGACCGGGCGGGGCGCAAGGGCGCGTTCCTGGCCACCGTTCTGCTGATGGGCGGCGCGACCGTCGCCATCGGCCTGCTGCCCAGCTACACCCAGGCCGGCATCATCGGCCCTGGCCTGCTGATCCTGATGCGGATCATCCAGGGGTTCGCGCTGGGCGGCGAGTATGGCGGCGCGGCGATCTATGTCGCCGAGCATGCGCCGGCCAACGGGCGCGGCAAGGCCACGAGCTGGATCCAGACCTCGGCCGCCTTCGGCCTGTTCGGGGCGCTGATCGTGATCCTGCTGACGCGTATGGCCGTCGGCAACGCGGCGTTCGACGCCTGGGGCTGGCGGGTGCCGTTCCTGTTCTCAGGCGTCCTGTTGGCGGTTTCGATCTGGATGCGCCTGAAGCTCACCGAGAGCCCCGAGTTCGCCAAGCTCAAGGCCGAGGGCGCCGAGTCCAAGGCCCCCTTCAAGGAGGCCTTCGGCGAGTGGCCGAACCTGAAGCTCGTCCTGATCGCCCTGGTGGGCGTGATGTTCGCCCAGGGGGCCGTCTGGTACACGGCCTTCTTCTACGTGCAGACCTTCATGGAGCGGTTCCTGAAGGTCAGCCCGGAGACCATCAACCTCCTGATGCTGTCGGCCACCGCCGCCAGCGCGGTGCTCTACGTGGTGTTCGGCTGGCTCTCGGACCGCATCGGCCGCAAGTCGGTGATGCTGTTCGGCATGATCCTGATGACCGCGGCCTATTTCCCCGGCTTCCACATGCTGTCCAAGACCCTGAACCCGGCCCTGGCCGAGGCGGAGGCGGCGACGCCGGTGGTGGTGATCGCCGACCCGGCGGATTGCTCGCTGCAGTTCGATCCCGTGGGCAAGGCCAGCTTCCTGTCGTCGTGCGACATCGCCAAGTCGACCCTGGCCAACGCCGGGGTCTCCTACAAGAACGAGCCCGGCGCGCCCGGCGCGCCGGCCCTGGTGCGGATCGGGACCCAGACCATCCCGTCCACGACCGCCGAAGGCCTCTCGCCGGCCGTCGCCAAGGCGGTGAAGACCAGCGTCGAGACCCGGCTGAAGACCGCATTGGCCCAGGCCGGCTATCCGCCCAGAGCCGACCCCAAGCGGATGAACCTGCTGGGGGCGTTCGGGGTGCTGCTGGTGTTCGTGACCGCGGCCACGGCGCTCTACGGACCGATCGCGGCCTGCCTGGTGGAGCTGTTCCCGACCCGGGTGCGCTACACGGCCATGTCGCTGCCCTACCACATCGGCACTGGCTGGGTGGGCGGCTTCGTGCCGTTCACGGCCTTCGCCATCGTGACCACCGTGGGCGACCTCTATTCGGGTCTCTGGTACCCGCTGGCCTTCACGGCGATCTCGGTGGTGGTCTGCTTCTTCCTGCTGCCCGAGACCAAGGGCAAGCCGCTCAGCTAGCGGGCCGCAGGCCAGTTTAGGGAACCGCAGAAAACGCAGAAAGGCGCGGAAGCGCTCGAGCTCCTCTTCCGCGTTTTCTGCGTCCTTCTGCGGTTTGAATCTTAGGGCTTCGCCCCATCGAGATCGGCGAGCTTGGCGTAAGACGGCGGGGTCGTGGCCTGGAGCTTCTTCGCGACCGCCTCGGCCTCGCGCAGCGCGCGCAGGACGTTGCCGCCCGCCACCTTGCCCAGGTCCTCGTCCGACCAGCCGCGGCGGGCCAGTTCGGCCAGCAGGTCGGGGAACTTGTCCACGCCCTCCAGCCCCACCGGCGTGTCGCCGATGCCGTCGAAGTCCGAGCCGATCCCGACGCAGTCCACGCCGCAGACCTTGGCGATGTGCTCCACGTGGTCGGCCACCTGCGCCAGAGTCGCCGGCGGGCCCGGATGGTCCTTGTCCCAGGCGTCCAGGGCCGCCTTGGCCTTCTCGGGCTGGCCGATGTAGAGGCCGCCGAACGGCGGGGCGTTGTAGCGGGCCTGTTCGGCCGAGCGGTCGGCGGCCCAGCGGTTGCGCGCCTCGGAGACGTAGGTCGTGGCGAAGTTGACCATCACCACGCCACGGTTGGCCTTCACCATCCCCAGCACCTCGTCGGAGACGTTGCGGGCGTGCGGGGCCACGGCCGCCGAGCCCGAGTGCGAGAAGATCACCGGCGCCTTGGAGACCTCCAGGGCGTCCTTCATGGTCTTCTCGGAGACGTGGCTCAGGTCGACCAGCATGCCCATACGGTTCATCTCGGCCACCACCGCCTTTCCGAACGGGGTGAGGCCGTTGTGGACCGGGTTGGCCGTGGCGCTGTCGCCCCAGCGGGTGGCGATGGCGTGGGTCAGGGTCATGTAGCGCGCCCCGGCGGCGTACATCTGGCGCAGCACCGGCAGGCTGTCGTTGATCTGGTGGCCGCCCTCGATGCCGATCAGGGAGGCGACCCGGCCCGCCTTGTGGATGCGGACCACATCGTCGGCCGTGTAGGCCATCTCGAAGACGTCGGGATAGCGCGTGGCCATCCCCTTCACGATGTCGATCTGCTCCAGGGTCATCTGGACGGCGATCGGCCCGTCGAACTGCGGCGAGATGAACACCGACCAGAACTGGCCGCCCACGTGGCCGGCCTTGAGGCGCGGAATGTCGGTCATCAGGCCGATGGCGCCGGGACGCTCGCCGGGCAGCTTCGAGGTGTCGGCGCGCAGGTCCAGCTTGCCGACGTCGCCGCCGACCCGACCACGAATCTCGCCCGGCAGGTCGTTGTGCCCGTCGATCAGCGGCGTCTTCTGCAGCACCTTCTCGACCCGGGCGGCGATCTTCGGATCGACCGGCTGGGCCGAAGCCGTGCTCGCCCAGGCCAGCGCCAGCAGCGACGCGGTCACGATCCTACGCATGGAAATCCCCTCAAGACGCCGGGAGCGATGCGACCCTCCGGGAGCACGGCTGTCAAGGAAGGTTCCGGTGTCGGCGAGGCGACCCGTCCCCGGCGCCTCAGCGTTAGGCGGCCTCGCGGGCGCGGCGCAGTTCGCCGTCGAGCGCCTGGATGTCCACCGGCTTGCGGACCCGTGGCCACGCCTCATAGTTGGGATGGTCCTCAAGCTGCTCGTAGCCCGAACAGAAGACGAAGGGCACCTGCTGGGACTGAAGCCATTCCGCGAGGGGATAGACGGACTGGCCCGCGAGATTGACGTCCAGCACGGCCGCGTCCGGCAAGGCGATTCCCTTCAGCAGCCGCCGGGCCTCCTCGACGGAGGCGGCCGGCCCGATGATGCTCCACCCCAGCGACGCCAGGTCCTGGCAGACCGCCATGGCGATCAGGGATTCATCCTCCACAACCAGCAGGCGCCCGCGTCCACGGCCTTCGACGGCGCCGGGCGAGGCCGGATCGACGACAGCGGCCGGAGCGGCGTGGTCGGGACGGTAGGCCTTCAGCGGCAGGGTGGCGGCGAGGCGCAGGCCGCTGGAGGGCCACTCGATGTCCAGCGATCCCCCGAGCTGGCGGGTCGTCACCTCCCTCACGAGCGTCGAGCCGAAGCCCGCCGCGGCGGGTTCCCGCACCGGCGGCCCCTTGGACTCGATCCAACGCAACTCCAGACCGCCGGCGGGGAGGATCGTCCAGTCGATGTCCACCCGCCCGGAGTCGACCGACAGCGCGCCATACTTCACGGCGTTGGTGGCGAGCTCGTGGATCAGCAGGCTGACGGGCTGCACCGCATTGGGCGGCAGCAGGAAGGCGGGTCCGGAAATCCTGACCTGACCGCCCCGGTGATAGGCCGTGGTCTCATCCGTGGAGATCTGGGCCAGGTCGCCGCCTTCCCAGCGGTTCTGCGCGAGCAGGGAATGGGCGCGGCCCAGGGCCGCGACGCGCCCGCGCACCGCGGCGACGAAATCTTCCTTGGTGGCCGCGCGGGTCAGCGAGACCACGGCCTGGACCACCGCCAGGGCGTTCTTGGCGCGGTGATCCACCTCGCGGGCCAGCAGGTGCCGGGCCTCCTCGTTCGCCCGACGCTCGGTGATGTCGCGGAGGATGACGGTGGAGAGGCGCTCCCCGCCCACCTCCACCTGTGAAATCGACGCCTCGACGGGGAATTCCTCGCCGTTGGCCCGCAGGCCGCTCACGGCGCCGAGCGCGCCCATTCGGCGGTTGGTGACCCCGGCGACCTTGAACCTGCGGATGTGCTCCGCATGACCAGCCCTAAACCGCTCTGGGATAAAGCTCTCGAGCGGCGCGCCGATCGCCTCGGCGGCGGGGACCCCGAACATCCGCTCTGCCGCCGGGTTGAACAGCATGATGCGGTGCTGCTCGTCGACGGTGATCAGCGCGTCCATCGCCGACTCGACGATGCCTTCCATCCGCCGGCGGCTCTCGCGCAGGGCGTCCACGGCCACCATGCGCTCGGTGATGTCGCGGAGGATGACGGTGGAGAGGCGCTCCCCGCCCACCTGCACCTGGGAGATCGACGCCTCGATCGGGAATTCCTCCCCGTCGGCTCTCAGGCCGCTGATCTCCCCCAACGATCCCATCTGGCGATTGGTGACCCCTGTGGCGGCGAAGCGCTGGATGTGGGCGGCGTGCGTCTCGCGGTACCGGATCGGCATGAAGCGGGAGATATGCTGGCCCAGCGCGTCGGCCGCCGACAGGCCGAACATGCGCTCCGCGGCCGGGTTGAACAGGACGACCCGTTGCTCGTCGTTGACGGTGATGATCCCGTCCATCGCCGACGCGACGATGCCTTCGAGCCGTCGCCTGCTCTCCACCGCGTTACGCCCGGATCGGGTCTTTTTCGGTCGATCGGTCATGCCTTTGTCCCCAGGCTTGAGGGAACACTACATGATCGCCTCAGAACAATACCCCAACCAATGGTTGCGTTCTCATCCCGCCCGGGGGGTTCACGAGGCGATGGGCACGACCTCCGTCGTCACACCCGCCGCTTCCAGCGCCGCCCGCTCTGTGCGCCAGCCGGAACCGGTGATCAGGCGCGCGACGGCCAGGCCCTCGGCGGCCAGCTCGGCGAGCTGACCGACCGTGCGGGCGTCGAGCCGCTCGGCGTCGCGGCGCGCCAGGGCCAGGACGTCGGCGTGGGCCTCGGGATCGCAGACCAGGACGTCCGCCGCCGACAGCGCACGCGCCGCCCGCAGGGTGAGCAGGTCGGCCGGGCCGCGGGCGTCGATATACTGGACCGCGCCCGAGATGTGGGGGCTGTCGAACAGCGCCGCCCGCAGGCGTTCCTTCGCGCCCTCCATGTCGCCGGCGATGGCGGCCTCGGCGGCCGGGCCATTCAGGGCGGCGCGCAGGAAACGGCGGCGGGCGTGAGCCTCGGGCAGGGCGCCGCGGACCTCGTCCTGGAGGCTGCGGAACAGGGCGGCGACACGGCCGGTCCCCTCCGGCACGCGGGCCTCGATGTCGTGGCGCAGCATGGTGGCCAGCATGGGCGAGGCGCCGCCGGTGCCGATGGCGGCCACCACCTCGCCCCGGTCGATGACGGCGGGGGTGGTGAAGTCGCAGAGCGCCGGCCGATCGACCACGTTCACCGGCACGTGGGCGGCGCGGGCGGCTTCCGCGGCGGCCATCGCCCACCGGTCGTCGTCGCCGGCCACGAAGGCCAGGGTCATGCCGGCATAGGATCGCGGATCGAGCGCCTCCGCGCCGGTCAGACGCACCAGGATCGCCGGGGAGCCCGCGAACAGGCGGACCTTAGCCTCCGCGGCCTCGCCTTCGCCCGCGATGGCCACCGAGCGGCCGGCCAGCGGGAAGAAGGCGGGGAAGGCGTCCATCGCTATTTCAGGGTCTTGATGTAGGCGACCAGGGCGGCGCGGTTCTCGTCGTTGGGCACCGAGATCATCATCTTGGTGCCGGGCGCGAAGGTCGTCGGGCTCTTGAGGAAGGCGTCGAGGTTGGCGTCGGTCCACACGCCTTCCTTGTTTTTCAGCGCCGGGGAGAAGGCGAAGGTCCCCTCGCCGATCTTCTGACCCGCGACGCCAGCCAGGCTGGGCCCCATCGGCGAGCCGCCGTGGCACATCTTGCACTGCATGTTGAACAACTGCGCTCCATCGGCGGCCAGGGCGGGCGCGGCGGCGAGCGAGAGGGCCAGGGCGGCGGCGGCGGCGAGGCGAAGCATGGGGTCTCCTGGAGTTCGTCGGACGAGCGCGGACTACCCTTCGGCCGCACTTCATACCAAGGTTGGAATTTACGCGGCGGTCTGAACAACGTTAGGATCGAAGCCAAATCAGTCTGTGGAGCAGCCTCATGGCGACGACAGTGGATGTGAACGGGCGGGCTTTGAACGTCAACTCGCCGCCGGACACACCGCTGCTATGGGTGCTCAGAGATGAACTGGGCCTGACCGGTACGAAATACGGCTGCGGGGTCGCGCAATGCGGGGCCTGCACCGTGCTGGCGGACGGCCAGCCGATCCGTTCATGCCAGGTGCCGATTTCCGCCCTGGGCGCCGCGAAAATCACCACCATCGAGGGATTGGGCGGCAATCATCCGCTGCAGCAGGCCTGGGTGAAGCTGGACGTGCCGCAGTGCGGCTACTGCCAGTCGGGCCAGATCATGAGCGCCTGCGCGCTGCTGGCCGCCAATCCGAAGCCGGACGACGCGGCGATCACCGGGGCCATGGACGGCAACATCTGCCGCTGCGGCGCCTATCAGCGCATCCGCGCGGCGATCAAGGAAGCCGCGGCGGCGCCCGCCGCACCTGCTGTCTCTGCCGAACCTGCCGCCGCCCCCGCGCCGTCGCCGGCCGCCTAAGGAACGCCATGAACAAGCCCTTCAAGGACATCGTCTCCGCGGCCAGCCGGCGCGAGGTGCTGGTCGTCGGCTCCGCCCTGGCCGGAACGTCGCTGCTGGTTGGCTGCTCGCTGCCGGACGCCCTGTCGGCCGGGTCGAAGGTGGAGGTCGGCGCCTTCGGGCCGTTCCTGAAATTCAGCCCCGACGGGACCGTGACGGTCATCTCCAAGCACATCGAGTTCGGCCAGGGCAACCACGCGGGCCTGGCGGCCATCGCCGCCGAGGAACTGGACGCCGACTGGACCAAGGTGAAGGTCGAGCAGGCCGCCGCCAACGCCAAGCTCTACGGCAACGTCAACATGGGCGGCACCCAGGGCACCGGCGGCTCGTCGGCCATCGCCAACTCCTGGACCCAGCTGCGCACGGCCGGCGCCGCGGCGCGGGCGATGTTCGTGTCGGCGGCCGCCGCCAAGTGGGGTGTGTCGGCCGGGGAGATCACCGTGACCAACGGCGTGATCGCCCACCCCTCCGGCAAGCAGTCCGGCTTCGGCGAGCTGGTGGCCGACGCGGCCAAGGTCGCGCCGCCCGAGGCGCCGAAGCTGAAGGACCCCAAGACCTTCACCCTGGTGGGCACCAACCGCGTGCGCCGCAAGGACAGCGCGGCCAAGAGCAACGGCACGGCCCGCTACACCCAGGACGTCCGCCTACCCGACATGCTGGTGGCCATGGTCGCCCACGCGCCGAAGTTCGGCGCCAAGGTGAAGTCGTTTGACGCGACCGAGGCCAAGAAGACCGCCGGCGTGACCGCCGTCTACGAGATCCCCACCGGCGTGGCCGTGGTGGCCAACTCCACCTGGGCCGCTAAGCAGGGCCGCGACGCGCTCAAGGTCGAGTGGGACGAGTCCAAGGCCGAGACGCGCAGCTCGGCCCAGATCCTGGCCGAGTTCAAGGACCTGGCGTCCGGCAAGACGCCGGCCCCGGACGACAAGAAGAAGGGCTGGAAAGGCTTCGATTCCAAGGGCGACGCCGCCAAGGCGGCCGGCGGAACCGCCGCCATCGACGTCACCTACGACTTCCCCTACCTGGCCCACGCCGCCATGGAGCCGATGAACTGCGTGGCCATGGTGGGCAAGGGCCCGACCAAGCTGATCTTCGGCTCGCAGACCCCGACCCTGGACCAGATCAACACGGCCGGCATCGTCATGGCCCTGCCTGGCTCCATCCAGATCGAGACCCTGTTCGCCGGCGGCTCGTTCGGCCGGCGGGCGAACTTCCAGTCCGACTACGTCACCGAGTGCGTCCACATCGCCAAGAAGGTCGGCAAGGGCCGGCCGGTGAAGCTGGTCTGGACCCGCGAGGACGACATGCGGGCGGGCTACTACCGGCCGCTGGTCCACCACGCGGTGCGGGTCACCACCGACGCCCAAGGCTTCCCGGCGACCTGGAAGCACCGGATCGTCACCCAGTCGATCATGAAGGGGGCGCCTCCCGGATCGCCGGGCGGCGGGGGCATCGACTTCACCGCGGTCGAGGGCGCGATGGGCTCGCCGTACCTGAAGGCGACACCGATCGTGGACGCCCAGCTGATCACCCCGGACGCCGGCGTGCCCGTGCTGTGGTGGCGTTCGGTGGGCGCGACCCACACCGCCTATGTGATGGAGCACACCATCGACCAGTTGGCCAAGAAGGCGGGCAAGGACCCGGTGGAGTACCGCCGTGCGCTCTACCAGAAGGCCGGCGCGGGCCGGCACCTGACCGTCCTGAACCTGGCGGCGGAGAAGGCCGGCTGGACCACCCCCGCCGCCGACGGCTGGACGCGCGGCGTGGCGGTTCACGAGAGCTTCGGCTCGGTCGTGGCCCAGGTCGCCGAGGTGAAGGTCGAGAACGGGACGCCAAGGGTGGGCCGGGTGGTCACCGCCATCGACTGCGGCACGGCCATCTCGCCCGACCAGATCGCCGCGCAGATGGAAGGCGGCACCTGCTACGGCCTGTCGGCGGCGCTGTTCGGGAGCATCACCCTGACCGGCGGCGTGGTGGACCAGCAGAACTTCGACACCTATCGCGTGCTGCGGAACTCCGAGGCGCCCACCGTGGAGACCTATATCGTCCCCTCCACCGCCCCGCCCAGTGGCGTGGGTGAGCCCGGGACGCCGGTGATCGGCCCGGCCGTCGCGAACGCCCTGCTCGCCATCACCGGCCGGCCGACCTTGAGCCAGCCGTTCGTCAAGACTTAGCGACGTGTGCTAGCGACCGCCGCATGAACTTCGACATCATGCGGCTGGTCGCGGCGCTGCTGGTGGTGGTGAGCCACACCTTTCCGCTGGCCGGACAGGCGCCCTTCCGGATCATGGGCGTGGAGGACCTGGGCGCCCTGGGCGTGTCGGTCTTCTTCGTGATCAGCGGCTACCTGGTCAGCGCCAGCTACGAGCGCGACCCCAAGGCCTATCTGCTCAAGCGCGTCCTGCGGATCGAACCCGGGCTGATCGCCTCGCTGGTGGTCACGGTGGGGCTGCTGGCTTTGGTCACCACGGCGCCGGCTGCGGAGTACTGGCCGGCCGCAGCGATGTACGTGCTGCGCAACGCCCTGCTCTATCCGGCCACCTACGCCCTGCCGGGGGTGTTCCAGGACGTGCCGTTCACAGGCGTGGTCAACGGCGTGCTCTGGACCCTGCGGCTGGAGTTCACCTTCTATCTCGTGCTGATGCTGATCGGCGCGCGGCTGCGGCTGGTGCTGGCGCTGCTGGCGGTGTGCGCCGTGGTGTTCGTGACCATGACCTTCACCCACCCGCACTGGGCCGAGGAGAAACTGACCCGGATCGCCTTCCTGGGGGCGCGCAACGGCCTGCTGTTCTTCGCCGGCGCGGCGCTGCAGCTCTCGCGCCGGAAGGTCCCGCTGTGGCTGGGCGGGGTCTCGGTCGTGGCGTTCCCGTTCCTGGGCCCGCTGGCGCTGCCGACGGCGGTGCTGGGGCTGGCGAGGCCCGGAAAGCTGCCCGCCGACCTCAGCTATGGGGTCTATATCTATGCGTTCCCAATCCAGCAGGTGCTGGCGGCGCACGGCCAGCTCAACGTCGCCACGGCGGTCTTGGCCGTGCTGCCCTTCGCGGTCGCGAGCTGGTTCCTGGTCGAGCGGCCGGCGCTGAAGCTCAAGCCGGGACCGCGGCCGGCCTGGTAGGTTTCGGCAGGTTCCCGGGAACCCAATCACGGTTTCGTGCGCTCTCTCCGGGCATACCACTCAGGAGAGACACATGCGCATCGCGATCACCGCCATCGCCGCCCTTGGCGCGCTCAGCATGGCCGCTTGCAGCAAGCCTGCGGAAAAGGCCGCGGACGCCCAGGCCGACGCCGTCCAGGCCGACGCCAACGCCGCTGCGGGCCAACTCGACGCTCAGGCCGACGCCATGAAGGCGAACGCCGACGCCGCCGCCGACGCCACGAAGGCCAATGCCGAGGCCGCAGCGGAGAACGTCGAAGCCAAGGCCGATGCGGTCAAGGAAGCTGGCGAGGCGAAGGCCGACGCCATCAAGGAAGCCGCCGAAAAGAAATAGGCTCGTCGTCCCCGACACCGACGAACCCGAGGCCCCGAAGCTCACCCGAGCTCCGGGGCCTTTCCCTTTGCGAGCTTGCCCAAATCGGACCTGGCGCGACGCCAGCCCAGCCACACGCCGGTGGCCACGCCCGCGCCGGCGAAGGTCAGCAGCAGCACCATCGCCACGGTCCAGGGCGCGCCGCCGCGCAGGCCGTTGACGACGTCCAGCCGGTGCAGGCCGGCGAACAGCCACCGATAGACCCGGCCGGCGCCGTCCACCCGCGCCAGAACCTGCCCCGACGCCGGATCCAGGTAGAAGCGGACCCCATCTTCGAGCTCGACGCGGTAGGCCGGCAGTTCCGCCCGCCCGTCGTGCCCGTCGTAATAATAGGCGTCCGCCTGGGAGATCACCGCCTGGCTCTTCGCCGGGCCCAACCGGCTCGCCGCCTGCGCCAGGCTGGGCGTGGAGAGCGGCGCCGGGCGGCCGGTGGCGTCGAAGCGCACGCCGTCGGCCATCAGGTAGAGCCGGCCCTCCAGGGGGGCGGCCGTCAGCCGATGGGCGGCGACGCCAGACGCCTTGGCCGCCAGCACCGCCTCCTCCAGGTCGCCGAACGAGAACAGGCCGGTCATCTGCTCGGCCCGGTCGTCGGGACCGCTTTCGAGCAGACCCCAGGGGTTCATCGAGATGAGCCCGCTGGCCACCCAGGTGAGGGTGAGCACGCCGGCGAAGAGACCTGTCAGGTGATGCCACGCCATCAGCCCGCGATAGGGCGTGACGCGCTTGTCCCTCCACGGCCGCCAGGAGATGATCCCGAGGTAGAGGCCGGTGATCGTCAGGAAGGCGCCGACGACCGACGTCCAGATCACCACCTGGGCCCAGAGCTTCGTATCGGCGCGCAGCACCTCCGGATAGAGCCAGTGCGGGATCGGCCCCAGCCAGTTCAGGACCTTCTCGCGGGCGTTCACGACCTGGGACACCGCCCCGGTGTGGGCCGAGACGTAGATGTCGGTCCGGGCCGGATCGTCGAAGTGGAAGAGGTAGAAGGGCCGACGCTTGTCGAAATAGCCGGTGACCGTCCATTGGTCGCGCTCGACCGCCCCGGGTGTTCCGGGCCGGCCGTCGACGCCGTGCGCCGAGGCGTAGGCCTGGGCGACCCGCGCCGCATCGGCCAAGGAGACCCGGTGGACCGGCCGGCCCGTCGCCAGGTCCAGCACCTGGTCGTCGAAGCGCAGCACCGGGCGGCCGGCCAGGTCCTCGACGGTGGCGTGCTGGACCTGGATCACCTCTTGGACGTCACCGAACTGGCAGCACTGGCCCCAGGCGACGGGCGGCAGGCCCGCGGCCCGCTCCTGGTCCGTGACCTCGGGCCAGTGGACGAACAGCATCACCACGCCGCTCACGAACCAGAGCAGCATCAAGAGGCCCATGACGATGCCGACGTAGCGGTGGAGGACCACCAGCCACTTCGGGGCCCAGGCTTTACGCGCAGGCTTCAAGAGGACGTCAGAAGTTATAGGCGTAGCTCACGTGCAGGGTCCGGGGCACGCCCAGGAAGCGGTAGAAGAACCGCTGTGTCGAGAGGTCGACGACGGCGGAGTTCACCCGGGTCGCGTAGTCCTCATCGAAGGCGTTCTCCAGCCGCGCGGTGACCCGGTGTCTGCGCGCCTTGTCGATGAAGACGTGGGCGGCCAGGTCGACCACCACATAGTCCCCATAGTTCACCCGGCCGAAGCCGCTGACCGTCTGGTAGACGTCGCCCGTCCAGAGCAGGGTCGCCGACGCGCCGAACGGCATGTCCACGGGTTCGTAGGCGATCGAACCCTTCGCCTGGTTCACGGGGATGCGGTCGAACTGCCGCCCCGCGCCCTCGGCCCGGGTGTGCGTGTAGGCGTAGGAGGCGCGTGTCGAGATCGAGTCGGTGAGCTGGGCCGTGCCGCTCAGCTCGACGCCGCGCGACTTCACCTCGTCATCGACGTTGACGTAGATCCCGTCCGGGAAGGCCGGCAGGTCGTAGACATCGACGATCAGGTCGTCGATTCTCCGGGCGAAGCCGGTGAGCTGCCAGGTGAAGCGGCCGCCCTGGCCGCCGATCGTGACGTTCCCATTCAGGCTCTGCTCGGCCTTCAGGTCCTTGTCGCCCACCGCGCAGCAGGGGTCGAACGCATAGAGCTGTTCGGCGCTGGGCAGGATGAAGGACGTGCCCAGCATGCCCTCGAGGTAGACCGTGGGCGTCGCGTCCCAGCGGCCGGAGAGGTTCCAGACGGCCTTGTCCTTGCCGTCGGCCCTGTTGAAGCGGACACCGGCGGCCAGATGGGCGTTCTGGATCAGGTCGTCGGTCGTGCGCACCTGGGCCACGAAGGCATGCACCTTCTCGGTCTGCGGCGCGATCAGCAGCACCTCGTCGCGGCCGTTGAAGTTCTGGAAGTCGTAGCCGAGGTCGAACTCGAAGCCGCGCACCAGGTTGAGCCTGGTGAGGAGGCTGACGCCGTAGTCCTCGTAGCCCCAGTAGGTGAGGTCGTCGACGACCACGCCGGGCCCGGAGGGGGCGCCCGGCACGTTGTTCACGGTCGAATAGACGCTGTCCCAGTCGTGGTAGTAGCCCTTGACCGAGAGCTGGACCTGCTCGCTGGCCGTCCAGTCCAGGCTGGCGCTGGCGATCTCCTCGTCGCGGTCGTTGAACGACAGGCGGGTCAGGCGTGGGCCCGGATAGTCGAGGTGCGCATCGGTGTGCTGGTAGTAGAGGTTGGCCTTCAGGTCGGGCGTCAGATCGAAGCCCAGCTTGCCGCCGAAGCTGACCACGTCGTAGCCGCGCTTGCGGGCCGTGGCGCTGGGCTGGAACACGTCGAAGGTCTTGTAGCCCTCGGCCTCGTCCTTGGAGACCCAGGCCACGAACCGGCCCTGGCCCACCGCGCCGCGCACCATGGCGTTGGCGCTGACGCCCTGGTTGGTGTCGCCGCCGACCGTGAAATTGCCGCTGAGCTCGTCGGAATAGGCGCGGGTGACCACGTTGATCACGCCGGCCGCCGCCTGCGTGCCGTAGAACAGGCTCTGGCCGCCCTTCAGCACCTCGATCCGCTCGACCATGCTGGCCGGCAGGGTGTCGGCCGGGCTGGTCGAGGTGTAGAGGCGGTTGTTGATCCGCACGCCGTCCACCAGCCAGAGGACATCTCCGGTCCGCGAGCCCTGCAGGGAAATGTCCGCATAGGAGAACGGCCCGTTGCGGGGCGCCAGGAACAGGCCCGGCGTCTGCATCTGCAGGGCCTGGGAGACGTCCACGTAGGCGTTGCGCCGCACGGTCTCGCCCGTGATCGTCTCCAGGTCGCTGCCGTAGCGCGACAGCTCCTGCGGCAGGGTCTCGTCCAGCCTGGCCCCGGTGACCACCAGTTCGTCGATCTCGGCGTCCGCCGCCCGGGCCGCGCCAGCGAGCGCGCTCACGGCGACCCCCACCAGCAACAGTCTGCGCATCCCCATCCTGGCCAGTCCCCTCATGCCCCGCGCGGTCTGCCGCCGCGTCGCCCGATGGGAAAGGCGCTAGGGCGCGTGCCCCGGACGCGCCCGTACTTTACGGTTTCCTTGCGGGTTACAGGGGGTTACAGGAGCCCTGGAGTCTCGAAGATCGGGTATGAGCGGGCAGCGTTCCGAAGCATTGGCGGCGCAGGTGGCGCGGGTCCGCGAAAGCGGGATCCTGGGGCGCAGCCATGGGCTGGCCCGTCTTTTCGACCACCTGGCCGATCCGGCCCGCGGCGGCCGTACGCTGCGCGAGGCCGACGTGGCCCAGGACGTATTCGGCCGTGAACTGGATCTGTCCGGCGACGCCTCGGTCCGGGTCTATATCCACCGCCTGCGCAAGAAGCTGGACGACTTCTATGCCGGCCCGGGCGCGGCCGAGCCGCATCGGTTGGTGATCCCGGTCGGCGAGTACCGGCTCGACGTGATGGAGACCGAGACGGCCCCTGTCGCGGCCGCCAGACCGCGTCCTCGCTGGCTCTGGCCGGCCGCGGCGGCCGCGCTGGTCCTGGTCGCCGCGAACGCCGGCGCCTGGTGGTGGGTGGCGCGGGAGACCGCGCCGTCGCGTGAGCTGGCCCGCACCGCCGCCTCGCCGCTGTGGGCGGGGGTCGGACGCGACCGGCCGGTGATCGTGGTGGTCGGCGACTACTACATCTTCGGCGACACGGACTACGGCGAGGGGCCCAAGCGGATGATCCGCGCCTTCGAGATCAACTCGCCGGCCGACCTCGACGCCTGGCTGATGGACAATCCCCAGCTCCAGGGCCGCTACGTCGACCTCGACACCTACTACACGCCGGTCGGCGCCACCCTGGCGCTGCGCGAGATCATGCCGCTGGTGCGCCAGGCGGCGGGCGGCATCGACCGGGTGCGCGTGCTCACCGCCTCGCACCTGACCCCGGACCTGATGAAGAGCGCCGACATCGTCTACGTGGGCTACCTCTCGGCCCTGCGGGTGCTGCAGGAGCCGGTGTTCGAGCGCTCGCGCTTCGCCATCGGCTCCACCTTCGACGAACTGGTCGACCGCAAGACCGGCCAGAGCTTCGTCTCCGGCGCCGGGACCGCCTCGGGCGACCGGCCGAACCGAGACTACGGCTATCTGGCGCGCTTCCAGGGTCCGGCCGGCAACCACTTCGTGATCGTGGCGGGCAACCGCGACATCGGGGTGATGCAGATGGCCGAGGTTGCCACGGACCCAAAGGCCCTGGCCGGGCTGAAGGGCCCCGGCGACGGGCCGGTCGAGGCGCTCTACGAGGTGGACGGCGTCGGCCGCACCGCCCTGGGCGCCAAGCGGGTCGTCGCGGCGCGCTGAACTCCTGCGCGGCCCGGCCGTTTAGTCGGCGACCGACCAAGGAGGCCGCCATGACCGCCAGGAAACCGACCCATCCGCTGATCCCCGCCGACCGGGTCAACGGGACTGACGTCTACAACAAGGCCGGCGAGAAGCTGGGCAAGATCGAGGACGTCGCCATCGAGAAGACCTCGGGCGAGGTCGCCTATGCGATCCTGTCGTTCGGCGGGGTGCTGGGCCTCGGCGCCAAGTACCACCCGGTACCCTGGCGCCTGCTGCACTACGACGCCGACAAGGGCGCCTATGTGATCCCGATGGACAAGGCCGACCTCGAGAAGGCGCCGATGATCGACGAAACCGAGCTCAGCGGCTGGAACGACGCCCTGAGCCGCGAAGCCATCTACGGCTACTATTCGAGCTATGGCGTCGGCCCCTACTGGGGCTGACGCGCCCGGAAGTTCCTGTCAGGCTGGGTTCAGGTGAGCCCTGCCACATGATGTGCGTTCCTCATCCGTCAGCCCTTGTCGAGCGTACAACCCGCCTATGCGACTGTTGCTGTCCTCCATCGCCGCCCTGACCCTGATCGCCGGCTCCGCCCAGGCGGCCACGTCCTCGTCCCAGGGCTTCGCCGCCGCGTTCGGCAATACGGTCAAGGCGCTCTACCCGGACGGCAAGTACCAGTGGCTGTGGTTCAAGTCCGACGGGACGTGGGAGGCCTTCGGCCGCCGCGGCAAATGGTCGTCGGGAAAGTGGTCCGAGAAGGACGCCGGCAAGGTCTGCCTGAAACAGGCCAGACCGATCCCCATCCCGTTCAAGTACTGCACCGACTTCCCGGCCAACGGCGGCGTCGGCGCGGTCTGGACCTCGAAGAGCATGGAAGGCGACCCGATCAAGATCACGGTCGTGCGCGGGATCCAGCGACCGGTCGCCCCCTAGAGCCTTTCTGGTTCAGGTGGAATCACCTGAACCAGATAAAAAAGGCTCGATCTTCAAAGTTTTAGAGCGCGTCGGGCGGCGAAGCCGGTATCCACTTTCGCCTGACGCGCCCTAGTCGGCGACCCGGAAGGCGTCGTCGCGGACCCACTGCTCGGCCACCGCGCGGGTCACCGACTGCATGAAGGCCAGGCGCGCGGGCACCGACTGGCGTGTGTGCCGCATCATCACCGCGACGGCGTAGACATGACCGTCCGGCGCGGTGATCAGGCCGACATCATTGATCCCCACCGACGCGCCGCGGAAATCCTGCCCCGTGCCGGTCTTGTGCGCGATCGACCAGCCGGCGGGCAGGCCGCCCTTGAGGCGGCGAGGCCCGGTGCGCGCCTGTTCCATCAGTCCGATCAGCCGGCCTGTGGACGCCTCCGAGAGCAACTCGCCGCGCGACAGGGCCGCCAGGGCCGCGGTGATCGCCGCCGGCGCGGCGCCATCCAGCGGCGCGGCGAGGTAGGCGTCCATCGCCGCCTGGCGGGCCGCCATCGGCAGCGCCTCGCGCGCGGCCTGGAAGTTCCAGCCGATCCCATAGTCCGCGTGCCAGACCAGGCCGGCGGTCCCCGCCTGCAGGTCCCGCTCGTAGGCGCCGACCTTCACGTCCTTCAGCCCCATGTCCTGGAGCGTCGCGGCCACGCCGTCCGGGCCGCCCAGTTCGCGCATCAGCCGGTCGTTGGCGGCGTTGTCGCTTTCCACCAGCGCGCGGCGCAGCAGGTCGGAGATCGGCGTGGCGTAGCCGCTTGACCCGATCTTGTAGGCCACAGGCTGGAAGAAGACAGAGCGGTCGGCGTCGGTGAGCGTCACCCATCCATACGGATCCAGCCGGCCCTCGTCGGCGGCCTTCATCACCGCGATGGCGACCCATAGCTTGGAGACGCTCTGTTGCGGATAGGGCCGGTCCTGGTCGACCCCCGCGGTCCAGCCGGCTTCGACGTCGGTGACGGCGATACCCACCGCCTCGCCATAGGCCGCGGCCAGTTCGTCCAATCGGGCCTGGAGGGCGGCCGGCGCGGGCGGCGCCTGCTTGCGCTGGATCTCCAGGCGCGTGGCGGTCAGGGGACCGGAGGCCAGCTTCGCGGCCCGATCGGTCGAGACCAACCCGCCGGCCAGGGACGCGGCCACCACCAGGACACCGAGGGCGATGCCGCGGCGGCCTTGGAAATGTCGAACCCACTGCGCCATACGGGCGGAACGCTCCAGCTACTCAATCGTGCGCATGACCATGATGATGGTCGTGCGCCTCGCCGCCCCCGCGGACCTCGACCGTCACATGGGAAAGCCCCGCCAGTCCAGCCAGCCGGGCTCGGTAGGTCGCCACAGGCTTCGGATGCGTCGCGGCGATGACCGCGATCACGGCATGGTGCCCGGGCCCGAGGCGCCAGAGGTGCAGGTCGATGATCCGCTCGCCCTCGTCCGACAGCCGCCGGCGCACCTCGGCGGTCAGCTCGGGTGACGGATTGATGTCCACCAGGGCGGCGCCGGCCTTCCGCATCAGGCTCCAGGCGAACTGGGCGACCAGGAAGGCCGCCAACAGGCCCGCCAGCGGGTCGGCGAAGCCGAGGCCCAGCCACTGGCCGGCCAGGATGGCCAGCAGCGCCAGGACAGACACCGCCGCGTCGGCGCTCAGGTGCAGGTGCGCCGCGGACAGGTTCAGGTCGCCCTGCGGGTCGTTGCGGGCCGCCGCGACGCCCGTGGGCTTGAGCAGCCAGATGCAGACCAGGTTCACCACCAGGCCGCCCGCGGCGATCGGCAGGGCGTCCTTGTAGTCCACCGCTTCGGGGGTGAGCAGGCGCGCCACGCTCTCCACCCCGATCAGGGCGGCCGTGACGGCCAGGACCACGGCGTTGGCGAAGCCCGCCAGGTAGCCGATCTTGCCGGTGCCGAAGCTGAAGGCCGGGTTCTCGGCGTGGCGCCGCGCCAGGGCGTAGGCGGCCGCGGCCACCAACAGCGCCACCACATGGGCGGCCATGTGCAGGCCGCTGGCCACCAGCGCCATCGATCGCGTCGTCGCGCCGCCGATCACCAGGGCGACCAGGGTCGCCGCGCAGATGGCCGTCACGATCCAGGTGCGGCGCTCGTTCCGGCGGTGGTCCGCGCCCAGATAGGTGCGGTCGTCGCGGAAGGCGTCGAGGGGTTCGGGACGTTCAGCGGTGGTCATGTGTTACTTTATAACATATCGTTCGAATAACACTAGCCCGCAATCGGGCGAAGGGGGAGCGCGGCTGGACGCAAAACCGGCCTCCACTTTTGCTGACTGAGCTCGGGCCCAGCGAACGCCACTTCATAAGTGGGGCTGCGCCGACTACATGACGCCCATGAGCGAGACCCTGATCACCAAGACGCCCGTGACCGTGCTGACCGGCTATCTCGGCGCCGGCAAGACCACGCTGCTGAACCGTATCCTCTCGGAGGACCACGGCAAGAAGTACGCCGTCATCGTCAACGAGTTCGGCGAGGTGGGCATCGACAACGACCTGATCGTCGGCGCCGACGAAGAGGTCTTCGAGATGAACAACGGCTGCGTCTGCTGCACGGTGCGCGGCGACCTGATCCGGGTGCTGGCCGGCCTGATGAAGCGCAAGGGCGGGTTCGACGGGATCATCGTCGAGACCACGGGCCTGGCCGACCCCGCGCCGGTGGCCCAGACCTTCTTCGTCGACGACGACGTGCGCGCGCGCACCGAGCTGGACAGCGTGGTCACGGTGGTGGACGCCAAGCACCTGCCGCTGCGCCTGAAGGACTCCCGTGAGGCTGCCGAGCAGATCGCGTTCGCCGACCAGATCATCCTGAACAAGACCGACCTCGTCACCGAGGCCGAGCTGGCCGAGGTCGAGAAGGCGATCCGCACCCTGAACCCGATGGCCCCGATCCGCCGCGCCCAGCGCTCCAACGTGCCGCTGGACCAGATCCTGGGCCGCCACGCCTTCGACCTGGCGCGGGTGACCGAACTGCAGCCGAATTTCCTGAACCCCGCCCACGGCGAGGCGGGCCACGTGCACGACGAGCACTGCGACCACGACCATCACGGGCACGACCACCACGAGCATGTGCATGACGAGCACTGCGCACATGATCACGACCACGGCCATGCCCACATCCACGACCACGTGGCCGAAAGCGGCATCTCCTCGATCTCGCTGACGGCGCAGACGCCGATCGACGGAAACCGGGTCACCGCCTGGCTGAACAATGTGCTGCAGACCCAGGGCGTGGACATCCTCCGCGCCAAGGGGATCCTGGACGTGAAGGGCGAGGAACGGCGCCTGGTCTTCCAGGCCGTTCACATGATCCTCGAGGGCGACTTCCAACAGCCCTGGAAGGCGGGCGACAACCGCTATTCACGCCTGGTCTTCATTGGCCGCAACCTGGACGAGGCGGGGCTGCGCGCCGGGTTCGAGAGCTGTATCGCGGCCTAGCTAGGCCGCGAGGGTCTGGCGGCTGACCAGCTGGCGCAGGCGCAGGGTGGCCACCACTTCGGGCCGGACCGAGCCGCACCAGTCGATCACCCGGCCGCCACGCCATTCCAGGACCACCTGGCGGCCTTCGAGCCGGAAGCGGCCGCGATGCGTCGCGGACCCCACCGATACCTCAATCATCTGCCACATTTGACCGCGCCTTCAGGCTGTTTCCGGGGTCGTTCTGACTCCCGCCAGACGCATGGTTAAGCCGCCAGGGTTTCCCGGCGATTAAGGTTGACCGGATGTCGCAGGCCATCGCGCCTGGCCCAAAGAAAAAGGCCCGCCGGAGTTCCCCCCGGCGGGCCTTTCCCGAAGCTGTTCCGAAGGGCCTAGAGCTCTTCGTTGATCAGGGCGACCTGATAGAAGCCGTTGCCCTGCAGGTCGTTCATGACGCCCATGAATTCGCCGTACAGCACGTCCCGGTCGGCGCGGATGTACACGCGCTGCTCGGTCGGCGGGATGGTCGGATCATCGACCTGAAGCTGAGCCGACAGGTCGCGCGCCAAGCCTTCCAGGGTGGAGGGCCGCTCGCCGATGAAGATGCGCTGGCCCCGCTGGATGTTGATCAGCGTGGGCTCCTTCACCTTCGTCCCAGGCGGCGGCGGGATCGCCGGCGGCAGGTCGAGCTTGATCGACACCGTCGCTGCCGGGATCGACACCATGAAGATGATGAGAAGCACGAGCATGACGTCCACGAAAGGCGTCACGTTCATGTCCGAGTTCTGGCCGAGGTCGAACTTCGAGCCGCCCCCTCCGCCAACCTTTGCGCCCATACGTCCTGGTTCCTTACCCTTAGGGCCCGCGCGGACCGGGCCTCTCGCGGCGACCATTGGCAAGCCGCTAAGGGCTTGTAAAGCCGAAAGCGCCGGAACGACGTTCGTGTTTCGAAAACGCCCCGCGCTTGCCCCGGCCTGCCCCGGCGCCTAGGAAGCGCGCCATGACCTTCACCTTCGACGCCTATGTAACCGCCGCGCTTTTCGACCGCGCCGGCCGTGCGGGATTCGCCCTGGGCGACGGGACCGTCCGCTTCGAGGGCGGCGAAACGGTCGCGGCCCACAACGGGGCGGCGCTGTCGGCCTGCCTTCCGCCCAAGGGCGAGGGCGTGCTCACCGGCGGCGACGACGGGCGGGTGGTGTTCTCGACGCCATCGGGCGCCCAGGAAATCGCCAGCGTGCCCGGGAAGTGGATCGACTCGGTCGCCGCCTCGCCCGAGTCGGGTCTGATCGCCTTCGCCGCCGGCCGCGAGTTGCATGTGCGCGACCTGGGCGACCCGGCATTCTCCCGCATCTTCGCCCACGAGAAGTCCGTCGCCGACATCGCCTTCGACCCCAAGGGCCGGCGCGTGGCGGCAGCCACCTATGGCGGAGCCTGGCTATGGTACGCCCGAATCGCCGACCAGAAGCCGGTGGTGCTGAAATGGGCCGGCAGCCACATCGCCCTGTGCTGGAGCCCGGACGGCAAGTTCCTGGTCAGCGCCATGCAGGAGAACCAGCTCCACGGCTGGCGGGTGGCCGACGAGAAGAACATGCGGATGGGTGGCTACCCCTCGAAGGTGAGGAGCCTGAGTTTCATGTCCAAGGGCGCCCTGATGGCCACCTCGGGCGCGAACGGGGCGGTCTGCTGGCCGTTCGCGGGCGCAACCGGGCCCATGGGCAAGCAGGCGGCCGAGATCGGCTACGACGATTCCGCCGTCACCACCCGCGTCGCCACGGTTCCGGACAAGACCTGGCTGGTCGCCGGCCTCGACGACGGCCGCGTCTGGGCCGCCGACGTGACCGGCGAGAAGCTGGTCCAGATCAAGGCCGAGAAGGGCGCCGCCATATCCGCCCTCGCCCTCAGCCCCGACGCGAAGCGCGTCGCCTGGGGCGACGAGGATGGGAATGCGGGGGTGGCGGAGATCACTTGAGGATCGGAAGTTCGCCCCACGGCGTTGTGGATCAGAGCCACGCCCGACGGAGACTGACGATGCGAACCAACCTGGCGATCGCCGCTCTTCTCTACCCAATGATCCAAGCCGTGGCCTTCGGCGCAGCCATGCTCATGCTGCTGGCGCTAGACGCCCCTTCAAAGGCGTTCATACCGTCCATTGCCGCGACCTTCGCCGTTTCGGCGCCGATCGCATTGCTGATGGCGCCGCGTCTGCGCTCCCGCGCCTGGCGGCAGCGCCACGGGATCCGCGTCCTGGCTTAACGCCAGGCTCCGTAGGGATCCTTGAAGGACCTTCCCAGGGCTTCGGCGACGGCCGGGTGAGTGATCTCGCCCGCCATGACATTCAGGCCCTTGGCCAGGTGCTTGTTGGCCTTGAGCGCGTCCAGACCCTGGTCGGCCAGTTGCAGGCCGAACGGCAGGGTGGCGTGGACAAGCGCTTCGGACGACGTCCTGGGCGCGGCGCCCGGCATGTTGGCCACGCAGTAGTGGACCACGCCGTCGACCGTGTACGTCGGGTCCTTGTGCGTCGTCGGCCGGCTGGTCTCGAAGCAGCCGCCCTGGTCGATGGAGACGTCCACCAGCACTGAGCCGGGCTTCATCTTCGACAGGTGCTCCTTCTTCACCAGGGTCGGCGCCGAGGCGCCGGCGGTCAGCACCGCCCCGATCACCACGTCGGCCTTCAGGACCTCCTCGTCCACCGCGTCCTGGGTGGAATAGCGGGTCAGCACCCGGCCCTGGAACATGTTGTCCAGCTCCCGCATCCGCGGGATCGAACGCTCGACCACCACCACTTCGGCGCCCAGGCCGGCGGCCATGCGGGCCGAGTTCATGCCCACCACGCCGCCGCCCAGGACCAGCACGCGCGCCGGCGGCACGCCCGGCACGCCGCCGATCAAGAGGCCCATGCCGCCGTTATGCTTCAGCAGGGTCTCGCCGGCGGAGAACACCGCGATGCGGCCGGCCACTTCCGACATCGGCGCCAGCAGCGGCAGGCCCCCGGCGGCGTCGGTCACGGTCTCGTAGGCGATGCCCGCGCAGCCGGACTTCAGCAGGCCCTCGGCCTGGTCCGGATCCGGCGCCAGGTGCAGGTAGGTGAAGAGGATGTGGTCCTTGGTGAGGCGCGCCCACTCGACGGGCTGCGGCTCCTTCACCTTGACGACCATCTGGGCGCCGGAGAACACCGCGTCTGCATCCGCGACGATCTTCGCGCCGGCGCGGACGTAAAGCTGGTCGGCGTAGCCGGCGCCGATCCCGGCGCCAGCTTCGACGATCACCTCATGGCCGTGGGAGACGTACTCCCGCACCGCCGTGGGCGTCAGCCCGACCCGGTATTCGTCCGGCTTGATTTCACGGGGCACACCAACGCGCATGAAGTGACCTCCCAGGGTCGGTTATTGCGGCTTGTTGGGCATTTGGGGGAATGGTGTTGCAGGGTCAAGTGACAAGCCGGAGACATGGATCGCAACGGCCGATTCCGTCGACCGCCGGTCGGCGTTGTGCGGCGCTCGCCGGTCGCCCATGTTCACGCCATGGCCGACCTCGCCTCTCTGGTCCTGGGTCTGATCGTCGTGGCAGCGCTAGCGCCGCCCGCGGTCTGGGCCGTGCGGTTCGCCAAGCGCCAGCGGGGCAGCGCGGTGCTGGTCACCGGCCTGCTGCTGGCCTTCGGGATGAACATGCAGATCGTGCCGCCGCCTCCGCCGGTGGCCGAGCTGGTGCGGCGCGAGGCGGAGGACGACGGGGAGGACTGAGCGCCGGCTAGTGCGCCGCGGGCGAGTTCTCCGAGATCTCTTCCAGGGTCTGGCCGACCTTCTTGGCTCCGTAGTCGACGGCGATGTCGCCCAGGGAGATGATGCCGGCCAGCTTGCCCTGGTCGTTCAACACCGCCAGGCGGCGGATCTGCTTCGAGCCCATCTTGGCGGCGGCGTCCGCGACGTTGTCGTCCTCGCGGCAGGTCTCGACCTCCTCGGTCATCACCTGGGCCACCGGGGTGTCCAGGCCCAGGCCTTCCGCCACCACGCGGATGACGATGTCGCGGTCGGTGATCAGGCCCACGACCTTGCCGTCGTCGACGACGGGCACCACGCCGCTTTCGACCTTGACCATGGTCCGGGCCACCTCGGCGACGGTGGATCGCGGCGTGGCGGTGACCACCTGGGCAGTCATGACTTCACTGACATTCATCGTGCGAGCTCCTTGGGGCGTTCGTCGGCAGACAAGAACCCCTCGGAAGCGCGGCCGTTCCGCGAAGGCTGTTTCCGGGCGCAACAGGACCAGCTTCCGCCGCCCCAATGGCGCGAAAGATATTCTTTAGTATTCATTTAATATTGAACTACCTAGAGCCACCTCCCGTAAGCGCCGCCGAAAACCCCGTCGGCGGCGCCCGATATCTAGAGGGTCGCGGATCTGCGGCGTTGGCGGATCACGGCGCCGGCTGCGCCGAAGCCCAGGATCATCATCCCCCAGCTCGCCGGCTCCGGGACCAGGGCCGAGATGCCGCCCAGGCGAATCTGGCTGACGTCCTCCAGGTCGGCGGACGACATCACCACGATGCTCTGGATGCGTTGTCCGGCGGTCGCGGAGACGTGGAAGAAGTTGGCTCCGTTGACGCCGACGGAGAAGGTCCCGCCGAAGTCATTGCCGAACTGGTCGAAGGCGCGGATCGTGGTCGTGCCGGCGGCGGCGGCGTTCAGATTGAACTGGGCGCTGGTGAAGGCCAGCCCAGCGTCGGCGAGAGTGAACAGCAGGAAGTTGAAGGTGTCGGCGACGGCCTCGATCGTCTGGCCCTGCACGACGAGGGCCTCGGCGCCGTTGACCGTCACCTGGGCGTCGTCTGGCCCGACTAGGCCGACGATCTGGAAGCCGGTGTCGCCGCCGGTGAAGCTCACCGGATCGAGCGCACCGGGAGCCTGACCCTCGAGGACCGCGATGTCCGCGAAGGCCGGTGTCGCCAACAGGAGCGCGAACGCCCCCGCGGCGAGGGTAGTTGGTAGTCGTTTCATGGCGCCAAATCCTCTACTGACCGGGGTTTTTGAGGCGCCCCCCACAGCCACGGTACCCGTCGATTGCTGCACTGCAATGACAATCGACGGTAGAGTCTATGCATCAAGGAGTTGATCTAAATCCGGGCGCCGACGGGTCGATTCGTCAGCGATCGGCGTTCGTCAAAGCACGCAGGCGGTGAGGCCTTCGCTGCGCACAACCCGGGCGTTGCGGTTGATGCTGCCCGCCCGCCGCTTGATGTACGGTCCCGGCTTGGCGGCCTTCCACGACAACGGCTTGGGCACGATGGCGGCGAGGCGCGCGGCCTGGGCGACGGTGAGCTTGCTCGCCGGCACGTGGAAGTTCTTCTGGGCCGCGGCCTCGGCGCCATAGACGCCCGGCCCCCATTCTATGGAGTTCAGGTAGACCTCCATGATCCGTCCCTTGCCCCAGCCGACCTCGATGAGGACGGTGAACCAGGCCTCCAGGCCCTTGCGCACCCAATCACGGCCCGGCCACAGGAAGACGTTCTTGGCGGTCTGCTGGCTGATGGTCGAGCCGCCGCGCAGCTTCTTGCCCGCCGCATTCGCCTTCATGGCCTTCTCGATGGCCTCGACGTCGAAGCCGTGGTGCTCGCAGAACCGCGCGTCCTCCGCGGCGATCACCGCACGGACGAGCGCCGGCGAGATCCGCTCGATGGGAACCCACCGGCGCTCGAGGCCGTGGCCCTCGACGAGCCGCTGGACCATCAGGAACGTAACCGGCGGCGGCACGAACCGGTAGACCGCGACCATGATCACGGGGCCGATGAAGAAGACCATGATGCCGGCGGCGAGCACCGCCTTGACGACGCCCCAGAACCCGCCCTTGCCTCGTTTCGCCACGCGCGCTTGCCTTCACCCTACGGTGCGATGCTAGGGCCGATTCGTGAGCCTGAGGTCAACACACCAGCCATGAACGTTTCCGACGCGATCCAACACCGCATCTCCGTCCGCGCCTTCACCGACCAGCCGGTTCCGGCCGCCGTCGTGGCGGACATTCTGGAAAAGGCGGCGCGCGCGCCGTCCGGCGGCAACCTCCAGCCCTGGCGGGTCTATGCGCTGGCGGGCGCGCCCCTGGCCGACTTCAAGGCGCAGGTGGCCGGAAACCCGATGGGCGAACCCATGGAGTACGACGTGTACCCGCCCAACCTCTGGGACCCCTTCCGCACGCGGCGCTTCGAGAACGGCGAACAGCTCTACGCCTCCGTCAGCGTGCCGCGGGAGGACAAGGCGGCGCGCCTGCGCTGGTTCGCCCGCAACGCCGAGTTCTTCGGCGCCCCCGTCGGCCTATTCTTCTGCCTGGACCGCAAGCTGGGGCCGCCGCAGTGGGCGGACCTCGGCATGTATATGCAGAACGTGATGCTGCTGGCCGTGGAGGCGGGGCTCGACACCTGCCCGCAGGAATTCTGGGCCCGCTATCCGCAGAGCGTCGCCAGGGCGGTGGGCCTGCCCGACGACCACATGGTGTTCTCCGGCATGGCCCTGGGCCACCGCGACCCCGACCATGCCATCAACGCCTGGCGCTCCACCCGCGACCCGGTGGACGTCTGGTGCGAACTGAAGGGCTTCGAAGCTTGAGCCGCATTGTCCTCTACGCCGCGGTCTTCGCTGGCGTCAGCTACATCGGCAGCTGGTTCCTGGGACTGCCGCCGGCCCTCGGCACGACGTGGAAGGGCGCGGGCGTCGGCCTGCTGGCCGTCTACGCCGCCATGAACGCAAAGACGCTCGACGGCTGGCTGCTCACCGCGGTCATGGCCTTCGGAACCCTGGGCGACGTGCTGCTCGAGACTCACGGCCTGATCATCGGCGCGCTGGCGTTCCTGGCCGGCCACCTGACCGCCATCTGGCTCTACCTCAAGAACCGCCGGCCCGGGCTCTCCACGAGGGACTTGGCCGTGGCGGCGGCGCTCTTCGCCGCCATCACCGGGGTCGCCTACCTCCTGCCGCCCGATCGGGCCGGCGCAGCGGGCATCGCCCTCTACGCCGCCGGTCTCGCCGCCATGACCGGGGCGGCGTTCCTCAGCCGCTTCCCCCGCGCCCTGGTCTTCGCGGGCGCCGCCATGTTCGCGGTCTCCGACCTGCTGATCTTCCTGCGCACCGGCCGCCCGGCGTTGGACACCTTCCCCACGGGCCTCGCCGTCTGGGGCCTCTATTTCGGCGGCCAGACGCTGATCGCGGTGGGGGTGGTGCGCGCTCTGGGTGGCGGATCGCCGCAGAGGGCCCGGTGACGACCCGCTAACCATCGATCTTCAATCGGCCTTCACCGCGTTCGGCCAGGGTCACCCGACTTCGCTTCGGACCCTCGGACTTCCATGCGGCTCACGCCCCACAAGCTGATGATGATGCTGCGCGCGGGCGCGGTGATCGCCGGCCTGTCCGCGGTGGCGGCGCTGTCGTGGCCGCTCAGGTACGAAGACCTTCGCCTGCCGTTCCCGGACACCGTCGCCCACGCGATGCTGTTCTACGCCCTGACCCTCGTGGCCACCGCCGCCCTGCCTCGCTCACGGGCCTTCGACGTGGCGCTGACCTTCGTTGGGCTGGGCGTGGCGAGCGAGCTGGCCCAGTCGCTGGTCGGCCGCGAGATGTCGTTCCACGACTTCTTCGGCGACCTGGCCGGCATCGGCGCGGCCTACGCCCCGGTGGTGGTCGGGCGGCTGCGCGAGCTCGCCCGCACCCACCCCGACCATACCTTCGCCGAGCTGCGGCGCATGGACCGCCGCCGGGGCCGCGCGCGGCGGGCGTCGGCGCTGGTGCTTGAGACCATCGGCGACGCTTAGAGCAACGCCCGGCGCCGTGCACCCTCTGGCCCTGCCGAAATAACGCCGCAACAATCCGCCCCACGCTTACGCACAACAGAAAGAGCGGGAGGCTTCCACCATGTGTGACGACGACATCCACGTCGGCCTGATCCACGATCCCACCGTGTCGCGCCGGACCTTCGGCCTCATGTCGGCCGCCGTGGCGGGCCTGGGCTCCGCGGCCCACGCCCAGAGCAACGTCACCGAAAGGGACGTGGAGGTGAAGACGGCGGACGGCGTGGCCGACGCGGCGCTGTTCTACCCCACGGGCAAGAGGACCTGGCCCGCCGTCCTGATCTGGACCGACATCGCCGGCCTGCGGCCCGCGTTCCGCGACATGGGCCGGCGGCTGGCGTCCCAGGGCTATGTGGTCCTGGTTCCCAACCCCTTCTACCGCTCGATCAAGGGCGTGGTGGCGACGCCGGGCTTCGACTTCTCCAAGCCGGACGATCGCGCCCGGGTCATGGGCTACCGCCAGGCGATGACCAACGAGGGGGTCGACAAGGACGCCGCGGCCTACCTGACCTTCCTCGACGCCCAGCCGCAGACCAACAGGAAGAAGAAGGCCGGTGTGCAGGGCTACTGCATGGGCGGCCCGCTGTCGTTCCGGACGGCGGCTGCGGTCCCGAACCGCATCGGCGCCGTCGGCTCGTTCCACGGCGGCGGCCTGACCACCGCCACGCCGGACAGCCCGCACCTGCTGATCCCCAAGACCAACGCCAGCTACCTGGTCGCCGTCGCCAGGAACGACGACGAGAAGCAGCCGGACTCCAAGGACATCCTGAAAGCCGCCTTCGCCCAGGCCAAGCGGCCGGCCACGGTGGAGGTCTATCCCGCCAACCACGGCTGGTGCGTCAAGGGCAGCCAAGTCTACGACGAAGCGGCGGCCGAAAAGGCGTGGGCCGAACTGACCAAGCTCTACAAGACCAGCCTGGCCTGACTGCGGCTATTTGGGCGCGGCGGCCATCCCGCCGCGCTCGAACGTGCCCGCGGGCCCCGGAAAGACCACCGGGCTCTCGTAGCCGTCCGCGCTGATCGCGCTGACGCCGAAGAACCAGTCGTCGATGTTGACGGCCACGAGCTTGGTCTCGCCGCCGGTCCCGGCCATGCGCGAATAGCGCCACTGCGGCTCGGTCGTGGAACGCCACCAGACGCGGTAGGCGGAGGCGTCCGGCGCCGGCGTCCATTTCACCGTGGTGTCGGCGCTGACCGCGCCGGCGATCTGCACGCCGACGGGCGGCTTCGGCGCCATGGCCAGCGCGGCCATCGTCACCACATTCAGCCGGGTCACCTGGGCCAGATAGGCGAAATCGACGCCGTCGACCGTGTCGCCGTATTTGATCCCGTTCTCGGTGCGCAGGTCCTGGTGCTGGCGGGTGTAGTTCTCCACCGCCTCGGTGACGCGGACGGCCGGGAAGCCCGCGCGCAGCATCTCCACCTGGTCGCCGCCGCGGCCGAAGCGGTCGGTGCGGTAGACCATCACCACGTCGAGGTTCGTGAGGTAGCGGTCGGCCAGACCGTCCATGAAGCGGGCCAGGTTGCGCGAGGGGCTGTCGACCTCGCCGCCATTGTAGCGGCGCCGGTTCGCCTCCTCGGCCGTCTCGGTCGTCCGCGTGCCCTCCGAGAAGATCCGGACGTGGGTGTTGTCGCGGGCGCCGCCGATGCCCTCGGTGTTGCCGACGATATCGTTGTTGAGGTTGGCCTCGACGTTCCAGCCCTGGGCCACGGCGTAGTCGGCCAGCACCTTGCCACCCAGCAGGCCCTCCTCCTCGCCGGCCAAGGCCGCAAAGACCAGGGTGGCCGGGAACTGGTGCTTGCAGAGCACCCGGGCAGCCTCCATCACGGCCGCCGTGCCGGAGCCGTCGTCGTTGGCGCCCGGCGCGTCGGAGGTGAAGTTCTTCGCGTCGGTGACCCGGCTGTCGTAGTGGCCGGAAATCACGATGACCCGGTTCGGGTCGCTCGCGCCCGGCAGGACGCCCAGGACGTTCATCACCTCGGTCGGGCCAGCCAGCCGTTCGGCGGTCATCACTCGCGAGGGCGTCGCGACCTTCAGCCGGCCGCCGCAATCCTTGGAAGCAGCCTCGAACTCCGAGGCGATCCAGCGGCGCGCGGCGCCGATGCCGCGCTTGTCCGACTTGGTGTCCGAACCGGTGTGGCGGGTGCCGAAGGAGACCAGTTTCTCGATCGTCGCCTTCTGCCGCGCGGCCGAGACGGCGCCCGCCACCTCCTTCAGCAGCGGTTGCTCACCCCCCAGCGGCTGGGCCTGGGCGGAGGTGGCCATGGAGAGGGCGGCGGCGAGGGAGGTGGCGAGGCGCATGGCGCGGGACCATACCCAAACTTCAGGCGGGCGAAAGGCTGTGCTTGAGCAGCGCCTCATAGTGCGGGCGGGCTTCGTCGGCGATGCGGCGCAGGTCGTCGCCCAGGGCAGGCGCCGCCCGTTCGCGCGGCGCCTCGAACCCGGTCGAGCGCTCGACCGCATCGTACCAGGCCGGCGCCCAGACCCCGTCGCTGTCGCGGAGCCCGGCGGGCCAGCGCAGCATCGCCTCGTCGAACGGGATGCCCAGGGCCATGCACAGCGCCGACAGCATCCCACGCGGATCGGCCAGCACGTCCGCGCCGCGCACCACCGGCGGCGCGCGGCCCAGCCGGTCGGCCTCGCGGTCGAACAGCTCGCGTTGCCGGACGACGCCGATGTCGTCCAGGGTCACCTCGGCCCGCTTCACCGTATAGGACGCCAGCACCTCGGCCGGATCGCGGATCAGGAAAGCGTTGGCCCGGGTCGCCGCCCAGGCCAGGCCGAAACCGGGCAGCATGTGATGGGTCATGTGCTTCTCGTAGACCACCGGCCCCGAGAGCGCGTCGAGGCCGGCGACCACCGCCCGCCAGTCCCGCGGCTGCGACGCCAGCACCTCGTCGCGCATCGGGTGGCTCAGGCCGGTTTCGGCCAGATAGGCCGCGTAGAACGGCTCATCGACCACCGCGCAGTCGGTGCGGTTCTCAAACGATCGCATCATGGCCGTGGAGATGTTCCGCGGCCCGGACCACATGGCGATACGGACGGTCAAATCCCGGCGTCCTCGTCCTTCAGGGCCTCGTAGGCCGCGCGCAGGCGCCGGGTCATGGGCCCCGGCAGCGCCTCGGGCAGCCGATGGCCGTCGATGCTGTTCACCGGCGTCAGGCCGCCGAAGGTGCCGGTGACGAAGGCCTCCTCCGCCTCGGCCACGTCGCCCAGGTCGAAGTCGCCCAGTGTGATGGGGATTTCGTGGCGGCGGCACAGCGCGATGACGTTGGCCCGGGTCACGCCGTTGAAGCAGTAGTCGCCGGTCGAGGTCATCACCCGGCCGTCCTTCACCCAGAAGAAGTTGGTGGCGTTGCAGCTCGAGACGAAGCCGTTCGGATCCAGCATCAGCGCCTCGTCGCCGCCCTTCTCGATGGCGTCCAGCAGGGCGCGGATCAGGGCCAGCCGGCTGTGCGAGTTCAGCCGCATGTCGAACATCTCAGCCGGCGTGCAGAGGATCGAAGACGTCGCCAACGCCAGCCCCTGGGTGACGATGACCGGCGACGGCTCCTTGTACTCGGCGGTGATGACGATGGTGGGCCGGCCCAGCCAGTTGCGCGGATCCTGGTTGACCGCCTTCTTCTCGCCGCGCGTCACCATCAGCCGCAGGTGGGCGCCGTGCTCCATGCCGTTGGCGGCGAGGGTGCGCTTGAGCTCGGCGGTCAGCTCGGCCGGCGTCATTCCGATGTCGAGCGCGATGGCCTTCAGGCCCTCGTACAGGCGCTCCAGGTGCTCCTCGAGGAACAATAGCCGGCCCTTGTGCAGCCGCAGGCCCTCCCACACCCCGTCGCCCAGCACGAACCCGGCGTCGAACACCGAAACCCTGGCCTGGTCGCGGGGAACCAGTTCGCCGTTGAGATAGATGCGCAGGTCCGCGTTGCGCGGATCGGCGGCGAAATCCTGACTTCCAGCCATGGCGGCAACCTACTGTGCCTCCCACGCGTGTCATCCCGGTTTTCGCCAGGCGAACGACCGGGCCCCACAAGCGCCTGAGATCGGTGTATTTCATGCGAGCGTCGCCGCCGCGCTTCACCCTGGACCATCTGGCGCTTATGGGTCCCGGACAAGCGCGTGCCGCGCTTTCCGGGATGACACGGGAGTAGGTGCATGATCGGCGGATCGACGGCGGAAAAGGAACTCGCCGGCCTCAAGCCCTGGCCCAACCCGGCCCCGCCCATTTCCCGCGAGGAGCGGCTGGCGCGGTTGGCCAGGGCGCAGGCCCTGATGACCACCGACGCGATGCTCATCGGCGCCGGCGCTTCGCTGCGTTACTTCGCCGGGGTCGGCTGGAACGCCACCGAGCGGCTGGTCGCGATGGTGCTGCCGAAGCAGGGCCAGCCGGTGATGATCTGCCCGCGGTTCGAAGAGGGCTCGCTGCTGGCGTCGATGGGCGTCGAGGCGCCTCTGCGGCTCTGGGAAGAGCACGAGAGCCCCTACGCCCTGACCGCCCAGGTGCTGTCCGGGTGGAGCGCCAAGTCCCTCGCGATCGATCCGGCCCTCACCTTCGCCATGTTCGACGCCTTGCGGCTGGCCGCCCCCGGCGTGGCCATGCCGAACGCGGCCCCGGTGGTCGATGGCTGCCGGATGATCAAGTCGCCCGCCGAACTGGCCCTGATGTATCAGGCCAAGGCCATGACCCTGGAGGTCCACAGGCGCGCCGCCCGGATGCTGGCGCCCGGCGTCACCACCGGCGAGGTCCGGCGCTTCATCGACCAGGCGCACCGCGCCCTGGGCGCCGACGACGGCTCCTCCTTTTGCGCGGTGCAGTTCGGCGAGGCCTCGGCCTATCCGCACGGCCTGCCCGGCGAGCAGAAGCTGGCCGATGGCGACCTGGTGCTGATCGACACCGGCTGCCGGGTCCAGGGCTACAATTCCGACATCACCCGCACCTACGTCTACGGCCAGGCCACGCAGGAGCAGGCGCGGGTCTGGGAGATCGAGAAGAAGGCCCAGGCCGCCGCCTTCGCCGCCGTGAAGCCGGGCGTGCCGTGCGAGGAGATCGACGCGGTAGCGCGCCGGGTGCTGGCGTCGGAGGGCTTCAGCCCGGACTATGACCTACCCGGCCTGCCCCACAGGACAGGCCACGGCATCGGCCTGTCGATCCACGAAGCGCCCTATCTGGTGCGCGGCGACAGGACCCCGCTCCAGCCCGGCATGTGTTTCTCCAACGAACCGATGATCGTGATCCCGGGCGCGTTCGGCGTGCGGTTGGAGGACCACTTCCACGTCACCGAGGACGGCGCTGCCTGGTTCACTCCGCCGCAGCCCGCCATCGACAAGCCCGTCGCATGAAACTGCTTCCCGTCGACGAGGCCCGGGCCCGGATGCTGGCCGAGATCTCGGCCCTGCCCGCCGAGACCGTGGCGATCCAGGACAGCATCGGCCGGGTGCTGGCGGAGGACGTCTTCGCCGTCCGCGACCAGCCGCCCTTCGCGGCCTCGGCCATGGACGGTTGGGCGGTGCGCGCGGCCGACACACCAGGCACGCTGCGGATCGTCGGCGAGAGCGCGGCCGGGCATGGCTACGAGGGGACCATGCAGGCCGGCGAGGCGGTGCGCATCTTCACCGGGGCGGCGATGCCGGCCGGCTCAGACGCCATGGTGATCCAGGAAGACGCCACCCGTGACGCCGAGACCGTGACCGTTCCGGCGGTCGAGGCCGACCACTACGTCCGGCCCGCGGGCGGGGATTTCAAGGCCGACGCCCGCCTGCTGTCGCGAGGCCTGTGGATCGATCCCTGGCGGCTGTCCCTGGCCGCGGCGGCCGGGCGCGCCGAACTCTCCGTCTCCAGGCGGCCCAAGGTGGCCCTGTTCTCCACCGGCGAGGAGATCGTCGAGGCGCCGGCGAAGCCCGGGCCTTTCCAGATCTACGATTCCGGCTCGCGGGCGCTTGAGGCGCTGATCGCGGGCTGGGGCGCCGAGGTTCACCGCTCGCGACCGGTCAAGGACGAGTTGGAAGCCACGATCGACGCCCTTCGCAACGCCGACGGCGACCTGATCGTGACCATCGGGGGCGCGTCGGTGGGCGACCATGACCTGGTGCGCGCCGCCGCCGGGGCGTTGGGCCTGGACATGAAGGTGGCCAGCGTCGCGGTGCGGCCGGGCAAGCCCACCTTCTTCGGCGTGCTGTCCGACGGCCGCCGGCTGCTGGGACTGCCCGGCAATCCGGCCTCGGCCATGGTCTGCGCCGAACTCTTCCTCAAACCCATCATCGCAGCCTGTCAGGGTGCAGAGCCGGGGCCCGCGATGATGCAGGCGAAGCTCGCCGGGCCGTTGCCGGCCAACGGGCCGCGTGAACACTGGATGCGCGCGAAGCTCGGTTTCGAGGGCGGCGAGATCGTCGCCGAGCCCTATCGGGATCAGGACTCTTCGCTGGTCAGCGTCTTTTCGCTCGCCGACGCCCTGCTGAAGCGGCCCGCCGCCGCGTCCGCCGCCGAGGCCGGCGAGGTGGTCGAGGTGCTGCCGCTGGCCCGCTCACCCTTCGGGTGAACAACTCCTTCTAAGGATTCGCCATTTCCCTCCGGGGGAAATGGCGGGGCGTAGCGCAGCGCGGTGATCTCGCCGATCACCGACACCGCCACTTCGAAGGGAGCCTTGCCGCCGATGTCGAGCCCGATGGGGGCGTGCAAGCGCGCCAGCGTCGCTTCGGATATGCCCTCGACCTGAAGCTCGGTGAGCCGCCCTGCCAGGCGCCGACGCGCGCCCAGCAGGCCGACGTAGCCCGCCTGGGACGGCAGGGCCGCCTTCAGGGCCGCACGGTCGGTTTCCAGGTCATGGGTCGCCACCGCGACGCTGGTCCACGGATCGAGGCCGATGGCCGCCAGGGCCTCGCCCGGTTCGTCGCGGCGATAGCCGACGCCGGCGATCGGCGGCGGCGCCTCGGGGCCCTTGGGCCGGACCAGGGTGGTCTCGAACCCCGATTTCACCCCCAGCTCGGCGATGGCCAGCGCCGTCGGATCGCCGCCGACCACCACCAGCCTCGGGGTCGGGTCGTAACGCTTCGACACCACGGCCTCCGGCCAGGGCGACACCTCCGCGGCGCAGGCCCGCGCGACACCGTCGCTGACGTAGCTCACCGGCCGGCGCTCGGCCTCGGCGGCGAGGAGTTCGGCCAGGGCCGAATCACCCGCCCCGATTCGCTCCAGGAAGATCTCGATCCGGGCCCCGCACAGCAGCCGGATGTCCGGCCAGGGGCTGCCTTCGCCGTAAATCAGAGTGCGCGGATCGCCGTCTTCCAGGCAGGCCCTGGCGTGTCCCGCCACGTCCCCTTCGACGCAGCCGCCAGAGAAGTATCCGGCCAGGATTCCCGGGGCGAAAACCATCTGCGTCCCCTCGGGACGGGGTCCGCCGCCCTCGACCGAGACCAGGGTCGCCAGCACGAACGCCTGGCGCGCGGACACGGCCTGGCGCATCGCCGGACGCACATCGTCAGCGACGCCGAACATCGGCCACTCGGGAAGTTGGTCAATCACGCCTTAACCATCAGGGGGATACGGCTTCTTAGCCTTTCCTGCGGCAAAATGGCTGCTCGAACGGATTTGACCAAGCTTTTCAGGGCGCATGACCTCAACCCTCAGCAAGCTCGGCCTCGGGACCAGCCAGTTTGGTCTCGATCAGCCGCCCGGCCCGCGGGGGAAGCCGCGGGAGGCCGAGGCCAGGGACATCCTGTCGATCGCCGGCCGTTCCGGCTTGTCGGTCCTGGAGGTCGCCCGGGGCTCGGCCATCGCCGACGGGCTGATGCGCGGCGCGCTGCCCCAGCCCAACCCGTTCCGCATGACCCTTACCGCCGTCCGCCCCGACCGCGGGCCGGAGGTGGTGGAAGCCGAACTTCGCGCGCAGATGCTGCGCCTGGGCGTCGAGCGGGTGGACACCATCGTCGCCCCGTCGGCCACCGACCTGTTCTCGCCCCTGGGCCCCCAGCTCTGGGACCGCCTGAAGGCGCTCAAGGACGAAGGCCTCTGCCAGCGGATCGGCGTGCCGGTCTATGCCTCGGACGATCCGGTGGGCGTGGCCCGCCGCTTCAAGCCTGACGTGGTCCAGGCTCCCGCCTCGCTGCTGGACCAGCGCCTGCTGCTGGACGGCACGCTGGCCACCATCGCCGAGATGGGCATTGAGGTGCATCTGCGCTCCATCTTCCTGAACGGCGTGCTGTTCCTGCCGCCAGACCGCGCCCCCAGCCACCTGAAGGCCGCCGCGGGCCGCATTTCCCGCGCCCGCCGGCTGATCGCCGAGGGCAAGTCCGATCCGCTCCAGGCGGCCCTGGGGTTCGCCCTGTCGCGTCCCGAGGCCAGCCACGTCCTGGTGGGTGTCACCTCGGCCGCCGAGATGAGCGCCGTGGTCGCCGCCGCCATGAGCCCCCCGCCGGACCTCGACTGGGACGAAATGGCCATCGACGACCCCGAAGCCCTGAGCTGGGTCGCGGCCTAGGCCCGCCAACCCCCTGACTTCCCGCCGGTCTTCGAGACCAGGCGCACGGCTTCGATGACCATGCCCTTCTCCGCAGCCTTCAGCATGTCGTAGAGCGTCAGGCAGGCGATCGACACGGCGGTCAACGCCTCCATCTCCACCCCGGTCTGGCCGGTCGTCTTCACGCGTGCGGTGACGGCCAGCCCGCCCTCGCCCGGCTCCACCCGCACCTCGGCCTTCGAGATCGGCAGGGGGTGGCACATGGGGATCAGGCTGGACGTCTGCTTGGCCGCCATGACGCCGGCGATCTCGGCCACCGCGCGGACGTCGCCCTTCTTCCCCTCGCCGGACAGCGCCAGCGCCAGGGTCTCCGGGGTCATGCGCAGGAAGCCCTCGGCCACCGCCTCGCGCGTTGTCACCGCCTTGTCCGAGACGTCGACCATGCGGGCGCGGCCCGTCTCATCGATGTGGGTGAGCTTGCTCAAGACTCCATCAGCCGCGGCATGAGCTCGACCATGTTGCAGGGGCCGTGGCGGCTGTCGAGCTGAGGCGAGATCACCTTGTCCCAGCCGTCCTTCACCGCGCCGTTCGAGCCCGGCAGGCAGAAGACGAAGACGCCTTTCACGATCCCGGCCAAGGCGCGGGATTGCAGCGTCGAGAGTCCCACCGACTGGTAGCTGACCATGTGGAATACGACGGAGAACCCATCGAGCTCCTTGTCGAACAG
This sequence comes from Phenylobacterium sp., assembly GCF_004297125.1. Taxonomy (GTDB): domain Bacteria; phylum Pseudomonadota; class Alphaproteobacteria; order Caulobacterales; family Caulobacteraceae; genus Phenylobacterium. Next base: position 92,059 of record NZ_SCVD01000014.1, on the reverse strand, counting down.
CGGCCGCACGGCCTCGGGCGTCACGTCACGGCCCGTGATGCCGGTGCCACCGGTGGTGACGATGGCCTCCACGAAGCCGGTGGCGACCCAGGCCTCGATCTTCTCGCGGATCGCCACGATGCTGTCGGTGACGATGGCCTTGTCGACCAGTTCGTGGCCCGCGTCGGCGACCCGCTTGGCCAGCAGATGGCCCGAGGTGTCGCTCTCCTCGTCGCGGGTATCGGAGATGGTCAGCACGGCGACCTTCACCGGCTTGATCTGCTGGTTGGTGTCGATCCGGCCGCCGGGGGTGAACGCGTTCATGGGAGACTCCTTCCTCACCAAAATAGAACGTCATCCCCGGACTTGTCCCGGGGATCCAGACGGGCCGACTTCCTCAGCCATGCAGACCGGCGTCACAGCACCGTCTGGCCCCAAGTCAGCGTGTCTGGATGGCCGGGACAAGCCCGGCCATGACGAACATTTGGGAGGGCGCTATTCCACCGTCACCGATTTCGCCAGGTTGCGCGGCTGGTCGATGTCGCGGCCCAGACCCTGCGCGACCTGGTAGGCCACGAGCTGCAGGGGAATGTTCAACAGGATCGGATCCAGCTCGGGCTCCGAGCGCGGAACCGCGAAACTGGCCTCCACACCCTCGGCGACGACGCCGGGATGGGTGATCGCCAGCACCGGGCCGCCGCGGGCGCCGACCTCGGCGATGGTGGAGAGGTTCTTCGCCAGCAAGTCGTCGTCCGGCAGCACAATCAGGGTCGGCGTGTCGGCGGAGATCAGCGCCAGCGGCCCGTGCTTCAACTCCGAGGCGGGATAGGCCTCGGCGTGCATGTAGCTGATCTCCTTCAGCTTCAGGGCCCCTTCCATCGCCACCGCGTAGCCGGCCGCGCGGCCCAGGAAATAGGCGTGCTCGGCCCGGGCCAGCCGGGCGGCGATCGGCGCCAGCTCGGCCTCGCGCGCGACGATCGAGGCGATCTGGTCCGGCAGCGCGGCCAGCGCCGCCAGCATCCGCGCGCCCTGCCCGGCCGACAGGTCGCGCACGCGGCCGAGCTGCAGCGCCAGCAGGGCGAAGGCGACGGCGGTCGAGGTCCAGGTCTTGGTGGACACCACCGCCACCTCCGGCCCAGCGTGCAGGTAGACGCCGCGGCCGCACTCGCGCGCGATGGTCGAGCCCACGCTGTTGATCACCCCCAGCACCCGGCCGCCCTTGCGCTTCACCTCCTGGATCGCGGCCAGGGTGTCGAAGGTCTCTCCCGACTGGCTGACGGCGATGTAGAGCGTGTCCTGCTCGATCACCGGGTTGCGGTAGCGGAACTCCGAGGCCGGCTCGGCATGGGCCGGGATGCGGGCCAGCTGCTCGATCAGGTGCGCCCCGAGGGTCCCGGCGAAATAGGCCGAGCCGCAGCCCAGGATCTTCACCCGGCGGATGTCCAGCATCTCGCGCGCCGCCAGTTCGATGCCGCCCAGGTGAGCGGTGGAGAAGCGGTGGTCCAGCCGGCCGAGAAGGGTGCGGCGCACCGCCTCCGGCTGCTCCCCGATCTCCTTGCGCATGAAGTGGGCGTAGTCGCCCTTGTCGAAGCCGGCGACGTCGCCGCTGAGTTCCAGCGTCGCCTTGGTGGTCTCGCCGCCGTCCAGCGTCAGCACGGTGAAGCCGTCGGCGCGGACCTCGGCCACCTCTCCATCGTCGAGGTGAGCCACCGAGCGGGCGTGGCCCATCAGCGCCGCGGCGTCGGAGGCGACGAACATTTCGCCATCGCCCACGCCGACCACCACCGGCCCGCCGTTGCGGGCCGCCACGATGACGTCCGGCCGCCCCGCGTCGATCACGGCCAGCCCATAGGCGCCCTTCACCAGGCGCAACGCGCCACGCACGGCCTCGACCAGGGAATTTTCTGGCCGCCGCGCGATCAGGTGGGCCAGGACCTCGGTGTCGGTCTCGGAGACGAAGACCACGCCGTCCGCCTGCAGTTTGCGCTTCAGCTCGGCGGCGTTCTCGATGATGCCGTTGTGCGCCACGCCGATCCGCCCCGTCGCGTCCACATGCGGGTGGGCGTTCAGGTCGCTGGGCGCGCCATGGGTTGCCCAGCGGGTGTGGGCGATCCCCACCGAGCCAGGGACCTCGACCGGCAACACGCTCTCCAGTTCGCGCACCTTGCCCTTGCGCTTGTGGACCGCGAGACGGCCGTCCGCGGCGATGGCGATGCCGGCGCTGTCGTAGCCCCGGTATTCCAGTCGCCGCAGGCCTTCGATCAGCAACGGCAGCACGGGTTTGGACCCGATGTAACCTACGATCCCGCACATCAGCGCCGGGCCTCAGCCGTAGATGATGCGGCGGATCTGGCGGAGGCTGTAGGGCGGGGCGGGGAAGCGGCGCCGGGCGACCTCCTCGGCGATCCGCGCGTAGATCTCCTCGTTTCGGCGGCCCAGCCGCAGCAGGGCGGCGTGCCGGCGCCGCACGAAATCTTCGGGCCTTTCGCCCAGGTAGGAGAGCACGTCATCGACGATCCGCCTCGCTTGCGACGGACTGAGGTCGCTGGACCGGGCCACGTGGGCCACGAGATCGTCCAGGTCGCCCGCATCCGACATCGAGGGGTCTTCTGACGATCGCATCGAAGCCAGACAACGCTCGTGCCCGATTTCGGGCAAGCCCAAACTTTGATATCGGTACGCCGTCGATGGCTTCCCCCGATCGGACGCCTATGTTGCTGTGGGCAGGACAGAGGAAGCGGACGATGCCCGACAGCGTCGCGACCACCGTGGGTCGCATAGGCCTCGAATGGCGGCCGGCCACGGGCATGCAGGCCGTCGAGCGAATCACCCCGGCCGAAGTCGCCATCGGCCTCTCCTTCAACAGCCGGCCGCACACCGTCCTGATGGCGACGCCGGACGATGTCGAGGATCTGGCGGTGGGCTTCGCGGTCACCGAAGGGGTCGCGACGCCGGCGGAGATTATCGAGGTGAGCGTCGAGCGGCGCACCGATGGCATCCTGGCGGACCTGCGGCTCGCACCCGCGGGGCCGGCCCGGCGCGCCCGGCCGAGGACGCTGGAGGGACGGTCCAGTTGCGGGCTCTGCGGCGTTCAGCGCCTCGCGGACGCCATTCGCCCGCTGCCGGCGGTGACCTCCGGCGCGCAGTTCTCGCACGCCGCGATCCAGCGGGCCGTGGCCGCGCTTGGGCCCCGTCAGGCGCTGGGCGGCCTCACGCGTGCGACCCACGCGGCGGGTTTCGCGGACGTCCATGGCGCGCTGGGCCTGGTTCGGGAGGACGTGGGCCGGCACAACGCCCTCGACAAACTGGGCGGCGCCCTGCTGCAGGCTGGCGTCGACCCGGCTGGCGGCTTCGTCGTCGTAACCAGCCGCTGTTCCTTCGAAATGGTCGAGAAGACCGCCCGCCTTGGATGCCCGATGATCGTCGCCGTCTCTGCGCCCACCGACCTCGCCATCCAGCGCGCCGAGGCCGCGGGCGTGACGCTCGTCGCCCTTGCCCGGGCGGACGGCCACACGGTCTTCAGCAGGACCGACCGCCTTGTCGGTGGTCAGGTCCCGACCCCGTCCGAGGCCGCCCATGTCTGACAAAGCCACGCCCGGCATCCGCCCCTACACCCATCCCGCCGGCGGGTGGGACGCGCTCAAGGCCGTGGGCAAGGTTCTCCAGGATCAGCACACAGTGGTGGAAGGCGGCCGCACGCTGCTGCGCGCCAACCAGCCCGAGGGCTTCGACTGTCCCGGCTGCGCCTGGCCCGATCCCAAGCACACGTCCTCGTTCGAGTTCTGCGAGAATGGCGCCAAGGCCGTCGCCTGGGAGGCCACCTCCAAGCGCGCCACGCCCGAGCTGTTCGCCAGCCATACCGTTCGGGAGCTGTGGAGCTGGAGCGACCACCAACTGGAGGACGCCGGCCGACTGACTGAGCCCCTGGCCTACGATCCGGCCAGCGACCGCTACCTCCCTGTCACCTGGGAGGAGGCCTTCGCCCGCATCGGCGCCGGCCTGAACCGGCTGGACCACCCGGACCAGGCCGAGTTCTACGCTTCGGGCCGCACCTCCAACGAGGCGGCCTTCCTCTATCAGCTGCTGGGCCGCAGGTTCGGGACCAACAACTTCCCCGACTGCTCCAACATGTGCCACGAGCCCACCAGCGTCGGGCTGCCGGACTCCATCGGCATCGGCAAGGGCACGGTGACGCTCGAGGACTTCGATCACGCCGACTTGATCCTCAGCTTCGGCCACAACCCCGGCACCAACCATCCGCGGATGATGACCACCCTGCGCGAGGCGGCGCGGCGGGGCGCGGCGATCGTGGTCTTCAACCCCTTGAAGGAGCGCGCGCTGGAGCGGTTCGCCGCACCGCAGGATCCCGTGGAGATGGTCACCCTGGGCTCCACCGAGATCGCCTCTCGCTATTATCAGGTCCGTGTCGGCGGCGACGCGGCCCTGGTCCAGGGCATGATGAAGGCGCTGATCGCCTGGGATGAGGACCCCGACGAGGCGCCAGCGCTCGATCACCCGTTCATCGCCGAGCACACCCGCGGCTTCGAGCTGCTGACAGCCGGCCTCGCCGCGCTGAGCTGGGAGACGATCGAGGCCGACAGCGGCCTGACCCGAGCGCAGATCGAGGAGGCGGCGCGCATCTATGCCGGAGCCAGGCCACGATCCTCTGCTACGGCATGGGCCTCACACAGCACCGCAGCTCGTCCTCGACGGTGCAGCAGCTCGCCAACCTGTTGCTGCTGCGCGGGAACATGGGCCGGCCCGGCGCCGGGATCTGCCCCTTGCGGGGCCATTCGAACGTTCAGGGCGACCGCACCGTCGGCATCTGGGAGAAGCCGTCCGAGGCGTTCCTCTCCTCCATGGATCGGGTCTTCGGGTTCCGTTCGCCCCGCGACCACGGACACACCGTCATCGAGACCATCGCCGCCATGGAGCGGGGCGAGGCCAAGGTATTCATCGGGCTGGGCGGCAATTTCGCCGTGGCCGCGCCGGACCCGCACCGGACTTTCGCCGCACTGCCGAAGCTGGACCTGACCGTCCACGTCGCCACCAAGCTCAACCGAACGCACCTGCTGCCGGGCAAGGAGGGTCTGCTGCTGCCCTGCCTGGGCCGCACCGAGTTCGACCTGCAGGCCGGCGGACGCCAGGCCGTGACCGTCGAGGATTCGATGTCGATGGTGCATGCCTCCAGGGGCTTGAACCCGCCAGCCTCGGCGCACCTAAAGTCCGAGGTCGCCATAATCGCCGGTATCGCCCAAGCGACCTTCGGCGCGCACGATCCCGTGGACTGGCAGGCCCTCACAGGCGACTACGACAGGATCCGCGACCTCATAGAAGCGGTGTTCCCGGACCTTTTCACCGACTTCAATGCGCGAATCCGCGCCCCCGGGGGCTTCCGCCTCGCCGTGGGAGCCAGCGAACGCCTCTGGCGCACGGCCAGCGGCAAGGCCAACTTCCTGCCTTTCGTGGCCGACGGGGAAGATGCGCGCCGCAACGATCCCGGCGTCCTGGTGCTCACCACCCTGCGCAGCCACGACCAGTACAACACCACGATCTACGGCTCCGACGACCGGTATCGCGGCGTGTTCGGGCGGCGCGACGTAGTGTTCGTCAGCCCGGGGGACCTTGTCGGCTTGGGGCTCACGAGCGGTGACCTCGTGGATATCGAGGCGGCCTGGGATACGAGCGGGGCTCGGATCGTGCGCGGCTTCACGGCCGTCGAGCGCGACATCCCGCAGGGCTGCGTGGCCGCCTACTATCCCGAGGCGAACGGCCTGGTGGCGCTCGAAGACCACGACCGGCGCAGCGGAACGCCGGCCTACAAGTCCGTGCCGGTGCGGATACGCCGGCACGCAACGGGCTGAAGGCCTAGCTCCACCGTTCCCGGTCGGCGTGGTCCTGCGCTGTGGGCTCGATCCAGCGGTCGCCGTCGGGCCCATGCTCCTTCTTCCAGAAGGGGGCCTTCGACTTCAGGTAGTCCATCAGGAAGTCGCAGGCCTCGAAGGCGGCGCGGCGGTGGCCCGCGGCGGTGGCGACGAAGACGATGGGCTCGCCGGGGCCGATCTTCCCGACCCGATGCAGGATGGCCAGGTCATGCAGGCCGAACCGCTCGCGCGCCTGGTCGGCGATCTTGCCGATCTCGGCCTCGGTGAAGCCGGGATAGGCCTCCAGCTCCAGCACGGTGGTCGCGCCCCGTTCGGCCCGGGCTATGCCGGTGAAGGTGGCCACGGCGCCCGTCTCCGCGCGGCCGCGCGTGAACTCCGAGAGCAGCGCCCCCGGATCGAACGGTTGCTCGGCTAGCCGGATCATCCGCCGCTCATCGGCGGCAGGAAGGCGACCTCGCTGCCAGCCGACAGGCCGACGTCGCCGCGAACCACCGCCTGGTCCACCGCCACCTGGACACCCGGCCCGGCCAGGGCCGCGCCCAGGTCGGCGTCTTCGTCGACCAGGAAACCTCGAAGGGCGGCCAGGGACGCGGCCTCGATCTCCCGTTCCCGCCAGCCGGCGAGGTCGCGCAGGGGACCGAAAAGCAACACGCGGGCCATGGTTCAGCCGCCCGTCGTGGACATGTGCCGCGCCACGGCCGGAGCTTTCCGCGCGATCTCGAAGTCGTGGCCCTTGGGCTTGCCCGCGATCGCGCCCCGGATCGCCGCCGCCAGCTCCGCATCGGTGGCCCCCGCCCGCAGCACCGCACGCAGATCGGTGGCGTCTTCCTGTCCCAGGCAGGTGTGCAGGGTCCCCGTACACGTCAGCCGCACGCGGTTGCAGGCCTCGCAGAAATTATGGCTGAGCGGGGTGATCAGCCCCAGCCGACCGCCGGTCTCGGCCACCCGCACATAACGGGCCGGCCCGCCGGTGTTGAGGGGCAAGTCCTCCAGCGTCCAGAAGCTCTCCAGCTCGCGGCGGAGCTCCTTCAGTGACAGGTACTGGTCGGTGCGGTCGGCGTCGATCTCGCCCATGGGCATGGTTTCGATCAGGGTGATGTCGCAGCCTTCGCCATGCGCCCAGGCGATCAGGTCGGGGATCTCGGCGGCGTTGTCGTCCTTCAACGCCACGGTGTTGACCTTGACGGACAGTCCCGCGGCCTTCGCGGCCCGTATCCCCGCCAACACCTTGGCCACGTCGCCGCCGCGCGTGAGGCGGCGGAACAGGTCGGGCTTCAGGGTGTCCAGCGAGACGTTCACCCGCCGCACGCCAGCGTCCGCGAGCTTGCCGGCGAACTCCGCCAGCCGGGTGCCGTTGGTGGAAAGGGTCAGTTCGTCCAGGGCGCCGGTCCGCAGATGGCGGCCCAGGCGGCGGACCAGGTCCATCATCCCTTTGCGCACCAGCGGTTCGCCGCCGGTCAGGCGCAGCTTGCGCGCGCCGAGGCCGACGAACGCCGAGGCGATGCGGTCCAGTTCCTCCAGGGTCAGCACCTCGGCCTTCGGCAGGAAGGTCATGTGCTCGGCCATGCAATAGACGCAGCGCAGGTCGCACCGATCGGTGACCGACAGGCGCAGATAGGTCACCGTCCGGCCGAAGCCGTCGATGAGCGGCCCCCTGGCGGGCGCGGCGGTGTCGTCGTAGGGCGTCATTCGACGACCAAGATAGGGGGGAACCGCGCGTGGCGACAGTGGCCAGGATCGACGCACTGGTGCTGGCGGCGGGTTCGGGGTCCCGGTTCGGCGGCGGGAAGCTGCTGGCCGACTTCCACGGCGCCCCGCTGCTGCATGGTGCGCTGGCCGCCGCGCGCGCCGCGGCGCCGGGGGCGATCACGGTCGTCACGGGCGCGGACGCTCAGGCCGTGGCCGCCTGCGCACGAGCCTTCGACCTGGACGTCCGGCTGATCCACGCCGCCGATCATGCCGAGGGCATGGCCGCCTCGCTGCGGGCGGGGATCGCCAGCCTGTCCGCCGACGCCGGGGCGGCCTTCGTCTTCCTCGGAGACATGCCGCGGGTCCCGCATGCCGTGCTGAGGCCCCTGGCCCAGGCGGTGGCCGATGGCGCGCCGGCCGCCGCGCCGATCTTCGAGGGGCGACGGGGGAATCCCGTCGTGCTGAGCCGGGCGCTGTTCGAGGAAGTGTCGCGGCTCACGGGTGACGTGGGCGCGCGGCCGATCCTCCAGGCGCTGGGCATGCGGCTGGCGCGGGTCGAAGCGCCGGACGACGGAGTGCTCTTCGATGTGGACGAACGCGGCGACCTAGCGGGACGCTAGACCTGGATGTCGAGCTTCACGGGTGCGGGCGCGACGGCCGCAGGCGTGATGCGAACCTGGTCGGCGATGTTGAGCGTCTTCACCGCACTGGCGATCGTCTGCGCGGCCTGCACCGAGGTGGGCAGGGTGAAAGGGGTCCAGAGACCCGAGCCGGAATTTCGTAGCTGCACGCTGACCATAGCGTTTGCCTCGACATTCTAGCCATCAACTTAGATGGACAAGGCTTAACCGGCAGTTAACCGCGAGCTCAATTTTTGGTTGCAGGCGCATGTGTCGCAGGGACGCGCGGGCCCTCGTCCTCGAAAGGCCGTCGGCGGCGCCACATCACTGGGAAATCTGCGTTCGCGGGACGCGATATGCGACAGCGGTCCCGCACTTGCGAGGCGCCACCATGACGCGCATGCTCGCCGGATGCTCCGACGCCTTGCCCTTCCGATCCTCGGTCTCGCCCTCGCGGCCTTCGCCGGCGCCGGCGCGGCCCGCGACTATATCGTGGTCGGGTCCACCGACCCCGCCATCGTCCGCGGCCAGGCCTACGACAGCGGCATGAGGCTGACCCTGGCGCCCGGCCGCACGGTCACCCTGATGCACGCCTCGGGCGATCTGGTCCGCCTGAGGGGCGCGGAGGGCGGCGTGCTCCTGCCGCGGCGCCAGTCCAGCCAGGCCGACGCCGAACGCCTGGCGATCCTGAAGGTGATCGTGTCCACAGACCAGAGGGGGCCGGGCGTCACGCGGCCGATGCGGACCCGGGCGGGGCTCTGCCCCGAGCCGGCGACCATCACCACCCTGGACGCCGTTGTGCAGGTCCACCAGGGCGGTTGCTCCGCCGAGGCGACCCAGGCGCTGGACGCCTGGATCGCGGCCCATCCGCCGAAAGACGCCTAGCCCCCGCGGGCCACGAACCAGCCGTTGCGGAAGCCTTCGCTAGCCTTGCCGTAGGCGAAGGGCCGGCCCTCCAGCGTCAGCACGGAACCGCCGGCCGCCTCCAACACCGCGTGCCCCGCGGCGATGTCCCATTCCATCGTCGGCCCGTGCCGCGGATAGATATCGGCCGAGCCTTCGGCGATCCGGCAGAACTTGATCGAGGAGTCCATCGCTTCCGGCACGTCGAAGCCGTACTCCTCGGCGAGCTTGCGCGTCGTCTCTTCCTTCATGGTGTGACTGACCAGGGCCACGGCGCTGCCTTTTGGCCAGCGTCGCACGCGCACCGCCGCGTCCGTCCCGCCCTTCACTCGCTTCAGCGCCGCGCCGCCGTGGGTGAACCAGGTCTCCCCGCTCGGCGGGGCGCAGACCGCGCCGGCCACCGGGCGGCCGTCCTGGATCAGGCCGATGTTCACCGTGAAGTTCGGATCGCCGCGGACGAAGGCCTTGGTGCCGTCCAGCGGATCGACCAGGAAGAAGCGCGGCCCGATGGCGTCGGGCGTTCCGAACTCGCTGGCGTCTTCTTCCGAGATCACGGGCACGCCGGGAAAGCGCCGCGCCAGGTGTTCCAGGATCAGCTTCTCGCCCCGCTGGTCGGCCTCGGTCACCGGGCTCTCGTCGGCCTTGGTCAGCACCTCCACGCCTGAGCGCCACAACGGCAGGATCAGGGCGGCGGCCGCCTCGCAGATCTCGGCCAACGCCTGGCCGATATCGTTCTCGTTCTTTGCGTTATCGCTCAATTCGCCCTCGGCCCTCTACTTTCGGGGATCGTCCGCCACGAACACCAGGGTCACGACGCCCGCGTCGATCGTCCGCTTGCCCGCGTTCTCGAAGTTCACGGTCACCTTCCGGCCGACCACCGACTGGACTTGGCCCAGGCCCCAGTCCGGCTCCGCGGGGTGACGCACCAGGACGCCCGGCTCCAGGAAAGGGTCCCAAAACGTCGTCATGACGGCTTCCTTAGAGAGGCCGAGGCGTTTCCCCAAGGCGCAAATCGCGTCAAAGCTGGGGCGCCATGACCGACACCACCGACCTCGCCGTGCGTCCCGCCGAGCTCGCCGCCTATCTGGCGGCGCGCATGTGCCACGACTTCATCAGCCCGGCGAGCGCCATATCCTCGGGCCTCGACCTCCTGGAGGACCCCTCCGCTCAGGACATGCGCGAGGAGGCCATGGGCCTGATCGTCACCTCGGCCAAGAAGCTGGCGGACCTGCTGTCCTTCTGCCGGGTGGCGTTCGGCGCCTCCGCCTCCGCCGAGACCTTCGACGCCCGCGACCTGGAGAAGCTGGCCCGCGGCGTGTTCGGCCACATGCGCGCCGAACTGGAATGGATGGTGGACACCCCGGCGGTGAACAAGCCCGCGGCCCGCACCCTGCTGAACCTGGCCCAGATGGCGGGGGCGGCCCTGCCGACCGGCGGGATCGCCAAGGTCCGCGCTGTGCAGGAAGGCGCCTCCGTGGCCATCGCCCTGGAGTCCACGGGCCCGCGCGCGCTTCTGCGTCCCGAGGTCCTGGCCGGCCTGCAGGGCCAGCCGCTGGGCGAGGGCCTGCACGGCCACTGGGTCCAGGCCTACTACACGCACCTGTTCGTCACCGACGCCGGCGGCCGCGTATTCGCCGACGTGCAGGAGGAGCGGGTGATCTTCGCCGCGACCCTGCCCGCCTGACCCGGCCACGCGGTTCTTCGCCGAGCCACACCGCGCGTTAACCAACTCGGCGCGACATAGGCCTCCAGATTGCTGGAGCGCCGGAAGCCTTGAAGACCTGTCTCGTCGTCGACGACAGCCGCGTGATCCGCAAGGTCTCGCGCCGGATCCTTGAGGATCTGGGCTTCGAGGTCGCGGAAGCGGCTGACGGCGTCGAGGCCATGGCCTGGTGCACGGCCGTCATGCCCGACGCGATCCTGCTGGACTGGCGGATGCCGGCGATGGACGGGCTGGAGTTCGTGAAGAAGCTCCGCGCCGAGCCCGGCGGCGACCGTCCCAAGGTCCTGTTCTGCAGCGTCGAGAACGAGATCGAGTCGATCCGCGACGCGCTGGACGCGGGCGCCGACGAATACATCATGAAGCCCTTCGACGGCGGGATCGTCGCGGGCAAGCTCGACTATCTGGGGCTGCTGGCGTGATCCCGGCCCCGGACCGCGCCTTCGTCTCCGCCCTGTGCCTGGCGCGCGCCGGCCTCATGGTGGACGCCGAGAAGGCCTATCTGATCGAAAGCCGGCTCTCGCCCCTGGCCCGCCGCGAGTGCTTCAGCTCGACCGAGGCGTTCATCGACGCCCTGCGGCACGGGGCGGACGACCGCTTGGCCTGGGCCGCCGTCGAGGCCATGGCCCTGCCCGAAAGCGAGTTCTTCCGCGACCATCACGTATTCGCCCAGTTGGCGGACGAGGTCGTCCCCGTCCTGGCCCGCTCGCGCGGCGGCGAGCCGCTGCGCATCTGGAGCGCGGGCTGCGGCACGGGGCAGGAGATCTACTCCCTGGCCATGCTGCTCGCCGACGTCCCCGGGCTGGGCAAGCTGGAGCTGTTCGCCTCCGACCTCTCGGAGCGCAGCCTTGAGAAGGCCCAGAGCGGCCGCTATTCGCAGTTCGAAGTCCAGCGCGGCCTCCCGGCCCGCATGCTGGTGCGCCACTTCGAGAAGGACGGCGAGTTCTTCGCCCTGTCGCCCCGGGTGCGCCAGATGGTGCGGTGGCGCCGCGTGAACCTGATGGACGATCTGGCCCGCGTCGGCCAGTTCGACCTGATCCTGTGCCGCAGCGCCCTGGGCCAACTGGCCCCCGAGGCCGGCGGCCGCGTTCTGGGCCAGCTTCACGCCGCCCTTGCCCCGGGTGGGCTGCTGGTGCTCGGGCAGAACGACTCGGCAGGCAAGGCCTTCGTCCGGGCCGCCCCCGACCTCAGCCTCTACGCCGCCACCGACGACGTGGCTCGCTCGGCGGCCTGAACGAAGGAAGCCCCGGTGCTCGCGCGCCAGGGCTTCTTCGACGGGTTCGTCGCGGGATCTACTTCTTGGCGTCTTCAGCGGTGTCCGTAACCGCCTCACCCGCGGACTTCACATCCTTGCCGGCGCCCGAAACGGTGTTGCACGCCGTTGCGGCGAGGCTGGCGGCCAAAACGGCCAGCAAAACGATCTTGCGCATAGAAATCTCCCGGGGGTTTGAAAGCGTCGCTGCGGCAACGCTTCAGGCCGCGGCTTGGTTCCCCTGCACAGCCGCCCGGTCGGCCGCCGGAGTCGGGAATATGAGGCGGGCGGTGACTCCACCCTCGGCGTTGCGCGCCAACTCGGCCCGGCCCCGGAGCTGTCTGGCGAAGGCGGTCATCAGGGTGCGGCCCACGCCGGACGTCACCAGGGCGTTCTCCGCCGCCTCCCCATCGTCGGAGATTTCCAGCTCCGCCTCCTCTCCCCGGACGGAGAAGGTGAGCCGCAGGGTCCCGCCTCGCGCGTTGAAGGCGTGCTTCTGGGCGTTGGTGATCGCCTCCACCGCGAACAGCGCCAGGGGGGCCAGGCGATCCGGGTCGATGACCAGCGGATCGACCTTCAGCTCGGTGCGCACCGTATGACCCTGCATGAGCTCCCCGTTCACGAGCTGGGCTGTCAACTCCTCCAGGAAGGGCCGCAGGTCGACCCGCTTCAGGTCGGGCCCCTGGTAGAGCGCCCGGTAGATCAGGGCCAGGGCGGTGATCCGCTGGCGGGTGTCGCTCATCGCCGAGCGCGCGGCGGGGTCGACCAGCGAGCGCTGCTGCATGTTCAGCAGGCTGGAGATGACCTGCAGGTTGTTCTTCACCCGGTGGTGGATCTCGCGCATCAGCGCGTCCTTCTGGGCCAGGCTGTCGCGAAGCGAAGCGTCGCGGCCCACGATGGCGTCGGCCATGTCCTCCAGCGTCTCGGCCAGCTCTCGGATCTCCGGCGGCATCTGCTCGGCCTGGACCGGCCGCACGCTCAGGCGACCGCGGGCGTACAGGGCCGCGATCCGCTGCAGATAGGCGATCCAGCGGACCACCACCCGTTCGGTCACGACGGACACGGCGATCAGGGCCAGCAGGAAGGTCAGCAGCGGGAAGACGATGCCGGTCAGCGGGTTGAGCCGCGCCCAGGACAACAGGCCCGGCGACTGGGCCGACAACACCACATAGACCTCGTCGCCCACGACGGGGGCGGCGGAATAGACCCGGCGGCGGCCTTTGCCGTCCTTGCCGTACCAGACCAGCGTGCCGCGCGCCTCGACCTTGGCGCGCCAGTCGGCGGGCAGCGTCGGGAAGGCGCCGGCGTCGGTGAAGGTGATGTAGCGGCCGGTCTTCTCCACCAGGCCGACCTCGGCGCCTTTCGGCAGCGACGGGTCGTTGACCTTCGGCTGCAGGCTGGTGAGCGCGATCACCGCTGCGAAAGCGCCGTCGAAGGCGCCGTCGGTCGCCGTGGCGCGCGCAGCCGTCAGGATCGCCGGCTCCTCGGCGTAGCCCGAGCCAGGGTCTCGGGTGATCGAGATGTCGCCGCCCTCGGCGAGCTGGCGGAACCACGGGCGCTGGGCCCGGCCGAGATCGGCGGGCACGCCGCCGGCGGCGCAGACCACGCGACCCTGCCGGTCGAACCGGATCAGGTTGAGATAGCCCGGGATGCGGGTCGTCACCTGTTCCAGGCGCTTCTGGCACTGGAAGCCGATCGCGCCAGGCGCGAGCGTCTGCAGCAGGATGTCCGCGCCTTCCATCCGCGCGCGGGCGGTCGCAGCGCTACGGTCGGCCGCGAAGCCGAGGTTCTGCCGCAGCTCGCGGCCCTCGCGCTGGAAGCCGATCGCCGACTGCATCGCGCCCAGCACCAGAACAGGCAGGAGCGCTACGGCCAGGGCCGCGATGAGGCGAACCCGGATCGTGCTCAACGAACCGGCGGGGAATCCAACCATGGCAGCGTCCTACCGGACGCTGCTTAACCGCTCCGCGTCGGCCAGGATAGAACGCATCGCATCGCTGGCGGATGCGCCGTCCCGGTCGTACGCCCCATCCTCGAGGATGGCGTGCAACGCGCGACGGGCCCGGCTGACTCGGCTCTTCACGGTGCCGACGGCGCAGCCGCAGATCTCCGCAGCCTCTTCGTAGGCGAAACCGCCTGCGCCAACGAGGATCAGCGCCTCGCGCTGTTCGGCGGGCAGCATGGCCAGGCCCTGGCGCAGTTCGTCCAGGGCGACGGGCGCCTCGGGATCGTCCACCGCCACCAGGGTGCGTTCGGCCGCCTCCTGGTCGAGCTGGCTCTGCCGCCACGAGCGGCGCTTCTCGGAATAGAACTGGTTGCGCAGGATCATGAAGGTCCAGGCCTTCATGTTCGTGCCCATCTGGAAGCTGGCCCGCGCGTCCCACGCCTTCATCATGGCGTCCTGCGCAAGGTCGTCAGCCGCGGTGGGATCCCCGCACAGGGTGCGGGCGAAGGCGCGAAGATGGGGGATCAGCTGCACAAGCTCACGCTTGAAGGCGGCGTCGTCCTCGGCGGTTCGCGGCGGGCGGACCCGTTCCATAGCGGCCTCCATCAGGCCTTCTCCGAACCGCGTTCGTCGGCACGCCTCAGTATCTCGAGGAATTCTTCGGGGACATCCTCGTTCACCACCTCATCGAACATCTGACGCAGGCGTACGCCAATCGCCTGCTGCCGCAGGCGGGCTTCATCAAGAGCTGCGGAGGCCTTGCGGCGCTCCGTGGTTGGACGCTGTTCGATCATCTCGTCGGCGCTCCGCTCGCGCGGAGTCCGCCCCCTCTCGTGTTCCTTGCGATCGCTCAACGCCCTCGTCCCAGTTCGGGTTCCCACACGGCGGCGACCAAGATGCTGAAAACCGATCAATAAGGGAACCGGTTCCCAGCGGTGACGTTTTCAGCACATCATGGGGTCCGGTCGGGGTATATGCTCCTCGTCGCGGGCTGCCGTGTTCGAACTGCAATACGGGAGGGGTCACCCTTGAGTCTTCTAGCCCGACTGGCGCCGCATCTTCCCTATGTGCGCCGATACGCGCGCGCTCTTACCGGCGACCAGACCACTGGCGACAACTATGTGCGCGTGGCCCTTGAAGCCCTGGCTGCGGGCGAGCGTACGCTCGCCGACAACATGACGCCGCGGGTCGCGCTCTATCACGTCTTCCACGCTATCTGGTGCAGCTCGGGCGCCCAGCTGGAAGGGCCGGCCGACGACGACACCGGCATGGACGACGCCACCCGCCGGTTGATGCGCATCGCCCCGCGTTCGCGCCAGGCGTTCCTGCTCACCGCGCTGGAGGGCTTCACGCCCACGGAGGCGGCGCAGATCCTGGGCGCCGACTTCAGCGAAGTCGAACGCCTGATCTCCGAGGCCCAGGCCGAGATCGACGCCGAGCTGGCCACCGACGTCCTGATCATCGAGGACGAGCCGGTGATCGCCGCCGACATCGAGGCCCTGGTCACCGAACTGGGCCACTCGGTGGTCGACATCGCCGCGACCCGCACCGAGGCCGTGGACGCGGTCGCCCGAAAGACGCCCGGCCTGGTGCTGGCCGATATCCAGCTGGCCGACGGCTCCTCCGGTATCGACGCCGTGAAGGACATCCTCCAGCGCTACGACGTGCCGGTGATCTTCATCACCGCCTTCCCGGAACGCCTGCTGACCGGTGAGCGTCCCGAGCCCACCTTCCTGATCACCAAGCCCTTCCAGCCCGAGACGGTGAAGGCCGCCATCGGCCAGGCGCTGTTCTTCCACCCCCGCCGGCAGAACAAGCAGGCCGCCTGATCGGCGGCGAGGCCCGAACAGAGAAGGGCGCCGCTGCAGAAGCGGCGCCCTTTTCGTTTGCGGCCAAGCCGTGAAGGCTACGGGTTCTGCGGGTTCGGAGGCGGCGGCTCCGGCGCGCCAAAGCCCCGACCATCGACGGTCTCCTGCGCGGCGCCGGCCGGACCCTCGTCGGCCGACTTCCAGGTCCAGGCGGCGAACATGCCCAAGGCGGCCAGCAGGGTGCCGAACACCAGCACCCAGAATATGTGGCGGCCCCAGCGGCCCTGGCGCGCGCGGGTGGCGTTGAGGACCGGCCTCTCGGTCTCGCGGGACGACATGGATCGGTCTCCTTACTCGGATGGGAAATAGCTGAACGGGCCCGTGCGGGCCGTTTGGTCGCCGGCGGACGGCGCGGTGATCGCGCCCAGAAGGCCGCCTGCCAGCGCCAGGCCGATGAAAGCGGCCGCTGCTACCAGCCGCCAGCGGGCGGCCTGATCCCGCGCGTTCGGGCTCCGGGTGAGCCTCAGACCGGTTGTGGCGGTGAAGGAACTGCGCATGGAAGACGGCCTTTCCTGACGGCAGTCGGACTAACGCACACGGTCAAGCCGACGTTCCCCGCTGAGGCCCGGCGGGGCGTTCCGCATTTCTTGGAAAAATTTTCGGCGCCTCTCGGAACGGTTGTCAGACGTCCGTGTTTTATGTGTGCGGAGGCGGCGACGCCCCCCCCGACTTGAGGCTGGCGAGCATGCCAGTCTGCCGTCTCCGCACCCCTTTTCTCGATGATGCACACCTGGGCGGGCCTGAAGGTCCGCCCTTCTCTTTGTGCGCCTGGCGGCGGGTCCGTCCTTCGCCGGGGCGTGCGAAGATGGGCGACGCGCGGCTCGCGCCTATTTCGGCGGTCCCAGCTTCAAGGTGATGTCGGCGCGGCGGCGGACCGGCTGGATCTTGCCATCTGAAGTGAGCGACCCGGCCTGGCCGACGGCGGAGAGATCGAACTCGGCCGCAGGCAGGCCGGCCCGCATCAGCGCGTCCGTGACCGAGGCGGCGCGCGCCTTGGAAAGCTCCAGGTTAGCGGCCGGATCGCCGGCCGCATCGGCCAGACCCATGACCCGCACGGCGTCGATCCGGCAGCGCTTGGCCTGCGCCGCCTGGGTCGAGATCACCCTGCGGCCCTCGGGCGTCAGCTGGGCGGCGTCTGGCTCGAAGTAGATCGGGATGGTCACATCCTGGCAGGTGGCCGGCGCGCGCACGATGGCGTCACGGGCGCTCCTCATGCTGGAGCAGCCGGTCAGGCCCACCGCCAGCGCCAAGCCGGTCACGATGGCGGTCTTCATGTTCAGCCCCTCCAGATGTGCAACCGAAAGGGGCGGCCGAAGGAAGTCCGGCCGCCCCTTTCATATTCCGGTGTCGGCGTCCGCGTCAGCGCGGCGTGCCGTTTTCCCAGTAATACCGGCCGGTGCCCGAGTCGTAGTAGTAATAGCGACCCGCGCGCTCGTCGTAGTACTGGCGACGGTTCGGCGTGTCCTTGCCGCAGCCGCCTTCGTCCCGGCAACCCTTCACGGCGCCGACGGTGCCGCCGACGGCCGCACCGACCGCAGCGCCTGTGCCCACGCCGACATCGCCCGAGATCGCGCCGATCGCCGCGCCGCCAAGCGCGCCGAGAGCGGCGCCGCCGAGGGCGCTGCGTTCCGTGTGGCCGGAGGAGGTGCAGGCGGAGGCCAGCAGGCCGGCGCCGGCGATAGCGATAAGAGGCTTCAACATTCGAATGGCTCTCCTTTGGGGTGTCCCCGGCGCGCCCGCCCGCGGGAGGGGCGCCAGATCACTCTGGAGCGCCTCCTCTTCGCCTCGCGGCTGGATGCGCTCCTGGCCGGAAACGCATCGGCACCTCCACAGTTCCGTCCGGAACCAAGGGTGTCGAGCCCCGTTGCAACGAGGGAACACTTCCTGGAGACAAAAGCCGTGACCTCCTACAGCGACCGCGACACCGAGCGCAGCGACCTGCGGCAGGCCTATGAGCTGGGCCGTCAGGACGCCAAGAAGCAGCGCCGCCGCCACCCGATCCTGATGACCTTCACGATAATCGCCGCGGCCGTGGGCCTGATCGTCATGGCCCTGGCTGCGGTCAACGGCTCGTTCGGCGGCGCCGGGACCGTAGTGGATCAGAACCTTGCCACGGCGGCCGACCAGGCCGAACCTGTGGTCCGCGGCGCCGCCGACCAGGCCGGTCAGGCCGTGCGCGACGCGACAACGACCGACAGGACCCAGACGCCTGCCACAAGCCGATAGCGACGCCGCCGTCCGCCCCCGCCTCGGCAAGGTCGAGGTCGTCGCCAACGTCGCCTCTGGCAGCGTTGGCCCGACCGCGCCTGACGAGATCGCCAAGGTGCTCGCCGAGTTCGGAGTGACCGCCAAGGTCCACGCCGCGCAGCCCGGTGACCTGATCGCCCGCCTCAAGGCCAGCGTGGACGCTGCCCCTGACCTCCTGATTGTACTCGCGGGCGACGGCACAGCGCGCGCGGCGGCGGAGCTGTGCGGGCCCGACGGGCCGATGATGGCCCCCCTGCCCGGCGGGACCATGAACATGCTGCCCCACGCCGTGTACGGGACCCGGCCCTGGCCGGAGGCCCTGCGCCTGGCGCTGACGGAGGGCCGGCCCCGGAACCTGGGGGGCGGCTGCATCGAGGGCCACCGTTTCCTGGTCGCGGCGATCCTGGGCTCTCCCGCTCTCCTGGCCCCGGCCCGCGAGGCGGCGCGCAGCGGCAAACCGAAACTGGCCTTCCTGCGCGCCAAGCGGGCCTTCACGCGCGCCTTCACCGGGCGGCTGCGCTATTCGCTCGACGGCGGCCAGCGCGAGAAGGCCGAGGCCCTGGTGCTGATGTGCCCGATGGCGTCCAAGGTGATGCACGCCGAGGACGGCCGGCTGGAGGCCGCCGCCCTCGACCCCAAAGGGGCCGGCGAGATCCTGCGGCTGGGCATCAACGCCATGGTCCGCGACTGGCGCCTGGATCCAGCGGTCGATGACCGGTTCTGCAAGATCGCCCGGGTCTGGTCGGCGCAGGGCATCCCCGCGATCCTGGACGGCGAGACGGTGAAGCTGCCCAGCCTGATCGACGTACGCTACGATCCCAAGGTCTGCCGCGTCCTCGCCCCGCCGAAGGACGAGCGGTGAAGATCCGGCTGGCCCACCTCTCGGACATCCATTTCGGCGGCGAGAACAAGGACGCTGTGGCCGCGGCCGGCGAGCGCATCCGGGCCGGCGGCTTCGACCTCACTATCGTGTCCGGCGACCTGACGCAGTTCGCCGAGGTCCCCGAGTTCGAGGCGAGCGTCGAATGGCTGAACAGCCTGCCGGAGCCGCGGCTGGTGACGCCGGGCAATCACGACGCCCCCTATATCGCCTGGGCCGAGCGGATCTTCGCCCCCTTCCGCCGCTTCGAGCGCCATATCGGGCCGGCCTCGGCGCAGACCTGGCGCCAGGGCGGCGTGGCCGTGCGCGGCGTCAATACGGCCCGCGGCGCCCAGCCCCGGCTCAACTGGTCGAAGGGCCAGATCGCCGCGCGCCAGGCTCGAGCGGCCGCCGAATGGTTCGAGCCCGCCGACCAGCTGCGAATCGTTGTCGTCCACCACCCGTTGGTCGAGATGATGGGCGGACCGATGACGGCGCGCGTCTGGGGTGGGGAGAAGGCGGCCGAGACGTTCGCGGCGGCCAGGGTGGACCTGGTGCTCTCCGGACACATCCACGCACCCTTCGCCTGGCCCTATCCGCATCGGGACGGGCGGACCTATGCAGTCGGGGCCGGCACGCTGTCGGTGCGCGAGCGGGGCGTTCCGCCCGGCTACAACGAGGTCGAGGTCGAGGACGGCTGCATTCGCGTGACCGCCCTCGCCTGGAAGGGCTCGCACTACGAGCCCTATCGGACCTGGGCGCTGGATCGGCGCGCAGGCTAGGTGGACGTCAGTTACAGCGGTCCGGGACCGACGCCGCGGCCACGCACCAGGTGCATGACCAGCGAGACGACGAACAGGACCAGGAAGACGAAAAACAGGATCTTGGCGATCCCCATTGCGGCTCCGGCCACCGAAGTGAAGCCGAGCACGCCCGCAATCAGGGCGACCACCAGGAAGGTCAGGGCCCAACCGAGCATGTCACAATCTCCGTTCGCAGGGTAAGCTCCCTGCGGCGAAGGCAACGCTCCGGGGCCGCTGCCGTTCCGCCTACTTGGGCGGCTTGGGCGAGCTGTTGCCGGCCAGGAACGCACTGACCAGCGCGGTGACCATGGCCGGATTGCGGACCATCACGGTGACCGCCACCGCCGCGGCGCCCACGGCGACGAGCGGATGCTCCTTGGCCATCGCCACCACCTTGTCGATCGGCGAGGCCGGCGGCGGCGGGATCCCAGCCCCAGCCTTGGGAGCCGCCTTGCGGGTCGCGATCCAGGCGACAGCCACCGCCACCACGGCGAACGCCGCCGCGACCACGGCCGCACCGCCGGCCGGGCCGATATACGCGCGCGCCACTGCGTAGAGGGCGAACGAGCCCGCCACCACGCACACGGCCGCGGCCGCCGCCACCGCGGCCAGCGCGGCGGCAAGGCTCAGGATCCGCGGGAGGTTCAACGCTTGGAGGCGAGCAGCATGCCGATCAGCACGCCGATGCCCAGAGCCGCGCCGGTGGCGGCCAGGGGGCGGGCGCGGATCTGTTCGCTGGCGAGGCGGCTGGCCTCGTCCAACTGCTCGCCGGCCACGTCGGCGTAGACCCGGGACTGGGCGCGCACCTGTTCCAGCGCCTGCTGGACGGTGGCCTCAATCCGCTTGGCGGCGTCGGCGATCGCCTTCTGGGCGTCGGCGGTGATCTTGGCGGCGGTGTCGTTGGCCGCGTCGGCCACGTCTTCGGTCGTCAGTTGGCCGGACTTGGGCGGCATGGGTCGTCTCCCAACGGGGTGCGCTCCTTGCAGGAGCTGAGCTATCGAGCGGCGCAACATAGGTCGTTATCCGGAACGCCGCAAAGGTCCGGTGGACGGCAACGAAAGTTTGCGCTGTTGATGGTCGCCTCCGGCCGCAGGCTTGCCTATGTTGGATTCATGACGCGCGAGTTGGGACGCAGCTCTGACCGCGAGCGTCTGGAGCTAGCCCTCCAGGTCGCGGGCCTTGGCGAGTTCGAATGGGATCTGTCGCGCGGTGCGCTGACCGTCTCGGATCGGATGGCCGCCATCACCGGCTTGCCGGCCGGAGAGGTCGTGGACGACGTCGGCGGCCTGTTGGCCCGGCACGCGCATCCCGACGACGTCGAGGCCTTCATCGCGCAGCGGGACGCGTCGCTGAAGGCGGCCGACACGTTCGATATCCGGTTCCGGTTCATCCGGCCGACCGACCAGCGGCTGATCTGGCTGCGGCTGGCAGGCGTCATCGTCCGCGACACGGCCGGAGCGCCGCTGCGGCTGACCGGCATCGTCGAGGACGTCAGCCTCGCCCACCTCGAGGACGACCAGCGCCAGCAGCTCATGTCCGAGCTGGACCACCGGGTGAAGAACGTGTTGGCCGCCGTCCAGGCCCTGGCTCAGCAGACGGCCAAGCGCACCACGTCGCTGGACGCCTTCCTGCAGACCTTCGGCGGCCGGCTGAAGGCCATGGCGAGCGCGAACGAGCTGCTCACCGCCGCCCGCTGGCGCGGCGCCGCCATCGACCACCTGGCGGCGGCCGAGCTGGGGGCCATCGCCCCGGGCCAGACCAGCTGGGAAGGCCCCGACCTCTTCCTCACCCCGCGCGCCGCCAACGCCCTGTCGCTGGCCCTGCACGAGCTGGCCACCAACGCGGTCAAGTTCGGCGCCCTGTCGGTGGAGTCCGGCCACGTCCGGCTGAACTGGACCACGCGGACCGGCGGCGGCTTCGAGCTGACCTGGACCGAGAGCGGCGGCCCCACCGTCTCCGCGCCGGCCCGCCAGGGCTTCGGCTCCACCCTCTTGAGCCAGGTCACCGGCCGCGAGCTGAACGGCGACACCACGGTCCAGTACCGCCCCGCCGGTGTCACCGTGCGCCTGCGCGCCGGCCCGCAGGCCATGGCCGACCGGCCCGACATCATGCCCGAGGCCCCCGTCGCCCGGGTCACCGAGACGGTCCCCACCTCCCGCGGCCCCGCCAGCCTGAGGGGCGCCCGGGTGCTGATCGTCGAGGACGCCGTCCTGCTGGCCCTGGAACTGGAAACCGGCCTGTCCGAGGCCGGCGCCACGGTGATCGGCCCGGCCTATGAGCTGGAGGAGGCCATGGCGCTGCTGGACCAGCCGATCGACGCCGCGGTGCTCGACGCCAACCTCAACGGCCGCTCCGTGACCCCGGTCGCCGAGGCGCTGCACCAGCGCCAGGTCCCCTTCGTCTTCGCCACCGGCTACGGCGAGACTGGCGGCGCCCCTGGTGGTTTCGAGGCTCCGGTTATCAGAAAGCCATATGACGTCACACAGGTCGCCGCAGCCGTTGCGGAACTGCTGAATCGTTAGCCATTTCCGTTAGCTATGCTGTGCGACGCGCCGTCGCGCGGCAGGATCGCACTGGGACAAGTCGCCACCTCTGCAAGGGCCGGCCGCCCGCCTATCTGACCCCTCGAGAGCTCGCGGCGCCAAGCCGCGGGGGCCAGACCGGTGGCCAGGGGAGTTCGCCCGGAACCAGGCGACCCAGCTCTCGACGCTCGGTCCGCGGCATAGGTCGCGGGCCGGCGGACCCTGCCTAGATTACACCCGCGGACTTCAGTTCCGCCAACTTGTTCGCCGGCACCCCCGCCAGGCCGGTCAGCACCTCGGCCGTATGCCGCCCCAGCTCCGGCCCCGGCCAGCGCACCCGGCCCGGCGTGGCCGACAGCTTGGGGAAGGCGTTCTGCATCCGGACCGGCCCGAACACCGGGTGGTCCACCGAGACGATCGCCTCGCGGGCCTTGAACTGCGGATCCTCCAGCATGTCCGGCGCGCGATAGACCCGGCTGGCGGGGATGCCCTTGGCCTCCAGCAGCGCCAGCAGGTCGTCCAGCACGAAGGTCGAGGTCCAGTCGGCGACGATGCCGTCCAGCTCGTGCTGGTGGGCGCCGCGGCTGGCGTGGTCCACGAACTTCGGGTCGTCCTTCAGCTCCGGCCGGCCCATGGCCTCGGTCAGCCGCGCATAGACGTTGTCGCCGTTGCCGCCGATCAGGATCAGCTCGCCGTTGGCGCAGGGATAGGCGTTGGACGGCGCGATCCCCGGCAGCACCGAGCCCGACCGCTCGCGCACATAGCCGGTCAGGTCGTATTCGGTGACCAGGTTCTCCATCACCGCCAGCACGCTCTCGTAGAGCGCCGCGTCGATCACCTGGCCCTTGCCGGTCTTCGACCTGTGGTGCAGCGCCATCAGTATCCCCATGACCGAGTGCATGGCCGCCAGGCTGTCGCCGATCGAGATCCCGGCCCGCGCCGGCGCCCGGTCGGGCTCGCCGGTCACATAGCGCAGGCCCCCCATCGCCTCGCCGATCAGGCCGTAGCCCGCCCGCTGCGCATAGGGCCCGGTCTGCCCGAAGCCCGACACGCGGGCCATGATCAGCCCCGGGTTCGCCGCCGACAGGGCCTCGTAGCCCAGGCCCCACTTCTCCATGGCGCCCGGCCGGAAGTTCTCGATGACGATGTCGGCCTTGGCGATCAGCGCCTTGGCGATCGCTTGCCCCTCGGGCTTGCGCAGGTCCAGCCCCACCGACTTCTTGTTGCGCCCGATCACCGGCCACCAGGGCGACAGCCCCTTGGGCAGGCTGCGCCCCCACTGGCGCATCGGGTCCCCCACCCTGGGGTCCTCGATCTTGATCACCTCGGCCCCGAAGTCCCCCAGGATCTGGCCGCAGAACGGCCCGGCGATCAGGGTGCCCATCTCGATGACGGTGAGGCCGGCCAGCGGGCCCTGGGGTTCGGATGCGTCGCTCATGGCTCTCGCTTAGCCCAGCCGGGCCCGCAGCGTAAGCCGGGTGACGCTGGGTCAGAGCGTCAATTTTGTTGTCGGTCCCGCGTCTCCGGCGGCGCCGGGGACGCGGGCGCCGCCGCCGCCATGGCCCTCAGCTCCCGGATCCGGCGCTCGTACAGCTCGGCCAGGGCGCGGGGGTCCGAGGTCGGGTCGCGCACCCGCCGCCAGGCCGTCTCGCTGGCCCGCACCGCCGCGGGGTCGGCGCCGGCCGCCAGGGCCCGGCCATAGGCGTCGCGCGCCTCCTGCCGCAGCAGGTTGAGGGCCAGGTCGTTGCAGAGCAGGCGATCGGCCGGGGTGGGCGGCGTGGCGCAAGGGTCGGCCCGCCGCGGCCGCGGCTCGGGGACGGCCTTGGGCGCGGGGGCGGCCGTGGCCAGGGTCGTTGGTTTCGGCGATGGCGTGGGGGTCTCGGAGGCGGGCGGCTCGCGGGCGGATGGCTCGGCCGGCCGTTGCGGCTCCGGCGTCCGGACGGCGACCGCGGCAGGCGCCGGCGCCGGCGCGGCCACGTTGCGGAGGGTCATCGCCCGGGGCGCGGGCCCGGCCGCGCCCTCGCGGCCCGGCCAGCCGCCCGGCCATCCCGGCGCCCCGACCAGGCCCCAGGCCGTCGCCCCGCCCGCCGCCAGCGCCACGGCCGCAGCCAGGCCCACCGGCCACCGCCGCGCGGGCGGCGGGCGCCGGCCGCTCAGCTCGAACGGCAGCGGCGGCTCGGCCTGCACCACGATGGGCCCCGGCTCGTCGTCATCGTCGTCGGAAGGGGGGATCGGCCGCGGCGCCGCCGTGGCGGTCTCGCCGCCGCCCGCCCGCCCCGCCAGCTCGGCCCGGAACCGCTCGGCCAGCCCCGCCTGGCCCCGCGCCTCGGCGGCCGCCAGCAACCGCCGGAGCTCGGCCCCGCTCATCCGGGACAGGTCGATCCGCAGCATGGCGCTTCCCCGCCTCCACGCCCCATGCCCAGCCGAACGGGAGGGTGGGCAAGGTCGCGGTGGATGGCAAGCGGGGGTGTGGGGGGACGGAAGCGATTAGAGGACCGATCCTGACTCCAAGGCGAAGTTCGGAAGGTCCGCCATCGGGCCGGCGCCGGGACCTAAACCGACACGAGCGCCTAACTCGCTTCCTCGGTACGCGAGGAACCGTCAGCCATCAGGACGGCGACATAGGGCTTTTCCCATTCGTCCAGGCAACGAGCGAAAAGCACGCAGCCGTCATGTTCGCTTTCGGGCAGCGTCTCCGCCATCAGTTGCTCGCTGTTGGCCTTCAGATTGGCGCGATGCTCTTCGGGAAATACGTAAAACACCACCTTCGCCTTCCGCTTCGAGGGCGGTTGGACGACCACCGAATTGATGTGCTTCGGATCCCTGAAATTCTTGCGGACCATCCAACGCAGCTTGTTCACGCCGCTTTCGATCTTCCGCTGTTCGGCAGGGTCGGCGGAGCTCAGCAGGTGGAGGCCAGCCATCGTCCAGCCTGTCGGCCGCCGTTCCGTCAGGCGATCGATGATCGCGCGATAGTACGGTTGGACCCTGGCTTTTGGCTTCGGGAGTTGGATGCCGGCGTCGCGGGATTCGTAGTAGCGATCGATCGGCGTTGACATGCCCGAAGGGGAAAATACGCCCGCGTGGCCTTCAAGGCCGGCGAGATTGAAGCCCGTGTCGAGATAGAGTCCCAGGAAATCCAGCTCATCGCCCAGAAGGTCGAACGCCTTCTGAAAGTAGCTCCGCTCGCTGAGATAGTGGGCGACCAGCAGTGGGCTATCTAAAATATCGACAATGCATTCGAGGTCGGCCAGCAGGATGGTTGGCGCAAGATGGTGATCATTCGGAACCCATCCCACGGCCTTGAAGTCGGCTTCGGCCGAACTGAGCACCGAGAAGTCATCCAGGGTCAGTGAAAACCGGATGATCCGATCCACCTTCACCGGGTCGATCCCCAGCGTCTTCATGACCGCGCCGGCCGCTTCGTCCCCCGCCTTCGCCGCTTCGATGAAAGCTCCGAGGCGCGCCGACTGCAAGGACGGATCGACAATCAAATCCTGCACGTGTCTTTTCATGCGCGCAGGCGCGCCCCGCAGCGCCTCCGGCGTCAGGCGATGTGACTTCGCCTCGGCAATGATGACGATGCGATCAAGCACGACGAGGGCATCGGTCTCTCCCTGTTCGCCTGCAATCTCCCACTTCACCCCGGGCGTGACTGCCGCGCCTGGCAGCGCCCTGGTCAGGATTTCCTCAAGTTTGCTTTCGAGGTAGCGAGCGCGGCGGCGCTCCAGTTGGACGGTCAGGCCCGCCCTCTCTGCGAGGCCTCGAACGACGGCGTTGATGTGGCTTTGCACCACCTGAGGGATGGCGAAGAAGAACCGGTCGCCGAGATCGATGCCGGGAGCCGTCCAGATCGGGTTCGAGAGGAAGAGGAAGTCAGGATTCGCTCCTGCGAGGTCACCGGGCGGGCGTGAGACCGCCCTTAGAACCTTCTCGACAACATTGGGCGTGCGTTCGGCCAACGGGGCGATTTCATCGGGTGTGAAGGTTGCTCGATCCGCCAGCCGGAGATCGAAATGCTGCATGATGAAGCTCATCACGCCATCGCGGCTCACGCCTGGCGGGAAGGTCGCGATGAGTCCCTCCGGGTCGCCTTTCAGCTCAGGGACGTACTTATAGTAGAGGCGAACCATCTGGGTGATGGTCTTGCCCCGCAGTACCTTGGCGAGCGTGGTCGAGTGCTCACTGCTCCGCTTTTCATGCTCCTTTACCACCACCGCCATGACGTCGATGAGATCGGAAATGCCGAAGCCGAGCTTCTCGACGAACGCAGCGTTGAGTGGTTCGTGCAGCTCCTTCGTGATCCGGTTCACAGCACTGTAGTAGCCCCAGTTCCGAACGGCTTGGGTGTGAAGGCGAATGCTGACCTGGAGTGACGCCAAGGCCTTTGCCGCCTCGTCAGGTTCATCGCCCTCGGCCAGCAGGCGTTGGAAAAGGAACGTGTTCGCCAGCTTTGGGGCCTCGTCGTGCAGGGCCTGCATCACGTCGGCCGTCGGTGGACGTATTCCCCACTCGTCACCGGGGACCGTCATCATGATGGCTTGCAACAGCTCGACGTGGTGTTGCTCGATATCGCGGCTGGGCTTCCTGAACACACCTTCGTCGGTAACGAAGCCCATAAGGCTGTACATCGACATGGACGCGATCATGCCCATGGGGTCGCGGTCGCGGAACAGCTTTCCAAAGCGCTCCAACATCTTCGGGAATTCATCTACGCCTGCCTTGGCGGCCTTCAAGACAGCTTCGTTGAAGGCAGCGTGATCCTCGACCGGCACGCCAAAGGACGACATCTCGACCTTCACCGGCTTGTTGCTGGTCGCCTTGCTTTGCTTTTTCTTGCGGCGGTCCTTCTTGGGCATCGGCCCCTCCCCGCAGCAGTATAGCAGGGGGATGCGCCCTCACGTCGCGATGCCGCCGTGAACTCCGCGCGAATTCGGGGACAGGTTATCCCGCACCTCGCACGTGGGGATGGGGACACGTCAACCTGTCCCGATCTTCCTGTCGACTGCCCTGTTCACGCAGTTCTTTGCGGAACCTGTGACTAAGACCGCCTGACCGGCGAGCATGCGAGATGCTCCCGGGCCGGCACGACCTTGCCGGTGAACCGGCGACGGGTAGAGGCCGCAAACGGCCGCGCACAACTAGGTGACGGCGAATGTCTGCTCGCCAACCCGACGCGGACTTCTGCTGTTGGCGCAGCCCTCACCCTAGGCGGAGGCGCGGCTCGTTTCCGGGGCAGGCGGGGGCTCGTCCCGACGCCGCCAAAGGGTGGGACGTGAACGTTGGTGTAAGAAGGCTAGTGGTCCACCTCGCCGGGATAACGATGTGCAGCGCGGTAGAGGCGCTTGCCGTCCGGCATGATCACATAAAACAGTAGGACGCTTTTCGAGCCGTCCTTGTTTGGATGCGCGACCACGGTGATGGGGTCGCCCATCTTAAACGTGTTCTGCTTCCAACCGCCCGTCGTCATGATGCTCAGGCTAGACGCCTCAATGTTCCACGTTCCGACGGTTGACCTGTCTTTCGCGTTCGCGCCGACCGTCACGACAATACTGCTGTGCGGGTTTTGCCAGCGGTAGGCTTTGACTGCCCCCCTGTATGTAATGTTGCGGGTGACATCGAACATCTCGCGCGAATGGTGCGCGTGGGTGGCGCCGCCCAGTAGGGTGAATACAAGGGCGACCGATGCAATCCGCTTCATGGTCGGAGCTCCCCATCAATCCGGCTCGGCGGGACTCCCATAGATCTCTAAGGGGGAGAAGCGAAGTTGGTGTTGAGCCGATAAGCAGACTCCGTGTTGAATCCGCGAAGGTCGAATTCCGGAGCCTGGGCCAAGGTCTCCTCATGGCGCGAGGCGGGCGCGCCGCCGGCTACGCGAACACCTGTTTGCTGAAGAGGACGTCGACCTTCCGGACATGGGCCGGCTGCGCCAGCAGGCGGTTCATCCGTTCGACATCGCGGAAAATGTCCCCGCCTCCCCCGGCCACGTGGGCGTCGCGCCCGGCGATATTCGGGAAGACCTCGAAGATGGCGAAGGTGGTCGGCGACTGCTGTACAGCGTACCAAGGACCGGTCGCTGGTTCACTCTCCACGCAGGCCAGGATGTCCTTCAGCATCTGAAGGACCTCGGTTTCAAGGCAGGGACGAGCCTCGATCAGGATGTAGAAGGCCTTGCGGCCCTCATCGCCATCGTCGCCGGTCATGACGACGCCGCGATGCTGCTGAACGGCCTGCGAGGTCATTGAAGCTTCCGTTTCATCAGTGAGCCCCTCCGGGGCGGGCCGCCGAGGACCCCTTCCAGTATCTCCCGATCGCCACAGGCCAGGTTGCCCGGTTGTGCGGTAACCTTGCCTAAAACTCCGGGACGCTTGACGCTCACGGGCCTTTCGGTACCGAGATCTCGATGACCCAACAGCTGCGAGACGCCGTCAGCCGCTACACCGAGGCCAATGCCGGCGCGGAGGGCATCGCCCCTACGGGCGTCAAGGGCATGACCCTCGTTCGCACCACCGCCGTGCGCGAGCTGCAATACGCCATCCAGCGCCCGCTCATCTGCCTGGTCGTGCAGGGGGCCAAGCAGGTGACGGTGGGAAACGAGACCCTGGCGTTCAGCGCCGGCGACTCCATGCTGCTCACCGCCGACGCGCCGACGGTCAGCCAGATCACCCAGGCGAGCGGTCCTGCGCCATATTTGTCCTTCGCGCTCCATCTCGATGCGGCGCTGATCGCGGAGCTTTCGGCCGAGATGAGGGCGGTGATCGTGGAAACCGGTTCCGCGCTCCGCCTCCAGCCCACCGACGCCGAAGTGGCCGACACCGCGCTCCGGCTCATCAACCTCCTGGAGCGCCCCGCCGCCATTCCCCTGTTGCAGACCCAGCTGGTGCGCGAGATGCACTATTGGTTGCTGGCGGGGCGCCACGGAGCGGCGATCCGGCAGTTGGGCTTTCCCGACAGCCACGTGCGGCGGATCGGCCGGGCGATCGAGATCATCCGGCAGGATTTCGCGTCGCCCCTGAGCATCGAACGGTTGGCGTCGGCGGCCGGGATGAGCGCATCGACGTTCCACCAACGTTTCAAGGCGGTGACGTCGTTGTCGCCGCTTCAGTTCCAGAAACAGCTCCGCCTGATCGAAGCGCGTCGTTTCATGCTGGCCAAGGGAGCGAGGCCCAGCCGCGCCGCCTACGAAGTCGGCTACGAAAGCGTGCCACAGTTCACCCGAGAGTACCGACGCCTGTTCGGGCTGCCGCCGGGCCGCGAGACCGAAGCGGCGCGACGAGCGATCCAGGCGGCCTGAGAGATCGGGGCCCGCCCGCGCGTGCCGGGAATGTCCGGTTCGGGCGGCTCCTGGCGCATCGCCCACCTCGACCCTCGACCCGCGACCCCCACGTCATTCCCGGACGCACCCCGCCAGAACAACATACCGCCCGCCTCGCCCCCTGCGGTATCCTCCGTCCATGCCGTCCCTCGTCGAGCGCGCCAACCTGCGTGACCGCCAGAAGCTGGAGATCCTGGAGCGGGTGGCCGCCGGGGAGACGGTGAAGGCGGCGTGTGCGCGGCCGGGGATGCCGTGTCCGAAGAGCGTGGACCGGTGGGGGCGGCAGGACCCCGGGTTCCGGGCGGCGCTGGATGTGGCGATGGCCAAGGGGGACTATGCGCTGCGGCTGGCGTTCGACCCGGTGAAGGCCGAGGCGGTGCTGGCGCGGCTGCGGGCCGGGGAGTCGCTGCGGAAGATCGAGCTGGACCCGGCGGCGCCCAGCCGGCGGACGCTGCGGTACTGGCAGTCGATCAGCGGAGCGTTCTGCGCCGAGGTGCATCGGCTGCGCCGGATGCGGCGGGCCGCGCACGGGGCGCGGGTGGGCGAACGGCGGCGGGAACTGTCGATGTGGGACGCCCGGCTGGCCGACCGGGTGCTGTACCAGGTGGGGCGCGGGGTGGCGCTGACACAGCTGCGGGCGGTGAACCCGGCGCTGCCGTCGGCCTACACGGTGCGGAAGTGGCGGCGCGAGCGGCCGGACTTCGACTTCGACCTGCGGGCGAACCTGGCGATGGGGCGCTCGGCGCGTCTGCAGGCGAAGCGGCGCGCGCGCATGGAGCCGGTGTGCTGGGCGATCGTGCAAGGGGCGTCGCTGAACGACCTGGCGGGGCGGGACGGGTTTCCGCATCGGACGACGCTGTACGGCTGGGTGGCGCGCGACCCGGAGATCGCGCGCGAGGTGGCGCGAGCCTGTGAGGAGCGGGTACACTGGTACGCCGACCAGATGTTGGAGATCGCCGAGCGGACGGGGCCGGTGGACCCGGTCGAGGCGGGGCGGCGGATCAAGCGCGTGGAGGCGCGGCTGGGGCGGCTCTGGCAGCGGCCGGGGAAGCGCTGGCGTGATGGATGATCTGGCGGCCCCTGCTCCTCCCCCTATGGATGAGGAGAGGGCCTGGGCCGCCCGGCTTTCCGTGACGTAAGGACAGTGTGCCCCGGCGTGGGGTTCACATCGCGGCGCGCCGGGCCTAAACGCGGCGCATGGCCGAGTATGTGTTCGCTCCTCCGTCGCTTCCCGTCGTGCCCGTCGAGGGCGAGGGGGGTGAAGCCCTGGGCGGGTTTCCGGTCCGCCGCATCCTGTGCGTGGGGCGCAACTATGCGGCCCACCGGCGCGAGATGGGGGGCGACGACCGCGAGCCGCCGTTCTTCTTCTCCAAGCCCGCCGACGCGGTGGTCCCGCCGGGGCGCGACCCCGCCTATCCGCCGCGCACCGCCAACCTGCACCACGAGATCGAGCTGGTGGTGGCGATCGGGGGGGCCGGCCGCGACCTGGCCGTGGGCGAGGCGCTGGGCGTGGTCTACGGCTATGCGGTGGGCGTGGACCTGACCCGGCGCGACCTGCAGAGCGCGGCCAAGGACAAGGGCCAGCCGTGGGACGCGTCCAAGGGCTTCGACGACAGCGCGCCGATCTCGGCGATCCGCCGCTGGCGCGGGCCGGCGCCCCAGGGCCGCATCGCGCTGTCGGTGAACGGGACGGTGAAGCAGGAGGCCACGGCGGCCGACATGATCTGGAACGTGGCCGAGATCGTCTCGGAGGCGTCGAAGCTGTGGGCGCTGGCGCCCGGCGACCTGATCTATACGGGCACGCCCGAGGGCGTGGGGCCGCTGGCCAAGGGCGACCGGGTCGAGGGCGAGGTCGAGGGCGTGGGTTCGCTCAGCTTCGTGGTGGCCTGAGCATGGCCTGGACCCTGCATTCCGCCTGGCGGGCGACGGCGCCCTATCGGGTGCGCATCGGCCTGCAGCTCAAGGGCTGCGCGTACGGCTATCACGCCATCGACCTGATCGCCGGCCAGCAGCGCGAGCCCGAGTACCGGGCGGTGAACCCGCAGGGGCTGACCCCGGCGCTGGACCTGGGGGACGGCACGGTGCTGGCCCAGAGCCTGGCGATCCTGGAGTGGCTGGAGGAGACCCGGCCGCAGCCGCCGATCCTGCCGCGGGCGGCGCTGGACCGGGCGGTGGTGCGGCGGATGGCGGGGATCATCGCCTGCGACATCCACCCGCTGAACAACACCCGCGTGGGCCGCAAGCTCCGGCAGATGGGCGTGGAGCCGGCGGCGATCACCGAGTGGATCCACGGCTGGATCCGCGACGGCTTCGACGCGCTGGAGCCGCTGGTGGAGACCTACGGCGGGCAGTATGCGTTCGGCGACACGCCGACCATCGCCGACTGCTGCCTCGTGCCCCAGGTCTATTCGGCGCGGCGGTTCGAGCTGGACGTGACGCCATGGCCGAAGCTGGTCGCCGCCGCCGACCGGGCCGCGGAGCATCCCGCCTTCGTCGCCGCCCATCCCAACCAGCAGCCGGACGCGAAACCTCTCTGATGCCCAAGACCCTGGACGATCTGAAGGCCAAGAACCGCGCCTGGGCGGCGGGCAAGGTCGCGGTGGACCCCGGCTTCTTCAAGCGGCTGGAGGACCAGCAGGCGCCCGAGTACCTGTGGATCGGCTGTTCCGACAGCCGGGTGCCGGCCAACGAGATCGTGGGCCTCGATCCCGGCGAGCTGTTCGTACACCGCAACGTGGCCAACCTGGCCCCGCCGCAGGACGCCAACTACCTGTCGGTGCTGCAGTTCGCGGTGGACGTGATCAAGGTGAAGCACATCCTGGTGGTGGGCCACTATGGCTGCGGCGGGGTGGCGGCGGCGGTGGACGGCCAGCGGCGGGGGCTGGTGGACCACTGGCTGCACCCGATCCGCGAGGTCCACCACGAGCACCGCCACGAGCTGGAGGCCCTGCCGGGCGAGAAGGCCAAGTGGGACCGGCTGGTGGAGCTGAACGTCATCCGCCAGGTGCGCAACGTGGCCTCGGACGTCTTCGTCCAGGACGCCTGGCGCCGCGGCCAGCCGCTGAGCGTGCATGGCTGGGTCTATACGCTGGGGACGGGCATCGTCACCGACCTGGACGTCACCGTCATGGGTCCCGAGGACCTGGCCGAATACGCGGATTGACCTGCCGCCCCGCGGGGCCTCTCCTCCGGCCAGCGGCGGTGCGAACCGCCAACGGAAACGACCAGGAACGCCTGATGAAACTGAAGCTCATGGCCGCGGCCGCCGCGGCCGTCCTGATGTGCGCGCACCCCGCCACGGCCCAACCTACCGCCGCTGACGCCAAGGCCTTCGTGGAGAACGCCGAGGCCCAGCTCGACACGGCCAACGCCTTCGCCAACCGCGCCCAGTGGGTGCGGGCCAACTTCATCACCGAGGACACCCAGTGGCTGGAGGCCAAGGCCAACGCCGAGCAGAACGCGCTGGTGACCCGGCTGGCCACCGAGGCGGCGAGGTTCAACGGCGTGCAGGCCGACCCGGTGACGGCGCGCAAGCTGAAGCTGCTGAAGCTGTACCTGGTGTCGCCCGCGCCCAACCGGCCCGGCGCGGCCGAGGAGCTGGCCGGCCTGGTGACCAAGCTGGACAGCACCTATTCGTCGGGCAAGTTCCTGTTCAAGGGCAAGCCGATCACGCTCAACGACGCCGAGGAGGTGATGGCCAAGAGCCGCGACCCGGCCGAGCTGAAGGCCGCCTGGGAGGGCTGGCACGGCGTGGCGAGCGTGATGAAGCCGGACTACGCCAAGTTCGCCGCGCTCTCCAACGAGGGCGCCAAGGGGCTGGGGTTCAAGGACACCGGCGCGCTGTGGCGCTCGAACTACGACATGGACCCCGACGCCTTCGCCGCCGAGACCGACCGGCTGTGGACGCAGGTGGAGCCGTTCTACAAGAACCTGCACTGCTACGTGCGCGCCCGGCTGAACGAGAAGTACGGCGACGCGGTGCAGCCCAGGACCGGCCCGATCCGCGCGGACCTGCTGGGCAATATGTGGGCCCAGCAGTGGGGCAACATCTACGACATCGTCCAGCCGAAGACGGCGGCCTCCAGCTACAGCCTGGACAAGCTGCTCGAGGCGAAGGGCTACGACCCGGTCAAGATGGTGAAAACCGGCGAGGGCTTCTATTCGTCGCTGGGCTACGCGCCGCTGCCGCAGACCTTCTGGGAGCGCTCGCTGATCACCCGGCCCCGCGACCGCGAGGTGGTCTGCCACGCCTCGGCCTGGGACCTGGACGACAAGAACGACATCCGCATCAAGATGTGTACGAAGGTGGACGCCGACGACTTCCAGACCGTCCACCACGAGCTGGGCCACAACTACTACCAGCGCGCCTACCAGAACCAGCCGACGCTGTTCCGCAACGGGGCGAACGACGGGTTCCACGAGGCCATCGGGGACTTCGCGGCGCTGTCGGCCTCGACGCCCACGTACCTGAACCAGATCGGCCTGCTGGGCGCCGTGCCGGGGACGGAGGAGGACATCCCGTTCCTGCTGAAGATGGCGCTCGACAAGATCGCCTTCCTGCCGTTCGGCCTGCTGGTCGACCGCTGGCGCTGGGAGGTGTTTTCGGGCGAGGTGGGGCCGGACAAGTACAACGACGCCTGGTGGGCGCTGCGCCTGAAGTACCAGGGGCTGGCCCCGCCCGCCGCGCGTCCGGCCGACGCCTTCGATCCGGGAGCGAAATACCACGTCCCGGGCAACACGCCGTACACCCGCTACTTCCTGGCCCACATCTACCAGTTCCAGTTCCACCGGGCCGCCTGCGCCCAGGCCGGCTGGAAGGGCCCGCTGCACCGCTGCTCGGTCTATGGCCAGAAGGCCGTGGGCGAGAAGTTCAACAAGATGATGGAGCTGGGCCAGTCGCAGCCCTGGCCGCAGACCCTGGCGGTGTTCTCCGGCGAGACGCGGACCGACGCGAGCGCCGTGGCCGAGTACTTCAAGCCGCTGGATGCGTGGCTGAAGGTCCAGAACAAGGGCCAGCAGTGCGGGTGGTAGGCGGCAGATGCGCAGTGCTCCTCTCCCCGCTTGCGGGGAGAGGAGGTTAAGCCAGCTTGATCTCGCGCAGGCGTTCCTGGAGGTACTCGTGGGCGGTGATCGGCTCCGGGTAGCGGTTCGGGTGCTCGGCGTCGATCGAGCCCGGCAGGGTCTCGATCAGGTAGTCCGAGTTGAAGTGCAGGAAGAATGGGGTCGAGTAGCGCGGGAAGCCGCGGCGCTCGGGGGCCGGGTTCACGACGCGGTGGGTGGTGGACGGCAGGCGGTGGTTGCACAGCCGCTGCAGCATGTCGCCGATATTGCAGACCAGGCTGCCGGCCGGCGGGTTGATGGCGATCCAGCGGCCGTCGTGATCCTTGACCTCAAGGCCCGCCTCTTCGGCGCCGAGCAGCAAGGTGATGACGTTGATGTCCTCGTGCGCCCCGGCGCGGATGTGCGGCCCGTCCTTGGGCACCGGCGGATAGTGCAGCAGGCGCAGGATCGAATTGCCGAAGTCGACGGTCGGATCGAAGAAGTGGCGGTCGAGGCCCAGGTAGGTCGCGATCGCCTCCAGCACCTTCAGGCCCATCTCGTCGAGCGCGTTGTAGAGCCAGCTCACCTTGGCCTTGAACTCAGGCAGCTCGGCGTCGGGCCAGACGTTGTCCGGCATGTGGTCGCGGAACCGGTGGCCGGGCGGCAGGTCGCGGCCGACATGCCAGAATTCCTTTAGGTCGTGGTGCGTCGCGCCCTTGGCGGTCTCGATCCCGAACGGCGTGTAGCCCCGCTGGCCGGACACCGGCAGCTTGTACTTGCGCTTGGTCTCCTCGGGGAGGGCGAAGAACAGCTTCATCTGCTCGATCGCCGCATCGACCTTGTCCTGCGGCATGCCGTGGTCGGCGATCACCGCGAAGCCCCAGCGGGCGTAGCTGTCGCCCAGCTTCTGGGTGAAGGCGGGAAAGTCCTTCGCGTAGAGGTCGAAGGAGACGGGCTCGATTTTGTCCTGGAGGTCGAGGGCTTGGCTCATCGGGCCTCAATACACCCAGAGCCGCAGCCTCGCCAATTCGCCCGCGTCAGCTGGCCTCGCGCAGAGCTTTGGCCTTGCCGTCGTTGTCGGCCTCCTCGGCCTCCTCCTTTTTCAGGCGGCGCATCTCCGCCGAGAGCAGGTTCTCCATGGTCGCGCGGCTGTCGCGGACCGCCATGGCGTAGCGCTCCTCCTCGCCGTAGACCGGCGCCAGCTTGTTGAAGAGCGCGAGGTCGTGTTCCCGGAACAGGCTGACCGCCTTGGCCGCCCGGCGGTCGGAGAACCCCAGGCGCAGGAGCGCCTTCTTGCCGAACACCAGCGCGCTCTCGAAGGTCTCGCGCACCACCTCGTCGCCGCCCACGCGGACCAGCTCGTAGGCGTGCCGGCGGTCGAAGGCGCGGGCGATGATCGTCAGGTTCGGGAAGTATTCGGTGGCGGCCTTCACCAGCTCGACCGCCTTGTCCTTGTCGTCGATGGCGACGAGCAGAAGTTTGGCCTTGTCGGCGCCGGCGGCGCGCAGCAGGTCCAGGCGCGTGGCGTCGCCGTAGTGAACCCGCCAGCCGAAGCGGCGGATGGTGTCGATCTGCTCGATGGACGATTCCAGCATCGTCACCTTGAAGTCGGCCGCGGTCAGCAGGCGGGTGGCGATCTGGCCGAAGCGGCCGAAGCCGGCGACGATCGCGTCGGGGGCGCCGTCGTCGAAGGGCAGCTGCTCGGGCTCGGCCAGCACGCCCGCGCGGTTCAGGACGAACCTCTCGTAGAGCGCGAAGGCGATGGGAGTCAGCGCCATGGAAAGGGCCACCACGGCGGTGGCCAGCGCGGCCTGTTCGGCGGGCAGGACGTTGGCGGTCACCACGAAGGCGATCAGGACGAAGGCGAACTCGCCGCCCTGG
Source organism: Phenylobacterium sp. (assembly GCF_004297125.1). Lineage (GTDB taxonomy): Bacteria > Pseudomonadota > Alphaproteobacteria > Caulobacterales > Caulobacteraceae > Phenylobacterium. The sequence continues at coordinate 55,531 of NZ_SCVD01000014.1, read as the reverse complement.
GCCAGGGACACGGCGACGGTCGCGGCGTCCCTGCGGCCACGGCGGAACGCCAGGCCGACGCCCCACATGGCCAGGAACTTCACCGCCATCAGGCCGACGGTCAGCGAGATCACCAGCACCGGCCGCGCCGCGATCAGGCCGAAGTTCAGGCCCGCGCCGACGGTGATGAAGAACAGGCCCAGCAGAAGGCCGCGGAACGGCTCGATGTCGGTCTCCAGCTCGCGGCGGAATTCGCTCTCGGCCAGCACCACTCCGGCCAGGAAGGCGCCCAGGGCCGGCGACAGGCCCACCAGCTCCATCAGCGCCGCCACGCCCACCACCAGCAGCAGGGCCGAGGCCGTGAAGATCTCGCGCAGGCGGGCGGCGGCGATGAAGCGGAACATCGGCCGGGTCAGGTAACGGCCGCCGACGACCACGCCGACCACGGCGCCGAAGGTGGCCAGGATCCGCACCCATTCCGGCTGGCCAGCCAGCACGCTGGCGCCATGGCCCGCGGCCTCGACGGCGCCCGCCTGGTGGCCGATGGCCAGCAACGGCAGGAAGGCGAACAGAGGGATCACCGCCAGGTCCTGGAACAGCAGCACCCCGAAGGCGGCCTGGCCGACGGGACCCTGCCTGAGGCCCTTCTCTTCCAGGCTTTGCAGCACGATGGCGGTGGAGGAGAGGGCAAGGATCAGGCCCACGGCCGTCGCGACCCGCCAGTCGACGCCTAAACCGAGGGCGACGGCGCCTATCACAGCGGCGCTGGCCAGCATCTGCGCCATGCCCAGGCCGAAGATCGACGTGCGCATTTCCCACAGCAGGGCGGGGCGAACCTCAAGCCCGATCAGGAACAGCAGGATGACGACGCCGAACTCGCCGAACCGCATCACGTCGCCCTGCTCGCCCACCAGATCCAGGACGAACGGCCCCACCAGCGCGCCGGCGATCAGGTAGCCCAGCACCGAGCCCAGCCCCAGCCGCTTGGCGATCGGGACGGAGATCACGCCCGCGGCGAGATAGACGAGGGCCTGGATCAGGAACGAGTCGGCGTGCATCGGGGCTCCAGTCTAGCCATGACACGTGGGTGTGGCGCGCAAATCATCAATCGATGAATTTTATCGCGGCCCAGTTCTCAACAGCGCGTTTGCAGCGTATTGGGCGAACATGGCGGACAAGGTTTCCAAGGACGCGGTCGAGGCGCTGCAAGGGCGGCTGTTCGACGGCATGACGATCATGGCGGGCGGCTTCGGGCTGTGCGGCATCCCCGAGGTCCTGATCGCGGCGATCCGCGAGTCCGGCGTGAAGGACCTGACGGTCATCTCGAACAACTGCGGGGTCGACGGCTTCGGCCTGGGCGTGCTGCTGGCCGGCGGCCAGATCCGCAAGATGATCTCGTCCTACGTGGGCGAGAACAAGCTGTTCGCGGAGCTCTACCTGTCCGGCAAGCTGGAGCTGGAGTTCAACCCGCAGGGCACCCTGGCCGAGCGCATCCGCGCCGGCGGGGCGGGCGTCCCTGCTTTTTATACCAAGACCGGCGTCGGCACCCTGGTGGCCGAAGGCAAGGAGGTCCGCGAGTTCGACGGGGAGCTCTATGTCATGGAGCGCGGCCTGACCGCCGACCTGTCGATCGTGAAGGCCTTCAAGGGCGACCGCGAGGGCAACCTCGTCTACCGGATGACCGCGCGGAACTTCAATCCGATGATGGCCACCGCCGGCAAGACCTGCATCGCCGAGGTCGAGAAGATCGTCGAGACCGGGACCCTGGACCCGGACAACATCCATACCCCGGGCATCTTCGTCGACCGCATCGTCGAGGGCGTCCACGAGAAGCGCATCGAGCAGCGCACCGTCCGCAAGCGGGAGATCGCTTAAATGGCCTGGACCCGTGACGAGATCGCCGCCCGCGCCGCCAAGGAACTGCGCGACGGCTTCTATGTGAACCTGGGGATCGGCATCCCGACCCTGGTGGCGAACTACATCCCGACCGGCATGCATGTGACGCTGCAGAGCGAGAACGGCATGCTGGGCATGGGCCCGTTCCCCTATGAGGGCGACGAGGACGCCGACCTGATCAACGCCGGCAAGCAGACGATCACCGCCCTGCCCTCCAGCTCCTATTTCTCCAGCGCCGACAGCTTCGCCATGATCCGCGGCGGCCACATCGACCTGTCGATCCTGGGGGCCATGCAGGTGGCCGAGAACGGCGACCTGGCCAACTGGATGGTGCCCGGAAAGATGGTCAAGGGCATGGGCGGGGCCATGGACCTGGTGGCGGGCGTCAAGCGCGTCGTGGTGGTCATGGAGCACACCGAGAAGACCGGCGCGCCCAAGCTGCTCAAGGCCTGCACCCTGCCGCTGACCGGCCAGGGCGTGGTGGACGTGGTGGTCACCGACCTCGGCGTCTTCGACGTCTCCCGGGGCAAGAAGCCGCTCACCCTGCTGGAGATGGCTCCGGGCGTCACCCTGGACGAGATCCGGGCCAAGACCGAGGCCCCGTTCCAGGTGGCGGAGAAGGTCGCGGCCTGATTTTTCCCTCCCCTTCCTGGGGAGGGTGGCTCGAGCGAAGCGACGAGACGGGTGGGGATCTCACGTCCACGCTCAGAGCTTGCGTCCGCATTCCCCACCCTGCTCGCCTCCGGCGAGCTGTCCCTCCCCATTAAGGGAGGGACAGCAGGCCTTGAAGCCGCCACGGCAATCCTCACGTAATGTCCTGTTGGCGCTTGCCGGGCGGGCAAGACCTGAGGAACGTTGAAGTCCATGAAGATCCTGACCTTCGCCGCGACCGCCGCGGCCGCGAGCCTGCTCGCCTCGGCCGCGCCGGCCGCCGCCACCAAGACCGCCGTGTTCGCCGGCGGCTGTTTCTGGACGGTGGAGAAGTTCTTCGAGGAGACGCCGGGGGTGAAGGCCGCCGTCTCCGGCTATTCGGGCGGCACGTCGTCCAGCCCCACGTACGAGAACCACTCGGGCCACCTGGAGGCCGTGAAGGTCACCTACGACCCGGCCAAGGTCAGCTATTCGCAGCTGGTGGACGTGTTCTACCACCACATCGACCCCACCGACCCGACCGGCCAGGTCTGCGACAAGGGTCCGTCCTACCGCACCGCCATCTTCGCGGGGAACGCCCAGGAGAAGGCCGTCGCGGACGCCGCGAAGGCGAAGTACGAGAAGCAGCTCGGCGCCCGGATCACCGTGACGACGCGCAACGCCGCGCCGTTCTACAACGCCGAGGGCTATCACCAGGACTTCTACAAGAAGAACCCGGCGCACTATGAGCGCTACCGGGAGGGCTGCGGCCGCGACCGGGTGCTCAAGGTGATCTGGGGAGGCCGGTGACGCCGTCGCGCGGGCGAGGGTTGAACCCCTCGCCCACGAACATCTCCACGCGGCGCTTGTGACGGCGGTCCAGCCAGACACTGCCGATCTCCAGGCCAGATGACCTGGCGAAGTCGGCCTCCATCTCGGCCCGGCGCCAGCCCTCGTAGGACACCATCAGGACGCGGCGGCCGATGGCCGGGGTCAGCGGCGCCGTCGTCTCGGCCTGGTTGCGCGGCCCCTCCATCAGCAGCCAGCTCGCCAAGGGCGGCCGGAACGCGAGCCGGTCGCGGCCGTAGTAGCTGATCGCGTAGAACAAGAAGCGGTTGTTGACCGCGATGGCGGTGAGGCCCGGTTCGCGCCGGGCGCGCTCCAGGATCAGGTCGGTGGTCTGCGACCAGCCGCGGGCCCGCTTCAGGCCGTTGGCCAGGCCCGCCTTGTCCGCCAGGCCGGGCGACATCACCGCCGCCAGGAAGAAGGTCGCCACCGCGCCCTGGATGACGAGGGCGGCGATCAGCCACCGCTTCGCCCGCCAGCGCATCAGCCAGGCGGCCACCAGGATGGCGCCGGCCAGGTAGCCCGCGCCGGACCAGTTGGCGTTGGCGCGGCTGATGAAGGCCTGGGCGGTGACGATCACCAGCGGCGGCAGGGTGAAGCACAGCAGGGTCAGGTCGTTGGCGCTGAGCGTGCGGCGGCGCACCGCCAGCACCAGGCCCACGATCAGCGCCCCCAGCGGGATCGGGCCGAACACCCCGAACTGCGAGACGACGAACGCAGCCATCTCGGCGACGTTGAAGAGCTGGACCCCGCTCCAGGCGGCGTTGGCGGCGGTGTGCTGGAAGGTGGCGAAGTCGTGCGCGGCGTTCCAGGCGAGGTTCGGCGCCATGACCGCCGCCAGGGCCGCGCACGCGGCGGCGGCGGCCGGCAGGCTCCAGGCCGCCCGGGCGCGGGGCGACAGGGCCAGATGGACGCCCAGGCCGACCACGAAATAGATCGCCGCATACTTCGACAGGAACGCCAGGCCCAGCGCCGCGCCGAGCCCCGCGGCCAGCAGGATGCGCCGGCGGCCCTGCGCCTCCAGCAGCGTCACATAGGCCAGGATGGTCAGGCCCAGGAAGAACAGCAGCGGCGCGTCGGTGGCGGCCACCAGGGCCGAAAGCTGGATGCCCGGCATCAGGCCGTAGAGCGCCGCGGCCGCCAGGCCGACCGCCCCGCCGTACAGCCGGCGTCCGATCAGGAAGACCGTCATGGTCGCGCCGGCCTGGAAGAGGCAGGCCGAGAGCCGCACCCAGGCCTCGGCGTCGCCGCCGATGGCCGTCGTCGCCCAGATCGCCCAGGCGATCACCGGAGGTTTCGAATAGTAACCGAAGTCGAGCGTGCGCGACCAAAGCCAGTACTGGGCCTCGTCCGGATAGAGTTCGAGCGGCGTACGGAACAGCGCCACCAGCCGCGCGAGAGTCAGGGCCGCGGTCAGCAGGGCCGCCGAACGCAGGTCGCCGGCGGAGCTTTGCGGCCTTAGGTTTTGCGACATTTCGACCCTCGAACGCCGCGAAACCTAAAGTGCGCTGCCCGTATCGCAAGCATACTGATGCCTTTTCGCCGCACTGTGACAGTCTCGGCCCGACCGTCGTAAAACAGTCACCAACTACCTGATTTTTGGCGCTATAGGGGCCACGAAGACTCAGGGGGCGCCGAGGGGCGTCCCGGGGATTGGGTCTGTGGAAGGGGCTACTGAATGAATATCAAACTGAGCCGCGCGCTTTGCGCGACCACGGCGCTCGCCACCGGTCTGCTGCTCTCGAGCCAGGCGCTCGCGCAATCCACCGGTACGGCGATCGTCGAAGAGCTGGTCGTCACCGGCTCGACCGGTCCGAAGAACCTCGACGGCGCCATCGTGGCGGAGCGTGAACCCAAGTCGCGCGCGTCGATCACCGAAGAGTTCATCAGCCGTCAGGCTCCGGGCCAGTCGGTGCTCGACACCATCAACCTGCTCCCGGGCGTGAACTTCACCAACAACGACGCCTTCGGCTCGGCCGGCGGCGACATCACGATCCGCGGCTTCGACGGCCAGCGCATCGCGCTGCTGCAGGACGGCCTGCCGCTGAACGACAGCGGCAACTACGCGATCTATTCGAACCAGCAGCTCGAATCCGACCTGGTCTCGCGGGTGACGGTGAACCTGGGCACGACCGACGTCGACAGCCCCACCGCCGCGGCGGCCGGCGGCACGGTCAACTACATCACCAAGCGCGCTTCGAAGGAATTCGGCGTCCGCGCCGAGGTCGGCTTCGGCAGCGACAACTTCCAGCGCTACTACGGCACCATCGAGACGGGCGAGATCGGTCCCTGGGGCACCCGTGCCTGGTTCTCCGTGCTGAAAACCAGCAACGACCTGTTCAAGCCGCACGACTCGTCGACCAAGCCCAAGGGCGAGATCGACAAGGTTCAGTATAACTTCCGCATCGACCAGGACTTCGGCGATGTGGGCCAAGCCAGCCTGATGGCCACCTACAACGAGAACCGCAACAACTTCATCAACCGCATCAGCAAGGCCCAGTTCGATCGTCACGGCGTCCTGGCCAACGGCCAGCCGGAAAGCCTCGTCTCGCCCACCGTCTGCTCCCGCCCGACGCCGGGCGCGGGCGCGCAGAGCGAAAACACCGCCGCGTTCCCCTGCCCGACCGGCTACTACGATTTCAACATCAACCCGTCGAACACCGGCAACATCCGCGGCCTGTCGAGCTGGAACCTCAGTGACCAGCTCACCCTGACCGTCGACCCCGCGTTCCAATACACCCTGGCCAACGGCGGCGGCGTGCAAGCGTTCTCGGAAACCGACCGCCAGCTGCGCGGCAACTCCACGGCTGCCGGCGTCGACCTGAATGGCGACGGCGACATCCTGGACTCGGTCTACCTGTACCGTCCCAACACGACGAACACCCGTCGCTACAACCTGACCTCGTCGCTGATCTGGAAGTTCGCCGACAACCAGAACATCCGCGTCGCCTACACCTTCGACAAGGCTGAGCACCGCCAGACGGGCGACGCCGGCTTCGTGGGTCAAGACGGCACGGTCGAGAACGTGTTCGGCGGCAAGGACGGCGAAGGCCGTCGGATCGAGCTCCCCGACGGCACCAACCTGCGCCGCCGCGACCGTCTGTCCGAAGCCCAGCTGCACCAGGTCGCCGCCGAGTACCGGGGCAAGTTCCTGGAAGACAAGCTGCTGGTTAACGTCGGCGTGCGGGCCCCGTTCTTCAAGCGCGACCTGAACAACTTCTGCTACCAGCGCGACACGTTCAACGCCTACTGCACCACCCAGGTGGGCACGCCGGTTGCCGGCACCGACGACGGCCAGGGCCGGCCGCTGGTGACCTTCCCGGCGTCCGCGCTGAACTCCAACGCCGCGTTCCAGTACGGCCAGCCGCGCAAATTCACGCGCAAGTATGACGACGTCCTGCCGAACGTGGGCGTCAGCTACGACGTCACCGACAGCCTGTCGGTCTTCGCCAGCTATGCCGAGACCCTCTCGGCGCCGCGCACCGACGACCTCTACGGCCAGAAGGACGTGGATCCCGGTCCGGAAAAGGCCAAGGCCTACGACGTGGGCATGCGCTACCAGAGCGGCCCGTTCCTGGCCTCGCTGGCGGTGTGGCGCAACGACTTCTCGAACCGCATCGAGCGCGTGTTCGACGAGGCCGCCGGCATCGCCTTCTCGGCCAACGTCGGTGACGTGGAGCTGATGGGCTTCGACGGTCAGGTCGGCTTCAAGCCCACCGACGAGCTGTCGCTCTACGCTTCGATCGCCTACGTCGACTCCGAGATCCAGAACAACATCCCGGGCGAGAACGCCGGCCAGATCCTGCAGACCAAGGGCAATCAACTGTACGAAACGCCGAAGTGGCAGGGCGGCGTTCGGGTCCAGTGGGATCCGATGGAGCAATTGAGCCTGGGCGTTCAGGGCAAGTTCGTCGGCGACCGCTACACCAACCTCACCAATACCGAGCAGTTCAACGGCTATACGCTGTGGGACGTGGATGCGCGGGTGAAGCTGGACACGTTCGGCCTGAAGAACACCTATCTCCAGGGCAACATCCGCAACCTGTTCGACGAGCGCTATCTCGGCGACATCTCGACGAACCTGGGCCCGGGCACGGCCCTGGCCCAGCCGGGCTACCGCCGCACCTTCGTCCTGACCCTGCACGTCGAGTACTAAGACCGGCAGGTCCGGGACCGGACTTCGCGAGGGGGCGGCCGCAGCGATGCGGCCGCCCTTTTTCGTTTGTGGGCGGCGCTTGACGCAGGTGAGCGCCGGGGCCACATGCGCGCGGCTTTGGAGGTCGGACCCAGAATGAGCTTCGTCGTTCCCGCGGAATGGGCGCCCCACAAGGCGATGTGGGTGGGTTTCCCCAGCCATGCGGAGCTGTGGGAGGACAACCTCGGGCCGGCCCAGGCCGAGGTGGCGGCCCTGGCGCGAGCGCTGGCCGGTCCCGGCGGCGAGCAGGTCAAGCTGATGACCGGCCACCCGGACGGCGAGGCCGCGGCCCGCGAACTGCTGGGCGGGGTGGCCAATATCGAGATCGTGCCGGGCGCCTTCGGCGACATCTGGCTGCGCGACACCGGCCCGATCTTCGCCGAAGGCCGCGCGCACGGCTTCCGCTTCAACGGCTGGGGCGGCAAGTACGAGCTGGAGCACGACGACACGGTCGCCGCCCAGATCGCCCAGGCCGCGGACGCGGAGCTGGTCGCCCACGACTTCATCCTGGAGGGCGGCGCGGTGGACCACGACGGCGCGGGCACGGTGCTGACCACCGGCCAGTGCCTGCTGAACCGCAACCGCAACCCCGGCTGGACCGAGGAGATCGCCACGGCCGCGCTGGCCCGGAGCCTGGGCGCGAAGAAGGTGCTGTGGCTGGGCGAGGGCCTGGTCAATGACCACACCGACGGCCACGTGGACAACCTGGCCCGCTTCGTCGCCCCGGGGACGGTGGCGATCCCCGTGGCCTGGGGCAAGGGCGACCCGAACGCGCCCGCCTTCGACGATGCGGCCCGACGGCTGGCCGAGATGACGGACGCGGACGGACGCAAGCTGAAAGTGGTGCGCATCCCCTCGCCCGGCTGGATCGAGGGCGAGGACAAGCGGCCGGTCCCGGCCAGCCACATGAACTTCCTGATCGCCAACAAGGCGGTGATCGTGCCGCTCTACGCCGACCAGCCCGGCCAATTCGCCGTGGGCGCGCTAAAGGAGGTGTTCCCCGATCGCGAGGTGATCGGCCTGCCGTCCACCGCCATCCTGACCGGCGGCGGGTCCTTCCACTGCATCACCCAGCAGGAGCCGGCCTGATGTCGCGAACGATCACCGTCGCCGCCCTGCAGGCCTCGTATGGCGAGGACCTGGCGGCCAACATCGGGAAGACCGAGGCCCTGATCCGCGAGGCGGCCGCTGACGGCGCCCAGGTGATCCTGCCGTCCGAGCTGTTCCAAGGGCCCTACTTCTGCGTGGCCCAGGAGGAGCGCTGGTTCGCCACCGCCCATCCGTGGCGCGAGCACCCGTGCGTCACGGCCCTGGCGCCGCTGGCCAGGGAACTAGGCGTGGTCCTGCCGATCTCGATCTTCGAGCGCGAGGGGCCGCACTATTTCAACAGCCTGGTGATGGTGGACGCGGACGGCAGCCTGATGGGCGTCTACCGCAAGAGCCACATCCCCGACGGTCCGGGCTATATGGAGAAGTACTACTTCCGGCCCGGCGACACCGGCTTCAAGGTCTGGGACACCCGCTTCGGTCGGATCGGCGTCGGCATCTGCTGGGACCAGTGGTACCCGGAGTGCGCGCGCGCCATGACCCTGATGGGCGCCGAGGTGCTGCTGTACCCCACAGCCATCGGCTCGGAGCCGCACGACCCCACCCTGGACACCGCCGCGCCCTGGCGCCGCGCCATGCAGGGCCACGCGGTGTCGAACGTGATCCCCGTGGTCGGCGCCAACCGCACGGGCTTCGAACCGTGGGAGGGCTATCCCAACGGCGGCCAGCAGTTCTACGGCTCCAGCTTCATCGCCGACCACCGCGGCGACCTCGTGGCCGCGCTGGGCCGCGAGGACGAGGGCGTGCTGAAGGCGACCTTCGACCTGGACTTCCTGACCGCCCACCGCGCCGCCTGGGGCTTCTTCCGCGACCGCCGCACCGACCTCTACGGCGCGCTGACCGGGCCCCGGCCGGCGTGATCGAAACGGGGCGCCTGATCCTGCGGGCGTTCCGCGAGGACGACCGCGCGCCGATGGCCGCGATCAACGCCGATCCGCGCGTCAACGAATGGCTGGGCGGCCCGATCAGCGCCGTCCAGACCGACGCCACGATCGAGCGGGTGAACGCCCAGATCGCGCAGCACGGCTACGGCTTCTTCGCCGCCGAGCGGAGGGCCGACGGCAAGCTGATCGGGATGATCGGCCTGCAGCGGGTGCGCGACGAGTTGCCGCCCGCGCCCGGCGTGGAGCTGGGCTGGCGGCTGACGCCCGAAGCGCAAGGGACCGGCCTGGCCACCGAGGGGGCCGCCGCGGTCCTGGCCTGGGGTTTCGCGAACCTCGGCCTCGATGAGCTGATCGCCTTCACGGCCCACAACAACTTCCGCTCCCAGGCCGTCATGCGCCGCATCGGCATGGCCCACGATCCGGCGAGGGATTTCGATCACCCGGTGCTGGCCGAGGATCACCCCTTGCGGCGGCATGTCGTGTTCGTGGCGAAGCGGCCGGGGACCTGATGGCCGAAGCCGCGTCGGCGGCGCCCAAGCGGCTCGGCCAGGCCACTTGGCCGCCCAACTACGTAAAACCCCTGATTGCAGCGACTCACCTGTCGGTAGAGCTTGGCTGCTCCAGTAGTAGAGCTTCCCACGCTGTACTCGTCATCCGGGGCCCCGCCTGATGCACGACGTCCTCTTCCACCGCTTCCGCGCCAGCAAACGTACGCGGACGCGCCGCCGCGCGCTCCCGAGGGGCTACGGCCTGCTCCTGGCGGTGGCGGTCTCCCTCGGCCTGTGGGGTTGCATCATCTGGGCCGTCGCGTGGGCGTTCGGATGGACGTGAGGCCTGCCCTCTGGAGCGCCATTCGCTCCGATTGAATCGGATCTGCGCTCCAGGCCTTTGCCTTGTCGCGCTTTCTGGCGGCGAACCGGTATCCACTTCGCCGGAAAGCGCTCTAGCCGGAACACCCCGCCGGCTTCACCTTCGCCGCGGCGATCTCGCGCCTCGCCGCCGCCATGTCGGCCTGGAAGGCCGGCTCGGAATGCAGGCGCGCGACCATGGCGGCGCCCAGGCTGCGGCCCGCCTCGACGTCCGAGGGGAAGTGGACGCCGCAGATCACACGGCTCTCGCCGGACTCGCGGCCGAGGGTCAGCAGCGGATCGGCCTTCGCGGGCTTGAGCTCGGCCAGGACCAGGCCCCACGACCAGGCGACCATGGCGTGGCCGGACGGATAGGACGCGTTGGTCTTCATCCAGTCCTCGCGCGGCACGCACAGCGGGGCGTCGTTGCCGATCAGCGGGCGCTTGCGGTCGTAGAAGTCCTTGGCCGGCGTGCCGACCGTGCGGGCGTCCAGCTCGATCTTGTGCAGGATCCTCCAGGTCGCCGGCGTCTGCCTGTCGTTCAGGTCGACATCCATCGCGCAGGAGAAGCGTTTCAGCGCCCCGCCGCCCCACAGGTCGTTGTCCTGGATCGCCGTCTTCCAGCGTGGCGAGCCCTCCAGCTTGCGCGTGTCCTCGAACGTCGCCCGGTCGGCCTTGCCGTGGGCCGAGTCCGGCGCGGGCGGCGGGCCCAGGATCGCCCTGCCGTCCAGCGGGTTGGTGGCGAAGTAGCCGGCGACCTTGGCGGGCGGCGAGCCCATGGACGGGTCGTCGGCCCGGCTCGGCGCCGAGGCCGAGGCGCAGGCGGACAGGGCGCAGACCGCCGCGGCGGTCAGGAGATGTCGGATCAAAGCTTGGGTCCCACTCAGCTTCTAAGGACGGTCTTGCCGTTCTTGATGACGGTCACGCCACGCTCCTTAACCCGAGCCTCGAACGAGATCACGTTCCCGTCGCGCCACAGGTCGACCGTGATGGTCTCGCCCGGGAAGACCGGCGCCGAGAAGCGCACCTGGTGGCTGGCGATGCGTTCGGGGTTCCAGTCCACGATCTCCTGCAGCACGGCGCGGCAGGTGATCCCGTAGGTGCAGAGGCCGTGGAGGATCGGGCGCGGAAAGCCCGAGCGCCGGGCGCTCTCCGGGTCGGAATGCAGGGGGTTGCGGTCGCCGTTCAGGCGGTAGAGCAGCGCCTGGTCCTCGCGGGTGGCGATGTCCACGGAGATGTCCGGCTTGCGGGCCGGCACGGGATGCGGCTCGGGCGCGCCTTCCGACGGCCCGCCGAAGCCGCCGTCCGCGCGGCAGAAGCTGGAGCCGGTCAGGGTCACGACCTTTTCGCCGGCCTCGTCGCGCCAGATGGTCTCGCTGACCAACACCGCGCCCTTGTCCTTGCCCTTGTCGAAAGCGCCGATGGTGCGGCTCTCGGCGGTGAACGTGCCCGCGCTCGGCAGCGGCCGGTGCAGTTCCACCTTCTGCTCGCCGTGGACCAGCATCAGGTAGTTGGGCGCGCTGGGGCGGTGGCCTTCCTTGGTCGGCAGCGGCTCGCCGCGGCCCGAGGCCAGCACCGTGGCGGCGGTGGGCACGACCTTCAGCCCCTTCTCGTAGACGAAGGCCAGCTCGGTCTCGTTCATGGGGTCGGCGCCCAGGCCGATCCCAAGGGCGTAGAGCATCACGTCCTTGTCGCCGTAGCTGAAGGTCTTGGGCCTGGTCCCCTGGTCCAGGATGTCGGGATAGTAGATGGGCATCGCGCTCCCCGCTTTTTCGTCTCTGTTCTTGCTCCGCCGATTGAAGGGGCGGATGGCCGCGGGCGCAAGCGGCGCGCCGCATTTGCCGCCGGTATCCGGATCGGCTAGAGGAGGCGACCTCGCGCGCGAGACCCGGCCGCCGGCGTCCCCGCTCCACGATTTCGAAGGCTTGTTATGTCCGAGACCCAAATGCCCGCCGGCCAGCTGTCCGGGAACGTGCTGTTCTATTCCAAGCCCGAGCCGCTGGCGAAGGAGCTGCACTCCAAGATCGGCGTGAAGCGGATGGACGGACCCTTCAAGTTCGCCAAGGTCGGCCACGCCATCCCGCTGACCGTGGGCGAGTTCCCGCTGGCCGCCGTGACCGGCCCGATCATCTTCGTGGGCGACGAGAAGCTGCCGATCGCGGTGATGGGCCTGAACGCCGGCGAGAACATGTTCGTCAAGGACGACGGCACGTTCGAGAGCGGCATCTACATCCCGGCCTATGTGCGCCGCTATCCGTTCGTGTTCGCCAACGACGAGCAGAACAACCAGATGGTCCTGTGCATCGACCGCAACGCCGAGTTCATCGTCGACAAGGGCTATGACATGGCCTTCTTCGAGGCCAACGGCGAACCGACCGAGTACACGAAGAACTGCATCGAGTTCTGCAACAACTTCGAGGTCGAGCGTCAGCGGACGGTCAGCTTCGTGCAGATCCTCAAGGACCTGGACCTGTTCGAGACCAAGGAAGCCACCTTCACCCCGGCCAACCCGGACGGCACCCAGGGCGAGACCCAGAAGATCGCCGAGTACTTCGGCGTCTCGGAAGAGAAGCTGAACGCCCTGCCCGCCGCGAAGTTCGTCGAGCTGCGCGACAACGGCGCGCTCGGCCAGATCTACGCCCACATGCACTCGCTGGTCGGCTGGGACCGCATGATCGCGCTGGCGCTCACCAAGGCCGCCGCGCAGCAGCCGCAAGCCGCGAACGCCTAAGACCTTTCCTCCCTCCCCTTGATGGGGAGGGAAACTACCTCTGGAACACGCTCCGGGTCAGGCAGCTGAACACCAGCCTGCCTGCCTCGTCGAGCAGGTCGTGCTGGGCGATGACGATGCCCTTGCCGTCGCCGACCGGGTCCTTGGCCATCACCGTCATCCGCCCTCGCAGCAGTTCGCCGGCCGGTGGGTTGCGCATCCAGCGCAGCGCATCGACCCCCAGGCGCTTGGTCTGCGGCCAGTCGGTGGCGGCCACCGCATCCAGCCTGGCCCAGATCGCATAGACCATGGCGTCCGGCGCCCCGCGTTCCACAGCCCAGCCGGGCGCGAAGGCCGTCACGAACGCCTCCAGGGCCGCGGGATCCACCCCCGCCGCCCCCAGCGAAACCACCTGGCCGATGTCGATGTCGTCGAAGGAAGCGGGCACCCGGCGGAACTCCTGCTCGGCGGAAGACGCGATTCGTCGATCATGGCCCGCGAGGGGCCCGAGTCGAGCCCGCTTTGCGCTATGGACACAGGCACGCCATATAGCGCCCACAAGGCCGGCGCAGCTTGGGGTCATGATGCGGTTTCTGCTGGGCGCGATTTGCGCCCTCCTCTTCTCAAGCGTGGCGCTCGCCCAGCCGGTCAACACCGGCCACCTGACCGCCGAGCTGGTTTCGGCGACACAGGGGATCGCGCCCGGCCAGACGATCCACGTGGCGCTGCGGCAGAAGATCCAGAAGGGCTGGCACACCTATTGGCGGAACGCCGGCGACAGTGGCGAGGCCACCAAGCTGGTGTGGACCTTGCCCCCCGGCTGGAGCGCCTCGGGCTTCACCTGGCCCACGCCGCACCGCCTGCCGATCGGTCCCCTGACCAACTACGGCTACGAGGACGAGGTGCTGCTGCCGGTGGCGCTCACCGCCCCCGCCAACGCCCGGCCGGGCGAGACGGTGACGCTCAAGGGGGCGGCCGCCTTCCTGGTGTGCGCCGACATCTGCATTCCCGAGGACGCCGTCCTGACGCTGGCGCTGCCGGTGACGGACGGCCCGGCGCCCGCCGATCCCAAGTGGGGCGCGGCGATCGCCAAGACCCTGGCCGAGGCGCCCAAGCCCGCGGGCCTGACCGGCGCCTTCGAGAAGCAGGGCCAGGTCGTGAAACTGGCCATCACCGGCGCGGTGCTGAAGGGCGCCGACATGGCCGGGGCCTATTTCTTCCCGTTCTCCGGCACGGTCATCGACCATGCCAAGCCCCAGGCGATCGAGCGCGGACCGGACGGACTGACGCTGTCGATCGCCCCCGGCTACGACTTCCAGTCGCCGACCCCGCCCAAGGACCTGGCCGGAGTGCTGAGCGTCGGCGGCAAGGCCTACGAGGTGAGCGCGACGCCCGGTCCGCTGCCGGCCGCCGCCGCGGGCCTGGGCCCGCCGCCCGTGAAGCTGGCGGCGCCGGCCGGCGCCGCGAACCTGGGCCTGGCCTCGGCGGCCTTCTTCGCGCTCGTCGGCGGGCTGATCCTGAACCTGATGCCCTGCGTCTTCCCGGTGCTGGCCATGAAGGCCGCCTCCCTGGCCGGCCACGGCGGAGAACACGCCGAGGCGCGCCGCCAGGGCCTGGCGTTCGGGGCCGGCGTGCTGGTCACGTTCCTGGCGCTGGCCGGCCTGCTGATCGCCTTGCGGGCGGCGGGGTCCGCGGTCGGCTGGGGCTTCCAGCTCCAGGATCCGCCGGTGGTGGCGGGGCTGGCGCTGCTGATGCTGCTGGTGGCCCTGAACCTCTCCGGCGTCTTCGAGATGGGGACCTCGCTGCAAGGCGTGGGCACGGGTCTCGCCACCCGCGGCGGCCTGGCCGGCAGCTTCTTCACCGGCGCCCTGGCCGTGGTGGTGGCGGCGCCCTGCACGGCGCCCTTCATGGGTCCCGCCCTGGGCTGGGCCCTGACCCAGCCGCCGGTCGCCGCCCTGGTGGTGTTCCTGGCGCTCGCCATCGGGTTCGCCCTGCCTTTCGTGGCCGTCGCCTTCGTGCCCGGGCTGCTGGCGCGCCTGCCGCGTCCGGGCCCGTGGATGGACATCTTCAAGAAGGCCCTGGCCTTCCCGATGTACGCCGCCGTGGCCTGGCTGGTCTGGGTGCTGACTGTGCAGGTGGGGTCGGACGCGGTGCCGCGCATCCTGGGCGCCGCCGTGCTGCTGGCCCTGGCCGCCTGGATCGCCGGCGCCGCCCAGCGCCAGCACGCGATCGGCCGCCATCACGTGGGCCTGGCCGCGGCCGCGACCGTCCTGGGCGCCATCGCCATCGGCGGCGGGGCCATCTGGCCGGCCTATTCCACCGCCAGCGCCGCGGAATCCTCCGGCGAGGCCAAGCTGGACGACGAGGCCTATACGCCGCAGCGGCTGGCCTCCCTGCAGGCCGAAGGCCGGCCGGTGCTGGTCAACTATACCGCCGCCTGGTGTGTCAGCTGCCAGGTCAACGACCGGGTGGCGCTCTCCACCAACGCCGTGTCCGAGGCGCTGAAGCGCAACAACGCCGTCTACCTCAAGGCCGACTGGACCAGGCGCGACGGCGAGATCGCTGCGGAACTGGCCCGGTTCGGCCGGGCCGGCGTGCCGCTCTACCTCGTGTATGGCGCAAAGGGGGGCGATCCGGCTATCCTGCCGTCGATCCTGACCGAAGGCGTCGTGGTCAAGGCCCTGGACGCCGCCGGCCGGACGAGCTGACCCATTCCCCCTTCGAAGGAGCCGCACCGATGACCCGCTTCCTCGTCGCCTTCACCGCCGCCGCCGCGATCGCTTCGCCGGCGTTCGCCGCGCCGGTTCTCGGCCAGGCCGCGCCCGCCTTCCAGGCCGTGGACGCCTCGGGCAAGACCCGCTCGCTCTCCGAGTTCAAGGGCAAGACCGTGGTGCTGGAGTGGACCAACAACGGCTGCCCCTACGTCCAGAAGCACTACAACTCGGGCGCCATGCAGGGCCTGCAGGGCCAGGCGACCAAGGATGGCGTGGTCTGGCTGACGGTGATCTCGTCGGCGCCGGGCATGCAGGGCTACCTGACCGGACCCCAGGCCCGGCAGTGGAAGGCCGAGACGAAGGCCGCCTCCACCGACGTGCTGCTGGATCCCCAGGGAACGGTCGGCCGCGCCTACGAGGCCAAGACCACGCCGCACATGTACATCGTCGATAAGGCCGGCAAGCTGGTCTACATGGGCGGCATCGACGACAAGGCGTCGTCCGATCCCGAGAGCCTGAAGGGCGCCAAGAACTATGTCGTGGCCGCCCTGGCCGACGTGAAGGCCGGCCGCCCCGTGGCCCAGGCCGCCACCCGGCCCTACGGCTGCAGCGTGAAGTACGGTTCCGCCGACTAAAGAGGTTCCCTTGTCCAAGTCCGACGCCGCCTGGGCGGCCCTTTCCAAGGCCGCGGAGGCTGCGCGCGGCCGGCGTATCGACGCCCTGTTCACCGCCGAGCCGGAGCGGCTGGAGCGCCTGACGCTGTCGGCTGCCGGGCTCGACCTGGACCTCTCCAAGCACCCCTGGTCGCTGGCCGATCTCGCCGCCATGCTGGAGCTGGCGGCGGCGTCCGGCGTCGAGGCGGCGCGCGGCCGGCTGTTCGCCGGCGAGATCGTCAACGCCTCGGAGGGCCGCCCGGCCCTGCACATGGCGCTGCGGGCGCCGCAGGGCGCCGACTTCCGCGCCGACGGCGAACCGGTCTCGGCCGAGGTGGACGCCACCCGCGCCGCCATGGCCGCCTTCGCCGACGCCGTCCGCTCGGGCGCGAAGAAGGGCGCCACGGGCAAGCCGTTCCGGGCCATCGTCCACATCGGCATCGGCGGCTCCGACCTTGGCCCCCGGCTGGTCTGGGAGGCTCTGAAGCCGCTGGACCCGCAGATCGAGCTGCGGTTCGTGGCCAACGTCGATCCGGCCGAGCTGGCCCAGGCCCTCACCGGCCTGGATCCGGCCGAGACGATGGTCGTCACCGTCTCCAAGACCTTCACCACGCTCGAGACCCTGACCAACGCCGAAGCGGCCCGGTCGTGGCTGCGCGCCAGCCTGGGGCAGGCCTCGGATGCGCACCTCGTCGCCGTCTCCGCCGCTCCGGACAAGGCCCAGGCGTTCGGCGTGCCCGCCGACCAGGTGTTCGGCTTCTGGGACTGGGTGGGCGGCCGCTACTCAATCTGGTCGTCGGTCGGCCTCTCCTGCGCGGTGGCCCTGGGCTACGACGCCTTCGCCCGGGTGCTGGCCGGCGCGCGGGCGATGGACGATCACTTCCAGACGGCGCCGCTGGCCGCCAACGCCCCGGTGCTGCTGGCCCTGGCCCACGTGTTCAATCGCAACGGCCTGGGGCGGTCGATCCGCGCCGTCGTGCCCTACGCCCAGCGCCTGCGCCTGTTCGCGGCCTTCCTGCAGCAGCTGGAGATGGAGTCGAACGGCAAGCGAGTGACGGCCCAGGGCCTGCCCGTGCCGCATCCCACCGCCGCCAGCGTGTTCGGGGACGCCGGCACCAATGGCCAGCACGCGTTCTTCCAGCTCCTGCACCAGGGCGTCGATGTCGTCCCCGTCGACATCCTGGCGGTGGTCGAGGGCTCCGAAGGCGATCCAGCCGCCCAGACCAAGCTGCTGGCCAACGCCGTGGCCCAGGCCGAGGCGCTGATGGTGGGCCGCAGCGAGGCCGACGTCCGCGCCGAGCTGACCGCCGCCGGCAAGTCGGCCGCCGAGATCGAGGCCCTGGCGCCGCAGCGCACCTTCCCGGGCGACCGGCCGTCCAGCTTCATCCTGCTGGACCGGCTGGACCCGGAACGCCTGGGCGCCCTGGTCGCCCTCTACGAGCACAAGACCTTCGTCGAAGGGGTGCTCTGGGGAATAAACAGTTTCGACCAGTGGGGCGTGGAGTTGGGCAAGACCCTGGCGACGCGGGTGCTGGGCGAGCTGGAGGGCGGACCGGCCGGCGCGCACGACCCGTCCACGGCGGCCCTGATCGCGCGGTTGCGGGCCTGACGCGCGGCTTGCCCCGCCCTCGCAGCGCAGGTCATCTTTCCGTCATGACGCTCGCCACCCCGGCCGGCGCGGTCGCGAGACCGGGCCGCCACGACCACATCGTCGACTTGCTGATCGCCGAGCGGGCGCCACGGCTGGCGTCGGGGCCGCTGTGGCCAGTCCTGCGGCCGTTGCTCTACGCCCTGCTGGACTATCGCAAGGCGGTGCGCATGGCCGACGCCATCGCGCCCCTGCCCGGCCGTGCGGCCCTGGACCACATCTCGGACCTGTTGTCGCTGAAGGTGTCGGCAACGGACGTCGATCGGGTCCCGGTCGCGGGCCGCCTCGTCGTGATCTGCAACCACCCCACGGGCATCGCCGACGGCATCGCGGCGTTCGACGTCCTGAAGTCCGTTCGCCCGGACATCTGCTTCTACGCCAACGCCGACGCCCACCGGGTCTCGCCGGGCTTCGGCGAGGTGCTGATCCCGGTGGAATGGGTCGAGGCCAAGCGCACGCGGGAGAAGACCCGCGCCACCCTGACCCTGACGCGCGAGGCGCTGGAGGCCGAGCGGTGCCTGGTGATCTTCCCCGCCGGCCGGCTGGCGCGGCGGCAAGCGGACGGCCGGCTGGCGGAGTCCGACTGGATGCCCTCGGCCGTCTCCATCGCGCGGAAGTACGAGGCGCCGGTCCTGCCGATCCATGTGGACGGCCCCTGGTCGACGCTGTTCCACTTCTTCCACGGCTTCTCGGGCGAGCTGCGCGACATCACCCTCTTCCACGAGCTGTTGAACAAGCAGGGCCGCGCGTTCCGGCTGACCGTCGGCCACCCGATCCCGGCCGCGGCGCTGGAGGGCGATCCGGCCGAGGTGACGGCGCGGCTGAAGGCCCATGTGGAGCACGGCCTGGCGACGGACCCCGATCGGACCTTCGCATGATCGACCTGCCCGACGAGGCCGCCACGGCGCGGTTGGGGCGGGCGATCGCCGCGGCCCTGCGGCCGGGCGAGGCGGTCTGCCTTTCCGGTCCGCTGGGGGCGGGCAAATCGACGCTGGCGCGGGCGCTGGTGCGCGCCCTGACCACGCCGGACGAGGAGGCGCCCTCGCCCACCTTCACCCTGGTCCAGTTCTACGAAGGCCCGCGCCTATCGGTGGCCCATTTCGACCTCTATCGCCTCTCCGACCCAAACGAGGCCTATGAGATCGGCCTGGACGAGGCGCTGGACACCGGGGCGGCCGTGATCGAATGGCCGGAGCGACTGGAGGGAAACCTGCCGCCGGACCGACTCGATGTAGAGATCGAACTGGCCGGAAACGACGCGGGGGCGCGGCGCGCACGGCTCACCCCGCATGGCGCCTGGGAAGGACGTGGACTTGAGTTCTGAGCGTGAGGCCCTCAAGGCGCGCTTCCTCCGCGACGCAGGCTTCGCCGACGCCCGGCGCGAGCGGCTGTCCGGCGACGCCTCCACGCGGCAGTACGAGCGGCTGCATCGGGGCGACGGGGCGCGGTTCATCTTCATGGACCAGCCGCCGGCCGTGGAGAGCGTCGTCTGCCCGCCCGGCGCGACCGAGGCCGAACGCGTGGCCCTGGGCTACAACGCCGCCGCCCGGCTGGCGGCCGGCTCCGTCGCCGCCTTCGTCGCCACCGCCGGCTGGCTGCGCGACCACGGGCTCTCGGCGCCGCAGATCCTGGCCCACGACATCGACGCGGGCCTGGCCGTGCTGGAGGACTTGGGCGACGGGCTCTACGCCACCCTGATCGAGCAGGGCGCGCCCGAGACGCCGCTCTACGAGGCCGCCGTGGACGCCCAGGTGGTGATGCAGGCCGAGGCCCCGCCCGACGTGCTGCGCGCCGGCGACGTGGCCTGGCCGCTGCTCAGCTACGACACCCTGGCCCTGAAGATCGCCACCGACACCTTCCTGGAGTTCTGGCCGAGGTTCGCGGGCCTGGCGCCCTTCGGCGAGGCCGCCACGGCCGAGTGGGACGCGCTCTGGGCTCCCGTGTGGGTGGCTGGCGAGGCCGGCGCGTCGGTCTTCACACATCGCGACTACCATGCGCAAAACCTGCTCTGGCTGCCGGAGCGGACGGGCGTGGCGCGCGTGGGCATGGTCGACTTCCAGGACGCGCTGAAGGCGCACCCGGGTTGGGACCTGCTGCACCTGCTGCAGGACGCCCGCCGCGACGTTTCGCCCGAGCTGGAGGCCGCGATGCTGGACCGGTTCCTGGCGGCGAGCCCGCGCCTGGACCGCGAGGCGTTCCTGGCGGAGTACCGCGCTCTGGCCGCGTCCAACGCCGCCCGCATCCTGGGCCGGGTGTTCGCTCGCCAGGCGCTGCTGGGCCGCGAGCAATACAGGCAGTACATGCCGCGCACCTGGCGCTACCTGGAGCGGAACCTGCACGACCCGGACATGGCCGGCCTCAAGGCCTGGTTCGACCGCCACGTCCCGGCCGAGGCGCGGGCGTGAGCGCCGGCCCAAAGACCGCGATGGTGATGGCCGCGGGCCTCGGCACGCGCATGCGCCCGCTCACCAACACCATGCCCAAGGCCCTGGTCCCGGTGGCCGGCAAGCCGCTGATCGCCTACGTCCTCGACCCGCTGGTCGAGGCGGGGGTCGAGCGGATCGTCGTCAACGTCCATGCCCATGCGGACCAGCTCGAGGCCTACCTTCGCGCCCGGCGCGACGCGGAGTTCCTGATCTCCGATGAGCGCGAGGCCCTGCTGGAAACCGGCGGCGGCGTGAAGCATGCCCAGGCGCTGCTGGGCGAGGCGCCCATCTTCCGCTGCAACAGCGACTACGTCTGGCGGAAGGACGGGACGCCGATCCTGGCCGAGCTGATCGCGGCCTGGGATCCGAGCCGCATGGACTCGCTGGTGACGGTCGTGCCGAAGGCGCGCACGGTGGGCTTCGAGGACGTCCCCGGCGACTTCTTCCAGGACGAGGCCGGCCGGCTGGCCCATCGCGGCGATCGCGCCGACGCCCCGCTGTACGCCATCGGCATCGAGATCCTCGACCCACGCCCGGTCTACGCCGAGCCACGGTCGAAGTTCAGCCTGCGGGACATCTGGTTCCGCTCGTCCGACCTTGGCCGGCTCTTCGGCCATCGGGCCGAGGGCCTGTGGATGCAGGTCGGCGATCCCCGCGCGCTCGCGGCGGTGGAAGCCCGGCTCTCATGACCGCCGCCTTCTTCGAGCGGCCGGGCTCGCGCTGGTTCAACATCCCGGCGCACCGGCCGTTCGCGGAAGACCTGGCGCAGGGCCTCTACGACGCGCTGGCGCACCTGGGGCCGGAGGCCCTGGCCGACGCTGTCGTGCTCACACCCACTCGCCGCGGCGCCCGCGCCCTGGCCGACGCCTTCATCAAGGCCTCGGGCGGCAAGGCCGTCCTGCCGCCGCAGATGCGACCGCTGGGCGACCTGGAGGCCGGCGAGCCGCCGTTCGAGCCGGGTGACCTGGCCTTGGACCTGCCCGCGGCCATCGACCCGCTGCGCCGCCGGTTCGAGCTCACACGGCTGGTGGCGGAGCTGGAGGCGCATGTCCCGGGCGGCCTTGTCAGCGCCGGGGCGGCGCTGGAGCTGGCGGACGCGCTGGGCGGTTTCCTGGACGGCCTGCAGATCGAGGAGGTCGATGTCGGCGACCGGCTGGCCAGCCTGGTCGGCGCGGAGCTGGCCGAGCACTGGGAGGTCTCCCGCACCTTCCTGGAGAAGGCCCTGGCGCTGTGGCCGGAGCGGCTGAAGGGCCTGGGCGTGGCCGACGTCAGCGAGCGCCGCGTGCGCCTGCTGCGCCGCCTGGCCGAGCACTGGACCGACGCACCGCCCAAGGGCGTTCTGGTGGCCGCCGGCTCCACCGGCACGGCTCCGGCCACGCGCGCCCTGCTGATCGCCGTGGCGGCCGCGCCCAAGGGCGCCGTGGTGCTGCCCGGCCTGGACCAGGACCTGGCGGACAAGGCCTGGGCCAAGGTGGACGTGCAGCACCCGCAGGGTGCGCTGAAGCGGCTGCTGGACGAGGCGCGGGTCGCCAAGCGCGAGGTGTCGCTGTGGCCGGCCTCGATCCGCGCCGAGAGCGCGGGTCGCTGGCGCCGCAGGATCGTCAACGAAGCCCTGCGGCCGGCCGAAGAGACCGCCGACTGGCTGCAGGTGATCGAGAGCCTGAAGGCCGAGGACCCCAACGCCATCGTCGACGGCCTGAAGGGCCTGTCGCTGGTCACCGCCCGCACCGAGGAGGAGGCCGCCACCGCCACCGCGCTCCTGCTGCGCGAGGCCTTGGAGACGCCGGAGCGGACCGCGGCGCTGGTGACCCCCGACCAGGTGCTGGCCCGCCGGGTGACCGCCAAGCTGGCCCGCTGGGGCGTGGTCCCCGATTCCTCGGCCGGCGAGAGCCTGGCCGGGTCGCGGTGCGGCGTGCTGGCGGCCCTCGTCGCCCGCTCGGCCGTGGATTCCGTCGATCCGGTGACCCTGCTGGGGCTGCTGAAGCACCCCTTCACCCGCCTGGGCGGCTCCGCGGAGTTGGAGACCGCCGCCCTGCGTGGCCCCCGGGCCCGGACCTGGGACGAGTTGAAGGCCAAGGCCAAGGACAGCCTGCCGCTCGCAGAGCGCCTGGAGGTCATCGTCGCCGGCCTCGCCTGGGCCGACGAGGCCGAGAGCCCGGCGCTCGCCGCGCGCCGCACGGCCACGGCCATGGAGGCCCTGGCGGCGGACGAGGACGGCCGCACCGGCGACCTCTGGGTTGGACACGGCGGCGAGGCCATGGCGCGGCTGCTGGGCGCCCTGGTGCGCGAGGGCGACGCCCTGCCCCTGGTCACGCCGCGCCAGTTCGCCGACCTGCTGCAGCGGCTGATGGATGGCGAGACGGTGCGCTCGGGTGGGGCCACCCATCCGCGCCTGCGCATCCTGGGCGCCATCGAGGCCCGGCTGGTGCGCGCCGACCGGCTGGTGGTGGCGGGGCTGGAGGAGGGCGTGTGGCCCGGCGGCGCGCCGCTGGATCCGTTCCTGTCGCGGCCCATGCGCGAGATGCTGGGCCTGCCCTCGCCCGAGCGCCGCATCGGTCTGGCCGCCCACGACTTCGCCCAGGCCGCCTGCGCGCCCGAGGTGATCCTGTTGCACACCGAACGCCGGGAAGGCGCGCCGTCGGTGAAGTCGCGCTGGCTCTGGCGGCTGGAGACCCTGGCCAAGGGCGCTGGGCTGGCCATACCCGGTCGGACCGAGGTGCTGGACTGGGCGCGCAGCCTGGACGCCCCCGACGCCTACACCCCGATCGGCCGCCCCGCGCCGCTCCCCCCCGTGGCGCATCGCCCCCGCGAGCTGGCGGTGACCCGCATCGAGAGCCTGACCCGCGACCCCTACGCCGTCTGGGCGCGGGACATCCTGCGGTTCTATCCCATGGACCGGCCCGACGAGCAGGCCGACGCCCGCGCCCGCGGCACCGCCATCCACGCGGCGTTCGAGCGCTTCGCCGAGACCTATCCCGGCGACCTGCCCGACGATGCAGCGACCACCTTCGCGAATTTCTACCTCGAGGAACTGGTGAAAGCCGGCCTGCCGCACGAGGCGCTGGCGCGCGAGCAGGCGCTGGCCAAGGAGGCCGCCGAATGGGTCGCCGACCTGGAGCGCGAGCGGCGCGACGGGCGGAAGATCACCGTCGAGCTGAAGGGGACCCGGACCATTCAGGCGCCGGCCGGACCCTTCACCGTCACCGCCCGCGCCGACCGCATCGAAGTCACCGCCGACGGCCACGGCCATATCCTGGACTACAAGACCGGCAAGGCGCCCTCGAAGAAGGAGGTGGCCACCGGCTTCTCGCCGCAGCTCACCTTGACCGCCGCGATCCTGGAGGCCGGCGGGTTCCCCGAGCTCGGGCCGCTAAAGCCCGGCGACCTGACCTATCTGGAGATCACCGGCCGCAAGCCCGCCGGCAAGGTCGAGACCCGCGCCGCCGCGGGCGACGAGAGCGCCGAGGCCGCCGCCCGCGCCCTGGAGGGCCTGCACAAGCTGGTCGCCCGCTTCGACGACCCGGCCCAACCCTACCTGTCCCGCGTCGCGCCGCAGTTCGTGAAGGCGCGGATGAGCGACTACGATCACCTCGCCCGGGTGTTCGAATGGTCCACCAGCGGCGAGGAGGGCGAGGAATGAGCCTCGACCTGATCGACCGCCTGATCGACCCGCAGCGGCTCGCCGCCGATCCGGGCCTGTCGGCGTTCGTCACCGCCAACGCGGGCTCCGGCAAGACCAAGACCCTGATCGACCGGGTGGCGCGGCTGCTGCTGGCGAAGGCCAGGCCGGAGACGATCCTTTGCGTCACCTACACCAAGGCCGCCGCCTCGGAGATGCAGCGCCGGCTGTTCCAGGTGCTGGGCTCGTGGTCCGTGGACGACGACGCCAAGCTGCGGAAGACCCTGGCCGACCTGCAGGACCGCGCGCCCGAGAGCTATGACGCCGGCCAGCTTTCCGAGGCCCGCAGCCTGTTCGCCCAGGCGCTGGAGACGCCGGGCGGCCTGAAGATCCAGACCATCCACGCCTTCTGCGAGAAGCTGCTGCGGCGTTTCCCGCTGGAGGCGGGCGTCTCGCCGAGCTTCCGGGTCATGGACGACGCGGCCTCGGCCGCCGTGGCCCAGGCGGCGCGCCGGCTGGTGGCGCGCCATGCGATCGCGGCGGCCGATGCGGTCGCCGAGGCCTATGCCCGGTTCTCGGTGGCGCTGGACTTCCAGAGCTTCCAGGCGATGTTCGCCGACTTCGAGGCCCGCCGCGGCGCCCTGTCGGCCTTCCTGGCGCGCGAGGGCGGGCTGGAGGGTGCGACAGGCTGGGTCTGGCGGGCGGTGGACGTGCCGCGCGGCGCCGACCCCGAGAGCCTCGCCGCCGAGGCCATGGCGCGGCTGGACCGTGAGCTGTGGCGCGGGGCCGCCGACGTGCTCCGCCTGGGCGGGGTCACCGACCAGAAGTGCGCCGCCCAGATGGCGGTCGTCGCCGACGATCCGGGCGCGACCTTCGAACAGGCGCTGGCCGTGCTCTTCACCGAGAAGGGCGAGGGCGACGGGGTCAAATGGGTCGGCAAGACCAGCGGCCTGAAGGCGCACGAAGGTCTGCGGATCCAGCTCCTGGCCGAGCAGACCCGCCTGCATGACGCCCGCCTGCGGGTGCGCGCCGCCCAGGTCGCCCAGGACACGGTCTATGCCCTGACCCTGGCCAACGCCTATCTCGAGGCCTACCGCATCGAGAAGACGGCGGCGGGCGCGCTCGACTTCGCCGACCTGATCGAGAAGGCCTGCCACCTGCTGCGCGACCGGCCGGCGGCCTCGTGGGTGCTCTACAAGCTGGACGGCGGCATCGACCACATCCTGCTGGACGAGGCGCAGGACACGGCGCCGGACCAGTGGACCATCGTCAACGCGCTGAGCGAGGAGTTCTTCGCCGGGGCCGGCGTGCAGGGCGAGGCCCGCCAGCGGCGGCTGTTCGTGGTGGGCGACGAGAAGCAGTCGATCTATTCGTTCCAGGGCGCGCAGCCGGAGATGCTGATGCGCCAGTTCGAGTTCCACCGGGACCGCGCAGTGGGCGCCGGCTACCGTTTCGAGCGGGTGGACCTCCTGACCTCATGGCGCTCGACGCCGCAGGTGCTTTCCTTCGTCGACGCCGTCTTCTCGCCGCCGGACCTGGGGCAGGCGGTCCGCCCCCGCGACGAGCCCGACCCGGAGCCCGTCCGCCACGAGCCCGCCGCGTATCGAAAGGCCCATCTGGGGTGCGTCGACGTCTGGCCGCTGGAAGTCGAGAAGAAGGGCGAGGAGCGCGAGGCCTGGGACGCGCCGCTGGACGCCGAGCCCGAGGACAGCGCCAACCGCAGGCTGGCCCGCCGGATCGCGGGCGAGATCGCGGCGCTGATCGCCCGCGGCGACGCGGTCTACGACAAGGACCTGAAGGCCGAGCGTCCGGCCCATGCGGGCGACGTCCTGATCCTGGTGCGCCGCCGGCGCGCCCTGTTCGAGGAGATCCTGCGGGCGCTGAAGCATGCGGGCATTCCGGTGGCCGGCGCCGACCGGCTGGCCCTTTCCGAGCACATCGTCTTCGACGACCTGGTGGCCCTGGCCAGGTTCCTGCTGTTCCCCGGCGACGAGCTGACCCTGGCGGCGCTGCTGAAGAGCCCGTTCTGCGGCCTGACCGACGACAGCCTGTACGACCTCGCCCACGGCCGGGGGAAGGAGCCGTTGTGGACACGGCTGCAGCGGCGAGCGACCGAGCGGGCCGACTGGGCGGAGGCCTGCGGCTTCCTGGCCCACGCCCTGGCCGAGGCGAAGGTGCGCCAGCCGTTCGAGCTCTATTCGCGCCTGCTGGGCGTCATCGACGCCGAGGGCCGCTCCATGCGCCAGCGCCTGCTGCGCCGGCTGGGGTCGGAGGCCGAAGACGCCCTGGACGAGTTCCTGAACCAGGTGCTGGCCGCCGAGGCCCGCGGGGTCCACGACCTGGAGGCCCTGGCCGCCGAACTGGCCGGCCTGGACATCACCGTGAAGCGGGAGATGGAGGCCGAGCGGCGCGAGGTGCGGGTGATGACCGCCCACGGCGCCAAGGGCCTGGAGGCGCCGATCGTCTTCCTGCCGGAGACCACGCTCACCCAGACGGCGCGGGGCTCGCCGCTGATGCGGGTGCGCCACGACGGCGGCGACGGCTTCCTGTGGTGCTCGTCCTCGGCGCGCGACTGCGAGGCGACGGCGAAGGCGCGGGAGGACCGCGCGGTCCGCGAGGAGGCAGAGGCCTACCGCCTGCTCTACGTGGCCCTGACCCGGGCCCGCGACCGGCTGGTGCTGTGCGGCCGGGTGGCGGAGCGGACCGACCAGGCCAAGCTGCGCGGCTGGTGGGGTGCGATCCGCGACGCCCTGGCCCACGCCGACATCGCCGAGGGCGTGCGGACGGTGCAGAGCGGCGAGCTGTCGTTCGACCGCTTCGGGCCGGACCCGAAGGCCCTGGGCGCCCGGGCCGGCGTGGAGGTCACGACGGCCGCCCTGCCCGCCTGGACCGGCGCCGTGGCGCCGCCGGAGGCCTACGCCCGCTACGCCTCGCCCTCGGACCTGGGGGAAGGCGCCGCCGTGCCGGCCCCTTCGCCGCTGGCGGCCGCGCAGGGACTGGGCCGGTTCCGCCGCGGGGACCTGATCCACCGGCTGCTGCAACTGCTGCCCGACCTGCCGGCCGGCGAGCGGCCGGCGGGCGCCGCGGCCCTGCTGGCCCGCGAGGCCGACCTGACCGGGCCCCAACGCGCGGAAATGGCCGAGGCGGCCCTGTCGGTGCTGAACGACGCCCGTTTCGCCGAGGTGTTCGGGGCCGGTTCGCGGGGCGAGATCGCCGTGGCCGGGACCGCCGCCGCCCTGCCGCCGGGCCTAAGGATTTCTGGCCGGATCGACCGGCTGGTGGTGCTGCCCGACCGGGTGCTGGTGGTGGATTTCAAGACCAACCGGCCCTCGCCGGACCGCATCGAGGCGGCCGACCCGGCCTATCTGCGGCAAATGGCGCTCTACTGCGCGGTGCTGGCCGACATCTTCCCCAGCCGCCGCGTGGAGGCCGCCATCGTCTGGACCGATGGCCCGAAGCTGATGCCGGTTCCAGAAAACCTCGTCGCCCAAACCCTTGCCGAGCTCCGCCGTGACGGTTGATACAGGGTCGGGGGCCGCCTACATCGCGGACCTGAGAGGCGGCGTCGGGCATTCCGACGCGCCATAGGAGTTTTCGAATGAGCACCGTGAAGGTCACCGACGACAGCTTCCAAGCCGACGTCCTGGGGTCCGAAACCCCCGTCCTGGTCGACTTCTGGGCGGAATGGTGCGGCCCGTGCAAGCAGATCGCCCCGGCGCTGGAGCAGCTCTCGGAAGAGCTGGCCGGCAAGGTGACGATCGCCAAGCTCGACATCGAGCAGAGCCCGACCACCCCCTCGCGCTACGGCGTGCGCGGCATCCCCACCATGATGCTGTTCAAGGGCGGCCAGATGGCCTCGATGAAGGTCGGCGCCATGCCCAAGCAGAAGATCCTGGAGTGGCTGGCCGAGGCGGGCGTCGCGGCCTGAGTTTTCCCTCCCCTCCATGCGCCCCCCTGAGATGGGCGGCGGTGGAGGTGATCGGCGGGTGAGATGGTTCTTGCTCGGTCGCTGAGCCGCGGGGGCCCTTACCCCTCTGGCTTTCAGCGCGGAGGCTCGCCGATCAGCGTCCGGATATCCGCCCACACGTAGGCGACCTCGTGCAGCATGGCGCCGCCGGGCCCGGGTTCCAGCCGCGCCGGCTCGGCCGCGCCGCCGAGGTGCTCGTAGAAGCCGCGGGCCGCGACGTTGTCGCGCAGCACCGAGACCACCAGCGAGACGGCGCCGTGGGCCGCCAGGGCCCGGGCGGTCTCGACCAGCAGGCGCGCGCCCACGCCCCGGTTCTGGGCGCTCTTCAGCAGGTAGAGCGTGGCGATCTCGGCTTCCCCGGCGACCTGGCGCCGCGACGGTCCGCCCTGGGCATAGCCCACGATCCCCCCGCGGTCGGCCGCGGCCAGGGTGACGTCGTCCGGGCCGGGATGCAGGAGGGCGCGGGCGAAACGTCGGGTGTGCGCCTCGGCCGACATTCGGGCCAGATAGGCGTCGGGCAGGAGGCCGCGATACGTCTCGCGCCAGGAGGCGACATGCACGCGGCCCAGCGCCTCCGCGTCCGCGGGGCCGGCGGGGAAGAGCACAAACTGCGTGTCGACGCTGCCGTGGGCCATCTATCCACAGCTTGGCGTTCGCGCGACCCGGTTCAAGGGGGTGCGGGACTCGAACGCATCCTCTAGCGTCCCGCAGCCAATGAACGCCCAGGTCTCCGCCGCAACCCCCGATCCCGCCGCCGGCGCCACGCCGGTGATGGCGCAGTATTTCGAGGCCAAGGCCCGCCAGCCCGACGCCCTGGTGTTCTTCCGGATGGGCGACTTCTACGAGCTGTTCTTCGAGGACGCGCAGAAGGCCGCCGCGATCCTCGGCATCACCCTGACCGCCCGAGGCCAGCACGGCGGCGCCCCGATCCCGATGGCCGGCGTGCCGGCCCACGCCATGGAGGCCTATCTCGCCAAGCTGGTGCGGGCCGGGTTCAAGGTGGCGCTCTGCGACCAGCTGGAGGACGCCGCCGAGGCCAAGCGGCGCGGCGGCCACAAGGCCGTCGTGCGCCGCGACGTGGTGCGGGTCGTCACGCCGGGCACCCTGACCGAGGACGGCCTGCTGGACGCGCGCGGCGCGAACCGGCTGGCGGCCGTGTCCGTGCGCGCCGGCGCCGCGGCGGTGGCCTGCGTGGAGCTCTCCACCGGCGAGGTCGAGTGCCTGTCGATCACCGTCTCCGGCCTGGCCTCGACCCTGGCGGCGCTGGGGCCGTCCGAGATCCTGGTCCCCGACCGGCTGTTCGCCGACGAGGCGGTGTCGCAGGCGCTGAAACAGGCCGGCGGCTTCGTCCAGCCGATGCCCAGCGCGCTGGCCGAACCCGGCGCGTCCGAGACCCGGCTGAAGCGCCTGTACGGTGTCGACACCCTGGACGGCTTCGGCCAGCTCTCCGGCGCGGAAATCTCGGCCCTGGGCCTGATCGCCGCGCACCTGGAGACGACCCAGGCCGGCCGGATGCCCGCGCTCTCCGCCCCCCGCCGGGCGGGCGAGGCCGACGTCATGGTCATCGACCCGGCGACGCGGAACAGCCTGGAGATCGAGAAATCCACCTCCGGGGCCCGCGACGGCTCGCTGCTCTCCGCCATCGACCGCACGGTGACCGCGCCCGGCGCGCGGATGCTGGCCTCGCGGCTGGCGCGGCCCCTGCTGGACCCGGCCGCCATCGACGCCCGCCTGGACGCGGTGGCCTGGTTCTGCGAGCGCCGCCCGCAGCGCCAGAAGCTGCGCGAGGCGCTGAAGGGCCTGCCCGACATGGCCCGCGCGCTCAGCCGCCTGGCCCTGGGCCGGGGCGGTCCGCGCGATCTCGGCGCCTTGCGAGACGGCCTGAACACCGGCCAGGCGGTCTGCCAGCTTTTCACCGACACCAGGGACCCGCTCCTGACCCTGCCGGCGGAAACGGCCCAGGCGCTGTCGGCCCTGCACCTGGCGAATTCGCCCGACCTGGCGGCCTTCCGCGACCTGCTGATCCAGGGGCTGGGCCCCGACTTGCCGGCGCTCACCCGCGACGGCGGCTTCGTGGCCGATGGCGTGCGGCCCGAGCTGGATCAGGCCCGCGCCCTGCGCGACGACAGCCGGCGCGTGATCCTGGCGCTGGAGGCGCGGTTGGCCGGCGAGAGCGGCGTGTCGCTCAAGGTCCGCCACAACGCCGTGCTGGGCTACTTCGTCGAGACCACCGCCAAGGCGGCCGAGCCGCTGATGACGGCGCCGCTGAACGCGACCTTCATCCACCGCCAGACCCTCGCCAACCAGGTCCGGTTCACGACGGTCGAGCTGGCCGAACTGGACGCGCGGATCGCCCAGGCGGCCGAGCGGACCCTGGCCATCGAGCTGGAGACCTTCGAAGCCTGGCGCGGCGCGGCCATCGGCGTGGCCCAGGCGATCCAGGCCGCCGCCATGGCCGCCGCGACCCTGGATGTGGCGTCCGCCCTGGCCGAATGGGCCGACGACGTGGGCGCCACCCGTCCGGTGGTGGACCGCTCCACCGCCTTCGAGGCCGAGGCCGCCCGCCACCCCGTGGTCGAGGCCGCCGTGCGCCGGGCCGGCGACGCCTTCACCCCCAACGATTGCCGGCTGGACGGGGCCGGCGTGGGCGGCGCGCGCCTGTCGCTGGTCACCGGGCCGAACATGGCGGGCAAGTCGACCTTCCTGCGCCAGAACGCGCTCCTGGCCGTGCTGGCCCAGGCCGGCTGCTTCGTCCCCGCCAGGCGCCTGCGCCTCGGCGTCGTGGACCGGCTGTTCAGCCGCGTGGGCGCCGGCGACGACCTGGCCCGCGGCCGCTCGACCTTCATGATGGAGATGGTGGAGACCGCCGCCATCCTCAGCCAGGCGACCCCGCGCAGCCTGGTGATCCTGGACGAGATCGGCCGCGGCACCGCCACCTACGACGGCCTGGCCATCGCCTGGGCCTGCGCCGAGGCCCTGCACGAGACCAACCGCTGCCGCGCGCTGTTCGCGACGCACTATCACGAGCTGGCGGTGCTGGAGGGGCGGCTGGCCCACGTCTCCAACCTCAGCCTCAAGGCCAAGGAGTGGAACGGCGACCTGATCTTCCTGCATGAGGCGGGCCCGGGTCCCGCCGACCGCAGCTACGGCGTCCAGGTCGCCAAGCTGGCGGGCGTGCCCGGCCCGGTGGTCAGCCGCGCCCGCCAGGTGCTGGAGCGGCTGGAACGCGAGGCCGCCGGCCCCGCCAACCTCGACGACCTGCCCCTGTTCGCCGCCGTCGCCGAGCCCGAGACCAGGTTCGGCCCCAGCAAGGTCGAGGAGGCTCTGCAGGTCCTCGACGTCGACGGCATGAGCCCGCGCGAGGCGATGGACGCGCTCTACCGGCTCAAGGGGTTGCTGGGGTGAGCTCTCCCTGCCCATGAAGGGGGCGGGTATTGCTCACCGCCTCACCCGCCTCCGCTTCACCACCGTCACCGTGAACGCCGACCCGGCCTTGGCCTTCAGCCGCTTGCGCGCTGCGTCCGCGATCCCCGACTTGCCGGAGCTGACGGCCAGCGGCTGACTGGAAGCCGGCTTGGCCTTCGCGGGCGCCAGGCCATGGCGTTTGCGGGCCCGTTCGTCCTGGCCGGCCTGTTCGGCGCGGCTCTGGGCCGTCCGGGCGGTGAGGTCCTTGATCAGGGCCTTGCCCTTGCGGGTCCGGCCGGTGAGCCTTGGGGCGACATAGCTGTTGGCGTTCCAGCCCACCGGGGTGGAGCCGCCGCGATACGATCCTCTGCCCATGGGTTACGCCAACTCTCGCACGCGGGGCGTGGGGATAGCGGCCCGTTCGCGCAGGGAAAAGCGGGAACCTCCTGCGCCCGTTAACGAAGCGTCCTATATGCCCCAGGGCTCACCCGTTCGGGTGAGCCCGTTCCTTAGACTGAAAGTGGAGCGCATCCTTGTCGCCAAGCCGGTTCCCACTTTGGCGGGATGCGCTCTAGCCCGCCATGGTCACGCGCCTCAAACCTACTCGCCTGGAATACGTCGTCGACGGCGTGCGGCTGCGCGCGCAGCTCTCGGCTGCTGCGCTGGAGAACCTGGGCGACCAGGCGGCCCAGCGGAAGGGGGCGCTGGATGTCCTGAAGGCGGCCCTGTTCCGCGGCCGGATGATCGCCAAGGAGCGGCTGGAGAACGGCGCGGGCGGCATCGAGACCGCGCGCCTGCTGTCGGGCGTCACCGACGAGGTCATCACCGCGCTCTGGGACTTCACCACCGTCCACGTGTTCCGGGCCCGCAACCCCACCGAGGGGGAGCGCCTGGCCCTGATGGCGGTGGGCGGATACGGGCGCGGCACGCTGGCGCCCTATTCCGACATCGATCTCCTGTTCGTGCGGCCCTACAAACAGACGGCCCACACTGAGAGCGTGATCGAGTTCATGCTCTACGCCCTCTGGGACCTGGGCTTCAAAGTCGGCCACGCGTCCCGGACCATCGAGGAGTGCATCAAGCTCTCCCGCGAGGACTTCACCATCCGCACCTCCATCCTGGAGGCGCGGCGCCTGACCGGCGACGAGCAGCTGGCCGACGAGCTGGTGCGGCGCTTCCAGACCGACGTGGTCAAGGGCACCGGGGCGGAGTTCGTGGCCGCCAAGCTCAAGGAGCGCGACGAGCGCCACGCCCGCGCCGGGGCCAGCCGCTACATGGTCGAACCCAACATCAAGGAGGGGAAGGGCGGGCTTCGCGACCTGAACACCCTCTTCTGGATCGCCCAGTACCTGCATCCCGGCCAGTCGATCGAGAAGGTGTTGCAGCTCGAGATGTTCGCGCGCCGCGAAGTCCGCGCCTTCATCCAGGCCACCGACTTCCTGTGGGCGGTGCGCGCCCACCTGCACTTCACCACCGGACGGCCGGAAGAACGGCTGACCTTCGACCTGCAGCCCGAGATCGCGCGGCGGATGGGCTACGGCGACCGGGGCGACGCGCCGGCGGTCGAGCGGTTCATGCGCCGTTATTTCCTGATCGCCAAGGACGTCGGCGCGCTGACCCGAGTCTTCGCCGCCAAGCTGGAAGCCGACCAGGTGAAGCTGGCGCCCAAGGGCATCAGCCGCTTCATCCCGGGCCGCAGCGTGAAGCGCAAGCCGCTGGCCGAGCCCGGCTTCCATGAGATCGGCGGGCGGCTGGACGTCGACCCCGACATCTTCGAGCACGACCCAATCAACCTGCTGCGGCTGTTCCGCATCGCCGACCAGCGGAACCTGGACCTGCACCCCGACGCCTTCACGGCGGCCTCACGGTCGATCTCGCTGATCACCTCGGCGGTGCGGCGCGACCGGCATGCGGCCAAGGTCTTCCTGGACATCCTCGCCCGCGGTCGCGACCCGCGCACGACGCTGACGCTCATGACCGAGGCGGGCGTGCTGGGGCGCTACCTGCCCGAGTACGGGCGGATCGTCGCCCAGATGCAGTTCAACATGTACCACTCGTACACGGTAGATGAGCACACTCTGCGGGCCGTCGGCGTCATCGCCGACATCGCCGCCGGACGCCTGCAGGACGACCACCCGCTGGCCACCCAGGTCATGCCGCTGATCGCCGACCGCGAGGCGCTGTTCCTGGCCATGCTGCTGCACGACACAGGCAAGGGTGGAGCCGGCGGCCAGGAGGTGGCGGGCGCCCGGGCCGCGCGGCAGGCCTGCGAGCGCCTGGGCCTGGAACGCTCGAAGATCGAGCTGGTCGCGTGGCTGGTCGAGCATCATCTCGTGATGAGCGACTACGCCCAGAAGCGCGACGTCTCCGACCCCCGCACCGTCTCCGACTTCGCCCGCATCGTGCAGACGCCGGAACGGCTGCGCCTGCTGCTGGTGCTGACCGTCGCCGACATCCGCGCCGTGGGCCCCGGCGTGTGGAACGGCTGGAAGGGCCAACTCATGCGCGAGCTCTATTCCGCCACCGAGGCGGTGTTCCGCGGCGGCCGGGGCTCGGACGCCGCCGCCGCGCTCCGCCGCTACCAGGAGAACGCCGCCTACGACGCGCGCGTCCGCCTCGCCAAGGCCCAGCCCGGCGCCGAGACCTGGGGCGACGCCATGGAAGACGCCTATTTCACCGCCTTCGTCGACGACGAGGTCTGCACCCACGCCCGGTTGGCCAAGCTGGCGGCGGACGGCGCGGGCGGTGCGGCGGAATGCCGGATCCGCAACGATCTCAACGCCTCCGAGGTGGTGGTCGCGGCCAACGACCGGCCGCGCCTGTTCGTGGACCTGGCCGAGGCGATCACCGCGGCCGGGGCCAATATCGTCGGGGCGCGGGTCTTCACCTCCAACAAGGGTCAGGCGCTGGACGTCTTCTACGTCCAGGACGTGACGGGCCAGCCGTTCGGCGCGACGGACGAGCGGGTGCTGACCCGCCTGGCCGCCAGCCTGGCCGGAGCCGCGCGTGGCGAGCCGCATGGCCGCGAGCCGCGCCGCCAAGACCTGGGCCGCGCCGCCGCCTTCGCGATCACCACCTCGGTCATGCTGGACAACGACGCCTCGGAGAGCTCGACGGTGGTGGAGGCCTCGG
The DNA here is from genome assembly GCF_004297125.1 of Phenylobacterium sp. GTDB lineage: Bacteria > Pseudomonadota > Alphaproteobacteria > Caulobacterales > Caulobacteraceae > Phenylobacterium. The sequence continues at coordinate 20,872 of NZ_SCVD01000014.1, read as the reverse complement.
GTCGCGACCGCCCCGGCCTGCTGGCGGCCTTGGCCCGCACCCTGTCGGACGCCGGGCTGGAGATCACCTCGGCGCACATCGACGGCTACGGCGAACGCGCCGTCGACGCCTTCTATGTGGTGGACAAGGACGGCGGCAAGATCACCGACGCGCGGAAGGGCAACACCCTGAAGGCGGCCCTGCTTTCGGCGCTCAACGACAGCGAGGCCGAGGCCGGCCAGGGCCGTCGCGGCAACCTTTCAAGGGCGCGGGCCAGCGTCGCACGCTGACGATTGCGCTTGCGTTTGCGCCGGATGAGGCGTCCAAGAGCCGCCGTTTCGCGCCTGAAGCGCGACCAAGGACGTCTTCATGCCATTCCCGCCCACCCATCCGGCGCTCGCCAAGGCGCTCGGCGCCCAAGGCTATCTCGAACCGACCCCCGTCCAGGAGGCCGTGCTGGCCGCAGAGCCCGACCGCGACCTGCTGGTCTCGGCGCAAACCGGCTCGGGCAAGACGGTGGCGTTCGGTCTGGCGGCCGCCGGGCCGTTGTTGGGCGAGGCCGAGCGGTTCGAGCGCGCCCAGGCGCCGCTGTTCCTCGCCATCGCCCCCACCCGTGAACTGGCCATGCAGGTCAGCCGCGAACTGACCTGGCTCTACGCTCCGGCCGGCGCGAGGATCGTCACCTGTGTCGGCGGCATGGACGCGCGACAGGAACAGCGGGCCCTGTCGGCCGGCGCGCACATCGTGGTCGGCACCCCCGGCCGCCTGCGCGACCACATCGAGCGCGGCAACCTCGACCTCACGGCCCTCAAGGTCGTGGTGCTCGACGAGGCTGACGAGATGCTCGACATGGGCTTCCGCGAGGATCTCGAGGAGATCCTCGATTCGACGCCCAAGGAACGCCGGACGTTCCTGTTCTCGGCCACCATCGCCAAGGACATCGCGGCCCTGGCCAAGCGCTATCAGAAGGACGCGGTGCGGATCGACACGATCCGGCGCGACGAGGCGCACGGCGACATCGAGTACCGCGCGGTCCGCGTGGCCCCGAACGAGATCGAGAACGCGGTGGTCAACCTGCTGCGCTACTTCGAGAGCCCCGGCTCGCTGATCTTCTGCGCCACCCGCGAACGGGTCCGCCACCTGTACGGCAGCCTGCGCGAGCGCGGTTTTTCCGTGGTGCAGCTCTCCGGCGAGCTGTCCCAGAAGGAGCGGTCCGACGCGTTGCAGTCGCTGCGCGACGGCCACGCCCGGGCCTGTATCGCCACCGACGTCGCCGCCCGCGGCCTCGACCTGCCCGAGCTGGGCCTGGTGATCCACGCGGACCTGCCGACCAACACGGCCGGCCTGCTCCACCGCAGCGGCCGGACGGGCCGCGCGGGGCGCAAGGGCACCTCCGTCGTCATCGTGCCCTACACCAAGCGCCGGCCCGCCGAGCGCCTGTTCGCCACCGCCAACCTCGACGTGGAATGGTCCGGCCCTCCCCTGGCCGAGGAGATCCGCGCCAAGGACCAGGCGCGGATGCTGGAGGACCCGCTGCTGAACGAGGCGCCCTCGCCCGAGGAGCTGGAGCTGGCCGAGCGCCTGCTGGCCGACCGCACGCCCCAGGCCGTGGCCGCCGCCCTGATCCGCCTGCACCGTTCGCGCCTGCCCGCGCCGGAAGAGATGTTCGGCGATGTGCCGGACCACCGCGGTCCGTCCGACCGCGGCCAGGATCGAGGCCAGGACCGCGCCCCGCGCGCGCCGCGCCTGGACCGTGGCCCCCGCCCGGACCTGCCCGGCGCCGGGAGCGACGCCGCCTGGTTCCGCCTGCCGGTGGGCCGCTCGAAGAACGCCGACCCGAAGTGGCTGGTGCCGCTGATCTGCCGCCTGGGTCACGTGACCAAGAAGGACATCGGCGTCATCCGGATCTTCGATCACGAGACCAAGTTCGAGATCACCCGCGAGGCCGAGCCGCGTTTCCTGGAGTCGATCAAGTCCGCATCCGACGCCGGCGAGATCCGCATCAATCCGGCCAGCTCGCCCGGCGCCGCGCCGCCGTCCCGCGCCGACCGCGGTCTGGGGCCCCGGCCTCCCGGCGGACCGGGAGGTCCGCGTCCGAGCGGGCCTCGCCCGGACGCCCCGCGTGGGCCGCGGCCGCCCTACAAGCCGGGCGGTCCCCGGAGCGACGGTCCGCCGCGCAAGGGTCCGCCCAAGGGCAAGCGCAAGCCCAACTAAACCTTCGCCTTCTCCAGCATCTCTCGCATGGCGTCAGGCTCGCGCGGGCCGGCGAGGTTGGTCTTGAACTGCTCGGTGCTGTTTTCCCTCGGGAACGGCGCGTCGGGCGTGGGCACGCCCAGGAACTCGCACAGCGGCGCCCAGCCGTCCGAGACCTGGAACACCAGCAGGCGGTCCTTGGGCACGCCGGCGACCACGGCCTCGGTATGACGGCGGAAGAAGTCGGTCATGAAGGCGCGGTCGTGCATGTCGCCGCCGTACCAGGCGTTGAGCTGGTCGAAGAACGGCCGGATCGGGGTTCCCTCGGGCGGCGCGGGCCGGTCCGGGTTGAAGATGGTGGCCTGGGTGGAGTCGAACCACCTGTCCGGGTCGCGCACGGTGTGGAGCACTTTGGCGTCCGGATAGTGCGCCATCAGCTCGCGCCAGTAGCAGCAGCCCGGGTGGTCGACCATCGAGCCGTAGCCGTCGAAAATCGCGTCCCAGTCGGGGCGGCCGCGTCCGGCCTCGATCCACAGCGGCACGCTCTCAGGGTGCATGAACACCTCGACCATGTGGTGCGTCGGCCCGAAGCCGAGCGCCTCCAGCGCCAGCTTGGTCGACAAGGTGCCCGTGCGGCCCAGGCCGGACCCGATCACCTTCAACGCCATGACACCCTCCCAACCGCAATTCTTCGAACCCTAACGGACAGCGGCGATCCTGCACCAAGATTCCACACGCCGCGCCCGCGGCGAGCCGCTAGGTTGACGCGCTTCCCGACACAGCCTCCCTAAGGCCCCGTGACCGACACCGCCCGCGACCCCAAGCCTCCCGCCAAGCAGGGCGGGCTGATCCGGTCGTCGGCGATCTTTTCGGGCCTGACCCTGGTCAGCCGGTTCCTGGGGCTGGCGCGGGACCTGGTGATCACCGCCAGGCTGGGCGCCAGCCAGACCATCGCGGCCGACGCCTACTATACGGCCCTGACCTTCCCGAACCTGTTCCGGCGGATGTTCGCCGAGGGCGCCTTCGCCGCGGCGTTCGTGCCGGACTATTCCAAGCGCCTGGTCGCCGAGGGCAAGGAGGCGGCCGACCGCTTCGCCGCCGACGCGCTCGCCACCATGGCCGCCGCCACCGTCGCCATCACCATCGCCTGCCAGCTGGCCATGCCGTGGATCATGACGGTCTACAGCTACGGATTCCTGGAGGACCCGGCGAAGTTCAAGCTGGCGGTGATCCTGACCCAGATCACCATGCCCTACCTGCCCTGCATGGTGATCGCGGCCCTGTTCGCCGGCACGCTGCAGGCGCGGGGCCGCTTCATCATCTACGGCTTCTATCCGACCGTGCTCAACGTGGTGATGCTGGCGGTGGTGCTGCCGCAGCACGATCCGACCGAGGCCGCCTACGCCGCGTCCTGGGGCGTGCTGGTCGCCGGCGTCAGCCAGGCGGCGCTGTGCTGGTGGGGCGCCCACCGCAGCGGCGCGCGGATCCACCCGCGTCACCTGAAGCTGACGCCCGAGATCCGGACGCTGATCCGCCGCATGATCCCCGGCGTGATCGCGTCCAGCGCCACGCAGATCAATCTCTTCATCTCCGCCATGCTGGCCAGCCAGGTCGCGGGGATGCGGGTGTGGCTGAACGTGGCCGAGCGGTTCTACCAGCTGCCGCTCAGCCTGGTGGGCGTGGCCATCGGCGTAGCCCTGCTGCCCCGGCTCTCCACCGCGCTGCAAGTCGAGGACCGGGACGACGCCCAGGCCGCCATGGACCAGGCGGTGGTGTTCGGCCTGGCGCTCAGCCTGCCGGCGGCGGCGGCGCTGATGGGCATGCCCTTCTACCTGACCGACGGCTTCTTCGCCCGGGGCGCCTTCACCAGCCACGACGCGATGGATTCGGCCAGGCTGCTGTTCCACTACGGCTGGGGCGTACCGGCCTTCGTGCTGATCAAGATCCTGCAGCCCGCCTTCTTCGCCCGCGGCGATACCCGGACGCCGATGGTCTATTCCCTGATCTCGGTGGCGGTGAACATCGTACTCGGCGTGGCGCTGTTCTTCACCCTGGGCTTCCAGGGCATCGCCTTCGCCACCGCCGCGGCGTCGTGGATCACGGTGATCCAGATGCTGGTCTACCTGCGCGCCAGGTCGATCTGGACGCCCTCGGCGCGAGCCACGGGCAAGGTGATCCGCGTCACCCTGGCCAGCGCGGGCCTGGGCGTCGCCGTGGCGCTGGCCTCGCACTTCCGCGAGGCGCTGGAGGCGCCGGTGGCGGCCCTGACCGGCGGCGGCGGGGCGAAGGAGGTCACCGTCATCCTGGTCTGCATCGCCGGCGCGGCGCTCTATCCGCTGCTGCTGTTCGCGTTCGGCGGCGTCACCCCGGCCGAGGCCAAGGCGGCCTTCCGCCGCCGCAAGGGCGACGTGGCCGCCCCATCCGCCGACTTGCCCTGAAGCCCGTCCGGCGGTATCGGCTCGGGCATGGCACCGACCGGACACAATAGCTGGCGATGGCGCTGAACGCCTGAACCCCTCACACGGGCCTTGCGCCCGCCTGTCCGTTCCCTAGAGAAGCCACCATCATGACCGACCAAGCTCCAGCCCTCTATGCGGGCCCCGAACGCGTGCTTTCCGGCGTCCAGCCGAGCGGCGACCTGCACCTGGGCAACTACCTGGGCGCCCTGGTGAAGTTCGCGCGCGTGCAGCATGAGATCCCGACCTACATCTTCGTCGCCGACCTGCACGCCATCACCGTCTGGCAGGAGCCGTCGAAGCTGAAGAACCAGGTCCGCGAGATCGCCGCGGCCTACCTGGCCACCGGCCTCGACCCCAAGGTCGCCACCATCTTCGCCCAGTCGGCCGTGCCCGAGCACGCCGAGCTGGCCTGGGTGCTCAACTGCGTCGCCCGCCTCGGCTGGCTGGACCGGATGACCCAGTTCAAGGACAAGGCCGGCAAGCACAAGGAGCGCGAAAGCGTCGGGCTCTACACCTACCCCGTGCTCCAGGCGGCCGACATCCTGGCCTACAAGGCGACCAAGGTGCCCGTGGGGGACGATCAGCGGCAGCACCTGGAGCTCACCCGCGACATCGCCCAGAAGTTCAACAACGACTTCGACGCGCCGGGCTTCTTCCCGCTGCCGGAGCCCCTCACCCAGGGGCCGGGCGCGCGGGTGATGAGCCTCAGGGACGGGACGGCCAAGATGTCGAAGTCCGACCCCTCGGACAATTCGCGCATCAACCTGACCGACGACGCCGACGCCATCGCCCAGAAGGTCCGCAAGGCGCGCACCGACCCCGACCCCCTGCCGGAGACGGTCGAGGGGCTGGAGGGCCGCGCCGAGGCCAAGAACCTGGTGGCCATCTATGCCGCCCTGGCCGGGACGACCGAGGCCGCCGTGCTGACCGAGTACGCGGGGCAGGGTTTCGGGGCGTTCAAGCCGAAGCTCGCGGACCTGGCCGTCTCGGTCATGGGCCCGATCGGCGGCGAGATGCGCCGGCTGCTGTCCGACCCCGCCGAGATCGACCGCGTGCTGGCGGACGGCGCCCTGCGGGCCCGCGAACTGGCCGCGCCGACGATGGCCGAGGTGAAGAAGCTCGTCGGGTACTGGGCGGGCTGACTTGCGGATGATGTTGCGCCGGGCCACGCTCCGCCCATGAGCACCCGGCGCAAGTTCCTTGTGGTGGCCGACGACACGCCGGAGTTCCAGGTGGCGCTGCGCTTCGCCTGCCGCCGCGCCCGCTCAACCGGCGGCTACGTGGCCCTGCTCAAGGTGATCGAGCCGGCGGTGTTCGAGCACTGGTCGGGCGTCCGCGACGAGATCGCCCGCCAGCAGCGCCAGGAGGCCGAGGCCTCGCTGCAGGCCAGCGCCGAATACGTCCAGGCCGAGACCGGCCTGCCGCCGGAGTTCCTGATCAAGGAGGCCGACTCCACTCGCGCCGCCCTCAAACAGGTGCTGAGCGACGACCCGGAGATCAAGATCATGGTCCTGGCCGCGGCGGTCGGCGGGCGTGGTCCCGGGCCTCTCGTCGCCGCCATCGCCAAGGACGGCGTGAAATTCGGCAGCCGCAAGGTGCCGATCACCATCGTCCCGGGGGACCTCACCGAGGACGAAGTCGCCGACCTCGCCTAGGGTCCGGGCTCGGGCTCCAGTCGAAGCAGCGCCAGGGTGGCGCGTCCCTTGCCGCTGGCGCCGGTTTCATCGTCCAGCACCATGACGCTGTAGAGGCGGCCCTCGCGATGGGCCTGCTGGATCTGGGTGCGATCCAGCCCGGCGGCCGGTCGCAGCGCGCCGTCGACCCACACCGCCGAGAAGGTCGCCGAGTTGGCCATGGCGAACGTCGGCGTGATTCCCAGCCAGGCCTCGGTCGCCTCCGTGAGGCCTCCGACCGGGATCGGGGCGGAGACGCCGCAACTGTCGACCCGCACGGTCGTCGTCGTCTCGGCCTGCGCGCCGAGGACCAAGCCGCCCGCGCCGGCCGGCGCCAGACGCTGGCTCCTGGGGTCGAACCCCGGCGGCGCGTCCGGCCCGGCCCTGCGCCATCCCAGGCTTTCGGCGCGGGCGAGCGTGGCTTCGGGGGTCGGGTCGTCGGTGGCGCAGATCGTCCGGAAGGCCTCGACGATAGCGCTACTGGGGGTGGACCCCGCCTGGGCGCCGTGGCCGGTCAATAGCGCGAGGGTCCCGGCGAGAACGCAGCGGATGGGCGCCATGGGATGCTCCAACATGAGTTGGCGTCCCTGTCCGGGATCATGCCTCAGACGCCGCCGAAAACTATGTCGCTATTGCTTCCGGAAGGCCGCAGCGCCACATCTCGCCCATGTTCATCCAGACCGAAGCCACGCCGAACCCCGAGGTCCTGAAGTTCCTGCCCGGCAAGGCCGTGCTGGGCGAGGGCACGCGGGATTTCCGCAGCCCGGAGGAAGCCGCCGCCTCGGCGCTGGCCGCGGAGCTGTTCGAGATCACCGGCGTCAACCGGGTTTTCTATGGCCCGGACTTCATCACCGTGGGCAAGCACGAGTCGGTGGACTGGCCGCTGCTGAAGGCGCCGATCCTGGCCGCCATCATGGACCACTTCACCTCGGGCCAGCCCCTGTTCGCCGACGCCGGCGACAGCGAGGCCGGCGGCCATGACGAGGGCGTCTACGAGGGCGAGACCGCCCAGATCGTCGCCGAGATCAAGGACCTGCTGGACACCCGCATCCGCCCGGCGGTGGCCCAGGACGGCGGCGACATCCTGTTCAACCGCTTCGACGTCGAGACCGGCGTCGTGTGGCTGAACATGCGCGGCGCGTGCTCGGGCTGCCCGTCCTCCTCGGCGACGCTCAAGGCCGGGGTCGAGAACATGCTCAAGCACTACGTTCCGGAAGTGACCGCGGTCGAACAGGCCCTTTAAGCTCGAGCGCGAACCGGCTACCCGAAGACCGATGATCGTCCTCGGGCTCGACACCTGCCTCAACGCCTGCTCGGTCGCCGTGCTCGATGGCTCGACCGTACTGGCCCACGCCTCCGAGGCGATGGCGCGCGGCCATCAGGAACGGCTGGCCCCGATGGCCAAGGCCGTGATGGCGGAGGCCGGCATACCCTTCTCGAAACTGCAGCGGGTCGGCGCGACCGTCGGCCCGGGCTCGTTCACCGGCCTGCGCGTCGGCGTGGCCTTCGCCAAGGGCCTGGGCTCGGCGCTGGGGATCCCGGTGGTGGGCGTGGGCGTCCTGGAAGCGCTGGCCTCCGAGGGGCGCGGCCTGGTCGCCGCCGCCGTCGATGCGCGGCGCGACCAAGTCTACCTGCAGGTCTTCGAGGACGGCCAGCCGTTGATGGCGCCCGACGTCCTGCCGGTGGGGACCGCCGCCGCACGGCTCGCCGAACTGGTCATGGGCCGGGCGTTGACCCTGGTCGGATCGGGCGCGCCGCTGCTGGCGGACGCCGCGCCGGGCGCCGACGTGCTGACCCCTGAGGGTTGCGACGCCCGCGCCGTGGCCCGCCTCGCCGCGGCGAAGGCCCAGACGCCGATCCGGCCGCTCTATCTGCGCGCCCCGGACGCCAAGCTGCCCGGCGGGATCAGCCTGTGAATCTGACGGCGGCGACCGCCGCGGACGCGCCGGCCATGGCCTCGGCCCACGCCCAGGCCTTCGACAGCCCCTGGGACGAGGCCGATTTCGAGGACCTGCTGGACTCGACGGGGGTGTTCGGCTTCGTGGTCCGCGCCGAGGATCCGGCGGGCGTCCTGATCTGCCGCACCATCGCCGGGGAGGCCGAGATCCTCACAGTCGGCGTGGCGCCGTGGGCGCGGCGCAGGGGGATCGGCCAGGCCCTGATGACGGCCGCCATCGGCGTGGCGCGCGAGGCGGGGGCCCAGGCGATGTTCCTGGAGGTGGACGTGGCGAACGACGGCGCGGTCGCGCTCTACCGGCGGCTGGGGTTCGAGCGGGCGGGATTGCGCCGGGCCTACTACGATCGCGGCGCCAAGGGACGGGCGGACGCGCTCGTCATGCGTCTCGACCTTACGTCCGGACCTGACTAGACCTATCCTTAGGTGAACGGAGAGAGGCCTACGTGTCGGATCGCATCGAGAAACTTTGCCTCGAGAAGAACATGCGCATGACCGAGCAGCGGCGGGTCATCGCCCGGGTTCTGTCCTCGGCTACCGACCACCCCGACGTGGAGGAGCTGCATCGCCGCGCGCACGCCGTCGATCCGCATATCTCCATCGCCACCGTGTACCGCACCGTGCGCCTGTTCGAAGAGGCCGGGATCATCGACCGCCTGGACTTCCGGGACGGCCGCTCGCGGTACGAGGAGCACTCGGACGACCACCACGACCACCTGATCGACATGAAGACCGGCAAGGTGGTGGAGTTCGTCGACGAGGAGATCGAGGCCCTGCAGGTCGCGATCGCCAAGAAGCTCGGCTACCGGCTGGTGGACCATCGGCTCGAGTTGTACGGGATGCCGTTGGAGGAATAACCGGCGAGGCCGACGACGACCCCTCTCCCCCGACGCGAAGCGCGAGGGGAGAGGAGGCCAGAACTTGCGCCGCCCTCGCCGCAACCCCATAACCCCGGCCATGTCCGAGACCGCGCCCAAGAAGCGCCTCTACATCAAGACCTACGGCTGTCAGATGAACGTCTACGACAGCGAGCGCATGGCCGACGTCCTTGCGCCGCTGGGCTATGGCATGACCCTCACGCCGGACGATGCGGACCTGGTGGTGCTGAACACCTGCCATATCCGCGAGAAGGCCACCGAGAAGGTCTATTCCGAGCTCGGCAAGCTGCGCGATATGCGGGACGACCGCCTCGCCGAGGGCGGCTCGCGGATGACCATCGCCGTGGCCGGCTGCGTCGCCCAGGCCGAGGGCGAGGAGATCATGCGCCGCCAGCCGGCCGTGGACCTGGTCGTCGGGCCTCAGGCCTATCACCAGCTTCCCGAACTGATCGCCCGCACCCACCGGGCGCGCGGCGAGCGTCTGTCGGCCGACTTCGCCCCCGACGAGAAGTTCGACGCGCTCACGGCCGAGCGCCGCCCGACCGGCGTCTCGGCCTTCCTGACCGTGCAGGAGGGTTGCGACAAGTTCTGCACCTTCTGCGTGGTGCCCTATACGCGCGGCGGCGAGTGGTCGCGGCCGGCCGCCGACATCGAGGCCGAGGCGCGCAGCCTGGCGGCCAAGGGCGTGCGCGAAGTCACCCTGCTGGGCCAGAACGTCAACGCCTATGACGGCGAGAACGGCCAGGGGGCGGGCCTGGCCGGCCTGGTCCGGCGCCTGGCGAAGATCCCCGGCCTGGACCGCATCCGCTATACCACCAGCCATCCGCGCGACATGGACGACGCCCTGATCGCCGCCCATGCGGAGGTCGAAGCCCTGATGCCCTACCTTCACCTGCCGGTGCAGGCGGGGTCGGACAAGATCCTCAAGGCCATGAACCGCGCGCACACCGCGGAGAGCTACCTGCGGGTGATCGAGAAGGTTCGCGCCGCGCGGCCCGACATCGCCATCTCTGGCGACTTCATCGTTGGCTTCCCCGGCGAACGCGACGCCGATTTCGAGGCGACCCTGCAGCTGGTCCGCGAGGTCGATTACGCGAGCTGCTTCTCGTTCAAATATTCCCGCCGCCCGGGCACGCCGGCCGCGGCCATGCCCGGCCAGATCGCCGAAGAGGTCAAGGACGAGCGGCTGGCGCGTCTGAACGCCCTGCTCGACGCCCAGCGGATGGCCTTCAACCGCGCCCAGGCGGGCCGCACCCTGCCGGTGCTGTTCGAGAAGGCGGGCCGCCATGCCGGCCAGCTCATCGGCAAGAGCCCCTATCTCCAGGCGGTGTTCGTGACCGCGCCGGATCGGATGCTGGGCCAGATCGTTCCGGTGAAGGTGGAAACCACGGCCCAGAACAGCCTGGGCGGCGTGCTGGAGCTGGAGACCGCGTGAGCCGCGCCCCGGAATTCATCGCCCTGTCCGACGCCGCGGTCCGCGCGGTGGCCGGCGCCAACAGCCGTCACGCCGCGCTGATCGAGGACGCGTTCGGCGTCCTGGTGGAAACCCCCGGCGGCGGCGTCTCGGTCTCGGGCGACGCCAAGGCGCGCGGCGCGGCGAAGAAGGCCGTCCAGGCCATCGCCGATCGCGCCGACCAGGGGCTGGAGATCGGTGAGGCCGACGTGCGTGTGGCCATAGGCCAGGCTCGCACCGGCGGGGCCGTCGGCTCCCCCGGCGTGGCCGGCTCTCCCCTACCGGTGGGCAAGCGCGGCCAGGTGGCGCCCAAGACCCCGACCCAGGCGAAATACCTGGGGGCCCTCGCCCAATGTGATCTGGTGTTCGGCCTGGGTCCGGCTGGCACTGGCAAGACCTTCCTGGCGGTGGCGCACGGCGCGGGCATGCTGCTGCGCGGCGCGGTGGACCGGCTGATCGTCGCCCGGCCCGCGGTGGAGGCCGGGGAACGCCTGGGCTTCCTGCCGGGCGACATGAACGAGAAGGTCGACCCCTACATGGCGCCCGTCTGGGAGGCGCTGACCGACATCCTGGGCGCCGAACAGCTCCGGCGGCGGCGCGAGAAGGGCGAGATCGAGGTCGCGCCGATCGCCTTCCTGCGCGGCCGCACGCTGAGCCACGCCTTCGTCATCGTCGACGAGGCCCAGAACGCCAGCCGCGCCCAGATGAAGATGGTGCTGACCCGCCTGGGCGAGGGCGCGCGCATGGCCGTCACCGGCGACCCGACCCAGATCGACCTGCCGAACCCGAACGATTCCGGCCTGGCCCATGCCGTGGGCCTGCTGGAGGGGGTCAAGGGCATCGGCGTCACCCGCTTCTCGGCGGAGGACGTGGTGCGCCACCCGCTGGTGGAGCGGATCGTCCGCGCCTACGACGCCGACGCGGCCAAGCGCGGGCGGACCGTTTGATCGACATCGAGGTCGAGGTCGCCGCCTGGACGGACGCCCTGCCGGAAGCCGAAGAGCTGGTCCGCCTCGCGGCGGAAGCGGCGCTGGCGCGCGAGGACGCCGGCGGCGGCGTCACGATCCTGCTCACCGACGACGCCTCGGTGCGCGAGCTGAACGACCGGTTCCGCGGCAAGGACAGCGCCACCAACGTTCTGTCCTTCCCCGCGCCCCCGAACCCCGAGGACCACCTGGGCGACGTGGCCCTGGCCTATGGCGTCTGCGCCCGGGAAGCGGCCGAGCAGGGCAAGCCGCTCGGCCATCATTTGCAGCACCTGACCGTCCACGGCGTTCTGCATCTTCTCGGATACGATCACATCGGCGATGATGAGGCCGAGGCCATGGAAGGCCTCGAGCGTGCGGTGCTGGCCGGGCTGGGTGTTCCAGACCCCTATGCGGCCGGCGAGGGAGAGCATGAACGACCCCGACCCTTCTAGTCGACAGAGCTCGCGCCGGCACAGGCGCGGGCTCCTCGGCCTCCTCGATTTCTTCAGGCGAACGGCCGAGGCCGCCGCCGACGAGTCCCCCGAACCGCTGAGCGAAGGCGGCGGCGAACTGGTGAACCAGGCGCGCGCCTTCCAGAACCTGCGCGTCGAGGACGTCATGAAGCCGCGCGCCGACATCGTCGGCGTCGAGCGCAGCTCGACCTTCGCCGAGATCGTCGCCCGCTTCGTGGAGGCCGAGCATTCGCGAATGCCGGTCTACAAGGAGACGCTGGACGAGCCGGTGGGGGTCGTCCACGTGAAGGACGTCTTCAAGCTGCTGGCCCGCAAGACCCGCCAGCCCAAGCCCGACGACCACATCCTCAGCGGTCGCCACCATCTGGTCCGCGAGGTTCTGTACGTGCCGCCGTCGATGGCCGCGGCCCAGCTCCTGACCAACATGCGCGCCAAGCGCATCCACATGGCCCTGGTGATCGACGAGTTCGGCGGCGTGGACGGCCTCGTCACGCTGGAGGACCTGCTGGAAACCCTGGTGGGCGCCATCGACGACGAGCACGACGAGGAAGGCGACCAGGCCTACCTGCCCATCGTCGCCGACGACGAGGGCTGGATCGTCGACGGTCGCGCCCCTCTCGAGGAGCTGGAGCACGCCATCGGCGACGGAACCGACCTGGCGCCCGAGGACCTGGACGAGGAGATCGACACCGTGGCGGGGCTGGTGAACGCCCTGGCCGGCCGGGTGCCGCAGAGGCGCGAGCGGATCTATCATCCCGACGGCTTCCTGCTCGAAGTGCTGGCCGCCGATCCCCGGCGCGTGAAGCGCGTGCGCGTGCGCCGGACGTCCGCCGCCGAAACCTCCGCCGAGGCCTGAGTGACGCGGCCGCGCTGGTATGCGCCGCTGACGGCCCTGGCCGCCGGGCTCGCCGCCGGGCTGGCCCACCCGCCGTTCGGCCTGCTGCCGGGCCTGCTGGGGTTCAGCCTGCTCCTGCTCCGGCTCGAGACGGCCCAGGGTCCGCGGCCTTTGCGACAGGCCTTCTTCCTCGGCTGGCTGGCCGGCCTCGGCTACTTCGGGGTCTCGACCTGGTGGATCGGCGAGCCGTTCCTGGTGGACGCGGCGATCTACGGCTGGATGGCCCCCTTCGCCGTCGTCCTGATGGGCGGCGGCCTGGCGCTGTTCTGGGGCGCCGCCGCGGCGGCCTATCGGGCGCTCCGGCCGCGCAGCGCGTGGAAGGTGCTGGTCTTCGCCGGCGTGTTCGCCGCCGCCGAATGGCTGCGCGGGCACATCCTCACCGGCTTCCCCTGGAACCTAGTGGGCGAGAGCTGGCGGGCGGGCGGCGCGCCGTCCCAGGCCGCGGCCCTGGTGGGGGCCTATGGCCTGACCTGGATCACCTTGGCCGTCGCCGCGGCCCCGGCCGTGCTGCTGCTGCCGGTCCGCCGCCTGGCGCAGGCGGGGATGATGGTGGCCGCCGGCATCGCGCTCACCGCCCTCTACGCCGGCGGCGCGGGCCGGCTGGCCGCGGCGGCGCGCGAAAGCTACGCGGCGGACGCCCCGATCATCCGCGTGGTCCAGGCCAACATCGACCAGAAGGACAAGTGGAAGCCGGAGAACCTCGGGCTGGTCTTCTCCGCCTACGAAGGCCTGACCGCGCGCCCGGCGGCGGAGCGTCCCGACATCGTGATCTGGCCGGAGGGCGCCCTGCCGGCGGTGATCGACGACGTGATCGCGGCGGGCTCGCCCTATGCGCCGCGCCTGCGCGACGCGATCCAGCCCGGCCAGACCCTGCTGATGGGCGCCAACCGCGCGGAGCCGGACGGCAAGGGTGGCTACCGCTACTTCAACACCCTGGTGGCCTTCCGCCGCGACCAGTCCGCGCTGCGGGTCGGCGGCTATTACGACAAGCACCGGCTGGTGCCGTTCGGCGAGTTCATGCCCCTGGGCGACCTCGCGGGGCGGCTCGGGATCCGCGCCCTGGTCCACATGCCGGACGACTTCACCGCCGGCCCGACGCCGCGGCCGCTGGTGGTTCCGGGCATGCCCGCCGTGCAGCCGCTGATCTGCTATGAGGCCCTGTTCCCCGGCCTCGCGGCGGGGGGGCGGCGCCCCGCCTGGATCCTCAACATCTCCAACGACGCCTGGTTCGGCCGCACCAGCGGGCCGTGGCAGCACCTCAACATCGCCAGCTACCGCGCCATCGAGCAGGGCCTGCCGATCATCCGCTCGACGCCCACGGGCGTGTCCGCGGTGATCGACGCCCAGGGCCGGATCCTGCCCGGAAAGAAGCTCGTCCTGGACCAGTTCGGGGTGATCGATGCGCGCCTGCCGTCACCGGCGCCGACCACGTTCTACAGCCGGTTCGGCGACTGGTCGTTCCTCGGGCTTCTGGCGGTTTCGGCGCTCGCATGGCTGGCGGGCCGCCGTCGCCGGCCCCGTCCGGCGGCCGAGTAGCGTTCGGCGGCTTGGCATCACATAAGGATTTCTTTATAGGCTGGCGCCCGACTTGCAGGCCGGACCGCAAGCCGACCCATTCGTCCCGGAGCTATCCCTTGAGCCGTTCCAGCTACATCTTCACCAGCGAAAGCGTGTCCGAAGGCCACCCCGACAAGGTCGCCGACCGCATCTCGGACACCGTCGTCGACGCGTTCCTCAGCGTCGAGCCGCAGGCTCGGGTCGCGTGCGAGACCCTGGTGACCACCAACCGGATCGTGCTGGCCGGCGAAGTCCGCGCCGGCAAGCCGGGCGCGTCTAAGGCCGAGAACAAGGCCATGACCAAGGAGATCGTCAAGTCGCTGGAGCCCAAGGTCCGCGCCGCGATCAAGGACATCGGCTACGAGCAGAAGGGCTTCCACTGGAACAAGGCGAAGTACGCCTGCTACCTGCACGAACAGTCCGCCCACATCGCCCAGGGCGTCGACGCCTCCGACAAGAAGGACGAAGGCGCCGGCGACCAGGGCATCATGTTCGGCTACGCCTGCGACGAGACCCCGGCGCTGATGCCGGCGACGCTGCAGTACAGCCACGACATCCTGAAGCGCCTGGCCGAGGTCCGCCACTCGGGCGAATGCCCGGTGCTGGAGCCCGACGCCAAGAGCCAGGTGACGGTCCGCTACGAGGACGGCCGCCCGGTCGAGATCCTGCAGATCGTCGTCTCCACCCAGCACAAGAAGCGGATCGGCCTGCACATCGCCACGCCGAAGCGCCTGGAAGGCGTCATCAAGCCGTACGTCGAGGGCGTGATCCCGACGGGCCTGATCACCAAGAAGACCAAGTGGCACATCAACCCGACCGGCCGCTTCGAGATCGGCGGCCCGGACGGCGACGCCGGCCTGACCGGCCGCAAGATCATCGTCGACACCTACGGCGGCGCCTCGCCGCACGGCGGCGGCGCGTTCTCGGGCAAGGACCCCACCAAGGTGGACCGCTCGGCCGCCTACGCCTGCCGCTATCTGGCCAAGAACGTCGTGGCCTCGGGCCTGGCGCGGAAGTGCACGATCCAGATCAGCTACGCCATCGGCGTGGCCAATCCGCTCAGCTTCTACGTCGATCTGCACGGCACCGGCGAAGTCGATCCGGCCAAGCTGGAGCTGGTCCTGCCCGAGATGATCGGCGGCGCCACGCCGCGGGCCATCCGCGAGCACCTGCAGCTCAACCGCCCGATCTACGCCCGCACCGCCGCCTACGGCCACTTCGGCCGCCAGCCCGACAACGAGGGCGGCTTCTCGTGGGAGCGCACCGACCTGGCCGAAGAGCTGAAGAAGCTGGCGTAGGCCGCCACGCCGCATTCCGTGAAACGACGACGGCGCCGCGCGAGCGGCGCCGTCTGCGTTTCGGTGTAGTGAACCGACATGTCCGACCCCCACCCCCCGCTGCGCTCCTTCGGCCGGCTGAAGGCGCGGCCGATCAAGCCGCGGCAGGCCGCGCTGATGGAGGCGCGCCTGCCCGGGCTGCGCATCCCCGCCGGCCCGGTGTCGCCGGCCGCGCTCATGCCCGGCGCCCGTGAGACCTGGCTGGAGATCGGCTTCGGCGGCGGCGAGCACATGGCCGCCCAGGCGGCCCGCGCGCCGGACGTCCTGATCCTGGGGGCCGAGCCCTTCACCAACGGGGTGGCCAGCGCCGTGCGGCATATCGACGAGCAGGCGCTTAGCAATGTGCGCCTGCACGACGGCGACGTGCGCGAGCTGATCGCCCGCCTGCCCGACGCGAGCCTGGCCCGCGTCTTCATCCTGTTCCCTGATCCCTGGCCCAAGGCCCGCCAGCAGAAGCGCCGCCTGGTGCAGCCCGAGCTGGTCGCCGAGCTGGCGCGCACGCTGAAGCCCGGCGGCCGCCTGCGCTTCGCCAGCGACGTGGCCAGCTATGTGGATTCGGCCCTGGAGCGGATCACCGCCAACCCCGCGTTCGCATGGACCGCCGGGCGCGCGGACGACTGGCGTGTCCCGCCGGCCGACCACATCACCACCCGCTACGAGGAAAAGCGCCTGGGCGATTGCGCGCCCGTCTTCCTCGACTTCGACCGCCTCTAGCCGGCGGTCTTGTTGTAGGCCTCGATCGACTGGCGGATCAGCTCGCCGGCCTCTTCCGGGTCGGCCCAGCGGATGATGTCGACGCTCTTGCCCTTCTCCAGGTCCTTGTAGTGCTTGAAGAAGTGGGCGATCTGCTCGGTCAGGATCGCCGGCAGCGAGCGCCAGCTGTCCACGCCCGCATAGAACGGATGCAGGGCGTCCACCGGCACCGCCAGGATCTTCTCGTCGCCGCCGGCCTCGTCGCGCATGATCAGCGCGCCCACCGGCCGGCAGCGGATCACCGCGCCGGGCACCACCGGGGTCGGGCCCACCACGATGATGTCCATCGGGTCGCCGTCGTCGGCCAGGGTGTGCGGGATGAAGCCGTAGTTGCCCGGATAGAACATCGCGGTGTGCAGGAAGCGGTCGACGAAGATCGCGCCCGAGTCCTTGTCCAGCTCGTACTTCACCGGCTCGCCGCCCTGGGGGATCTCGATGATGGCGTTGACGTCGTACGGCGGGTTCTTGCCGACGGGGATCTTGGAGAGGTCCATGGAGAGGGTCTTTCGAAGACACACAAGAGGAAGGCGCGCTCTCTGGCCCATCCGGCGGCGCGAGGGAAGCCCTTACGCCCGGCGGGCCACACGCAATGTGTCATTCCGGTTTTGGCCCAGCCAAAGGCCGAGTGTGGATTCATCCGGGGCTGACAAGCCCCTGATCCGTCGCTATATATGCCTCAACATCGTCCGTTAGCGCTGTATGGCGCCTACGAGCGGCGGGCTCCGGCCCGACCGCTTTTTTCTTTGCCGGAGGCCTGGGTTCCCTTGCGTGGGAAGACCGCTGAAGACCTGAAGCTTTTGGAGCTGCTCGACCCTGTGGCCGAGGCCGCCGGGTACGCCATCGTGCGCCTGCGCCTCATGGGCGGGAACGAGCGCCGCAAGCTGCAGATCATGGCGGAGCGGCCCTCGGACGGGGACATGAACGTCGAGGACTGCGCCCGCCTGTCGCGCGCCGTCTCCGAGGTCATGGACGCCGCCGACCCGATCAGCGGGGAATATCTGCTGGAGGTCTCCTCGCCGGGGATCGACCGGCCGCTGACCCGCCTGGCCGACTTCGAGGCCCACGAGGGCTTCGAGGTGAAGCTCGAGCTGGACCGCCTCGCCGAGGGGCGCAAGCGCTTCCGCGGCGTGCTGGCCGGCGTGGAGGGCGACCAGATCGGCATCGACCTGGAGGGGGAGGAGGCGACCGCCATGATCCCCTTCGCCTGGGTCATCGAGGCCAAGCTGGTGCTGAACGACGAACTCATGAAGCGGGGCGCCGAAAGCCGCGCCGCCCGCCTCGCCGCCGAAACCGGCGAACAACATACGACTGAGTAGAGGGAAGATCCCATGAGCCTGACCGGCATCTCGGCCAACCGGCTTGAACTCCTGCAGATCGCCGAGGCTGTCGCCCGCGAGAAGTCGATCGACAAGGAGATCGTCATCGAGGCGATCGAGGAAGCGATCCAGAAGGGCGCGCGCTCGCGCTACGGCGCCGAGCACGACATCCGGGTCCACATCGATCCCAAGACCGGTGAGACCACGATCAAGCGCGTGATCACCGTCGTGGCCGACGACGCCGTCTTCGGCGGCGGGTTCGACGAGGAGGGCGCCGAGCTGCCCGTCGAGGAGCCCCCGGGCATCATGCGGCTGGCCGACGCCAAGCGCCGCAACAAGGACGCCAAGGTCGGCGACACCTACGAGGAGCTGCTGCCGCCCTTCGAGTTCGGCCGCGTCCAGACCCAGATGGCCCGCCAGGTGGTGATGGGGAAGGTCCGCGACGCCGAGCGCGAGCGCCAGTTCGAAGAGTACAAGGACCGCGTGGGCGAGATCGTCAACGGCACGGTCAAGCGGGTCGAGTACGGCAACGTCGTCGTCGACCTGGGCCGCGGCGAGGGCATCATGCGCCGCGACCAGTCGATCCCGCGCGAGAACTTCAACATCGGCGACCGGATCCGCTGCTACATCTACGACGTCCGCCGCGAGACCAAGGGCCCGCAGATCCTGCTCAGCCGTGCGCACGGCGGCTTCATGGCCAAGCTGTTCGCCCAGGAAGTGCCGGAGGTCTACGACGGGGTCATCGAGATCCGCGCCGTGGCCCGCGACCCGGGCAGCCGCGCCAAGATGGCGGTGATCTCCAACGATAGCTCCATCGATCCCGTGGGCGCCTGCGTCGGCATGCGCGGCTCGCGCGTGCAGGCGGTGGTGGCCGAGCTGCAGGGCGAGAAGATCGACATCATCCAGTGGAGCCCGGACGAGGCGACCTTCATCGTGAACGGTCTGGCCCCGGCCGAAGTCTCGAAGGTGGTGATGGACGAAGAGGACGAGCGCGTCGAAGTGGTCGTCCCTGACGAGCAACTTTCCCTGGCGATCGGCCGTCGCGGCCAGAACGTGCGCCTCGCCAGCCAGCTCACCGGCTGGCAGATCGACATCATGACCGAGAGCCAGGAGAGCGAGCGCCGCCAGCGCGAGTTCGCCGAGCGCACGGCCCTGTTCCAGGAAGCCCTGGACGTGGACGAGGTCATCGCCCAGCTGCTGGTCACCGAAGGCTTCGCCACCGTCGAGGACGTGGCCTACGTCGACGTCTCGGAAGTGGCCTCGATCGAAGGCTTCGACGAGGACACCGGCGCCGAGATCCAGGCCCGCGCCCAGGAGTACCTGGACAAGGAAGCCGCCGAGCTGGACGCCAAGCGCAAGGAGCTGGGCGTCGAGGATGGCCTGCTGGAGATCGAGGGCGTCACCCTTCCCATGGCCGTGGCCCTGGGCCAGGGCGACGTGAAGACGGTCGAGGACCTGGCCGGCCTGGTGCCGGACGACCTGCGCGGCTGGTTCGAGAACAAGAACGGCGAGCGCGTGCGCGAGCCGGGCATCCTCGAGGCCTACAACCTGGAGCCGGCCGACGCCGAGCTGCTGATCATGCGCGCCCGCGTGGTCATGGGCTGGGTCGAAGCCCCGCCGGAGCCCGAGGTCGTCGAGGAAGAGGCTGGCGAGGAGGCGTTCGCGGACGCCGACGCGGAGCCCTCCGAAGAGCATGTCGCCGAGGCGGAAGCCGCCGGCGAAGCTCAAGACGCTTAAGGCAGGGTGAGGTGACCCGCCATGGAGACATCCGCCGCTAGGCCCCATTCCACCCTCGCCCAGGCGTCGCGCGAACGGCGTGACATCGTGTCCGGCGAGGTGATGGAGGAGGCGCGGCTGATCCGCTTCGTGACGGGGCCCGACGGCCAGGCGGTCCCCGACCTGGCGCGCAAGCTGCCGGGCCGCGGCATGTGGGTCGCGGCCGACCGCGCCTCGGTGACCGCAGCGGCGAAGAAGGGCCTGTTCGCCCGCTCCGCCAAGGCCAAGGTCGGCGCCCCGGCGGATCTGGCCGACCAGGTGGAAGCCCTGCTGAAGTCGCGGCTTTTGTCGGCCCTGGGGCTTGCGCGGCGCGGCGGCGATCTTACTTCGGGGTTCGAGAAGGTTCACGCCGCGATCGCCTCCGGCAAGGCCGCGTGGCTGATCGAAGCGTCCGACGGCGCCGCCGATGGACGCCGGAAATTATGGGCCCTGGCTCGGAAACAGGCTCGGCCGCCCGGTCTGATCGGCCTCTTCAACGGCGCCGAATTGAGTTTGGCCTTAGGCGCCGAGAATGTGATACACACCGCCTTCCTTGCGGGGCGAGCCGCCGGGCATTGGGCCGAAGATGTCCGACGCTTGGCGGGATTCAGTCCGCTCCTTCCTGAGGATTGGCGCGAGGAGCCTGTCGAGGCGAAGCGGGAGCCATAAGGCTTTCCGCCCGTCCTTGTTTGAGACAGGCGACGTTTAAGGGATCAAGGCCGGGATCCGCCCGGTCGACGAGTAAAGCGAGCGAATGAGCGACGAGAACAACAACGGCCGTAAGCCCCTGACCCTGAAACCCCGCACCGGCGGGTCGG
This sequence comes from Phenylobacterium sp., assembly GCF_004297125.1. GTDB lineage: Bacteria > Pseudomonadota > Alphaproteobacteria > Caulobacterales > Caulobacteraceae > Phenylobacterium. The sequence goes on along the minus strand of NZ_SCVD01000014.1, from coordinate 411 downwards.
TCAGCTCGGGCACGGTGAAGCAGAGCTTCAGCCACGGCCGAACGAAGACGGTGGTCGTCGAGACCAAGCGCGCCCGGCCGCACGGGACGCCTGGCGGCAATCTCGCCGCGCCGTCCGCTCGCGAGAACCGCGTGTTCGAACCCGCGCCGCGGCCCGCCGCGCCGCAGCCGGGCCAGCGCGCCGCCGCCCAGCCGAACGACGGCCTGTCGGCCGAGGAGCGCGCCGCCCGCCAACGGGTGATCGAGGCCGCCCGCGCCCAGCAGGCCCAGGCCGAAGCCGAGCGCCGCGCCCGCGACGAACAGGCCGCCCGCGCCCAGGCCGAAGCCGCCCGCGCGGCCCAGGCCGCCGCGGCGCCGGCCGCCCCGGCGCCCACGCCTGCCCCTGCCCCTGCGCCCGCCGCGCCGGTCCAGG
>NZ_SCVD01000013.1 GCF_004297125.1 Phenylobacterium sp. | reverse complement strand
CAGGGCCTGCGCTTCGCGATCCGCGAAGGCGGCCGCACGGTGGGTTCGGGCGTGGTGTCGAAGATCATCAAGTAGGCCACGCGCTTACCTGGGAGATTACGAAGGCCGCCGGGGGCAACCCCGGCGGCCTTTTCCTTGTCCGGATGACATCCGTGTCATGACCGCGAATTAAGCTGCTCCAGGAGGCGCCCCCGACTAGCTTCCGTCCCAACGCTTTCGACTTGGGAGAGGACGATGCGTCTTCAAACGATCCTTCTGGCGGCCGCGGCCGTCTTTTCCGCGGGCGCCGCGGAGGCCGCCTCCATCGAGATCAAGGACGCGGTGGCCCGCGTGACCGTGGTTCCGGAGAACCGCAGCGACATCAAGGTCGAGATTATCAGCCCCAATTCGCGCCTGCCGCTGAGCGTCCGCACCCTGGGCGACCGCACGATCGTCGACGGCGACCTGGACCGGAAGATCCGCAGCTGCCGCGGCTCCGGCGAACGGTCGACGGTCGAGGTCCGCGAGGTCGGCACGGTCGGCTACGCCGAGATGCCCCAGGTGGTGATCCACACGCCGCGTGACGTCCACATCGACACCGGCGGCGCCGTCTTCGGCTCGGTGGGACGCTCGGCCAGCCTCAACCTGGGCAACTCGGGCTGCGGCGACTGGACGGTGGCGAATGTCGAGGGTGACGCCCGCGTCAGCCAGGCCGGCTCGGGCGACACCCGCATGGGCTCCTCGGGTTCGCTGAAGGTGCGCGTGGCAGGCTCGGGGGACGTGGCCACGGCCGACGTCAAGGGCGGCCTCGACATCAGCATCGCGGGCTCCGGCTCGGCGCATGTGAAGTCGGTCTCGGGTCCGCTGGAGATCTCGGTGGCCGGCTCGGGCGACGTGGATATCGCCGGCGGCCGCGCCACGACCATGAAGGTCTCGATCGCCGGTTCGGGCGACGTCGACTTCGACGGCTCGGCCGACAGCCTCAAGGCCCGGATCGCTGGTTCCGGCGACGTCCACGCCGGGCAGGTGAGGGGCGAGGTCTCCAAGACCATCATGGGCTCCGGCTCGGTCCGCATCGGCGACTGAGCGCCATGCGACCTGCCACCCCGGCCGCGGCGGGCCTTCATGTCGTCCGCCCGAGGTAAATGAGGGCGCAGCGCCCTTGACGGGGGCGAGTCGCATAGGTATTACCGCGCCTCCTGTTGGACCGGCTGTGTGCTCCGAAGCGATTTGGGGCGCAGACGCGGCTCGCAGAACGACCTGGGACAGTGCTTTTTACCAAGCGTTTCGGGAGCAGGCCCTCGCGGGTTCGCGCGGGCCTAAATCGTTTGTGCGGACTTTCGCGTACGGGCTCTCTTCGGAGGGACCGGGCTGGTCTTTGAAATGGTCGAGATCACGCGGGCGGGCCGCCGTCTGTAGGGAAATGTAAGAGCGATATGGATCGTCAGAACATCCGCATTCGGCTCAAGGCCTTCGATCACCGCGTGTTGGACCATTCCACCCGCGAGATCGTGAACACGGCCAAGAGGACCGGGGCCACCGTGCGCGGACCGATTCCGCTGCCGACGCGCATCGAGAAATTCACCGTCAACCGTTCGCCGCACATCGACAAGAAGTCGCGCGAGCAGTTCGAAATCCGCACGCACAAGCGCGTGCTCGATATCGTCGACCCCACCCCGCAGACCGTGGACGCGCTGATGAAGCTCGACCTGTCCGCCGGCGTGGACGTCGAGATCAAGCTCTA
>NZ_SCVD01000012.1 GCF_004297125.1 Phenylobacterium sp. | reverse complement strand
GGGGAGAGGAGGATGACCCGCCCCCCGATCGAGTCCTACGTCGAACTGGATTCCACCAACGCCGAGGCGCGCCGCCGCGCCGAGGCGGGGGAGGCGGGACCGGTCTGGATCACCGCCGGCGTACAGACGGCCGGGCGTGGCCGCCGGGGGCGGGCCTGGTCGACCGAGACGGGCAACCTGGCGGCGACGCTGCTGACCCTCACCGACCGGCCGCCGGCCGAGGCCGCACAGCTTTCCTTCGTGGCGGCCCTGGCGGCCTGCGACCTGGCCGAGACCTGCCTGGGGCCCGGCGCGGCGCGGCTGAAGTGGCCGAACGACGTGCTGGTGCATGGCAGGAAGGCGGTTGGCATCCTGGTGGAGTCCGGTTCGCGCCCCGACGGGCGGCTGTGGCTGGCCGTGGGCGTGGGGATCAACCTGAAGCACGCGCCGCAGGACGTGGAGCGGCCGGCGACGGCCTTCGCCGACCACATGGCCAGGCCGCCGCCCGATCCCATGGTGGCGCTGGACGTCCTGGCGACGGCGTTCGAGCGCTGGCGGACGGCCTGGGCGACGCAGGGGTTTCCGCCCATCGCCGCCGGCTGGTCCGAGCGGGCCACCGGCCTGGGCCAGCGCTGCGAGGCCCGGCTGCCGAACCGCACGCTGAGCGGCGTGGCCGAGGGCCTGGACCTCGACGGCGCGCTCAGGCTCAGGCTGGACGACGGCGCCCTTGAGCGCATAACGGCGGGCGACGTATTCTTCGGAGGGGCGTGAATGCTGCTGGCCATCGAACAGGGCAACACCAACACTCTCTTCGCGGTGCACGACGGCCAGACGTGGATCGCCCAGTGGCGCGCCGCGACCCATTCCACCCGCACGGCCGACGAGTATGCCGTCTGGCTATCCCAGTTGCTGGGCATGGCCGGGCTCGCCATGGGCGCGTTCGACGGCTGCATCATCTCGAGCGTGGTGCCGCAGTCGATCTTCAATCTTCGCAATCTGGCCCGGCGATACCTACATGTGGAACCGCTGGTGATCGGCGAGAACGTCGAGCTGGGTATTCCCATCCGCATCGACAAGCCTTCCGAGGCCGGCGCGGACCGCCTGGTCAACGCCATCGGCGCGCACATCGTCTATCCGGGCGCGCTGATCGTCATCGACTCCGGCACCGCGACCACCTTCGACGTGATCGCCGCGGACGGGGGGTTCGAGGGCGGGGTGATCGCGCCGGGGATCAACCTGTCGATGGAGGCCTTGCACAACGCGGCGGCGAAACTGCCTCGCGTCGCGATCCAGAAGCCGCAGCGGATCATCGGCAAGGACACGGTCGGCGCCATGCAGTCCGGCGTCTTCTGGGGTTACATCGGCCTGATCGAAGGGCTGGTCGCGCGCATCAAATCGGAGTGGGACCGCCCGATGACCGTCATCGGCACGGGCGGGGTCGCTTCACTGTTCCACGGAGCGACGATGGCGATCGACCATTTCGACTCCGACCTCACCATTCGCGGCATGCTGGAAATCTGGCGCCGCCATTCAACGAAGGCCTGATGGCAAAAACCCAAAACGACGAACTCGTCTTCCTGCCGCTCGGCGGGTCGAACGAGATCGGCATGAACTTCAATCTGTACGGCTTCGGGCCGGCGCACGACCGCAAGTGGATCGTCGTCGACCTGGGCGTGACGTTCGGCGATCAGACGACGCCCGGCGTCGAGGTGATCCTGCCGGATCCCGCGTTCATGGAAGAGAACGCCCACCGCCTGCTGGGCATCGTGCTGACCCACGCTCACGAGGATCACATCGGCGCGGTGGCGCACCTGTGGCCGCGCTTCAAGGCGCCGATCTTCGCGACCCCCTTCACCGCCTTCATCCTGCGCGAGAAGCTGCGCGAGGCGGATCTGCTGGACGAGGCCCAGATCACCGAGGTGCCCCTGGGCGGGACCATCGAGCTGGGCCCGTTCAAGCTGGAGCTGATCACGCTCACCCACTCGATCCCCGAGCCGAACGGCCTGGCGATCCGCACCCCGCTGGGGACGATCCTCCACACCGGCGACTGGAAGATCGACCCCGACCCGCTGCTGGGCGGACCCACCGACATCGACGCCATCCGCAAGCTGGGCGACGAGGGCGTGCTGGCGATGGTCTGCGACAGCACCAACGTCTTCGTGGACGGGCACGCCGGCTCCGAGGCCGACGTCCGCAAGGCCATGATCAACCTGATCGGGAGCCTGAAGGGCAAGGTGGCCGTCGCGTGCTTCGCGTCGAATGTGGCGCGGATGGACAGCGTGATCCGGGCCGCCGAAGCCAACGGCCGGCGCGTCTGCCTGGCGGGCCGTTCTATGCACCGGATGGCGGCGGCGGCGAAGTCGGTCGGCCTGATGCAGGACATCAAGCCGTTCCTCGACGACACCGAGGCCAAGCACCTGCCCGAGAACGCGGTGCTGTACCTCTGCACCGGCAGCCAGGGCGAGGCGCGGGCGGCGTTGGCCCGGATCGCCGAGGGCACCCATCCGCATGTGAACCTGAACTCAGGCGACAGCGTCGTGTTCTCGTCCCGGGTGATCCCGGGCAATGAGATCCCGATCCGCAACGTGCAGAACAAGCTGACCGAGCGTGGCGTGCGGCTCTACACCGAGCGCGACCATCCGGGCATCCACGTCTCGGGCCACCCTTGCCGCGACGAACTGGCCGAGATGTACGCCTGGGCGCGGCCTACGATCGCGGTGCCGACGCACGGCGAGCGGCGCCACCTGATGGAGCACGCCGCCTTCGCCCGCGACCTGCAGGTGCCGCAGCAGGTGACGCCGCGCAACGGCGACATGGTTCGCCTGGCGCCCGGCCGCGCCGAGATCATCGACGAGGTCCAGGCGGGCCGCCTCTATGTCGACGCCGGCGTGGTCACGCCCGAGAACGGCGACGCGCTCCGGGAACGCCGGCACGCGGCCTTCAACGGCGTGCTGGCGGTGTCAGTGGTCCTGGACGAGCGCGGACGGATCGTCAGTGGGCCGCAGGTCCGCGCGCTGGGCCTGCCGACCGAGGACGAGGACCATCTGGACCAGGTGCTGAACGAGCTGGCCGACGAGGCCGAGCGCGCGCTGAAGCGCCTGAAGGGCGACGAAGCCGAATTCGACGAGAGCATCGAGAAGGCCATCTCCCGCGGCGTGAAGAAGGCCAGCCAGCGGATCTGGGGCCGCCGGCCGGTCGTCGAGACGACGGTGCTGCGAATCTAACGCTGGAGCCCTTCCCGACGTGATTCCTGACTACGATCAGCAGCTCTTGTCCCCCGTGACGGACCAGGTCGTGGTCTTTGTGAAGCGGCACGCCTCGGGCCCGATCATCGAGATTGGGGCGGGCGATGGCCGATGGGTCCGGGCGCTCCGGGACGCCGGCCTCACCATTCGGGGCTTTGATCCATGGTCGTCAGGCGACGGCGTTGAAACGGGCGACCACCTGGAAGCCGCCAAGGCCGATGGAACGACACTGCTCGCCATCTGGCCGCCGGACGGCCCGCTGGTCCAGGCGTGGATCGGTTCGAAGGTTTGGGACCGGATCATTCTGGGCTACCAGCGGGGCCGCTTGAATTTCGACCACGCGTTGGACAGCTACGAAATGGTCGACGACCTCCTGGAAGGTGGCGGCAAGAAGGGCCCATACCGTATCCAGGCCTGGCGCCGGGTCCCGAGTTAGGCTGCGACCCGGCTCGTTGCGGTGCGCCATCACCGCGGGGCCTTCGCCCCGGCGGGCGCAGTGTGGCCGTTCCTATGTCCGTCCCGCCCATTTTCAGCAGGCTGGCATGTTGCCGCGCGTCCGAACGCCGGGTTTGATGGACGGGAGCGAGACGCGGGAAGCGCGCCGCCGGCTCGGCTGGGAGGCCGCCTCACATGTCCGCATACCGGGGCGTTCGGATCGCCGATTTCAGCCAGGGCGTCGCCGGGCCGATGGCCGCCATGCTGCTGGCTGACCTCGAGGCCGAGGTGGTCAAGGTGGAGCCGCCGGGCGGCGACCGGCTGAAGGACCATCCCGGCTACCTGGCCTGGAACCGCAACAAGCAGGTCGTGACCCTGGACCTGGAGACGGCAGAGGGGCTCGCGGCCGCGAAGACGCTGGTCGCGGGCGCGGACGTGGCGCTGTTCGACCATGCGCCGGGGCGGCTCGAGGCCCTGGGGCTGGACGGACCGACGCTGACGGCGGCCCATCCCGGCCTGATCCACGCCTGGATGCCGCCGTACGGGACGACGGGCGCGTGGAGCGACCTGCCGCCGCAGCACAGCCTGCTGGCGGGCCTGACCGGCGTGGCGTTCCGGCAAGGGGCGTGGGGCGACCACCCCATCCACCTGGTGATCCCGATCGCCTGGTACGCGCAAGGCGTCCTGGGCGCCGGCGCGATCGGCGCGGCGCTGTACGAGCGGACCCGCAGCGGCCTGGGCCAGGCGCTGACCGTGAGCGGCCTGCATGGGTCTCTGGAGGCGGCTCCGCCGTCCTGGATCCTGGGCGAGCCGTCGCTGCCCCGTGGCACGCCGCCGGGGGCCAATCCGCGTTACCGGCTCTATCAGTGCGCCGACGGGGAGTGGTTCTTCCTGGGGACCCTGTTCACCAATTTCTATCGCAAGGTCTTCCAGGTGCTGGGGCTGGAGGACGCCTTCGACGCCCTGGAGGCCGACATGCTGGCGGCCCGTGACCTGCTGGAGGGCATGTTCCTCAGCCGCACCCGCGACGAGTGGCTGGAAGCCCTCAGGGCCAACGACGTGCCGTGCGCGCCGGTCGGCCGGCGGGAGGACTGGTTCGCCGGGGCCGCGGTGGCCGAGGGCGGACTTCGGGTCTCGTTGCAGCACCCCACGCTGGGCGAGGTGGCGATGCCGGGGCCATCGACCAAGTTCAGCCGCACGCCGGCCAGCGTCCGCGGCCTGCCACAGGCCGTCGCCGCGCCACCGGCCTGGACGGCCAAGGGGGCGGCGGGAACCCCCGCGGACGCGCCGCCGCTGGCCGGGGTGAAGGTGCTGAACCTGGGGACGGTGATCGCCGGGGCGTACGCCGGGACGATCCTGGCCCAGCTCGGCGCCGACGTCGCCAAGATCGAGTCGCGTGAAGCCGACCCGTTCCGCTCGGACGGCGCTCAGTTCCTGGCCTACAATCGCGGCGTCCGCGGCCTGGGCCTGGACCTCAAGCGACCGGAAGCCCGCGAGCTGTTCCTGGAGCTGGTGAGAAGCGCCGACGTGGTGATCGACAACTATCGCCTGGGCGTGCGCGGGCGGCTCGGCATAGCCTACGCGACGCTGAAGGCGGTGAACCCGAGGATCATCTCGTGCTCGATCAACGCCTATGGCGAGACGGGCGCGCGGGCGGCGCTGCCGGGGTTCGATCCCCTGCTGCAGGCCGAGGGCGGGATGATGGCCGCGCAGGGCGGCGAGGGCGATCCGATCCTGCACACCATCGCCGTCAACGATATCGCCACCGCGGCCACCGTGGCCGGGGCGGTGATCGCGGCGCTGAACGCCCGCGAGCGGACGGGCGAGGGGCAGGAGGTGCTGACCAGCCTGATGGCCCAGAGCCTGTTGTTCCAGCTGGGCGAGACGGTGACCTACGAGGGGCGGCCGGCGAACGACCTGGGCGGCGCGGACTGCCTCGGGACGGCGGCGTTGCATCGCTACTACGCCTGCGCGGACGGCTGGATCGGCCTCGTCGCGGAGACGGAGGTCCAGGCGCAGGCGCTCGCCCACCTGCTCGCCGTGGAGCTGGGCGCCTCGCCGCTGGCCGAGGCGCGCGACGGCGAGCTGGCCGGCCGGATCGAGGCGGCGCTGGCGGACTGGCGGCGGGACGAGGCGCTGTCGGCTCTGCGGGCCGCGGGCGTCGCGGCGGCGCCGGTGATGCGTGGCGACGAGGCGCTGGAAGACCCCTGGCTGGCCGAGAACGGCTTCGTCGAGGGCTGGCAGCACCCGCGCCTGGGGCCGATGGTGACGGCAAAGGCCTTCTCGCGGTTCTCGCGGACGCCGAGCGGATTCCTGTGGCCAACGCCCGAACTGGCGGAGCATTCGGCGGAGATCCTGGCCGAGTACGGGATCGCGCCCGAGCGGATCACGGCGCTGATGGCGGCGGGCGCCGTGTTCTAAGGTCGCACTTCGTGCCGCAAGGTGATCTCGCGCCCAGCGATCTCCCGGCGTATACCGCCCTCATGATCGGGAAACTGAACCACGTGGGCGTCGCGACGCCCTCCATCGAGCAGTCGGTCGCGATGTACCGTGACATGCTGGGGGCCACGAAGATCGGCGAGAAGTTCGCCATGCCGGAGCAGGGCGTGTGGGTCTGTTTCGTGGACCTGCCCAACAGCCAGATCGAACTGATCGAGCCGCACGGCGAGGCCTCGCCCCTGAAGGGCTTCCTGGAGAAGAACCCGGCCGGCGGCCAGCATCACATCTGCTTCGAGGTCGAGAACATCGAGGCGGCGCGGGACGACATGGTCGCCAAGGGCGCCACGGTGCTCAACGGCGGCAAGCCGCGGATCGGCGCGCACGGCACGCCGGTGATCTTCGTCCACCCGAAGAATATGGGCGGCGTCCTGGTCGAGCTGATGGAAACTCCGAAAGGCGGCCACTGATGGGTCCGTTCACGTCGGTCGCGATCTTCCTGACCATCTGGTGGACCGTGCTGTTCGCCGTCCTGCCGATCGGCGTGACCAGCCATGCCGAGGCCGGCATCGACAAGGGCGACGGCGGCGATCCCGGCGCCCCGGTGGATCCGAAATTGAAGAAGAAGTTCATCACCACGACCCTGATCGCGATCGTGCTGTTCGCCGTCCTGTGGCTGGTGATCAAGTTCGGCCTGATCAAGCTGCCGGACCTTCCCGCGACCTACTGAGGAACCGCCGGGTCCGCCTCATCGTTGCCAAGGTTCTCCCGGCAAGGCTATCAGGGCGCCTTCGCCTGATCTGACGGGATTCCAATGCGCCTATCGCGATACTTCATGCCGACCCTTCGCGAGGCGCCCGCCGACGCCCAGATCGTCTCGCACCAGCTGATGCTGCGCGCCGGCCTGATCCGCCAGGAGGCGGCGGGCATCTACGCCTGGCTGCCGCTGGGCCTGAAGGTGCTGAAGAAGATCGAGCAGGTGGTGCGCGAGGAGATGAACCGCGCCGGCGCGGTCGAGATCCTAATGCCGACCCTGCAGCTCGCCGACCTGTGGCGCGAGAGCGGCCGCTACGACGCCTATGGCGACGAGATGCTGCGCATCAAGGATCGGCACGACCGCGACCTGCTGTACGGGCCCACGGCCGAGGAGGTCGTGACCGACATCTTCCGCAGCTATATCAAGTCGTACAAGGACTTGCCGAAGAATCTTTACAACATCCAGTGGAAGTTCCGCGACGAGCGCCGGCCCCGGTTCGGGGTGATGCGCGGCCGCGAGTTCCTGATGAAGGACGCCTATTCCTTCGACGTCGATGAGGCGGCGGCGCGCAAGTCATACAACCGGATGTTCCTGGCCTACCTCAACGTCTATGCGCGGCTGGGGCTGAAGGCGATCCCGGTGAAGGCCGACCCCGGCCCGATCGGCGGCGACATGAGCCACGAGTTCATGATCCTGGCCGACACCGGGGAGAGCGAAGTGTTCGCCCACCGTGACCTGGTGGAGATGGGCGCGCCCGGCCCGGACGTGGACTGGGAGGGCGACCTGGAGCCCGAGGTCGCCCGGCGGACCAGCCTCTACTCGGCTTCGGACGAGATGCACGACGCCGCGCGCTTCGACGCGATGCCCGAGGACAAGCGGATGACCGCCCGCGGCATCGAGGTCGGCCACATCTTCTATTTCGGCGAGAAGTACTCGAAGCCCATGAAGGCCCACGTCACCGGGCCCGACGGCAAGGACGTGCCGGTGCATATGGGCTCGTACGGCGTCGGCGTCTCGCGCCTGGTGGCCGCGATCATCGAGGCCAGCCACGACGAGGCCGGGATCGTCTGGCCACAGGTGGTGGCCCCGTTCGGCGCGGCGGTGCTCAACCTGCGGGCCGGCGACGCCGGCTGCGACGCGGCGTGCGAGCAGGCCTACAAGGCGCTGGCCGACGCCGGGCTCGATCCCCTGTACGACGACCGCGACGAGCGGCCGGGCGCGAAGTTCGCGGCCATCGACCTGGTGGGCATCCCGCAGCAACTGATCATCGGGCCCAAGGGCCTGGCCGACGGGGTGGTCGAACTGAAGACCCGCGCGACGGGCGAACGCCAGACCCTGCCGCTGGACGCCGCGCTCAAGGCCGTCATCGGGTGAGCGAAAACCCCGCCGTCACCGGCGGCCGCGCGCCGCCGTTCGGCCTCTGGGAGCGGATGCTCGCCGGCCGCTACCTGCGCGCCAAGAAGCACCAGGGCGGCGTGGCGCTGATCTCGATCATCTCGTTCGTCGGCATCATGCTGGCGGTGGCGACGCTGATCATCGTGATGTCGGTGATGAACGGGTTCCGCAGCGAGCTGCTGGGCCGGATCCTGGGCTTCCAGGGCCATGTGTTCGTCACCGGCGGCGTGCTGGACGGCGCCGAGCGCGACCGCGCCGCCGCGCGGATCCTGAAGGTGCCCGGCGTGACCCAGGCCGCGCCGATCGTCGAGGCGCAGGCGATCGCCATCGGCCCCAGCCAGATCACGGGGGCCCTGGTGAGGGGCATCGGCCCGGCGGACCTGCGCACCACCAAACTGGTGGCGGACAACATCACCCACGGGTCGCTGAAGGGCTTCGGCGACGGCGAGTTCGGCGGCGACACGATCGTGGTCGGCGAGCGGCTGGCCCAGTCGCTGGGCGTGCGGCCGGGCGACACCCTGACCCTGATCTCGCCGTCTGGCGGGGCCACCGCGTTCGGCGGCACGCCGATGCAGAAGGCCTACACCGTGGGCGCCACCTTCAGCGTCGGCATGAGCCAGTACGACCAAGCCTACATCTACATGCCGCTGGCCCAGGCCCAGCTCTTCTTCGGGCGCGAGGACACCGCCGACGCCATCGAGGTGCGGGTCGTCGATCCGGACCATGCCGCGAAGATGAAGGCCGCGATTAGCAAGGCGGCCGGGCCGGGCGCCATCGTCAACGACTGGACCCAGCGCGACAGCTCGTTCTGGGGGGCGCTGAAGGTCGAGCGCAACGTGATGCGGCTGATCCTGATGCTGCTGGTGGCCATCGCGGCGATGAACATCATCTCGGGCCTTGTGATGCTGGTGAAGAACAAGGGCCGCGACATCGCCATCCTGCGCACCATGGGGGCGGGGCAGGGCTCCATCCTGCGGATCTTCTTCATGGCGGGCGCGGGCGTCGGCGCGCTGGGGACCCTGGCCGGCCTGGTGATCGGCACCCTGTTCTGCGTCTACATAGGGCCGATCCAGAGCCTCGTGGAATATGTGACGGGCCAGGCGGTGTTCGCCTCGGACGTCTACTACCTGTCGCGGATCCCCGCGAAGGTGGACTGGGCGGAGGTCACGCTGATCGCCTCCTGGTCGCTGGGGATGAGCTTCCTCGCCACCCTGCCGCCGTCGTGGCGGGCCTCGCGCCTCGATCCTGTGGAAGCGCTTCGCTATGAGTGAGCCCGTGCTGTCCATCCGCGGGCTGGAGCGGACCTATGTCACCGCGGCGGGGTCGCTGACCGTGCTGCGCGGCGTCGACCTGGATGTGCGGCCGGGCGAGATCGTCGGGCTGATCGGACCCTCGGGGTCGGGCAAGTCCAGCCTGCTGCACGCGGCCGGCCTGCTGGAGCACGCCAACGGCGGGCGTATCTCGATCCTGGGCCGCGACTGCACCGACCTGACCGACCGCGAGCGCAGCCGGGTGCGGCTGGCCACCGTGGGCTTCGTCTATCAGTTCCACCACCTGCTGCCGGAGTTCTCGGCGCTGGACAACGTGGCCCTGCCGATGATGATCGCCGGCGTCTCGCGCAAGGCGGCCACCGCGCGTGCAGCCGTTATCCTGGGCGACCTGGGCCTGAAGGACCGGGTCCAGCACCAGCCGGCCCAGCTCTCGGGCGGGGAACAGCAGCGGGTCGCCATCGCCCGGGCGCTCGCCAACTCGCCGCGCCTGCTGCTGGCCGACGAGCCCACCGGCAACCTCGACCCGACGACATCGGGCGCGGTGTTCGAGAACCTCTACGAGCTGGCGCGCAGCCAGGGGGTCGCGGCCGTCGTGGCCACCCACAACCTCGAACTCGCCAGCCACATGGACCGGGTGTTCGCCCTGAAGGACGGCCATCTGGAGGAACAGGCGCCGAGGACCGCGTGAGCTTGACAAGGGTGGGCCCGAACGGGCGTGCTCGCACCTTGGCCGCAACGCCGGGGATCGCGCGATGGATGTGACGGACGATCCGCCGGCGACCCCCGGCCGGCCGCGCCCGTTGCTGGTGATCGTCGCCGAGCTGATCTCGATCTTCACCCTGCTGGGTTTCCTGATCGCGCTGAATATCTGCATCGACGAGTTCGCAGGCTATGGCCTCGACTTCCTCAAGGTCGCGACGACCTCGGACGTGATCACCACGGCGCTGGCGCGGTCATGGTGGCTGATCACCGTTGGAACGCTGGCCAGCCTGATCTGCATGGCGGTCTCCCATTTCGCGGTCAGCGCGCGGCGCGACCTGGGCCTGTTGGCGGTCTCCCTGGCTTTCCTCGTGATCCCGCTCTTCTGGGTCGGCAGGATCGATATCCGCCTCAATCTTGCGATCATGCTGTCGGCCCTGGCCTGTGTGATCTCGCTGGCCGTGACGCTGGCGTTCCGGGTGGGCAAGTTCGAAGCGGGCGTGAGGATCGGGCGCCACCTGTCCATGCCGATCGTCATCCTGCTGATGGCGAGCGTCTATGCGTTCCTGCCGCACGTCTACGGGCGGATAAATCGGCTGCAGGACGCCAATCCGATGCATGCGGTCCAGGACACGCGGTGCGGTGAGGTCGAGATCATCTGGATCGGCGAGCGAGTCACGCTCGCCCGCTGCGGGGTCACGCGGGAGAATGTGATCATCCCCACCAGCCGCTTGCCGACGATCGTCCTGGGCTCGGACGAGCCCTACGAGGTCGTCACCAAGAACGGCCAGCCGTCCCTGCGTCGGAAGGCGCATGGGCTGCTCCAGGATCCGGCGCAGTCCTGGGTGATGGGCTCCGGCAAGGCTGAATGAGCTTCCGGCAACCCTCATGCGCCTGATCATCGACACAGACACCGCCGGCGACGACGTCTTCTCGCTGATGATCGCCCTGACGCGGCCGGGGGTGAGCGTCGAGGCCATCACCATAGCGCACGGCAACGTGGGCTTCGCGCAGCATGCCGAGAACGCGCTGAAGACGCTCGCGGTCTGCGGCCGGGCCGGCGAGGTCCCCGTCTACCTGGGCGCCCAACGGCCGCTGAGCCGCAGCCCCCTGGCGGCGAGCTATGTGTTCGGCGCGGACGGGATGAGCGACAGCGGGTTCGCGGCCACGGCGCAACGGCCTGCGCCGGGCGATGCGCCCGACGAGATCGTGCGGCGGATCATGGCCGCGCCCGGCGAGATCACCCTGCTGGCCCAGGCGCCGCTGACCAACCTGGCGCTGGCGGTGATGATGGAGCCGCGGATCGCCCGAGCGTGCCGCCACCTCTGGATCATGGGCGGGACGGACAACGGCGTGGGCAACGTCACCCCGGCGGCCGAGTACAACTTCTACGTCGATCCGGAGGCGGCGAAGATCGTGCTGGCGGCCGGCTTCGACGTCACCATCGTCACCTGGACGGCGACCCTGCGCGACGGGCTGTTCAGCCTGGAGCAACTGGCCGAACTGGCGGCGCTGGACACGCTGCGGTCGCGGTTCTTCACGGCGGTGAACCGCTCGTCCCTGGCCTTCGCGCAGGCGACCCAGGGCCTGGCCGGCAGTTTGCACCCCGACGCCTTGACCTGCGCCCTGGCGCTGGACGAGGACCTGATCCTGGACAGCGACCGCTGCGCCATCGACGTGGAGACCAAGGGCGAGCTGACCCGCGGCTACCTCAGCGTCTCCCACGAGATCCTGCCGGACGTCGCGCTGGCCGATCCGGACCTGGCTCAGAAAGCGCCCAACGCGCGGGTGATCAAGGCGATCGACCGGGCAGGGTTCTTCGCGGCGATGAAGGCGGCGCTGGCTTAGTCGCTCCCGAAGGTGGTCGAGCCGTCGGGGTGGATGACGCAGCCCGGGTTCCAGGCCACTTCCCAGGCGTGGCCGTCGGGGTCGGCGAAGTAGCCGGAATAGCCACCCCAGGGCGCGTCCTCGGCGGTCTTCGTCACCTGGCCGCCGGCGGCGACGGCCTGGGCGATGGTGCGATCGACGTCGGCCTTCGAACGCTGGTTGATGGCGATGGCGAGGCCGCTGAAGGCGCCGTCGATCGGCCGGCCGGCGTCGACCTCCAGGGCGCCTCTCTCGAACAGCGCAAAGCCGATCCCGGGCAGCTGGTAGAAGGCCACCTCGTCCAGGGCGCTGAGCGGCGTCCAGCCCAGGCCCTCCTCGTAGAACCGGCGTGCGCGGGCCAGGTCGGCGACGCCCAGGGTGATCAGCGAGATGCGTTGGTCCAAGCGGGGCCTCCTGTGGATGGTCGCCAAACTAGCGGCTTGACGATGAGAACAAAAGAAGAATAAGAACGAATACGGAACGCGCCAACAGGTTCTCCACAGGCGCTCAACAAGAGGATGCCGAAGATGGTTCGTCTGGCCCGGGAATCGCTGGCCTTTGCGTCGGTGGCGAGCTTTGTCTGGATGGTCTGTTCGGTGGCCGGTCTGATGGGCTGACCGCCATGCGAATGGGGGAGGCGGCTCAGGTGCAGGACGACGGTAACGGCTTCGTCCACCTCAGGGTTCGCTCGGCCTATTCGCTGCTGGAAGGCGCCATCAAGGCCGACAAGCTGGGCGGCCTGGCCAAGGCCGACGGCATGCCCGCGGTGGCGATCGCCGACCGCGCCAACCTGTTCGGAGCCCTGGAATTCTCGGTCGCCACCAAGGGCGACGGCGTGCAGCCGATCATCGGCTGCGCCCTGCCGGTCCAGGGGATCGGGGAGGCGCTTCCGGAGCGCTGGGCCAAGACGCCCACGGTCGTGCTGCTGGCCCAGAACGAGCAGGGCTACCTCAACCTCTGCGAACTCTCCTCGTTCGCCTATCTGGACATCGAGCCCACCGACGAGCCGCACGTGCCCTGGGCGCGGGTCTGCGAGCATGCCGAGGGGCTGATCCTGCTGTCCGGCGGGCCGGACGGGCCGGTCGACCACCTGTTCGCCGCGGGCAAGGTCAAGGAAGGGCGCGCCGCGCTGGCCGAGATGAAGCGCGCGTTCGGCGACCGCTTCTACGTGGAGCTGCAGCGCCACGGCGCGCCGGGCGAGGCCGCCGCCGAGGGCGAGCTGGTGGCCTTCGCCTACGACGAGGACGTCCCCCTCGTCGCCACCAACGACGTCTATTTCAAGCACGCGAAGGCCTACACGGCGCACGACGTTCTGCTGTGCATCGCCGACGGCAGCTTCGTAGGCCAGGACGAGCGGCGGCGGGTGACCGCGGAGCATTGCTTCAAGTCGCAGGCGGAGATGCGGGCGCTGTTCGCCGACCTGCCGGAGGCCTGCGACAACACCCTGGATATCGCCCGGCGCTGCGCCTTCATGGTGGCCAAGCGCGACCCGCTGCTGCCGCGTTTCCCCGGCAGCGACGGCCGCACCGAGGCCGAGGAACTGGCCCACCAGGCCCGCGAGGGCCTGAGGCTGCGGATGGCGGCGGGCCGGGCCAACGTCCACCCCGCCGCAGACTACGAGGCCCGCCTGGAGCGCGAGATCCAGGTGATCACCCAGATGGGGTTCCCGGGCTACTTCCTGATCGTGTCGGACTTCATCAAATGGGCGAAGGCCCGCGGCATCCCGGTGGGCCCAGGACGCGGTTCCGGCGCGGGGTCGCTGGTGGCCTATTCCCTGACCATCACCGACCTGGACCCGCTGCAGTACGGCCTGCTGTTCGAGCGCTTCCTCAACCCGGAGCGGGTGTCGATGCCCGACTTCGACATCGATTTCTGCCAGGAGCGGCGGGAGGAGGTGATCTCCTACGTCCAGCAGCGCTACGGCCGCGACAAGGTCGCCCAGATCATCACCTTCGGCACCCTGCAGGCCCGCGCCGTGCTGCGCGACGTGGGGCGCGTGCTGCAACTTCCGCTGGGCCAGGTGGATCGGCTGGCCAAGATGGTGCCGGCCAACCCCGCCAACCCGGTGACCCTGGCCCAGGCGATCGAGATCGAGCCCCGGCTGCAGGAGGAGCGCAAGCGCGACGAGGCGGTGGCGCGGCTGTTGGAAATCTCGCTGGAGCTGGAAGGCCTCTACCGCAACGCCTCGACCCACGCCGCCGGGGTGGTGATCGGCGACCGGCCGCTGACCCACCTGACCCCGCTCTACCGCGATCCGCGCTCGGACCTGCCGGCCACCCAGTTCAACATGAAGTGGGTCGAGAGCGCCGGCCTGGTGAAGTTCGACTTCCTGGGCCTGAAGACGCTCACCGTCATCGACCGGGCGGTGAAGTACCTGGAGAAGCGCGGGGCCGGCGTGGATATGGCGGCCCTGCCGCTGGACGACGGGCCGTCCTACGAACTGATGAGCAACGCCCAGACCATCGGCGTCTTCCAGCTTGAAGGGCAGGGGATGCGCGACACCCTGCGCCAGCTGCGGCCGGGGTCGATCGAGGACGTCACCGCCATCGTGTCGCTGTACCGGCCGGGCCCGATGGACAACATCCCGGCCTTCGTGGACTGCAAGTTCGGCCGCAAGCCGATCGACTACCTGCACCCGACGCTCGAGGGTGTGCTGAAGGAGACCTACGGCATCATCGTCTACCAGGAACAGGTGATGCAGATCGCCCAGATCCTGGCGGGCTACAGCCTGGGTGAAGCCGACCTGCTGCGCCGCGCCATGGGCAAGAAGAAGAAGGAGGAGATGGAGCTCCAGCGGGCGCGCTTCGTCTCGGGCGCCGAGGCCAAGGGCGTCAAGGGCGCCCAGGCCGGCTCGATCTTCGACCTCGTCGACAAGTTCGCCGGCTACGGCTTCAACAAGTCCCACGCCGCCGCCTACGCCGTGGTCAGTTACCAGACGGCCTGGCTGAAGGCGAACGCGCCGGTCGAGTTCTTCGCGGCCTCGATGAGCCTCGATATCGCCAATACCGACAAGCTTTCGGTCTTCTACCAGGACGCCAAACGCTTCGGCGTGAAGATCCGCCCGCCCTGCGTGAACCGCTCGATGGCCGACTACGACGTGCTGGACGGCGAGGTGCTCTATGCGCTGGGCGCCATCCGCAACGTCGGTATGCAGGCGATGGAGCATGTGGTGCGCGTTCGCGAGGAAGGCGGGAAGTTCCGGGACATCTTCGACTTCGTTGAGCGCATCGATCCCAAGCAGGTGAACAAGCGGACGTTCGAGACGCTGGTCCGCGCCGGCGCCTTCGACGAGATCCACGCCAACCGCGCCGAATTGCTGGCCTCGGCCGACGCCCTGGTGGGGCATGGCCAGGCGCTGGCCGCGGACCGCGCCGAGGGCAAGATCAGCCTGTTCGGCGACGACCTGAGCGGCGGCCACCGGCCCCGGATGACTCGGGCCGACCCCTGGACGCCGACCGAACGGCTGGACGAGGAGCTGGCGGCGGTGGGCTTCTACCTGTCGGGCCACCCACTGGACGACATGGTGGATGCGTTGCGCCGCAAGAGGACCGACCTCTTGACCGACGCCATCGCCAAGGCGAACGCCGGGGCCGAGGCGCTGCGGATGGCGGGCGTGATCCGCCGCAAGCAGGAGCGGCCGTCGCGCTCGGGCGAGAAGTTCGCCTTCGTCACCTTCTCGGACCCTACGGGCGAATACGAGGTGCTCTTCCCGCCGGAGTCGCTGAAGAAGTGCCGCGACCAGCTGGAGCCCGGCAAGGCGGTGTCGATCCGCGTGCGCTGCAAGGCCAGCGACGGCGAGGTGCGGTTCTTCGGCGAGAGCGTCGAGCCGGTGGAGAAGACGATCGAGAACGCGGCGGCGGGCCTGCGCGTCCACATCGCCCCGCAGAGCGCCGAGATCGAGGCGATCAAGAAGCGCCTGGGCGTGAGCAACGGCCGCGGCGGCGAGGTCGTGCTGACGGCGCAGCTGGGCGGCGGGCGCGAGGTGGAGCTGAAGCTGCCCGGCCGGTTCACCCTGGACGGGGCGGTGCGCGGCGCGATCAAGACCGCGCCCGGCGTGGTGTTCGTCGAGGACCTCTGATGACCGTGGTGGCTCGGGTCTTGCAACCTGGGCGATCTTTCAATGGACGCCACGGCCAAGCTTGGCCCAATGGCGCAAAGTCGAGGGGATGCGTGCGATGAAGCTGGCGATCGGAGTGATTGCGGTCCTGGCCCTGGCGGCGGGGCCGACCTGGGCCCAGCAGGCGAGCTGGGGCTCCAAGCCGCACAACAGCTGGACGCCCGGGGGCGCGCCGAAGCCCTCGGCGCCCAAGAGCTACGGTGTGCCTTCCGCCACGCCGGCGCCAGCCTACAGCGGCCGCACGACGGCGAAGATCTACGGGCCGCCTGCCACGCCGAAGGCGGAGCCCTTCAAGCCGTATCAGCCCTACAAGCCCTCCAGCGTCTTCGGGCCGGACGGCAAGAAGACGCGCTGAGGCGCGACGCCGCCTACGGGGCGCGGGCAGGCGGCTTGATTTTCCGGGCTTTTGGCCCTACATGCGCCGCTCCAATCCACACGCAGGTGTTCGGCTTGGTCGGGGAGACATCCCGTCCCAGTCCGTTCCGGTCCTCTTCGGAGGGTTTACCTGCGGCGGTCCAACCGGAAGAAAGACGAGACACAGACTATGGCTCTGCCCGAATTCTCCATGCGCCAGCTCCTGGAAGCCGGCGCCCACTTCGGCCACCAGACGCACCGGTGGAACCCGAAGATGGACAAGTACATCTTCGGCTCGCGTTCCAACATCCACATCATCGACCTGTCGCAGTCGATTCCGCTGTTGCACCAGGCCCTGGTGAAGGTGCGCGAAGTCGCCGCCGGCGGCGGCCGCATCCTGTTCGTCGGCACCAAGCGCCAGGCGTCGGATCCGATCGCCGTGGCCGCCAAGCGCTGCGCCCAGTACTATGTGAACCACCGTTGGCTGGGCGGCACGCTCACCAACTGGCGCACCGTGTCGGGCTCGATCGCGCGGCTGCGCGAAGTCGACGGCCTGCTGGCCGGCGAAGGCCAGGGCCGGACCAAGAAGGAACTGCTGCAGCTGACGCGCGAGCGCGATAAGCTGGAACTGTCCCTGGGCGGCATCAAGGACATGGGCGGCATCCCCGACCTGATGTTCGTGATCGACACCAACAAGGAAGCGATCGCGATCCAGGAAGCCCGCAAGCTGAACATCCCGGTGATCGCCATCCTGGACACCAACTCGAACCCGGACGGGATCACCTATCCGATCCCCGGCAACGACGACGCGGCCCGCGCGATCCAGCTGTACTGCGACCTGCTGGCCGACGCCGTGCTGGACGGCCTGGCCGCCGGCCAGTCGGCCTCGGGCATCGACCTGGGCGCCTCGGAAGCTCCGATGGAGCCGACGCTGGCCCGCGAGCTGACGCCGAAGGCCGTCGCCGAACCTGAAGTCTCCGCTCCCGAGGCCGCGGCCCTGGAAGCCGAGATGACCGGCGCGGCCGCCGAGCCCGAGACCACCGCCGCGGAGGCCAAAGTGGAGGCCCCTGGGGCCGAAGATGGCGCTGCCGCGGCGAGCGAAGAACAGGCCGGCTGAGGCGTTCCCACGCCTTCGCTGACACAAAACCCTGACGGCGGGCCCTCATATGGGGGTCCGTCGTGATTCAAAGACCTAAGAGGAGCTGACCATGGCGGAAATCACCGCTGCGCTGGTCAAAGACCTGCGCGAAAAATCCGGCGCCGGCATGATGGACTGCAAGAAGGCCCTGCAGGAGAACGGCGGCGATGTCGAAGCTTCGATGGACTGGCTGCGGACCAAGGGCATGGCGAAGGCGGCGAAGAAGGCCGACCGCGCCGCGGCCGAAGGCCTCGTCGCCGGCAAGATCTCGGCGGACGGCAAGACCGGCGCGCTGATCGAGTTCAACGCCGAAACCGACTTCGTCTCCAAGAACGAGACGTTCCAGACTGCGGCTCGCGACTTCGCGGACGTCGCGCTGACGATCGACGGCGACGTGGAAGCGATCCGCAACGCCAAGACGGCGAAGGGCGAAGTCGTCCAGGACACGGTCACCAACCTGATCGCGACCATCGGCGAGAACATGCAACTGCGCCGCGCGGTGAAGCTGACCGTGGGCCAGGGCGCCGTGGCGCTGTACCTGCACAATGCGCAGGGCGACGGCGTCGCCCGCATGGGCGTGCTGGTGGCCATGGAAGGCGGCGGCGACGCGGCCAAGCTGCAGGACGTCGGCAAGAAGATCGCGATGCACGTGGCGGCGACGGCGCCGCTGGCGCTGTCGACGGACGAGCTCGACCCGGCGGTCGTGGCGAAGGAACGCGAGATCCAGACCCAGACGGCGATGGAATCGGGCAAGCCCCGCGAGATCGCCGAGAAGATGGTCGAGGGCCGGATCCGCAAGTGGCAGGAAGAAGTCGTGCTGCTGAAGCAACCCTTCGTCATGAACCCGGACCAGACCATCGAGCAGCTGGTGGCCGAGACCGCCAAGGAAGCCGGCGCGCCGGTGTTCCTGAAGGCCTTCGTCCGCTTCGCGCTCGGCGAGGGCGTGGAGAAGAAGGCCGACGACTTCGCCGCCGAAGTCGCTTCGATGACCGGCCAGTCCTAAGTCGGACTCGCTGACTTTCAGGGGCGCGGCGCGTTCGACGCGCCGCGCCCCTACTGTATGTTCCTCCCGCCGCAGATCAGGACTCACCGATGGCTGACGCCGCTCCCCGCTACAAACGCATCCTCCTGAAGCTCTCGGGCGAGGCGGGTGTCGGGGGCGACAGCTTCGGGATCGACCCCAAGACGCTGGCCGCGGTCTCCGAGGAGATCGCCCAGGTCGTGAAGGCCGGCGTGCAGGTGTGCGTCGTGGTCGGCGGCGGCAATATCTTCCGCGGCGCGGCCCTGGCCGAGGCCGGTATGGAGCGCGCGAGCGCCGACTACATGGGCATGCTGGCCACGGTGATGAACGCCCTGGCCCTGCAGGCGTCGCTGGAGAAGGCGGGCGTCTACACCCGCGTGCAGTCGGCCATCCCGATGGAAGCGGTCTGCGAGCCCTACATCCGCCGCCGCGCCCTGCGGCACCTGGAAAAGGGCAGGGTGGTGATCTTCGCCGCCGGCCTGGGCGCGCCGTTCTTCACCACCGACACCCCCGCGGCCCTGCGCTCGGCCGAGATGGGCTGCGACGCGCTGTTCAAGGGCACCAGCGTCGACGGCGTCTATTCGGCGGACCCGAAGAAGGACGCCGACGCGAAGCGCTACGACACCCTGAGCTACCAGGAAGTGCTGGCGAAGAACCTGCGCGTCATGGACGCCTCGGCCGTCAGCCTGATGCGCGACAACCATATCCCCATCGTGGTGTTCAACATCCGCGAACGGGGCAACCTCCTGAAGGTGCTGAACGGCGAAGGGGTCTTCACGACCATCGCCTAAGCCTTACAGTCCCTCGCGAAAATACGAAGACGGAGACGCCGCCATGGCCACCACCGAGAAGCCCGTGCTTTCGAAGTACAAGGACCGTATGGAAAAGGCGGTCGCGGCGCTGCAGGAAGAGTTCGGCTCGCTGCGCACCGGCCGCGCCTCGGCCAGCCTGCTCGACCAGATCCGGGTCGACGCCTACGGGTCGATGACCCCGCTGAACCAGGTGGGGGCCATCAGCGTCCCGGAACCGCGGATGATCACCATCAACGTCTGGGATCGCGCCCTGGTCGTCTCCGTGGAAAAGGCGATCCGCTCGTCGGACCTGGGCCTGAACCCCGTGGTGGACGGCACGACGCTTCGTCTGCCGATCCCGCCGCTGACGGAAGATCGGCGCAAGGACCTGGTGAAGCTGGCCGGGAAGTATGCCGAACAGCAGCGGGTGGCTGTGCGCAACATTCGCCGCGACGCCAACGAAGACTGCCGCAAGGCGCAGAAGGATGGCGTGGTCAGCCAGGACGAAGAGAAGCGTTTCGAGGCGGATGTGCAGAAGATCACCGACGAAGCGATCAAGCGCGTGGACGAAGCCTTGAAAACAAAAGAACAAGAGATCATGCACGTTTGACGCCCGCGTAAGGACCCGCGTTCCCTCATGGCCGCCGCCGAGAAGCCACCGTCCGCGGACGCCCCAAGGGTCGACCAGCAGGGCGCGCCCGTGTTGCACGTGGCCATCGTCATGGATGGCAACGGCCGCTGGGCCAAGCAGCGCGGGTTGCCGCGCTCGCTGGGCCATCGGGCCGGCGTCGAGGCGCTGAAGCGCACGGTATCGGCGGCCGCGAAGCTGGGCGTGAATTCGCTGACCGTGTTCGGCTTCTCCACCGAGAACTGGAGCCGGCCAGCCGCCGAGGTGGCCGAGCTGATGGCGCTGCCGAAGCGCTATTTCGAGACCGACCTGGCCCGGCTGCATCGTGAGGGCGTGCGGGTGCGGGTGATCGGCCGCCGCGAGGGCCTCTCGTCCGAACTGTTGAAGCTGATCGACGACGCGCACGCGCGGACCGAGAACAACGACACCTTCAACCTGAATATCGCCTTCAACTACGGCGGCCAGGCCGACATCGCCGATGCGGCGCGCCGATTCGCGGAGGACGTGGCCGCCGGTCGCCGGAGGCCGGAGGACCTGGACGAGACCCTGTTCGCCGGCCTGCTGGCCACCGCCGGCGCTCCGCCGCCGGACCTGATCGTGCGCCCCTCCGGCGAGCAGCGGCTGTCGAATTTCCTGCTGTGGGAAGCGGCCTACGCGGAGCTGGTCTTCCAGGACGTGCTTTGGCCCGACTACGGCGAAGAGCACCTCAGAGCAGCGCTGGCGGAATTCGCCGCGCGGGATCGGCGCTATGGCGCAATCGTTGCCGATGACGTCCTCGCCGCAGGTTAAGCGGTTCGACTGGTCCAACCTCGGCCTGCGCGTTGCGTCGGCCGTGGTGCTGGTCCCGGCTGCCTTGGCCGCCGCATGGTTCGGCGGCTGGCCCTATCTGGTGCTGATCGCGATCGGCGTGGCGCTGCTGGCCATCGAGTGGGGCGGAATGAGCGCGCCCGTGTCGCCGACCCGGGTGGCGGCAGCCGTGGCGGCGGCGGTTTTAATCGCTGTTTTCGTGGGTTACCGCGGTGACTTCATCTGGGCCTGGGGCGCGATCCTGCTGACCGCCGCCGGCGCTGCGGTCGTCGCCCGTGGCGTTGCGGAGCGGCCGGCCGACGCGGCGTTCGGGGTGCTCTACATCGCGCCCGCGGCCCTGTGCCTGGTATGGCTGCGCTCGACCAACCAGGGGGCCTGGTGGACGATGATGCTGTTCGCGGCCACGTGGGCGGCCGACATCGGCGCATTCGCCGTGGGCAGCACGCTCAAGGGCCCGAAGCTGTGGCCCCGCTTCTCGCCCAACAAGACCTGGTCCGGCTTCATCGGCGGCCTGGCCGCGGCGATGGGGGCGGGCAGCCTGATGGCCTGGATCTCGGCCTTCGAGTTGAACATCTGGGCCGCGGCGCTGATCGGCCTGACCGTCGGCCTGGCGACCATGGCGGGCGACCTCTGGGAATCCGCCATCAAGCGCCGGTTCGGTGTAAAGGACTCCGGCGACCTGATCCCCGGGCATGGCGGATTGCTCGACCGGGTGGATGGCTTGATGTTTGCAGTTGTGGTGATGGCCGCGCTCCGGCTGGCCAACCATTGGGGATGGGGACATTGAGCCTGCCGCGAAAGGTCAGCGTCCTGGGTTCCACCGGCTCGATCGGTGTCTCGACCCTGGACCTCTTCGAACAGGCCGGCGTCGAGGTTGAGATCGTGGGCCTGACCGCCGGGCGCAACGTCGCGCGGCTGGCCGAGCAGGCGCTGCGCTGGCGGCCCGAGGTCGCGGTCATCGACGACGAGACGCTGCTGCCCGAGCTGCGCGAGCGGCTGAAGGGCTCCGGGATCGCCACGGCGGCCGGCGCCCAGGCGGTGATCGACGTGGCCGCGGCCGACGCCCAGTGGGTCATGTCGGCCATCGTGGGCTTCGCCGGCCTCGCGCCAACCCTGGCCGCGGCAAGGTCCGGGGCGGTGATCGCGCTCGCCAACAAGGAGAGCCTGGTCTGCGCGGGGCCTTCGCTGCTCCGCATCGCAAAGCTGGCCGGCGGGGCCGTGGTGCCGGTGGATTCCGAGCATTCCGCGATCTTCCAGGTGCTGGACCCGCTGGCCGCCGCCCAGGTGTCGCGGCTGATCCTGACGTCGTCGGGCGGCCCGTTCCGCGACGCGAGCCGCGAGCAAATGGCGGCCGCCACGCTGGAGCAGGCGCTGGCGCATCCCAATTTCTCGATGGGCGCCAAGATTTCGATCGATTCCGCGACCATGATGAACAAGGGCCTCGAGGTGATCGAGGCGGCCTACCTGTTCTCAATGCCGCCGGAGCGGATCGAAGTCCTGGTCCACCCGCAGCAGATCATCCACAGCCTCGTCGAATATGCCGACGGCTCGACGCTGGCCCAGCTTGGCCCGCCGGACATGCGGCCGCCGATCGCCTGCGCGTTCGCCTGGCCCGACCGGCTGCCGTGGCCTGCGCCGAAACTGGACCTGGTGACGGCCGGCCCGCTGACGTTCCAGCATCCCGATCCGCTGAAGTTCCCCGCGCTCTCCATCGCCAAGCAGGCGTTGGCCGCGGGCGGCCAGGCGCCGGCCGCGATGAATGCGGCGAACGAGCGCGCGGTCTCGGCGTTCCTTGACCGGCGCATCCGCTTTCTGGATATCCCGGACGTCGTGGCGGAAACTCTCGAGCGCATGGACCGGACCGAATCGGTCACCGCGCTGGATGGCGACGCCGTGGAACGCGCCCGCAACACCGACGCCGCGGCCCGGCGTGTCGCAGACGAGGTCGTTGGCGGCCTCGTCGCGGCCTGATGGAGTAGAAGCGCCTGATGCAGCTCCTGCAGACCCTGTTCCTGGCCATCATCCCGTTCCTGCTTGTGCTGGGCCTGGTGGTGACCGTCCACGAGCTGGGCCACTTCCTGGCCGCCAAGGCGCTGGGGACCAAGATCGACCGGTTCTCGATCGGCTTCGGCAAGGCCCTCACGTCGTGGACGGACAAGTCGGGCGTGGAATGGCGGCTCGGCTGGCTGCCGATCGGCGGCTATGTGCGCTTCGCGGGCGACGAGAACGCCGCCAGCATCCCGGACGCCGAGGATCTGGCGGCCATGCGGCGCGACCTGGTCTCCCAGGGTCGCGCGGGCGAGATCGGCCGGTATTTCCATTTCAAGCCGATCTGGCAGCGGGCGATCATCGTGGCCGCGGGGCCGTTCGCCAACTTCGCCCTGGCCATCACGATCTTTGCGGCGCTGCTGATGAGCTTCGGCGAGATGGTGCTGCCGTTCCGGGTGGCCGGCGTGTCGCCGGACAGCGCCGCGGCGGCGGCCGGCTTCCGGGTCGGCGACCGCGTCGTGGCCGTGAACGGGCGCGAGATGACCAGCTTCAACGAGGTCCAGCAGCTGATTCGCGTGCGCGGCGGCGTGCCGACGAGCTTCGTCGTCCTGCGCGACGGCCAGCGGACCGCGCTGACCGCCACGCCGCAGTGGCAGGTGCAGGACGACCCCGTCGCCGGCAAGCAGCGCGTGGGCGTGCTGGGCCTGCGCCCCGCCCAGTCGGCCAACGACTATATCCGCATCCGCTACGGCTTCTTCGAAGCGGTGGGCGAGGGGACCGCGCGGACCTGGGACGTACTGCGCACGACGGTCTACTACCTGGGCCGCATGCTGACCGGCCAGGTCAGCACCGACCAGCTCCGCGGGCCGCTGGGCATCGCCGACGTGACCAAGAACGTCACCAAGCTGGGCGTGCAGGGCGCCCCCGACTTCGGTGCGATGCTGATGGGCGCGGGCCTGAACCTGGCGCAGCTGGCCGCGCTGATCTCGGTCAGCATCGGTTTCATGAACCTGCTGCCGGTGCCCGTGCTAGATGGCGGCCACTTGATGTTCTACGCGTATGAAGCCATCACGCGGCGCCCTCTTGCCGCCAAGGTTCAGGCGGCAGGGTATCGAGTGGGTCTTGCGCTAGTCCTCGGTTTGATGTTGTTCGCCACCTGGAACGACTTGCAGCGCCTGCGTGTGTTCAATCTGTTCGGCGGCCTATTCTCTTAGGCCCGTTCGTCCCTCAACCGGCTGATTCGATGTTTAGAACCCGCGCCTCCCGCGCCGCGCTTGCCTCCGGCCTTGCCCTGCTCCTGGGCACGACCGCTCTCATTGCGCCCGGGGTGGCGGCCGCCCAGCAAACCCAGGGCGGCGTGATCCAACGCATCCTGGTTCAGGGCAATGAGCGGATCGAGCCGTCCACCGTGATCTCCTACCTGCCGGTCGCGCCGGGCGAGCCGGTCGATTCGGCCAAGATCGACCTGGCGCTGAAGGCGCTGTTCCGCACCGACCTGTTCTCGGACGTGAAGATCGACTTCCAGAACGGCGACCTGATCGTCACCGTCGTCGAGAACCCGATCATCAACCGGGTGATCTTCGAGGGAAACAAGGGCCTCAAGGAAGACAAGCTACGCGACGAGGTCACCGTCCGGCCGCGCGGCATCTTCACCCGCGCCAAGGTGCAGGGCGACGTGCAGCGGATCGTCGAGCTGTATCGGCGTTCAGGCCGGATCTCGGCCAACGTGACGCCGCAGATCGTCGAGTTGCCGCAGAAGCGCGTCGATCTGATCTTCAAGATCGAGGAGGGCCCGAAGAGCGGCATCCTCTCGGTCAACTTCCTGGGCAACAAGGCCTTCTCGGACAACGACCTGCGCGACGTGGTCGTCACCGAGGAGACACGCTGGTTCAAGTTCTTCTCGAACAACGCCAACTACGATCCCGACCGCCTCGAATACGACAAGGAGCAGCTTCGGAAGCACTACCGCAACCGCGGCTACTACGACTTCCGGGTGACCTCGGCCGTGGCGGAGCTGGCGCCGGACAAGAACGGCTTCGTGGTCACCTACAACGTCGACGAAGGGCCGCGGTACAAGTTCGGCAAGGTGACGGTCGAGACCGAGCTGCAGAAGCTGGACAAGGAAGTCCTGACCGCCCTGATCCCGATCCGTACGGGGCAGGAGTACCAGGACGAAGCCATCGAGACCTCGACCGACGCCCTGACCTTCGCCGCCGGTGCGGCGGGCTTCGCCTTCGTGGACGTGCGGCCGCGCTACACGCCCGATCGCGACAAGGGCGTCGTCGACGTGACCTTCCAGGTCCGTGAGGGGCCGCGGGTCTACGTCGACCGCATCGACATCGTCGGCAACACCCAGACCCTGGACTACGTCATCCGCCGCGAGATGAGCGTGGTGGAAGGCGACGCGTACAACCGCGCCCTGGTGGATCGTTCCAAGCGCCAGATCCGCGCCCTGGGCTACTTCAAGGACGTCGATATCCAGGAGGTCCCCGGATCGGCGCCCGACCGCACGGCCCTGCAGGTGAAGGTCGAGGAGCAGCCCACCGGCGAGCTCTCGTTCAGCGCCGGCTATTCGTCGGTGGACCAGCTGGTGCTGGACCTGGGCATCAGTCAGCGCAACTTCCGCGGCCGCGGCCAGGACGTCCGTGCGCGGGTGTCGGTGGGCTCGTACCGCCAGCAGCTGGACTTCTCGTTCACCGAGCCTCGGTTCCTGAACCGCGACGTCGCGGCGGGCGTCGATCTCTACGGCTACCGCATCGATTACTCGGACTTCCAGGCCTACAAGACCGCGACGTTCGGCACGACGTTCAGGGCGAACTTCCCCCTCAGCATCGATAGCCGCGGCGCGCTTCGCTATACGCTGCGCCAGGACAAGATCGACATCGACGCGTCGTACTGCGACCCGGCGTCGGGCGTGAACCTGTCGCGGGCGTTCTGCGACCAGGTCGGCACCTTCCTGACGTCGCTGATTGGCTACGGGGCGCGCGTGGACCGCCGGAACGATTACCTGAACCCCACGCGGGGCTGGTACGTCGATTTCAACCAGGACATTGCGGGCCTGGGCGGCGACGTCAACTTCGTCAAGACCGACTTGGAGACCGCCTGGTTCCACGGCTTCAACAAGGACTTCATCCTGTCGCTGACCGGCTCGGCCGGCTACGTCGTGGGCTGGGGCGGCGACAATGTCCGGATCAACGACCGCTACTATAAGGGCGGTCTGAATTTCCGCGGTTTCGAGACGGCCGGCATCGGGCCGCGCGACCTGACGCTGCAACAAGCCGACGCGCTGGGCGGCAAGATGTATGCGATCGGCACCGTCGAGCTGACCGTGCCCACCTTCCTGCCCGAGCAGTACGGCATCAAGGCGGCGCTGTTCAGCGACTTCGGCACGCTGGGCAAGCTCGACAAGTCCGACAAGGTCTATCAGGCTGGCGACGTGGACTGCCTGCAGTCGACGATCGCCAATCCCGCCGACCCGACGCAGCAGATCCCCAACTACGCCACCCCTGGCGCACGCAACACCTGCATCCGTGACGACCTGTCGCTCCGCGCCTCGGCGGGCATCAGCGTCTTCTGGAAGTCGCCGATGGGTCCGATCCGCTTCGACTTCAGCCGCGTTTTGGCCAAGGAAGACTACGACAAGGTAGAAACCTTCCGGTTCTCCACTTCAACCAGGTTCTAGAACACATGACTTTCAAGACACTCGCCGCGGCCGGTAGCGCCGTGGCCCTCGTGCTTACCAGCGCGGCTCCCGCCTTCGCACAACAGCCGGCCGCCGCGCCGGCCGCAGCCCCTGCCGCGGCGGCGCCCGCGGTGACCCATGGCGCGCCCGTGCCCGGCCTCTGCATCGTCTCGGTGGAGAACGCCATCGGCGCCTCGACCGTGGGCAAGTTCGTCAACACCCGCCTGCAACAGCTGGTGGCTCAGGTGAACGCCGAGCTGAACGCCGAGAAGACCGCGATCGACAACGACGCCAAGGCGCTCGACGGCCAGCGCGCCACCCTGGACCAGAACACCCTGGAACAGCGGGCGGCGGCCCTGCAGGTCCGCGCCAACTCGCTGCAGCGCAAGGCCCAGCAGCGCGACCGCGAGATCCAGGCGACCGAGCAGAAGGCGGTCAACCGCGTCGGCACCGAGATGGAGCCGCTGATCCGCCAAGCCTATCAGGCCAAGCAGTGCTCGATGCTCATCAACCGCAACTCGATCATCCTGGGCAACCCGGCTTCGGACATCACCCCCCAGGTGGTGACCGCGCTGAACGCCAAGATCACCCAGTTCACGTTTGATCGCGAGCGGCTCGACACGCCGACTCCGACCGCGGCGGCGCCCGCGGCCGCTGCGCCGCGCCGCTAAGGGCGACGCGCGGGCCGAGTCCGCCTAAAACGCGATTCATGCCCGACCCGCGCTTCTTCGAGGATCTCGGCCCAGCTTCCTTGGGCGAGCTTGCGACCCTGACCGGGGCCGTGCTCGCCGACGCGGGCGCGGCCGAGCGGCTGGTGAGCCGCGTCGCCGTCCTGGCGCACGCGGGACCCGAGACCGTCACTTTCCTGGCGGAGCGCAAGTACGCCCAGGCGTTGGCCGAAGCCCGGCCGGCGGCCTGCTTCCTGCCCCCGGGCCTGGAGGCGCTGGCCCCGGCGGACTGCGTGGTCCTGACCGTGGCCAATCCGCAGGGCGCGTATGCGCTGGCGGCCCAGCGGCTGCATCGGCCGCGGGGCGCCGGCGCGCAGGCCGTGGCGCCCGACGCGGTGCTGGAGGCGGGCGTCGTGCTGGGTCCTGGCGCCGTGATCGGGCCCGCGGCGCAGATCGGCCGAGGCACACGGATCGGCGCCAACACGACGATCGGCCCGGGGGTCGCTATCGGCCGCGACTGCGACATCGCCCCGAACGTCACCATCGGCTTCGCCCTTATCGGCGACCGGGTGAAGATCCTGGCCGGCGCCCGGATCGGCGAGCCGGGATTCGGGGCCACGGCCGGAGCCAAGGGCCTGATCGACATCCCCCAGCTGGGGCGGGTGATCATCCAGGACGGAGTCTCGATCGGCGCCAACACCACCATCGACCGGGGCGCCTTCGACGACACCGTGATCGGCGAGAACACCAAGATCGACAACCTAGTGCAGATCGCCCACAACGTCCGCGTGGGACGTAACTGCGTCATGGCCGCTCACACCGGCATCTCCGGCAGCGTGACGATCGGCGACGGCGCCCAGTTCGGCGGGCGCGCCGGGGTGGCCGACCATGTGACCATCGGAACGGGCGCCCGTGTCGGCGCGGCGGCCGGGGTGATGAAGGATATTCCGGCGGGCGAGACCTGGGGCGGCATGCCCGCGCGTCCGATCCGCCATTGGCTGAAAGAGACCGCCTGGCTGGCCCGCATGGCGAGCCGGAAGGGGTAGGGGAGAGGCATGACGCGCAAGGCGCCGGTGGAGAGCGATCCCACCGTCATCGACATCACCGAGGTGCTGGCGCGGATCCCGCACCGCTACCCCATGCTGCTCGTGGACCGCTGCGAGGAGTACAAGCAGAACGAGTCCATCGTCGGCATCAAATGCGTGACGGTGAACGAGCCGTTCTTCCAGGGGCACTTCCCGAACTATCCGGTGATGCCGGGCGTCCTGCTGATCGAGGCCATGGCCCAGACCGGCGCGGTGCTGATGTCCAAGTCGCTGGAAGTCGACACCACCGGAAAGGCGATCTTCTTCATGTCCGCCGACAACTGCCGGTTCCGCGCCCCGGTGCGGCCGGGCGACGTCGTACGGATGCCGGTGAGGGTGGTTCGCCACCGCGGCGACGTCTTCAAGTTCGCCGGCCAGGCGATCGTCGGGGACAAGGTCGCCGCCGAGTGCGAGTTCGCCGCCATGGTCGTGGAGACCTGAATCCCTTGAGCGTCGAGATCCATCCCACCGCGCTGGTGGCCAAGGGCGCAGAGCTGGCCGAGGGCGTCAGCGTCGGGGCTTATTCCATCATCGGCGAGCACGCCCGCATCGGCGCGCGCACCCAGATCCTGTCGCATGTGGTGATCGAGAACCGCGTGACGATCGGCGAGGACTGTTCGGTGCGCAACTTCGCCAACCTTGGCGGGCCGCCGCATCACACCGGCTACAAGGGCGAACCCACTGAACTGGTGATCGGCGACCGCAACAAGATGTGGGAGCACGTCACCATGCACATCGGCACGCCGGATGGTGGGGCCGTGACGCGGGTGGGCGACGACGGCATGTTCATGGCGACCAGCCACGTCGGCCACGACTGCACCGTGGGCGACAATGTGATCCTGGCCCACTCCGCCACCCTGGGCGGCCACGTCCAGGTCGGCGACTTCGTGATGGTGAGCGGCCTGGCGGCCGTGCACCAGTACTGCCGCGTCGGCCGCTATTCCTTCATCGGCGGCCTGGCCGCGGTGACCAAGGACGTGATCCCCTACGGCCTGGTCTGGGGCAACCACGCCCACCTCGAGGGCCTGAACCTGGTCGGCCTGAAGCGCCGCAGCTTCGGGCGCGAGACGATCGGCGAGCTGCGCTCGGCCTACCGGCTGCTGTTCGCCGAGGAAGGCACCTTCCAAGAGCGGATCGAAGACACCGCCAGCACCTTCGGCCACTCGGCCCCGGTGATGGAGATCATCGACTTCATCCGCGCCGACGCCAGCCGGCCGCTCTGCCTGCCGGAACGCGAAGTCTGATGAACAAGCTGGGCCTGATCGCCGGCGGCGGTGGCCTGCCGGTGGAGATCGCCCAGCATTGCGAGCGTTCGGGCCGGCCGCTGTTCGTGATCCGGCTGAAAGGGTTCGCCGGCACGGGCCTGTCGCCCTATGCCGGCGCCGAGGTCGGGTTGGCCGAGATCGGCAAGTGCATGAAGGCGCTGAAGCGGGCCGGCTGCCGCTCGATCTGCCTGGCGGGAAATGTGGCGCGGCCGGATTTCACCAGCCTCGTGCCCGACCTGCGCGGGCTCATGCTCCTGCCGAAGGTCATCGCCAGCGCGCGCAAGGGCGACGACGCCCTGCTGCGGGTGCTGGTGGACGAGTTCGAGAAGGAAGGCTTCGCGGTCGAAGGCGCGCACGACGTCATGGAAGACCTGTCGCTGCCCGCCGGTCTGCTGGGCCGCCATGCGCCCGGTGACGAAGACATGGCCGACGCCCGTCACGCCCTCAGGGTGGCGCGGGCCATCGGTGCGCTGGACGTGGGCCAGGCCAGCGTCGTCGCCAATGGCCTGGTGCTGGCCGTGGAGGCGCAGGAAGGGACCGACGCCCTCCTGGCGCGGGTGGCCGATCTGCCGGGGCACCTGAGGGGGCGGCCCGGCGCCGGCGTGGGCGTGCTCGCCAAGGCGCCGAAGCCGATCCAGGAAACCCGGGTGGACCTGCCGACCATCGGCCTCGCCACGGTGCAGGGCGTCGCGCGCGCGGGCCTGGCGGGGATCGCCGGCGAGGCGGGGCGGCTGCTGGTGCTGGACCGCGAGGCGACCATCGCGCTCGCCGATGAGCTGGGCGTGTTCATCCTGGGCGTCGAGCCGGATCCATCATGACTGGCCGGCCGCTCACCGTGATGCTGGTGGCGGCCGAGGCCTCGGGCGACGACCGGGGGGCGGGGCTGGCGCGGGCGCTGAAGCGACGGCTGGGCGAGGGTGTCCGGTTCGTGGGCGTCGGCGGGGCCCGGATGCGGGCCGAGGGTGTCGAGAGCCCGTTCGACATCTCCGACCTGTCGATCTTCGGGCTGCTGGAGGGCCTGCTGGCCTATCCGAAGGTGGTGCGCCGCGCCGACGAGACGGCGGCCTTGGCGGCGCGTGAGAAGCCCGACGTGGCGGTGCTGATCGATTCCTGGGGCTTCACCCTGCGCGTCGCCCAGCGGTTGCGGCGTCAGGATCCGAAGCTGCCGCTGGTCAAGTATGTCGCTCCGCAGGTCTGGGCGTCGCGGCCCGGGCGGGCGCGCACCGCCGCCCAGTGGTTCGACCTGCTGCTCACCATCCACGCCTTCGACGCGCCGGCCTTCGAGCGCGAGGGTCTGAGGACCGTGCTGGTCGGCGATTCCACCCTGGCGATCGCCTTCAGCGCGGCCGACCCGGCGCGGTTGCGGCGGGAGATCGGGGCGGGGCCGGACGAACCGATGCTGCTGGTGCTGCCCGGCAGCCGCCCGTCCGAGATCGAGCGCGTGCTGCCGGCGTTCGAAGACGCCGTGCGCCGGCTGAAGGCGGAACGGCCGGACCTCCATGTGGTCGTGCCCGCCGCGCCCACGGTGGCCGAACTGGTGAAGGCGCGGGTCGCCGGCTGGCCGCACCGCGCGCATGTGGTCGAAGGCGAGAGCGCCAAGCGAGACGCCATGAAAGCCGCCACCGTGGCGCTGGCCTGCTCCGGCACCGTGACGACCGAACTGGCCGTGGCCGGCGTGCCCATGGTGGTGGGCTACCGCTTGGCGCCCGTGACCTACGCCATCCTGAAGCGGCTGATCCGCACGAAGTGGGTGACGCTGTTCAACATCGCCGCGCAGGACTTCGTCGCCCCGGAACTGATCCAGGACGAGTGCAACGGCCCGAATCTGGCGCGCGAGGTCGCGCTCAGGCTCGACAACCACGATCTGCGCCAGCGCCAGGTCGAACGTCAGTCCGCGGCGCTGATCAAGATGGGTCGCGGCGGACCGGACCCGAACGAGGCCGCGGCCGACGCCGTGCTGGCCGCACTCGGCTCCTGACCGCCGTCAGGCAGGTTC
Source organism: Phenylobacterium sp. (assembly GCF_004297125.1). Taxonomy (GTDB): domain Bacteria; phylum Pseudomonadota; class Alphaproteobacteria; order Caulobacterales; family Caulobacteraceae; genus Phenylobacterium. The sequence continues at coordinate 183,436 of NZ_SCVD01000012.1, read as the reverse complement.
CGCGACCTGCACGAAGGGAAGCCCGTAAGCGTTGGTGGCGGGCGTCACCACGAAGGTCTCGACCTCAACGATCTGGGGATCGACGAACGCGTGGCCCAGGGCCTCGGTCGCGGGCTTCAGGACGTCCTTGTTGAAGGCGGCCAGGGCTTCCGCGTCTTCCCAGACGTCGATGCTCACGAACTCGTCACCCAGGCGCGCATGGATGTGCGAGAGCGACCCCAGCGGCGCCGCCTCGAGGGGAACGGCCGCGCGGAACTTGTCGTACTCAGCAGCGGAGATGTCGTCGCGACGATAGATCGCCATGAACGGCATGACAGGCCTCCTTCAGATGGCCGAACCGGAGCGGTTCCGACGCCATCCTTAGGAGTCCTGCGGCGGGATGCAACTCCCGAGCGAACGTCGTTCGCTAGCGCTTGTCGACGCTCGTGTAGGTGCGCAACGGGGCGCCAGTGTAGATCTGGCGCGGACGGCCGATCTTCTGCGACGGATCCTCGATCATTTCCTTCCACTGGGCGATCCAGCCCACGGTGCGGGCCAGCGCGAACAGCACGGTGAACATCTCGGGCGGGAAGCCCAGGGCGCGCAGCGTGATGCCGGAGTAGAAGTCGACGTTCGGATAGAGCTTGCGCTCGATGAAGAAGGGGTCGTTGAGCGCGATCTTTTCGAGCTCCATGGCCACCTTCAGCAGCGGGTCGTCGCCGTGGCCCACCTCGTCCAGCACTTCGTGGCAGGTCTGCTGCATCACCTTGGCGCGCGGGTCGTAATTCTTGTAGACCCGGTGGCCGAAGCCCATCAGCAGGTAGCGCCGGTCCTTCACGCCTTGGACGAACTCGGGGATGCGATCGACGGTGCCGATCTCCTTGAGCATGTTCAGCGCTTCTTCGTTCGCGCCGCCGTGCTTGGGGCCCCAGAGCGAGGCGATGCCCGCCGCGATGCAGGCGAACGGATTGGCGCCCGACGAGCCGGCCAGGCGGACGGTCGAGGTCGATGCGTTCTGCTCGTGGTCGGCGTGCAGGATGAAGATGCGGTCCATGGCCTTGGTGAGGACCGGATTGGGCTTCCAGTCCTCGGCCGGGACCGAGAAGCACATGCGCAGGAAGTTCTCGGCGTAGGACAGGTCGTTGCGCGGGTATACGAACGGCTGCCCGCGCGAATACTTGAAGGCCCGCGCCGCGATGGTCGGCATCTTGGCGATCATCCGGTGCGCGGAGATCATCCGCTGCTCGGGATCATCGACGTTGGTGCTGTCGTGATAGAAGGCCGACAGCGCGCCGACAGCGCCCACCATGATCGCCATCGGGTGAGCATCCCGACGGAAGCCCTGGAAAAAGCGATCGAACTGCTCGTGCAGCATCGTGTGGTAGGTGATGTTCTTGTCGAACTCCGCGAATTCCGCGGCCTTCGGCAGCTCGCCGTGCAGCAGGAGGTAGCAGACCTCCAGGAAGCTGGACTGCTCGGCCAGCTCGTCGATCGGGTAGCCGCGGTGCAGCAGAACGCCCTTGTCGCCGTCGATGAAGGTGATCTTGCTTTCGCAGGATGCGGTCGAGGTGAACCCCGGGTCGTAGGTGAAGACGTCGGCTTCCGCGTAGAGCTTGCGGATATCGACGACCGCCGGGCCGTCCGTGCCGCGCTGCACCGGGAGCTCGACCGATTTGCCGTCGATTTCGAACTTCGCCGTATCGCCCATGGGACCCCTTTCGCGGCTGCGAGATGAAACAATCGTTGGGGCTTATACCCCTTTACGCGAGGAGCGAAAGCGCATCGTCGATACGCCCCAGACTCTCGTCGCGGCCGAGCGCCGTCATGGCGCCGGCGAGGTCCGGCGCGGGGGCGCCGCCCGAGAGGATGCCGCGTAGCGCGGGGCCGATCTTGCCGAGCCCGACGCCTTCGGATTCCGCGAAGGCGCGCAGGGCGTCTTCCAGGCCGGACACGCTCCAGTCGGCCACCTTCGCAAGCGCAGCGCGAAGACGAACGAAGCGAGCGCCAGTCTCCTCTTCGGCCAACTGGGCGCGGGTCTTCTCGGTCAGCTCCAGCGGCCGGGTCTTCAGCACGAACACCACGGCGTCGGCGAGCTCCAGGGTCGTCTTCGCCCCGTCGCGGACGAACGGGATGGTCCGCGCGATCAGGGTCTCGTCGCCTTGGCGCAGCTTCACGTCGCGGCTCCGCAGGATCCTGGCGACCAGGGCGGCCAGCCGGGCCGGGTCGGCCTGCCGGATATAGTGGTTGTTGAGGTGATTGAGCTTGGCCCAGTCCAGGCGGGCCGGGGCGCTGACCACGTCGATGATATCGAACCAGGCGATGGCCTGCTCGTCCGAGAAGATCTCGTCGTCCCCGTGGCCCCAGCCCAGCTTGGCCAGGTAGTTGCGCAGGGTTTCGGGCAGGTAGCCCATGTCGTCGAACTCGCTCACCGCCTGGGCGCCGTGCCGTTTCGACAGCTTCGCCCCGTCCGGACCGTGGATCAGCGGGAGGTGCGCCCAGACCGGGATCTCCCAGTCGAGGGCCTGGTAGATGATCGTCTGGCGGGCCGCGTTGTTCAGGTGGTCGTCGCCGCGGATCACGTGGGTGATGCCCATGTCGTGGTCGTCGACGACGACGGCGAGATTATAGGTGGGGTTGCCGTCCGAGCGCAGCAGGATCAGGTCGTCCAGGCTCGCGTTCTGGAACTTCACGTCGCCCTTCACCGCGTCGGCGACGATGGTCTCGCCGTCCAGCGGGCTCTTCAGGCGCACGGCGTAGGGACGGTCCGGCCAGGTCGACGGGTCGGCGTCGCGCCAGGGCGAACGGACGACGCGGCCCTCGGCGCGGGCGGCTTCCCGCTCGGCCTCCAGCTCCTCCGGCAGCATGTAGTCGCGATAGGCCTGGCCGCGTTCCAGCAGCTCGGCCACGGCTTCGCGATGCCGGTCGGCCCGGGCGAACTGGAACACGGGCGGTTCGTCGGCTTCCAGGCCCAGCCACTTCAGGCCCTCGAAGATCACTTCGACGTTGGCCTCGGTGGAGCGCTCGCGGTCGGTGTCCTCGATGCGCACCAGGAACTGGCCGCCAGTGTGCCGTGCGTAGAGGAAGTTGAAGAGGGCCGTCCGCGCCGTCCCGATATGCATCATGCCGGTAGGCGAGGGGGCGATGCGGGTGCGGACGGGTCGGCTGGTCATGGCGCTCAGGACATTGCTGCGGCGGGGAGACGCCCCCGCGAGGGGGCGCCTCTTAGCACAGCGATCCGAGCGGGTGTTAGGCCATGGCCACAGCAAGGCTGCGGCGACGGCGCAGGGCCGCGCCCGCCAGGCCGAAGCCGCCGATCATCAGGGCCCAGGTCGTGGGCTCCGGAACCGCGGTCACCGTCAGCGAATCGAGGCGGTAGCCGTCGGCCGCGTCGTTGTTGTTGCCGAACCAGAATTCCTTGTAGCCGGCGGTGTTCAGGTTGACCTGGTAGACCTGGTCGTCGCCCGTACCGCTGAGCCACGCGCCGCCGTTGGCGCCCGTGACGCCCATGCTGGTCCCGGCGCCATCGAAGATGCCGCCGTAGCCCAGGTGCTGCAGCTTGCCGTCCATGGTGACGCCGTAGAGCTTCAGGGTGTCGTTGTTGTCGACGCGGTCGAAGGTGGCGCTCAGCAGCGAGACGCCTTCCGAGACCACGATCCGCAGGATTTCGTTCGGGCCGTCGGCGTCGACCTGGTTGCACTGGTTGCCCGCCTCGCCGGACCAGCACACGCCAATCCCGGTGGCTTCGCGGCGGATGCTCTTGGCGGTCAGGCCCGACAGGACCGTGGCGGCGTCGGCGCCGCTCATCAGGTTCTGAAAGGTGATCGGCGACGAGGCGAAGGTGTAGCCCGTGGCGCTGATCGTGATCCCGTCCTTGGTCTGGGTCAGGGCGGCGCCGGTGGCCAAGGTGGTGTTGGAACCGCCGAGGTTGAAGGTGGTCGTGGCGGAAGCCGGCGCAGCCAGCGTAAGCGCAACGGCCGTCGCGGCCGCGAATGTAGCGAAACGGAACATCTGAACTATCCCCACGAGACCGACATGGCCTCTCCACGCCGATTGCTGCAATCTGTGGGCCGGTGCGGGGACGGGACGGCTTGAGCGCAAGGACTTCCGAGGCGTCGTTCGAGGACGCGGCGCCAGCGCCATCGTCGCGGCTGCGCGGCTGGCTGGCCGACCAGGTCGAGGCGCAGGCCGACCGCTGGACCCTCTGGACCCCCGTGGCGCTGGGCTGTGGCTGCGCGCTCTACTTCGGATTGCCGCGCGAGCCTCAGGCCTGGATGGCGTGGGCGCTGCTGTCTGTCGTGGCGGGCCTGCTGATCGCCCTGCGCTGGAGCGCCTGGCGGGCGACGACCATGACGCTCGCGCTCGGCGCCTGCGCGGTCGGAGGATTCGCGGTGGCCAAGCTCCGGACCGAGGCGGTGAAGGCACCGGTGGCGCAGGCTGGCGCGCGGCCGCAGGCGATCGAGGCCTGGGTGGTCGACATCGCCCAGCCCGGCGAGAGCGGCCAGCGGCTGCTGCTGGCGCCGATCCGGGTCGGCGACTGGCCGGCCGGGGCGACGCCGGTCCGGGCGCGCGTGACGCTGCGGCCCGACATGGCCCTGCCCAACCCGGGTGAAGCGGTCAGCCTGCTGGCCATCGTCAACCCACCGCCGCCGCCCGCCAGCCCGGGCTCCTACGACTTCGCGCGCGACGCCTATTTCGAAAGCGTGGGCGCCGTGGGTCTGGCGCTGCGGGCGCCGGAGGCCGTCTCGCCGGAGGTGAAGGCGCCGTGGCGGCTGCGGCTGACCATGGCCGTCAACGCCACGCGCTGGGCCCTGACCCGCCGCATCGTGGCCGCCCTGGGCCCGGAGACCGGCGGCCTGGCGGCCGCCATGACCACGGGACACGAGGCCTTCATCCCGCGCGAGCAGGTCGAGAACCTGCGGGCCGCGGGCCTGGCGCACATCATCTCGATCAGCGGGCTGCACATGGCCATCGTCGGGGGCTTCGCCTTCGCCGCGGCGCGGCTCGCGGTGGCGGCCTGGCCGTGGCTGGCGCTGCGCGTCCCGGGCAAGAAGGTCGCGGCCCTGGTCGGCCTCGCGGCGGTGGGCGGCTACCTGCTGCTCTCCGGCGCGCCGCCGCCGGCCGAGCGCGCCGCCATCACCGCGTCCGTGGCGTTCGCCGCCATACTGGTGGATCGCCAGGCGATCAGCCTGCATGCCCTGGCGCTCGCGGCGATGGGCGTCCTGCTGTTGCAGCCGGAGGCGGTGACCGAGCCCGGTTTCCAGATGTCGTTCGCCGCGACCGCGGCCCTGGTGGCGTTGGCCGAAATCTGGCCTCGGCCCGTGAAGGAGATCGAGGTCCCGTGGCCGATCCGCGCCGTGCAGGGCGCGGCGACCTGGACCGCCGCCAGCATCGCCGTCAGCTTCGTCGCGGGCCTCGCCACCGGCCCCTTCGCCATCCAGCACTTCAACCGGGTCTCGACCTGGGGCCTGTTCGCCAACCTGGCCGTGGCGCCGATCTCGTCGTTCCTGATGATGCCCGGCCTGGCGCTGGGGGCGGCGCTGACGCCCTTCGGGCTGGGCCAGGCCCCGCTGGAAGTGGCGGGCTGGTCGATCGGGCTGATGAACCGGATCGCGGCCTGGGCCGCAGGCGCCCCTGCAGCCCAGATCGTGGTGCCGAGCGCGCCGGACTGGGTGCTGCCGGTGAGCTTCCTGGGGCTGCTGTTCGTCTGCCTGTGGCGGGGGGCGCTGCGCTGGGCGGGCTTGCCGCTGGCGCTGGCGATCCTCTGGGCGCCACGGCCGGCGCCCCCGGATGTCTGGATTTCGGCGGACGGCGCGGCAGTGGCGGTGCGCGAGGGCCGCGAGGCCGTGCTGCTGCGGCCGGACGTGAAGCTGTTCGGGGCCGAGCTCTGGTCGCGACGGCGAGGCCTGACACCGCTGATCAGCGAGGCCGAGCGCGACAAGCGGTTCGCATGCGACGCCTGGAGCTGCGCGCCCGACAGCCAGGCGCCCGTCCGGCTGGCGGCGGCCTGGAACCTGAAGCGGCCGCTGAAGCCTGGGCGGCTGGAGGCGCTTTGCGCCAACGCCGATGTGGTGGTCCTGCGCAACGCGTTCCGGCCGGAGGCCTGCGGGGCGTCTCTCGTGCTCACCGGTGAGGACTTCGCCCGAGGCGGCTCGGCGGAACTCTATCGCGCCGGAACCGGCTGGCGCATCGTCTGGGCGCAGGACCTCCGCGGACGCCGGCCCTGGACCTGGGGCTACGATCCGCGATGATGTTCGCCAAGGCCCTGCGGGAACGGGTCCGTTCGGGCGAGATCACCACCAGCGTGCGCGTCTGGCTGGCTCCCCGCGTGAAGGTCGGCGGCCGCTATCCGCTGCTCGACGGACACATCGAGGTGGTCCGGCTGCAGGAGGTCGACCTGGACGACGTGACCGAGGCCATGGCGCTGGAGGGGGGCTTCGAGAGCCTGGAGGCGCTCATGAAAACCGCCCGCCACGGGCGTGGCGAGCGGGTCTTCATCGTGGATTTCGTATTCGTCGGGCCGGCGGACGGCTAGTGATACCGGCGGATGAGGCCGACCAGCTTGCCCTGCACCGCCACGCGGTCGGGACCGAAGATGCGGGTCTCGTACGCCGGATTGGCGGCCTCCAGGGCGATGGAGGCGCCCTTCTTCCGCAGGCGCTTCAGGGTGGCTTCCTCGCCGTCGACCAGGGCCACCACGATGTCTCCGGAGACCGCGCTGTCGGTGCGGCGGATGACCACGAAGTCGCCGTCCAGGATGCCGGCGTTGATCATCGAGTCGCCGGCGATCTCGAGGACGAAGTGCTCGCCGGCCCCCAGGATGCTTTCCGGCACCGGCATGCGGTCGCGCTCCTGTTGGATCGCCTCGATGGGCGTGCCGGCGGCGATCTTGCCGAGGATCGGCAGCTCGCGGCTGTCGTTGGCGGCGGCAGGCACGGCCGCGCCGGCCTCGACGAACTGGGGTTTGAAGGGCGCGCGGCCCTTGGGCGGGGCGGCGGGCGTAGCCTGCTGCGGCAGCTTCACCACCTCGAGAGCCCGGGCCCGGTGCGGCAGGCGGCGCAGGAACCCGCGTTCCTCAAGCGCCGTGATCAGCCGGTGGATGCCCGACTTGGAGGCCAGGTCCAGGGCTTCCTTCATCTCGTCGAAGGAAGGGGAGACGCCCGATTCCTTGATCCGCTCGTGGATGAACATGAGCAGTTCATGTTGTTTGCGGGTAAGCATTGCGGGACCTCGAAGAACAAAGCGCCAACTTCTGTCGATGTTCTCTAGGTGTTCCGCGTTAATGTCAAGTTACACCGGTATGCATTGAAAACGCTGCGAAATTTCCCGAGGTGAGGGCGACTCAGGCGAGCAGGGCGCGAGTCGCCGCCGCGACGTCGGCCTGACGCATCAGGCTCTCGCCCACCAGCATGGCGCGGGCCCCGGCGCGTTCCAGGCGCGCGGCGTCGGCGGCGGTGAAGAGGCCGCTCTCGGTGACCAGCAGCGCGTGGGGTGGCGCGTAGGCGGCCAGCCGCTCGGTGATCGCGAGATCGACGGTGAAGGTGCGCAGGTCGCGGTTGTTGACGCCGACGACGTCGGCGCCCAGGGCTCGGGCGCGGGCCATCTCGGCCTCGTCGTGAACCTCCACCAGGGCGTCCATGCCCAGCCGGCGCGCCTCGGACATCAGCTCGCCGGCGAGCACGTCATCGACCATGGCGAGGATCACCAGGATGGCGTCGGCGCCCAGGGCGCGGCTCTCGGCCACCTGCCAGGGATCGACCAGGAAGTCCTTGCGGATGCAGGGCAGGGAGACGGCGTCGCGCGCGGCGGTGAGGAAATCGTCGGCGCCCTGGAAGCTGGGCGCGTCGGTGAGCACCGACAGGCAGGCCGCGCCGCCGACCTCGTAGGCGCGGGCCAGGGCCGGCGGGTCGAAGTCCTCGCGGATCAGGCCCTTGGACGGCGAGGCCTTCTTGATCTCGGCGATCAGGGCCAGGCGGCCGGGTCCGTGGGCGCGTTCCAGGGCGGCGCGGAAGCCGCGGGGCGGGGAGGCGCCGGCGGTCGAGACGGTCGGTCGCGCAGCACGGCGCTCGGCCACCTCCTCGCGCTTGTAGGCGGCGATCTTCTCCAGGATATCGGTCATGCGCCGGCGATCTCGACCAGCTTGTCCAGCGCGCGCTGGGCGCGGCCGTCGTCGATGACCTGGCCGGCCAGCTCCACGCCCTCGCGCAGGGTCTCGACCTTCTCGCCCACCAGGAAGGCGGCGGCGGCGTTCAGCAGGACGATGTCGCGATAGGCGCCTTGCTCGCCCTCCAGGAGGCGGCGCAGGGCCTCGGCGTTCTGGGCCGGTGTGCCGCCGGTCAGGTCGGCCAGGGCGGCGCGCTTCAGGCCCACGGCCTCGGGCGTCACCGTGAACAGCCGGACCTGGCCTTCGCGGAACTCCGCGACGCTGCTCTCGCCCGTGGTGGACATCTCGTCCAGGCCGCCGCCGTGGACGACCCAGGCGCGCTCGGCGCCCAATGCGCCCAGCACCTGGGCCAGCGGGGCCACCCAGCGTTCGGCGAACACGCCGACGACCTGGCGCTTGGCGCCCGCCGGGTTGGTCAGCGGGCCCAGCAGGTTGAAGATCGTCCGGAAGCCGAGCTCCTGGCGGATCGGCGAGACGTGCCGCATCGCTCCGTGATGGGCGGGCGCGTAGAGGAAACAGATCCCCGCCTCGTCCAGCGCCTTGAGCTGGCGCTCCGCGCCCGCATCGATCGCCACGCCCAGCTCCGAGAGCACGTCGGCGCCGCCCGACTTGGACGACAGCGCGCGGTTGCCGTGCTTGGCGACCTTCAGGCCCCCGCCCGCGGCCACGAAGCCCACGGCGGTGGAGATGTTCAGGGTGTGCAGGCCGTCGCCGCCCGTGCCGCAGACGTCGATGGTGGGGTAGGGCGGGTCGAGGTGGACGGCGGCCTTGCGCATGGCCCGGGCGCAGGCGGTGATCTCCCCCAGGGTCTCGCCGCGCATGCGCATGGCGGTGAGCGCGGCGCCCACCTGGGCCGGAGTCGGCTCGCCCCGCAGGCAGGCGGCGAAGAACTCGCCGGCGTCGTCCTCCGACAGGGTGCCGCCGTCGGCGAGGCGCGAGAGAAGCGGCTTGAATGCGTCGGACATGGCTAAGGTTCGGTCAGACCTGGCTGAGCCGCTTCACGCCGGCGAGGTCCAGGAAATTGCCCAGGAGCTCGTGACCGCATTCCGTGGCGATGGATTCCGGGTGGAACTGCACGCCGTGGATCGGGCGGGTTCTGTGGCGCAGCCCCATGATCTCGCCGTCCTCGGTGCGGGCCGTGACCTCCAGCACCTGCGGCAGATCGTCCTTTTCGACGGAAAGGCTGTGGTAGCGCGTGGCGGTGAAAGGGTTCTTCAACCCCGCGAAGACACCGGTACCCGTGTGATGGATAAGACTGGTCTTCCCATGCATGAGGGCGCGGGCGCGGATGACTTCGCCGCCGAACGCCTGTCCGATCGCCTGATGGCCGAGGCAGACGCCGAGGATTGGCAGGGATTCCGGCGCCTGGCCGATGATACCGAGACAGATTCCGGCTTCATTTGGCGTACAAGGCCCGGGCGACAGCAGGACGGCTTCGGGCCGCAGACCGAACGCCTCTTCGACGGTGATCGCATCGTTGCGATGGACAACCGTCTCCGCCCCCAGCTCGTTCAGATAGTGGACGAGGTTGTAGGTGAAGCTGTCGTAGTTATCGATCACCAGGATCATGACGGTTCCATAGGCTTTGCCGCGGCGCGCGCCAAGCGGGATGCTGGGCGAATGGAATTGCGCGATTCGGCTTTGGACGTGGCGGAAGTGGAGAGGGCGCGGGCGCTTCTCAAGACGCCGGTGCGACAGGACCCGATGTGGCCCGCGCTGATGGCGGCCACGGCCCTGGCGGTGACCTCCGTGGTGTTCGCCACCGTGATGGTGCTGGCCCCGCCGCTGCAGACCGAGCACGTCACGCGGGGCGCGCCCAGCTAGCGTCTAGTTTGTAGGCGCGGGCCCAACAGGCGCGCACCAGCAAGCGCCGCGTGTTGAATTACGCATAAGGACAGGCAAAGCGTCGCCCGGGGTGTGGGGCGCTGAATGTACGGTCAGGTCGGAACTCGCCGGCGGCGGGGCGTGATTTCGGGGCGGGCGCGGAAGGCCTGGCTGGGGTTGGCGGCGGCCCTTGGCTGCGGCGGACCGGTCCTGGCCGGAGACATCTTCGAGGCGCCCGTCGGCTGGAACGGCGTGGTTCCGGAGTTCCAGAGCGCCGACGGCGCGGTCCGGCTTCGCCCGCGCGCGCGGCTGCAGTTCGATGGGGCGTTCACGGACGACTCGGCGTTCCCCGCCCGCAACCGGTCGGGAACCGAGTTGCGCTCGGTGCTGGTGGGCGTGGAAGGTGCGGTGGAGAGCACGAGCTATGCCGTCAACGTCGATTTCGCGAACCACCAGTCCAATATCCGGAGCGCCTACCTTGCCTGGCGCGGACGGGTTCCGGCGGGGGAATGGGAGGTGATCCTCGGCAACCGGCTGAGCGAGCGGTCGCTCGAAGGTTCGAGCTCCAGCGAGGCGGTCCCCTTCCTCGAGCGCAACGTCGTCGCCCAGGCCATCGTCCCACTCAAGGGGGCCTACGGGTTAGGCCTGATGACCCGGTTCTACGGACCGAACTGGCACCTGGCCGCCCAGGTCGCCGGCGATGACATCAACAACCCCGAGGTCACGCGGGGCACGGTGACGACGTCGGTGAGAGGCCACTGGAATCCGGTGATCTCGAAGGCCTTCGTGGTCCATGTGGGCGGGTGGGCGTTCCATGAAGACTTCTCGGATCGGGTGACGCGTCTGAACCGCGACACCTATTGGGGCGGGCAGCATTTCAACGACGACCTGCAGGTCTCGCTGGGGACCATCGCGGCGCCCCGGAACGGCGCCGGGTACGGAATCGAGCTTGGCGCCCTGGTCGGGGCCGGCTGGTCGTTCCTCGAGTTCGGACAACGTGAGATCTCGGCGCATTCCACGCATGTGACGGTTCGCGCCTGGTCGGCGGAGGCGGGATGGTTCCTTACGGGAGAGCGACCGCCCTATGCGGCGCGCACCGGCGCATTCGTGCGGATGAGCCCGCGCGAGCCGGTGTCGCGCGGGGGGCTCGGCGCGATCGAACTGTCCGGTCGGTTCGAGCGGCTGGACAACACCGACGCGCCGCGGGGCGGGCTGGGCGATGCGGCGACGCTAGGCCTGTCCTGGCGGCTCGAGGACTGGCTGCGGCTGACCTTGAACGCCAGCCGCTGGTCCACGGAAAGCCATGCGGGAGCCTTCGCCGGCTCGGACCATGGCGAAAGCCTGACCACGCGGCTTCAGCTCGCGTTCTAAGCTGTCGCCTAGTGGCCGAACAGCCGCGCGAAGGACGCCTTGAACACCGCCGACAACCCGCTCGATGGCGCCGCCATCGCCTGGAGGAAGGCCAGGGTGCGACCCGCGGCGTCCTGGAATTCGAACGAGGTCTGGACGAAGGAGCAGTTGGCGATGCGAGGCGGCACGCCCCCCGCGTAGATCAACACCGCCCCTTTGAACTCGCACCGCTCGAAGGAAGCGCCATCCAGGAGGACTCTTCCGGTGAAGGTCTTCCCCTCGTACCGATTGGAGGGGCCGGCGGCCGACTTCGACCAGTCGGCGGGAAGGTGGATTTCAGATCGACCCAAGGATGGCGCTCCGCGTGCGAGCCTCGGTCAACGCTCAAGGTTGGGTTTCGATCCGAAACGGCGGGCGCTAGATGAAGCGCCAGCTCTCCTCCGCGGCGCTTCGCAGGGCGCGGGCCTTGTGGAGGGTCTCGTCGTACTCGGCGTCGGGGTCGGAATCGGCCACCACGCCGCCGCCCGCCTGGACGTACATGACGCCGTCCTTGAACAGCGCCGTGCGCAGGATGATGCAGGTGTCCACCGAGCCGTCCGAGCCGAAGTAGCCGGCGGCGCCGGCGTAGCCGATGCCGCGCTTCTCGATCTCCAGTTCGTCGATGATCTCCATGGCCCGCACCTTGGGCGCGCCCGACAACGTGCCGGCGGGCAGGGCCGCCATCACCACGTCAACCGGGTCCAGGCCTTCGGGGGCGTCGCCCTCGACGTTGGAGACCAGGTGCATCACGTGGCTGTAGCGCTCGACGAAGAAGCTGTCAGTGACCCGCACCCGGGGCGCCCGCGAGGGCGGGGCGGGCTCGTTGGCGCCGGCCTGCTTCAGCATGGCCACGCGGCCCACGTCGTTGCGGCCGAGGTCCAGCAGCATCAGGTGTTCGGCCCGCTCCTTGGGGTCGGCGATCAGTTCCTCCTCGAGGCGACGGTCCTCCTCGGGCGTAGCGCCGCGGGGGCGGGTCCCGGCGATGGGCCGGATGGTGATCTTGCCGTCCCGCAGGCGGACCAGGATCTCGGGGGACGAGCCCGCCAGGTGGAAGTCGCCGAAGTCGAGGAAGAACAGGAACGGCGAGGGGTTGGTCCGCCGCAGCGACCGGTACAGCGCGAACGGGTCGTGCTCGAAGGGCGCGCGGAAGCGATGGCTGGGCACGACCTGGAAGATGTCGCCGGCCCGAATGTAGGCCTTCGCCTTCTCGACGATCTCGGCGTAGGCCTCGCGGCTGACCGGGGTCGTGAAGCGGTCGGGCTGCGGCCGGGCGGCGCCGGTGAGCGGCGGGGCCGGCTTCTTCAGGTCGTCGGCCACGGCCCGCAGGCGACCTTGAGCCGCCGCATAGGCGTCCTGGGCCGATGCGCCATCCGGGCGGACCGCGGTCACCAGCAGGATCTCCTGGGCGATGGCGTCGAAGATCGCGACGATGGACGGCCGCGCCAGCACCCCGTCGGGCAGGTCCAGCGGGTCGGGATTGACGTTCGGCAGCTTCTCGACCAGCCGGATGGTGTCGTAGCCCAGCGCGCCGAACACGCCGGCGGCCATGGGGGGCAGGCCCTCCGGAAGCTGGATGCGCGAGGCGGCCAGCAGGTCGCGCAGGCTGTCCAGCGCCCCGCCATCCTGGGCCACGAAGCGGCCCGCGGCGATGTCGGCGGGTCCCCTGGCGATCTCGGCCACGTCGCCCCGGCAGCGCCAGACGAGGTCGGGGTTCAGGGTGATGATCGAATAGCGTGCGCGGAAGGCGCCGCCCTCCACCGACTCGAAGAGGAAGGCGTACGGCTTGCCGTGGCCGATCTTCAGGAAGGCGGAGACCGGGGTCTCCAGATCGTCGACCAGGCGCGTCCAGACGACCTGGGGGGCGCCGCCGTCGTAGGTCGAACGAAAGGCCTCGAACGGCGGCTCGGACGTCACTTCTTCTTCTCCGCGGCGCCCTTCTTCTCGACCACCGGCTCGAAGCCGACCGCATTGCGGGCGCGGGCCGGGTCGACCTTGGCCTTCAGCTTGGTGCGGGCATAGAGCTGCGCCGCCTCGCCCATCTCGCGGAAGATCGCCTGGGCCAGGGCGCCGCGGTTCTCCTCGGCCAGCCGCGCGGCGGTCGGACCGGCGTCGGTGCGCACGTTCTCGACGCGGCCGACGACGATCCCGTTGGGCGCGCGGGCGACCCAGACCTCGCCCTGCTTGGCGGCGAAGGTGCGGCCCAGGACTTCGCGGCCGAGGTCCTGATGGGTGTTGGCGGTCTGGCGGGTCACGCCAGGCAGGCGTGAGACCGGCAGGCCCGAGGCGGCCTCCAGGGACTCGCCCTTGGCGACGCGGGCCCGGATCGCTTCGGCGCGGGCTTCCAGCGCCTTGACGATCTCGCGCTGCATCCAGACCTGGGTGACCATCGGCCGGATCTCGGCCAGGGGCGGCACGTGGGCCGGAATGATCCGTTCCACGCGGACGGCGAAGTAGGCGCCGTCGCCGAGTTCGGTGACCTCGCTCTCGCCACCGGCCGGCAGGTTGAAGGCGGTCTCGAGGATCTTCGGCGGGAAACCCTGGAGCTGGCCGCCCTGCTGGTTGACCCCCTGGGCGGTGATCGGGCCGACGGTCGTGGCCGTCACTCCGGCCTTCTGGGCGGACTCGGCCAAGCTGGCGCCGCCCTGGTGGGCGTCGTCATAGGCCTGAGTCTGGGCGTAGACCTTCTCGGCGACCATGTCCTTGCGGATCTCGGCCTCGAGCATGGGGCGCGCCTCTTCGAGGGTGACCTCGCGGCCGGGAACGACGCTGACCACCTTCACGACAGCCAGGCCCAGGTCGCCCTGGACGGTGGCGACCTCGCCGGCCTGCATCTTGAACGCGGCCTGGCCGACCTTGCGGTCCGAGATCGCGGTGAGCGGGCGGTCCTGGAAGGTGATGGCGTCGACGCCCACGGACTTGGCGACGGCCTCGGGGGCCTGACCGGTGCGCAGGGCGGCGGTGACCTTCTGGGCGGTGGCGGCGTCCTTGGCCGGGATCTGCACGATGCTGCGGGTCTCGGGCTTGGACAGCGTGTCCTTGCGGAACTGGTAGCGCTTCTGCAGTTCGGCGGGATCGACCGGCGCCGTCGCCGCGCCCGACGCCTGGGGCGTGAAGGGAACGACGGTGAGGATGCGCATCTCGGGCAGGCTGAGCTGGGTCTTGTTCTCGTTGATGAAGGCCTGCAGCTGGGCTTCGGTGGGCTCGGCCGGCTTCGGCACGGCGTTCGGGCCCAGGGTCACGTAGGCGAGGTCGCGGGATTCCAGTGCAAACACCGACGCCAGGGCGCCGTAGGCGCGGGGCGCGGTCAGGCCGTTCTGGACAGCGACCGCCCAGTGCTGGGTCGCCATTTCGTCGCGCAGCACGGCGTCGAAGCGTTCCGGCGTCATGCCGTTCTCGCCCAGGCGCTGCTGAAAGGTTTTCTTGTCGAAACGGCCCGAGATCGGGTCGAAGAAGGCCGGGATCTTTTCGATCTGGGCCAGGACCAGCTTGTCGCCCGGCTTGATGCCGATGCGCGACATCAGTTCCGCCAGCGACTCGCGGGTCGCCACGCCGTTCAGCACCACGGCGTCGAGGTTGCCCTGCTGGGCCTGCTCGACGGTGATCGGCTGACCCTGCTGCTGCTCCAGGCGCTTCTTGTAGTTGTCGTACTCGTTGCGGAACTCGGCGGAATTGATGGTCCGGGAGCCGACCTTGACGACGCTGTCGCCGGCGACGACGCCAGCGCCACCCTGGTTCACCCCCCAGCCGATGAAGCTCACCGCGAGCAAGGCCATGAGGATCTTGGCGGGCCAGGACTTCGCAAAGTTGCGGACGGCGGCGAGCATTCGGGTCCTTTCCCGGGAGAGGCGTGGGCGCCGGTATAGTGGAGCGGGCTTCCGTCCGGCAAGCGCGTGACAGCAGCGGCGGCATGCCTTAACCGCCGGGGCGACCATTTCACGGAGGACCGATGACCGCGCCGCAGCCCCTGATCGCCGGAAACTGGAAGATGAACGGCCTGGGTCCGTCCCTCGTGGAGGCGCGGGCGGTGGCCGCCGGGCTTCAGGCGACGATGGCGCGCGTGGCGATCTGCCCGCCGGCCACTCTGATCCACCGGATGGCGGAGGCGCTCGCAGGGACCCCCCTGCTCATCGGCGGGCAGGACAACCACTGGGACGACGCCGGCGCCTTCACCGGGGACCTGTCCGCCGCCATGCTCGCCGACGCGGGCGCGAGCCTGGTGATCCTGGGTCACTCCGAGCGGCGCGCGGGCTATCGCGAAACCGACGAAGTGGTGGCGGCGAAGGTCCGGGCGGCGTTGCGGGCCGGGCTGGAGCCCATCGTCTGCGTCGGCGAGACGCTGGAGCAGCGTAAGGCCGGCGATGCGCTGGCGGTCGTGACGGGGCAGGTCCGGGGTTCTCTCCCTGCCGAGCTGGCCGGCGGCGCGTTCTCGGTCGCCTACGAGCCCGTCTGGGCCATTGGCACGGGACTGACGCCCACGACGATCGAGATCGAGGAAGTCCACCGGGCGATCCGCGCGACCCTGGTCGAGATGTTCGGTGAGGCGGGCAAGGCCGTGGCGATCCTGTACGGGGGGTCGGTGAAGCCCTCGAACGCCGCCGAGATCCTGCACGCGGACGAAGTCGGTGGGGCGCTGGTCGGCGGAGCGTCGTTGAAGGCCGAGGACTTCCTGGGGATCATCCGCGGACTCTAGGCGACCGCGGGCTGGCCCAGATCGGCGATGAGCAGGCGGACCAGCTCCGCCTGGCGGTGCGCGCCGGTCTTCTCGAAGATCCGCGAGAGGTGGGTCCGCGCCGTCGAGAACGAAATGCCCCGGCGCTCGGCCGCTGCCCGCTTGCCGTCGCCCTTGGCGATCTCCAGGGCGAAGGCCGCCTCGGCGGGGGTGAGACCATACTTCGCGCGCAGGCGTTCGCCCGGATCGCTTGGCGGGCGCCGACCGGCCTCGAAGACGATGGCGACCGGCAGGCTGGCGCTGAGGAGGGGGATTTCGCGGCGGATCGGCACGAATTGGAGCAGCAGGTCCGGCTCCTGCCCCTGGGCCAGCCGGAGATCCCCACCACCGCCGTCGACGCCTTCGGCGCAGCGACGGATCAGGGCCTGGAGACGGTCGGCGTCCTCCAGCCGCGCCGTGGTCAGCTTGCCTTGCGCCCGCCGCACGCCGCGCCCGCTGCAGAGGAGCTGTTCCGCGGCCGGATTGGCGAACAGCACCTGTCCATTGGAATCCAGGATGAAGGCGGCGGTGGGCATCTGCTCCACCAGACGCGCCGTGGCGCTGTCGCTGGCGTCCGCTTCGCCCATCCGGATGTTGAGCTGCACCGCGCGCTGGATATGCGGCATGAGCAACTCCAGCAATCGAAGCTGGTCGCGCCCGAACGCATCGCGGCCCGGCAGCATCAGGACGGTGCGCCAGCCTTGCTCGGCCAGGACCATGCCGCCCAGCACGGTGCTGTAGCCCTGCGGCTGGGCCCACTCGGCGTGGTAGGCGCTCTTCACCAGCTCGTCGCGGGGCATGACCATCGCGTCCGTGGCCGGACGGCCGACCCCGCGGCGGGTGATGCGATGGAATACGTGGTTGAGCGGATGATAGGCCTCGGCGTAGAGCCGCAGCTGCTCGGGATCCGTGCGCGGCGCCACCATCCAGGGCAGGGCGTCGGACGCCATGGCGCCCAGCGCCGCCTCGCGGGCGCCCAGCGCGTCCGCCAAGTGGGTGAGCGTGTCGGGCCAGAGCGCGAACGAAGTTCCCGCGTCGTAAATCCTGCCGATCAGGTCCAGGACGTCGGTCTCACCGATGGCTTTCATGGTGTCGGGCCCCCAGCCGCTTCACCTCCTCAACTCGCGAGACGTGGCCAAGGTTCGCCGAACGTCGAATTTTCTCGCCGGTTTCCGCGCCAGACCTCGAACGAACGTCCGATGCGGCGGGTTGTCGCGGCCGTCTAATGTCGCGCTTCGCCCCTGGGGCTCGTTCCGATGGAGGGATGAATGACGAAGACTGGCCAATGCGCGCTGTTCGCCGCGAGCGCGCTGCTTCTCGGCGTAAGCCAAGCCGAGGCCGAGATAATTGGAGGTGTCGATTTTCCCCAGGGGCAGTTGTCGTTTGCTGACTCCGTGGTGTCGTTCGTGCCCGGCGCGGCCGGCATTCCGTCGGCGGCCTACCTCGGCCAGTCGAACGCGCTGGGCGCGCCGAACTACAATGGCAACCCGAGTTGCGCGAGCCAGGCGGCCTGCACCTTTCTCTCCCTCGGCGCCGGCGGCGCCCTGGTGCTGCGCTTCGACGACAATGTGTTGACCGGTTCGGACGACAGCGACTTCGACCTCTGGGTGTTCGAGGTCGGCCCGAACGTCGAGGACACCACCGTGGACCTCAGCGTCGACGGCCTGACATGGCTCTCGGTCGGCTCGGTGACCGGCAGCACGCGCGGGATCGACATCGACGCCTTCGGCTTCGACGCCACCTCCGCGTTTCGCTACGTTCGCCTGATCGACGTCGTGAACGAAGGCGGGACCGGCAACGGCGGCAGCGTCGGCGCGGATATCGACGCGCTCGGCGCGATCTCCACCCGGCCCTTCACCCCTCCGGACAATGGTGTGCCCGAGCCGTCCACCTGGGCGATGATGCTTCTCGGGTTCGCAGGCCTGGGCTCGGCGCTCCGGCGAAACCGCCGCCTACGGCCGATCTAGGACCGCGCGCCGATCCGCAGCATGGCGACAGTGATCGACGATCGCCTCGATAATGGCGGGCCAGTCGTCAGGATGTAGTTCGTGGCCGGCGCCGTCGAGGCGGACTAGCCGCGCGCCGCGCACCTTCTCCGCCAGTCGGACCCCATGGGCCAGGGGCGAGACGGGGTCCGCGGAGCCGTGGATCACCAGCAGCGGCGCAGCGAGCTCCGACAGACGCCCGGCCCAGTGGTCGCCGCCGGAGAGCATGGCATGGTTGAACGCGCTGCCGATGTTCTCCGCCCGGTCGTACTCCCCCTCGGCCCGTCTCCGTGCGGCTTCAAGGTCAAAACGGCGTCCGGTCCCCGAGGACAGGCGGGCGACCTCGACCATGAAATCCGTCACGGCTCCACGGTCGCTCCAGTTCAGGCGTGAGACACCGGAAAAGTGCACGAGGAAGGCCTCGTCGATCCCCGGCAGGTCGGGATCGGACTCGTCGAAGGCCGAGGAGCCGATGACGCTCAAGGTCTCCACGCGATCAGGGTGCGCCAACGCGACGAGTTGCCCAATCATGCCGCCCAGGGACATTCCGACGATATGGCCTCGGGATACGCCGTGGGCGTCCAGCACCGCGACGGCGTCGTCCGCCAGGTCGTCCAGGCTGTAGGTGAGGTGTCCGACGGGGCCGGAGGAGGATCGACCGGTGTCGCGATTGTCATAGCGGATTACCCGGAAGCCGCAGGCCGCCAGCGCCTCGCAAAACGCTGACGGCCACCAGAGCATGGAGGCGGTGGCCCCCATGATGAGCAGGATGTTGGAGGCGGAAGGGGCCCCGAACGCCTCGGTCGCGAGCTGCCCTCCGGGGATCGCGACTTGCCGCTCACGACTTTCGTAAACCATGAGGTGTCACCTCGATTCATATATAACCGACGCGGCAGTTATAATGATCGCAAGGGTGCGCGCAATCGGCCTTCAGGCCTCGAACTCATGGCCAGGAAAGGCGATGGCCATGGCGACCGAGAGGCGATCGAGCACGAACCGACCCAGCGGCGCCTCATCCGCCACCAGCCATTGCATGGTCGCGCCGGCGATCACGGCATGGAGATGCTCGGCCAAGGCCTCGGGGTTCGGCGTTCCGAGGGGAACTCGCGCCGAGATCGCAGCCTGGACCCTTCGATAACGTTCAGAGCCGAGGCCTTTCAGGACCGGATCCGTCGCCTCGCTCCATGCGATCAGCAGGCGAACCTGAAAGCCCGCGCCATCGCCCATCCCGAGGACGATGTCCGAAAGGAAACGCCACAGGTCCTCGACAGACCGTCCGGGTGGAAAGCCGTCCAGATACTCTCGCGTAAGGGCCACGTCGCGTTCGGCGAGCCGATGCAGAAGCGCGGACTTGTTCTGGAATCGCTGGATCAGGGCCGCGCGCGACATGCCCAGGGCCTGCGCCACGTCGCTGAGCGTGAACTGGATAGGTCCGGTGCGAAGCAGGACGTCGCTGGCCGCCTCCAGCACGGCCTCGTCGGAGTGGAGCTTGGGGCGCGGCATCGATCTCGACCAATGGCTAAGTCCTCCGCTATTCGCAAGGGTCCGCTCAGGGCGTGCTGGGCCCCTTCAGCTCGACCACATTGCCCTCGGGATCGCGGACGTAGAGCGAGAAGCCGTCGCCGTCGGCGCCGTAGCGGTCGCCTTCCTCGATCACGTCCACCCCGTGCGCCGCGAGATGCGCCCGGATCGCCGGCTCGTCGAAGGGCCGGACCTGCAGGGCGAAGTGGTCGAGGTTGCGGCCGGTCTCGCCAGGGCCGGCCCCGCCGCGCTGGCCGAGCGGACCGTCCAGCGTGACCAGGTCGATCATCTGCGGGCCCGCGCGAACGTGGGTCAGGCCCAGATCCGGGCGGTCACGGTCGACCGACAGGCCCAGCACGTCGGTATAGAAGGCCAGCATGCGGTCCTTGTCGCGGATCCGCAGCACGATGTGGTCGAAGGCTTGGATGGCGATGGGATTCGTCATGAGCGGGAGATAGGGTCCCGCCGGCTAGAGCAGAAGCCCGAACATGCGGCAGTCGCGGCGCTCCCCGTCCTTCAGGATGTGGCCTCGGAGCAGGCCTTCCTCGGTGAAGCCAAGAGTCTCGAGCAAGGCCTCGGAGCGGCGGGCGCCCAGGTGGGTGCGGGCGCTGAGCCTGCGCAGGCCGCTCGTGGCCGCGAACGCGATCACCGTGCGCATGGCCTCCAGCGGATAGCCCCGATCCCAGGCGTCACGGCCCACCATGAAGCCGATCTCGGCGCGGCGATGCCCGCGATCGATCTCGGAGAGTTCGCACGACCCCACGAATGCCCGATCGGCCAGGGTGCGCATCGCCCAGTAGATCGCGCGGCCCCCGGTCATGGCGTCGACCTGGCCCTGGACGACCCCCGCCACGATGTCCGGGTCCTCGACCTCAGGCACGTCCCAGTAGGCCATCACCTCAGGGTCGCCCATGATCGGATAGAGATGCGTGGCGTCCGCGGCGGTGAGGGGCTCCAGCCGCAGCCGCTCCGTCTCCAGGATCGGAAGACGCTTCGGATCGAGTATCATCCTCTTGCCCCCACACCCATTGTTCCTCGGGTGCGACGCACTAGCTATGGCGTTGGGGCGGGCGCGGTGATAGAGCGCGCGCTTCATTTCGGCGGGGTGTGGCCGCCTGAGCGCACCGAACGCACTGGAAAGTCTGTCCTATGCTGCTGAACCTGCTGCTGGTGATCGAGGTCATCGTCGCATTCTTCCTCGTGGTCGTGGTGCTGCTGCAGCGCTCCGAGGGCGGCGGGCTGGTCAGCGGGGGGACGAACTCGCTGGTTTCGGTGCGCGGCGCGGGGGACCTGCTGACCCGCATCACCTGGATCCTGGGCAGCATCTTCTTCATCCTGGGCCTGCTGCTGACCATCGTGTCCGGCCGCGAGCGCGGCGCGGCCTCGGTCGTCGACCGGATGAAGGTCAACGCCGTGAACCCGGCCGAACTGAACCGCGCCCCGCCGGAGCCGCCGGCCGGTACGGCCCAGCCCGGCCCCGCGGGCAGCGCCCCGGCCCCGCTGCAGGCCCCGACGCCCACGCTCAACAATCCCTTCGGCACGCCTGAGACCGGGGCGGCCGCGCCGGCCCAAAAGTAGTCGTGGATAGACAGCAAACCCGCGGGGCGCCGTGACCGAATCGCGGCTACTCTGAACGCCCATGGCCCGGTACATCTTCATCACCGGCGGCGTGGTCTCTTCCCTGGGTAAAGGTCTCGCGTCCGCCGCACTCGGCGCGCTTTTGCAGGCGCGAGGCTACAAGGTCCGCCTTCGTAAGCTCGACCCGTATCTCAACGTGGATCCGGGCACGATGAGTCCGACCCAGCACGGGGAGGTGTTCGTCACCGACGACGGCGCGGAGACCGACCTCGACCTCGGCCACTACGAGCGGTTCACGGGCGTCAACGCGACGCGCGCGGACAACATCACCACGGGCCAGATCTACAAGACGATCATCGAGAAGGAGCGGCGCGGGGACTACCTGGGCGCCACCGTCCAGGTGATTCCGCACGTCACTGGCGAGATCAAGGACTTCGTCCTGTCCGATCCAGGCGAGGGCGTCGATTTCGTGCTGGTCGAGGTGGGCGGCACCGTCGGCGACATCGAGGGCCTGCCGTTCTTCGAGGCGATCCGCCAACTGGGCCAGGAGCTTCCGCGCGGCCACGCCTGTTTCATCCACCTGACGTTGCTGCCCTACATCAAGACGGCCGGCGAGATGAAGACCAAGCCGACCCAGCACTCCGTGAAGGAGCTGCGCTCGATCGGCATCCAGCCCGACATCCTGCTCTGCCGCTGCGAAATGCCGATCCCGGAGAGCGAGCGGAAGAAGCTGGGCCTGTTCTGCAACGTGCGCCCCAGCGCGGTCATCCAGGCGATGGACAGCGACAACATCTACGCCGTGCCGCTGGACTACCACCGCCAGGGCTTGGACGCCGAAGTGCTGGACGTCTTCGGTCTCACCGACAGCGCGCCCAAGCCGGACCTGACGCGCTGGGAGGATATCTCCCACCGGCTGAGCCATCCGGACGGCGAGGTGAACATCGCCATCGTGGGCAAGTACACGGCGCTGACCGACGCCTACAAATCCCTGATCGAGGCCCTGATCCACGGCGGCGTGGCCAACAACGTCCGCGTCAAGCTGGACTGGATCGAGGGCGAGGTCTTCGAGCGCGAAGAGGCGATGATCAGCGAGCGGCTGACCAACGTCCACGGAGTGCTGGTGCCCGGCGCCTTCGGCGAACGCGGCTCGGAGGGCATGATCCAGTCGGTGCGCTTCGCCCGCGAGCACGCCATCCCGTACTTCGGCATCTGCTTCGGCATGCAGATGGCGATGATCGAGGCGGCGCGGAACCTGGCCGGGATCAAGAAGGCGTCGTCGACGGAGTTCGGCCCGACGTCCGAGCCCATCGTCGGCCTGATGACCGAGTGGGTGCGCGGTAACGAGAAGGAAATCCGGGGGGAGGGCGACAACCTCGGCGGCACCATGCGCTGCGGGGCCTACGAGGCGGTGCTGACGCCCGGGAGCCGGGTCGCGGAGATCTACGGCACGCCCACCATCTCCGAGCGCCACCGGCACCGCTACGAGGTGAACATCGCTTACCGCGACGCCATCGAGAAGACCGGACTGAGCTTCTCCGGCCTCTCGCCGGACGGGGTGCTGCCCGAGCTGTGCGAGCGCCAGGACCACCCGTGGTTCGTGGGCGTGCAGTTCCACCCGGAACTCAAGAGCCGCCCGTTCGACCCGCACCCCCTGTTCGCCAGCTTCATCGGCGCCGCGCGCAACCGGAGCCGACTGGTCTAGATTTTTTCCTCCCCTTCGCAGGGACGGAAGACCACGTCGGCGTCGTGGCTGGTCAGATGAAGAACATCACCCAGAAGGCCGCGAGCACGAGATTCGAGGCCGCGTAGGCTGCCAGCCGGTGGGTGACCTTGTTGTAGCCGAGGTGGATCACCGAATGGATCGCCCGCAGGCCCACATAGGTCCAGGCGAGCGCGAGCGCGGTCTGATCGACCCGGCCGGCGACGTAGTACATGAGCCCGGCCACGTAGAAGAGCATCGGCAGCTCGAGCAGGTTCATGAAGTTGCGGTTGGTCACCGCCACGTGCGGCGGGACGCGGGGTGATTCGCCCAGCTTGAAATCGTCGGGTGTCACCTGCCGCGCGAACACGGCCCGGAACCGGGTGGCGGGGATGAAACCCAGGACGATGAAGGTGAGGAGCGCCATCGCTCCCATAGGCGCGAAGATGAGTTCCTGCGGCATGATGAGCCCTTGGATGCCCGCTGACAGCGTAAGCTAGCTCAGACGGCTTGATCGCGCGTGGCGTTTCATGCATAAGCCCCCGCTCACGCAGGCGGCCCACCCCGGCCGCCGCAATCATTTTCCACGCCGGCGAGATTTCCGATGGCTGTTCCTAAACGCAAAACTTCGCCGTCGCGGCGGAACATGCGCCGTTCGCACCATGCGCTCGGCCCGAACTCGTTCCACGAGGACAAGGAAACGGGCGAGCTGAAGCGTCCGCACCATGTCGATCTGAAGACCGGCATGTACAAGGGCCGCCAGGTCCTGACGCCGAAGGAAGACTAAGCGCTTCCTCGCGCATCAGCGTGCGACTCCCAGACGCCGGCCGCGAGGCCGGCGTTTTGCGTTTCCGGCCGCTCGCCAAATGTCATGACGCCGTAGAGCCTCTTCGAAATAGGGTGGCGCCGTACGGGGGATTCGATGACGCTTTCACGCCGCCACCTGCTGTCCGCCGCCGCGACCGGCGCCGCCTTCGCCGGCTTCTCGCGCTTCGCCGACGCCGTGGCCGCCGAGCCCGCGGGCGCGGCCTATGTCAACGAGGCGGCGGGCTACGGGCCGCTGAAGCCCGACCCCGCGGGCGTGTTCGACCTGCCGGAGGGCTTTTCGTACACGGTGGTCCAGCGGGCGGGCGACCCGATGAGCGACGGGCTGCTGACCCCGCACAAGCTGGACGGCATGGGCTGCTTCCCCCTGGACCGCGACCGCGTGATCCTGGTTCGCAACCAGGAGCTCCGACCGACGGAGCTGCACCTGGGAGCTTACGGCAAGAACCCGGAACTGCGCGGCAAGGTGGACCGGAACCTGGTCTACGACCGCAATCAGGACGATTGGGCGCTGAGCGGCGGGACCACCACCCTGGTCTATGACGTGAGGAAACGCCGGCTGGAGAGCTCCCATCTCAGCCTGGCAGGCAGCAGCACCAATTGCGCGGGCGGGGTCACGCCCTGGGGATCGTGGCTCACCTGCGAGGAAGTCCTGCGCTCGGCAGGGCCGAACGCGGACGGCCAGACCCTGGGAAAATCGCACGGCTGGGTGTTCGAAGTGCCCAGCCGGCACAAGGGGCTGGCCCAGCCCGCGCCGATCACCGGGATGGGACGCTTCAAGCACGAGGCGGTCTGCATCGATCCCCGCACCGGCGTCGCCTACCTCACGGAGGACGAGACCGACGGCCGCGGCCTGTTCTACCGTTTCCTGCCCAACGACCGCCTCGTCCCGGCCAAGGGCGGTCGGCTGCAGGCCCTGGGATTCCGGGACGGCGGCGACAGCCGCAACTGGGACGGGAAGGACTGGGCGCCCGGCGCCTGGAAAGACGCGGTCTGGATCGATCTGGAGGGGGTCCACAATCCCGACGGCGACCTGCGCGACCGCGGCCACGCCAAGGGCGCCGCCTGGTTCGCGCGCGGCGAAGGGATCTTCTTTGGCAGGGGCGAGCTCTATTTCACCTGCACCAGCGGCGGGCCGGGCCGGCTCGGGCAGATCCTGCGCTACAAGCCCAGCCGGTTCGAGGGCGATGCGCGCGAAAAGGACGAGCCCGGCCGGCTGCAGCTCTTCGTGGAGTCGACGGACAACCGGGTCATGAACATGTGCGACAACCTCGCAGTGGCGCCGTGGGGCCATCTGGTGGTCTGCGAAGACAAGGTCGAGTCCAGGGGCGTGAACTTCCTGCGTGGGGTTACACCCGCGGGCAAGGTCTACGCCCTGGGCAAACTGGCCCGCGATGAGACGGCCGCTGCGCTGCCGACGACCGAACTGGCCGGCGTCTGTTTCTCGCCGGACGGCACGACCCTGTTCGTCAACGCCTACTGGCCCGGCATGACCCTTGCCGTCACCGGGCCATGGAGCCGGTTCAAGGCCTGACGTTCCACGCTAGGATGCGGACATGACGCACCTGTTGCTGAGCGCGCTGATCGCAGGCCTCGTCGCGGGGGCGCCCGCCGCGGTCCCGCCGCTGACGCCGGACGGCTGGGGCGAACTGCGCATCGGCATGGCCGAGGCCGAGGCGGTCCGGAAGTTCCGCCTGATCGTCCCCGGCGACGACGACGGGGTCAGCTCGGAGGCCTGTCGCGAGCTCGCCTTCCCCGAGGGCGGTCCGCGGCTGGTGGCGATGGCCGAGAACGGCCGCATCACCCGCATCAGCACGTTCGAGGACGGTCCCCTGCGGACCGACCGCGGCTTCGGCGTGGGCTCGCGCGAGGGCGACATCCGCAAGGCCTACGGACGGACCCTGCGCGTCGAGACCCACAAGTACGACGAGGAGCCGGCCCATTACCTGACCGCCTGGACCGTCGCGGGAAGGCGAGGGGTCCGCTTCGAGACCGACCGGAAGGGCGTCGTTCACACGGTCCACGTCGGCGGCCCTTCGATCGAATACGTCGAGGGCTGCCTCTAGCTATTGGTTCCGGCCGCGCGCCTGCACGGCGGCCCGGCGCGCGGCGACCATCTCGGGGGTGACTTCGCGGTTATGGGTGACCGAGCGTGCGTGTTCGAGCTTGAGGCCCTCGCCCATGGCCAGCTCGTAGCCGTCGTCGATCATGGCCTTGTAGGTGACCAGCATGTCGCCATCGATGTCGGCCATCTGGGCGGCGAGCTGCAGGGCGGCCGGCATCAGCTCGTCCGGCGCGACCACCCGGTTCACCAGGCCCCACTCGTAGGCTGTGGCGGCGTCCAGGAAATTCCCGGTCAGCGACAGCTCCTTGGCCCGATAGGGTCCGATGCAGCGGCTCAGCTTCTGCGACAGTCCCCAGCCGGGCGTGATCCCGACCCGGGCGTGGGTGTCGGCGAAACGGGCGTTGGTCGAGCAGATCAGCACGTCGCAGGCCAGCGCCACCTCGAAACCGCCGGTGATCGCCACCCCGTTGATCGCCCCGATGATCGGCTTGGAGCAGCCCAGCACGGCGCGGGCCGGGTTCTGGGCGGGGTCCGTCGCGTTGGCGGCCCCCATGCCCAGCGGGTCGGTGGAGAGCTCCTTGAGGTCCAGGCCGGCGGTGAAGGCCCGCTCGCCGGCCCCGGTCAGCACGATCACCTTCACCCCGGGATCGGCGTCCATCTCGGCGATGGCCGTCTGCAGCGCGGCCCGGAGCGCCTTGGAGAGCGCGTTCATCGCCTCGGGACGGTTCAGGGTGACGACGGCGACGCCGTCCAGGGGCTTTTCGACCAGCAGCATTCGGGACTCCTTTGTGCGCCTCGGATGGGCCGCTGCCGCAAGGGGCGTCAAGGGCGGGCGTTGCCCGACGCCGAGAAGCTGGCTAAGCACCAGCCGCTCCCCGCCGCCAGAGGAAGACCATGACCGAGATCGTCGACATCACCGCCCGCGAGATCCTGGACAGCCGGGGCAACCCGACCGTGGAAGTGGACGTGATCCTCGAAGACGGTTCGATGGGCCGCGCGGCGGTGCCGTCCGGCGCCTCGACCGGCGCCCACGAAGCGGTGGAGAAGCGCGACGGCGATAAGACGCGCTATGGCGGCAAGGGCGTGCTGAAGGCCGTCGAGGCCGTGAACGGCGAGATCTACGACGCCCTGTCGGGCTCGGACGCCGAGGACCAGCGCCGGATCGACCGGCTGCTGATCGAGCTGGACGGCACGAAGAACAAGGAACGCCTGGGCGCCAACGCCATCCTGGGCGTCAGCCTGGCGACCGCCAAGGCCGCGGCCAGCTCGGCCGCCCTGCCGCTCTACAAGTACGTGGGCGGCGTCTCGGCCCGCGTGCTGCCGGTGCCGATGATGAACATCATCAACGGTGGGGCCCACGCGGATAACCCCATCGACATCCAGGAGTTCATGATCCTGCCGACCGGCGCGGAGACCTTCGCGGAAGGCCTGCGGATGGGCGCCGAGATCTTCCACGCCCTGAAAGCGCAGCTGAAGGCGGCCGGCCACAACACCAACGTCGGCGACGAGGGCGGCTTCGCCCCCAACATTGGCTCGGCCGAAGAGGCCCTGGCCTTCATCGTCAAGGCGGGCGAGAGCGCCGGCTACAAGGCGGCCAAGGACTTCCACCTGGGCCTGGACGTGGCCTCCACAGAGTTCTTCAAGGGCGGCAAGTACGTCATGGAAGGCGAGGGCAAGACGGTCGATCCGGCCGGCATGGTCGACTATCTGGCCGGTCTGGTCGCCAAGTTCCCGATCGTCACCATCGAGGACGGCTGCGGCGAGGACGACTTCGAGGGCTGGAAGCTGCTGACGGATAGGCTCGGCGGCAAGATCCAGCTCGTGGGCGACGACCTGTTCGTGACCAACCCAGAGCGGCTGGGCATGGGCATCGGCAAGGGCCTGGCCAATTCGATCCTGGTGAAGGTCAACCAGATCGGCACGCTGTCGGAGACCCTGGACGCGGTCGATCTGGCGCACCGCAACAGCTACACCGCGGTGATGAGCCACCGCTCGGGCGAGACCGAGGACTCGACCATCGCCGACCTGGCCGTCGCCACCAATTGCGGGCAGATCAAGACCGGCTCTCTGGCCCGCTCGGACCGGACCGCCAAGTACAACCAGCTCCTGCGCATCGAGGAGGAACTGGGCGACCAGGCGGTCTACGCCGGCAAGGGTGCGCTGCGGAACCTGTGAGCAGGCTTGGTTAGCGCCGCGTTAGGGGAATCGGCGCGACAAAGGTCGCAACCTTTCTGGGAATCATCGTGCTCGCCCGCCTGCGTCCGTACCTCTCCACCGCCGCCCTCGCGCTCCTGATCTTCTATTTCGGGGTGCATGCCTTCACGGGCGAGGGCGGGCTGTTGCGCTCGAACCAGCGCGACGAGGCGCTGGCGGCCAAGACACGGGAGCTCGCCAGGCTGACCGCCCAGCGCCACGACCTGGAGGTTCGGGCCCAACTCCTGCGCGACACCAGCCTTTCCGCCGATCTCCTGGAGGAAAGGGCGCGCTCCCTGCTAGGCTTCGCCGACCCGAGGGATTATGTGATCCGATTGAAACCCTAGGACCGGTTCGTCGGTCCTAGGAGCCATCAAGAAGATCACGGAGTGACGCATGGCGCGCGGGCAGACCGGCACGACCGGTCGGCGGAAAGCCAATGGCTCGGCTGAAAAGCCCAAGACGGGCGGGGTCGAGGTCACCAAGGAACAGCTCCTTGGCTACTATCGCGAGATGCTGCTGATCCGCCGCTTCGAGGAGCGGGCCGGCCAGCTTTACGGCATGGGCCTGATCGGCGGCTTCTGCCACCTCTACATCGGCCAGGAAGCCATCGCGGTCGGCGTCGAGGCGGCGAAAAAGGCGGGCGACGAGGTCATCACCGGCTACCGCGACCACGGCCACATGCTGACCAGCGGCATGGACCCCAAGGAAGTCATGGCCGAGCTCACCGGCCGCATCGGGGGCTCGTCCAAAGGCAAGGGCGGGTCGATGCACATGTTCTCCACCGAGGCCAACTTCTACGGCGGCCACGGGATCGTCGGCGCCCAGGTGCCGCTGGGCACGGGCCTGGCGCTGGCAAACGCCTATCGCGGCGACGGCCGGGTCAGCTTCGCCTTCTTCGGCGATGGTGCGGCCAACCAGGGTCAGGTCTACGAGAGCTTCAACATGGCCGAGCTGTGGAAGCTGCCGGTCGTCTATGTGATCGAGAACAACCAGTACGCCATGGGCACGGCGATCCAGCGCTCGTCGTCCGAGACGCGGCTGTTCAAGCGCGGGGTGTCGTTCAACATCCCCGGCGAGGAAGTCGATGGCATGGATGTGCTCGCCGTCAAGGCCGCCACCGAAAAGGCCGCCGAACACGCCCGCTCGGGCAATGGCCCCTACATCCTCGAGATGAAGACCTACCGCTATCGCGGCCACTCCATGAGCGACCCGGCGAAGTACCGGACGCGGGAGGAGGTCGATGAGGTGCGCAAGACCCGCGACCCGATCGACCATGTCGAGGAGTTGCTGGAGAAGAGCGGCTGGGCAGACGAGGCCGCGCTTAAGGCCATCGACGCCGAGGTGAAGAAGATCGTCGCCGACGCGGCGGAATTCGCCCGCACGAGCCCCGAGCCGGATCCGTCCGAACTCTATACCGACGTCTATACGGAGCAGCGCGCGTGACCGACATCCTGATGCCGGCGCTCTCGCCCACGATGGAAGAGGGCACCCTCGCCAAGTGGCACGTGAAGGTCGGCGACAATGTGCGCTCCGGCGACGTGATCGCCGAGATCGAGACCGACAAGGCGACCATGGAGGTCGAGGCCGTAGACGAGGGCGTGATCTCCGAAATCCTCGTGCCGGAAGGCTCCGAGGAGGTGAAGGTCAACACCCCCATCGCCCGCCTGGGCGGCGAGGGCGGGGCGGCCGAGGCGGTCGAGGCCAAGCCCGAACCCAAGGCCCAGCCTGCGCCGGCCAGCCGGTCCGAAGCCTCGGGCGATCCCGAGCGCAAACCTCCGGAAGTCGACGCGAAACCGCGGCCCGAGGGCGAAGCGGCCGCGCCCGTCACGCCGAAGCAGATCCTGAAGGATCCGGAACTGCCCGAAGGCGTGAACCTGGTGACGGTGACCGTCCGCGACGCCCTGCGCGACGCCATGGCCGAGGAGATGCGGCGCGACGGCGACGTCTTCCTGATGGGCGAAGAGGTCGCGCAGTATCAGGGCGCCTACAAGGTCTCGCGCGGCCTGCTGGACGAGTTCGGTCCCAAGCGCGTCATCGACACCCCGATCACCGAGTATGGCTTTGCCGGCCTGGGGGTCGGCGCGGCGATGGCCGGGCTGAAGCCGATCGTGGAGTTCATGACGTTCAACTTCGCCATGCAGGCCATTGATCATATTATCAATTCGGCCGCGAAGACGCTCTACATGTCCGGCGGCCAGATCAGGACCTCGATCGTGTTCCGCGGCCCGAACGGCGCCGCAGCCCGGGTCGGGGCCCAGCACAGCCAGGACTATGCGGCCTGGTACGGCCACGTGCCGGGCCTCAAGGTGCTGGCGCCCTATGACGCCGCCGACGCGAAAGGTCTGCTGAAAGCGGCGATCCGCGACCCGAACCCCGTGGTCTTCCTGGAGCACGAGATGCTCTACGGTCAGGAGTTCGACGTGCCGGAGGGGATCGACTGGGTCGTGCCGATCGGCAAGGCCAAGGTCCGCCGCCAGGGCAAGGACGTCACACTCGTCGCCTACTCCCGGATGGTCGGCTTCTGCCTGGCCGCCGCCGAGGAACTGGCCAAGGACGGTATCGAGGCCGAGGTCGTCGACCTGCGCACGATCCGTCCCATGGACATCGATACGGTCGTCGAGAGCGTGAGGAAGACCAACCGCCTGGTCACCGTCGAGGAAGGCTGGGGCCCGATGGGCGTCGGCGCCGAGGTGGCGGCCAAGGTGACGGAACTGGCCTTCGACTACCTCGACGCCCCGCCGATCCGGGTCCACCAGGAGGACGTGCCCCTGCCTTACGCCGCCAACCTCGAGGCGCTGTCCATGCCCTCGGTGGAGCGGATCGTGAAGGCGGCCAAGGCGGTCTCGTACAAATGAGCGAGGCCTTCGCCTGGCGCGCGGGCGGCTGCCACTGCGGCGGGGTCCGCTTCGAGGCAGCGCTGCCGGCCCAGGTCCTGGCGCAGAGCTGCAACTGCTCCATGTGCGCCAAGACCGGCTACGTCCATGTGATCGTGCCGGAGAGCCGCTTCCGCCTGACCAAGGGCGCGGATCGGCTGGCCGAGTACACCTTCAACACCCGGGTGGCGAAGCACCTGTTCTGTTCGGAATGCGGGATCAAGAGCTTCTACCGCCCGCGGTCCAACCCGGACGGCTGGAGCGTCAACGGCCGGTGCCTGGACACGGTGGACGGGCTTGAACTCGTCATCGAGGCCTTCGACGGCCAGAACTGGGAGGCCAACGGGGCCGCCCTCGCGCATCTCTCCAAGGAACACGCATGACGGACATCCTCATGCCCGCCCTCTCGCCCACGATGGAAGAGGGCACGCTGGCCAAGTGGCACGTGAAGAAGGGCGACACCGTCAAGTCCGGCGACGTGATCGCCGAGATCGAAACCGACAAGGCCACGATGGAGGTCGAGGCGGTCGACGAGGGGGTCGTCGACGAGATCCTGGTCGCCGAAGGCTCGGAGGGCGTGAAGGTCAACACCCCGATCGCCCGGCTGGCCGGGGAGGGCGACACGCCCGCGCCGGCTCCGAAGGCCGAGGCGCCCAAGGCGGCAGCGCCAAAGGCCGAGGTCGCGCCGGCGCAGGCTCCTGAGCCCGCCAAGGCGGAGGCCCCGAAGCCTGCGCCGGTTCCCGCGGCCGCACCTGCGCCCGCGCCCGCCAAGGCTGCGGACGGCGCTCGCATCTTCGCCTCGCCGCTGGCGCGGCGATTGGCCGAGCAGAAGGGGATCGACCTCTCCGCCGTGACCGGCTCGGGCCCGCATGGGCGGATCGTGAAGGTGGACATCGACAAGGCCCAGCCCGGCCAGGGCAAACCGGCTCCGACCGCCGCGCCCGCCACGGGTGCTCCCGCTTCGGCGCCGCGCCAGGCCCAGACGCTGGAACAGATGGGCATCGTACCCGGCAGCTACGACCTGATCCCGCTGGACGGCATGCGCAAGACCGTGGCGCGGCGGATGACCGACAGCTTCCGCGACGTGCCGCACTTCCCGCTGAACATCGATCTGGAAATCGACGAACTGCTGGCCGCCCGGGCGAAGATCAACGCCATGCTGGAGAAGCAGGGCGTAAAGGTCAGCGTCAACGACCTGGTGATCAAGGCCGCCGCGGTGGCCCTGATGCGCGTGCCGGAAGCCAACGCCTCCTACACGCCCGATGGCATCGCCATGCACCACCACGCCGACATCGCCATGGCGGTGGCGGTGCCCGGCGGCCTGATCACCCCGATCATCCGCAGCGCGGAGACCAAGGGCCTGGCCCAGATCGCCACCGAGGCCAAGGATCTGGCCGAGCGGGCGCGGAACAAGAAGCTGAAGCCCGAGGAGTTCCAGGGCGGCACCTTCTCGGTCTCCAACCTGGGCATGTTCGGGATCAAGTCCTTCGCCTCGATCATCAACGAGCCCCAGGGCGCCATCCTGTCGGTGGGCGTCGGCGAGAAGCGGCCCGTGGTGCGCGGCGACAAGCTGGAGATCGCCACGGTGATGTCTGTCACCCTGACCTGCGATCACCGGGTGGTGGACGGGGCGACGGGCGCCAAGTGGCTGGCGGCCTTCAAGCCGCTGATCGAAGACCCGCTCAACATGATCGTCTGAGGCTCAGGTTTGACCAGCATCTACGACTTCAGCGCCGAGACGCTCGACGGCCGCACCGCGCCGCTGGCGGACTATCGGGGCAAGGTGGTGCTGATCGTCAACACGGCCTCGAAGTGCGGCTTCACTGGGCAGTATGCGGGGCTGGAGAAGCTCTACAAGCGCTTCCGCGACCGTGGCCTGGTGATCCTGGGCTTCCCCTGCAACCAGTTCGGGGCGCAGGAGCCGGGCGACGCCGACGAGATCGCCAGCTTCTGCTCGCTGACCTACGATGTGCAGTTCCCGATGATGCGGAAGATCGACGTAAACGGGCCCAAGGCCCATCCGCTCTTCGCCTACCTCAAGAAGGCGAAGAAGGGCTTCCTCGGGACCGAAGGCGTCAAATGGAACTTCACCAAGTTCCTTGTGGACCGGAACGGCCAGGTCACTGCCCGCTACGCCCCCAATATTGAACCCAAGGCG
Organism: Phenylobacterium sp.; assembly: GCF_004297125.1. GTDB lineage: Bacteria > Pseudomonadota > Alphaproteobacteria > Caulobacterales > Caulobacteraceae > Phenylobacterium. The sequence goes on along the minus strand of NZ_SCVD01000012.1, from coordinate 150,475 downwards.
CTGGAAGGCGCGATCGAGGCTTTGCTCTGATGGCTGATGCTTTCGACGTCATCGTGATCGGTTCGGGACCGGGCGGCTATGTGACCGCTATCCGGGCCTCGCAGCTGGGGATGAAGACCGCCATCGTGGAGCGGGCCGAGTTGGGCGGCATCTGCCTGAACTGGGGCTGCATCCCGACCAAGGCGCTGCTGAAGTCGGGCGAGGTTTACGAGAGCCTGGACCATCTGAAGGACTACGGCCTGTCGGTGGAGAAGCGCGGCTTCGACTTCGGGGCGGTCGTGCAGCGGTCGCGCAAGGTGGCGGCGCAGCTGAACTCCGGCGTCACCTTCCTGATGAAGAAGAACAAGATCGAGGTGGTCGTCGGATCGGCCAAGTTCGAGAAGGGGCAGGGCGCGCCGACCGTCGTGGTGGGCGACCGCAAGCTGACCGCCAAGCACGTGATCCTGGCCACCGGCGCGCGGGCCCGCACCATCCCCGCCATTGGCCTGGAGCCGGACGGCGAGCGCATCTGGACCTATCGCGAGGCGCTGACGCCCAAGTTCGCGCCCAAGTCCCTGGTGGTGGTCGGCTCCGGCGCCATCGGCATGGAATTCGCCAGTTTCTACCGTGCTCTGGGATCGGAAGTTACAGTTGTGGAGATGCTGCCGCGGATCCTGCCCGTCGAGGACGAGGAGGTCTCCAAGGCCGCGCACAAGGCCTTCGAGAAGCGCGGGATCAAGTTCCGCGTGCCGGCCAATGTGAAGAAGCTGACCAAGCTGAAGGCCGGCGTGCAGCTGGAGATCGAGGTCGGCGGCAAGGCCGAGACCCTGGACGCCGATGTCGCCATCGTGGCGGTCGGCATCGTGGGCAACGTCGAGGACATGGGCCTGGAGGCCCTGGGCGTGAAGATCGACCGCACGCACGTTGTCACCGACGGCCACGGGGCCACTGGCGTGCCCGGCCTCTACGCCATCGGCGACGTGGCCGGCCCGCCCTGGCTGGCGCACAAGGCGAGCCACGAGGGCGTCCACTGCATCGAGCACATTGCGGGCCTGAAGCCCACGAACCTGACCTCGCCGATCCCCGGCTGCACCTACACAACGCCGCAGGTAGCATCCGTGGGCCTGACCGAGGCCCAGGCCAAGGAGCAGGGGCTGGAGCCCAAGATCGGCCGCTTCCCGTTCCGCGTGAACGGCAAGGCCATCGCCGCGGGCGAGCTGGACGGCTTCGTGAAGACCGTCTTCGACGGCAAGACCGGGGCCCTGATCGGCGCCCACATGATCGGCCACGAGGTCACCGAGATGATCCAGGGCTTCGTGATCGCCATGACGCTCGAGGCCACCGAGGCGGAGCTCCAGGCGACCGTCTTCGCCCACCCGACCATGAGCGAGGCGATGCACGAGGCCTCGCTCGACGCCTACGGGATGGTTCTGCACATCTGACACACGCCAGGGGGTTCGTGTCGCCGCCGCAGCAACCCTCACAGCGATGTAAAGAAGCGGTCATGCCGGCGCCGTCTTGGGGGACGACCTAGGGGACCGGCCCCAGATGGGGGGTCGCGGTCACGGCGAGATCCCTGATGGGCGTCAAGCTTCACCCCGGGCCGACGTTCGCCTTGGTCCTGCTGCTGTCCGGATGCGCCGCGAAGGCCGACAAGCCTGCGCCGAGCCCGCCAGAGGCCGGCTACGTGGTGATGGCGGCCCAGGACGCCCCGCTGGAGATCGAACTGGCCGGCCGCACTACGGCCTACGAGATATCAGAGGTGCGCCCGCAGGTGTCGGGCGTGATCCGGGCCCGCCGGTTCATCGAGGGCGGCATCGTCCGCCAGGGTCAGACCCTCTACGAGATCGATCCCAGCCTTTACCGCGCGAGCGAGGAGCAGGCGCAGGCGAACCTCGCCAACGCCGAGGCGACGCGGGACGCCGCCCAGGCCAAGGCCGACCGCTACAAGCCCTTGGCCGACATCGAGGCGGTCAGCAAACAGGACTACACCGACGCCGCCGCGGCCGCGAAACAGGCTACGGCCCAGGTCGCCCAGTCCAGGGCGGCGCTGGCGACGGCGAAGATCAACCTAGACTTCACCCGCGTTCCCGCCCCGATCACCGGCCGCATAGGCCGCTCCATGGCCACGACCGGCGCACTGGTCACGGCGGGTCAGGCCGATCCCCTGGCGACGATCACCCGGCTGGACCCGATGTACGTGGACATCCAACAGCCCAGCGCCGACGCCGTCGCCCTGCGGCGCGAGCTTTCCGGCGGCGGCGCGGCGCCGTCGGCGGCGAGCGTCGGGCTGACCCTGGAGGACGGCAGTCCCTATCCCTATGCGGGCAGGATCCAGTTCTCCGAGGCGATCGTCGACCCGGACACCGGCTCGGTGACCCTGCGCGCCAGCTTTCCCAACCCGCAGGGCCTGCTGCTGCCGGGCATGTTCGTCCGCGCGAAGCTGTCCCAGGCCACGGTCCACAACGCCATCCTGGCGCCGCAGCAGGGGGTCTCCCGCGACCCGCGGGGCAATGCGACCGTCATGGTGGTGGGCAAGGCCAACAAGGCCGAGCTGCGCACCGTCACCGCCAACCAGACGGTAGGCGACAGGTGGCTGGTCACCGCGGGTCTCGCCCCCGGCGACAAGGTGATCACGGAAGGCCTGGACAAGCTGAAGCCCGGCGACACCGTGCGGCCCGTCCCCGCCGGATCGCCGCCGCTGCCCGGCGCTGGCGGCGCCGGCAGCCGGCGCGGGCGCTGACGGATGATCTCCCGCATCTTCATCGACCGGCCGGTGTTCGCCTGGGTCATCGCCATCGCGATCATGTTGGCCGGCGTGGCGGGCATGTGGACGCTGTCGGTCGAGCAGTATCCCGACATCGCGCCGCCCTCGGTGAACATCCGCGCCACCTATCCCGGCGCCTCGGCCGAGGTGCTGGAGGCCAGCGTCACCCAGGTGATCGAGCAGCAGCTCACCGGCATCGACGGGCTGATCTACTTCTCGTCCAACTCGAACGCCGCCGGCCAGGTCAGCGTCACGGTGACCTTCGTGAAGGGGACCGACCCCGACATCGCCCAGGTGCAGGTGCAGAACAAGGTGCAGCAGGCGCTGCCCCGGCTGCCGCAGGCCGTCCAGCAGCAGGGCCTGGTGGTGACCAAGTCAAACGCCGACTTCCTGATGGTGGTGTCGATCTACGACGCCAGCGACCGCACCACGAGCGCCGACGTCTCAGACTACCTCGTCTCGCACCTGCAGGAGCCGATCGGGCGGCTGGAGGGCGTGGGCGATGTCAACGTCTTCGGGGCCCAGTACGCCATGCGCATCTGGCTGGACCCGTTCAAGCTGGCCAGCTTCAAGCTGATGCCCAGCGACGTGACCGCGGCGATCGAGGCCCAGAACACCCAGGTCGCCGCCGGCCAGATCGGCGGTCAGCCGTCGCCCGACAGCCAGATGCTGAACGCGACCGTGACCTCGCGCTCGCGGCTCACGACGGTGGATCAGTTCAAGAACATCCTGGTGAAGGCCCAGACCGACGGCTCCAAGGTGCTGCTGGGCGACGTCGCCCGGGTCGAGCTGGGCAGCGAGAGCTACACCACCATCAGCCGGCTGGACGGCCATCCGGGCGCCGGCATCGCCGTGCAGCTCGCCCCAGGCGCCGACGCGCTGAAGACCGCCAAACTGGTGCGCCAGGAGATCGAGCGGCAGGCGGGCGCCTTCCCGCAGGGCTACCGCTACGCCTATCCGAACGACAGCACGGCCTTCATCAAGGTCTCGGTGCGCGAGGTGGTCTTGACCCTGTTCGAGGCGATCGTCCTGGTGGTCATCGTGATGTTCGTCTTCCTGCAGCGCTGGCGGGCGACTCTGATCCCGGCGATCGCCGTACCCGTGGTGCTGCTGGGTACGTTCGGGATGCTGGCCGCCGCCGGCTTCAGCATCAACGTACTGACCCTCTTCGGCCTCGTGCTCTCCATCGGCCTGTTGGTCGACGACGCCATCGTGGTGGTCGAGAACGTCGAACGGGTGATGGCCGAGGAGCCGGGCATTTCCGCGCGCGAGGCCACGATCAAGTCGATGGACCAGGTCCAGACGGCGCTGATCGCCATCGCCATGGTGCTCTCGGCGGTGTTCTTGCCGATGGCCTTCTTCGGCGGTTCGGTGGGCGTGATCTACCGGCAGTTCTCGATCACCATCGTCTCGTCGATGGTGCTGTCCGTGGTCGTGGCGCTGGTCCTGACTCCGGCGCTGGCGGCGACCCTGCTGAAGCCGCCGGGCGAAGAGCATCATGGCAGCAGGCTAGATCGGGCGCTGGCCCGGTTCGGGGACCGCTTCAATAGCTGGTTCGACCGCAACGCCGACCGCTATCGCCGGGGGGTCGCGGCCGTCATCCAGCGGACGTCGCTGGCCCTGGTGGCCTATGCGGGAATCGTGGCCGTCCTGATCGGCGCGTTCTTCATCCTGCCGACCAGCTTCCTGCCGTCCGAGGATCAGGGCCTGGCCCAGCTCCAGTTCACGCTGCCGCCGGGCGCCACCATGGCCCGCACCCTGGCCGCCGCGAAGGCGATCGAGCACTATTTCCTGGCCCGCGAGAAGGACAACGTCGGGGCGATCTACACGGTGATCGGCCAGGGCCAGGCCGGCGCGGGCCAGAACGCCGGCCGCGGCTTCATCTCGCTGCGCCCTTGGGACGACCGCCACGGCCAGGCCAACACCGCCCAGGCGATCACCCGCCGGGCCAGCCGCACGCTGTCGAAGCTCCGCGACGTGCAGTTTTTCGCGCTCAACCCGCCGCCGGTGCGCGGCCTGGGCCAGTCCAGCGGCTTCACCGCGGAGCTGACCAATACCGGCGGCCTGAGCCGGGCCGACTTCAAGGCCCGGGTGGACCAGTTCCTCGACGAGGCCCGGAACGATCCAGTGCTGACCGGGGTGCGGCAGAACTCCCTGGAGGACAACCCGACCCTGCACGTGGACATGGACGAGGAGAAGATCGGCGCGCTGGGCCTGTCGCAGCCGGCGGTGGACTCGACGCTGAGCACCGCCTGGGGCGGCGACTATGTGGACGACTTCGTCGACCGGGGCCGGGTGAAGCGGGTCTATGTCCAGGGCGACTCGCAATACCGCAGCCGACCCGAGGACCTGGGCTCCTGGTTCGTCCGCTCGGCCAACGGGGAGATGGCGCCGTTCTCGTCCTTCGCGCGGTTGAGCTGGGCCCAGGCGCCCGCCAGCCTGCTGCGGTTCAACGGGACCCCGGCCTACGAGATCCAGGGCGACGCCGCCGAGGGCAAGAGCACCGGCCAGGCCATGGCCCGGGTGACCGAGATCGTGTCGCACCTGCCGGGCGTCTCGGTGGCCTGGAGCGGCCTGTCGTACCAGGAGCGGCTCTCGGGCGGCCAGGCGCCCCTGCTGTACGCTATCTCGCTCCTGGTGGTGTTCCTGTGCCTCGCGGCGCTCTACGAGAGCTGGTCCGTCCCGTTCTCGGTCCTGCTGGTGATCCCGCTGGGACTGGTAGGCGCGGCGGTCGCGGTGGCGCTGCGCGGACTATCCAACGACGTCTATTTCCAGGTCGGCCTGCTGACGACCATGGGATTGTCGGCCAAGAACGCCATCCTGATCGTCGAATTCGCGGAGGCGGCCGAGCGGCGTGGCCGGTCCGCCCTGGAAGCCGCCCTGGAGGGCGCGCGGCTGCGCCTGAGGCCGATCCTGATGACCAGCTTCGCCTTCATCTTCGGCGTCCTGCCCCTGGCGATAGCGAGCGGGGCGGGGGCGAGGAGCCGGGTCGAGATCGGCACCGCGGTGATCGGCGGCATGCTGACGGCGACGGTGCTGGCCATCTTCTTCGTGCCGATGTTCTTCGTCCTGGTCCGGCGGATCTTCCCGCGGCGCCGTCGGGAGGCCGCGGCATGAGGCGCCTGGGGGTCCTGCTGGCCACCGCGGCGCTGGGCGGCTGCACGCTGGAGCCCGCCTATGTGCGGCCGGCGCCGGCCGCGCCGGCGACCTGGCCCGTCGGCGCCGCCTATGCGCCCGCGCGGGCGCAGGCCGCGCCGTCCCTGACCTATGCGGAGGTGTTCCGGGATGGCCGCCTCAAGGGCCTGATCGATCGCGCCCTGGCGAGCAACCAGGACCTGGTCGCCGCCCTGGCCAATGTCGAGATGGCCCGCGCCCAGTACCGGGTGCAGCGCGCCGAGCAACTGCCGCACCTGAACGCCACCGCCTCGGCCGACGAAAGTCATGACAAGGACGACACGACCAGGGCACATCAGGCGGGCCTGGAGCTGCCGGCGTTCCAGCTCGACCTGTTCGGCCGGCTGCGCAGCCTGAGCCACGCGGCGCGGGAGCAGTATCTGGCGAGCGAAGCCGGGGCGCGGATGGTGCGGCTGACGCTGGTGGGCGACGTGGCCAACGCCTGGCTGGCGCTGGCGGCCGACCGCAGCCTTTTGGCCATCGCAGGCGACACGGAGGCGAGCGCCCAGAAGACCCTTGATCTGACCCAGGCGCGCCTGGCGGGCGGCGTCGCGCCGCGCGGCGATCTCAGCCAGGCCCAGACCGTGCTTCAGCAGGCGCGCGCTGACCAGGCGCAGCTCACCACCCAGGTGGCTCAGGACCGCAACGCTCTCGAGCTGCTGGTGGGCGGGCGGGTGGCGGATGGCGAACTGCCGGCGAACATCGAGAGCCTCGACGGTAGCCTGGCCGAGACGCCGGCCGGTCTGGACGCCCACATCCTGTTGGGCCGTCCCGACGTGGAGGAGGCCGAACACCAGTTGAAAGCCTCGAACGCCGAGATCGGCGCCGCGCGGGCCGCGTTCTTCCCGTCGATCAGCCTGACCGCCCTGGCTGGAGTCGCGAGCCCCGAGTTGGGTGCGCTGTTCTCGGGCGGGACCTTCAGCTGGCAGGGGCAGGCCGGCGCTTCGCTGCCGATCCTCGCGGGCGGTGCGCTCCGCGCCGGGCTGGACCAGGCCAAGGGCGAACGCGACCTGGCGGTGGCGCAGTACCAGAAGGCCATCCAGGCGGCGTTCCGCGACGTCGCCGACGCCCTGGCCCGCCGCGGCACGATCGCCGACCAGCTCGCCGCCCAGGCGGCCCTCGAGGCCGCCGCGAACCAGAGCTACACGCTATCCGTGGCGCGCTATCGCGAGGGGGTCGATCCCTACCTCAACACCCTGGACGCCCAGCGCACGCTCTACGCTGCGCGGCAGGGGCTGGCCACGACGCGCCTGGCCCAGGCGCAGAACCTCGTGGCGCTGTACGAAAGCCTGGGCGGCGACCCGCTGGTCAGGTCCGCTTCCTGACCGCGGTGTCCAGGCTCCAGACCCCGGGGCCGGCGAACACCAGGTAGAGGAAGATGAAGCAGAACAGGATCGCCGCCTCGCCGCCGTTCAGGGCGGGCCAGAAGCCCTGGCTGCCGTGGGCCATGAAATAGGCCGCCGCCATCTGGCCGGAGCAGATGAACGCCGCGGCGCGGGTGAACAGGCCCAGCGCGATCAGGCCACCCCCGACGACTTCGATCCACGCCGCGGCGAGCAGCAGCGTCGGCAGCGGGTCGGGCGCCCCGGGTTGCGCGGCCGGGAAGTGGAACAGCTTCATCAGGCCATGCTCCATGAAGAGCAGGGCGGCGACGACACGCAGCAGGCTGAGCACCCGCGGCGCCCAGACGGCGAGATTCGGCATCACGTGTTCCTCTTTGTCAGGCGGCGCGGCGAATCTCCGCGTCGACGATCCGCTGCAGGGCGACGTAGTCGGTCTTGCCGGTGCCGAGCACCGGTATCTCCTGCACCTTGATGATCTTGCGCGGCACGGCCAGCTCCGGGGCGCCGATCTGCTGGGCGTGGGCGATCAGGGCGGCGGTGTCGGCGTCGCGGCGATCCGTGACCAGGATCAGCCGCTCACCTTTCTTCGGGTCAGGCAGGGCGACGACGGCGTGGCGGCAGTCGGGCCAGACGGCGGCCGCAAGGTCCTCCGCGGCGGTGAGCGAGACCATCTCGCCGCCGACCTTGGCGAAGCGCTTCACCCGGCCAAGGATCTTGATCCAGTCGTCGTCGCTGAGCGAGACCACGTCGCCGGTGTCGTGCCAACCGCCGGGCAGGGGCTCGATACCGCCGCCGGGGGTCAGGTAGCCCGACATGATGTTGGGGCCGCGCACCAGCAGCTTGCCGCCGCCGGGGATGCCTTCGACCGTTTCCAGCCGGGTCTCGATGCCGGGGAGCAGGCCGCCGACGGTGCCGCGGCGGTTGTCGGTAGGCGTGTTCACCGCGATCACCGGCGAGGCCTCGGTGGCGCCGTAGCCCTCCAGCAGCGGGATCGGTCCGAACTTCTCGGCAATGAGATTGTGGGTCTCCTCCCGCACCTTCTCGGCCCCGCAGACCACGAAGGTCAGGCCGCTGAGTTCATCGGGCGCGGCCGAGCGGGCGTACTGGTTGATGAAGGTGTCGGTGGCGAACAGGACGTTGGCCTTGGTGTCCTTCACCAACGGCGGGATCTGCTTGATGTGCAGCGGCGAGGGGTACTGGAAGGCCTTCAGACCTTCCAGGATCGGCAGTAGCGCGCCGCCGGTCAGGCCGAAGCAGTGGAAGATCGGCAGCGGATTGAAGAATACCCAGTTGGGGTCCAGCGGGATGTGCTGGGCGATCTGGCGGCAGTTAGCCACGAGGTTCGAATGGCTCAGCACCACGCCGCGCGGCGCTCCGAAACTCCCGGAGGTGAACAGGATCACGCCCGGGTCGGAGGGGCTCACCGCGACCCGGAACTGCTTCGGCATCGCGCCTGCGGCCGCCGCGAACAGCTTATCGGACAGCCCGACGGTCTTCCGGACGTCTTCCAGGTAGACGACGTTGGTCAGGGTCTCGAGGGCGTCGATGAGGTCGTGCAGCTTGCCCTGTTCCACGAAACGGTGGGACGTCAGCACGGTCTTGACCCCGGCCAGCTCGCAAGCGGCCTTCAGGTTCCGAATGCCCGCCGTGAAATTCAGCATGGTCGGGATGCGGCCAAAGGCGTGCAGGGCGAAGAACGTCACCACCCCGCCCGAGCTGGACGGCAGCATGACGGCCACGCGTTCCCCCTTTCGGGTGAATGCGGAAATCTTGCGCCCCAGCGCGAACGCCGCGCGGATGAGGTCCGTATAGGTGAGGGGATTGCGCTCCTGGTCCTCCAGGATCGGCTTCTTGGCCCCGTGTTTCCGCGCCGCCCCGATCAGCGCGTCGAAGATTGAGGACTGCGCCTTGGCGCTGTCGAACGCACGCAAGAGCGGCGCCTCCCATGTTATCGTTAGCGGGACCGTATCTGCCCGACGCCCATGTGAAAAGATCGGTAACGGAGCGTGAGGTCGGCGGGCTACGGGTTCTTCGCTTCGCAGGCGTCGTTGCGACCCAACTCACACGCGCGACGGAACAGCTCCAGGGCCCGGGTGGGATTATGCGGCGCGCCGATCCCGCTCGCGTAGAACGCGGCAAGTTCCCCGCAAGCCGTGGCCTCTCCGCCGTCGCAACCGAGGCCGTAGAAATGGATCGCCTGCTTCGGATCGCCAGGCACCCCCTCACCTAGGGCAAACATGTCGCCGAGATTTTTGCACCCGAACGCATCAGCGTCGCCGCACCCACGACGAAACAAATCTAAAGCGATGCCCTTGTTCGTCTCGACACCGATGCCGTTGCGGAACAGTCCTCCCAGGCCGGAACAGGCCGCCGCCACGCCTCGGGCGCACCCGTGTTCATAGAACTGCACGGCCATCGCGGGATCCTTGGGCACGCCTCGACCCTGCACAAGGAGCCCGCCGACGTTCGTGCAAGCTTGCGGAACACCGCGCTGGCACGCGTGGTCATACAACCTCGCCGCCTGGATTTCGTCCTTCGCCACGCCATCGCCGTTTTCGAACATGACACCGGCGTCGGAACAGCCTTCGGCATCACCGAGGTCGCAAGCACGAGCAAGAAGGGCAAAGGTCTGGCTCCTGTCGCGATCAACGGGGCCATCCCGCGCGTACACCTCGGCCAAGTTCCGGCAGGCCTCAGGCGCCCCCCGGTCGCAGGCGTCCTTGAACATTCTGGCGGCCAGCAGCCGGTCCTGTGTCACACCTCGCCCGCTGTCGTACATCACGCCCATGTGCGAGCATGCGATGTTCTCGCCCCGGTCGCATGCCGACCGGTAAAGGGCGAGGGCCTTTGCAAAGTCTTGGGTGACGCCCCTTCCGTCGGCGTATGCGTTGCCGAGGTTGGCGCAAGCCAGCGCATTTCCGCCGTCGCAGGCCATACGGTAGAGCTTCACCGCCCGATCGAGATCGACCCGCACGCCTTCGCCCTTGCGATACGCGGCGCCGAGGTTCGAGCATGCCACTAGGTCGCGCTTCTCGCAGGCTTTGAGGTAGAGTGTCGCCGCCCGGGCGTGATCCAGCGGCCGCCCGTCACCGGTGGCATAGATGTAGCCGAGGCTCGTGCATCCGCCGGGCACACCGCCTCCGCACGCCTTTTCGAAGAGGCTCGCGGCGTATTCCATGTTGCGGGCCACGACTTCGCCTCTGAGGTATAGCGTCCCAAGGTCGGCGCAGGCGGCAAAGCCACCACTGTCACAGGCGTTCTGCATCTGGCTGATCGCCACTTCTGGATCGACGTCCCTAACATCAGCCCGCGCGGGCAAGCCGAACTGAACCAGCCCAACGAAGGCTGCGAAAAGCGCAGCGCGAACGCGCCGGGCCATCGACCTGATACTCATGCTGCCCCCAGCACCCACTCAACCGAGAATTATCCGTGCGGATCGCCACCCGTGCTGTCAATCGTGCGCGCCGGAACACGACGGTGGCTTGATCCGGAGGCCCGGACGGACGATCTAGGGCTCATGGCCGTGGTCATCGACACCCTCAACCAGCGCCGTCCGCGGCATCCCGAGAAGCAGAACCGGCCGGATACGCCGATCCTGCGCAAGCCGGAGTGGCTGCGCGTGCGCGCGCCGGGCTCTCCCGGCTACAACGCCACCCGCGACATCGTGAAGGGCCATGGGCTGGTCACGGTGTGCGAGGAGGCCGCCTGCCCGAACATCGGCGAGTGCTGGTCGAAGAGCCACGCGACCATGATGATCATGGGCGAGATCTGCACACGGGCTTGTTCCTTCTGCAACGTCGCCACGGGCAAGCCGAACCCCCTGGACCCGACCGAGCCCGCCCGTGTGGGCGACGCCGTCGCCAAGATGGGCCTGAAGCACGTGGTGATCACCTCGGTGGACCGCGACGACCTGGCCGATGGCGGGGCGGCCCACTTCGCCGCCGTGGTGCTGGCGATCCGCGCGGCCTCGCCGGACACGACGGTGGAGATCCTGACGCCGGACTTCCTGCGCAAGCCGGTCGCGGCGGTGCATGAGGTGATCGACGCCCGGCCCGACGTGTTCAACCACAACCTCGAGACCGTGCCGCGGCTCTACCTCTCGATCCGGCCCGGCGCGCGCTACTACAACTCGCTGCGCCTGCTGGAGCGCGTGAAGGAGCGCGACCCCACCCAGTTCACCAAGTCCGGCATCATGGTCGGCCTGGGCGAGGCGAAGGAGGAGGTCATGCAGGTGATGGACGACATGCGCTCGGCCGGCGTCGATTTCATCACCATCGGCCAGTACCTCCAGCCCACCCGGAAACACGCGCCGATCGACCGCTTCGTGCATCCCGACGAGTTCAAGGCCTATGAGGAGATCGCCCGGGCCAAGGGCTTCCTGATGGTCTCTGCCAGCCCGCTGACGCGCTCGTCGCACCACGCCGGCGAGGACTTCGCCCGGCTGCAGGAGGCGCGGCGGGCCAAGGAAGCGGCGGCCTAGTCCGGCCTTGCACCATCACGTCTCCCGGGTTCTGCCGTACACGCCGGACCAGCTCTTCGCGCTGGTCGGCGACGTGGACGCCTATCCGGAGTTCGTGCCGTGGATCAGCTCCATGCGCACCTGGAACGGCCGCACCCTGAGCGACGGTGTCGACAGTCTGGATGCGGAGGCCGGCGTCGGCTTCTCCTTCTTGAAGGAGCGCTTCGCGACCCGGGTGCGGCGCGACGCCGGCGAGCGCCAGATCGACGTCAATCTGCTGTCCGGGCCGTTTCGCCGGCTGACCAACCGTTGGCGGTTCATCGAGGACGAGGCCGGAACCCGGATCGAGTTCGACATCGACTTCCAGTTCAAGTCGCGCCTGCTGGAGGGCCTGCTGGCGGCGAATTTCCACGGCGCGGTCGAGAAGCTCATGGGCTGCTTCGAGGACCGGGCGAAGGCGCTCTACGGCGGTCCCTGACGGCGCCAGCCCGTCACGGCCAACAGCACGAAGCCGACCACGAGCACGGCCACCAAGGCCGGTAACTCCTTCGTCGCGCCCAACGCCAGGACGCCGGTGAAAAGCGCGGCTGTGAACAGGGCGATGGGGCCGCGGAAGGGCAGGGCGAACCGGGGTGGCGGCGCGTCCGCGCGGCGCGCCAGGTTCCAGAGCGCGAGGCAGCAGAGCACGTAGCCGGTCAAGCGGGCCGCGGTGGCGATGGTCAGCGCCGTGAGCACGTCGCTCACCATGGCGAATCCGAAGCCGAGCACACTGGAAATCACAATGGCGATATGCGGGGTGCGCCAGCGAGGGTGTACCCGGCCGAGCCAGGGGGGAAGCTGGCCCTGTTCTGATAGCGCCAACAGCATACGGGGCATCGAGATGGTGATGACGAGGATGGTGCCGGCGATCACCGCCAGCGCGCCTGCCGAAACCGCCACCGCGCCGATTGGCCCGAAGAGCTGGCGACCGACCTCGGCCAGCGGACGATCGTTCGCGGCGGGCTGGTCAAGGACGCCCATGCAGACAAGCAGGACGGCTGCGTAGGCGAAGGTCACCGCCAGCACGCCGCCGATCAAGGCGGCGGGCACGTCCCGCTGCGGGTCGCGCGCCTCGCCCGCGACCACCGACCCTCGCTCGAAGCCGGAGTAGGCGAAGAGATAGATCAACATGGCCTGGGCGAACGTGATGGCCCCCGGGATCGGGACGTCGATGGTCAGGCGGTCGGCCTGGACGAACCAGATCCCGCCGGCGGCGAAGGCCAGGACGAAGCCCACCTTCAGCACGATCAGAAGGTTACTGGCCCGCGCCGACTGGCGGATGCCGACCAGCACGATCCCGGTCAGGCCCACGCCCAGGGCTGCGATGGTGAGGTAGCGCGGGAACCCGCTCTCCAGCGTCGGCGCGAAGCCTGCGAGATAAGTCACGAACAGCGCCGACAGCGTCGCCACCGACATGGCCTGACTGAACCACATCAGCCAGCCAACGGCGAAGGCGGGCGAGGCGGGCAAGCCTGCCCGAGCGTAAAGGTATGGGCCGCCAGTGCCGGAGAACCGGCTTGATAAGTCGGCGAAGCACAGGATCAGCGGCGTGAGGGCCAAGGCGGCCGCGCCCAGCACCACGAAGCTCCAGCCGCCCGCCAGCGCATAGACCTTGGCCGGGGCGGCCAGCATGCCCGCGCCGATCATGGCGTTGAGGACGATGCCCGTGAGGTCGCGCCGCCTAAGCGCGCGGAGAAGGTGAGGGGCCTCGCTCAGACGAGTCGGTCCCGCATCATCTGCAGCGCGGCCTGCACGGCGGCGAGTTGAACACCCTCGCGAGTGTCCTGCTCGAAGAAATGCTCCTCATGCACAAGCCGCTGATTGGTGCGGGCGGTGGCGATATGGACGGTGCCGACCGGCTTCATCGGCGTGCCCCCGCCAGGGCCGGCCACGCCGGTGATGGCCACGGCCAGGTGGGCGTTTGAGGCCTCCAGCGCCCCCTCGGCCATCATGCGCGCCACCGGCTCGGACACCGCGCCAAGGTCGGCGATGAGGTCCCCGGGTACGCCCAGCAGCTCCTGCTTGGCCCGGTTGGAATAGGTGACGAAGCCGCGTTCGAAGACATCGGACGAGCCGGCGATGGAACAGATGGCGCCGGCCACCAGCCCGCCGGTGCAGCTCTCGGCCGTGACGATTCGCAGGGACCGTTCCCGCGCCTCGTCGATCAACAGGCGCGCCAGGGTGACGATCTCCAGGTTGAACATCGGCTTGAAGGTCCCTCTACTCGCGCGCCATCACTGAGCATCGCACGTCCCCTTCGATCAAGGCGATTCGAGACCCATGACCACGCTCGCCGCCGGGACGCCGGCCCGCACTGCACCGCCGGCGCTCTTTGCGCTGACCGTGTTCACCAGCGCCGCCCTCGTGTTCCTAGTGCAGCCGATGGTGGCCAAGCTGGTCCTGCCGCTGCTGGGCGGCAGCCCATCGGTGTGGAACACCTCAATGGCCTTTTTTCAGCTCGCGCTGCTGGCCGGCTACTTCTACGCCCACCTGCTACAGCGGATCCCGTCGGTGCGCGGCCAGGCGGTCGCCCACGTCGCCGCCCTGCTCGTGGCGGCCATCGCCCTACCGCTGCGGGTGAATGAGCTGGCCGGTCCGCCGTCGTCCCAGCATCCGAATCTCTGGCTGCTGGCGGTGCTGGGGCTGTCCATCGGGGCGCCGTTCGCGATCCTGTCCGCCACCGCGCCCCTGGTGCAGGCCTGGCACGCGCGCACCATCGGCGCGGCGGAAGGCAAGGAGCCCTACGCCCTCTACGCGGCCAGCAACTTCGGCAGCCTGATCGCCCTGTTGGCCTATCCCGTCGTGGTGGAGCCCCTGACCACGCTCGCGGGCCAGAGGTACGGATGGAGCGCGGGCTATGGGCTCTTCATCCTCGTGATCGGGACGCTGGCCCTGGCGGTCATCCGCGTGCGCTCGGCCGCGGTCCAGAAGGTCCGGGCCACGGCCCCCGCGCCAGCCTGGCGCGAACGGCTGGCCTGGGTGGCGCTGGCGGCGATCCCGTCCAGCCTGATGCTGGGGGTCACCACCCACATCACCACCGACGTGGCCTCCGCGCCCTTCCTGTGGGTCGTCCCGCTGGCCCTGTACCTGGTCACCTTCATCGTCGCCTTCCAGGAAAAGCCGTCGATTTCGCCGGCGCTGACCCTGACGCTGCAGGCCGCGGCCGTGGCGGCGTGCGTGGCGCTGCTGCCCTTCAAGGCCACGACGTTCGCCGTGCAGCTTCCCCTGCACCTGATGGCGTTCTTCCTGACCGCGTTGATGTGCCACCAGCGGCTGGTGGCGCGGCGGCCCGACCCGGCGCACCTGACCGAGTTCTATCTCTGCCTGTCGCTGGGCGGGGTGGTCGGCGGGGCGTTCAACGCCTTCCTGGCGCCGGTGATCTTCAACGACGTCTGGGAATATCCGATCGTCCTGGCGCTCTCGTGCCTGGCCCGGCCGTGGGGCGACCTCAACCGGATCCCCCGCTGGAGCTGGGCGATGCTCACCGTGGGCGTCCTGGCCGCCGTGGCGACGCCGATCGCCGTGACCTTCGCCTCAAACCGCCTGACGACCGAGTCCGTGGTCGGGACGTTCGACCAGTCCGAGCTGTTCGACATGGCGATGAAGACCCTGCTGGTGCTGGCGGTGCTGGCCGCCTTCATGGTCCGCCGCCACGCGCTGCTGTTCTTCGCCATCCTCTCGGTGCTGAGCTATGCTGCCGAGACCGCCGCCGACCGCACCGACACCCAGGCTAGCTGGCGCAGCTTCTTCGGGGTGCTGAAGCGGTCCGAAACCTATGTCCCGAGCATCGGCCAGGTGAAGATGCTGGCCCATGGCACGACCTTGCACGGCGCCCAGGCCCAGGACCCGCGCTACCGCTGCCGACCGATGGTCTACTACACCCCCAGCACGCCGATCGGACAGGTGTTCACGGCCAAGCAGAAAATCTCGTCGGCCCTGCGGATCGGGGCCGTGGGCCTGGGGACCGGATCCGTCGCGGCCTATGTCCGACCCGGCGACCACCTGACCTTCTTCGAGATCGACCCGCTGGTGGTGAAGATCTCCACCGACCCGCGGAACTTCACCTACACGACCGAATGCGCGCAGAGCCCGGTCGACTATGTCATCGGCGACGCGCGCCTGACGGTGGCCAGGCAGCCGGCGGGCAGTTTCGACATCCTGCTGATCGACGCGTTCTCGTCGGACGCGGTGCCGGCGCACCTGCTGACCGTCGAGGCCGTGCGAGGCTACCTGACCAAGCTGAAGCCCGACGGCATCCTGATCCTCCACCTCTCCAACCGGAACCTCGACCTGATGCACCCCGCCCAAGCCGTGGCGAGGGCAGCCGGCGGTTGGTCGCTGGCGCAGAATTACGAGGCCCCGAAGGACGATCCGGAAGGCACCTGGGAATCCTCCGAGGACGCCGTGATCGTGGCGAAGAACAGGGCGGCGCTGGAAGGCTTCATGACCACCCGAAAATGGCGTTGGGGCGATCCCTTCAAGGCTCGGCCCTGGACCGACGACTACACGAACCTCGCCGGCTCGCTGTACGCGAACCTCGAGGCCCGCTGGACCTGGCTACCCTAGGCTAGATCCTAGATCGGCGTCTCGACCGCCACGACGGCCTGGGCCATCAGGCCTTCCTCGCGGCCGGTGAAGCCCATCCCCTCGGTCGTGGTCGCCTTGACGCTGACCCGGTCGATGGGAAGGCCCAACAGCTCGGCGATCCGGCCGCGCATGGCGTCGCGGTGCGGCTTCACCTTGGGGCGCTCGCAGATGAGCGTGACGTCGGCGTTGAGGATGCGGCCGCCGCGCGCCGCCACCCGGCTCACCGCATGAAGCAGGAAGCGGTCCGACGAGGCGCCTTTCCAGCGGGGGTCGGACGGCGGGAAGTGCTCGCCGATGTCGCCGTCGGCGATCGCGCCCAGAACCGCGTCGGTCAGGGCGTGCAGGCCGCAATCGGCGTCGGAATGGCCGATCAGGCCCAGGTCGTGCTGGATGCGGATGCCGCACAGCCAGACGACGTCGCCAGGCCCGAAGCGGTGGGCGTCGATGCCCTGGCCCATCCGCACGATCCGCCGGCCGGCCGAGAGCTGTTCCGCCAGCATGAAGTCCTCGGGATAGGTCAGCTTCATGAGCATCGGGTCGCCTGGGACCATGGCCACGTGGCCGCCCGCGCGTTCCATGACCGAGGCGTCGTCGGTGGGCTCCTCGCCCGCCGGCCACCGGCGGTAGGCGGCCTTGAGCTTGCCGAAGCGGAACGCCTGCGGGGTCTGGGCGCGCCACAGCCCGTCGCGGGAGACCGTCTCGTCCACCAGGCCTTCGCCGCGCTTCAGCGTATCGGGGACGGGCAGGGTGGGGATCGCGCCATCGGCGAGGTCCAGGGCCGCCAGCAGGCGATCCACGTGAGCCCGGCCGACGAAGGGGCGCGCGGCGTCATGGATCAGCACCGGCTGGGCCGCCTTGGCGGTGATCGCCGCGAGCCCCGCCTGGACCGATTCGGCCCGGGTCTTGCCGCCGGTCACGGCTTTCCAGCCATCGAGACCGACGAGAGCCTCGTCGGCGTGCGTCAGACGGTCGCGGGCTACGACGACCACGACCTCTCGAGCCCCCGCCGCCAGCAGGCCTTCCACCGACCAGCGAACCATGGGACGCCCGCCCAGGTCGCGCCACGCCTTGGGCTCGCCGGGCCCAGCCCTAAGGCCGTCGCCGGCCGCCACGATCACCGCGGAGAAACTCATGCCCGTCGCTTTAGGGAACTGCGCCGCTTTGTTCCAGCTTTCGCGCTTTACGTCGCGGTTACATGTGCCTAAAAAGGCGGCGATAGGGGTGACTATTTAATGAGCATCGCGCTCGATATCGGCGGAGTGAAGGTCGGGGGGCGGGTCTGGATCGCGCCGATGACCGGCATATCCGACTTGCCGTTCCGCCGCGCCGCCAGCCGGCTTGGCGCGTCCTATGTCGCGACCGAGATGGTCGCCTGCGCCGAGTTCTCCAAAGGCCGGCCCGACGTGGTGCGCCGCGCCGCGGTTGGCGAGGGGCTGCCGCTGATGGTCGTGCAGCTCGTCGGCCGCAACCCCGTCCACATCGCCGAGGGCGCGCGCCTGGCCGCCGAGGCCGGGGCCGAGATCATCGACCTCAACTTCGGCTGCCCGGCGCGTGAGGTGACCGGTGGCTATGGAGGTTCGGCCCTGATGCGCGAGCCGGAACTCGCCGCCGAGCTGATGGCCGCGGCGGTGGAAGCTGTCGATGTGCCGGTGACCGTGAAAATGCGCCTGGGTTGGGATGACGGCTACCGCAACGCGCCCGAACTCGCCGCGCGGGCCGAGGCGATCGGCGTGCGGGCGGTGACCGTCCATGGCCGCACCCGCTGCCAGTTCTACAAGGGCGCCGCCGACTGGGCCGCCATCCGGCCGGTGAAGGACGCCGTCTCGATCCCGGTCATCGCCAACGGCGACATCGTCGACGGCCCGAGCGCGCGGGCCGCCTTGGCCGCGTCCGGAGCGGATGCGGTGATGGTCGGGCGTGGGGTCTACGGGAAGCCGTGGATCGCGGCGCAGCTCGAGGCCGAGCTGGACGGCCGCGCCTTCGAGGCGCCGGGCGCCGAGGCCCGCCTCGCCATCGCGACCGCGCACCTGCGCGAGAGCCTGGAATTCTACGGCGAGCGCCTGGGCTTGCGGATATTCCGCAAGCACCTGGCCGCCTACATCGAAAACGCCCCCTGGCCAGCCTGTGCTACGGCCCGGAGAGAAGCGCGCGCGGCCCTGTGCCGCCTGGAGGACGCCCGATCGGTCGAGAGGGGGCTGCAAGCCCTCTGGGGACCTCCAGACCACAGGCTGGCTGCATGAGCGGGAAGATCAAGTTTCAGGAAAAGGGCGTCGATATGGACGCCCTGAAGGCCGCGGCCTTCGAGCTCAGTCCGGACCCCGCCCTCGTGGTGGACGCCGAGGGCTCGCTGACGGCGGTCAACGAGGCCGCCGAGGCCTTGTTCGGCCAGGGGCTGGGGCTGCTGGCCCGTGGCCGGTTCCGAGCGGCGCTGCCGCACGGCTCGGCCTTGGTGTCGCTGCTGAACCGCGCCATCGAGGAGGACGCCAGGGTCCGGGAACGCGGCATCCACATCAGCCTCTTCGGCCTGCCGCCGTTCGAGGCCGACGGGGCCGCCGCCCCGCTGGGCGACGGCTCGGTGCTGTTGACCCTTACGGTGAAGAACGGCCTGGGCAACGAGCGCGGCGCCCACGAGGCGGCGGGCCTGCGCTCGCTGGTCGGCCTGGGCCGCATGCTGGCCCACGAGATCAAGAATCCGCTGGCCGGCATCCGGGGCGCGGCCCAGCTCCTGAAGTCCGGAGCCAAGGCCGAGGATGTGCCGCTGGCGCAGCTTATCGTGGACGAAACGGATCGCGTCCGCCGGCTGGTGGATCGGATGGAGGCCTTTTCCGACGACGCCCTGCCCAATCTCGCGCCGATCAACATCCACCAGATCCTGGACCGGGTCCGGGCGCTGGCCACCAACGGCTTCGCCGAGGGCCTGGGCCTGAAGGAGAGCTACGACCCCTCGCTCCCGCCGGTTCCGGGCGACGAGGACCAGCTCATCCAGATCTTCCTGAACCTGGTGAAGAACGCCGCCGAAGCCGCCCACTCGCGTAACGACGGGCGCGGCGAGGTCTCGATCCACACCGCCTATCGTCACGGTGTGCGGGTGCGCTCGGCCAAGGGTCAGGCGCTGCGCGGCGCGCCGTTGGAAGTCCGGGTGGTCGATAATGGCCCGGGGGTGCCGGAGCACATCCGCGAAAGCCTGTTCCAGCCCTTCGTCACCTCCAAGAATAACGGCGCGGGCCTGGGCCTCGCCCTGGTCGCCAAGCTGGTCGCCGGCCACGGCGGCCTCATCGATTTCGAATCGGAGCCCGGCCGGACCGTTTTCCGGGTGCTGCTGCCGATCGCGGCTCACGAGGACGCAACCTAGATGAACGCCGCCTCCAAGAAGATCCTGATCGCCGACGACGACAGCTCGATCCGGTTGGTTCTGTCCCAGGCTTTCACCCGGCTGGGCTATCAGGTCCGCGCCACCGGGAATGCCGCCACGCTCCTGAAGTGGGTGACGGACGGCGAGGGCGACCTGGTGGTCACCGACGTGGTGATGCCGGACGAGAACGTCTTCGACGTGCTGCCGCGGATCAAGAAGCACCGGCCCAAGCTGCCGGTCATCGTGATGAGCGCGCAGAACAACCTGATCACTGCGGTCAATGCGGCGGAGGTGGGCGCGTTCGAGTATGTGCCCAAGCCGTTCGATCTGGACGACATGACCTCGGCCGCGCGGCGCGCCCTGTCGCGGCCGGCCGACGCCGAGGCGTCGAAGGCCCAGGCGCGGGCGGTCCGTGACGACCGCCTGCCGCTGATCGGCCGTTCGGCCCCGATGCAGGAGGTCTATCGGACCATCGCCCGCCTGGTGGGCGCGGACCTGACGGTGCTGATCACCGGGGAGTCCGGCACCGGCAAGGAACTGGTCGCCCGCGCCCTGCACGACATGGGCCGTCGGCGCGACGGCAAGTTCGTGGTCATCAACCTGGCCGCCACGCCCCGCGAACGGGTCGAGACCGAGCTGTTCGGCAAGGACGAGAGCGATCACGGCAAGCTGGTGGACGCGGACGGCGGCACCCTGTTCCTGGACGAGATCGGCGACATGCCGCTGGACGCCCAGACGCGGCTGCTGCGGGTGATCGACGGCTCGGAGCCGACGCTCAACCCGAAGACCAACCGCCGGCCGAACGTGCGGATCATCGCCGCCACCAACCGCGACCTGCGCGCGCTGATCCAGCAGGGACTGTTCCGCGAGGACCTGTTCTTCCGCCTGAACGTGGCGCCGCTGCGCATCCCGCCGCTGCGCGACCGCAGCGAAGACATCCCCGACCTGGCGCGCGCCTTCCTGCTCCGCGCCAACCGCGAGGGGTTGCCGGCCAAGACCATTGACGCCAACGCCCTGGAACGGCTGAAGCGCCACGCCTGGCCGGGCAACGTCCGCGAACTGGAGAACCTGGTCCGTCGGGTCTGCGCGCTCTACGGCGAGGATCTGATCAGCGCCCGGATCATCGAGAAGGAGCTGGCCGACCAGCAGCCCACCGTTCAAGGCCAGGAGGGCCCGGCGACGCTGTCTCAGCTCGTCGAGCAGAAGCTGGCCGGCTATTTCGCCGACCAGCCGGACGGCATTCCGCCGGCCGGCCTCTACGACCGCGTGCTGGAGGAGGTGGAGCGTCCGCTGATCCAGCTCACGCTGGCGGCGACGCGGGGGAATCAGGTCCGCGCGGCCGAGATCCTGGGCCTCAACCGCAACACCTTGCGCAAGAAGATCCACGATCTGGGCGTCGAAATGGCCCGCGGACGCCGCTAGCGGCGCTTGCGGGGCGGCGGCTCGGCCTTGGCCAACCGTTGCCGTGCAGCGCGGCAACATAGCTGTTGATTTTGGGGCACAGGCGCCTAGGCTTCGCGGTTAATGGCGTTGCTTGCGCATCCCGCGTTCCGACATCCGGTCCTGGCCCGCATCCGGAACGCCCTCAGGTCCCGCGTTGTGCTCGGCGTCGGCTACGGCATCGCGGCCGTGCTGACGGGCGTGGCCATCGTGCTCGCCGCCTCGCCGCCCGAGAAAGGCCCGCTCGGGCCGGCCAGCCAACTGATCCTGACGGTCCTGGGCCTCAACCTGATCCTGATCATCGGCCTGATGATCGCCGTCGTCCTGCGGATCATCGAGCTGCTCGACGCCCGCTCCCGCGACGCCGGTGCGCGACTGCACGTCCGCTTCGTGCGCCTTTTCGCCCTGGCGGCGGCCGCGCCGGCGGCGGTGGTGTTCCTCTTCTACGGGGTGCTGGTCACCCAGGGCGTCGAGAACTGGTTCAGCGCCCGCGTCCAGACGGTGGTGGAGAATTCAGCCACCGTCTTCCGATCATATATCGAAGAACAAACCCGGGCGACGGCGGACCGCGTCACGGCGATGGCCCTCGACCTCAATCGCGAGGCGCCGGGCCTGCAGGGGCAGCCGGAGCGGCTGAACGGCGCGCTCCAGGCGCTGGCGTCATACCACGATGTCCCCGCCCTCTACCTGGTGGACAAGCAGGGCCGCATCCTGGCCCAGTCGGAAGCCTCCGGCGCTCCGGCCTACCAGAAGCTGCCGGCGGCCGCCTACGAGTCGGCCGATCAGGGCGAGATCTATGTCCACGCCGACGACGTCATTCGCGCCCTGTATCGCCTGCCGGACTATCGCAACGTCTATGTCTACGCCGTCCGGCCCTTGGGAACCGGCATCGTGGCGCATCTGCGCGAGGCGGAGAGCTCCCTGGTCTCGTACCGTGAGGTCAAGGAGAACCGCGGCCGGGTCCAGACGATCTTTGTCCTGAGCTACGCCGAGACTGCGTTGCTGGTGCTGGTGGGCGCGGTGTGGCTGGGGTTGGCCGCGGCGAACGCGATTTCCGCCCCCGTGGCCCGCCTGGTGCAGGCCGCCGGACGGGTCGCCGGCGGCGACCTGAGCGCGCGCGTGGACGCCGACGCCGACCCGGATGAGATCGCTGTCTTGTCCCGCGCTTTCAATAGCATGACGCACGATCTTCAGGCGCAGCAGGAAGCCTTGCGGCGCGCGGGCGAGGAGGCCGAGGAGCGGCGCCAGTTCATCGAGACGGTGCTGACCGAGGTCAGCGCGGGCGTCATCGGCCTGGATCCGGACGGCCGGATCTCGGTCGCCAACCGCCAGGCGGCCGTCCTGCTGGCCCTGCCCGAGAACCTGGGCCGGGGACGCAAGCTGCCGGATGTGGTGCCGGAGTTCGCCGAGCTGGCCGCGGCGGGTCGGGGCGGCGAGGCGGAGGAGGAGATCGACATCGTGCGCGGGCGCGACAACCGCCGCCTTCGGGTCCGGGCCAGCCAGAGCGAGGGCGGCCTGGTGCTGACTTTCGACGACGTGACCCGGCTGGTGGCGGCGCAGCGCAACGCGGCCTGGCGCGACGTGGCCCGCCGGATCGCCCACGAGATCAAGAACCCGTTGACCCCGATCCAGCTCTCCGCCGAGCGGCTGCGCCGCAAATACCGCAAGGACATCGCCGAATCCGAGCTGGAGACCTTCGACCGCTGCACCGACACCATCGTGCGCCAGGTCGGCGACATCGGCCGGATGGTCGACGAGTTCTCGGCCTTCGCCCGGATGCCGGCGCCCAAGTTCGCGAAGCTCGAAGCCGGCGAGCTGGTGCGCGCCGCGGTCTTCGCCCAACGGGTCGCGAGCCCCGATGTCACCGTCGAGCTGGAGGAGATGTCGGCCGACGCCACGCTCTACGCGGACGGTCGGATGATCGGCCAGGCTCTGACCAATGTCCTGAAGAACGCCGCCGAGGCGGTGGAGGCGCGCCGCGCCAAATCCCCGCGCGCGAAGGGCCGCATCACCACGCGGCTGATCGTGGAGGACGCCTCGGTGTCCATCGAAGTCGAGGACAATGGGGTGGGCCTACCCGCCAAGGACCGTGACCGGCTTACCGAACCCTATGTGACGACCCGCGAGAAAGGCACCGGCCTGGGCCTGGCGATCGTCAAGCGCATTCTGGAAGACCATGGCGGCGACCTGGAACTGGCCGACGCGCGGCGGGGGCAGGGGGCGCTGGCGATCCTGCGCCTGCCGGCGGCGCCGATTCCGCGCGCGGCAAAACCAACCGCGGCCATGACGGCCAAGTGAGGAAGACCTGATGGCGGCTGACGTTCTGGTGGTCGACGACGAAGCGGATATCCGCGACCTGGTGGCGGGGATCCTGACCGACGAGGGTTATGACGTTCGCACGGCGAATGACTCGGAGAGCGCGCTCGCGGCCGTCCGCGCCCGCAAGCCCGCGCTGCTAATCCTGGATATCTGGATGCAGGGCGGCGGGATGGACGGGCTGGAGCTCCTGGACATGGTCAAGGCCCTGGACGCGGACCTGCCGGTGATCATGATCTCGGGCCACGGCAACATCGAGACCGCGGTCAGTTCGATCAAGCGCGGCGCCTACGAATTCCTGGAGAAGCCGTTCAAGTCCGACCGTCTGCTGCTGGTGGTCGAGCGCGCCCTGGAGACCACCAACCTGCGCCGCGAGAACCGCCGCCTGCGCGCCCAGGCGATCACGCCCGAAGGCCTGATCGGCAAGTCGATGGCCGCCCAGCAGCTGCGCCAGATGATCGCCAAGCTGGCCGGGGCCAACAGCCGCGTGCTGATCTCCGGCCCCGCCGGCTCCGGCAAGGAGACCGTGGCGCGCCTGATCCACGACGCGAGCCACCGCGCCCGCAACGAGTTCGTGCCCATCGGCGCGGCCGGGATGACCCCCGAACGCATGGACGTGGAACTGTTCGGCGAGGAGGGCGCGGGCGGCCGCCCGGCCAAGATCGGAGTGTTCGAGCGCGCCCACGGTGGGACGCTCTACCTCGACGAGGCGGCCGACATGCCGCGGGAGACTCAGGGCCGCATCCTGCGCGTCCTGGTCGAGCAGCGGTTCCGGCGGGTCGGGGGCGACGCCGACGTGCAGGTGGACGTGCGCGTGATCTCCTCCACCTCCAAGGACCTGCGCGAGGAGATCTCGGCCGGCCGCTTCCGCGAGGACCTGTTCCACCGCCTGAATGTCGTGCCGGTGAACGTGCCGGGCCTCTCCGAGCGCCGGGAGGACATACCGGAACTGGTCGAGGACTTCATCGCGCGGATCTGCGAGGCCTCCGGCCTGGCGCGGCGCAAGCTGTCGGACGATGCGTTGGCCATGCTCCAGGTCCGCGCCTGGCCGGGCAACCTGCGCCAGCTCAAGAACAATGTGGAACGGATGCTGATCCTGGCCTCGGGCGCGCCCTCCGACCCGATCACCGCCGACATGCTGCCGCCGGAAGCGTCGGTGAACGACCAGTCGTCCTCGCTCGGGGCCGAACGGATCATCGCCCTGCCGCTGCGCGAAGCCCGGGAGGTGTTTGAGCGCGAGTACCTGAACGCCCAGATGCTTCGTTTCTCGGGCAATATTTCACGGACCGCAGCCTTCATCGGCATGGAACGCTCGGCGCTGCACCGTAAGCTGAAGTCGCTGGGGCTCTCGGGGGCCCGGGCGCTGGAAGCCGAGGAGGCCGGAGTTTGACGCGCATTGCCTATGTGAACGGACGCTTCGTCCAAAAGGCGGAGGCCTTCGTCCACATCGAGGACCGCGGCTATCAGTTCGCCGATGCGGTCTACGAGGTCTGGGCTCTGTTCGGCGGCAAGCTGGCCGATCCCGAGGGGCATTTCGTGCGCCTGGAGCGCAGCCTGTCGGAGCTGGGCATCGACATGCCGATGAGCCGGGCGGCGCTGACGACGGTGCTGAAGGAGACCGTGCGCCGCAACCGCATCCGCGAGGGCCTGGTCTATCTCCAGGTCAGCCGCGGCGTCGCGACCCGCGATCACGCCTTCCCGGCCCCCGGGACGCGGCCGGCCGTCGTGATCACCGTGAGCCGGGTGGACCGCGAGGCTTCCGAAGCCCGCGCCGCCAAGGGCGTATCGGTGGTCACCACGCCGGAGAACCGCTGGGGCCGCTGCGACATCAAGACGGTGGGCCTGCTGCCGAACGCGCTTGCCAAGCAGAAGGCCCGCGAGGTCGGCGCGGTCGAGGCCTGGTTCGTCGACGACCTGGGGCTGGTCACCGAGGGCGCCTCCTCCAACGCCTGGATCGTGGATGGCGATGGCATCCTACGGACGCGCGACACCAACGCCAACATCCTGCGCGGCGTCACCCGGCTTTCCCTGCTCGAAGTGGCCCGCGAGGCCGGGCTGAAGGTGGAGGAGCGGCCGTTCACCCCCGACGAGGCGCGGGCGGCGAAGGAGGCCTTCATCACCGGCGCAGGCACCCTGGTGCTGCCGGTGATCGCGGTCGATGGCAAGCCTGTGGGCGATGGTTCGCCAGGACCGGTGGCGTCGAGGCTCCGTCGCCTCTATATCGAGCGCGCGCAGGCGACGGCCATCTAAGTCGAGCCTGCGATTGCAACGGCCGCCGTTTGCGGCTTAGCGTGACCTTGTGTGTGGGCGGATCTTCCGCCCGATCAAAACGAAAAGGCGGAAAGCCGTGAGCGACAAGAAACAAAACCTGCAGGACACCTTCCTCAACAGCGTGCGGAAGTCCAAGACGCCGCTCACCATCTTTCTGGTGAACGGGGTCAAGCTGCAGGGCGTGGTGAGCTGGTTCGATAATTTCTGCGTCCTGCTGCGCAGGGACGGACAATCCCAACTCGTCTATAAGCACGCCATCTCCACCATTATGCCGGCCCAGCCCGTGCAGCTTTACGAGCCGGCCGACGACGAGGCCGATTGAGCACTTCAAAATCTGTAGACCGTGAGGCGCCTGTCCAGCGCGCCCTGGTAATCCATCCGGACCGGGAGGGCCGCGGCTCCGAGCGCCATCCAGAAGCCCGGCTGGAGGAGGCCGCCGGCCTCGCCCTCGCCCTCGACCTCGAGGTCCGCGAGACGATGGTCGTGAATCTTCGCCAGCTCACGCCCGCCACCTTGTTCGGCAAGGGCAAGGTGGAGGAGATCCGCGTGCTGGTGGAGGTGGAGGAGCTGGACGTCGTGGTCATCGACGACGCGCTAACTCCCGTCCAGCAGCGGAACCTGGAGAAGGCGTGGAGCGCCAAGGTCATCGACCGCACGGGCCTGATCCTCGAGATCTTCGCCCGCCGCGCCCGGACGCGCGAAGGCCGCCTGCAGGTGGAATTGGCGCGCCTGACGTATGAGCGCTCGCGGCTCGTGAGGACCTGGACCCACCTGGAGCGCCAGCGCGGCGGCTTCGGGGTCATGGGCGGCCCGGGCGAAACCCAGATCGAGACCGACCGGCGGCTGATCGCCGAGAAGATCCGCAAACTGAAGGACGAGCTGGTGGAGGTGCGCCGGACCCGCACCCTGCAACGCTCGCAGCGCCGGCGTGTACCGTTCCCGACGGTGGCCCTGGTCGGCTATACCAACGCCGGCAAGTCGACGCTGTTCAACCGGCTGACCAACGCCACGGTCGTGGCCGAGGACATGCTGTTCGCGACCCTGGATCCGACCCTGCGCTCGCTGAAGCTGCCGGATGGCCGCCCGGCGATCCTGAGCGACACGGTGGGTTTCATCTCCGACCTGCCGCACGAACTGGTGGAGGCGTTCCGCGCCACCCTCGAGGAGGTCAAGGAGGCCGACGTCGTCCTGCACGTCCGCGACATCGCCAGTGAAGAGACCAAGGCCCAGGCGGCCGACGTCCGCGCCGTGCTGGCGCGCCTGGGCGTGGACATGGAAGAGCGGCGCATCGTCGAGGTCTGGAACAAGGCGGACCTGCTCCCGGCCGAGGCCCGCGACGAGGCCACGCACGACGCCCGCCGCGCTCAGCCGCCGGCCGTGCTCGTGTCGGCGGTGACGGGGCAGGGCTGCGACGACCTGCTGTCGATGATCGCCGGCCTGGTCGACGAGGCTCCGCCGGTGGACGTCTACGCGCCGGCCGGGGAGGGCGCCGCCATCGCCTGGCTCTACCGCCACGGCCGCGTCATCGAGCGGAACGAGGGCAAGGATGGGTCGGTCCGCCTGGCGGTCAGCCTGACGGCCCAGGCCATGGGCCAGTTCGAACAGCTGTTCCCGCAGGCCGAGATCCGAACGCACTGAGCGGAGCGTGGTCCAGCCCTAGGCACGCTCGGCGGCTTTGGCCTCGTCCCAAAGGCCGTCCATCTCCGCCAGGTTCGACTGGTCGGGCGTCTTGCCCCGCTCGGCGAGGCGCCGCTCCACATAGTTGAAGCGGCGGACGAACTTGGCGTTGGTGGCGCGGACGGCGTCCTCGGGGTCCACGTCGAGGGTCCGGGCCAGGTTGGCGACCACGAACAGCACGTCGCCGATCTCACCCTTGGCTTTCTCCAGGTCGCCGGCCTCGATCTCGACCAGCATCTCGCCGACTTCCTCGTGCAGTTTGGCGACCACGTCCTGCACGGTGGGCCAGACGAATCCGACGGTGGCGGCGCGCTTCGACAGCTTCACGGCACGCGTGAGGCCCGGCAGTCCAACCGGCACGTCGTCCAGCAGGCTGGCGGCCTTGCCCTTGCCTGCGCGCTCCGCCGCCTTGAGCTGCTCCCAGCCCTGCTTTTGGTCGTCGAGCGATGCATAGGTCTCGTCGGCGAACACATGCGGATGCCGGCGGATCATCTTGTCGTTGATGGCCTGGGCCACGTCGTCGAAGGCGAAGGCCCCCTGTTCCTCGGCCATGCGCGCGTGAAACACCACCTGCAGCAGCAGGTCGCCCAGTTCCTCCTTGAGGTCCGCCAGATCGCCCCGCTCGATGGCGTCGGCCACCTCATAGGCTTCCTCCACGGTGTAGGGCGCGATGGTCTCGAAGGTCTGTTCCAGATCCCAGGGGCAGCCGTCTTGCGCATCGCGCAGCCGCGCCATGATCGCCAGCAGCCGGTCGATGGGCGCCAGGTCGGCGGGCGGGGCAGGACGGGTCATGGGGCCAACTCGAAAAGGAAACGGCGCGCGGCGATCAGACCGCGCGCCGCATCGTGTAGCAAGCTATGCGCGCGGGGTTCAGCGGCCGGCGACTTCCTGGCCGCGGGCCAGCCGCCGAGCGAAGCGGTCGAAGGTCCATTCGGCGTCGCTCCAGATCCAGTTGGCCCTGGACTGACGGATGTCGGTCTCGAACCACTGGTACTTGATCGGGCTCTCGGTCCCGTCGGCGGCGATCATGCGGCCCTCGATAGCCGCGCCGCCGACGCCGAAGCTCTCGAACGACAGGCCGGGCGTGTCCCCAAGCTGCTTGAAGGTCGGGCGGTTGGGCTTGACGTCGGTGAGCACCAGTTCGACGCGCGCGCCGTCGTAGATGGGCTTCTTCGCGAGTTGCGCCGTCACCGACTCGCGCAGATCCTTGGTCAGGAACTCGGCTTCGCGCAGGCCGTAGGTCTTCTCGAACTTCTTCTGCAGCTCGGGCCCGACGGCGACATTGACCGAGGCGGGAGCGGCAAGGACGGTCGTGGCGCTGGCGAGCAGGGCGGCGGCCGTGAGGGCGAGGAGGCGCATGGGGAGGCTCCGATCCACCAACAGTAATTACTAAACATAGATAAGGCGCCGACCTTCGAGTCACAAGGCGGCGCAAGATATCGTCAAAATTCGCCTATCAGGCGAATCTGCGTAGGGTTCGTACATGAGGTCGGGTCCCGCAGAGCGGCCCGCCGAGGAGGCCCGCATGAGCGACATGGTCTCTCCGCACGCCACCGCCTTCGAGGGGGCGCCGGCCCGCGTCCGCCGTGTGCGCGCCATCCCCATCGGCTACGGCCTGCTGTTCGGCGCGATCCTCTCGATCGCGATGTGGATTGGCCTGGTCCTGGCGGTCGTCCGGTTCTGGCCGTCCTAGGCGCCCGACAAACGGCCTGGTGGCCGCCGAGATACGAAGCTTCTGCGCGCCCCCGGTCAGACCGCCACGGCCTCGGCGTAGACGATCCGGTCCGCGGTCGGGATCACGCCGGCGGCGTCGCGATCGCCGGTGGGATGGCGCTCCCGCTCGGTGATCAGGATCCGCAGGCGCCGGCCGACCTGGGCAGGGGGCGTACGGATCTCGCCTTCCCAGATCAACGGCGGCAGCAACCATTGAAGGAGGTCGGGCCGCACGGCCAACGCCTCGAAGTCGTTGGCCTCGGAAAGGCGGATCGCCTCGGCCGATAGTGCGCGCTCGGCCGCGTTGCGGGGCTGTACGGAACGCACGGCGGAGATGTTCCGCACCCTGATCTGGCCTACGCCGAGATCGCCGCGCGGCCCGGCCTGCGGAGTCGCGGGCGGGGGGACCGCCTTCCAATCCAGGGTTTCATCGGCGCCGGCGGCCAGTTGCTGCAGCTCGACCTCGATGCGGCCGGACTCCAGGAATCCCAGGGTCTTGCCCCCTGTGTAGCCATGCACCGCCACCGTCACGTGGTCGCCGCTGCGCGACACGCTGACGTAGCGATCCGGAGTCAGCTGCTGGAATTCCGCCAGGACGACCTGCGAGAGGTGGGCGCCCGACACCGAGACGGGATGATAGCGCGCCAGCGCCAGGCGAATGAACGGGAAGTAGGCGTCCCCCGGCCGGACCACGACGTCGCAGTACCAGAGTCCGCGGCTGGCGTCGAAACCCACCTGATGGGCGGCGACATCGACCCGCAGGCTTGAATCCAGGCCCGGTACGCTGAGGCCCTGGAGGTCGAAGCTGTCCGGCAGATCGGCCCCTTCGTCCTGGAACACGTCGGGCGCGCCCGGGACGGCGGCCGGCCCGCCGGTGACGCGCAAGGGGAAAGCGCCCGGACCGGGCGCCGCCTGCTCGACACGGCCACCTAGCCAGATCGGATCGGCGCCCCACTGGGTGACATGGGCCTTGAGCGGTCCCTCGATCGTGCTGAGCGGCGTGTCGGGCCGCGGCAGCAGGACGCCCAGCAATTCCCCATGACCTGAGGCGAACCAGGGGCGATCCATGTAGACCCGCAGGCCGCCGCCCCGTCGCCAGGAGGTCTTCTTGCCGTCGACGGACCCGCGGCTCCAGCCGAATGTCGGGATGACGTAACGCACCTGGGGCGGCGGCGGAGGCGCGGCGTTGGGGATCCACACGCGGACCTCGTCGGACACGACCTTCACGGGCTCGCCGCCCGGCGAGTTCCGGATCTCTGGCGGCATGTACTCCCGGAACCGGCTGGTCGCTTCCAGGCGGTACAGCACACGGCGGTAGCGGGTGTCGGGGAAGTCGTGCAGCGCCGAGCGCTCCGACCAGCGGTCGTCCGGCGCTCCGCGGCGCGAGACGGTCCAGCTCTGGGCCTGGGCCTCGCTTTCCCGGCTGTCCGGCCCGCCGGCTAGGGTGTCGCGCGGCTCCTGCCATCGGCCGAACAGGTCGAGGCGGGCGGTGCTCTTGGCGTGGAGCGGCGTGGAAAAGGAGATGTGCGCGGGCGTACGTCCAAGGCTGCGGCTGGCGTTCGGCAGGCCGTTCCCGCCCAGGCCTTCCATCACCGTCATGATCAGCGGCTTCTGCACCGCATGGACGAGGTCGATCTCGCGCCAGGGTGTCATCATCCAGTGCTGCCCGCGAACAGCCCGCTTGCGCAGGCGTTCCAGCTGGGTCGCCGGGAGGCCCTTGGCCTCGATCAGCCTCCAGACGGCCAGCAGGTCGAGGTCGCGGTCGCCGATCAGGCAGCTGATCCGCAGGCGAGCGCGCTCGGCGCGTCCCACGGCCACGGAGAACAGACGCTTGTCCTTCACGAATTTCGGTTGGCGCTGGCCATCCGTGAGGCCGATCTGAAACGGAGCCGCGTCCGGCCATCTGGCGTCGTCCGGGTAGAGGTCGATCCTGAACACCTCGTCGGGGTCGACGTGGTCCAGGCCGAAGATGCGGATCGCGACCCCGTGGGCCAGCGGGTCCGGAAGATAGGTCAGGGTGTAGGCCTCAGGCGCCACGGCGTAGGAGGTCTTGATCGGCGGAACCGGCGGGGCTCCGGCAGGCCGCCAGGCGGGTGTTTCGAGCACGGTGGAGGACAGGCCGACGTCGCGCGCGGCGAGGAGGGCGAACAGGTCCGGGTCGACCCGCCCCTCCGATGTGTCGAGGGCGCCGTTCAGCTCGGCGAAGTTGTGGGTCACCCGCGGCGCCAGCACGTGGCGACGCACCATCGGCGGTTCGGCCGACACCACGGCGTCATAGGGATCGTTGAACGTGCGGATGGCGAGGCGGCCCATGGACTCGCCGTCGGTGGGCCATTCGTCGGGCGCATCGACGAGCGCCAGGGCAGGGGCCTCCACCGGCTCGTAGCGGAGATAGGCCTCCTGCTCGCTCAGCACCTCCGGCGGAACCTTGAGCTCGGGATCGAACGGCAGGGAGTTGCCGGCCAGATCCACCAGGCGGACCCGCAGCTGATAGGTCCGTCCGAACCGCAGGCTGGGCAGCGAGCCCCTGCGGACGGTGAAATCGGTCTCCAGGGGCAGGCCCTCGGGCGCGGCGTTGTCCGGCTCGGCGACCTCGTCATTGATCCCGATGGCGGGCATGGGGAGAGAGGCGCACAAGCTCCAGCCGCGCCACACGAACAGCCCTTCGTGGATCTTCATCACATCGGGATTTTCGCCGTCCGTGGATTCGGTCGCCGCCAGCCGGATGACGCCTTCCTCGTCCTCGGTCCGCAGGACCGAACCGTCGTTGACCAGCGTGTAGGTTCCGTCGCGGCGGCATAGGGATCGCCAGGCCTCGGACCGGTCGTCCCAGACGTCGGCGCGGTAGCCGCGCACCAGGTCTTCGGCGAAGAGCGTGATCCTCTCCTCGGCCACGTGTTGGGTCTGGAGCTTGGTCGCCCCCTTGAACATGGCCTTCACAGCCTGGTCCCGCTGGCGCTGGGCCAGTGTCAGCCCGCCGGAGCGGAGTGTCGGCGCGCCCGTGCGGTGCGGCTGCATCTCCTCCTTGCCAAAGGACTCGTCGGCGGTGGATTCGTCCTGGGTCCGCCAGACGGAGAGGGCGAAGTTCCGCAGCTTGAGACCGGCGCCGTCCACGTCCATCTGCACCACGTCGAACGCCTTCGGATTGAGGCGAAGCCAGGAGCCGGCGATGTGGCTCTCGGCGGCGTTTCGCGGACGCGCGGTGAAGGCCTTGTCCTCGATCTCGAACGCCGTCGCTGGGGTTTCGTCCGGCAGGCTGTCGATGGTGGGGTCAGGTTTCCACTTCGGCACGAAGCGGATCTCTCCCGACGCCGGCGCGCCGCGCCTCGAGACCTCGAAATCCAGCACCAACCCGCAGGGCCGCAGCAGCATCGGGTGCTGCCCGAGGGCCGAGACCACCTGGTGGAAATCGATGAGCTTCTGGAAGTCCTCGGCGGCGGGCAGGGGCGCCAGACGCTGGCTGCGCCACTTGGAGCTGGGTTGGGGATCGTCCGGCCCCTGGTTTTCATAGTGGTGGAGTTCGGCCCGTTCGAGCGGTCGGTGATAGGCGCCGAGCAGGTCGAGGATGTCGGGCAGCGATTTAGAGAAGCCCCCGACGCCCTCCTTGGCGAGCTCGCGCAGCACGGAGGCGGGCTCCTTCGGCTTCTGCAGGCCTCGCGCGAGCGGGCCGAAGCTCCCGGCTGACGGCAAATCGTCTTCAGCCCCGACGGCCAGATCCTGATAGACCCTTTCGACGACCGCGGCCGTGGCGGCGATCGGGTAGCTGAGGATGGTCCGGTTGCTGAAATCCTCAAAGACGCGGGACTTGACGTGGGTCTCCGGCGTGAAAAGCGCCTTCCACACGGCGCTGTCGGGGGTCGACACCAGCTTGCCCGGCCGCTTCTGGCCGCCGATCTCGAAGGCCCATTCGCCCTCGGCCAGCTTGGCGGGCCAGTCCAGCCAATCCTTGAACTGAGCGAGCTCCGGCGCGCCGCCGAAAAGCTTGAGCCTCGGCGAGATCATGACCGAGACCTTGAGGTCGCCGTCGTCGGTGAGTCCGTTCGGCAGGCAGGTCCAGATGACCTGCTGGGACGCTTGCGCCATGCGCGGGCTCCTAAGCGAAGGCGGCGCAGTAGTTGCGCCAGGCGTCGTCGGTGGGCACGAATTCGACGAAGGTCGGATCGGAGGGGGCGCCGGCGAACCGGCGCTCCACGCGCACGGTGACCGAGGCGCTGAAGAACAGCACCTCCACCTCGACCACCAGCTCGGCCTGGCCTCGGACCTCGGCCTGGCCGCCGGTCTTGCGGTAGCCCAGCGACAGGTGGAAGGTCAGCGAGACGGAGATCAGGCCCAGGACGGACAGCTCGCCGCCCATCTCCACATAGCCGTCCAGCTCCACCAGCTTGTCCGGCGTCTCGCGCCAGTGGAAGTAGACGCCGGCCTTCACGTAGACGCGGCCTGAGGCGACCCCGAGGTCGATGGCGATCTGGGCCCC
The DNA here is from genome assembly GCF_004297125.1 of Phenylobacterium sp. Taxonomy (GTDB): domain Bacteria; phylum Pseudomonadota; class Alphaproteobacteria; order Caulobacterales; family Caulobacteraceae; genus Phenylobacterium. The sequence goes on along the minus strand of NZ_SCVD01000012.1, from coordinate 116,884 downwards.
GAACTCCAGCGCCGCCTCGATCTCGCGGACGCCGCCCGCATCGATGCCGATCAGGAAGAAGCCGCCGCCGCCCAGCAGCGAGACCGTCAGGTTGAAGGGGTTGTGTCGCTCGGCGAAATTGAACCGGACGGAGGGGCTGTCCCCGGTGAACGGCAGGGTGAAACCCGCGCCCAGCGAAACGTTCTGCAGGCTGAAGATCCCCACCCCGATGGTGGGCAGGGCCAGACTGTAGCTGGCGGTGATCCCCGACGGCGAGATCGACAGGTCCGGAGGATCGGAGAAGCCGTTGGACGGTATGACGTCGCGCAGGGTGTTCACGAACCTGAGCGGCCCGCCAAACACCACGCCGTTGTCCGGGTCCAGATCGACGTCGACCTCCGGCTTGCGGCCGGGCTCGGCGAAGAACCGAAGGCGGTCGAAGTTCAGCGCGATCATGCCGAACAGGTTGATGCGGAAGTGGGTGAGCGACCCCTGGACGCTGGTCTCGACAGCGCCGCCGTTGCGCATCACCGTCGTGCGCGCCCGGATATCCAGTTCACTCTGGCCGCCGATGTCCGGCTCGAAGACCAGCACGGCGCGCAGGTTAGTCTGCTTCAGCCGCAACTCGGCCACGACACGGTCGGGGAACTCCACCTGGTCGAACTTCGGCGTCTGGCCCGGATCGCCCGCGACGTTGGTCACCGCGTGCAGGATGTCGCGCAGCGGCAGGACGCCCAGCAGCTTCGCGTCCGGGAACACGCTGGCCGGATCGAAATGGCCGCCGGCGAACGTCCCCATGGGCCCGGCCACCACGCCGAACCGCCGGGAGAAGGCGGTCGGGGTCATGTCGGGGGTGACGAGGCCGCCCACCTTGTCCGCGCCGACGCCACCGCCGCCGAACTTCAGGGCCTGGCTTTGCGCCTCGAGGAAGACCTGCCCGACGTTGGAGCCCGCCAGGCCGCTTGTCCGGTAGATCGGCGGGAAACTCACGACCGCGGTTCGGCGCTCGCCGGTCAGCGCCTGGACGGCGCCCGAGACGACTTCGGCGCCCTTCATATTGGGGTAGTAGTGCGGCGCATCGGCTCGGGAGACGGCGGCCGGGATGCCCTGGAAACTGATGGTCTCGGTCGGGATGCGCGTGTCGCCGCCCGCGTCCGGATCGCCGATGGCCAGCGGTGCGAAGGCGACGCGCGCGCCGTTCAGCGGGCGTTTGGCGCGACCGTCGTTTCCGTTGTTGTAGGCGGTGGCGATGGTGGCGAACGAGGGGTGCTCGGCGCCGTTGGCGTCGATCCTGATAAAGGCCAGCGGCGCCGAGAAGGGGATGCGCTGGCCGGCGTGGTCGACGCCCACGCAGTCGAACAGGAAGTCCTTGCCGCTGCGCGTCGGCCACCAGTTGGGCTGGCCTGCCGGCGGCTTGGCCAGGGGCGGGGTCTCGCGGGTGAGGATCTCCACCGCCTGGAAGGGCAGGCCTCGGCCGTCGTCCGGCATCCCGAGGCTCGGGAAGCTCCGGACGGGTTCGCGCACCACGATGAAGTGCTTCTGGCGCAAGGTGGCCATGCGGCCGCCGCCTTCGGGGACGGTCTCGAACTTGCGCTCGGTGATGACGATGTAGACGGCCTTATGGCCGAACGGGAACAGGAAGCCCGCCTTGACGATCCGGACATAGAAGTCGCGGCCCAGCGCCGCCTGGTGCGTCCAGCTTTCCAGCGGCAGCTTCCCGTTGACCTTCCACTCGCCGTAGTAGTCCAGCCGCGCCCCGAGGGCGCTGAGGATCAATCGGCGGGCGTCGCCCGGCACGGGCGTCGGCCAGCCCTCGGGAACACCGCTGTAGCCGGCGGTCGCGTGGACCAGGAAATGACGGTCCTCCGCCGTGCTCGATGTGGTGAAGGACGTCTCCTGTGGCGAGCCATAGTCCGGCGACCAGATGGCCCGCAGCGGCTGGGACTTGCTGTCGTCCACCTCACCGCCGGATCGCCGGCCCAGGCGGCTGTGCCATAGCTCCGTCTGGCCCTCGTGCGTCACCGGCGTTTCGGCGTGCGTAAAGCCCGCGGTCGCCAACGGCGTGTGGATCACCCGCCAGGGAAGTTCGATCGCCGTGACCGCGGCCGACGGCTCGTGAGGAACGCCCAGGAACGGCAGCAGCGGGTCGATCAGTTCCAGGCTCGGCGCCTGTTCAAGTCGCCCGGGCGTCAGGGCCTCGCGGACCATCTGTTCCGCGGTCGCCAGGGTCAGGATCTCCCGCGCCGCCTTGGTCTGGGCCGCGGGCCTGCGCGGGCCGCCGGCGAGCGTCCGCTGCAGCTCGCTGTCGAGCAGGCGGGCGATCTGCGCGTCGTCCCGGGGACGACCTTCGCGGGCAGTGGCGATCATGCCGGCGCCCAGGCGGGCGGCGGAGCGCCTGAGCGACAGCGCGTCGGCCTCCGCGATCCCGGCGCGCGCTTGCGCTTGCCGGATGAACTGGCCGAGTTGGTCGATAAGGATCCCACCGGGCGGGAACGGCAGTTGGAGCTGGCGCGGGTCGGGCCGCGCCGCATAGTCCAGGGCCAATGGCCATTCCGAGCAAGCCTTGAGGAAGGCTTCCAGGGACCAGTCCAGGCTGGCCACCTCCACGGGCATGGTCACCGCGACCCGGGATTTCCCGGCCAACCGCGAGGGCGCGGTGAACGGCGGATGGGGCCCCGGTTCGAAGGGCTCTTCCTGATAGACGCCTTCGCCGATCGCCTGCGGCTGGTGATGGACGATCATGCGCGCGGGCTTGGAGCCGTCCCGACGAACCAGGAACCGCCGGCCGCCCTGCTCGCGGCGCTCGAGGTTGTCGAAGGCGAAATCCAGGACCAGCAGGTCCTCCGGACGCACGACCCGGACGCGGAGCGCCGTCTGCCGGAGGTTCTCCGCGATCTCGGCCTGAAGCCGGCCGAAGGATGCGCTGAGCTCGCGCTGCGCAGACGCGCTGAGGGCGCTGAAGAGCTTTCTGTCCGGCACAGTCGCCCCCTTGATGCAGTCCCAGCGTGAAGCTGGACCGGCGGCGATCTCCGCGGCCGGCGAGGGACGATAGGCGGCGCTTTCGCCCACGGCGTCGGACGTTCGTCCTACGGATCAACCGCGAGATGTAGCTATACGTCGGTTACGTGTGGCCGTGGGGGCCGGGTCGTGGCTAGCGCTTCGGCCGGTCCGGCCCGGCGTTGCGGATGATCCGCCACTCCTCCGGGCTCAGCGGGAGCAGCGGGTAGGTCTCGGCATAGTAGCGTTGGAGGTCGCGGACGAATGGCCAGTCCGAGCCGGCCACGAAGTGCGAGACGCCGATGCGACGGATGACGGCGGCCAGCGCCTCGCGGTCGGCGGGCGGCGTGCGTTCGTCGCACACCTGCGCCAGGTCGAACCAAAGCTTGCGGCCGAGGGCGGGGTTCCGCTCCAGGGCGTCGGCGAAGGCTCCGAGCGCGCCCAGCGTATAGGGGTTGGTCCCGCCCCAACCGGCGGCATGGGCGATCACGACGGGACCGCCGCGCGCGGCCGGCAGGACATCGCGCAGGAAGACCTCGACGTCGCGGGGTCCGTAGTCCGGGGCGCGGGTGCGCATGTGGATCAGGACCACCAGCCGGGCGTCGGCCGCGGCCCGGAAGACGGCCGCCAGCCGCGCGACATCGGCCTGAGAGCGCAGGTCGAGGCCGGAGTTGGTCAGGTGCAGCTTGACGCCCATCACCGCCGGGTCGCCACGCCAGCGGGCGATCTCGGGCAGGGCGGTGTCGGTGAGAGGATTGATCCCGATAAAGGCCGCCAGGCGATCGGGGTGGGCGCGGGCCTGCGCGACCGTGAAATCGTTGGCGCTGCGGAGGATATCGGCCGCGCGCGGATCGGGCGGCGACATCATCGGGCTCTCGGCGAGATAGCCCGTCGAGAGCAGCCAGCCTCGGCGGACGCCCGCGCCATCGAGGGCCGCCAACGCGTCGTCGGCGGTCAGCGGCAGGCTGAAGGCGGGGTCGCAGGGGCTCGTGCGGCTGGGGCTCGCGCAATAGCCGGGCAGGAATCCGAGGATCGCCGGCGAGTGGACATGCATGTGGTGATCGACGCCGACCGGAGGCTCGGCGGCGAAGACGCGCCCGCCCGTGGCCAGTGCGAGGAGCAGGGCGGTCGTCAGGGTGCGGGCGGCGGACGAGGTCATGGGGCGCATTGCTGTGGGGTCGGCGCGCGGCTGGGGAGGAGGAGCCGCCGCGCGCCGACGGAGGACTACTTCGACGGCTCGCCGAGCAGCGTACGGCGCCAGAACTGGAGGCCAGTCCAGAAGTAGTAGTCCTCGTTCTCCTTCTTGTGGAAGCCGTGGCCCTCGTTACGGGCCAGCAGGTGCCAGGCCGTTCCGCCGTGGGCCCGCACTGCGCTGATGATCTGGTCGGCCTCGGTCGGCGGCACGCGCGGGTCGTTGCCGCCGGTGGCCACCAGCAGGGGGATGCGGATCTTGTCGACGCTGGTCAGTGGCGAGATCTGGGTCAGCTTGGCCCGCTGGGCCGGATCGCGTTCGTCGCCGTACTCCACCCGTCGCAGGTCGCGCCGGTACGACTGCGTGTTTTCGAGGAAGGTGACGAAATTGGAGATCGCCACCTCGCAGTTGGCCCCCTTGAGGCGGGCGCTGTAGTGGACGGCGGTCGCGTAGCACATGTACCCGCCGTACGACATGCCCTGGACGGCGAAGCGGTCTGGGTCGAGGGCGGGCTCCTTGGCCAGGGCGTCGAGGAACGCGCCGATGTCCTTGACGGTGTCCTCGCGCCGGTCGGGGCCGTTGTCGAGGTTGACGAACCGCTTGCCGTAGCCGGACGAACCGCGGACGTTCGGGAAGAAGACTGCGATGCCCAGCTCATTGACCAGATAGTTCTCCGGTCCGATGAAATCGGGGCGGGTCTGCCCCTCGGGCCCGCCGTGGATGTTCACCACCAGCGGCCGCTTGCCGGGGAATTTCTTCGGGTCGGGCGCATAGAGGAAGCCCGAGACCACCTCGCCGTCGAAGCTCTTCACCTCCACCAGGCGGGGCTCGATATTGACCTGCGGGTCGAGGCCGCCGGTCTCGCTGTGGGTCCACTGGGTCACGGCCAGCGTCTTGGCGTCCACCGAGAAGGCGTCGCCCGGCACCCGGGCCGACGACATGCTGAGGCCGATCTGGCCCCAGGGGGCGATCTCGATGGCAGGGCCGATGCTGTAGGGGATCACGCCAGGGGGCAGGCCTTCCACCTTGCGAACCGCGCCGGTCGCCACGTCAAGGACGCGCAGGCGCGAAACGCCGGCCTCGTTGATGGCGTAGGCCACGAAGGCGCCGTCGGGCGAGACGGCGAAGTCCGTGACGTCCCAGCGCGCCTCCCGGCTGGCCGGGGCGAAGGCGCCGGTAGCGCGGTTCAGCCGGCCCAGGCGCAGGAAGTCGGAATCCTTGTCCGAGGTCACCCAGATCGCGCCGTCAGGGGCGTAGCGCGCGCCGGCGTAGGCGACCTCGCGGGCCGGATCGGTGATCGGCTTCAGCGCCCCGCTGGCGACATCGAGCTCGTAAACGGGCGAGCGGTTGATCGACTGGCGATTGATCACGAGCGCGGTGCGGCCGTCGGCCGAGAAGTCGGAGATGCTCCAGCCGCCACCGGTGACCTGGGCCACCATGCGCTCGCTGCCGGGCCGGCTCGGATCGGAGACATAGAGGTCGGCGTCCGCGCCGTTGCGGCGCGTCGACGAATAGCCGATCAGCCGCCCGTCAGGGCTCCAGGCGCCGAACCAGTTGCGGCTCTTGCCGTCGGTGAGGCGCGTGAGGCGGCCGTCCTTCAGGGTGTAGAGCTGGAAGAACTCGTCGCCGCCGCTGTCCTTCTGCACCACCAGGATGTCACCCTTTGGCGAGAGCGCACCGGTGAGGATCGGCTCCGCCTCGAAGCTGATCTGGCGGCGGACGCCGTCCGGTTTGGCCACCACGTGGAGCTGTTCTGTGGTCCCAAACCGGGTCTTGACCAGCATCGAGCGGTCGCGGGCGCTCCAGCCGAGGAAGGCGGCGCGGCGCGACTGCATGTAGGGCTGGGTGTCGGCGGCCAGCGCATCCGGCACGGTGGGAGCGCCGTCGAGGACGATCGCGGGCGGGGGCGGTACGTCGGCCGAGCCGGCGGACGCAACCAGGCTGAGCCCCAGGCCGATGGCCAGGGAAATGCGGGTGAACATGGGAGGCCTCTGGAAGCGGGAGAACGCCGCCGACCCCGAGGGGCCGGCGGCCTCGGGCAGGCTCAGAACGCGAGCCGCGCCCCGACGGTGAAGTAGCGACCGATCACATCGTAGTAGGGCGAGTAGAGCGACCCGGGAGGCGGATCCTTGTCGAACAGGTTGGTGATGTTGCCGTAGACTTGGACGTCGCGGTCCGCGAACTGGGGCAGGCGCGCCGTCACCCCGAGGTCGAAGTAGGTGTAGGCCCCGATGTGGTTGTTCACGATCTTGATGGTCTTGTTGTAGTCGCCCGCGGAGATGTAGCGGGCGCGCAGGTTGGCCCCGAAGATGTCCCCTTGCCACGCGGCGCTTCCGACCACCCGCAGCTCGGGCACGCCCAGGCCGAACGAGTAGCCCTGCGAGCCGACGTATTCGATCTCGCTCACGCCATCGTCGGTGGTCAGGCTGTTCACCCAGGTCCCGACGAGGCGGAACTGGACGCGGCCCGGCGCGCCGTCGAAGAAGGTGTCCAGGGGCGCGGCGTATGACACCTCCGCGTCGACGCCGTCCGTCTCGTAGCGGGCGAGGTTCACGAAGGTGGACCGGGTGCGCACGATATTCCCGCCCGCATCGCGTTCGACCCGGCTGCAGAGGTCGGTGTTGCCGTTGAAGCACCGGGTGACGATGTCCTGCGGCGCGATCGTGGTGATCACGTCGTCGATCTTGATGTGGAAATAGTCGACCGACATGTTCAGGCCGGGGATCGCCGGCGGCGCGTAGGTGATCCCGACGGTCAGCGTCTTGGCCGTCTCGGGGATCAGGTTCGGGTTGCCGCCGCCGTTGTTCAGCACATAGACGGTCTGGCCCTTCACCGGGTCGTTGATGTTGTTGTAGCCGGTCGTCGTGGTGGTGAAGAGTTCGGACAGGTTGGCCGAGCGAATGTCGCGCGAGTAGGTGACCCGTCCGCGGAAGCCGTCAAAGAACTCGTTCGTCGCCCCGACCTTCCAGGACCAGATCGAACCGGTGGTGTTGTAGTCCGAGATCCGCGCGGCGGCGTTGAGCTCGAGCTTCTTGAACACCGGAACGTCGCTGACGATCGGCGCCAGCACCTCGCCGAAAGCCTCCTTGACCGTGAAGTCGCCGGACATCGGTGAGAAGCTGAAGGTCTGGAAAGCCTTGGCCAGGTCCAGCGCGCCGACGGTCTGGTTGACCTTCTCGCGCCGCGCCTCGGCCCCGACCGCGATGGAGACCTGGCCGGCCGGCAGGCTGAACGGTTCGCCGCGCAGGCTGAAGCCGCCCACGCTCAGCGAGGTGGTGGCGCGCTGCGACGGCGTGCCGGTCACGTAGTCGATCGCCTGCTGCGAGGGCGCGCCCAGTCCAAACAGGTTGATGGGCACGCAGTTCGTCGAGGGGTTGGTCAGCGCCACCCGGCAGACCGCCTGACCAGTGGTCGGGCTGATCACCGAGTCCACCGCCTGGGCGTACTCGGTTCGCAGCAGGAACCCGGGGGTGTCGATATTGTTCTCGAACTCGCCGTAGCTGTAGTAGCCGCTCCAGCGCCAGCTCTCGCCGAACTCGCCATCCAGGGCGAGGGTGGCCTGGGTGTTCACCCGCTCGAAGTCGATCCGCGAATAGGACAGGTCGGAGTTGAACCGCCCCATGGTGAAGGTGGTCTGGCCGGCGGCCGCCATCGCCGTCCGCACGGCGGCGGGGAGGAAGGCGTTGTCGCTCTTGATGGTCAGATTGCCGCGGTTGTGGTCGCCGAACCAGATGTAGTCGTTCCACATCCGCGAGTGCCGCAGGTCGGCGGTGATCTTCAGCTTGTCGTTCACGTCATAGGTGATGCCGATCATGCCACTGTAGCGCCGCTGCGGGGTCACCAGCGGGCTGAGGTCGTCGTTGGACGGACCTTCGCCGCCGATCATCGAGGTGCCGACGACCTTGCCGTAGTTGAAATCCCGCAGCGAGCCATCGGGGTTGAAGGCCTTGCCCTTGAGCACGCCCGACATGATCAGGCCGCCGTAGGCCGCATCCGAGAAGCCGACGTCGCCCACATTGATGAAGGCCCCGGCGCCGTTGGAGACCTGGGCCCAGCGGCCGATGTTCTTGCGCGAGACCTTCGGGACGATACCCTCGTTGTCGAGGAACTCGCCGCCGACGACGATGTGGCCGCGACCGTCGGAGAAGGTCTCGCCGTAGGCGCCCTCGAAGCGGAACTCCTCGCCGTCGCTACGCGATGACAGGCCGTACTGCGCGCCGAGCTTAACCCCGGTGAACTCGCGGTCCATGGTGATGTTGGCGACACCGGCCACGGCGCCCGAACCCCAGGCGGCCGACGCGCCGCCAGTCACCACGTCGACCCCCTTGATGAGGACGGTGGGCACGGCGTTGAGGTCGTTGTCGCCCACCAGCCGGCGACCGTCGACCAGCACCAAGGTGCGGCTGATGCCCAGGCCACGCAGGTCGAGGGGGGCGTTGCCGGCGCCGGTGTTGGTGCCGGTGGTCTGGGGCGAGGTGGTGGCGCGGAACTGCGGCATGTCGTTGAGCGCGGCGGCCACGTTCGGCCGCGCGCCGACGCTCAGGTCCTCGGCGGTGATGTGGACGGTCGGGGTCGGCGCCTCGAAGCCGGCGCGGTCGATCCGCGAGGCCGTGACGACGACGGCCTCGACCTCGGCCTCGGCGCCGCCCGACTGCGCGGCGGCGGCGGTGGCGTAGCACGCCGCCAGCAGGGCGGGCGCCAGACTGCAGCCCATCAGCAGGCGAGTGCGGTTGCGGTTGAAAGTGGCCATACGAAATCCCCGATTCTCGTGGTCGTGAACGACAGTTGCTTCCTCCCTGTTCGCGATCTGATGTCGCTTCCCAGGCGGACGGCGCCCTCCCAAGCTCGGCTCATAGCCGCGCCTGGATTACGTCGCCCTCCGGCCGTCCTGCCCCCGCTGTCCACGAGCCTGAGAGATTCGAGCGCCCGTCGGCGTCTTGCTCCGTCGGCGAGGCCGGTTCCCCCGGCCTGCTTTCCAGCGTCAGTCCTTGCTCTGCGGTCCGTTTGCCTGAGCGTTTCCGGGGCGGTTGCGCCTTCGGCGTCGGGTCGACCCCGATCTCTCCCGCGAGAGCGCCGACAGGTAAGAATGAGGCGAGCCCGTGTGTCAAAGCTTCCCAGATCGGCATGATGTTCCAGCAATCTGCGACAGAAGAGCAAGAAAATGCCTCTGGACCCCCTTGGCTATCGTGTGAGTTGTGGGTGCGGGTGCGCGCCGCACACGCCGTGACAGGTTGCTGACAGTTTGGTGTCGAAAAGCCGCTGGCGGTCGAACCGCCGCGGCGCGGCCGATTGCCTAGATCCTGTGGTGTGGGCGCCACATATCTAGGCGGGTCGCAACCGCAGACGGACGACCAGGCCAGCCGCTCTCTGGCGGTTGCCGATCTCAAGACCGATGGAGAAGGCCTCGGCGATGGTTCGGACGATGGCGATGCCCAGCCCGGCGCCCGCCGTGCCCGTGGCCCGGTCGCCGCGGTAGAAGCGTTCGGAAAGGCGCTCCAGATCGCGGTCGCTGAGGCCGGGCCCGTGGTCCCAGACGGTGACCTGGTGGCCGGCGTCGCCGCCCGCCTTGAGGGCGACGAAGACGGTCCCCCCGCCATAGGCCACCGCATTGGAAACCAGATTCCGGAGCAGTTCCTGCAGGAGGACGGGGTCGCCCTTCGCCTCCACGGGCGCTTCCGGCAGGCGGGCGCGCAGGATCGCGGAGGGGTGGGCGCGCTGGGCGTCGAACAACACCTGGCGCACCACGCCGCCCAGTTCGGCGCTGCCCGAGGCGACCGCGGCCTCGGCCCGGGCCAGCGCCAGGAGCTGTCGCAGCACGAGGTGGAGCCGGGCGGAGGCGTCGCGCGAATCGCGGATCAGGGCCAAGGCGTCGCCGCGCGGAAGCCGCGAGCCGCCCAACAGCGCGAGATTGGCGGTGATCACCGAGAGCGGTGTGCGGAGCTGGTGCGAGGCGTCGGCGGCGAAGCGTTGGAGCGCCGTCGCCGTGCTGTCCAGGCTGGCGAGCAGGCTGTCGTAGGCGCGCACGAGGGGCTGGAGTTCGATGGGCAGGCCGCTCATGTCGGCCGGGGCGTAACTCGCGCGGGGTCGGCTGGACTGGTCGGTGAGCCGGGCCACCAGGCGGCGAAGCGGGCGCAGGGCCCAAACGGTGGCCGGCCAGATCAGCAGCGCCGCCCCCAGGACCAGGACGACGGGCAGGGCGATGAGACCCAGGAGCAGTTCCCGGACGTTGGCCTGTCGCGAGTCCAGGGTCTGGGCCACCGTCACGACGACCGGCTCGGCGACGCCGGGCACGAGCACGCGGGTCGCCGCCACCCGCACCGGCATCCCGCGGACCCGGCCGTCGCCGAAGGTGGTCTCGTCCGCCGGCGGCGGAACGCCCGCGGTCAGCTCCGGATAGCCCGTCACCAGGCGCGCGCCCTGACGCACGCTATAGAAGACAGCGTCCCGCTCCGGGCCGTCCAGGAGGCCCAGGGCCCAGGGCGACAAGGCGACGGTGGCGCGCCCGCCCTCGGCGCCGACCTGCTCGGCGATGGCCGAGACCGAGCCGGCCAGCAGGCGGTCCGAGGTGCGCTCGACGACCCGATGAGCGACGGCCGCGCCGCCCGCGGCGAGGGCGGCGGCGAGCAGCGCCAGGGGCAGGATCTGGGCGAGCAGCAGGCGGAACGCCAGGCTCGGGGGCGGCCGCTTCACGGGTCCAGCCTGTAGCCGTGCCCCTTCAGGGTGCGTAGCTGCGGCCCGTCCGGCTGCAGCTTGCGGCGTAGCCGTCCGACATGCACGTCGAGGACGTTCGGCGCCACGGCCTGGTCGCCGGGGAACATCTCGGCCATCAGCAGGTCGCGCTGGACAGTTCGCCCCGGACGGCTGGCCAGCACCTTCAACGCGGCCCACTCGCGCGGGCGCAGGTCGAGCACGCGCGCGCCCACGCGGGCCGTCCCGCCATGGAGGTCGCAGACGAGGGCGCCCACCGCGAGGATCTCTGAGGCCGCCCCCGCTCGACGGCGCGCGACCGCCCGGACACGGGCCACCAGTTCCTCGGGATCGAAGGGCTTAAGCACGTAGTCGTCGGCGCCCATGTCGAGGCCGGCGATGCGGTCGCGGACGGCGTCGCGGGCCGTCAGCATGACCACGGGGAGCGACGATCCCTCGCGCCGGAGCAGCGCCAGAACGTCGAAACCGTCGATATCGGGCAGGCCGATGTCGAGGATGACGGCATCGAAAGCCTGGCCGCCGGCGGACTTCAGGGCGGCTTCGCCGGTGGCGACGCAGTGGGGCTCGTGCCCAGCCGCCTTGAGCGTCGCGGAGAGCGAACGGGTGAGCAGCACATCGTCCTCGACAACAAGTATCTTCATGGTCGAGGTTGCGGGGCCGCGTGGTCAGTGTTTTCGGGGAGGGCAGCGCTATCCGACGCCAGTCGTTCCCGGGCGTCAAGACGGCCATGGCGCGGCTGGCGGCGATGCTCGCGCTGGTGGGCCTGGCGGCCTGCCAGCCGGCCGCCCCGGACCAGGGCACGGCTTCGGGCGTGGTCCGCCGCGCGCTCCACGAGGGCGAGGTCGTCGTCTACGGCAACACCGACGTGGCCGGCCCGGTGGTGGCGGGTTTCGAGCGGCGATTCCCGCGGGTGAAGGTGCGTTACCGCGAGCTCACCGCCACCGCCATCCAGGACGCGATCGTCTCCGAAGCGGCCACGGGCCGGCCGGTCGCGGACCTAGCCTGGAGCTCCTCGATGGACATTCAGGTCAAGCTCGTCAACGACGGCTATGCCCAGGCCTACCGGAGCCCGGGCGCCGCGCGGCTGCCGCGCTGGGCGGTCTGGCGCGATGCGGGCTTTGGGATCACCGCCGAGCCGATCGGGTTCGCCTACAACCGCCGCCTGCTGTCGCCGGCGGAAGCGCCTAAGAGCCATGCCGACCTGCTGCGCGCCATCCGGGAGAACCCCGAACGCTGGCGGGGCAAGATCGCCATGTACGACCCGGCCGCGAGCGGCGTGGGCTTCATGTACATGTCCGCCGACATCCAGGTTTATCCCGATGCCTGGACCCTGATGGGTGAAATCGGCCGCACCCGCCCGGGGCTCTACGTGCCGGGCGGCGCGATCCTCGGACGAGTGTCTTCAGGCCAGCACCTGCTCGCCTACAATATGAACAGCTCGTACGCCGCCGCATGGGCCAGCCGCGATCCGGAGATCGGATACGTCACCCCAAGCGACTACCACTTCACGATCTCGCGGATCGCCTTCATCACGCGTTCTGCGCCGCATCCGAACGCCGCGCGCCTGTTCCTGGACTACCTTCTGTCCGAAGAGGGCCAGGAGAAGCTGCGCGAAGGGCGCCTGACGCCGATCCTGGCGGCCCCGACCGGGCCTCAGCCCGCGGGCGGGCGGCCGATCCGCGTGGGGCCGGCCCTGCTGGCGAATCTGGACCAGGCGCGGCGCGCACGGCTGCTGGCGCAGTGGCGCGCGGGACTTTCGCCGGAAGCTCGCTGACCGCGCGCGCCCGGCCCGCCCGAGACGGACTTCGCCGTCACGCAGCCAAACACGACGCGCCCTATGGCTTCCTGAAAAAGCACGCCGTCGCGTCGCTGGGCAGCAGGCGCGCCAGCGGCCAGGTGATCCAGGTGAAAATCCACGCCGCCGCGGCCATCGGCAGGGATGTCTCCCGCACCATCCGGATGCGCGGCCACAGGCCCTTCAGATCGACGGTCGCGAGGCGAAGGTCGCCAGACGCCTCGAAGCCCGCACGTTCGGCCGCCCGCCGGAGCAAGGCGGGCGTGAAGTACCAGACATGGGGAGAGGGCAGGCCCTTCTGCCAGAGCCGGTCGTAGGGGCCGGAAACCCCGATCCGATCCAGGGCGGCCGCGACGCGGAAGAACAGCCCCCGCTTGTCCGGGCAGTTGAGGCATAGGACCCCGCCGGGTTGGAGGTGCCGGAAGGCGGCGACCAGCGCGGCCTCGACGTCGGGAATGTGTTCCAGCACGTCGTTGAAGACGATGGCGTCGAAGTGCTCTTCGGGGGAGAGGGCATCCGGAAAGAGGCCGCCGCGAATGGCGAGGCCGCGCTGTTGTCCCGTGGCCAGCACGTTCGCGTCCGGCTCGATGCCTTCCGCGGCAAAGCCGAAGTCGGCCGCCTGGTCCAGCAAGAAGCCCGGACCGCAACCCACGTCCAACAACCGCAGGCCCTTCTTTGCCGCGGGATCGGCGAGGGATTGCAGGATCAGGGCGTTGTTGCGCCGCCTCAGGGCGTCGAGGCCCGCCGCCCGCGCGCCTTCGTCCAGGGGGCCGTCGCTCGGCAGGTCCGGAATAGCCACCGGGAGATCCGATGAGAGCACGCCGCAGTCGGGACAGCGGAACAGCCAGTCGTGACGGTACGGGTCTGGTTTGCCGCCACAGACGGCGCAGGGGATAAGCATTGCTGGACCATAGCTCAGGGCTGCTCGGCGGGTCACGCTCTCCACGCACCGCCCGATGTCGCTCTTCGAAGTTGAATCGGAGCGACGTGCAAGCGCGCTGAGCCGACGAGCGTCGCCGCCGCCCTACGCCTGCTGGCCGGCCGTCGGCGCCAAGCTCAGTCGCCCTTCGCCGCGACACTCCCGGCGATCGAGCTGGCCACCTCGGAAGCCATCCGGATCTGGGCCCCCCGGTCGCGGATCTCGTAACGGTCGGCGATCCAGTTGAAGTCGGTGTAGGCGACCCAGACCTTCCCGGCGGCGTCCTGGGTCACCAGGATGCGTACGGGCCAGTCCAGGCCGGCATACGGGTTCGAGGTCAGGAACTGGGCGCCCAGGGGCGGGTTGCCGAACAGCAGCAGCTTGGAGGGGCGCAGCTCGATCTTCGCGCCCCTGGCGAGCTGGGCTTGATCGATCTCGGTGAAGAACTGGATGCCTTTGCCGGCGATATCGGCCTTGATGCGGGCGACGGTGTCGTCGAAGGCGTGGGCGCTGGCCAGGCGGACCACGCCGTGGGCCGGCTGGTTGGCGACGGTGGGGTCGGCCACGGCGGAGGCCGCGCCGGCGCAGAGGGCCAGGCTCACGCCGGCGGCAAGGGCCATCAGGGATTGGCGGGCGATGCGGGTCATTTCTGGATGTCCTTGGGTTCGATGTCTTCGGTGACGCGGCCCGCCTCGGCCTCGTGGAGGATGATGCCCTCCATGGGGTCGACACAGTGGGTCCACGGGGATTGGTCCAGCACCCGGGCGGTGTGGGCGTAGCCGGCTGCCCAGCGCGCCTTGATGCCCGAGGGGCTGAAGTCGATGTCCTTGGCATGGTCCTCGCCGGCGAGCGGCGGGGAGAGCAGGCGGATCACGTGCATCTGCGTCGGGCAGCCGTAGGCGGCGAGCGCGCCGACCTCATTCGAAGCCCGCACGTCAGGCGGCAGCTTCGAGGCCAGCTCCGAAATCACGTGCCTCAGCTTGTGGATCTGCTTCTGACGGGTGATGTGGGTGATCGCGCGGCTGGAATACTGGAGATCCTTCTGCCGCGAGAGCACGCTCCAGATGGAGTCCGGCTCGGGTCCGTTCGGAGCCCACATATGCACCGCGAACACCACGCCCGAACGGCGCGGCTTGTCGTCGAACACCGCCTCGACCGGCGTGTTGGAAAGAATGCCGCCGTCCCAATACAGCTCGCCCTCGATACGGACGGCGGGGAAGGCCGGGGGCAGGGCGCCCGAGGCCATGACGTGGCGCACGGTCAGAACGTCGTCCCGGCTGTCGAAGTATCGCATCTGGCCGGTCTGCACGTTGGCGGCGCCCACGGTGAGCCGGGGACGCTCTGCGTTCAGCAGCTGGGGGTCGAGCAATTCGCCGAGCGTCTTCTCCAGCGGATCGGTGGAATAGTAGCCGGCCAGCTCGGACCCGAGGGGGGTCTGCATGCCGAGGAACGCCCAGGGGTTCGGGCGGAAGAAGGCCTCCAGGCCGTTGGCCACAGTCATGGCGTTGGCCATCAGGGTCCCGATCCCGGGCAGCATCCCGGCGAACTGCGTGGTGCGCGAGTGGGTCATGCGGTCCCAAAACTCGCGCATCCGCTCAAGGCGCTGGCCGGGCGCGTTGCCGGCGATCAAGGCGGCGTTGATCGCCCCGATCGAGGTGCCGATCACCCAGTCGGGTTCGACGCCCGCCTCCTGCAGGGCCTGGTAGACGCCGGCCTGATAAGCGCCCAGGGCGCCGCCGCCCTGAAACACCAGGACGACCTGGCCCAGCTTGGACTTGTCGAGGGCGGCTGAGATCTTGGCGGCGGTCTTCATGCCGTCCTTGTCGCAAGCCGCGCCCCGCTGCGGAAATGTCGGTTGGGTAATGGCGCCATGCGGCCAGCACATCGGCAGCATCCACGCGAGCAGGTGAAGTATTCAACAGTCATGCGGAGCGTGAACCCTCCGCGCATGGCCGCCATAACTTAAAGCGAATTCAGCGCGCCGCGGCCGCTCTCTAGGTTCGGATCATCGAACACCCCAAGAGAGACCCCGATGAAGACCTCCCTGATCCTCACCGCGACAGCTTCGCTCGCCGCCGCCCTTTTCGCGTCCGGCGCCGCCTCGGCCGGGACCTGCCCGGCTGACCAGATGCGCGCCGACGCCCGCACGACCGGCGAGACGACGCCGTCCAAGGTCACCGACAACGAGCTCGCCTTCGTCGCCTTGGGCGGCGAGATCAATGGCCTCGACAACCGCCGCCTGCGCCTGCGGCGGCTGGTGGTCGAGCCGGGCGGTGTCGTGCCGTGGCACAGCCACACCGACCGGCCCGCCCTCATCATGACCGTCTCGGGGCAGATCACCGAGTACAACTCCACCTGCGCCGTGGGCATCGACCACAAGGCCGGCGAGGTCGCCGAGGAGAAGAAGGGCGTCAGCCACTGGTGGAAGAACAACGGCAAGGTTCCCGCCGTCCTGATCGCCGCCGACATCAAGAACGACGCCGACGCTACGGCCGCCGCCGACCACATGTGAGCACCGCCCGCGGCGCCGCTATCCCCCGCCCGGCGCGCCGCGGGTCCACCGAGGCCTCAAACCCCCAAGTCCAAGGCCTCGGCGCAGGCGCGTGGCGCACCCGGATCCGTTCCGGCGCGCCACGCGCCTTTTGCGTCTTCCAACCCGGAGAAACCCCATGACCGCCGCCGACCCCAGCCCGCTGCTGCGCCGAACCCTGATCGGCCTGATCGGCTTCCTGACCCTGGTCGACCTCTTCGCCGCCCAGGCCATCCTACCCACCCTGGCTCGGATGTACGGGGTCTCGCGCTCGGCCATGGGCGTGGCGGTCAACGCCTCCACGATTGGCATGGCGGCCGCCGGCCTGGTCGTGGCCCTGCTCAGCCACCGACTCCCGCGCCGCGGCGGCATCTGGGTCAGCCTGGCCCTGCTCGCCATCCCCACGACCCTGCTGGCCCACGCCCCGGACCTCGCGACGTTCACAGCTTTGCGGATCGCGCAGGGCGTATTCATGTCCGCGGCCTTCACCCTCACCATGGCCTACCTGTCCGAGCAGAACACCGGCGCCGCGACCGCCGGGGCGCTGGCGGCCTACATCACCGGCAACGTGGTCTCGAATCTCGTGGGGGGATTGGTATCCTCGGCGGTGGCTTCCACCGCCGGCGTGGCGGTCAACTTCTACGCCTTCGCGGCCTTGAACCTGGCCGGCGCTGCGCTGGTTTACCTGACGCTGAGCCAAGCCCCGGCCATGGCCGCCGCGGCGGCCGAGATGCGCCGGTCCGCCCTCTCGCGGATCGCGGCCCACTTCACCAACCGATGCCTCGTGGCCAGTTTCGGGATCGGCTTCTTCGTGCTGTTCGCGTTCCTGGGGACCTTCACCTACGTGAACTTCGTCCTGGCCGAGCCGCCTCTGCGACTGAGCTCCATGGCCCTGGGCTTGGTCTACTTCGTCTTCCTGCCTTCGATGATCACCACACCGCTGGCCGGTGGCGTCGCCAGCCGGTTCGGGCCGCGGCCGACCTTCTTCGGGTCACTGGGCCTGGCGGTGGCCGGGCTGCCGCTGCTTCTGGCGGATACGATCATCCCGGTGATCGCAGGGCTGACCCTCGTCGCCGTCGGGACCTTCTTCGCCCAGGCCACCGCCACTGGCTTCGTCGGCCGCGCCGCCCGCGACGACCGCGCGGCGGCCAGCGGGATCTACCTCGCCAGCTACTATCTGGGCGGCCTGGCCGGCGCGGCGGTGATCGGTCAGATCTACGATCGTTCGGGTTGGCCCGCCGCGGTTGGTGTGGTCGGCGCGTCGCTGGTGACGGCTGCGGCCCTCGCGGCGACCCTGCGGCCCGCGACGGCGGGCAGGGCGACCCCGGCGGCGGCGCAGGCGGCCTAGCTGTCGGCCGCTTCCAGTTCGCAGTCGTCGGAACCGCACGGCATGGGGTCCAGGGCGCCCGGCGGCCACTTGAATGCCCGGGCCTGCTGGACGAAAGCGCCGACGGCCGGGGAATGGGGACGGCCGCGGACCGTCACCAGCATGATCGTGCGGGTGAACTCCGGCTCGATCAGGCGGCGGGTGACCAAGGCGGGGTCGGTGACGCTGAGCTCGGGGAAGAAGCCGATGCCCAGTCCGGCTTTGATCATCCCCTGAACCCAGTCGTCCCGTTCCGAGGAGAAGACCTTCTTCCAGAACACGCCGGCCGCGCGAAGCTCCCGGCGGGCGTAGTCGAAGATCTCGCAATCCGTCCGGCTGACGTAGGGCTGCTCGTGAGTGTCCCGGCAGGTCACGACGTTCTGGGCCGCGAGCGGATGGTCCGCCGGCAGGGCGATCACGAAGCGCTCGCTGTAGAGCGGCAGGCCGTGGAAGCGGACGTCCAGCGCTTCCGGCAAGCCGAACAGGGCGAGGTTGAGGTCGCCCTTGGACAGCATCTCCTGCAACTCGGCAGAGCCTTCCTCGATGACTTCCAGGTCTACGTTCGGATGGGCCACCCGGAACCTGACGATCAGGTCGGCGATCATCTGCGGGCCGATGGTGCACATCACGCCGATCCGCAGGGTGACGTTGTCGAGCTTCTTGCTGGCCTTCGCCTGGGCCTTGGCGGCCTCGGTCTGGGTCTGGATCTGCTCCAGATAGGGCAGCATCATCTTGCCCAGCTCGGAGAGGTGGGTGTTCTGCCGCTCGCGGTGGAACAGCGGCCCGCCAAGCTCGTGCTCGAGCTGCTGGATGGCGCGGGTCAGCGCCGGCTGGCTGACGTTGGACTGCTCGGCCGCGCGCGTGAAGTTGAGCGTCCTCGCCAGGGCGAGGAAGTAGCGGACCTGCTGCATCTCCATGGCTGGTTTTCCCCCAGTTGCCAGGAAGCGCGGTTAGGAGGCGATACGCGCCTCCGCCGCCGGTGAGGCTACACGGATTGCCGGATCGCGCCCACGCGTCACGGCCTCGAAAACCAGCCGCGCGCCGCGCTCGAACGTGAGATACGACCACACCCAGTCCAGCACGACCTGCAGCCGGTTGCGGAAGCCGATCAGGAACCAGACGTGGGCCGCGCACCAGAAGATCCAGGCCGGGAAGCCGGTCAGCTTGACGCGCCCGAGGTCGGCGACGGCGGCCTGCCGGCCGATGGTGGCGAGGCTCCCGGCGTTGGCGTAGCGGAACGGGCCGGGCGCCCTCGCGCCGGCAAGCCGGGCGGCAATGACCTTGGCGGCATAGGCGCCGGCCTGCTTGGCGGCGGGCGCCACGCCGGGGACTGGCGCGCCGGTGGCGTCGCGGATGCTGGCGCAGTCGCCGATGAGGAACACCTCGGGATGGCCCGGCAGGGTCAGGTCCTTTTCGACGAAGACCCGGCCAGCGCGATCGGTCTCGGCGCCCAGCCAGCGACCGGCGGGCGAGGCCTGGACGCCCGCGGCCCAGATCACGTTGCCCGCCTCGATCCGCGCCTCGCCAACCTTCACGCCATGCGTGTCGCAATGGGCCACCGGCTGGCCCAGCATCAGCTCGACGCCCAGCGTCTCCAGGGCGCGCTTCGCATAGGCCGACAGGGACGGGCAGAAGGTGCTGAGGACCCGCGACCCGCCGTCGATCAGCAGGATACGCGCGCGCTGGCCGCGGATGCGGCGGAAGTCGCAGGCCAGCGCCCGGCGGGTCAGCTCGGCGATGGCGCCGGCCAGTTCCACGCCGGTCGGACCGCCGCCCACCACGACGAAGGTCAGCAGCCGTTCCCGGGCGTCGCGGTCCATGTCCAGTTCGGCGGACTCCAGGGCCAGCAGCACCCGGCGGCGCAGCGCCAGCGCATCTTCCAGCGACTTGAGGCCAGGCGCGTGCTCCGCCCAGTCGTCGCGGCCGAAATAGGCATGCGTGGCGCCCGCGGCGACGATCAACTGGTCGTAGGGCAGGGTCCGCTCGCCCAGCCGCACCCGGCGGGCGGCGAGATCGACGCCGGTCACCTCGTCCAGCTCGATGTGGATGTTCGGCAGGCGGCGCAGGATCATGCGGATCGGGCTGGCGATCTGCGTCGGCGCCAAGCCAGCCGTCGCCACCTGGTAAAGCAGGGGCTGGAACAGGTGGTGGTTGCGACGGTCGATGATCGTCACCTCAGCGTCGGTCTTCGCCAGCGCCGCCGCGGCGGAGAGCCCGCCGAAGCCCGCGCCGACGATCACCACCTTCTGGCGAGAACTGGCCATCAGTGGGCGGTCCAACCGCCGTCAACAGAGAGCGCCGCTCCCGTGATCGAGGCGCCGTGCTCCCCGCACAGGAAGGCGGTCAAGGCGCCGATCTCCTCCACGCTGGCGAACCTGCGGTTGGGCTGTGCGGTCAGGAGGACGTCGGCGATCACCTGCTCGGCGCTCATCATGTGGGCGCGGGCCTGATCGGCGATCTGCTTCTCGACCAGCGGCGTCCAGACGTAGCCCGGGCAGATGGCGTTGCAGGTCACGCCCATCCGGGCCGTCTCCAGGGCGACGGTCTTGGTCAACCCGACCACCCCGTGCTTGGCGGCGACGTAGGCCGACTTGAAAGGCGAAGCGACCAGGCCGTGGGCAGAGGCGATGTTCACGATCCGCCCGAAGCCGCGCTCCAGCATTTCCGGCAGGACGGCCTTGCTGGCGTAGAACGCCGAGGAGAGATTCACCGCGAGGATGGCTTCCCACTTGGCGTTCGGAAATTCGGTCACCGGCGCGACGTGCTGGATGCCGGCGTTGTTCACCAGGATGTCGATGGGGCCCAGCACATCGCGGGCGAAGGCGACCATTTCGCAGATCCTCTCCGGCATCGAGAGGTCGGCCGGGGAGTAGATCACCTCGACGCCGTGCAGCGCGGCCAGGGTCTCGCGGGTGCGTTCGATCGCCATCGGGTCGCCGAAGCCGTTCAGCACCAGGTTCGCCCCCCGCTCGGCCAGGCTCTCGGCGATACCCAGGCCGATGCCGCTGGTGGAACCGGTCACGATGGCGACCCGGTCCTCCAGCGGGCGGGAGAGGGTGGAGGTGGTCTGGGTGGCGGTGAGCGTCATGTGGGGGTCCTGTTGGGGTCAGGCCGGAAAGGTGCGTCGGCGCGCGCGCCCGGTGAAATACCGGGAGCGCATGGGCTCAGGCCGCGTGGCGCATGAAGAGCGGCCGCCAGAGCCCCCTCATGCCGATCTCGCCGGCCAGGTCGATCACGCCGCGCCGGTAGAGGTCGAGCAGATGGGCCAGGACGGAGTGACAGGCGGCCGGATGCAGGCGCTCGTCCGTGTCGGCGTACAGCCTGGCGGCCAACTGGCGCACGGTGGCCGGGCCGCCGGTCTCAAGCGCCAGCAGGATCTGCTTCTCGCGCTGGCGGCGGTGGACGATATAGGCCGCCAGGAAGCTGTCCACGCGCCGGATTGGCGGGCCGTGCGCCGGGAACAGCGCGTCGTAGCGTCGGGCGCGGATCCGCTCCAGGCTGCGCATGTAAAGGCCCATGTCGCCGTCGGGTGGGCTGACCACGCTGGTCGACCAGCCCATGACGCAGTCGCCGGGGAAAAGGGCGTTCTCCTCCAACAAGGCGAAGGCGTAGTGGTTCGAGGTGTGGCCCGGCGTTGCGACCGCCTCGACCGTCCAGCCCGGGCCGCGGAAGGTCTGGCCGTCGCTCAGCGCCACATCGGGCCGGAAGGCCAGGTCGTCGCCGGCCTCGAGGCGATCCCCGCCGCCCGAGGGCCGGCAGTAGGTCGTCCCGGAGTAGATCACGGCGCCGGTACGCTCCGCTAGCGGTCGCGCGGCCGGGGAGTGATCCAGATGGTTGTGAGTGACGAAGATGTGGGTGATCCGCTCGCCGCGCGTGGCTTTCAGGATCGCCTCGACCTGGCGCGGGTCGTCCGGGCCCGGATCTACGATCGCGACCTCGCCATGGCCGACGACATGAGCGCCGGTGCCCGTGAAGGTGAACGGGCCAGGGTTCTGCGCGATCACCCGCCGGATCAGCGGGCTCACCCGGTCGGGCCGACCGTACTTGAACGCCAACTCACGCACGAAGGGGATCATGACCTTGGCTCCGTGATCAGGGCTCGCAGCGCGCGGCCCATGCGGGCGACGGCCAGGAGCTTGTGGAAGAAGGGCAGGGCGATGGGCGGCCCCATGTCGGTCTTGTTGACGTCCACGACATAGAGCCGGCCGGTGGTCCGATCGCGCAGGATGTCCAGGCCGCCCCAATCCAGGCCCATGGCGCGGCAGAACACGCCTAGGGTCTCGATCTCATCGGGCGAAAAGACGTCCTCGGGCCGGGCCATGCCGACGCTGCAATTGTGGTTGGCGAAGCGATCCTCGACGCGGCGGCGCTTGAGGAACACCACCACCGGCTTGCCGCCCACGAACGGCGTGCGCAGGTCGACGGCCAGGCCGTTCTCGACGTTGTTGATCAGCCGCTGGTAGGTGCGGCCGGGTCGGGCCCGCCGGGGCAGGCGGACGATGCGCCCGTCATGGACGCCGTTGCCCTCGCCCTTTTCGACCGCCAGGCCGGCGCCGGCCTCAGGATCCAGCGACAGGGGATAGCCGAACACCTCGCCGAACACCTCGGCGACCCGGGTCTTGCTGATGTCGGCGCAACCGTAGTTGAAGGCGCGCGAATGCCAGCGAGGCGGCGGCGCGGCGACGGTAGCGTCCTCGAAGTAGAATGCCGCCTGGGCCTCGTCCGGTGATCGCGCGATCCGCACCCCGTTCCAGGCCGCCGCCGCCCAGATCAGGTA
The DNA here is from genome assembly GCF_004297125.1 of Phenylobacterium sp. Classification (GTDB taxonomy): domain Bacteria; phylum Pseudomonadota; class Alphaproteobacteria; order Caulobacterales; family Caulobacteraceae; genus Phenylobacterium. The sequence continues at coordinate 94,621 of NZ_SCVD01000012.1, read as the reverse complement.
CCAGGGCCGCGGCCGGTCCGGCGCGAACCAGACGGTCGGTCCCGGCGGCAGCAGGTGGTTCACGAGGCTCTTGGTCTGGATCGCGAGATATAGGCCGAACCAGGTCGCCGCTTCCGAGGCCAGGGCGCGATCGAGGGGGATCACCGCGCCGGTCTTCTTGACCCGGACGGCCCGTCCCTGGACGGAAAAGTCGGAGGTCCATGGCGTATCGCTCATGACTTGGTCGGCGCGAAGACGGCCGCCACCCGGTTGAGGAGGAGCGCGAATTCGCGCCGCCGGAACACGCCCAGCAGAAGGATCGCCGCGCCCAGGTTGATGCAGGCCGCGACGAACAGGCCCCCACCGTCGTGGTTGGGGTCGACGCCCAACGGCGTGAACAGATGGAAGCTGACCGCGCCGGCCATCACCAGGAAGCCGGCCAGGGCCCCGCCGGCCTGGAGGTGGCGCAGTTGCGGCGCGATCCCCAGCACCAGCAGGCTCGAGGCCAGCAGCTCGATCGAACCGATGACGTACTGGCTGAACAGGCCGGTGTGGGCGAAGAGGCCAGGCAGACCCAATTCGCTGGTCCAGCCATCCAGCCGGCCGAAGATCACCTGGGTCTTGGGGTGGTCGGTGAACTTGTAGCGCAGGCTGTCCAGGAAGACCGCCGCCATGAAGAGCGCCAGCGCATGCGGGACCAGGCCCAGGATGCGGGACCGGCTCATTTCAGCACCTTTGGCCAGTTGCGGTCGCCCTTGGCGATGTTGCCGGGGACGTCCTGCGCCCAGCGCTTCTGAACGTTCTGGTCGTAGTTGAGGTAGAGCTTGCCGTTCACGACCTTCCAGGCTTGCGGATCGCCCTTGGCGGTGTAGCCGCCGGCCACGGCCCAGGCGCAATAGCCGCCGTACTGGGGGGCATAGGCGGCCGGGTCGGCCTTGAATTTCGCCAGGTTGGCGGCGCTGGCGAAGCGGAACTCCGCGCCCTTCCAGACGGTGGCGAACTTCGCGTCGCCCTTGACCGGCGCGCCCGCGAAATAGCTGACGGCGTCGTAGCCACCGACCGCGACCTTCGAGAACGGCGCCACGTAGATCTCCGGCGCGGCAAAGGCGGGCGTCGCGATCGCCGTTGGCGCCAAGGCGATGAGCGTCGCAGCGGCGAAGGCCTTCAGGGTTGGTGTTCTTGTTCTCAAGCGAGCGTCCTCCCAGCACCGTCGCCGCTGCGACGCGACCGAACTGCCGGTCGACCTCTGAGATACTCAGTCCGCCCCGCGGGCGCTCATGCCGAAAGGTTATGGTTCGTCGAGGCGGGGCAATGGTCGCCTATCGGAACGAGGCGGGCCCGGCGGCATCAGACTTTGGGATAGGTGGCGACGGCTTGAGATCGGTCTAGGACGGCCTTCGGTTTCACCGGAGCTCGACGTCGATGATCAATAGACGTGCTGTGTTGTTGAACCTTTCCGCTGGCGCCGGCGTGTCCCTAATCGCCCAAGGCGCCGCCGCGCGGGTCAGCGCCCCGTTGAGCGCGCGCAACGTCGTCCTCGCCCACGGACTGTTCGCGGACGGATCATCCTGGGCGGAGGTGATCGGCAGGCTGCAGGCGCGGGGCTTGAACGTCACCTCGGTGCAGAACCCCCTCACGCGTCTGCCCGAAGCCGTGGCCGCGGTCCAGCAGGTGCTCGCGCGCCAGGATGGGCCGACCGTGCTGGCGGGCCATTCCTTCGCGGGCATGATCATCAGCGAGGCGGGCGTGCATCCCAACGTCTCGGCGCTGGCCTATGTGGCGGCGCGCGCGCCTGACGCGGGAGAGGACTATGGGGCGCTGGCCGGCCGCTTCTCGGCGCCGCCGGCGACGGCAGGCATCGTCTATGATGGCGATGAGGGTCGGTTGGGGGAGGCGGCCTTCCTGCGCGACTTCGCAGGCGACGTTCCGCGGGCGCGGGCGCGGGTGCTCTACGCCGCCCAGCAGCCGTTCCGAAAGGCGCTGCTGAGCGATCGGACCACCCAGGCCGCCTGGCGTTCAAAGCCGAGCTGGTACGCCGTCTCGACCGAGGACCGGACGATCAATCCGGACCTGCAGCGCTTCATGGCGAAGCGGATGGCCGCGACCACCGTCGAACTTCGCTCCAGCCACCTGTCGCTGATCTCGCACCCGGACGCGGTGACGCGGCTGATCCTGGACGCCGCGAAGCGAGCCTAGATGGCGGGCGGCGGCATATCCCCGGTGTGGTGGGCCTCGAGAACTCCCGCCGTCCGGGCCGCCCCTAAACCTGCGTATGATACCGCCGGCCACTGCCGGGCGGGAAAGATCGCCTCACACCGCAATGCGGATGAGGAGGCCTCGATGACCACCACGGCCATGAACTTCGGCGTCCCTGCCGGACCGGCGGTCGGCGGCTTCTCGCCCGCCGATGAGATCAACCACCGCGGTTCGGGCCTTGGCCGCCTGCCCATCGAGAGTCTGGCGACGCAGCTGGGCGGACAGCACGCCTGGCGCGACGCCTGCCCAGGTAGGTCCTTCGTGCTCTGGGTCGCGCGACGGTGACTTCGACGCTTCGGCGCACTAGGCGCGCCACCCGCCGGTTGCGGTCGCCCGACTCCTCGTCCAGCTTGGCGTTCGGATGGCTGTTCCTCGACAGGCGGTGGCGGGAGACCATGATGCGGGGCGATGCGGAGGCCAGGCGTATGGCGGGGCGGCTGCAGACCGCGCTCGCGATGACGCTCGCGGTCGGCATCTTCGCGCTGGATATCCTGAGCCCGCTGCAGGGCGCCGTCGCGGTGCTCTACACCACGGTCGTGCTGGTGGCGGCGCGCAGCCAGGCGCGGTCGCACGTGGCCACGGCCGGCGTGGTCTGCGCCGCGCTCGCCATCGTCGGCTACATCGTCAGCCATCGAACCGAGCCGTTGGGCTCGCCGGCCATGCGCCTGGCGGTCAGCCTCGTCGCCATCGGAATTACCACGACGCTCTCCATTCGCCACCAGGCGGCGGCCGAGGAGCGCCGGCGGGCGGACGAGCGCTACCGCGCCATCTTCAACGCCGCCGGGTTTCCCATCTGGGAGTCGGACTGGTCGGCGGCCTTGGCCTTGCTGCGCGACGGTCGCGAGGCCGACCTGGATCTGGTGCGAGAGGTCGTGGGCGCGATCCAGGTGCGCGACGCGAACCAGGCGGCGGCGCGCCTGTTCGGCTGGCGCCGCCGCGAAGAGCTGCTGGCGGGTGGGGTCGCGGCGCACTACACGCCCGCGACCGAGGCGGCTCTCGCCCGGATGTTCGGCGCCTTGATGCGCGGCGACCAAGCCATCGAGGAGGAGGCCTCGTTCCGGACGGCGTCGGGCGAGATCGTCGACGTGGTGCTCCGGGTCACGCTGCCGCCCGAGCACAACGGCTGGACCCATGTCCTGGTCATGGCGCTGGACCTCACCGAGCGAAACCGGGCCCAGGCGCGGCTGACTCAGGCGCAGGCGGAGTTGACGCACGTGTCCCGGGTTACGACCCTGGGGCAGCTTGCGGCGTCCATCGCCCACGAGGTCAATCAGCCATTGTCGGCGATCATAACCTACGCGAAGTCCGCCAAGCGCTGGCTGGCGCGGGAGGCGCCCGACGCGCCGGAAGTGTCGGACTGCCTGGAGCACATCGCCTCCAATGGGACCCGCGCCGCCGAGGTCATCGCCCGTATCCGCGACCTGGCGCGCAAGGCCGATCCCAAGCGGAGCCCGATCGACCTGACGCCGCTCGTCGCGGAGACGATCGCCCTGCTGCGCCGCGATCTACAGGCGCATGAGGTCGAGATCCGCATCGAGGCGCCGCCCGGTCTTCCGCCGGTCGCGGGCGATCGGGTGCAGGTGCAGCAGGTGCTGATGAACCTGATGTTGAACGCCGAGCAGGCGATGGCGGAGACGCCGGCGGAACGGCGCGAGATCGCCGTCGAACTGTCGAGCGATGACGACGGCGTGCTGGTCCAGGTCCACGATGGCGGCCCTGGGATCGTCGGCGTCGAGCCGGAAAGTCTCTTCAAGTCGTTCTTCACCACCAAGTCGGAGGGCCTGGGCATGGGCCTGTCGATCTGCCGTTCGATCGTGGAGCAGCATGGCGGCACGCTGGCCGCCGCCAACAATCCGAAGGGGGGCGCGACGTTCCGATTCCGTCTGCCCCTCGCGGACGCCAGCGAACAGGTCGCAGCATGACCCAGAATCCTGAAGCCGGCCGCGTGTGCGTCATCGACGACGACGCCGAAGTCCGCGGGTCGATCGGCAGCCTGCTGCGGTCGAGCGGGTTCGACGTGGCGCTGTTCGAGGGCACGGAGGCATTCCTGGCGGCGGGCGTTCCAAACGTCGCGTCGTGCCTCGTGCTGGACGTCCGGCTTCCGGGTGAGAACGGGCTCGACTTCCAGGAGCGGCTGGCCGGGCAGGGCATCCACATCCCCGTGATCCTGATCACCGGCCATGGCGACATCCCGATGACCGTCCGCGCCATGCGGGCGGGGGCTATCGACTTCCTGCCCAAGCCGTTCAGCGACGACGAACTGCTGCGCTCCGTCGCCGCCGCGATCGATGCAGACCGCACACGGCGGGCGGGCGACGCCGGGAACGCGCGGCTGAACGAGTGCTACCGGCGCCTGACTCCGCGCGAGCGCGAGGTCATGGGCTTCGTCGTGACGGGCCTGATGAACAAGCAGGTGGCCGCCCGCATGGACCTGTCCGAGATCACCGTGAAGATCCACCGCGGGAACGTCATGCGGAAGATGGAGGCGCAGTCGCTCGCCGACCTGGTGAGGATGGCCGAGGTGCTGGGCGTCCGCGACGAGAGCATCCACCGGTATAACATCTGAGTATGATGGTGCGTGCGCCGGCCGGAGCGCATCTGTCGCTCCCGCCCTGGCGCTCGGCCTGCGCGGCGTCCGGAGTGACCTTCTTGAGCTTCGCCCCCCTCATTGCGATCGTCGACGACGATCCCGGCGTTCGGGGCAGCGTGGACAGCCTGCTCCGCTCCGCCGGCATGGCGGGCCTGGCGTTCGCCAGCGCCGAGGAACTGCTGGCGTCCGGCGCGCAGGGGCGGTTGGCCTGTATCGTTACCGACCTTCACATGCCGGGTATGACGGGCTTGGAGCTGCAGGCGGAGATGGCTCTGCGCGGCTGGCGGCATCCGGTGATCGTGATGACGGCCTATCCGACCGACGCCGCTCGCGATCAGGCGATGGGCCGGGGCGCCGCGGCCTTCCTGACCAAGCCCATCGATCCGGACGGCCTGCTCGAGGCGATCGAGCGCGCCGTCGCCTGACCCGAGGCGCATCCTGGTATGCATGGGCGCGCCCAGGTGTCGCTGACTCTAAATGATCCGATCGATCTACAGGGAAGCCCGACTCCAAAACGCGGTCGACGACTCCAAAAGTGGGCTCACTTGATCGCAAATCGCCCGACTGGGTTTTCGTTTGGATATTGAATCAGGGCGCTCGCCGGAGATGGCGCCGGCGTGGTGACCGCTTAGCCCACGGCCGGAGGCGAGGAGCACGGATGCTACCCACCCCCTTCTTCGAGCCATACCCAGCTTGGCTTGAAAGCGCCGACCGGTGTGGGAATCTCTCGTTGTTCAAATATGTCACGCCGAATGAAGATCCCGCTGCGGTTCACAATGAGAGGCTTGGAACGTGCAGCTGGGCTCGCGAAGAAGGTGCGTCCTTTCAGCATCGAATAGACGTCACCGCAGATGGGGCACGCCTTCACTTGCCCATCGCTTGAGAGGAGAGGCGGCGCAAGGCGACCGTGGAGTGATGTCCAAGCTTCTACCCTTCGCTCGCCTCGGAGCACCTCGCCAGTGAAAATTCCGTCTTCCTCATCGATCAAGTCCTCGATGAGCGAGAGCCAGGGGCGGGCGACCAGCCGAGCGCCAAAATTGCCGGTCCACGTGAACTCGAGCTTGGCTTTCGGCTCCTTCGCCAAGTGTATGTCGAGGCGCGTTCGTCTCGCATCGATGTGGATGCCGCCGTCGGGCGCCCGGCAGGCCCAGTCCGGCCAAGCGATCGGTCGTCCGAGGAACTCGATGCTAGGGTAGGCTCTGCGATCGAGCGGCGCACAGTCGGAGGTTTGAGGGGCAAACCAAGCCCACGCGGTATCTGAGCGCCGCCCGTCAAGCATCAAACTCTCCGCTTACGGACCTCGCCGGGTTCTCTCGGCCATCCGCGCCAGTTCTCGATCAAGATACATAGATACGTTGGTACCCTTCGCCTTGTCGAACTCGCGCGTGACACGCTGAAGGATGTTGAGGGCCTCGTTGTACCGCTCCGGATTCGCCTCGAAGTAGGCGACCCAGTCTGCTCGCGCTCCCCCCTTGCCGCCAGTGTTCGGCAAGCCACCTGCTTCCTTGAAAGCCGACCTCAGCATGCCATGAAATTCCACGTGCAGGCTCTTACGCAGTGGGGCCAGTTCCTGCAGGTACGTGCGCGTCGCCATGTTCGTCCTGGCGGAACCGCCTGATCCATCGAGGGTCGACGTTGGCCCTTTGGGCGCTGGCTGGCTTCGGGACCTTTACGCGCATTCGCGGCCGCACGGATGGGAAGACCGCTTCAAGCACGCCATTCGGGACCCGCTGCTGCTGTTCGCGACCCAGCTTCCGCGAGAAGCCGTCCTGGCGTTGGACGAGCGCTCTTTGGCGTGGCCGGCGGATCTGCGCCGACACTGGACGTATGCCGCCGCGGCGGGCGCGATCGGCGGCTACGTCTCGTAGTGCTTAGCGGCAGATTGAGTGGCGAGGTTTGGAGTCAGAATCGGGCCCGATCGGCGAACGGGAGGGGAACTTGCGGAAAATCGGCGCGAGTCTCACGATATTGAGTCAGTGTCGCGGACTCCAAACAATTCGACTTCCGCTCGCGCGTCGCTGACTCAAAGGCCCGCGACCGACTCCAAATCCATCCGGAAATGATCCCAAACCCTGCACCGAGGATCGGAGGCTCGTATTGAGTCAAACCGGCCAAGGCCGGACTGCGGGCGCAGCGACGGAGCACCATGCAGAACGCTGCGCATAAGGGCGGCAGCATCGCCCCACTTTAGGCCGATAGCGATCGCAAGCCAGCATCGGTCGACTCCGATGTTCGTGTTTTGTTCTTGACTCAAGCTAAGCCTTGTGAGATGCTTCTCCTCTGATGCCGGTAGCGCGCTCGTCGGGCGCTAGGTGGCGTTCTCAGCAGGAAAGGCGAGGCGGGATGGCTGGGTATCGGCAGGCGCGCGGCGTGCTCGAAACGATGGCGGACTTTTATGACCGCCGTACGCGGGAAGTTGCGAGGCTCGGCCGTGAGGCGGAGGCGGTCGCACACAAGGCCTATGGCGATGCTCTGAGGTCGGGAACGGATCTGGTTCTTCGTACCCAGGAGGAGGTCAATCGCTTCGGTGCGAAGCTGCTCGATGATCGCAAGCCGGTCGTCAGGCGGTCTCCCCAGCCAGCCCACCCACCGCGCACCGCAGGCGGCGGTCAGGCGCCGAGGGTCAAGGTCGATCTGAATCGCAATCCTGTGGTGAAGGCGGTCGCCGGAGACCTTGCGGAGAAGGTCGGGAACGCTGCGGGCGTCGTGAGAGGCGGCGTCCATGCTGTGGAGGGTCTCGCCGATGGCGCGGTATTCCTCCAGCGTCTGACAAATCCATTGGACGTGTTGGTGAGCCCGCCTGGCCAATCGGCGGCTGGACAGCTGCTCGGAGCTGCGTCTGAGGGTGTGGACTATGTGCGAAGGGGCGTCGCTGACCCGCAAATCGTCATCCGCGACGTGCGCGACAAGGCGCATCAGATGCGGGTGGATCTGGATCCCACTGCGACTCGTGCGGCGCCGACGGTGAGTGGGGAGGTTCAGCGCCGGCTGAACATCGGCATGAACCAAGGTGAGCTATTGTTCGATGTGGGATCATTCCCTGTCGGCGGTCCCCTCGCCAAGAGCGTGAAGGGTCTCCGTGCGATTTCCCAGCCATCCAGGGCAGAGAAGTATCTGGAGCAGGGGTTCACGCCCGCACAGGCGGCTCACTTGGCCGAGCCTTACCCGAAGTACGGGATGGGCCACCACTTCGGCCCGCGGCGAGAGAGCCTCCCGCGCAGCTACAGCGAGAGCGTCTTCAATCGTCTGAAGCCAGAGGGTATCACCCGAGGTGACATGTACGAGCTTCACTACAAGGTCGACCCCGAATTCAAGGGAACTGGATTTCCTGCGAGGGTTGGCGGCGGCAGATGGAGTGGCGCAGATCTCGGGTTGAAGAAATACGGCCTGGCGGGGCGGATCTGGCACGGTAGTCCGGCCCCGCTGAAGGCGCGCGTAGGAGGTCTGGGAGGCGGCGCCGGCGCGGTTGCGCACGGGACGATGGACGAGGAGGATTCCTGGTGAGCGTCAGGCCGGAAGCGGAATTCCGAACCGCGCTTCCCTATGACGCCATCGAAGACGAGATAGACTTCGTGGAGTGGCCGGGACGGAACGTGACCGAGGCGATCGGGGCGATGCTCGCATCTCTCGGTTACGAGGTGTCGGCCCCGATCCACGCGGCCGAACACGGCTGGGAGCTCGATGTTCGCGCAAATAGTCGGCGCTTCTGGCTGCAGATCACTCGCTGGGATGAGCAGGACTGCAACCTCATGACGAAGGACATGACTTGGCGGATCTGGCGCCTGCAGCCCAGCTTCGAAGAGTTTCTGACCCAACTAGATACGGCGCTTCGTGGGGATGGGCGTTTCAGCCAGATCGGTTGGTTCCGGGATTGGAAGGACGAGACCCGATCGCCACATCCCGTCGAGGCGTCGTGAACTGGGATCTGCCTAAAGCGGTCCGACGACTGACCGTCTTTGGCGCACGCCGATCTCGCCCGAAGGTCGATGGCAGGAGGCGCACCTGTCTCGATACTGGTCCCTTCGGCGGAGCGACTTCGCTTTCTCCGCGTCGCGCTGCGGATTCTCGGCCCAGTAGATGGCCGACCGTCCAGCGACGCCGGCATCAACGCCTGGCTTGCGGATTGCCTGCATCTTCAGCCGGGCTGGGCCGTTCGACCGCGACGCGAATTGGATCCGCTGGCCGTGGTCGCGCTGGGGCTGCCAATCCGCTCGTTCCATGACCTCAGCCGACGATCACACGGTTGGTCCCCGGCGGTTCGTCGACGTTGGCGGCTCGCTGGGGCGCTGCGGTCTCGCCAGGCGATCCCGATCGGGGTGGAGCTGACGTCACACTAGACGCGGACTCGGCGATGAGCGATTCTCGCAGCGGCAAATCAAAAGGTGCGCGCGTCGAATGCCGCCAGAAGCGACGACCCCGAACGAAGAGGCCCGTGAAGTTCTGAGAGTGAACCTCTCCATGCGCCTTCCACGCTGGGCGCATAAGCAGATGAAGGCCGAGGCGAGGGCGGCGGGGCGCACGGCGGCAGACCTCTATGGTGAGGCAGTGACGCATTTCCTGCAGGAGGATGCGCCTCGGTTCCGAAAGTTCTTGCTCACCGGGCCGTCCTCCTCACCCTCCGTCACGCTGGCGCTGCCCAAGGCGACGGTCGCCCGGGTGCGGGAACTCGCTGACGAGTGCGACATGGTGATCAGCGACATAATCTACACAGCCGTGCTGGTGCACCTCGGCGAAGTCCAGCCGCAAGCGTTGGCGAAGGCAGCCTGATGCTCCAGGGGCTCGTTGACTTTGCCATGACGCTGCCGGCGGCCGGCCTTGTCCTCGTCGTGGCCCTGTTGGTCGAGCGCAGACTCGAGCGTTCATGAAGGCCGATGTTCGCCGAGGCGAACCTCAAGCGCTCCATCACAGCTCTCCATGTAGGTCCACGCAGGTCGGATGACCCCGCCGGACGTGGTTTGCGGGCGCGGCCGACTGGGGCGCCGGCACGGTGCGCGCTCCAGCGGCATCGCGCCTGCGAAATGGTCCGCGACGATCCTCGCGAGCAGAGAATGCACGCATCAATTCCGCCGCGCGCCAAAGGCCATGAGCTCACCGCCTCGGGGAGGTGGACAGCAATTGGAAGCTGGTCGCGGATATTCGAACCTGAGCGCGAGTTCTGACTCAAAAGGGGCGCGAAATCGACAAGTCGATCCCCAGTCGCAGTCTATTGAGTCAGCGACAAAACGACTACGAAAGAGGCTCTTCCCCGGCTTCGCGCCTAAGGAAGATTATCAGAAATGTTTGCCGGATGGTTGCAGCAAACCAAGGCCGCCGACCGGGTGGGTTTCGAAGCGTTCACCGAAGCCAGCGATCAGTGGGCGCGCCTTGGCGATGGTCGCCTGCACGCTAGGAAGCCTTAGCGAGCCGGCGTGGCTCTCCGGGCTGTCCCACGCCTCGGTGATCCAGATGGCGTCGGGATTGGCTGGATCGGTGGCGACCACGTAGCTCAAGCAGCCCGGCATGGCGCCCGCGCCTTCCAGCAGCAGCCTGACGAGCGCGTCGCGCTGGCCCGGTTGGGCCAGCATCTTGCCGATCAGGCCGTACATCGTCGCTCCCTCGGCGGCGGCGGCCGGTCCGGCGAGCGCCGCGGCGGCCGCGCCCGCGATGACGGTCCGCCGCTCAAACAGCATCCGGCAGCTCCAGTTCGCCGGTGGCGATCCGCTGCAGCGTCTCCACGAAGAACGCCGGCTCCAACGCCTTCACACGATCTTCCAGGCTCCGCGGCGTGTCACCGGGCGAGATCGGCACGCCACGGCGCGCCAGCTCGGCCCCGTGGTCGTACGCCTCGTCCACCAGGTGGATGACGATGGCGCTCTCGGCCAGGCCCGCCGCCAGCACCGCCTGGTGTACGCGCCCGCCGTACATGCCTTCGCCCCCGAACTGCGGCAGCGGCCCAGGGTGGATGTTGACGATCCGGCCGGCGTAGCGGGCGAGCGTCACCGGCCCCAGGCGGCGCAGATAGCCCGAGAGTACGATGAGCTCGACGCCGTGGCCGGTCATGGCGTCGGCCAGGGCCAGGTCGGCGGCGTCCGGGTTGTTGATCGTGGGGATGGCCAGCGCCGGAACGCCCCGCGCCGTGGCCCAGTCCAGCGCGGGCGCGGCCTTCTTGTTGCTGACCAGCAGCCGCGCCTCGGCGGCCAGGGCGCCACCGGCGACAGCGTCGACGATGGCCTCGGCGCTGGAGCCGTTGCCCGACGCCAGGAAACCGAGCTTAAGCGGCCGGGAAATCACGTCTTTTTGGCCTTCAGTTCATGTTGGAACGTCAGGCCGTCGTAGGCCGGCTCGACCCCGGCCGGCAGTTCGGCGCGAAGCTGCTCGAAATCCAGGTCGATGTGCATGTTGGTCAGGATCGCCCGTCGGGGCTTCACCCGGCCGATCCATTCCAGCGCCAGGTCCAGGTGCGCGTGGGTCGGGTGCGGCCGGCGGCGCAGAGCGTCCACGATCCAGACGTCCAGGTCCGCCAGCGCCTCGAACGCCGCGTCGTCCAGCCCGACCACGTCGCTGGAATAGGCAACGCCGCCAAAGCGATAGCCGACAGACCTCACGCCGCCATGGTCCTGGTCGAAGGTCGTCACCGGGATCGCGCCCGACGGCCCATCGACCTGCCACGACGTCCCGTGGCCCGGGATCAGATGGCGGTCGCAGATGGCCGGATAGCCGCCCTCGCCCTCGAAGATGTAGCCGAACCGGCGCGCCATCGTGGCGTCGGTCGCGGCGTCCATCCAGCACGGGATGCGCGCCTGCTGGCGCAGGTAGAAGGCCCGCACGTCGTCCAGGCCATGCACCTGGTCGGCATGGTCGTGGGTCAGCAGGACCGCGTCGACCCGCTTCACCCCGGCCCTCGCCGTCTGGATGCGCAGCTCGGGCGAGGCGTCGACCAGCACGGTGGTGGCTCCCGCGGCCTCCTGGGCGCCCTCGCCCTCCCCTGATCGCCGCACGAGGAGGGAACAGCGCGTTCGGAAGTTCTTCGGCTCGGTCGGGTCGCACATCCCCCACTCGCCGTCGGCCCGCGGCACGCCGCCGGAGGAACCGCAGCCCAGGATCGTGACCTCCAACGCGCCGCTCATGGCCGTGGAATCCGGTCGAACAGGTCGAAGAAGGCGTCCGTCGTCCGCGCCTCGGCCTCGTCCAGCGACCAGCCGCGCACCTCCGCCAGCTTGGCGAGGATGTGGGGGATGTAGGCTGGCTCGTTGCGCCGGCCTCGATACGGCACGGGGGCCAGGTATGGGCAATCGGTCTCTACGATGATCCGCCCGGCCGGCATGTCGCGGATCACGGCGCGCACATCCTCGGCGGCCTTGAAGGTGGCGATCCCCGAGACCGAGAACCAGGCGCCCAGCGCCGCCGCGCGCCGGGCGAGGTCCGCGCCTGAGGTGTAGCAGTGCATCAGTAGGCGGAACGGGCCCGCGGCGTATTCCGCCTCCAGGATCTCGCCCATCGCCTCGTCGGCCTCGCGGGTGTGGATCACAAGGGGCAGACCGGTCTCACGCGCCGCCGCGACGTGGGCTCGGAACACCTTGGCCTGTATGTCGCGCGGGCTGAGGTCATAGTGGAAGTCGAGGCCGCATTCCCCGATGCCCACGACGCGGGGGTCGGCGGCGAGCTCGACCAGGGTCGCGGAGGACAGGCTGGGGTTTTCCTTGGCCTCGTGTGGGTGCGTGCCGACGGTGCACCAGATGTCGGGCCGGTCGGCCAGGGCGCGCACGGCGGCGAAGTTCGACACGCGGTCCGAGATATTGACCATCAGCTGCACGCCGGCGGCGCGGGCCCGTTCGATGACGGCCTCGCGATCCTCGTCGAATTGCGGCGCGTGCAGGTTGACGTGGCTGTCGATCAGCATCGGCGGGGCTAGGCCTGGGCGGCCTGGCGGAGCTCCGTGAGCGCGGTGAACAGGGCGTCGGCGCGGTCGAGGTTCAAGGCCTCCACCTCGCGCGGCAGGCGCTGGAGCGTCTCCCACGCCTGCGCCCATCGATCAAGTCGCCCATACCCCTGCGCCGCCTGGTCCAGCGTCAGGCGGCGCACCCGGTCGGCCAGTCGGTCGAACAACAGGTTGAACTGAGCCTGGCCCTCGCCGCCCCGGAATTTCTCGGAGATCGAGAGTGCGCGGGTCTCATCGATCTTCGGCAGCTCCGACAGCAGGTCGCGGGCGGCGTCGTCCATGGCCAGGGCATTGGCGGCGGCCAGCGAAAGCGCCTGGCCCGGCGCGCCGTCGGCCATGTGCGCAAGACGCAGCGCCTCTTCCGGATTCACGTCGGCCCGGGCGCTGACGAAGGCGGCGGCGGCCTCGATCCCCAGCGGCTGGAACGCCAGCCGGCGGCAGCGCGAGCGGATGGTCGGCAGCAGCCGGCCGGGTGAATGGGAGACCATCAGCAGCACGCCCCTCGGGGGCGGCTCCTCCAGGGTCTTCAGGATGGCGTTGGCGGCGTTGACGTTCAGGTCGTCGGCGGCGTCGATGATCGCCACCCGGTGCGGCGCGCTGGCGGGCGACTTGGAAAAGAATTCGGCCAGGCGCCGGGCGTCGTCCACGGGAATGACCTTGCGCGCCTTGCCGTCGGGGCCCTCGCGCTCCAGCATCAGCAGGTCGGGGTGGCTGCGGGCGGCCACCTGCCGGGAGACGGGGTGCTCGGGATCGGCGCCTAGGACGCCGTTGGCGGGATAGGATGGCGCGCCCAGCAGGCGGCGGGCGGCGCGATAGGCGAAGGTCGCCTTTCCCACGCCCTCAGAACCGGTCAGCAGCCAGGCATGGTGCAGCCGGCCTCGGGCGCGGGCGGCCTCGAAGGCCTCTTCGGCCACGGCCTGGCCCTGCAGCTCATGGACGTCGCGGGGGTGGGGAACCTCAAGGTCAGCCATGGACGGCCAGCCTGGCCTCGACCGCGGCCCAGACGGCGGCTTCCACCACATCCATCGTGGCGGTGGCGTCGATGACGGCGCAGCGCTCCGGTTCGGCGGCGGCGATGGCCTGGAAGCCTGCGCGCAGGCGCTCGTGGAACGCCATGCCCTTGGACTCGAACCGCATCTCGGCGCCCGCCCGCGCATGGGCGCGGTCCAGGCCCACCTGCGCGGGCAGGTCGAACACGAGGGTCAGGTCCGGGCGCGTCGTCTCAAGGATATAGGTCTCGAGCGCGGTGATGAACGCCGGATCCACGCCGCCGGCCGCGCCCTGGTAGGCCCGCGTCGAGTCGGCGAACCGATCGCAGATCACCCAGGCGCCGCGCTCCAACGAAGGGCGGATGACGCGTTCGACGTGATCGCGCCGGGCGGCGTACATCAGGAGCGTCTCCGTCACCGGACTCCAGCGGTCGGCGTCGCCGCGCAGGACGATGTCGCGAATGCTCTCGGCGCCGGGCGAGCCGCCGGGCTCGCGCGTCGTGACCACCTCGCGGCCGTTCGCTCTCAGGCGCGCTGCGATGCGCTGCACCTGGGTGGACTTCCCGGCGCCCTCGCCGCCCTCGAACGTGATGAACCGACCGCGTGCCACGCGGGCCAAATTGGCCCGTTCGGGCGCTTTGTCTAGAAGCTGCTGACCACGCGGGCGTCCGCGAAGCCGAAGTCGGCGATGCGATCGCGCAGGGCGTAGGCGGCGGCCTCGTCCGCCGGGGCCGGCAGCACCACCCGGTATAATGTGAGGCCGTCCCTCTGCAGCGGCTCGATCGAGGCCATTCCGGCGGGCGAGAGCTGGGCCACCGCGCGCTGGGCGTTGGCCTGGCTGGAGAACGCGCCGGCCTGGATGCGCAGGCCCGGACCGGCCGCCGAAGCGCCCGAGGCCATCGCGACCTGGCCGCCGATGGGCGTGTTGGAGATCGCCGAGCCGGTGATCGGCGGCAGCGACTGGACGCTGATCTCGCCGGCGCTTTCCGAACGCGCCGCCATGGCGCGGGGCTGAGGTCCGCCCGCAGCCATCTCCATGGCCGGATCCGATGTCGCCGAAGCCCCGGCCAGGGGCCCCAGGGCCCCGGGCGCGATGCGCGTCGGCAGCGGCTTGGCGCCGGCGTAGCGCAGGCCGTCGGTCGGCAGCGGCGCGGGTCCCAGATAGCGGACGCGGACGTTGGCCAGCCCAGCCCGATCATAGCCCAGTTGGTGCGCGGCTTCGCGACTGAGGTCGATGATCCGGTTGTCGACGAACGGGCCGCGGTCGTTCACGCGGACCACCAGCTTTCTGCCGTTGTCGAGGTTGGTCACCTCCACCATCGACGGCAGCGGCAGGGTCGTGTGGGCGGCCGAGACGGCGTTCATGTCGAACATTTCGCCGTTGGCGGTGGCTTTCATATGGAACTGGTCGCCGTACCAGGAAGCGACGCCGCGCTGATCGTAGTCCGGCTGTTCGCGCGGCACGTACCAGACGCCGCCGACCTGGTAGGGCTTGCCGACCTTGTACGCGCCCTGCCCCGTCGGCGGGGTCGTGCCCAGGCCGTCGGCGCGGCTGGGATAGCGTGGGGTGACGCAGGCGGTGACCGAGGCCCCGGCGATCAGCACCAGCGCGATCCGGGCCGCGCGCCCGCAGGTCTTGGAATTCGTCATGTTCGCCTCCGACTCACCGTGAATCGTGGGCGGGGAAGCTTGCGACAGGGTTAACCGGATGTTGCCGACATGCCGAGAAGACTGCGGCGGACAGGGTGGATATCCCCTGCCCCAATGAAATCAAACCGTTGGAACGTCTAACCCGGCTACATTTACACATTGAATTCCAAAGACTTTCCGGCGTGTTGTCTAACCGCCGCCAGCCCGCAATCCAATGCAGCCCGCTTGGTGCCAGAGCCTCTGACGCGCCAGTTGCTGACATTGCGTCGAGGTCGCAATGGGGACATCGCGAGCCGCCCAAACTCGTCTCCGACGCCGTCTCGCCACGGTCCGTTCAGGCCGTAGGGACCGTCCCGCCGTCGATGAGGTACTCCGCACCGGTGATCGATGCAGCGCGCTCCGAGGCCAGAAAGGCCACCAGGTTCGCGACCTCCTCAGGCTTGGCCGGGCGGCCCAGCGGAATGCCCCCGAGTGACTGCATGATGATCTGCTTGCCACCTTCACGGTCGACCCCGGCGTCGCGGGCCAGGCGGTCGCTCAAAGCCACCGCGGCCTCGGTCTCGATCCAGCCCGGGGCGACGCGCACCACCCGCACGCCCTTTGGCGCGACCTCCTTGGACAGGCTCTTGCTGTAGGTCGAGAGCGCCGCCTTCGCGGCGGCATAGGCCGTCGTCGCCTCCGGCAACGGTATGAGATGCTGGATCGACGTGACGTGGATCACGACGCCTGCGCCCTGCGCCGCCATCCCGGGCACGAGCGCCCGATCCAGGCGGACCGCAGGCATCAGGTTGAGGTCGAGCTCCCTGGCCCAGATCTCGTCGCCCAGCGCCGCGATCCCGCCGGGGGGCGCCGACGAGCCGCCCAGCATGTGGACAAGGATATCGACCCCGCCCAGCCGGTCGAGCACGGCCGACGCGACGGCGTTGCAGCCCACAGGCGTGCTCAAGTCGGCTTCGACGAACATCTGGTCGGGAGAACGGTCCGCCCGGGATCGCGCAACGGTCAGGACGCGAGCGCCCAACTCGCGGAACAAGGCCACCGTGGCCGCGCCGGCGCCGCGTGTGCCCGAGGTGACGAGCGCTCGTTTGCCCTCGAGAGACAGGAAGCCGCTCATGCCCCGATCTCCAGGCCCTTGATCCGATCGCCCGCCACCTCGAAGGCGAAGGTCAGGGTCGCGGGACTGCCGGGAAAATTTCCGCTCACCCGCGTCCGCACGACGCTCGCGCCGTCCGCCCGCGTCGCCTCCTGCGGTTCGAGGACCGCCTCATACTGCGCCTTCGTCTCGGACCACCATGCGCCGATGGCGTCGCGGCCTTCGTGGATGCGGCCCTCGTCGGCCACGGTCGCGTCGGGGCGGAAGGCCTGAGTCAGGGCGTCGCGGTCGCGACGCCGGTCGGCGTCGAAATAGGTCTGGATCGCGGGATGTAGGTCCATGTCTTTGCTCCTTGGTGCTCCGTCCCTCCCAGCTAACCATGGACAATCGTCGCGATAAGACGGACAGATCGGGACGTGAAGTCACGAAACTCGGGACAATGTATCGAGCCGGTCTGAGCGATCTCGACGCGGTGCTCGCCGTCGCCCGAAGGGCCTCGTTCCGGCGTGCGGCGCTCGATCTCGGCGTATCGACGACGGCGCTCAGCAACGCCGTCGCCAAGCTGGAGGCGTCACTGGGCGTGCGCCTCTTCAACCGCACGACCCGCAGCGTCTCACTGACGGACGCCGGACGCACCTTCGTGCAACAGGTCGGCCCCGCCCTGCAGGACATCCATGGGGCGATGGATCTTGTGCGAGGACAGCAGGCGACACCCTCGGGGGTGCTGCGGATCAATGCGTTCGCCACCGCCGCCCGCGAGGTCCTGTCGCCGCTGATCTTGGAGTACTTGCGGTGCTACCCCGATGTGCATGTGGACCTCGTCACCGAAGGCAGGTTGGTCGACGTGGTGGCCGAAGGCTTCGACCTCGGGGTCCGCGTCGCCGATCTCGTGCCCAGCGATATGATCGCCGTGCCGGTGAGCCCCGCGCTCCGCTACGTCGTCGTGGGTGCTCCGCGCTATTTCGACACCCACCCTGCGCCGCAGGTCCCGAGCGACCTCCTCCACCACGCCTGCATCCGAATCCGGCTGCCGAACGGCGCGCTCTTCCGCTGGCCGTTCACGCTCCGTGGGGAGACCGTCCATGTCGACGTGACGGGGCCCATCACGCTGGACGAGGCCGGGCTCTCCAGGACGGCCGTGCTGGAAGGCCTGGGGCTCGGCTTCTTCATGGAGCCCGACGTGCGCAGCGAGATCGCGACCGGCCGTCTCATCCCGGTGCTGGAAAGCTTCGCGCTTCAGCGGCCGGCCCTGTGCCTCTACTATCCCGGCCGAAAAAACCCCTCAGCCGCCTTCAAGGCCTTCGTGGCGCTTGCCCGCCGGATAGCGGAGCAGCCCAACGAGCAACGCTGAGTTTCCGGCGGCTAGAAGAATGGTCCGGCTCGCGCCACGAGCAGACTCTGACACCTCGCCCTACAGCGGACTCTCGCCACATCCATCATGCCCTCCGCCCGCACCGGGCGGCCCACCGGCGATCAGACCGTCTACGGTTGCTTCTTTCCGATCATCAAGCGGCCGGTGACGAGGTGATCAACATCACCACGCAGCGCCAGCGGTCTGGCTTGCTGCCGCCTCCGTCGCGGCCTGCCCTGCAACCTGTTTGGTGCGTAGCGCAGTCGAGCGTTTTCCCCTTCACGGCATAGGCTCATCTGCTACGCTCGCGGCAGTTGCACGCGTACAAACCTGACGTGTGGAGGGGCTGATGCGGTCGCGGCGGTGGGGTGTCTGCGCGGCGTTGATGGCCTTGCTCGCCATGGCGGGCTGCGATCGGGGCCCGAAATCTGGCTCCGTCCTTGACGAGGCCAAGACGGTGGGACGCGAGGCCGCATCGTTCCCGCACTCGGGCGTCGACTACTTCCGCGACATGGACAATGGCGTGGCGCTGAATGAGCGCCAGGTTCAGGGTCGCAACATGTGGCTGGTGTGGACCGGCGGCAACGACCGGTTCTGGGACGCCATGACCGAGAAGACCTTCGGGGCCTTCGACCTCCTGAAGATCGTCACCTCCTATCCGGGCCAAACGTTTCATCGTGAGAACCGCTGGGCGAACCTGGGGCTGGTCAACGAGCCCTGCTTCCAGGAACCCACGGCGCCCGACCCGCAGCGGTTCGGGCTCTACCTGGACGTCCGGGTCGAAGGCGAAGGTTGCGGCCCCGATCCGTTCGCCGACGAAGCCGCCTACCCCGGCGTCAAGACCGGCTTCCGCGGCAAGGCCTTCCGAGCGGACACTCGTTTCGCCGACGGCGCGCGGCCGCCTGCCGCCATGCCTATAGGCTCGTACTATGGCTATCCCACCGGTGTGATGGGCCTGCGCCTGTTCCCCAATCCCGCCTTCGATGACGCCGCGGCCAAGAAGTGGGACCCGAAGCGCTATTACGAAGACCCGGGCTACTACAACGACCCGAAGCTGGTGCGGCCGTACCGCGTGGGGATGTCGTGCGGCTTCTGTCACGTGGGGCCTAGCCCCATCGCCCCGCCCGCCGATCCCGAGCACCCGAAATTCGCCGAGCTGAATTCGACGGTGGGCGCGCAGTACATGTGGGTCGACCGGCTGTTCGTGCACGACGCCGACGTCAAGAATTACATGTTCCAGCTCGTCCACACCTATCGGCCGGGAGCCATGGATACCTCGCTGGTCTCCACCGACATGATCAACAACCCCCGGACCATGAACGCCATCTACAGCCTGGACGACCGCCTGGGGGTCGCGGCGACCGAAAGTCTGCCGGGCGGGGCGCGCTATCTGGGGCGCGAGACGATCAAGGGCGGCGAACGCAACAACAAGCAGTTCAACAGCTACGTCTCCAGCGGCCCGCTCACCGCCTTCTACACGCCTCCCGGCCAGGTGCTGACCCCGCGGGTGCTGAAGGACGGCTCGGATTCCGTCGGAGCGTTGGGGGCGCTGAACCGCGTCTATCTGAACATCGGCCTGTTTTCGGAGGAATGGTTCCTCCACTTCAACCCAGTGGCCGGCGGCAAGTCGATCACCCCGATCCGCATCTCCACGGCGGAGAAAAACTCGACCTACTGGCAGGCCACGGAGGCCGGCACGCCGAACACCGCGCTGTTCTTCCTGAAGGCCGGACGGCCTGACCGGCTGGCCTCCGCGCCCGGCGGCGCGGCGCACCTGGCGGTCGATCCGGCCACCCTGGCCCGCGGCAAGCAGGCCTTTGCCGACACCTGCGCACGCTGCCACTCCAGCAAGCTGCCGCCGAGCGCGGTGGCCGAGTTGACCAAGGATCGCTGCGTCGGCCCGGGCTACCTGCAGTGCTTCTCCAACTATTGGAAGCGCAGCCAGACGCCTGCCTTCAAGGCCGAGATGCGCAAGATCGTGAACGCGCCGGACTTCCTCGACCACAACTACCTATCGGCCGAGTTCCGGGTGCCCGCGACCCTGCTGCGCACCAACGCCTGCAGTCCGCTGGCGACCAACGCGCTACGCGGCAACATCTGGAACGACTTCTCGTCGGACAGCTACAAGGAGCTGCCGTCCGTGGGGACCATCACCGTGGCCGATCCGTTCACCGGCCAGATGAAGCCCTACAAGATGCCCGCGGGCGGTCGCGGCTATACCCGGCCGCCATCGCTGATCTCGGTGTGGTCCACCGCGCCCTACCTGCTGAACAATTCGGTGGGACCGTTCAGCTATCGTACCGAGCTGACGCCGCGCGGGCAGCCTTATGAGGCCACGCCGATGGTCGGGGTGGAGGACCGGATGAAGGTCTTCCAGCCCTCGATCGAACAGATGCTGTGGCCCGAGCGGCGAGCCGTCGACAGCGTCCTCGGCGCCAAGGCGCACGGCGTCATCGACCGGACCACGGACGTGAGCTGGCTGGTGATCGCACCGGCCTTCGTGCCTGACGACCTGAAGCCCATCCGCGGCATCCTCAAGGGCTTCTATCCCGGCATGGTCTACGACCCGGCCGACCAGGCGAAGCTGCTGCGCGACTTCCCAGGCTATCCGGTCATGCCGGCCTCGATGAAGGGCGCCCTGGTGCTGGGGCCGATCCCGAAGGGCATGCCGGTCAACCTGCTGTCGAACACCAAGCTGCGGGCCGAGAGCGACAATCCGTTCGAGCGGCTGGCGAACGCCTGGCGGCTGCTGACGGTGGCGCACCGGCTGAAGAACGACCTGCGCACCCTGCCGCCGGGGACCCAGGGCGACGCGCTGCGCACCCACTTCGCCGATGTACGCGAGCCGTTCCTGGCGCTCAGCAAGTGCCCCGACTTCGTGGTCAATCGCGGCCACCTGTTCGGCACGGCCGCCTTCAACCGCCAGGACGCGCTCAGCGCCGACGAGAAGGCGTGGGGAACCGAAACTCCCCTGGCCGACGAGGACAAGACAGCGCTGATCGCCTTCCTCAAGACGTTCTGAGCCCTCGCCGATGGACGACCCGTCGGAACTGGAATGGGACTACATCGTGGTCGGCTCGGGCGCCGGCGGGGGGACGGTCGCGGCGCGCCTGGCGGAGTACGGCCACAGGGTGCTGCTGCTGGAAGCCGGAGGCGATCCGCACGACGGCGGCGAGCGCATGCCCGCCGACTATGACGTGCCGGCCTTCCATCCGTTCGCCTCGGAATGCCCGGCGATCAGCTGGAACTTTTTCGTCGAGCACTATGCCGACCCGGCGAAGCAGGCGGCGGACTGGAAGCGACAGCCGCAGGGCGTGCTCTATCCCCGCGCCGCCACGCTCGGCGGCTGCACGGCGCATAACGCCATGATCCTGATCCGGCCGGACGACGCCGACTGGAAGCAGATCGAAGACCTCACCGGCGACCCGTCCTGGGCGCCGAAGAAGATGAGCGCCTATTTCCGCCGGCTGGAGAACTGCCGGCACCGGCCGGTGCTGCGGTTCCTGGCGCGGCTGGGCCTCGATTTCAGCGGCCACGGCTGGAACGGTTGGCTGACCACTGAGCGCGCGCTGCCACGACAGGCCTGCCTGGACCCCCAGATGCTGCGCCTCATCGCCGACAGCGCCCAGGCCGCCCTGGTGCGCGGGCCGCGTGCGTTAGGGGCCATGGTCAGGCTGTTCCTCGGGCGCGCCGATCCGAACTCGAAGCGGCAGATCGCCGGTCGCAACGCCCGCGTCTGGTACACCCCGCTCAGCACCCGGACGCACCGCCGTGTCGGGAGCCGCGAGCGGGTTCTGGACGCGCGGGACCGCGCGGCGGCGGCCGGCGGCCGGCTCGAGATCGTGACCCACGCTCTGGCGACCCGGGTGCTGTTCGACGCGAGCCAGCGGGCTGTCGGGGTCGAGTACCGCCGCGGGGAACGTCTCTACCGCGCCAGCCCCCGCCCGCACCCCGGGACGGGGGCGACCGGAACCCTCCGGGCCCGGCGCGAGGTGATCCTGGCCGGAGGCGCGTTCAACACGCCGCAAATCTTGATGCTGTCGGGCATCGGCCCGGCCGAGGAGCTGGCGCGGCACGGCGTCCAAGTGCGCGTCGCCCTGCCCGGCGTCGGCCGCAACCTGCAGGACCGCTACGAGGTGGGGGTGGTGAACCGGCTGCGGGCCGATTGGCAGGCGCTGGCGCACGCCCGCTTCGACGCCACCGACGCCCTCTTCGCCCAATGGACAGCCGGCTCCGGGATGTACATCACCAACGGCGCCGCGGTCGCGGTGGCCAAGCGCTCCCCAGCCGCCGGGAAGGGGCCGCGCGACCTCTTCTTCATGGGCCTGCTGGCGCCGTTCCGGGGCTACTATCCCGGCTATTCGGCCGAGGTCGCCGCGGGCCACAATTACCTGACCTGGACCGTGCTGAAGGCCCGCACCGAGAACCGCGGCGGGCGCGTGACGCTACGCTCTGCGGACCCATTGGAGCCGCCCGCGATCAACTTCCACCACTTCGAGGAGGGGACCGGTGATGCGCGCGCCGATCTCGGCGCCATGGTCCACGCGGTTCAGTTCGCCCGCCGGATGGCCGAGCCGCTACGGCGACGCGGCCTCATCGCCGCCGAAGCCGAGCCGGGGCCGGACGTCCGCACGCCGGCGCAGATAGAACAGTACGTGCGCGATCACGCGTGGGGCCATCACGCCTCGTGCACCTGCGCCATCGGCCCACGGGACCAGGGAGGGGTGCTGGACTCCGACTTCCGGGTGCATGGAACGACGGGACTGCGCGTGGTCGACGCCTCGGTGTTCCCCCGCATCCCCGGCTTCTTCATCGCCTGCGCAGTGTATGTGATCGGCGAGAAGGCGGCCGACGTCATCCATGCGGCGGCCCTAGCCGCGCCGGCGCCCCACAAGGAGGCCCTCCATGCCCCTGCAGCGGTTGCATGATGTCCTCGTCAAGGTCAGCCGGATCGAGCGTCGGCTGGAACCACCCGTGCGTGACGTGCTGGACGCAATGTTCCGCCCGACGCTGTGCGCCATCTTCCAGTTCTTCATCAACGTCGGCCGCAGGAACGAGGGCCTGAAGCTGGCCGAGGAGCGGCTGCAGCCCGGCGAGGAAGAGGCCACCCAGGCGATCATCGACCTGATGCGCGAACAGATGCGCGGCCGGTTCAAGCCGGGCGGCTACGAGCGCGGCGGCAACACCAAGACCCACGGCCTGGTGCGCGGCGAGGTGACCGTGCTGGATGGCCTGCCCGAACATGTCCGCCACGGCGTCTTCGCCACGCCGCGGACCTTCAAGGCCTGGGTCCGCTACGCCGGGCCGGGACCGGACGTCCCCAAGGACATCGACGACGTGGGCTTCGGCTCCATGAGCATCAAGCTGATGGGCGTCGAGGGTCCCAAGCTGATGGACGAGGAGGAGCACACCCAGGACCTGATCTGCGTCTGCACGCCCACCTTCGTCACGCCGAATTCCATTGAGAACGCCAAGCTCCAGCACTGGAGCCTGCTGCATCAACCGCTCTGGTACTTCTTGAACCCGAGGGACCCGCACATCCTCGACATGCTGATGCAGGCCCTGTGGAACAAGACCATGAGCAACCCGCTGGGCGAGGCCTACTACTCGAACGTCCCCTACCTGCTCGGCGAAGGGCGGGCGATGAAGTACGCGTTCTTCCCCCGCTCCAAGGTGCCTCGGAAAATCCCTGGCCTGCCCTTCGGCCGGGTGCCGGACAACTACCTGCGCGACAACATGCGCAAGACCCTCGACGAGCGCGACGTGACTTTCGACATCGCCGTCCAGGTCCAGACCGACGCGCACCGGATGCCGATCGAGCATGCTGGCGTCTACTGGCCGGAACGGCTGTCGCCTTACGTGACGGTCGCCACCCTGAAGATCCCGCGCCAAGTGTTCGACACGCCGGCCCAAGAGGCGTTCAACCGTAACCTGAAGTACAATCCCTGGCACGCACTGCCGGAGCATCGGCCGCTGGGCAGCCAGGGGCGGACGCGGCGGCGGCTCTACTACGAGCTCAGCCAGTTCCGGCAGCAGATGAACCAGGCGCCCCACATGGAGCCGACCGGCGATGAGGTCTTTTAGAGGGCGGCGAGGTAGCGCAGCGCCTTCACCCCCGGCAGGAAGAAATAAGCGCCGCCCCGCACGGTGACGAACTGGGGCAGGCCCTCCAGGGTGCGGCAGGGCCCGGCACGCTGCGGCCAGCGAAAGGCGTCGGTGGCATGGCCGGCCGGATGCGGCTGGCGCGAGCCCAGCAGCGGATCCTGCTCCCCGCTCAGGCCGCCGAACTTCGCGCTGTCCAGCCAGGCGCCCTGCACAAACTCGAACTGCCGCGCGATGCTGGCGCCCAGGCAGATGAAGTGCAGGCCAGTGTCCGCCCCGGCCCCGTACTTGCGGCCCCGCCGCAGCAGCCGGTGATAGCGGCTCGAGGCGATGGTGTCGGGCCGCCGCTCGATGCCCAGGCCCAGCATGCCGGCAAGCTTGCGGATGATCCCCAGGTTGCCGCCGGGCTGATCGCCGGTGCGCGGATTGGCCCGCCGCACATGGCCCGTGATCGGGCAGCGCAGGCCGTCGACGTCGCTCTCGAAATCATAGCCGTTGAAGTCGATGTCGGACTGTTTTGGCCCCACACCGCGGATGGGTCGCTCGCCCGTGCGGGCCAGTGGCTCGCCGTCGAGTTTGCGACCGACCATGGCCTCGGCCAGGGGCAGGCCGCCGTTGGCGTTCACGAAGTTCCAGAAGCCCTCCACGTCCTGGTGGAGTTGGCGGAACACCAGGTAGGTTCCGTTCCGGCCGAGGTCGGCGTCTTCCGTCGCCGGGGAGCGGGTCACCAGGCCGTACTCGTTGGGATAGCCCAGCAGGAATTCGCCGGCCGAGATCAGATTGCCGTAGTCGAGATCCTCGGAGGTGTCGGGCCGGCGCTCCGCGTCCCAGTCGACGACGGGCTGGCTCAGCCCGTCCACGAACCCGAACGGCTCCCGTCCGTCCAGCGGCGCGGTGGGCAGTTCCAGGGCCTCGAAGGCGGCCTCGAAAGCGGGCGTCCGGGTTTCGGCCAGCAGCGCCGGCAAGCCGCCAGGCAGGGCGAAGAGCATCAGGAGCAGGTGAGGCTCGAGTCCGGCCTGTCCCCATGCCCACCTGGCCGGAGCGTTGGCCCCCACGTCGCCCAGCCGGCGCGAGCGGGCCGGGTCCGCCGCCATACCGCCCACGAACTCGGGCGAGAACCGCTCCAGCACCGTATCGGGCAGGCCCAGGGCCGACAGGCCGGGCGCGCTCACCGCGAGGTGGCGCGCAATCGCCACACGGGTGCGCGCGAGGTCGCCCATGGTGGTCGGCCGGAATGTCGCCAACCAGGCCCGCGCCAGGCCCGGGTCGCGCACCCATAGCACAAGGTTGCTGGCCTCCGTCAGCGGGCCGTAGCCCGTCTTCAGCAGGCCCTGGATATCGTCGAGTTCGGCGACGGCTTGCGGCATGGCGACCTCAGATCTTCGCGAGCCAGGCGCGGAGCGGCGCGCCGGTAAGCTCGGGATCTTCCAGACCGCGGCGGATCTCGCTGTTGCGCGCGAGATCGAAGGCGGTCAGGCCGGGATAGGCCTTGTACCAGACGTCGGTGAGTTGCTGGCGGCGGCGCAGGAACGCCTTGAACTGCTCCTCGCGCTTGGCGCCCTGGAACAGCAGGAAGCTGGTGGTCGGGTAGCCCACGCCGTTGGAGAATGCGAGGTTCAGGCCGAACGCCACCTTGTTGATGAAGTCGTCCATATAGGCTTCCAGCGAGCCGTCATAGTTGCTGACGAATAGCACCCGCTGGCCGCCGTCGATCACGATCCAGCGGGCAAAGTGGATGGTCCCTACCCGGGCTAAGCGGCCGCGCTTGTAGAGGTGCTCGGATCCGAAATTGATCAGCCAGAGCGCCGCGGCGACCACCGCGGCGCGGAAGCCGCCCGGCTTGATGGTCCCAATGGCGGTGAAGGGGTTGGAGACATCGTGGTCCTCCAGCGCCGCGATCCGCTGCTGGCGCCGCCGGTCCGATGGCGTGGTGATCTCCGGGTCGTTCGTCTCGCGCCAGCGCAGGACCCCCAGCAGCACCGGCGCGGCGATCAGCAGGAGGGGCGCGGCGATGGCCAGGATCACGACGCCCGAGACCAACGACCAGAGATGGCGGCGTTTCCAGGCGGCCGGGGTCGGCGCTTCCGGGGTAAGGGCCGGGCCATGGTCGCGGGCGTATGTGCGCAGGCGCGCGTGAAGGGCCTGCGCGGTCACCTCCCCTTCCGCCATGGCGCGGCGCAGCTCGCCGGACAGCGCATCCCGCAGCGCGGCCTCCTCGCGTACCTGCCCCACCGTCCGTCCTGGCCAGTTGCGGTAGACCGCTTGGGGCTTGACCAGATGCGCGTCCATCCAGGCCCTCAGGTCCGTCGCCGGGCCGAACCCGTCGCAATGGCTGAAGATCCGCCGCAGACCCGCCCCGGCCCGCGTGGCGAGCTCATCGAGGAGATCGGTCGCCTCGCCGTCGCAATCGACCATGAACGCCAGGTAGGTCGGCAGGTCCGTGACGGGTGCGCCGAACGCGGCGAGATCCTCACGCGTCTCGTCCTCGAGCACCACGAACCGCGCCACATGGATGGCCGGAAAATCGCCGAATGGCGCCAAGGCGTTCTGCGGATCGGCAAGGCCAGGCAAGCTGTTCATGCCGGCCAGCAACACCCGCAGGGGCGGTACGGACTGTCGGCCCACCGGAGCGAGCACCAGGAACTCCGACTGAGGGGTCATGGCCTTCGGGCCCCTCCCGCTAGAACTCCAGCGCGAAATCGATCAGGCGCGCCTTATTCCAGTAGACCTTGCCGAGGTAGAGGCCGGGCTGGATCATCCGGATCTCGTCGCGGATCCACTGAGCCACAAGCGAGGTTTCCGAGTAGTCGAGGACGATGCACTCCCGGTCGTCGAGCCAGCTCTTGTCCTTGTAGACCCGGGCCACGATGGCGTTGACGCCGAACGGCAGGATGCGGTTGCGCAGCACACCGGCCTGGCTATCGAACACCTTGCCTTGCCAGGCGAAGATGTTGACCATCTTGGCGATCTCGTCGCTGAAGTCCGTGCCCGGCGCGATGATCGCGGTGCCGTCCGCCTGGCCTTCGGGGATGGGGCCCGCCTCGAGGCCCTTGAACAGGGTGTCGAGATCCGCCTGCGACGTCTTGAGAAGCTGTGCGACCGTGTAAGCCATGGGCCGTCTCCCGGCATGAGGCGGCGCGCGCGCCGAGCTGAACCTTACCAAAGATGGAGTGACTCACAACGCGTGATTGCAGCGGTTCTACAGGGGCCGGGACTTCCGCTGGCGGGCTCGAGGGTTGGACGGGCGAGAGGCTGCCGGCGAACCGCACTGGATGCCCGGCTTCCTTTCGCCGCCGAGGCCGGCGGAGCGGGCCGCCGCGCTCGGCGCCAGCGGCGCGGGCGCCGGGTTTGCGAAGGAGCCGCCATCCCCCGCTGGGCTGTCGGTCCGGCAGAACCGGCGCCGTCGGGATAGATGGCGCGTATCACGTCGTCATAGGTGGCGCTGCGCTGGCCGCGGACGACCGAGCGGCAGACGAACAGGGTGATCGGCAGCGCGAGGGCCAGGAAGAGCGGCACGACCGCGCGGAAAGCGTCGGAGAGCTGCTGAAAGAAATGCTCCATCACGGTTCGAACCACAGCAGAGGATTGGTCAGTCCGCCGGCCCGGACGGCGGCGACGGTGGCGTCTTCCAGCGAGTGCGGATCATAGGTCTTCAGGCCCTTCATGCGAGCCTTGGCGGATAGCGAGATCTGGTCGAGATCGTTCGGGCCGTCTCGCCATTTCGCCCCGATGAGCCGCAGGGCGAGCGCGCCCAGATCCATCTTCTCGGGATCGAAGTCGGCGGTGGGATCGGTCTTCGACGCCAGCCACTGGACCTGTTCGGCGTCCAGCGCCAGGCCGGCGCGCGCGGCGCCTTCGGCGATCCACAGCAGCGGGGCCAGGCTGACCGGACTGGCGCCGCCGCCCCCGATCGAGCCATGCACGCCGGGGAACCACTGCTGCTGATAGGGCCGCAGGCCATAGGCCACGCCGGCGGCGCGCGCGTTGACGTTCAGGTCATCGACGTTCGTCCACAGCGTCGGCGCAAAGGTCTCGCGGCGTTCATCCAGGGCCACCGCATGGCGGGCCGAGCGGACGAAGCGCGAGAGTTCAAGGTCGTGAAAGGCGTACTGCTCGTCCACCAGGTCGGCGAACGGCAGCTTTGGCGGAATGCCCAGGGAGCCCACGGTGTCCCACACGCCCAGGTACTGGATCCAGGCGCATTTCTCGGGGTCGGCCGGGACCAAACTGTCTGGATCCTTGGGGTCGAAGGCCTTCTGGCCGACGAAGGCTTCCGAGACGGGATGGGCCCAGAGTTTGTGAAAGTGGGCGACCTCGGCCAGCCAGGCGTCGACCGCGGCCTTGGCGGCGCCCTTCGGCGGCCGGGCGCGATAGAGGTCTATGGCCTCGGGGATATGGCCGCTCGCGTCCGCCCGCAGGATCCAGAACTGGCGCAGGAGCCCCGCCAGGCTACGCACCGTGTAGGCGCCGCGGCTGAAACCGAAGAGGAAGATCCGGTCGCCCACCTCGTAGTTCAGGCACAGGAATTCGTAGCTGCGGGCCAGCTTGTAATCGAGGCCCTTGCCGAAGGCGCCGCCGATCAACCCGTTCAAGGTGTCCAGCGTGCCGGTGCCGACGCCGACGCCATCATCGTAGCGGATCACCTGTTCGGCGCCGGTCGTGGTCCGGCGCAAGGTGGCCCGCGCGAGCCTCGCGACATTGGTCGGATTGGGTTGGCCGAAATTCTGCCAGGTGCCGTCGCAGAAGATGGCGATATGCTTCATCGTCCCTCCCCCTGAACCAAGTCTTCTGGGCGCTGCCTTTGGCGCTCCAAGACGCTTTCTGCGTGGGCGTCCGGAACGATGCGCCCCCTCCGGGACCCTGTCTAGGTTGCATCGGCGCTCGTCGGCGTTGTGCTGCGGCGATTCAGAGCCTAGCGTTCATCGACCAGGGGTCTCGAACAGGCGTACGCGATGCCGATCAACCGCAGGTTCTTCTTCGACAGCGTCCGCTCGGCGCCTTTTTCCGGAAGGCTCGCGGCCAAACAAGTCGAAGGGCTTTCGGCCATCCTCGATGTCTGGGAGTCTTCGTCGGAACAACGGGACGATCGTTGGCTGGCCTACATGCTCGGGACGGCTTTCCATGAGACCGCCACCACCATGCAGCCGATCCAGGAGTACGGCGGCAAGGCGTACTTCACCAAGATGTACGACGTGAGCGGCGCCAATCCGGCGCGCGCGCGCAAGATGGGCAACACCGAGATCGGGGATGGTCCCCGCTACTGCGGTCGCGGCTACGTGCAGCTGACCTGGAAGTCCAACTACGCCGCCATGTCGCCGATCGTGGGCGAGGACCTCGTGGCGCACCCGGAAAGGGCTATGGATCCGACGATCGCCTGCAAGGTGATGTTCCACGGGATGGTCGACGGCGTGTTCACCGGCAAGCGGTTGGAGAACTACTTCCTCGGCGCCACCGAAGACTGGGTGAATGCGCGCCGGATCATAAACGGCCTAGACCGCGCGCCGCTTGTCGCCGGCTATGCGCGAAATTTCTATTCCGCCATGAGCTACACAACTTAGCCGGGGGCGCGGAATCCAGCCAGCGCCTTGACCACATGTTGCTGGGATGAGACGCTGAACGTCGTTCTGCCACAGCCGCAGTCACCCGGAGCTTCCGTGAGCGACGAGCAGGAGTTAGCGGCCGCCAAGATCGGGCGCGATGCCTGGACGGCCGAGTGGCAGACCAAGGCCCGCCCCTTCATGACCCGCGTGATCGTCGTGCTGGCGGTCTTTTTCTTCGTGGGGAGTTTCGCTCAACTGATCTGGCTGAACTGGCACATCGCCCACCCGCCGACCATCCCGCCGGGCCTGCTGCTCGACAGCGCCTCCTGCGCCGCGCCGGGCAAGCCTGCGATGCCGTCGGCGGACTGCCTCGAACTTCAGCAGCGCAGGGCGCTCCTCCTTCTTGAGGAAAACATCGTGAGCCGGCGCTATCATCAGTCCAACGCCATCGTCATGTTCAGCGTCTGGTCGCGCTACCTGGGCTTCGTTACCGGGATGATCCTGGCTTTCGTGGGCTCCGCCTTCATCCTCGGCAAGATGACCGAGCCTTCCACAACCGTCTCCGGCGAGGGGGCTGGGATGAAGGCCGCTCTGAGCAGCACCTCGCCGGGCCTGGTGATGTCCTTCCTGGGCGTGGTGCTCATGGTCGCCAGCATCGTGACCCTGCACAGCCTCAGCACGAAGGACGGTCCCACCTACCTCGGCTGGGGCGTGCTGACTGCCGATGAGGCCACGCCATCCGGCGTGAAGCTGAAACCCGAGAGGGAGACCGAGGATGGACCGACCCCGCAAGAGTAGGCTCCGCCTGGCCGCGAGGCTCTGGCTGGTCGGGGGGCTCGTGGCGCCGGCTTGGGCGCACGCCCAGGGGCTGAGCGCCGACCAGCTGCTCAGCCGGGGCGACCAAGCCTATGGTTCCAACTGCGTTCGAGCCTCGAAGTATTATTACGCCCTGATCCAGAAGTTCCCGGAGCGGCTGGACGCGCAGGGCACAGGGCGGCTCCAGGGACTGATCGCCGGATGCGAGCGCTACCCGCTCGGCGCGCCGGGAAACGACGCCAAGTTCGACGATACGACGGGACGGGCAGCGGCCTGCATCGCTTACGGGGAGGTCGCCGTCGCCGAAGCGCGCGCAGCGTCCTCGATGGCGCGATGCCGCACCGACGGTCCTCGCTGGTCCACGTCCATGGCGGAGCACGTCAACTGGTGCATGGCCCCCGATGTTTCCCGCGCGCAGGTTCGGTCTGAGCGGGACGAACGACGCAAGCATCTCGATCAGTGCGCCTTCAAGTGACCCCGATCGAGGAAGGCCGCCTCGGCCTTTTGCGTCACGCCTCCGTTCAGGGCCGGTCCGGCGAAACCTCGATCAGGTCGGTTCGCCCCTCGATTCGCAGGAAGCTGTAGTGCGTGCCGAGCTTGAGCGGACCGAAGGCGGCAGGGCGTACGGCAGGGCAAGTCACCGCCAGCCGGACGGTGCGGGCGTAGGTGTCACTGAACTCCCGGCCGGGCTTCAACTTCAATGCACGCGGCGGGGCGGCGTCGGCGGTCAGATTGCAGCGGAGCGTCTGGCGGGTGTTGTTCTTCAGGTAGAGTTTGGCGCCAGGCAGGGCTTGCGACCCCGCCGTCCCGGGCGAGACGAGTAGGAGCGCCAGGGCCAGTAGGGCGGCGCGCACTACGGCCTCGGGGGCGGAGGGGCGACTTCCACCAGCTGGGGTGTACCCGCGACGCGCACGAACACATAGCGCTTGCCCAGCAGCAGCGGGGCGTAGGCGGAGCGCCGGATCGCGGGGCAGGTTAGAGCCAGGTCCGGATAGCTGCGGAACTCGTCGGCGAACTCCTCGCCGGGCGCGAAGGTGAGCCGCCGGCTCGGCCGGCCGCTGACGGCGAGCGTGCAGTCGAGGCTGTCGCGGGTGGTGTTCTTCAGCGCCAGTCGGGTGGCCCCTATGGCGGCCGGTCCCCGGTCGATCGAAGCCGCTTCGCCGGGGACTTCCATCTTCTGGGGCGCGGATGCGACCTCCGCGGCTTCCGGTGAAGGCGGGGGCGGCCGTCGGCGCGTCGCGGACGGGGCCGCGTCCTGCGCGAACGCGAACCCCGGCGCTGCGACCGAGACCACAAGCGCCAGGGCCAGAGCCAGGGCGGGATGGTAGGTCATGGCTTGTCCTCCTTGTCGCCGGCGCCCCGGTCGCTCCGGCCGAGGATGTAGCCGGCGATCGTGCCGAAGAGTCCCAGCACCGGTCCGATCTGCTCGGTGGTGTACGACGAGGAAACCACCAGCAGAGTGCCGAAGATGATGATCACCACCACATAGACCCGCAGCACGTCTTCGGTGGCGGGTGTCTTGCGGGTCATGAACAGCAGGGAGCCCAAGGCTACCAGCGCGAAGCCGATGATGACAAAGGTGAGCGTGAACTCGTCGTCGAAGCGGAACGAGCCGACCTCGGCGTGCTGAAGGGCCTCGCTAGGCGACATCGTGGCGGGCGGCTGCATCGACGGTGGCCCTTGAGCGGCGCCGCAAGCTTCGGCTCCACCCATGGTAGAGTCAAGGAGGCTGAGCGAACGGGGGTCGCTGGGCGTCAGGGTTCTGGCTTGCCGAGCGCCGGCCTTGAGTGCGCGCCAAAGGATTTGAAGCCGGCGCCGCAACGCGTCGCACGCTCGCCGCAAATCAGAAGGCGTTGGCAACTGCTGCGATGGGCCGGATCGCGAGGATGGAAAGCGAACAGGATGTGTCTAACCCTGACGGACGGTTAGACATTGCGAGGAGCAAGTAGGTGTTCTTCCCCACCTTTTTCCGATGCGTGGCGGACAGGGTGGGATTCGAACCCACGGTGGGCTCTCACCCACGGCGGTTTTCAAGACCGCTGCCTTAAACCACTCGGCCACCTGTCCAGCGGCCGGCTTCTAGCAGGCGCGCGGTTCAGGCTCTACAGGCTCTAGTCGGTCTTCTCCACCTTCGCCGACAGGCGCGGCCGCACGTAGGCGTGGCGGCTCATGCGGATGTCGTCCGACAGGAATATTCCGAACGTGGGCTCGTAGTTGTAGATCACCTCGGTGAGGATGACGCTCTCGTTCGGCCGCAAGTAGCCGCTGGGCATCGCGGGGGAATTGAGATCCTTGTAGTCCTTCGACGACGACCAGTCGGTTTTGACCGAGCCGTTGTTGTCGGCGCTCATGCTGGAGACGCGCTGCTGAAGCCTCGTCGTCGGGAAGGGGTACATCATCGCGACACTGGCGCCCAAGATGTCGTTCATGTCGGCGGTGGTCACAACGCGGTTGCGCGCGGTGATATCGGCCATGGTGGCGGCGATGTGCGAGACCTTGCGCTGGGCCACAAAGGCCTGCAGCGCCTCGGCTGCGCCGATGTGGATCATGAACAGAATGGGGAAGATCAGGGCGAACTCGATGGCCGAAGCGCCCGACCGGTCCGCCCCGAGGCGGCGCAGGAGAGTGATCATTCGAAGGGCTCGTTCTTGAAGGCGACCCTCGATGCGAGTGTGACCTCGAGCGGACCGCTGCGCTTGAAGGCCGTGGCCACGAAGGGGCTCATGAGGGGCCATTTGTAGTTGGCCTTGACCAGGATGATGTCGCTGGGGCCGCCCTTGTCGAACTGGCCCAGCGGCTGCGAGGTGGCCGCAGCGCCGGCGGTGGCGAAGCTCGCGTAGCGCTGGACGCTGACGACCAGGCGGTCGCGGCAGGAGGTGAGCGCGCCGCCCAGACGGCTGCAGATCTGATCCTCGAATGCGGAGGCCGAGTTCGCGGCGTCGTCGCGACCGGTGCGGATGCGACGGGATGAATCGATGACAGCGTTGTCCAGGCCCGTGCTGATCATGCCCAGCACCCCGACCTCGATGATCGAGAGCAGAACGAAGAACAGCATGGGCGCGATGAGCGCGAACTCCATCGCCGAGGCGCCGCGCTCATCCCGGCGGAAGGCCCTCACGGAGCCAATATGCGCCTTGATCTTGAACATGCCCCCAGCCTCGCGGGGTTAGACCAACATCCGGTTGCAAAACAGGGTGAATAGAACTTAACGATCCTGGATAAGGAGAGATTATCCGTCCTGCGATATTCACAGTCATTAATAACAACAGTTCGCAGGATAGATCATGCGCAGGTCAGGCTTCACCGGCATCGGGCGGCTGGTCCAACGCTTCGACAACCGCGGGAACGTCGCGATCGTGGCGGCCCTCGCCATGGGCCCCCTGTGCGTGGCCGGCCTGGGCGCGATGGATCTGGCGCGCGCGACGACCGCGAAGATGGAGTTGCAGGACGCCCTGGACGCGGCGGCCCTGGCGGCGGCGCGGACGACCGCGACGACCGACGCGGAGCTGAAGGTCGCCGGCGACCGCTTCCTCGGCCAGAACCTGGGGCTGGACGAGGACAAGGAGCTCGACAGCACGTCCTTCACGTTCGGCGAGAACGGCAACGTCGTCGCCTCGGCGCGGCTCAATCTCCGGCCCTATATCGCCGGCATGCTGAGCAACGGGACCATGGCCATCGAGGCCTCGACCGAAGTCGTGCGCGCGAGCGTGAAGGTCGAGATCGCCCTGGTCCTGGACACCACCGGTTCGATGACCGAAGGCACCAAGCTCGCCGACATGAAGAAGGCGGCGAAGGAGTTCGTCACCAAGATGGAAGACGCCTCGAAGAAGAGCGTCGAGCCCGATGCGGTGAAGATCTCGCTGGTGCCCTTCTCCAACACGGTGCGGGTCGACGAGACCGCCTATCGCACCGCCACCTGGATGGACCAGAGCGGCGTCTCCCCGATCAACGACGAGATCTTCACGACCTCGTCCGGCACCCAGCACGGCAACCGCTTCACCCTGTTCTCGACCCTGGGCACGAGCTGGCGCGGCTGCGTCGAGATGCGCAAAGCGCCCTATGACGTGCAGGATACGGCGCCCTCCACCGGCACGCCGGCGACGCTCTATACGCCCTACTTCGCGGTCGACGAGCCCGACGGCAAGACGTCCGGGTACGGCAGCGACTACCAGAACGACTACGTCAAGGACGGCACGAACAGCAACGACTGGCGCGTGCGGCAAGGTTCGATCACGAAGTACGGCGGTGCGAAAAACGGGTCGCTCAATACCAGCTTCGGCCCGAACCGCGGCTGCGGTCTTTCCAGGATGCGGCGGCTGTCCACCAGCTACCAGGCCATCCGCAACGACATTGAGGCGCTGAACGCGGACGGCAACACCAACATCCCGATCGGCATGGCCTGGGGCTGGAACACCCTGTCACCCACCGGCCCGTTCGCGGACGGCGTCGCCTACAACACGCCCAAGCATCAGAAGATCGTCATCCTGATGACCGACGGCGAGAACACCATCGCCCAGCGCGACACGCCGAACGACGGCACCTACGCCGGGACCGGCTACATCTGGCAGAAGCGGTTGATCCGTTCCAACGGCGCGGCCCTGACGAATGGCGCGTCAACGGAGGAGCGGACCGAAGCCCTCGATTACCGCCTGAGCCTGCTGTGCACGAACATGAAGGCCAAGAATATCGAGATCTACACGATCCGCGTCGAGGCGGGTTCCAGCGAGCTGCTGGAGGCGTGCGCCACGTCTCGCGACAACTTCTACAACGTCAAGAACTCCACGACCCTGACGGCGGTGTTCGAGAGCATCGCCGGCCAGATCGCGGCCCTGCACCTCTCGCGCTAGGCCGGGCTTCCGACACACCTCCAGCGGGCGGCTCCACAGGTATGGGGCCGCCCGTTCTCGTATCTGGGGCGCGTCGCTGGGGCGGTCGAGCTTGGGTCCAGGCCCGGGGCTGGTGTATGCGCGCGCATGGCTTCCGACGAGATCCTGGTCGACGCACGCGGGCACCGCTGTCCGGTGCCGACGTTGCGGCTGCGGCGTGCGCTTGAGACCGCGCCGGCCGGGACGAAGGTGCGCCTGCTGGCCGACGACCCCCTCGCCCGTATCGACGTGCCGCACTTCGCCGCCCAGATCGGAGCGCAGGTGCTGG
This sequence comes from Phenylobacterium sp., assembly GCF_004297125.1. Classification (GTDB taxonomy): domain Bacteria; phylum Pseudomonadota; class Alphaproteobacteria; order Caulobacterales; family Caulobacteraceae; genus Phenylobacterium. The sequence continues at coordinate 59,183 of NZ_SCVD01000012.1, read as the reverse complement.
AACAGGCGGAGCTTCAAGGAACCTTGAGCTTCCTGGTGGCGAAGACCTAGCCCTGCAGGCCGCCCAGGTCGGAGGCCAGGGGCACGCGGCGGCGATGGACGGCGATTTCCACCTCCGTGGCCAGGGCGCCGCCGAAGAACACCGCATTCACGTTCCACGACAGCCAGATCAGGAAGATCACCACCGTGGCGACCGAGCCGTAGGTGACGCCCAGGGACGCGATGTCCTCGACGTAGTAGCCCAGGGCCCAGGAGGCGAAAATGCAAAGCGCCGCGGCCGTTGCGCCGCCGAGCAGCGAGGCCCGCCAATCCACCGGCTCGCGCGACATCGCCCAGCGGTAGATCAGCGCCATGCCCAGCGTCATGCCGACGCTGGCCCAGGTCCACTCGCTGTACAGCCACAGCGCGCCGCGCAGGGGACGCAGACCGAAGGTCTCGCCCAGGATCCGGAAGCCGAAGAACACCATCGACAGGATGGCCAACGCCGCGAGCGCCGCGATCAGGACCGCGAGCGCGATCAGATTGAAGCTGAGGAAGCCCCGGGGCTTGTCCTCATCGTGGATGAACGACAGCCCAGCCAGCAGCGCCTTGAAACCGCGGTGCGACGCGTAGCCGCCGATCACCAGCGCGACGCCGCTCTGCACCGACACCGTCTCGGGCGGGGCGCGCGACAGGCGGAGCAGCTCGCTCTGGAAGATGAGCCGCGCGGCGTCCGGCATCACCCTGGCCATGGCCTCTCCCTGGGCGGCCACCTGGGCGGGGTCGGACAGCAGGCTGTAGAGGCCCATGACGATGGCGAGCGCCGGGAAGATCGCCAGCATGAGGAAGAACGAGACCCCGCCGTTGTAGAGCATCACGTCGCGGCCCCAGAGCCGCGACAGCGCCTTGCCCAGCACGGTGAGACCGAGCCGCACACCGTGGATGGGATCGAAGTCCCGCGCGCGGAGGCGGCGGATCAGCTGGGATACGGTCATGCGCGCGGAAGTAGGGCTCGACTCAAGGTCCGGTAAGCCTTGGCCCAAATGATAACGGCGCGCCACCCGGGTTAGTAGGTGGCGCGCCGCCGATGGGCGTGTCGTTCCATCCGGGCCGGCCGCCGCTTCGAGGGACGGGAGAGCGCGACAACCGATCCGAGCCTCAATTTGCGGTTCGGCGGCTGAACCGCGCCTGAACGGGACCTTCAGGTAACACGTTCGATCAAGTCGTTGTTGCAGTTGAGCTTAGGCCATCGCTCCAGCGCCCTGAAGCGCGCCGATTTCGCTGTCCGAAAACCCCCAGTCGCTTAGCGCCTCGCGATCGTGCGCGCCGATGGCCGGCGGTGGCCCCTGGACTGCGCCGGGCGTGGCCGAGAAGCGTGGCGCGGGCGCGGGCTGCACGACGCCGCCGATCTCGACGAAGGTCTGGCGCGCGGCGTTGTGCGGGTGCTTCGGCGCCTCGTCCAGGTCCAGCACCGGCGCGAAACAGACGTCGGTGCCGCCCATGATCCCGGTCCACTCGGCCTGGGTCTTCTGGGCGATGACGTGGGCCAACTTCCGACGCAGCTCGGGCCAGGCCGACCGGTCGTGCTGTTTCTGGAAATCGGGGTCGTCGATGCCGGTCTTCTCCAGCAGCAGGGCGTAGAACTGCGGCTCGATCGACCCGATCGACACCCATTTTCCGTCGCTGCACTGGTAGGTGTCGTAGAAGTGGGCGCCGCCGTCGAGCATGTTCGACCGGCGTTCCTCCTTCCATATGCCCGCGGCCTTGAAGCCGTAGAACATGGCCATCAGCGAGGCCGCGCCGTCGCTCATGGCGCAGTCGATCACCTGGCCCCTACCGGTCTCGCGCGCATGGATCACGCCGGCCAGCAGGCCGAAGGCGAGGTAGAGGGCCCCGCCCCCGAAGTCGCCCACCAGGTTCAGCGGCGGCACGGGCTTCTCTTCGGTGCCGATGGCGTGCAGCGCACCGGTGATGGCGATGTAGTTCATGTCGTGGCCGGCGGCCATGGCGTAGGGGCCGGTCTGGCCCCAGCCCGTCATGCGGCCGAACACCAGCTTGGGATTGCGCTTCAGGGCGACCTCGGGGCCCAGGCCTAGGCGCTCCATCACGCCGGGCCGGAAGCCCTCGATCACCGCGTCGGCCCCGTCCATCAGCTTCAGGCAGGCCTCGACCGCCTCCGGCTTCTTCAGGTCCAAGGCCACCGAGCGGCGGCCGCGCGAAGTGATGTCGGACGGCGCGCCGCGGCCCTGCCCCTTGCGGTCGATCCGGACCACGTCGGCGCCCAGGTCGGACAGCAGCATTCCGCAGAACGGGCCCGGGCCGATGCCCGCGAACTCAACGATCTTCAGGCCGGTGAGCGGACCTTGGCGCATGCTGTTCTCCCTAGCTTTCTGCGCGCGACGCTAGGCGCCTTGCCCTTCGGTCAGCCAAGCCGTCAGCCGCCGCCGGGCAGGGACTGGCCATCGTCCACGGTGATCAGGCTGCCGGTCATGGCCTTCGCGGCGGGGCCGGCCAGCAGCAGGAAGGCCTCGTCCAGGTCCGAGGCGTCCATCAGCCGGCGCCGCGGGAAGCCCTTCAACTGCTTCTGCCCGCCCTCGGTCGGCCACCACGCGTCGTTGATGGCGGTCTCGATGTAGCCAGGCGCCAGGGCGTTCACGGCGATCCCGCGCCGCGCCCATTCCCGCGCCAGACTACGGGTCAGCATCGCCACCGCCGCCTTCGACCCGCAGTAGGCCGACAGACCCGGCAGCACCGTGTGGCTGGCGATCGAGGCGATGTTGACGATCCGGCCCTCCACCCCGGCCGCGATCATCCGCCTGGCCGCCTCGCGGGCGGCGAAGAAGGTTCCGCGGACGTTCACATCGAACGTGGCGTCGAAATCCTCGATCGAGATGTCCAGCGCCAGCCCCTCCCCGCCGATGCCGGCGTTGTTGACCAGGACGCCGATCGGACCGAGTTCGGCCTGGACGACGTCCAGCGCGGGACCGATCGCCGCAGCGTCGGCCACGTCCAGCGCCAGGGCCATGGCCCGCCCGCCGCCGGCGGCGATCTCGTCGGCCAGGGCCTGGATCTTGTCGACGCGGCGCGCCGTGACCGCCACGGCCGCCCCATGGCGGGCCAGAAGGCGGGCGAAATGGGCGCCCAGCCCGCCGCTGGCGCCGGTGATCACCGCAACCATCCCCGTCAGATCCACAGCCAAGACGCATCCTCCTGCGACAATGAAACTCTTCCGCAACCTGCCCGCAGGTATGGGACATACTCTTCCGGCCCTGTGCGATTCCGTGCTTAGGACAGATCAGGGCGGTATTGGATGGGGATATGGCGGCAGGCGTCCAAGCGCGAGTGCTGATCGTCGCTCGCGACGATTCCGCGGCCGGCCCCTTGGCCGAGGGGCTGGACCGTCTTGGCTGGCGCACGGTCACCGCGCGCAGCGAGGCCGCGGCCTCGGCGGCCCTCTCCGACCTGCAAATTCAAGCCGCTATCGTCGACCTTGCCGAGATGGACGAGAGCGCCGTGGGTCTCGCCGGCCGCCTGCGCGCCGCCTGCGCGCCCCGTCATCTGCCCATCATGGCCATGGGCGCGCTGGACCCCTTCCAGAAGGACCACGGCTACGACCTGACCCTGGCCGCGCCGCTGCATCCGGCCCAGGCGGCCATGCGGCTCGAATCGCTGGTCCGCACGGCGGTGGCGGAGGAGGAGTTCGAGGTTCGCGTCGAGACCTTCTCCGAGCGCGGCCACGTCCTCGATGCGCCGGAAGCCGACCCGTCGCCGTTCCGCGTGCTGGCGATCGGCGAACCCGCCCCGCAGTTCCTGGCCCTGTCCAACGCCCTGTCGCGCAATGGCGCTGAGGTGGTGGGCGCGTTCACCGCCTTCACGGCCTTCGACTATCTGCACGAGCGGCCGTTCGACGCCGTCGTGCTGTGGGCCGGCGACAACCCGCACGAGGCGCTGTCGATCGCGGCAGGCCTGCGCCGCAACACACGACTCTATCACACGCCCGCCCTGCTCTACATGCGAGGCGAGTCGGCCGTGACGGCGGCCGAGGCCTATCATCGCGGGATCTCGGACGTGGCGTCGCCAGAGACTCCCGAGAGCGAAACCGCCCTGCGCGTGGTCGAATTGGCGCGCGCCTTCCGCCGCCAGAAGTCGGTCCGCGCCGCGCTGGAGCAGGCGCGCAGCTCGGGCCTGATGGACGCCGCCACGGGCCTCTTCACGCGCGACCTGTTCGCCGGCCACCTGATGCGCCTGGCCCGCAGCGCCCGCGAGCGCAACCGGCCGCTGAGCGTATGCATGCTGAAGGTCGCGGAGAAGGCCGATCTGGCCGCGCCGCGCGCCGGCGGCTGGGTGGCTCGGGCCGTGCCGCAGATCGGCTCGATGATCGGCCGCCTCGTCCGTGTCGAGGACACCGCCGCACGCCTTGCGCCGGAGGTCTTCGCCCTGGCCCTTCCCGCGACGCCGCTGCACGCCGCGCGCTCGGCCGGTGAGCGGATCGCCGCCGTGATCGGCTGTACGGCCTTCGAGGCCGGCCAGGGCGCCACGCCCTTCGTCGTCGAGTTCGATCTGGGCGTCGCCGAGGTGGCGTCGCCTGAAAGTGTGGGTTACGCCTTGGAGCAGGCGGCCGCGATGGCCCACACACGCAAGGCGAGTTGATGCCCCAAGTAACCCTGGGCGCGATGCCTCCAGGCGCCGGCTACTGGACCTACCTCATTCCGCTCATCGTCCTCGGCGTCGTGATCCTGCGCAACGCGCGGGCGCGGAAGCTGCGCATGGAACGGCTGTGGATCTCCCCGGCCATCATCATGGTCATGGCGATCCTGGCGTTCAGCCAGAACCCGCCGCCCGGCCCGATCGGCCTGGCGCTCGACATCGTGGCCGTCGGCCTGGGCGCCCTGCTCGGCTGGTGGCGCGGCCGGGCCAGCACCTTCACCGTCGATCCCGAGACCCATGTTGTGACCAGCAGAGTCTCGCCCTTCGGCATGCTGCTGATCCTGGGCATCTTCGGCCTACGCTACCTGCTGCGCGGCGCGGTGTCCGGCGAGTCGTCGATGCTGCACCTGTCGGCCGCCGAGGCGACGGACAGCTTCCTGCTGCTGGCGGTGGGCGTGGTGTCGGCCCAACGGCTGGAATGGTGGATCCGGGCGCGCCGCATGGTCGCCGAGGCGCGCGCCGCGATCTCCTAGCCGGCTACTTCTTGGCGGGCGCGGCCGCGGGCGGCGGGCCGAACCGCTTGACCAGGTTCTGGTTCACGGCCTGGATCTCCGCGCCGCGTTGACTCAGCTCCGCGCCGCAGCGCGTCAACTCGGCCTGCACCGCCTGGGGCGTGTTCATTGTCTTGCCCTGGGCGGCCATGATGGCCTCGATCCTGGGCAGCGGCCCGCGCGAAGCCACCCGGCCCATGTAGTAGAAGACGCCCCGGGCGGCACTTTCCCTCTGGGCCGGGTCTCGGGAAACCGCCTGCAGCACCATGATGCAGCGGGTGTCGGCGACGTCGCCGGCGGATTGGGCGGCGGCGGGCGACGTGGCGCCGGCCAGGACGGCGGCGGCCAGGGCCAGGGCGGCGTAGCGCATCGGGTCTCTCCTCGGATCGCGCGGCGGATGCGCCCGACCCCATTTTCAAATCGCTAGGCCTGCGCGGCGAGTTTCGCCAGCTCGGCCAGCACTTTCTCGGCGGCGTCGAGACGCTGCTTCGGGGTTTCCCACTCGCCCTTGACCACGACCTTGTTGTCGGGGCGCACGCGCCAGGCGACCTGGTTCTTGGCCACAAACTGGACAAGGCCCATCGGGTTCCTGAAGTCGTCGTTGCGGAAGGTCACGACCGCGCCCTTCGGACCGACGTCGATCTTCGAAACGTTGGCCTCGCGGCAAAGGCCCTTGATCGCCACGACCTTGAGCAGCTGGCCGGCTTCCGCGGGCAGCGGCCCGAAGCGGTCGATGAGCTCCGCGGCCAGGGCCTCGCGATCCTGCGCCTTCTCGGCCTCGGACAGGCGGCGATACAGCGACAGCCGCACGTTGAGGTCGGGAACGTAGTCCTCGGGGATCAGCACGGCGGCGCCGGTGTTGATCTGCGGCGACCAACCCCGGTCGGCCACCTCCTCGGCGCCGGCCCGGGCGCGCAGCTCGCCCACGGCGTCCTCCAGCATCTGCTGGTACAGCTCGACGCCGATCTCCTTGATGTGTCCCGACTGTTCGTCGCCCAGCAGGTTGCCGCCGCCGCGAATGTCGAGGTCGTGGCTGGCAAGTTGGAAGCCGGCGCCCAGGCTGTCCAGCGACTGCAGCACCTTCAGGCGCTTCTCGGCCGAGAGTGTGATCTGCTTCTCGGCGGGCGTGGTCAGATAGGCGTAGGCCCGCGCCTTGGACCGCCCCACCCGCCCGCGCAGTTGGTACATCTGCGAGAGGCCGAACATGTCGGCGCGATGGATGATCATGGTGTTGGCGGTGGGGATATCCAGCCCGCTTTCCACGATGGTGGTCGACAGCAGCACGTCGTACTGGCCGTCGTAGAAGGCGGTCATCACCTCCTCGAGCTGGGTCGGGGCCATCTGGCCGTGGCCGACCACGAACTTGATCTCCGGCACCTGTTCGCGGAGGAACCGCTCGAGCTGCGGGAGGTCCGAGATCCGCGGCGCGACGAAATAGGCCTGGCCGCCGCGGTACTTCTCGCGCAGCAGGCTCTCGCGGATGACGACCGGATCCCAGGGCGTGATGTAGGTGCGCACCGCCAACCGGTCGACCGGCGGCGTGGCGATGATCGACATCTCGCGGATGCCGCTCAGCGACATCTGCAGCGTCCGCGGGATCGGCGTGGCCGTCAGCGTCAGCATGTGCACGTCGGCGCGAAGCTCCTTGAGCTTCTCCTTGTGCTTCACCCCGAAGTGCTGCTCCTCGTCGACGATCACCAGGCCCAGGTTCTTGAAGCTGACCTGCTTGGAGAGCACGGCGTGGGTGCCGATGACGATCTCGATCTCGCCGTTGGCCAGGCCTTCGCGGGTTTCGGCAGCCTCCTTGGCGGTCACCAGCCGCGACAGGCGGCTCACGCGCACCGGCCAGCCCTCGAAGCGCTCGGAGAAGGTCTTGAAGTGCTGGCGGGCGAGCAGCGTGGTCGGGGCCACGACCGCGACCTGCTGGCCGCTCATGGCCACCACGAAGGCCGCGCGCAACGCCACCTCGGTCTTGCCGAAGCCCACGTCGCCGCAGATCAGGCGGTCCATCGGCCGGCCCGCGCCCAAGTCCTCCAGGACGTCGCCGATGGCGTTGAGCTGGTCGTCGGTCTCCTCGTACGGGAAGCGCGCGCAGAATTCGTCGAACAGGCCGCTGGGCGGCTCCATCGGGTCGGTCTGTTTGGTGGCGCGCTCGGCGGCGATGCGGATGAGGCCGTCGGCCATCTCCCGCAGGCGTTCCTTGGCCTTGGCCTTGCGCGCCTGCCAGGCCGCGCCGCCCAGGCGGTCCAACTGCACGCCCTCGCTGTCGGCGCCGTAACGGGTGAGCAGGTCGATATTCTCGACGGGCAGGTAGAGCTTGGCCTCGCCGCCGTACTGGAGCTCAAGCGTGTCGTGCGGCGCGCCCTGGACGTCCAGGGTCTTCAGGCCCTCGTAGCGCGCGATGCCGTGGTCGATGTGGACGACCAGGTCGCCGGGCGTCAGGGCCGAGGCCTCGGCCAGGAAATTGGCGGCGCGGCGGCGCTTGCGGGGCCGGGCCAGACGGTCGCCCAGGATGTCGGTCTCGGAAATGACCGCCAGGCTGTCGGTCTCGAACCCGGCGTCCAGCGGCAGCACCACGCGCTGCGGCTTCTTCGGGTCGGCGGCCCGAGCGGCGTCCCAGTAGGCGGCCAGCGGCAGGCTCTTTAGGCCATGGTCGGCCAGCATATGCATCAGCCGGTCCGACGAGCCGTCCGACCAGGAGGCGAACAGCACGCGCTTGCCGGCGGCCGACAGCTTGTTGGCGTGGTCGACTGTGGCCTCGAACAGGTTGACGCTGTCCAGCTTGCGCTCGGCCGAGAAGTTGCGGCCGGCCCGCGCGCCCATGTCGATGACCGCCTCGCCCTCGGCCTCGTTGAAGGCGGAGAACCGGCGGGTGGCGCGGACCTTCAGCGCCTCATCCCACTCAGCCTCGTCCAGGTAGAGCCGGGTGGGCTCCAAGGGATGGTAGTGGGTCTTGCGCTCGGTGCTGGCGCGCGCGTCGTAGGCGTCGCGGACCATGGCCAGCCGCTCGTCACGGGCCTCGCGGGCCAGGTGGTCCAGGGCGATGGCCGTGGCGTCGGGCAGGTAGTCGAAGAGCGTGGCCAGGCCCGGGTAGAACAGCGCCAGATAGTGCTCCATCCCGGCGCGGCGGCCGCCTTCCGAAATGGCGGCGTAGAGCGGGTCGTCGCCGGGAGCGCCGAAGGTCTCCAGATAGCCGGTGCGGAAGCGACTGACTGCCGCCTTGTCCAGGAGGGCCTCGCTGACCGGCAGCAGGGACACCTCCTTGAGCTGCTTCGTCGAGCGCTGGGTCTCGGGATCGAAGGCGCGGATGCTTTCCAGGGTGTCGCCGAACAGGTCGAGGCGGACCGGTTCCTCGGCGCTGGACGGGAAGACGTCGATCACCCCGCCCCGGATCGCGAACTCGCCCTTCTCCGAGACGGTGGAGGCGCGGCTGTAGCCGTTGACCGCGAAATAGGCCTCAAGGTCGGCGATCTCGACGACATTGCCGACCTTGGCCGAATAGCTGGCGCGCTTCACCGAGGCGATCGGCGGAACCCGCTGGAGCAGCGCCGGCACAGTGGTGACCAGCAGCCGCGGCTTGGCGTCCACCCCGTCGGCGAGGCGCGAGAGCGTGGCCATCCGCTGGGCCGCGACGCCCGCCGAAGGCCCCACCCGATCGTATGGCAGGCAGTCCCAGGCCGGGAAGGCCAGCACCTCGGCGCCCTGGGCGAAGAACGCGAAGGCGTCGACGAAGGCGGAGAGCCGGCCCGCGTCCCGCGCGACGAACACCGACAGGCCTTTGCGCGCCTTGACCAGGTCGGCCATGACCAGGGCGTCGAAGCCCTCCGGAGCGCCGACCAGGTCCAGGCGGCCGGGGTCATCGGCGACCCGCCGCATCTGGGCCGGACCGGCCGGTCGGGCGTCGTCAGCCATCGCTGCCGGTCCCGTTTCCGATCGCCTTGTGAGCCTCGTCCCGGAAAGCCTTGAGTTTGCTCATCAACGGTCCGTCGAACTCGGCCGGCGTCGCCTCGCGCTCCAGGATCCAGCCGTAGAGATCCTGATCAGGAACCTCCAGCAGCGCCTCGAACTCGTCGAGCTCCTCGGCGGTGAAGGTCGAGACATGCTTGTCCGCGAACGGCCCCAGAATGAGGTCCGCTTCCCTGAAGCCTCTGCGCCATGCGCGGAGCTTCAGCTTCTTGAGCCGGGCGTCGTCACTGTTCATCGAGAGCGGCCGGATATAGAGCGGCGCGGCCCTTCGCGCCAGTCGGGTATGCTCCAAGCATGCGGCCCGAGATTCTGTTCCCGCTTTTCGCCCCGATCTCGTCCCTCAAGGGCGTGGGTCCGCGCGTGGCTCCGTTGCTGGAGCGCGTCGCGGGGCCGCTGGTGCGCGATGTCCTGTGGCTGCAGCCGCACTCGCTGATCCGGCGCACGCCCGCGGTGCTGTCGGCCGCCCTCGACGGCCAGATCATGACCTTCGAGGTGGTGATCGAGGAATACCAGCGGCCGCGCACCAAGACCCAGCCGTGGCGGGTGCGGGTCTCGGACCCCACAGGGTTCCTCACGCTCGTGTTCTTCGGCCGCTTCGCCGACCAGATCGAGCAGCGCCATCCGGTCGGCGCCCTGCGGATCGTCTCAGGCAAGGTTGAGGACACCCAGTACGGGCGGCAGATGGTGCATCCCGACTACATGGCCGCCCCGGACAAGGCAGGGGACATCCCTGAGATCGAACCGGTCTATCCCGCGACGGAGGGCCTGCCGCCCCGCCGGGTGCGCGGCTTCGCGCTGGAAGCCCTGGAGAAGGCCCCGCAGCTGCCCGAGTGGCAGGATCCGGCCTGGCTGGCCCGCGAGAAGTTCCCGGCCTGGCGCGAGGCCCTGGCGCGGTTGCATGGACCGCAGGGCGAGGCGGACCTTTCCCCCCTAAGCCTGCACCGCCGCCGTCTCGCCTATGACGAACTGCTGGCCCACCAGCTCGCCATGGCCCAGCGCAAGGCGGCCCGGCGGCGCGAGCCGGCCGCCAGGATCCCTGCGGGCGCGACGGCCGAGCGGATCCGCGCCGACCTGCCCTTCGACTTCACCGGCGCCCAGGCGCGGGCGCTGGCCGACATCCGGGCCGACTTCCAGGCGGGCGAGCGGATGAGCCGGCTGGTGCAGGGCGACGTGGGCTCGGGCAAGACGGTCGTGGCGATGTGCGCGATGGCCGACGTGGCCGACGCCGGCGGCCAGAGCGCGCTGATGGCGCCGACCGAGATCCTGGCCCGCCAGCACTATGAGACCATCTCCGGCCCCCTCGCCGTCCACGGCCTCGGCGTGGTCCTGCTGACCGGGCGCGACAAGGGGGCGGTCCGCAGGGAGAAGCTGGCCGCCCTGGCCTCGGGCGCCGCCCAGGTGGCGGTCGGCACCCACGCCCTGTTCCAGGACGAGGTGGCGTTCCACAAGCTCCAGCTGGTGGTCATCGACGAGCAGCATCGCTTCGGCGTGGCGGAACGCCAGCGGCTGCAGGCCAAGGGCGAGGCCGTCCACCTGATCGCCATGTCCGCCACGCCGATCCCGCGGACCCTGGAGCTGACCATGTACGGCGACCTGGACGTCAGCCGGATCGACGAGAAGCCGCCGGGCCGCACGCCGGTGGCGACCCGCGCCGTGCCCATGGGCCGGCTGGACGAGATCGTGGGCCGGCTGAAGGACGCCGTCGCCGGCGGCGCCCAGGCCTTCTGGATCTGCCCTTTGGTCTCGGAGTCCGAGCTGAGCGACCTGGCCGCCGCCGAGATGCGCGCCATCGCTCTGAAGAAGATCCTCGGCGACCGGGTGGGGCTGGTCCACGGCAAGCTCTCCGGGGCGGAGAAGGACGCGGTGATGGCCGACTTCGCAGACAACCGGCTGTCGGTCCTGGTGGCGACGACCGTGGTGGAGGTGGGCGTGAACGTGCCCAACGCTACGATCATGGTCATCGAGCAGGCCGAGCGGTTCGGCCTGGCCCAGCTCCACCAGCTGCGCGGCCGGGTGGGCCGCGGCAGCCGCGAGAGCGCCTGTGTCCTGCTCTACGACCCGCCGCTGTCCGAGACCGCCCAACAGCGCCTGGACATCCTGCGCCGCACCGACGACGGCTTCGTCATCGCCGAGAAGGACCTGGAGCTGCGCGGCGGCGGCGACGCTCTGGGCCTGCGCCAGAGCGGATTGCCGGACTACGTGTTCGCCGACCCGTTCACGCATCGAGACCTGATCGCGGTGGCGGGCGACGACGCGCGCCTGGTCGTCGCGCGGGATCCGGAGCTCACCAATCCACGGGGCCAGGCCTTGCGGGTCTTGCAGGAGCTGTTCGACTGGAAGGCCGGACTGGCGCTGCGCGACGCCGGCTGACGAAAATGTCGGGTTCGGCGGATGCCGTTCGACCTTGGGCGGAACCCCGCTGAAAGGAGCCTGCCGTGAAGTACATCTGTCTGGTCTACGCCGAACCCAACGCGCTCTCGGGCCTGAACCCGGAAGAGAAGGACGCGCTGGACCGCGACTCCCTCGCCTACGACGAGAAGCTGGCGCGGGACGGCCATTTCCTGGCCGCCTCGGCGCTGCAGGGCGTGAAGACGGCCCGGACCGTCCGGGTGCGCCATGGCAAGCCGCTGGTCACCGACGGCCCCTTCGCCGAGACCAAGGAGGTGCTTTGCGGCTTCATCTTCGTCGAGGCCGAAGACGCCGACGAGGCCCTGCGGATCGCGGAGGGTATCCCCATGGCGCGCCACGGGACGATCGAGGTGCGGCCCGAACTCAACTTCGGCTAGACCCGCACCATCCGCTTGCCGCGGTTCTCGCCAGCCAGCAGGCCGATCAGCGCCCTGGGGAGGTTCTCAAGGCCGTCGATGACGTCCTCCTGCACCTTGAGGCGACCGTCGGCGACCCAGGACTGGAGATCCGCCAAGGCCCTGGCGTTCTGGTCGGCGAAATCCATCACGACGAAGCCACGGAGCGTCAGGCGTTTCGTGACGATCAGGCCCGGCACGCCGCGCGGCCCGTGCGGCGGGGCCGCGCCATCGTACTGCGAGACCGCTCCACAGCAGGCGATGCGGCCGTGGTTCTTCATGGCGAACAGGCAGGCTTCGAACACGTCGCCGCCGACATTGTCGAAATAGATGTCGATCCCATCGGGGACCGCGGCGCGGAGCTGGCGCTTGAACTCCGGCGACTTGTAGTCGACCGCGGCGTCGAACCCGAGCTCATCCACCAGCCACTGGCCCTTCTCGGCGCCACCGGCGATGCCGACCACCTTGCAGCCCTTGAGCTTGGCGATCTGGCCCACGATGGAGCCCACCGACCCGGCGGCGGCTGACACGACCACCGTCTCGCCCGGCTGGGGCTTGCCGCACTCCAGCAGGCCGAAATAGGCGGTAAGGCCGGCGACGCCGTAGACGCTGAGCAGGTGCGTCTCGGGCTTCAGGTCCAGCAGCTTCGTCAGGTGCTTGCCCGGCAGCACCGCATACTCCTGCCAACCCGTGTCGGCGAACACCAGGTCGCCCGGCTTCAGATGGTCCACCTTGGAGTCCACCACCTCCGACAGGCCGCCGCCGGCCATGACCTGTCCGGGCGCCAGCGCCGCGCGGTAGGTCGCCCCCTGCATCCACGCGCGGTTGGCGGCGTCGAGGGAGATGTAGCGGGTCTTGAGCAGCACCTCGCCCTCGCCCGGCGACGGGCGCTCGCCGACGTTCAGGGCGAAATGTTCGGGGGCCAGCCTGTCGCCCTGCGGCAGCCGGTCCAGCACGATCTGGCGATTGGTCATGGCGTCCTCCCATATCTTTGGGAGCGAGCTTGTCACCGTGACTGCCAGGCCGCCAGCCGCTCCTTCGCGTCCGCCTCGAGGTCGGCGTAGAACAGGTTGAAGCCTGGGACCTTGCGCCGATCGGCCCAATCGCCGGTTCGCTTGAGCGCCGACGACTTGGGATGGCTCACCATCAGGACCCCTCCTTCGCAGCGGGCGGAGACCTGGCGCGCCAGGAAGGCGGGGCGCGCGCCCCACTCCAGGCCTGTGGCGTTGGCCGCGCCCAGGTGCAGGCGAGCCGGGGCCGGCTGGTCGGTGACCGCGCCCAGCAGCGGGTTGAAGCAGAGCGCGGGGCGTGGCGCGAGGTTGGCCAGCTCGCCGTGCTCATTCCACACCAGGGCGCGCTCCAACAGACGCCTCGGCTTGTCGAAGTCGCCGTCGTAGACCTGGGCCCACGCGGCCAGGCAGCCGGCCTGGGCCCGCTGGACGCACGGCGCGATGGGCGGCGCGTCGGCCGCGACCACGGTATCGATCAGATAGGCGGCCACCAGCCGGCTCTGCAGCACAGGATCGCGCGCCACCTCGTCGGCCAGCAGCCGGGAGGCCAGGGTGCCGCCCTGCTCCACGCCGACGATGATGAACGGCCGCCCGCCGTTGTCCTGTTCGACGTACCAGCGGAAGGCGTCGCGGACGTCGCCGTAGGCGAACTGGCGAGCCTCGCGGGCGTCCTCGCGCAGGGTGGTCAGGCTGTAGAGGCTGGCCTGGCGATAGCGCGGCGCGAAGACCCGGCCGACGCTGACGAACGGGCCGACGTAGTTCGGCGCCATCACGGCCTCGAACTGGCGGTTGGCCTTGCGCGCGTTCAGCCGGGCGTTCCAGTTGCGGCCGCCGTCGTAGGTGGTGGGCGCGACGAAGAAGATGTCGGCGGCCAGGGTGCTGCCCGGCTTGGCGCGCAGGTACCAGGAGCCCGAGGTGGCGTAGTTCGGTCCCGGTGGCGGGTCGTAGGTCTGGAATGGGACCTTGGGATCCAGCGCGGTCGAGACCAGATCGCCCCAGAAGGCGACGACGCCCAGGGCCAGCACGACGAGCATGCCCAGGATGCCGGCGAACCACCAGCGCGTGCGCCGCGGAGCCGGCTTGTCCATGCTAGCGGTAGGGGTCCGGCTGGCTGAGGTAGCGGCCGACGTAGTCGCCGATGCCCTCCTCCAGCGAGGTCATCGGCCGTGCATAGCCGGCGGCGGCTAGGCGCTCCATCTTCGCCTCGGTGAAGTACTGGTACTTGTCGCGGATGGCCGGCGGCATCGGGGTGTATTCGATCTGGGCGTTCTTGCCGGCTGCGGCGAACACCTGGCGCGCCATGTCCTCGAAGCTTCGGGCCTGTCCGGAGCCCAGATTGTAGAGGCCGTTCACCTGCGGATTGTCCAGCAACCAGCGGGTGACGTCGGCGACGTCGCGGACGTAGACGAAGTCGCGCTGCTGGCCGCCGTCGGGCACGTCCTTGCGATAGCTCTTGAAGAGCTGGACCGCGTGGCCCTCCCGAACCTTGGGCCAGATCTGCGAGGCCACGGACTTCATCGAGTGCTTATGCTCCTCGTTCGGTCCGTAGACGTTGAAGAACTTCAGGCCCACCCACTGCGGCGGCGCATAGTCGCGGCTCGCCTGGCGGGCGGCGAACAGGTCGAACAGCGCCTTCGACCAGCCATAGGTGTTCAGCGGTTTGAGCGCCGTCAGGGCCTTGTAGTCGTTGTCGTCGTCGAAGCCATGCTCGCCCGCGCCATAGGTGGCCGCGGAGGAGGCATAGACCAGGCGGCGCTGATGGTCTGCGCACCAGCGGAACAGGTCGCGGCTGAGCGTGAAGTTGGAATGGACGATCTTGTCCGCGTCCGGCTCCGTCGTGGACGAGACGGCGGCCATGTGGACGACCATTTCGACGTCGCGCCAGCGCCTTTCCAGCCAGTCGAACATGGCCTCCGGCGCCACGAAGTCGCCGATGGGGGCCTTGGCGATGTTCCGCCACTTGCCCAGCTCGGCTTCGCGCAGGCGGTCGCAGACCACGACGTCCAGGTCGCGGTCCTCGGCCAGCCTGGCCACGATGTTCGAGCCGATGAAGCCCGCTCCGCCCGTGACGAAGACGATGCGCCGGGTCATGCGCTCTGTTCCTTCTTCACCAGGCGCGCGATGGCCGCCGAGGTCGAATAGCCCTCGACGATCGCGGCCAGCTTCACCTCGCCGCCCCACGATTTCACCAGGTCGCCGCCGACCACCTGGTCCTCGGAATAGTCCGCGCCCTTGATCAGCACGTCGGGCCGGGCCGCCTGGATCAGCCTGACCGGGGTATCCTCGTCGAACGGCGCCACCAGATCGACGCTGCGCAGGCCGGCCAGCACCAGGGCCCGGCTCTCGAGGTCGTTGACCGGCCGGCCCTCGCCCTTCAGCGCGCGCACCGAGGCGTCGGAATTCACGCCGACGATCAGCCGGTCGCACCAGGTGCGGGCCTGGGCCAGATAGGCCACGTGGCCCTTGTGCAGGATATCGAAGCAGCCGTTGGTGAAGCCGACCCTCAGGCCCTGGGCGCGCCAGCGCGCGACCTCTTCGCCCAGCCGCTGGATCGTGGCGACCTTGCCCTCGGCGACGGCCGTGTGGGCCGAAAGGACGGCCTCCACGAGTTCGTCGGGGCTCACCGTCGCGGTGCCCGCCTTGCTCACCGCGACGCCCGAGGCGAGCTGGGCGAAGGCGATGGCGGTCTCCAGGTCCGCCCCCGCAGCGACGGAGAGCCCGAGCGCCGCCAGGGCCGTGTCGCCGGCGCCGGAGGCGTCGAACACCTCGCGCGCCACGGTGCGGAAATGGCGGACCGGCTGGCCGCGCAGCCCCAGGGACACGCCCTTCGCCGCCCGGGTGACCAGCACACCCCTGGTCGACCACAGCTCCAGGGCGCGGCCGATCGCGGCCTCCAGCTCCTCGTCGGTCTCAGTGGGCAGGTCGGTGGCGTAGCCGAGCTCGGCCGCGTTCGGCTTCACCAGGTCGATGTCGCCGTAGCGGGCGAAGGAACGGGCTTTCGAATCCACGATCACCTTGGCGCCGGTCTCGGCGGCGACCTCGTGCGCCGCGGCGATCACCGCGTCGGTGACCACACCCTTGCCGTAGTCGGAGATCAGCACCACGCCGGCGCCGCGGGCGGCGTCCTTCAGGGTGCGGATGAGGCGCTGCTCGACGTCGCCCGCGACGGCGCGGCTCTCCTCAAGGTCGACGCGCAGGAGTTGCTGGCCGCCGGAGATGAAGCGTGTCTTCAGCGTGGTGGGACGGTCGGCGTCGGTGACGAGGTAGCCCTCGATGGCCGGCTCTTCCTCGCCCACCAGGCGCAGGGCCTCGTGGCCCTCGGCGTCGCCGCCGATCAGGCCGACCAAGGCCACCGAGCCGCCCAGGGCGGCGATGTTGCGGGCGACGTTGCCGGCGCCGCCCAGCATCTTCAGTTCGCGCGAGCGGGCCAGAATGGGGATCGGCGCCTCGGGCGAGACGCGGCTGACGCTGCCGTAGACGAAGCGGTCCACCATGAGATCGCCCACGCAGGCGACGCGCTTGCCCGGAAGGTCCCCGAGCAGGTGCTGAAGAGCGGCCAGATCCATGGCGCTAGCGTGTGCGGCGCGTTGGCGGGCCGGTCAAGCGGCGCGGACGGCTTCGTGGACGGCCTTGAGCTGCTTCAGAAGGCCCGCGGCGGCCGTCAGCGGCAGCGCGCTGGGGCCGTCGCAGAGCGCCCGATCCGGGTCCGGGTGGAACTCCAGGAACACCCCGTCGGCGCCGGCCGCCACGGCGGCCCGGGCGATCACCGGCACCCCATCGCGGCGACCGCCCGTGGCGACGCTGTTGCTGCGCGGGTCGGCGCCGGGAAGCTGGACCGCGTGGGTCGCGTCGATGGTCACCGGGACGCCCAGTTCCTTCATCCGCTCGATGCCCAGCATGTCGACCACCAGGTTGTTGTAGCCGAACGAGACGCCGCGCTCGCAGAGGATGGTCAGGTCCTGACCGGGCGTCGCCTCGCGGATCTTGTCGACGATGGCGCGCGCGTCCCAGGGCGCCAGGAACTGGCCCTTCTTGACGTGCAGCAGGCCGCCCGCCGCGGCTGTGGCGCGGGCCGTCGCCACCACCAGGTCGGTCTGGCGACAGAGAAAGGCCGGGATCTGCACCAGGTCGGCCACGGCGGCTACCGGCTCGGCCTGGTCGATCTCGTGCAGGTCGGTGCAGATCGGCACGTCCAGCTCGGCCTTCACGGCGGCCAGCATCTCCAGCCCCTCGACCAGGCCGGGGCCGCGATAGCTGCGGATCGAGGAACGGTTCGCCTTGTCGAAGCTGGCCTTGAACACGTACGGCAGGCCGAGTTCGGCGCAGGTCGCCTTCAGCTGGCGGCCGACGTACAGCGCCATGTCCAGGTCTTCGAAGACGTTCAGCCCGGCGATCACCGCCAGCGGCTGGCCATCGCCGATGGAGAGGTTCCAGCGATTGAGCGTCAGGACGGCCATGGTCTTCCTTTGGGGGCGCGAAGCGGTTCGCGGGCTTAGTCGCCTGCCCCGCGCGTCATCTCAAGCGCATTCGCCGCGCGTCCTGATCGGCGTCTTGACCGTATCCGTCCCACGACCGATAGCGCGCACCGCCGTCGGTGCTATCCTCGGCGTGGGTATGGGGGCGTGAGAATGGTCGGAGGTTCGCATGTGACGGACCTTTCAGGGACGCCTCTGGTGTTCCGTACAGCGGCGCGGACGATCATCCGGAACTGGAACACGGGGGTGATGACCTTCGTGCTGCCGGATGGCCGCGAGATTCGGCTGGAAGGCGCCGATCCCGGCCCCGAGGCGCGCCTGATCGTCCACGACTACGACTTCATCAAGCGGACCATCTCGAACGGCACCATCGGCTTCGGCGAAGGCTACATGGCCGGCGAATGGGACACCCCCGACCTGTCGGTGCTGCTGGAGGTGCTCGCCTCGAACTACGCGCGCTTCGAGAAGGTCTCGTTCGGGACGCCCTTCATGGCGGCGCTGAACGTGATCGAGCACGCCTTCCGCCGCGCGAACAGCCGGTCGGGCTCGAAGAAGAACATCCACGCCCACTACGACCTGGGGAACGCCTTCTATTCGCGCTGGCTGGATCCCACGATGACCTATTCCGCCGCCCGGTTCGCGACGCCGGGCGAGCCGCTCTCCGACGCCCAGAAGCGGAAATACCGCACGCTGTGCGAAAGCATGGCCCTGGAAGCCGGCCATCATGTGCTGGAGATCGGCTGCGGCTGGGGCGGATTCGCCGAATTCGCCGCCAAGGACGTGGGCGCCAAGGTCACCGCCATCACCATCTCCGAGGAGCAGTTCAAGTTCGCCAAGGAGCGGATGTTCCGCGAGGGCCTGAACGAGAAAGCCGACATCCGACTGGTGGACTACCGGGACGTGGGGGGCCGCTTCGACCGGGTCGCCTCCATCGAGATGTTCGAGGCCGTAGGCGAACGCTATTGGCCGACCTATTTCGACAAGGTGCGCGAGAGCCTGAAACCCGGCGGCCAGGCCGGCCTGCAGATCATCACCATCCGCGAGGAATATTTCGAGCACTACAAGCGCACCCCGGACTTCATCCAGAAGTACATCTTCCCGGGCGGCATGCTGCCGTCGGAGGAGCGGCTGAAGGCCGTGACCGACAAGGCCGGCCTGTCGTGGGGTCCGATCTCAAGGTTTGGCGTCTGCTATGCCGACACCCTGGCGGAATGGGGGCGGCGCTTCGAGGCCGCGTGGGACGAAATCACCGGCCTCGGATTCGACGAGCGGTTCCGGAAGCTCTGGAAGTTCTACCTGAGCTATTGCGAGGCGGGCTTCCGCACCGAGCGCACCGACGTCGTCCAACTCAGCCTCATCAAAGCTTGACCGGCCCCCTGTTCGAGCCCGCCGCCGTTCCTTAAGTAGGCGGCCATGCAAGTCGCGTCCTCGATCCTCGATCTGATCGGCAACACGCCGCTCCTGCGGCTGCGCCGCGCCAGCGAAATGACCGGGTGCGAGATCCTCGCCAAGGCCGAGTTCATGAACCCGGGCCAGTCCGTGAAGGATCGCGCGGCGCTCTACATGGTTCGCGACGCGGAGCGGAAGGGCCTGCTGCGGCCCGGCGGCCGGATCGTCGAGGGCACCGCCGGCAACACCGGCATCGGCCTGGCCATGGTCGGCAAGGCGCTGGGCTACGCCTGCACCATCGTCATCCCCCGCACCCAGAGCCAGGAGAAGAAGGACGCCATCCGGCTTTATGGCGCGGAACTGGTCGAGGTGGACGCGGTCCCCTATGCCAACGAGATGAACTATGTGAAATATTCCGGCCGTTTGGCGGCGGAACTTGACGCGAAGGAGCCGAACGGAGCGGTCTGGGCCAACCAGTTCGACAATGTCGCCAACCGCGAGGCCCACATCCGGGGCACGGGTCCCGAGATCTGGGCCCAGACGGACGGCAAGGTCGATGGCTTCATCAGCGCGGTAGGTTCGGGCGGCACCTTGGCCGGCGTCGCCCACGCGCTTCGCGAGCGGAACCCGAACGTGAAGATCGGCCTGGTGGACCCCCACGGCTCGGCGCTGTTCCGGTACTATACCGAAGGCGAACTGGGCTCCGAGGGCGGTTCCATCAGCGAGGGCATCGGCCAGGGGCGGATCACCGCCAATCTCGAAGGGCTGAAGATCGATCATGCCTACCGCATCGACGACGCGGAGATGCTGCTCGCCATCTTCGATCTCATGCAGTTCGAAGGATTGGTGATGGGCGGATCCACCGGGGTCAACGTCGCCGGGGCCATCCGCATGGCGCAGGACCTGGGGCCGGGCCACACCATCGTCACCATGCTGTGCGACCACGGCCAGCGCTACCAGTCGAAGATCTACAACCCGCCATTCCTGCGGGAGAAGGGCCTGCCGGTTCCGTCATGGCTGGAATAGATCCCCTCGTCTCCACGGCTTGGCTCGCCGAGCGTTTGGGCGATCCGGGCTTGCGGGTCGTAGACGCCACCCTGCCCCTGGTCGGCCAGCCCGGGCATGGCCGCGACAGCTATCTCGCCGGCCACATCCCCGGCGCCGTGTTCTTCGACATCAACGCCATCGCCGATCCCGATACCGACCTGCCGCACATGCTGCCGACGCCCCAAGCGTTCGCCACGGCCGCCGGAGCGCTCGGGCTGGGCCGCGACGCCACCGTCGTCGTCTACGACGCCCACGGGATCTACTCCGCGCCGCGGGTGTGGTGGACGTTGCGGGCGATGGGCTATGCCGACGTCTTCGTCCTCGACGGCGGCCTCAAGAAGTGGCGCGCCGAGGGCCGCCTCGTGGAGATCGAACCCCAGGCGCCTGCGCCCGTGGCCGTCGCGCCCGCGCCGGATCCAGGCCTGGTGAAGGACCTCGCCGCGGTGACCGATATCCTGGCGACGGGCTCGGCCCAGGTGGTGGACGCCCGTTCCGCCGGACGATTCCGCGGCGAGACGCCGGAGCCCCGCGCCAGCCTGCGCTCGGGTCACATGCCGGGCGCGCTGAACCTGCCGTTCGACCGGGTGGTGAACCCGGACGGGACGCTGAAGTCCACGGACGAGCTCGGCGCCGTCTTCGCCCACGTGGACCTCGGCCGGCCGATCGTCACCACCTGCGGATCGGGCGTCACGGCGTCCGTGCTGGCGCTGGCCCTGGCCCGCCTTGGGCGGTTGGACGTCGCGGTCTATGATGGCTCCTGGACCGAATGGGGCGGGCGTTCCGACACCGCCGTCGTCACCGGAGCCTGATCCATACACGTACGCGTCGCCCGAAAAGCCGACCTCGCACACCTCCCCGCCATCGAGCGGTCCGCCGCCGCGGCCTTCGAGGGACACGACGTTCCCGCCTGGTTGTTGACCGACGCCGCGCCGGCGGACAACTGGCGACCGCACCTCGATGCCGGAACCTTGTGGGTCGCCGAGGACGATGGCCAGGCCGTGGGCTATCTGGCCGGCCGGGTGGAGCGGCCCCGCCTGCACATCGACGAGGTGGACGTCCTGCGCGCCTTCCAAGGCCGGGGCATCGGTCGCGGCCTGCTGACCACGGCGGCGGATTGGGCGCGGGCGAAGGGCCTGCGGGCGCTGAGCCTGACGACCTTCCGCAACGTGCCGTGGAACGCGCCCTTCTATGCCGCCTTCGGCTTCCGCGAATGGGACCCGGCCGAGGCGCCGCCCAGCATCCAGGCGTCGCTGGCCTACGAGGCCGCCAAGGGGTTGAAGAACCGCTGCGCCATGATCATGGACCTGTAGCGCGTCGCCTATCGCATAGGGGGCGGATACATGAGCCCCGGCGCCGGCGCGTTCCAGAGCGCGTTCAGTCCGCGGTCCAGGCGCAGGGCGGAGTCCTGGCCCAGGTCGCGGCGGAAGACCTCATGATAGGCGCCGACCTGACGGATCACCTGGAACGCCCAGTCGGCCTTCAGGCCCAGCAGCGCGCCCAGGTCGCCCTCGATGCCCAGCAACCGGCGGGTCTCCGGATCGGTGGCCGTTTCGCGGGCCTGCTCGACGGTGTCGGCGCTCAGGCCCAGTTCCTCGCCCAGGAGGGTGGCATAGACCGTCCAGCGCACGATCTCGGCCCAGACCGGATCCTCGCGCCGGACGACCGGTCCCAGCGGCTCCTTGGAAATCACGTCGGGCAGGATGACGTGCCCATTCGGGTTCGCCAGCAGCGAGCGCGAGGCGGCCAGGGCCGAAATGTCGGCGGTGAACACGTCGCAGTTCTCGGCTTCGTAGAGGGCGCGGGCCTGTTCTTCCGACGTGGCCATCACGGCCCGGTACTTCATGCCCCGGACCCGGAAATAGTCCTCGAGGTTGCCGGCGCTGGCGGTGCCCTCCTGGACGCAAACCCGGGCGCCGCCCAGCTCCTCGGCGCTGGTCAGGCCCATGGCCCGAGGCGCCAGGAACCCTTGGCCATCATAGTAGGTGATCACCGGGAAGCTCAGGCCCAGCCCCGCGTCGCGGGCGAAGGTCTGGGAAGTGTTTCGCGACAGCAGGTCGAGCTGGCCCTTCTGCAGGGCGCCAAAGCGGTCCTGGGCGTCGATGATCGTGAACCGCACCTTCCCGGCGTCGCCCAGGGTCGCGGCCGCCACGGCCCGGCAGATGTCGACGTCAAAGCCCCGCCAGGCGCCGCGCGCGTCCTTGAGCGCAAAGCCTGGCAGGCCCGCGTGGACGCCGCAGATCACGTAGCCGCGCTTCTTCACGGCATCGAGAGTGGGGCTCTTGGCGGGCATATATCCCGGCTGCGTGGCGGTGACCTTGGCCGCCGGCGCCTGCTCCGGAGCCTGGGCCTCGGGCTTGGGTGGTGTGCACGCAGCGAGGAACGCCGTCAGGACCGCCATCGCCGCGAGGCGCCGGATCATCGCTGCTCCTTGAAACCGAAAGTCGCTTGAGGCTCTAAGTGCCGCTGGCACTTTCGCCAGCGTCGACCGGACCCGCAACCCCGCATGTCGGACGAGACCCGCCTGATCCACGCCGGCAAGGCCGCCGGCGCCCTGGCCAAGACCGTCGGCCCACCGATCCAGAAGGGCTCGACGGTCCTGCTGCCCAACGCCGACGCCCTGTACGACGACGCCAACCACCTGACCTACGGCCGCGCCGGCCTGGCGGCCCAGGCGGCCCTGCAGGACGCATTGGCGGTGCTGGAGGGCGCGGTCGGCGTCTCGCTCTACCCGTCCGGCATCGCGGCGATTGCCGGGACGCTGATGGCCATGCTGAAAGCCGGCGACGAGATCCTGGTGGTCGACAACGTCTATAAGCCGGTGCGGCGGTTCTGCGACAACGTCCTGAAGCGCTTCGGCGTCGCGGTGACCTATTTCGATCCGGGAACGCCGCCTGGGACGCTGGTGGCCGGCGCCTCGACGGCGGTGCGGATGATCCTGATGGAGAGCCCGGGTTCCCTTTCCCTGGAGATGCAGGACACGCCGCGGATCGCCGAGCTGGCGCGCGAGCGTGGGATCCTCACCGCCATCGACAACACCTGGGGGGCCGGCCTGCTCTTCAAGCCCCTGGCGCATGGGATCGACCTGTCGATCCAGGCCCTGACCAAATATGTGGGCGGCCACTCCGACGTGTTCATGGGCTCGGCCGCCGCGCGCGACCCGGTGCTGGTCCGCAAGCTGGCGGACGGCGTGAATCACATGGGCTGGGCGGTCTCCGGCGAGGACGCCTACGCCATGCTGCGGGGTCTGAGGACCCTGCCACTGCGGCTGGAGAAGCAGGGCGCCAACGGGCTGAGGGTGGCCCACTGGCTGCGCGACCAGCCGGAGATCGCCCAGGTGCTGCACCCCGCCCTTCCCGACTTCCCGGATCACGAACTCTGGGCGCGGGATTTCAGCGGCGCCTGCGGCCTGTTCAGCTTCGTCCTCAAGCCCGCGCCGGACGTCGCGGTGAACGCCTTCCTGGACACGCTGAAGCTGTTCGGTCTCGGCTTCTCCTGGGGCGGCTTCGAGAGCCTGGCTATCGTCTGCGATCCGCAGCTCAAGGTGCGTCGACACGCCCACGACTACGGCGGCCCGCTGATCCGCCTGCACATCGGCCTGGAGCATCCGGACGACCTCATCGCCGACCTGCGCCGTGGCCTGGACGCCTACGCCAGGCTAGCCGGCTGAGAGGCTGATGGAAGACGAACTCGCCGCCTTCGTGGCCGAGGAGCGGCTGCCGGACACCTTCAGCCTCACGGTCGAGCGCGTGTGCCGGCCGCTGGCGCACATGGCCGCCGAAGCGCGGGCGGCGCTGGGCCACACGGCGGTCATCGGCCTTTGCGGCGCCCAAGGGTCGGGAAAATCGACGATCGCGGCCGCCTCGGTGCGGATTCTCCAGGCGCAGGGCCTGAACGCGGTGACCCTGTCGCTCGACGACTTCTACCTGAGCCGCGAGGCGCGGGGCTGGCTCTCGCGCAAGGTCCACCCGCTGCTTGCGGTGCGCGGGCCGCCGGGGACGCACGACGTGGCCCTGGCCTGCGTCGTCCTCGACCACCTGTCGCGGGCCGAACCCACGCCCCTGCCCGCCTTCGACAAGGCGCTGGACGAGCGCAGGCCACAGGCGGAGTGGCGCGAGGCGATGGGGCCGGTGGACGTGGCGATATTCGAGGGGTGGTGCGTCGGGGCGCGGCCGCAGCCCAAGGCCCTTCTGTCGCGGCCGGTCAACGAGCTGGAACAGATGGAAGACCGAGATGGGCGCTGGCGGCGCTATGTCGACCGGGCCCTGGCGGAGGCGTATCAGGCGCTGTTCAGCCGGCTGGACCGGCTGGTCCTGCTGGCGGCGCCGGGGTTCGAGGTGGTGCGCGACTGGCGCACCGAACAGGAACACAAGCTGCGGGACCGGACCGGCGCCGGCATGGACGACGCCGCGGTGGCCCGCTTCGTGGAGCACTATGAGCGGCTGACCCGCTGGATCCTGGAAGAGATGCCGGGCCGCGCCGACTGGACCGTGCCCCTGGCGGCGGACCGCACGCCGCTGGCCTAGTCGCCGCCGCCCTTGGACGCCACGATCATCGCCTCGCGCTCGGCCGGGGTCAGGATCCGCCACTTGCCCTCGGGCAGGTCGCCCAGCGCGAGCGGACCGATCCGCACACGCAGCAGGTCCATGACCCGCAGGTCCAGCAGCTCGCACATCCGCCGGATCTGGCGGTTGCGGCCTTCCGTGAGGGTGAAGCGCAGCACCTGGCCCTGGATCACCTCGACCTTGGCGGGCCGCAGCTTGCGGCCGTCCAGGCTGAGGCCGTGGCGCAGCCAGCCCAGGGTCTCCTGGTCGATGCGGCCGGCGACCCGGACCACGTACTCCTTGTCCAGCTCGGACTGCGGCCCGATCACCGCCTTGGCCAGCACCCCGTCGTTGGAGAGGATCAGCAGGCCGTGGCTGTCGAGGTCGAGCCGGCCCAGCGGCGGCAGGCTCATCTTGGCGTCCGGGATCGGTGCGCTCTCGCCCACCAGCGCCGCCTTGGTCAGCAGCCGTACGGCGGGCGTGTACCCCGGCTCGGGCTGGCCGGAGACGTAGCCGGTCGGCTTGTTCAGCACCGCGGTGAAGCCCTCGAGCCGGCCCTCGGCCTTGTCGGTGAGGGTCAGGGTCTGGCCGGGCTGGATCTTGCGCCCAGCGTCCTCGACCCGCTCGCCGTCGATATAGACCAGGCCCTCGCCGATCAGGGCCTCGGCCTCGCGCCGCGAGCAGACGCCGGCCTGCGCCAGCCACTTGTTGACCCGCTGCGGTTCGGCCTCGTCATAGGTCTTCGTCCAG
Source organism: Phenylobacterium sp. (assembly GCF_004297125.1). Classification (GTDB taxonomy): domain Bacteria; phylum Pseudomonadota; class Alphaproteobacteria; order Caulobacterales; family Caulobacteraceae; genus Phenylobacterium. Next base: position 34,025 of record NZ_SCVD01000012.1, on the reverse strand, counting down.
GCCAAGGGCTACTCCATCCGGACTGTCGAACGAGACCTAGTCCGGAGCGGGGGCGGAAGGCCAGAGCGATCGGCGCCCTGGCGGAACATGATCCAGGGCGGTGGCGCGCCCGGCAGGACTCGAACCTGCAACCGTCCGCTTAGAAGGCGGATGCTCTATCCGGTTGAGCTACGGGCGCTCACAGCGACCCTAGTGGGTCCAGGGAATCCGTCTGCCGAACGCGAAGTTGTCGGCATAGGCCTTGATGATCCGCTTGGCCGGCGGCGGATCGATGAGCTGGAAGGCGATGCCGTGGGCTTCGGCGTAGCGCACGGCCTCTTCCTTGGTGTCGAAGGTCAGGCGCACCTGGCTCGACTCCGTGTCGCTGGTCACCGTCCAGCCCATCAGCGCGTCGGGTCGTCGCGCGGCGCTGGGTTCGAACTCAAGCACCCAGTTCGCGGCCTTGGCGCGGCCGGACTGCATGGCGGTCTTGGACGGACGGAAGATGCGCGCGAGCATTCTCGTAGGACCCCTAAAGTTCGCCGGCGTGGTCGGGGCGGCAAGATTCGAACTTGCGACCCTCTGCTCCCAAAGCAGATGCGCTACCAGGCTGCGCTACGCCCCGAGGACGCCGGAGGCCCGTCAATATGGGCGTTTCGGCGTTTCGGCAAACCTAACCGTGCCGACTCATCACCTTGAAGACCCCGGAGGCCCGGACGATCTCCACGCCGCGGGCATAGAGGCGACCGTCGGCGAAGGCCACGTCCTTGGTGGCGCGGCTCATTCGCGCCTCGCCGATGATCCAGTCGCCCTGCCGGGCCATGTGCAGGAAATCGATGGAGAGGTGGATGGTCACCGCCACCTTCTGCGTTCCCCGTCCCACGGCCATGGCCAGCAGGCCGTCGGTGAACGCCGACAGCATGCCGCCATGGACCAGGCCGATGCCATTGGTGTGGCGAGGCAGGGCGTAGAAGGCCTGTTCGACCGTGTCGCCATCGGTCACCCGGTGGAAATAGGGCCCGTTGTGGGTCGAGAACTGCCCGCGGCCCTGGGAACGGACGAAGCCGGCGGGCGGCTCGGGGATATCGTCAGCCACGCGGCATGGCCCGGTGCAGCACCCGGTCGCCGGGCAGGAGGCCGATCTGGGCGGCGCGGCCCGCGGCCAGCTCCAGTACGAACTTGGCCGGCCCCGCCGACGGCGCGCCGCTCTCGTCCAGCGGCTGGACGTTGCGGCTGATCGACACCACCCGGCCGTCGGCGCCGATGTAGACGATGTCCAGTGGGATGAGCGTGTTGCGCATCCAGAACATCTGCGGCGTGGCCTTCGGGAACAGGAACAGCATGCCGCGATCGGCGCTGAGCGAGCGCCGGCACATCAGGCCGTATTCCCGCTCCATCTCGCTGTCGGCGATCTCGACCTGGAAGCTCGACACACCCTTGTCCGTGCGCACCTGCAACGGCTCCAGCGGCTTAATCTCGGCCTGGCCCTTGCAGGTCTTGGGGTCCTGGCGCGGGATCTGGGCCATGGCCGGCGCGACAGCCGTCATCGCCAAGGCCAGCGCGACGGCGGCGCGCCGGGCGGTCAACTCATGCAGCACGAAAGTAAGCTCCGAAGCGCGTCTCGTCAGGAGAGGTTAGACGCCTCGATCTCGGCCACGACAAGCCCCTTGGGGCCCTCGGCGAAGCGCACCATCACGCACTCCCCGGGCTGGAGATCCTCCATGCCCGAACGCCGCAGCGTCTCGATGTGGACGAAGATGTCGCCGGGCTCGTGGTCGCGCACCACGAAGCCATAGCCTTTGGCGCGGTTGAACCATTTCACCTTGGCTTCTTCCAGCGGACCGGTGGCTTGCAGGGCGGTTCGCCGCGGCGCCCGGGCCGCGAAGCCCTCGGGACGCCGCAGTTCGTCGGGGCGGCGCTCGGGCGGTGTGGCTGAGCTCTCATCCACAAGTACGACCTCGGCGACCTGCCAGCCCTTCGGCCGGCGGACGACGTCGCAGGTGATCATCGAGCCTTCGAGGCAGCTTTCCCGGCCTGAGGTCCTGAGGCTGGTGACGTGCAGCAGCACGTCCTTGAGGTCCGTCAGACTTGGATCGTCGGGCACAATGAAGCCGTAGCCCTTGCCCGCATCGAACCACTTCACGCGACCTGAGATACGCACCGGCGGCGGCGCATCAACATGCTCGAATTCGTAACCAGCCATTTGCCCCTCGGCCCGCTACCCTCCCGACACATGGATCGGAGCCGACTATAACACTGTTCTTGTAACACATATGGCGTCAATGGTGATTCGAGTCGGCGAATTCTGGCTCCCAAAACGCGGAACACCTGGGCCGCGCATCAAGGGCAGGCATAGGCGCTGCGCCGGGGCCGATATCCAAGATGCGGTGAGGGTCGGGGGGAGCTCGCGTGGCAGTCCCTAGGGGAGTCGAACCCCTCTCTCCAGGTTGAAAACCTGGCGTCCTAACCGATAGACGAAGGGACCGCGTGGCGCGAGGCGCGCTCTATAGCGGCCTTGGTTTAGGAGCGCAAGCGGCCGAAATCACCCTTATGCGCGACGCGGATCGGCCACATCCTCGATCTCCAGTTCGACCCCTTGGCGACCCTGCCAGTCGTCGGGTTTCAGCTTGCCCGCCACGTGGATGGCTCCGCCTTCCTGCATGAGACGTCGACCTGTCTCGGTGTCCTCGACCCGCCAGGCCACCGCTTTCAGCCGTCCGCCGGACCCATCGGTCAGGGTGCAACGCACGTGGCCGCCGCGCAGGGCCATCGGCCGCTCCACCCGAACGTCGGCCGCCGCGAAGGTCGGTTCCGGATTGCCGGGACCAAAGGGGGCCAGCCGCTGGAAGTCGGTCCAGAGCGCACGGTCGGCTCCGCGCGTGGTGACGAGGGCGTCGATCTCCAGCCCGTCCTCGGCCGCGGCGAGCTTCGCTTCCGCCCCCATGCGCTCGCACAGGAACGCGCGCAGCTCGGGGATGGTGTCGGGCCGCACCGACAGGCCCGCGGCCATGGCGTGGCCGCCGCCGGCCAGCAGCAGGCCCTCCTCGTAGGCCGCCTGGACGGCGCGCCCCAGGTTCACGCCCGGCTGGGAGCGGCCCGAGCCCTTGCCCACGTCCGCCGCCCGGTCGATCCCGATGACGATGACCGGCTTGCGGTAGCGCTCGCGCAGGCGGCCGGCGACGATGCCGATGACGCCGGGGTGCCAGCCGTCCTCGGCCACCACCAGGCACGGCGCATCGGCCTGGTTGCTCTCGCGCTCGATATGCCGGACCGCCGCCTCCTGGACCGCCGCCTCAACCTCCTTGCGAGAGGCGTTGAGGCCGTCGAGTTCGGCGGCCAGGGCCGCGGCTTCCTCGGGATCGTCGGTCGACAGCAGGCGTGCGCCCAGGTCGGATCGGCCGATACGCCCGCCGGCGTTGATCCGCGGGCCCAGCAGGAAGCCCACGTGGAAGACCGAGGCCGGCCCCTGCCCCTTGGCCACGTCCATCAGCGCCTTGAGGCCGGGATTGGCCCAGGCGGACATCACCTTCAGCCCCTGGGCGGTCAGGGCGCGGTTGAATCCCGTGAGTTGGGTGACGTCGCAGACGGCGCCCATGGCGGCCAGGTCCAGCCAGGCCCTGATGTCGGGCTCCGCGCCGTTGAACAGGCCGCGCTTCCGCGCCTCGCGGTTCAAGGCGGCCAGCAGGACGAAGCTGACGCCGGCAGCGGCCAGGTGCCCCTGCCCCGAGCTGCAGTCCGGCCGATTCGGGTTCACCAGCGCGGCCACCGCAGGGATCTCGCCCGGCCGCATCAGGTGATGATCGATCACCACGACCGGCAGGTCGATCTCGGCGGCGCAGGCCAGGGCGTCGTGCGCGGCCGCGCCGCAGTCGACCGTGATCACCAGTTCCGCGCCATCGGCCTTCAGGTGGCGAAACGCGGCCGGCGACGGGCCGTAGCCCTCGACGATGCGGTCCGGAACATAGATCGACAGTTCCAGGCCCATGGCCCGGAACCAGCGAACGATAAGCGCCGCGGACGAGGCGCCGTCGACGTCGTAGTCGGCGAACACCACGACGCGGCGCTTCGCCTCCAGGGCGTCGACCAGTATCTCCGCGGCCCGGTCCATGTCGGCGAACGAGGATGGATCCGGGAACAGAGCCTTGAGCGTCGGACTGAGGAAGTCCGCCCCCGCCTCGGCGCTGATTCCACGTGAGGCCAGGGCGCGGGCCAACAGCTCGGACAGGCCGTGACTCAGCTGGTGGCGGCGCGTGACGTCGGCGTCGGCGGCGCGCTGCCGCCAGAGCCGGCCGCTGAGCGACCGCGTGACCCCCAGGAACCCCACGTTCGCGCTCCCGTCAGCCATTCGCTCGTCCACCCTGCATCGGCGGGACTATCGGCCCGCGGCCCACGAGTCGCCAGGACCTATCGCCTTAGGCCGCCGCTGCGACAGGATCGGACGCAACACGCCTCAGACTGGGCGCTTCATCCGCACGTCGCGGACCGTGCGGGTCGCGGAGTTCATAACCAGGGTGTGGGTGTGGACGAAGCCGCCGGAGAAGGTGACGCCGTCCAGCAGCGCGCCCTTGGTCACCCCCGTGGCCGCGAAGATCGCATCGGCTCGGACCATCTCGTGCAGGTCGTACTTCTTGTCGAGGTCGGTGATGCCCACGCGCGCCGCGCGGGCGCGTTCGTCGGCGTTGCGGAACACCAGCCGGCCCTGGAACTGGCCGCCGACGCACTTCAGCGCCGCGCAGGCCAGCACACCCTCGGGCGCGCCGCCGGAGCCGACGTAAAGGTCGATGCCGGTCTCCGGATCCGTGGTGTTGATCACGCCGGCAACGTCGCCGTCAGTGATCAGATGCACCCGCGCCCCGACCGAACGGGCCGACGCAATGATCTCGGCGTGGCGGGGACGGTCCAGGATGCAGACCGTGATCTCGCTGGGCTCGACGCCCTTGGCCTTGGCCAGCGCCTGCACGTTCTCGGCCGGGCTCTTGTCCAGGTCGATGACGCCGGCCGGATAGCCCGGCCCACACGCGATCTTGTCCATGTAGGTGTCGGGCGCGTTCAGCATCGTGCCCTTGGGCGCCCAGGCCATCACGGCGCAGGCGTTGGCCATGGCCTTGGCCGTCAGGGTCGTGCCTTCCAGCGGATCCAGGGCGATATCGATCTTGGCGCCTTTGCCCTTGCCGACCTTCTCGCCGATGTAGAGCATCGGAGCCTCGTCGCGCTCGCCCTCGCCGATGACGATCTCGCCGTCGATATCGAGGTCATTGAGCGCCGTGCGCATGGCGTCCACGGCGGCTTGGTCGGCGGCCTTCTCGTCACCGCGGCCCACCAGCTTCCAGGCGGCGATCGCGGCGATCTCGGTCACCCGGACCGCGTCCAGAACCAGTCCGCGATCCAGAACTTCAGAGCTCATCTTCGTTTCCAACCTTAGCGCTTCTTTCTCGGAGCCGCGTTTGACCCTAGATGCGAGCAATCCGCAACAGGTGAGGACGGTCCAATACCGCTGGAAGCCCTGCGATTCTCTCAACTGCCGCCGTCAGGACAGATTCGGCGACCGCATGCGTCGTCAGGACGATCGGCACGCCCTGCGCCCCTTCGGTCGGCTTCTGCAGGAAGCTCTCGATGGAGACGCCCGCTTCGGCCAGGGTCTCGGACACTGCCGCGATCACGCCCGGCTCGTCCTTCACCAGGAAACGCAGATAGGCGCGGCCCATCATCTTCGAGGGATCGATCGGATCGAACGGCTTCAGCGACACGGCCGGCGCCTGGAACACCGGGCGCACCGCTGCGGTCATCACGTCGGCGATGTCGGCGGCCACGGCGGCGGCGGTGGGCCCCGCCCCCGCCCCCGGTCCCTGGACGAAGATGCGGCCGATCCGGGCGCCCTCGATGAACAGGGCGTTCAACGCCCCGCCGGCCTGGGCCAGCGGATGGTTCAGAGGCGCCAGCGACGGGTGGACCCGCACCAGCACGCCCTCCGCAGACCGTTCCGCCGACGCCACCAGCTTGATCCGGTAGCCCAGATCCTTGGCCATGCGGATGTCCAGCAGGTCGACCTGCTCGATGCCTTCGATCTCGGCGGCCGCGAAGTTCGGCGCGCAGCCGAAGGCCAGGGCGGCCAGGATCGAGATCTTGTGCGCGGCGTCGAAGCCGCCGACGTCCATGGTGGGATCGGCCTCGGCGTAGCCCAGCCGCTGGGCCTCGCCCAGGACCTCGGCGAACGAGCGGCCCGTCGCCTCCATCTCCGTCAGGATGTAGTTGCAGGTGCCGTTGAGGATGCCGGCGATCGACTTGATCTCATCGCCGACCAGGGCTTCGCGGACCATTTTCACGGCCGGGACGCCGCCCATGACCGCCGCCTCGAACAGCAGCGGCGCGCCCTTGGACTCAGCCAGGGCGGCCAGTTCCGCGCCATGCTCGGCGATCAACGCCTTGTTGGCGGTGACCACCGGCTTGCCGGCGGCCAGCGCCGCCTCGACCGCGGCCTTGGCGGGACCATCCGAGCCGCCGATCAGTTCCACGAACAGGTCCACGTCCGGCGAGTTGGCCAGCGCCACGGGATCGTCGAACCAGGGCAGGCCCGAGATGTCGAAGGGGCGCGGGCGCGAGCGCGAGCGGGCGGAAACCCCGGTGACGACCACCCTGCCCCCGGCCGGCGCGAAGTCCGGATGCTCCGAGAGGAAGGTCAGCAGGCCCGCGCCGACGGTGCCCAGACCCGCGACGCCGACGCGCCAGGTTTTTCGATCGCTCATTGCGCAGCCAGGGCGTTGTGCGCCCGCCCCAGAATTTCGTCGGAGTTGGCCAGGAACTTCTTCACGCTGCGCGCGGCCTGGCGGATGCGGTGCTCGTTCTCCACGAGGCCGATGCGAACGTAACCCTCGCCGTACTCACCGAACGCGATGCCGGGGGCCACGGCGACGCCCGCCTCCTCGATCAGCAACTTGGAGAACAGCATGGAGCCGGCGGCTTCGTACTGCGCCGGCAGCTTCGCCCAGGCGAACATCGAGGCCGGCGGCGCGGGAATGTCCCACCCCGCGCGCTTCATTGCGTCCACCAGAGTGTCGCGGCGCGACTTGTAGATGGCCCGGATCTCGTCGATGCAGTCGGTCGGCCCGTTGAGCGCGGCGGCGGCGGCCACCTGGATCGGCGTGTAGGCCCCGTAGTCCAGGTAGGACTTCACCCGGGCGAGCGCGGCGCACATCCGTTCGTTGCCCACCACCATGCCCACGCGCCAGCCGGCCATGGCGAAGGTCTTGGACAGCGAATTGACCTCGACGGCGATGTCCTTCGCCCCCTCCACCTGCAGCAGCGAGGGCGGCGGGTTATTGTCGAAGTAGATCTCGGAATAGGCGATGTCGGACAGCACCAGCAGGTCGTGCTTCTTCGCCAGGGTCACGATCTCCTTGTAGAAATCGAGGTCCACCCACTGGGCCGTCGGGTTCGACGGATAGCTGACGATCAGCACGCTGGGCGGGGGCGCCGAGTGCTTCACAGCGCGGCTGATGCCGGCCAGATACTCCTCGGGACTGCCCGCCGGCACGTGGCGGATCACGCCACCCGCCATGATGAAGCCGTAGGCATGGATCGGATAGGCCGGGTTCGGGCAAATGATCACGTCGCCCGGCGCGGTCAGGGCCTGGGCCAGGTTGGCGAAGCCCTCCTTCGATCCGAGGGTGGCGATCACCTCGCGGTCCGGATCCAGCTTCACGCCGAAGCGGCGGCCGTAGTAGCCGGCCATGGCCTTGCGCAGGCCGCCGATGCCCTTGGAGGCCGAATAGCGGCCGGCCTTCGGGTCGCGGGCCGTCTCGACCAGCTTGTCGACGATATGCTTGGGCGTCGGCATGTCGGGATTGCCCATGCCGAAGTCGATGATGTCCGTACCCTGGCTGCGCAGGCGCGCCTTGATGCGGTTGACCTCCTCGAAGACGTAGGGAGGGAGGCGTCGGATGCGGTGGAATTCGGGTGTCATAGGTAGAGCTCTTTCGCCGCGCTTCGCCCATGCGGCCGATCTGCGAGCTGACGTCGAGGCTTCGATAGACTCCGGGCGGGAGTCCGCCAAGCCGGTGCGGGGATTTTTATGCCTCTCGCGGCCTTCAGCCCCTTGAGGGACTCAGCGCCGCGGAGGCGGTGTAGCTCGCTCGCGGAGCGAGCGGGCGAAGGCTTCGGCGTCGCCGGGCTTCGGGGGTTCGATCTGCGGGCCGGCGTCGCGACGGGCCTTCTCGGCGAAGTCGTCGGTGCCCTGGAGCGTCCAGGTGCCCGGCGCGGTGGCCTGCTCCAACGCGGCGCCTTCCGCCAGGACTGAGCGCGCATCGCGGCCATACTGGGCCAGGGGGCGGATGTCGGTCGGCGCCTTGGGAATGCTGGCGAAGGTGGGAAACTTGCCGTCCTGGCGCGTCAGGCGGGCCACGTCCGCGGCCACCGGCGAGGCCGGATCGATCTTCGAATCGGCGAACGGATTGCCGACGCAGCCGCTGAGCAGCACGGAACCCACCGCGACGGCGAGCACCGTGGCGGCGCCAGGGATAGTCGGAAAAAGCGGGCGCGACGCATTCATTTGCGCCAAGGTCTTATGCGATGATCGACAATGACGAAAGAGCGCGACGTCAGATCGCGGCGCTCGGGAGAACGACAGGATGAGCGAGCAGACCTCGACCCCCGGCAAGGGGCCGAAGAAGGCGGGCTCCAAGAAGGCCGGCAAGAAGGCGGACAAGGCGCCGGCGGCCGAGGCCAAGACGTTCAAGGCCGAACCGCCCCCTGTGCAACCTGCGCCGGCCACGGCGACGTCGGGCTTCGACCCCGGCGCCTTCAGCGCCGAGCAGCGTGCGCAGATCGAGCAGCTGTCGATGAACCTGGCGCGCGCGGCCATCACCGCCCAGGGCGCGATCGCCGAGATGGCCCTGCGCCAGGCGGACCGGCCGGCGGCGCTATCGCCCGACCCCTTCCACGTGGCCCCTGCCCTGAACCAGGTGATGAGCCGGCTGGCCGCCCAGCCCGACCGGATGATGCGGGCCCAAGCCGACCTGTTCTCCCGCTACCTGGATCTCTGGCAGGCCACCGCCCGGCGCGCCAGCGGCGAGGTTCCCGACCCCGTCGTCGCGCCGGCCAAGGGCGACAAGCGGTTCAACGATCCCGACTGGTCGGAGAACCCCGTCTTCGACGTCATCAAGCAGTCCTATCTGCTGACGGCCAATTTCCTGAACGGCCTGGTGGCCGACGTGGACGGCGTCGACCCGCTGGAGAAGCGCCGGGTCGAGTTCTTCATGAAGATGCTCACCGACGCGTTCTCGCCGTCGAACTTCCTGGCCTCAAACCCGACGGCGCTGAGGGAGGTGATGGCCACGGGCGGCGCCAGCCTGGTCAAGGGCATGGAGAACTTCCAGTCCGACCTCCAGCGCGGCGGCGGGCAGCTCTCGATCGCCCAGACCGACTACGAGATGTTCAAGATCGGCGAGAACGTCGCCACGGCTCCGGGCAAGGTCGTTTTCCGGAACGAAATCATCGAGCTGCTGCAGTTTTCCCCAACCACGGAACAGGTCTTCGAGATCCCGTTGGTGATCTTCCCGCCGTGGATCAACAAGTTCTACATCCTGGATTTGCGCCCCGAGAACTCGATGATCCGCTGGCTGGCCAGCCAGGGGATCACGGTGTTCGTGGCCTCCTGGGTGAACCCCGACGCCACGCTGGCGACCAAGACCTTCGAAGACTACATGCGCCAGGGCATCTACGAGGGCGTCGCAGCGGCCAAGACCCAGGCCGGCGTCGACCATGTGAACACCGTCGGCTACTGCATCGGCGGCACCTTGCTCTCGGCGACGCTGGCCCACATGGCGGCCAAGGGCGACACGTCCATCGGTTCGGCGACCTTCTTCGCCGCCCAGCAGGACTTTTCCGAGGCCGGCGACCTGCTGCTGTTCACCAACGAGGACTGGCTGAAGGACCTCGAGGCCAAGATGGACGAAGGCGGCGGGGTGCTGTCCGGCCAGACCATGGCCGACACCTTCAATGCGCTGCGCGGCAACGACCTGATCTGGTCGTTCTTCGTGAACAACTACCTGATGGGCAAGGAGCCGAAGCCCTTCGACCTGCTGTTCTGGAACTCCGACCAGACGCGGATGCCGAAGACGCTGCACACCTTCTACCTGCGCCGGTTCTATGGCGAGAACGCCATGGCCAAGGGAGACTTGACGCTTGATGGCGTGAAGATCGACCTGGGCAAGGTGAAGGTCCCGATCTACGTGCAGTCCTCGAAGGAGGACCACATCGCCCCCGCCCGCTCGGTGTTCAAGGGCGCCCGGCTGTTCGGCGGGCCGACGACCTTCACCATGGCGGGGTCCGGCCATATCGCCGGGGTGATCAACGCCCCCGCCGCCAACAAGTACCAGCACTGGACCAACGACAAGCTGCCCGCCACGCTCGAGGAGTGGCAGGCCGGCGCCGTCGAGGCGGCGGGGTCCTGGTGGCCGCATTGGGTGGCCTGGCTGCAGGCCAAGTCCGGCAAGAAGGTCCCGGCGCGCGACCCTGCCAAGGGGCCGCTGAACCCGCTGGGCGACGCGCCGGGCGAGTATGTGAAGGTGAAGAGCTGACGATGCGGCGCGGCGCCCTCGCCGCCTGCGCGGCGGCCGCGATCCTCATCGGGCCGCCCGCTTTCGGCCAACCGCGGCCCGAACTGGACGGCCCCACCCAACTGGAGATGAACCAGCAGGCGGACGCCCGGTTCAAGATCGCCGACCGGGAACTGAACGCAGCCTACCGCAAGCTCGTGGCCCAGGCCTCGGCCGGCGGTCGGGAACGCCTGCGGCAGGCCCAGCGCGCCTGGATCGCGTTCCGCGACCTGGACTGCGCCGCGCGCGCCGGTTCGCGCGGCGGGTCGTTCCATCCCGCGGCCGTTTCCCTCTGTCTCGAAGCTGTGACGGACGATCGGACGCGCACCCTTCAGGCTGAGCTCAACTGCGCCGAAGGCGACATGGGCTGCGGCGGCCACGTGGACTGAACAGTCGACGCCGGCCCGGCCGTGCGAAGCGCCGCCTTACTAAGGTTTAATGCAAGCTACCTTGCACCGCCCAATACCTTGCCGTACCTCTTGGGTCAGCAAGGAGGGGCGAACCCAGTGCCCGAAGCCATCGAAATCCAGTTGAAGAAAGGGGCGCTCGAACTTTGCGTTCTGGCCCTGCTTTCGAAGCATGACAGTTACGCCTACGAGATCGCCGCCCAGCTGGCCGACGCCATCGGCATGGGCGAAGGGACGATCTATCCCCTGATGCGCCGGCTTCAGGCCGACGGTCTGGTCGAGACCTATCTGGTCGAGAGCAGCGCCGGCCCGCCGCGCAAATATTACCGGCTCAGCGAAGCCGGAAAGAAGAACTTCACCTCGCAGCAGGCGGCCTGGAAGTCGTTTTCCGGCGCCGTCGAGAGCATCCTTGGAGGGGCGCAATGACACGCCAGGCTTTCCTGGCCCGGCTGCGGGAAGGCCTGCGCGGCCTGCCCCCGCAATCCGTGGCCGATATCGTAGCCGACTATGAGGCGCACTTCACCGACGGCGAGGCCGCCGGCCGCAGCGAGGCCGAGGTGGCCGCTGCGCTCGGCGATCCGGACCGGCTGGCCCGGGAGATCCGCGCCGAGAGCACGATGACCCGCTGGCGCGAGGAGCGCAGCCCCTCCTCCGCCGCCGCCGCGGTGTTCGCGGTCCTTGGCCTGGGCGCCATCGACATCCTGATCCTGCTGCCGATCCTGATGGGCGTCGCCGGCGCCATCATCGGCCTGGCCGTGGCGGTCATCGTCTGCTTCTTCGCCGGCGCCTTCGTCTTCGCCGCGGGCCCCTTCACCGACCCGCCGGGCGGCCCGATCACGGCGGTCCTCAGCGGCATCGGCATCATGGCCGGATCGGCCTCGGGCGGCGCGCTGCTGACCATCGTCTCCATCGGACTGATGAACGCCCTCGTCTGGTACGGGCGGCTCCACTACCGGCTGCTGAAGCCGGCCCTCGAACCGCAAGCCTAGGAGGCCACGATGATCCGCGTACTCTTCATGATCGCCATCGCGGGCTTCGTGCTCTCGGTGGGAACCCTCGCCGCGGCCTTCGCCATCGGCGGCCCCGAAGCCGTCGCCCGCGGCGGCTGGGTCGTCGCCGGCAAGGACTGGAGCGGCGACTGGGATTGGGACTGGGACGACCACGACCATCACGGCCGCGGGGCCCGCTGGTCCAGCGACTCCGGCCCACAGGCCACGCGCACCCTCGCCTGGAGCGGCGCCGACAAGCTGGATCTCGATCTGGCCGCCGACGTCCGCTACGTCCAGGCCGCCGGGCCGGCCACGGTCACGGTCACCGGTCCACGGCGCGCCGTGGACGAGGTGATCGTCCGCGGCGACAGCATCCGCTACGACCATCGGCGCGCGCACTGGCGCCCGAAGCTCAGCATCGTGGTCCAGGCGCCGAATGTCACCAGCTTCGATCTGTCGGGGAACAACACCCTGACGATCGAGAACTACCGCCAGGCCCGGCTGAAGCTGGACCTGTCGGGCGACGCCGAGGCCACGGCGACCGGCGAGACGGACCTGATCGAGCTCGACATCTCCGGGAGCGGCGACGTCGACCTGGGCTCCCTGAAGGCCAAGGGCGCGAACGTAGACGTCTCGGGCGCCGCTGATGCGGTGATCGCACCCACCGATTGGGCCAGGCTGGACATCTCGGGCTCGGGCGACGTGCGGCTCCTGACCAACCCGGCCAAGCTCGAAACCGATGTCAGCGGTTCGGGAAAGGTGCGCCAGGACGGGCCATCGACCGGTCCGTCGCCCTCCCCCTCGGCTTCACCGTCTCCCAGCCCAAAGGCCCCCAAGCCCTAAGGCTGTCACTGGCGGCCCGGGGCATTGCGCCGCCCCGGGCCGTCCTTTTCAGGCGGGAATGAACTTCAGCGCCACCCCGTTGTTGCAGTAGCGCAGCCCCGTCGGGCGCGGGCCGTCGTTGAAGACGTGCCCCTGGTGGCCCAGGCATTGGGCGCACTCGTAGGCCGTCCGCGCGACGCCGATCTTGTAGTCCGTCTTGGTGACGAGAGCGCCCGGCAGCGCGCGGTAGAAGCTGGGCCAGCCCGTGCCGCTCTCGTACTTGGTGTCGGAGCTGAACAGCGGTAGGCCGCAGCCCAGGCAGGCGAACGTGCCCTTGCGGTGTTCCTTCAGCAGCGGGCTGGTCCCGGGCCGTTCGGTGTCTTCCTTGCGCAGCACCAGGTAGGCGGCGGGCGGAAGGCGCTTGCGCCATTCCTCGTCGGTGATCTTGCGATAGGGCGACGACGCATAGGCGTCCTTCGCCGCGGCCAGGGACGAGGCCGGGATGCACAGGGCGGCGACGGAGGCGGCGGCCAGGAAGCCGCGGCGATCGAGGGTGCGAGGAGTGCTCATGACCCCGATTACGTGCGCTCTCGCGGGCGAGATGCAAGGGCCCGCCGGCGGATGGGTCCCATGCGCGATCGGTATCGCGGCTAGAGGCCCGCCCCCTCCGGCAGTCCCAGCATCAGATTCAGGCTCTGCACCGCCGCGCCGGACGCGCCCTTGCCCAGGTTGTCGAGCAGGGCGACCAGCCGCGCCTGGCTGCCGTCGGCATTGCCGAACACGAACAGGCGCATCTTGTTGGTGCCGTTCAGCGCCTCCGGATCCAGGGCGCTGACGTAGCCGCCCGCTCCTGCCCGCGTCTTCTGCAGTTCGGCGCATTCCAGTCCGCTGGCCACCTCGACGAAGGCCTCACCGGCATAGGCCGCTTCCAGCGCCACGTGCAGGTCGGCCGGCGACGGCTTGCCCGGCATGGCCCAGAGCTGCAGCGGCACCTCCACCAGCATCCCCTGGGCGTAGCGGCCCACCGACGGGGCGAACACCGGCGCGTGCGAAAGGCCCGTGTGGATCTGCATCTCCGGCAGGTGCTTGTGCGCCAGGTTCAGGCCATAGGCGCGGAAGGCGTCGTTCGTGCCGGCAGGCGCGGCCTGTTCGAACTCGGCGATCAGGCCCTTGCCGCCGCCCGAGTATCCGGAGATGGCGTTCACGGTCAGCGGGAAATCGGCCGGGATCAGGCCCGCGGCCACCAGCGGCCGCACTAGGCCGATGAAGCCGGTGGGATAGCAGCCGGGGTTCGACACCCGCGTGGCGCCGCGGACCGCCTCACGCTGGGTCGGCGACATCTCGGGGAACCCGTAGGTCCAGCCGGGCGCGGTGCGATAGGCCGTCGAGGCGTCGACCACCTTGACGCTGTTGGAGGTGATCAGGCCCACCGCCTCGCGCGACGCATCGTCCGGCAGGCACAGCACGACCGCGTCGGCCGCGTTCAGCAGCTCTGCGCGCGCCTCGGGGTCCTTGCGCCGCGCGGGATCGATCGAGAGCACCTCGAGATCGGCGCGCTTCGCCAGCCGCTCGCGGATCTGGAGCCCGGTGGTGCCGGCTTCGCCGTCGATGAAGATGGTCTGGGTCATGAGCAGGTCCGAAAAAAGAAAAAGGGCGCTCCGGTTTCCCGAAGCGCCCTGATCCGTAAACGCGAGTAATCGCTGCGCGGATTAGCGCTTCGAGAACTGGAAGCTGCGTCGGGCCTTGGCCTTGCCGTACTTCTTCCGCTCCACGACGCGGGGGTCGCGGGTCAGGAGGCCGTGCGGCTTCAGCAGCGCGCGCAAGCCGGGCTCGTAGTAGGTCAGGGCCTTGGAGATGGCGTGGCGAATGGCGCCGGCCTGGCCGGAAAGGCCGGAGCCTTCCACCGTGGCGATCACGTCGAACTGGCCGGCGCGATCGGTCAGCTGGGTCGGCTGGGCGATCATCATCCGCAGGACCGGACGCGCGAAGTAGACCTCCTGGTCACGGCCGTTGATCGTGATCTTGCCGCTGCCCGGCTTGATCCAGACGCGGGCGACCGCGTTCTTGCGCTTGCCGGTCGCGTAGGCGCGGCCCTGGGCGTCGATCTTGGGTTCGCGGACGATGTTCTCGGACGCTTGCGTGCCCATGCCCTTCAGGGCGTCGAAGCCGGTGGCTTCGGTCGTGGTGGCTTCCGACATCAGGCGCTCCGCACGTTCTTGGCGTTCAGGTCGGCGAACGCGATGGTCTCGGGGTTCTGAGCGGCGTGCGGGTGCTCACCGGTCGTGTAGATGCGCAGGTGGGTCATCTGCTTGCGGGCCAGGGGGCTTTCCTTGGGCAGCATGCGCTCGACGGCCTTTTCCAGGACCCGCTCGGGGTACTTGCCGGCCAGGATCTGCGCCGGGGTGCGTTGCTTCACGCCGCCCGGGTGACCCGTGTGCCAGTAATAGACTTCGTCGGTGGCCTTCTTGCCCGTGAACTTCACCTTGTGGGCGTTCACGACGACGACGAAGTCGCCGCAGTCGACGTGCGGGGTGTAATCAGCGCGATGCTTGCCGCGAAGACGCATGGCGATGAACGAAGCCAGGCGGCCGACCACGGCGTCCTGGGCGTCGATCACGATCCAGTTCTTCGTGACCTCGGCGGGCTTCAGCGAAGCCGTGGTGCTCTTCAGCATGAGGGACGATCCAATAGACTAGAGCGGGTGCGCTGGAGGCGTCCCCGACGTGAGGCGCGGCTTATGCAGAATGGCGCCGTCGATGTCAACGCGGCGAAAATTACCCGATCCGCTCTAGCATCTTGTTTTTATGGGCATTTTTTAGTACGGTAAAATAATACCGCGTCTTTCTCGCGTCAGACCCGGCGAACCCGCCAGCCGAAGGCCACCGCCAGGCTCAGGACCAGGGCCGCCATAAGCTGGTGGACGATGCTCATGCCCACCGGCGCGCGCATCATCAGGGTGGCGATCCCGAGCAGCGCCTGCAGCACGACGGCGGCGGCGACCGCGACGCCCAGCAGCCTGGAGTCCCGGGCCAGATAGCTCGAGCGCCACGCCGCCGCGCCAAGTCCCACCGCCACGACCGTCAGGAGGTAGGCCACCAGCCGGTGATGCAGCTGCACCGCCCCCTGGACGTGCGCCAGGGTCGCCCACAGGCTCCCGCCCAGATAGTCGTCGGGGACCAGAGCCCCGTTCATCAGCGGCCAGTCGTTGTAGACGAGGCCCGCGTCATTCCCGGCCACCAGGGCGCCCAGCAGGATCTGCAGATAGACCAGGCCGATCAGCCAAGAGGCCCGCCGCCCCCAGGGGCTGGGCAGGGTCTGCCGCGCCGCCCCGGACCAAGCGTCGAACGCCGTCCAGAGCAACAGGCCCAAGAGGGCGAAGGCCAAGCCCAGGTGGACCATCAGCCGCTCCGGCGCCACCGAGACCCGCTCGGCCAGGCCGCTGGACACCATCCACCAGCCCACTGCCCCCTGCAGCCCGCCCAGCACGAAGATCCCCGCCAGTCGTACGAACAGCCGCCGCGGCAGCTCGCGGCGGACCGCGAACCAGACGAATGGCGCGAAGAACACCAGCCCCAGCACCCGGCCCAGCAGGCGGTGCGACCACTCCCACCAGTAGATCGCCTTGAAATCGGAGAGGCTCATGCCGGCGTTGAGCTGGCTGTATTGCGGGATCTGCTTGTAGAGCGCGAACTCGGCCTGCCAGTCGGCGGCGCTCATGGGCGGCAGCGCGCCGGTCACCGGCTTCCACTGGGTGATCGAGAGGCCCGAGTCGGTCAGCCGGGTCGCCCCGCCGACGATCACCATGCCCAGCACCATGACGGCCACCACGAGCAGCCAGATGGCCACGGGCTTGGAACGGTCGGAACGCAGGAACGAGGTCATGGAAGCGGCGTGGCGCAGGTTCGAGGCTGAACTTTGGCGGGCTCTCTAGCGGGGTTACGCGCCGCCGCCCAGCCCGCTATGAGGCGCCCATGTCCGTCCGCCTGCGCAAGTTCATCGGCCTGATCGCAATCCTGGCCTTCTGCGGCTTCTATATCGTCGTGGTCTCGACCATCGGCGACTACCTGCCGGACCACTGGGCCGTACGGCTGATCTACTACGCGCTGGCCGGCACCCTCTGGGGCGTACCGCTGTTCCCGCTGATCAAGTGGATGAACCGGGAGTCCTGAGTGACTAGAAGCCGCCCAGCCTTCTCGCCGGGAAGCTGACCTCGAAGCGCCAGACGCCGTCGGGCGGACTCGGCGCCCCAGGTTCCAGCGGCGCCGCTGTCATCCAACCCTGCTCCGCCATCTTCAATACCGAATCCGGAAAGCCGAACTCGGCCCCATCCGCCGTGGCGACCCGGCAGTTCTTGAGCCTTTGATCGCTGGCGACGAAGCAATTCACTGCGACGAAGCCGCTCGCATTCATTCGAAGAGCCCGATCCGGCCAGTATGGTCCGGCCGGCGCGTACTTCGCGTACTGCCCGCTTTCCTTGAAGCGCGCCCCGCGCAGGGGCGGCTCTCCCGCAGGAAGGCCAAAGCGAACCGGGATGCGTATCCGCTTTCCCATGGCCGCCGTCCCCAGCGGGGTCGTGACATCCATCTGGAATGCGGGCGTTAGAGACATGGCGGCCAAGCCAAAGTTGTCGCCCGCGGGACTCTCCATTCCAACCCTGCAATCGCTTAGGCGCCCATCCTTCCCGACAGCGCACGACAGCTCCGCCCGACCGACCACGCCCGCGTCGCGCGCGGCACGGGGATACGCCGCGGCGATAGCCTCGGGAGAGGGCAGAGAAAGCCACTGCGCTTGAGCGACGCCGAGCGTGACGCTCGCAAACACGAGGCCCAAGACGGGGCCGTTGAACTTTGTCGTTGCTCTCAATGCCGCATCCGGTAGAAGACGCGCCTCGCCGCCTGGCCCTTCGGAGCGTGGCGCAGCTTGGTAGCGCACTTGACTGGGGGTCAAGGGGTCGCAGGTTCAAATCCTGTCGCTCCGACCAGCGGCCGGCGGCGAGATTTCAGTCCTTGAGCAGATCGTCGAGGCGCGCCTTGGCGGTTTCGAGGCCCCTCAGCGCGTCGAGCAAGGCCGAGGTGTCGCGAGGAGCCTTGGCTGCGGCGGCGGGCGCCGGCTTCTCGGCAAGAGGCGGCGGGGCGACGCCCTCCCCGGCTGCGACCAGGTGCTTCAGCCCGTTGTCGCGGTGGAGCTTCTGGACGCCCTTGATGGTGTAGCCCTCGTCGTGGAGCAGGTGGCGGACGCCGCGCAGCACCGCGATGTCCGCGGGGCGGTAGAACCTGCGTCCTCCCGCCCGCTTCATAGGCTTGATGAAGCTGAACTTGGTCTCCCAGAATCGCAGGACGTGCTGAGGCACGTGAAGCTCGTCCGCTGCTTCGGAGATCGTGCGGAAGGCTTCGGGCCCCTTGGCCATGGGCCTACCCGGCCATCACCGCGAGAGTGCTCGGTCGACGCGCGCCTTCATCACTTGAGAGGCGCGGAAGCCGATGACCCGGCGCGGGTCGATGGCGGCCGGTTCCCCGGTCTTGGGATTGCGGCCCATGCGGGCGCGCTTGGCCCGCACCTGGAAGACGCCAAATCCGGAAAGCTTCACCTGTTCGCCACGCTCAAGCGCCTGGCACATCAGTTCAAGGACGCGCTCGACCAGCTCGGAGCAATCCTGGCGGGTCAATCCGACCTGCTCGTGGACCGACTCGCACAGGTCGGCCCGCGTCACCGTCGCGCCCTTCATGATCGCCCTGGTCCCCGCAGAAACGTCGTTCATGCGCCCTGATTGTCCCATTGCCACAAAGACTTCAAGTCACGCTTTACAGCTTAAGCCTAACCGCCCGTCAAAGGCGCAGGACGCAGGCGCCCCAGGTCAGTCCGCCGCCCATCGCCTCCAGGAGGAGGAGCTGACCCGGCTTGATGCGACCGTCCTTCACGCCTTTGTCGAGCGCAAGTGGAATCGAGGCCGCCGAGGTGTTGGCGTGCTCGGCGACCGTCGAAATCACCTTGCTCTCGTCGATACCCAGCCGCTTGGCGACGCCTTCGAGGATTCGCTGGTTGGCCTGGTGCGGGATGAACCAGTCGACGCTGGCCACCTCGACGCCCGCATCGGCCGCGGCGGCCCGGACCGCCTCGGAGATGTTCACCACCGCGTGACGGAACACCTGGTTGCCCTGCATCCGCAGATAGCCGGTCTGGCGGTTGGTCGAGACCCCGCCGTCCACGTACAACAGGTCCTGCTTGGTCCCGTCGGCTCGAAGGGCGAGGCCCAGCAGGCCGCGGTCGGCGATCGTCCCCTCGCCCTCCTGCGGCTCCACGACCACTGCCCCCGCCCCGTCGCCGAACAGCACGCAGGTGCCGCGGTCGGTCCAGTCCATCAGGCGGGTCATGGTCTCGGCGCCGATCACCAGGGCGCATTTGCTGCGGTTGCGCGCCACGAAGCCGTCGGCGACCGACAAGGCGTAGACGAAACCCGAGCACACGGCCTGGACGTCGAAGGCGACGCCGACCGGACAGCCCAGCTTGCGCTGCACGATGGTGGCGACCGCCGGGAAGGTCAGGTCGGGCGTGGTGGTGGCCACGATGATCATGTCCACGTCGTCGGGCGTGCGGCCCGCGGCGGCGAGCGCGCGGCGGGCGGCCTCGACGGCCAGGTCGGACACCGGCTGGTCGTCGGCGGCCTGGTGGCGCTGGCGGATGCCGGTGCGTTCGCGGATCCATTCGTCGGAGGTGTCGACGATCTTGGCCAACTCGTCGTTGGTCACGATCCGGTCGGGCAGATAGCCACCGACGCCGGTGACAACGCTACGCAGGACTTTTGACAATTCAGGCGGCTCCGTCCGCGGATGCGGGGTTCGCCGGCGCGAGGGCGGCGGGAAGCCGCCTCATATTCCGTTCGATCTCGGAGGCAAACCCGCTTTGCGCCACATCGGCGGCCGCGCGGATGGCTTTTGCGAAGTCACGGGGGTCGGCGCCCCCATGGCACTTGAGCACTAGGCCGTTCAGGCCGAGCAGCGGCGCGGCGGGCGGCGGGCTCATCTTTTCGCGGAACCGCCGCAACGACGGCCGGGCCAACAGATAGCCCAGGTTGCTCATCACGCCCGAGGTGAAGGCGACGCGAAGCTCGCCGGACATGAAGCGCGCGGCGCCTTCCATGGCTTTCAGGGCCACGTTGCCGGTGAAGCCGTCGGTGACCACCACCTGGACCGTGCCGGCGGTGATGTCGTCGCCTTCGACGAAGCCCTTGTAGTCGAGGTCGATGGCGCCCAGGCGCAGGACGCGGTGGGCCTCGCGGACCTCTTCGTGGCCCTTCATCTCCTCGGAGCCGACGTTCAGCAGACCGACGGTGGGCCGGGCCACGCCGTGGGCGGCGCGGTGATAAGCCTCGCCCATGATGGCGAACTCGACCAGCCGCTCGGCGTCGCAATCCACATTGGCGCCGACGTCGAGGAAGGTGGTGAGGCCCGTGGAGTGCGGGATGCTGGTGACCAGCGCCGGCCGGTCCAGGTCGGCCCGCATCCGCAGGATCAGCTTGGAGATCGCCATCAGGGCGCCGGTGTTGCCGGCCGATATGGCGACACCCGCCTGCCCTTCCCGGATCGCCTCGACGGCGTGCCACATGGACGTGCCCTTGCCGCGGCGCAGCGCCTGGGCCGGCTTTTCATCCATGGCGATGACGCGATCGGCGTGGCGCACTTCCGTGCGAGGCGCCAGCGCCGTGTGCCGGGCCATCTCCGCACGGATGGCGGTCTCGTCGCCGTGCAGGAGGAGGCGCGCGTCCGCGGGGAGGTCCTTGAGCGCGATGGCGCAGGCCGGAATGACCACAGACGGGCCATGGTCGCCGCCCATGGCGTCGATCGAAATCACCAGGGATTGGGTCAAATGAAGTGCTTTCGTCCCTCGGCGAACCGGATTCGCGGCGCGACCTTACTCCGGCCCGCCGGTGACTGGAAACTAAGCCTTTGGCTCCGTGAGCTTCTTGAGTGCGGCGAAGGGTGAAGTCTCCTCCTCCGGCGCCTGGTAATCGAAGGTCGCGCCCGGCTTGCGCGGGAACGGATCGATCTCCAGCGCCAAGTGCTCGAGCACATAGCCGGAGACATCGACCACGTCGCGCTCCAGCAGGTCCGGCGGATCGGGCGCCTCGAGATCCAGGTCCAGCTCGCCGCCCTCCGGCGGGCCGGCGTGCGGGCTACCCTCGGGTACGGCCCGCACCTCGATCTGGCCTTCGACCGGCTGTTCGAACGGCTCGAGCGATACGCCACAGACCTGTTCGACCACGGCGTCGAACCGGCCGGTGAGCTCCACCCCGTCCAGCCAGGGCTTGGCCGTGACCCTGGCGGCGAACGAGGGAAGGCTCTTCAGTCCCAACTGCTTGGCGATCGCTGCGCGCTGCGCCTCGTCGGGCTCCAGCGTCAGCTTGACCGGGCCGCGCCCCAGTTCGTGCAGCTTCAGGGTGACGGGCCAGGTCAAGCCGGCCCCCACGCGACGTCGCCCGCCACGATGGCCTCCAGGGCCTGGCCGGCCAGCGCCGCCCGCTGGGCGAGCACATAGTCCGCCAGGTCGGTGACCTTCGCCGCGTCCGTCCCGGCATAGACCGTGCGGGCCACCAGGGCCTCAAGCTCGGTCCGATCGGGCAGGACGGCCAGCGCCGCCTCGTAGGACTGCACCCGGCCATAGAAGGCCTCGCCCAGCTTGCGCATCCGCTTGCCCACCACCGTGTCGCCCACGCCCATTTCGCGCAGCGCGTTGTCCAGGCCGCTCAGATAAGTGTCGAACAGGGCCTGGGCCGTCTCGGCCGCCTGAGGTCCCTGCCCCTTCAGCCGCTCCAGCAGCAGGTACGTGTGCAGGCTGTAGAGTTCGAAGCGTCCCTCGACCGTGTCGGGCGCGCCGAGCTCGGTGTAGAGTCCCGGAACCCGCGCCTGGGCCACCACCCGGGCGTAGAGCTCGCGCCCGGCGAGTTGCGCGGGCCTGGGCTTGAACAGGCGCTTGAGCATGGACTGGCCTCGATTTCGCCAGAAGACGTGGCTAAAGGCGGCATTGAACTAAGGGGCGGCCGGCGATAGGTCAAAGCCTCTTGCCGTCCGGCAGCCAGAAACGAGTCCTGATGTCCCGCCACGCCGCCCTCGCCGCATTCGCCGCCGTCACCCTGGCGGCCGCTGGCCTTTCGGCCTGCTCGCCGATCACCAGCTACTCGGGCTTCCAGGCGATCGACAGCGATCCCAAGGACGTGAAGGTCGGCACGGACACCAAGTCGACGGTGCGCGCCAAGCTGGGCTCGCCGTCGGTGCAGTCGACCTTCGACCCGAATGTCTGGTTCTACGTCAACCAGGTCAAGGAACGCGTGGCGTTCCGGCGGCCGAAGGTGACCCAGCGCAACGTGACGGCCATCCAGTTCAACAAGGACAGCGAGATGGTGGAGACGGTGAACGTCTACACCCTCAAGGACGGCAAGGTGATCGCGTTCAACAACCGCGAGACCCCGACCCGCGGCCGCGAGATGACCGTCCTCGAACAGCTCCTGGGCAGCGTGGGCCGCGGCACCATGCTCCCGCAGGACGACGAGAACGTCCCGGGGAGCCGTCCGGGCGACCGGCGCTAGGCTCATCCAGAACCAAGACGAAGAAGGCCCCGGAGATCGCTCTCCGGGGCCTCTTTTGTATCCGGCCGTCGCCGGTGGGCCGGCCTATTGCGCGGCCAGCACCGCCAGCAGCAGCAGGGCCACGATGTTCGTGATCTTGATCATCGGGTTCACGGCGGGACCCGACGTGTCCTTGTAGGGGTCGCCGACGGTGTCGCCGGTGACGGCGGCCTTGTGAGCCTCCGAACCCTTGCCGTGCAGGACGCCGTCCGAGTCGGTGAAGCCTTCTTCGATCACCTTCTTGGCGTTGTCCCAGGCGCCGCCGCCGCTGGTCATCGAGATGGCGACGAACAGGCCGGTGACGATCACCCCCATCAGCATGGCGCCGACGCAGGCGAAGGCGTCAACCTTGCCGGCGATGGCGTTGATGACGAAGAACAGCACCACGGGCGACACGACCGGCAGCAGCGACGGGACGATCATTTCCTTGATCGCGGCCTTGGTCAGGATGTCGACGGCGCGGCCGTATTCCGGCTTCACCTCGCCGGTCATGATCCCGGGGTTCTCCCGGAACTGGCGGCGGACCTCGACCACGACGGATTGCGCGGCGCGGCCGACGGCCGTCATCGACATGCCGCCGAACAGGAACGGCAGCAGGCCCCCGAACAGGAGTCCCACGACCACGTACGGGTTGGACAGGTCGAAGCGGACCTCACCGAGTTCGAAGAAGAACGACCCTGGCGCCGCGTTGGCGGCGAAGTACTTCAGGTCCTCGGTGTAGGCGGCGAAGAGCACCAGGGCGCCCAGGCCGGCCGAACCGATCGCATAGCCCTTGGTCACCGCCTTGGTGGTGTTGCCCACGGCGTCGAGCGCGTCGGTGGTGACCCGCACTTCCGGAGGCAGACCCGCCATTTCGGCGATGCCGCCGGCGTTGTCGGTGACCGGACCGAAGGCGTCCAGCGCGACCACGAAGCCCGCCAGCGACAGCATGGCCGTGGTGGCGATGGCGATGCCGAACAGGCCCGCGAGGTTATAGGTCACGATGATGCCGACGATGATCACGATCGCCGGGGCCGCGCAGGCCTCCAGCGACATGGCCAGGCCCTGGATCACGTTGGTGCCGTGTCCGGAGACCGAAGCCTGGGCCACCGACTTCACCGGGCGGAAGTTGGTGCCGGTGTAGTACTCGGTGATCATCACGATCAGGGCGGTGATCGCCAGGCCGGCGAGCGAGCAATAGAACAGCGACATGGCGCCGAACGTCTTGCCGTTCACCGTCAGGTCCTCCGTCACCAGCGAGGGGATCAGGAAGTAGAGCGCGATGGCCGACAGGACGCCGGTCACGATCAGGCCCTGGTAGAGCGCGCCCATGATCGAGCCGCTCTTGCCCAGCCGGACCGCGAAGGTGCCGATGATCGAGGTGATGATGCAGACGCCGCAGATGGCCAGCGGCAACAGCATGATGTTGGCCAACAGCGCCGAGCCGCCGAAGAAGATCGCCGCCAGGACCATGGTGGCGACCGTGGTCACCGCATAGGTCTCGAACAGGTCGGCGGCCATGCCGGCGCAGTCGCCGACGTTGTCGCCCACGTTGTCGGCGATGGTGGCGGCGTTGCGCGGGTCATCTTCCGGGATGCCGGCTTCGACCTTGCCCACCATGTCGCCGCCGACGTCGGCGCCCTTGGTGAAGATGCCCCCGCCCAGACGGGCGAAGATGGAGATCAGCGAAGCCCCGAATCCCAGCGAGACCAGCCCGTCGATCACATGGCGATCAGAGGGTTCCAGGCCCTGGGGACCGGTGAGGAACGCGTAGTAGCCCGCGACCCCGATCAGGGCGAAGCCGGCCACGAGCAGGCCCGTGATGGCGCCGGAGGTGAAGGCGAGCTTCAGGCCCTTGGCCAGACTCTCCGACGCCGCCTGGGCGGTCCGCACGTTGGCCCGCACGGAGATCAGCATCCCCGCGAAGCCGGCCGCGCCCGAAAGCACGGCGCCGATCAGGAACCCGGCCGCGGAATAGCCGCCGATGAGAAAGAACAGGATGACGAGTACGACCACGCCCACGATGGAAATGGCGGTGTACTGCCGCTTGAGATAGGCCTGCGCGCCCTCCTGGATCGCCGCCGCGATCTCCTGCATGCGCGCATTGCCTGGCGAGGCCTTCAGGAGCGAAACGGTCTGGAGGATGCCGTACAGCACCGCCAGCGCCCCCGCGCCGATCACCAATAGTAGAACCGAACTCATATTGAATCGCCCCTTTGCGAATGTTTCGCGGGGGTGACCGGCGGCCGCCTCTTGCGGGCGTGCGTCCGGTCGGTCCCGTCCCCCGTCGCGTTTCCCCAACTAAGTTTCCGCCCACGCAAATGCGCCCGCGGAAAGACCGGGAAGCGTACTCAGGTTTTCAGGAGCCGTGCAACCGGAACGCCGGGGAACGCTTCCCCTGCGGGAGGGCGATCAGGCCTGCGGCATTCGCAGGCGGCGGCGCGGAGCCTGGGAGGTCACCACGACCGAACGGATCTGGCCCGGACCGGCGATGGCCCCGGCGTCGCGCGCGAGCGTCGCCGCCAGGCGTGGTACGTCGACGGCGCTGAGGTCGGCGGCGTTGGTGAAGGGCGTGCGATGCCCGGCCCGCACCAGGGCGTCGCGGAAGAACGGTTCCTTCTCTCGCAGCTTGGCCGCATTGGCCGCGGTGGTCAGGTTGATCCGGATATTGACGAAGACGTAGTTGACGAGCCGGCCCTTGCTGACGATCGGCAGGCCGAGCGGCTGCAGGTCGACGTACTGGCCGACGTCGCCCTTCCCCTCCTTCTTGGGTTCGGAGGCGTGCGCCGCGCCGGCGACCAGGGTCAGGGCGGCGGCGATGAGGGCTCTGCGAATCATGCGTCCCAGTATCGCGGACGTCGATTGCTGCAAGGTTGACGCGATCACCGCACGTTGCGTGGCTCCGCTCGGCGAACGGTGGTACCTTCACAATAATGACAAAGGGAGGAGTGCGGAGCATGTCTCCGACCCGTCGCTACGCCGCCCTCGGCCTGCTGGCCGCCGGCGGAGCCGCCCTGCCCGCGGCCCGCGCTTTTGGCCAGGAATCCCCGGCGACCAGAGAACTCACCGACGCCGACGAGCCCGCCACAAGGCTCGACACGCTTCGGAGCAAGTACGAACACATGCTGGCTCCGGTGCAGATCAACGGCCAGGGCCCGTTCAGCTTCCTGTTGGACACCGGCGCCAACGTGAGCTGCGTCTCGCACCGCCTCGCCGAACGGCTGGAGCTCAAATCCAGCGAGACGCGCGCCGTGCATACGGTCGTGGGCGTGCGCCAACGACCCATCGTGCTGCTCGATCATCTCCAGGTGGGTCCGCGCAATCGGCGCAACGTCAAGGCGCCCGCCTTGCCCATCAAGGGACCGGAGGTCGATGGCGTCCTGGGCGTCGACTGGCTGAAGAACCAGCGGCTGGTTCTGGACTTCAAGGCCAAGCGGTTGGAGATCACCCGTTCCCGGAACGATGAGGGCCAGCCCGGGCGGGTCGTGGTCGTGCCGGCGCGCCGCAAGTACGGCCAGCTCACGATCGTCGACGCCGACCTCGGCGGAAAGCGGATCAGCGCCATCATCGATTCCGGCGCCCAGGGCACGCTCTGCAACAGCAAGCTGCGCGAGATCGTCCGTGACCAGGAGGCCAAGGCCGGCAACAGAATCCCGCCCCTTCGGCTGGTCGAGATGGAGACCCTGGCGGGCGAGAACTTCATCGGCGAGGCCCTGTTCCTCCCGTTCCTGCGCCTGGGCGGACTGCATCTGGGCAATGTCCAGGTCACCTGCGCCGACATGCACGTGTTCGACATCTGGGGCCTGAAGGACAGCCCGGCCCTGGTGATCGGCATGGACCTGCTGAGCCAGTTCGAACAGGTCTCGCTCGATTTCGGTCGATCCCAGGTGCGGTTCGACTTCATCTAGCCGGGATCAGCCGTGCCGCCAGCCGCCCTCGCCGGGGTCGACGATCCGGCCCGCGGCCAGGACCTCGACGCCCTGCCCCTCGCGAACCTCGCCGATCTCGGTGAAGCCGGCGGGTTTGCGGACGCCTGAGGCCACGGTGCAGACCACCTCGTAGTCGTCGCCGCCGGTTCCCAGGCGCAGCAGGCTGGCGCCGACGTCGGCCTGCCCCTCCAGCCAGGTGGCGGCCGCGCCGGACAGCGGGATGCGGTCCAGGTCGATCGAGAGGCCCACACCACTGGCCTCGCCGATGTGCCGGGCGTCGGCGATCAGGCCGTCCGAGACGTCCGCCGCCGCCGTCGCATGCCGCCGTAGTGTCTCGCGCAGGTCGACCCGCGGCTCGGGCATCCGGTAGCGGTAGGCGAGCCGGCCGTCGGGATCCTCGATCTCGCCCTTCACGGCGGCCAGGCCCAGCGTCGCGTCGCCGATCGTCCCGCTGACCAGCAGCTTGTCGCCCGGCCGCGCCCCGGCCCGGCGGACCATGCGGCCGGCCGGGACCCAGCCCATGGCGGTCAGCGTGCAGGTGAAGGGACCGGGGGTCGTGACGGTGTCGCCGCCCAGCAGGTCGACGCCGAAGGCCTCCAGGTCGGCGGCCAGGCCCATGGCGAAGTGCTCGCGATCGCGGTCCGAGAAGGTCTTGGGCCAGACCACGGCCAGGAAGGCGGCGAACGGCTCGGCGGCCTTGGCGGCGAGGTCGGAGAGGTTCACCCGCGCCAGCTTGCGCGCCACCAGTTCGGGAGCCTCGCCCACGGGAAAGTGTACGCCCTCGACGATGGCGTCCTTGGTCACCACGAGATCGAATCCCGCGCGCTGCGGGATGACGGCGGCGTCGTCCATCAGGCCGAACGCGCCGGGCGCGCCGCGGGTCAGCGGGCGGAAGAGCCGCGCGATCTCACCGAACTCATCCAGGCCTGACATCCCGCGCCACCGCATCGAGGGCGCCGTTCACGAAGCCCGGCTCGGTCCCCTCGAAGAAGCTTTTGGCGACCTCGACATATTCGTCGATGGCCACCTCGGTGGGCACGTCGGGCCGGTTCGCCAGTTCGTAGGCGCCAGCGCGCAGGATGGCGCGCACCGTGGCGTCCAGCCGCTCCAGCCGCCAGTTCTCGGCCAGCCGCCTGGCGATGGCCGCGTCGACCCGCTTCTGTTCGGAGACCACGCCGCGCACCAACTCGGCGAAGAACCCCTCGTCGGCGGAGGCCAGGGTGTCGCCTTCCCCTTCGACGCCTTCCAGGGCGCGGTCGAAGCGGTGCTCGGTGAACTCGCGGATCACGCTCTCCACGCCGATGGAGGAGACCTCCATCTGGTAGAGGGCCTGCACGGCCGCGAGGCGCGCGACCGAACGGGACGCGTGCGCGCTCATCGCTTGCCGCCGGAAAGCTGGTGCTTCACGTCGATCATGGTCAGGGCCGCGCGCGCCGCGCCGCCGCCCTTGTCGCCCTCGCTGATCCGCGCGCGGGCCCAGGCCTGTTCGTCGTCCTCGGTCGTCAGGATGCCGTTGCCGATGCACAGCTTCTTGCCGATCGTCAGGTCCATGATCCCGCGGGCGCTCTCGTTCGACACGATCTCGAAGTGATAGGTCTCTCCACGGATCACGCAGCCCAGGGCCACGTAGCCGTCATAGTGCTTGCCGGCGGGGCGGTGGCCGCCCTCTTCCGCAAACGCGATGGCGCCCGGGATCTCCAGGGCGCCGGGCACGGTCACGACGTCGTATTCCGCGCCGAACGCGGTCAGCGCCTGGCTCGCGCCCTCCAGCAGGGCGTCGGCCAGGTCGTCGTAGAAGCGCGCCTCCACGATGAGGATGCGGATCGGCTCGTCGCTCATGAATGGTCCTTCGGCTCTTGAGCCGAAGCCTTTAGGCCGTTTCGCGCCAGCGGGCGAGATACCGCGCCAGCATGTCGATCTCGAGGTTCACCCGGCTGCCGACCTTGAGCGTCCCCAGCGTGGTCACGTCCCAGGTGTGCGGGATCAGGTTCACGCCGAAGACGTCGTCCTCGACCTCGTTGACGGTCAGGGACACCCCTTCGACCGTGATGGAGCCCTTCGGCGCGATGTAGCGGTGCAGCGGCCGGGGCACCCGGACCTTCACCCGGTGCGAGCCGCCTTCGCTCTCGATGGAGATCACTTCGCCGACGCCGTCCACGTGGCCCGAGACGATGTGGCCACCCAGTTCGTCTCCGACCTTCGCGGCGCGCTCCAGGTTCACCGGCCGACCCTCATGCCAGTCCGACAGGGTGGTCAGCGACAGGGTCTCGCCCGAGACCTCGACGGCGAACCAGCCCTCGCCCTTCTCCACCACGGTGAGGCAGCAGCCGGCGTGGCTGATCGAGGCGCCGATGTCCACCGTCGAGAGGTCGAAGCGGGTCTCCACCTCGAACCGACGGTCGCGGTTGGTGTCGCGGACGGCGCGGATGCGCCCCACGTCGGTGACGATGCCGGTGAACATTCAACCTCTCGCGTAGCGTTCCCAGAGGTCGTCGCCCAACGGGGTGACCTCCACCCGTCGGAAATGGGGCGCCTCGGCCAGGGCCGCAACGGCCAGGGCGCCGATGCCCGGCCGGCCCTCGCCGCCGATCAGGATGGGCGCCCGGAACCACTCCAGCGCCTCCACCAGCCCGCAGCGCAGGAAACTGCCGGCCACCTGGCCGCCGCCTTCCACGAACAGGTCGGAAAGGCCTTCGTCCGCAAGGGCTTGCACCACGGTCTTCAACTCGGGGCGATCCTCGCCGAGGGCGGGGACCGTGACGACCCGCACGCCCGCCGCGACCAGCGCCGGGTTCGCGTCCTCGGTGGCGATGACGTAGGTCGGGGTGTCGCGGGCCGTCCGCACCAACTTGCACTCGGGCGTCAGGCGCTGACGGCTATCCAGCACGACGCGCGCCGGCTGGCGGCCGCCGTAGCCCGGCAGGCGCACGGTGAGTTCCGGATCGTCCGCGAGCGCCGTCTCGATGCCGATGACCACGGCGTCGTGGGCGGCGCGCAGGCGGTGGACCTGTTCACGCGCCAGCGGCCCGGTGATCCAGCGGCTCTGGCCTGAGGCCGTGGCGATCCGCCCGTCCAGCGACGTGGCGAGCTTCAGGGTGACGCTCATGCGTTCCCCTTTATGGGGCGCGGGCCACGGGCGCCAGCCGTCCCGACACGTGGAGACTCAGCCGGAGACGCGCCAGGACGGCTCTGGCCCAGCTAGCCCCGTCCCCCGGCGCACAGGCGCGAGCGCCAGCCTGCGACAAGCCGATGGGCGAGGTCAGAATCCTCCGCCCCTGCACCCGCTCGGCAAACCGTCGCAGCATGGCAATCGCGGGCAGCTAGGAAGGTCCGGGCCCTCCCAAGCGCCCGCATCGCGAAGATACCTCCGGCTGGCGTATCCAGCCGGAGGCTCCAGACAGTGGGGCGCGATTAATGGCGCCGAGGACGGATCTAGGCGAAGGCAACGCGTCGACGGCGAAGCAGCGAGCCGACACCGCCAAAGCCCAGGATCATGAGCGCCCAACTGCTGGGTTCAGGAACCCCACCGGTCGATGGATCGAAGATCGAACCCCCATCGACCAGCAGGTCGATCTTGTCGATACGGTTACCGAAGTAGTCCGCCGCGTAGAGATAGCGGCCATCGAACGCGAGGTCCTCGTACCGGCTGTTGGGAAGCGATGTGCAACCGACCTCCACGGCGTTGGTTTCGTGGACGCAGAGGCGGCGGGGGTTGAGAGCATCGTTCACGACGATGACGTAGTCATGAGACGCAAGATCGACGAACTCGACCCCCGAATACCCTCCAGCCCCTCCTAGAAAGAGCGTTCGGTCGCCTGAGCCGTTAACCGGCGAGTTCCAGACCAGATCTATGTCGGGCGACCACCAGAGCGTGCCCCCCTCGATGTCCAGGCCGTCGATCAAGCCGCCATAGGCGTTGGGGATCGTGGTCGAGGTCGGGTTGAGCGTCGAGTAGTCCACGTTGGAGCCGGTCGGACGGTCGAATTGCACGAGGTTGCTTCCTTGCTGAACCGCGAGCTTGTTGTTTGCGCTGTTGTAAGCGAGGGCCGACCAGAACGGGCCTTGACCGCTGTTGCCCGTAACCACCCCCGATGTCGTCACTTCGTAGAAGCTGCCATTGCTGCGGCTGACCCACAGGTTCGAGCCATCATACGCTAAGCCGAACGCTTCACCGGTCGAGAAGCTGTCTACCAAACTGAGCGTTACCGTCGCCGCGGCGGGAGTCGCGGCGGCTAGCGCTACCGCGGCGACAGCAGCCATCATGATCTTGCGCATGGCGCACCCTCCAAAAAAAGGATTTCCGATACCATCGTTCGATGGTCACCGTTCCACCATGTCGGCGCCTTGACAATAGGTTTCTAGCAAGTCGGCATGTTAGGCCGCCAGATTGGCGATCACGCATATGTTATCGTCACGCCGCGGAACTTTTTTAGAGTAACTCTAAGAGCGAAACGACCGCTCATATCGACCAGTCCGTATATCGACTACTGAAGTCGATTACGGTGGCGCTTGTTAAATTGCGCAATCAACTTTGGAAGGTGTTCGAGAGCCGTTTCAAACCGAAGATTACGGACCTTCCGCTGCAAGGCTTCGCCCCGGCCAACCCCCGCAACCCGCGGAACGCGCTATAAGCTGGAGTCCCGAGAGCGACCTCGGCTGACCTGTGGGTCCCGTCATGCACCCGTGGCGAAAACCACCAGGACGACGCGGCGGGGTTGGCGCGCTGGCCGGCGGCGAGGGCGCCGCACTACCCTCTACCGCTCTTCGACGGCTTCGCTCAGGCCTTCCGCGCCGAGGAACTTCGCGAAGTCGTCGGTCTCCTTGAAGTCGCGGTAGACCGAGGCGTAGCGGACGTAGGCGACGTCATCGAGCTGCTTCAGGTGCTTCATGATCAGCTCGCCGATCGTGGACGACGGCAGCTCAGTCTCGCCCATGCTCTCGAGCTGGCGGACGATGGCGGAGATCATGCGCTCGACGCGCTCGGGCTCCACCGGGCGTTTCCGGAGCGCAATGGAGAGCGAGCGGGCGAGCTTGTCCCGGTCGAAAGGTGTGCGGCGTCCCGAGCGCTTCAGGATGGTCAGCTCGCGAAGCTGCACGCGCTCGAAGGTCGTGAAGCGGCCCTCGCAGGCCGGGCACAGCCGGCGACGACGGATGGCCGCCCCGTCCTCCGACGGTCGGCTGTCCTTCACCTGGGTCTCGTCGTGGCCGCAGAACGGGCAGCGCATATCTAGCCCCCTTCCCGGCCACTTAACGCTATTAGGCGTATATGGGGAAGCGTTTGGTCAGGGCCACGACTTCCGCCCGCACCTTCTGTTCGACGGCCGTGGAGTCCTCGCCGGTCGAGACCGCGTCCAGGACCTCGCCCATCCACTTGCCGACCTGGCGGAACTCCGCCGGGCCGAAGCCTCGGGTCGTGCCGGCGGGCGTGCCGACGCGCAGGCCCGAGGTCTGCATGGCCGGCAGCGGGTCGCCGGGGATGGAGTTCTTGTTGGTGGTGATGCCGGCGCGTTCCAGGGCGATCTCGGCCTGGGCGCCGCTGACGCTCTTGGGCGTCAGGTCCACCAGCATCAGGTGGCTGTCGGTGCCGTTGGAGACGATCTTGAAGCCGACGCTCTGCAGGCTGTCGGCCAGGGCGCGGGCGTTCTCGATCACCGCCTTCGCGTAGGTCTTGAACTCCGGGCGCAGCGCTTCGCCGAACGCCACGGCCTTGGCGGCGATCACGTGCATCAGCGGCCCGCCCTGGAGGCCGGGGAAGACGGCGCTGTTGATCTTGCCCGCCAGCTTCTTGTCGTTGGTCAGGATCAGGCCGCCGCGCGGGCCACGCAGGGTCTTGTGGGTGGTGGTCGTGACGATGTGGGCGTGGGGGAACGGGTTCGGATATTCGCCCGCCACGATCAGGCCGGCATAGTGGGCCACGTCGCACATCAGGATCGCGCCCACCTCGTCGGCGATCTCACGGAACTTCTTGAAGTCGATGGCCCGCGAATAGGCCGAGGCGCCGGCGATGATCACCTTGGGCTGGCTGGCGCGGGCCACCTCGGCGGCCTCGTCGTAGTCGATCAGGTGATCCTGGGCGCGAAGGCCGTAGGCTACCGGATTGAACCACTTGCCCGACTGGTTGACGCTCTTGCCGTGGGTCAGGTGGCCGCCGTGGTCCAGGTTCATGCCCATGAAGGTGTCGCCGGGCTTCATGGTGACCATGAACACCGCCTGGTTCGCCTGGCTGCCGGAGTGCGGCTGGACGTTGGCGTATTCGCAACCGAACAGTTGCTTGGCGCGGTCGATGGCCAGGATCTCGGCCTCGTCGACCACTTCGCAGCCGCCATAGTAGCGCTTACCCGGATAACCCTCGGCGTACTTGTTGGTGAGCACCGATCCCTGGGCGTCCAGCACCGCCCTGGAGACGATGTTCTCGGACGCGATCAGCTCGATCTGCTCCTGCTGGCGCGTCAGCTCCGCCCCGAGGATCTTCGCGATGGCCGGATCGGCCTGGCCGACGCCGGCCTTGAAGAAGTCTTCGGTGGAGGGCTGGGTTTGCACATGCAGGTTCAAGGGCAAGGCCTTTCGTTGGGCGACCTGAGTCTGGCTTCGGCGGAGGCGCTTCCTTTACTCCTGAACCCGCCCGCCTCCAACCGCGTCCGCCCACAGTAATTCTGGGAACCATTCGCATTTCAGCGGCGTTGACCGGCAAAGGCCGGGACGTGGCTTCGCCGCGTCAACGATGATTCCGCATATCGATGAAGAGGTGGTCATGAGCGTAGGACCCGATTCCGAGGGACCCTCGGGCGAAGAACTGATGCGCCTGGGCGCCGGGATCGTATCCGCCTACGTCAGCCGAAACGCCGTCACGGCCGAGGCGGTGCCGGATATCATCCGCACCGTCCACCATGCGCTGACCCAGCTGACCGGCGCCGCCGTAGCCCCGCAGCCGGAGGAGCGGCCCAAGCCGGCCGTGCCGATCGGGCGTTCCGTGCAGCACGACTACATCGTCTGCCTCGAGGACGGGAAGCGGCTGAAGATGCTCAAGCGCTACCTGCGCTCGCGCTACAACATGAGCCCGGACGACTATCGGCGGCGCTGGGGCCTATCCCCCGACTATCCGATGGTCGCACCGGCCTATGCGGCGCGGCGGTCGGAC
Organism: Phenylobacterium sp.; assembly: GCF_004297125.1. Classification (GTDB taxonomy): domain Bacteria; phylum Pseudomonadota; class Alphaproteobacteria; order Caulobacterales; family Caulobacteraceae; genus Phenylobacterium. Next base: position 571 of record NZ_SCVD01000012.1, on the reverse strand, counting down.
TTCGCCAAGAAGATCGGCCTGGGCCGCGGCGTTCGTCGCCGGAAATAAGCTGATCGGGGCGCCGGCCCGAATTTAGAACGCCCCTGCTTTGGCACAGGGGCGTTCGGGACCAGTCCAGTGTCGGGCTGTTTGGCGACTGATCTTGATGACGAGTAGGCCATGCTTCGCGCACCCTGGCGTTGTGCCAAGGCGCCGCAGTCAAGTTTGTCGCATGTAACCTGGCGTAACTTCAGCGAACCCCTTGGCTGGCCAAGAAAAAACCTCCCGGGCGGACCCGGGAGGCTGATCATTGCTGCCGCGGATCGGCGCCCGGTCAGGCGGCGTAGCCGCCGATGCGCTTGACGTTGCAGCGGGCCCAGAGGGCGTCCAGCGCGTCGGTGAGTTCGTCCATCATGCCGTCGGTGTGGCCGGGGGACGGGGTGAAGCGCAGGCGTTCGGTGCCGCGGGGCACGGTGGGGTAGTTGATGGGCTGCACGTAGATGCCGTGATCTTCCAGCAGGATGTCGGAGATCAGCTTGCAGTGGACGGCGTCGCCCACCAGCACCGGCACGATGTGGCTGACGCTGGGCAT
>NZ_SCVD01000011.1 GCF_004297125.1 Phenylobacterium sp. | reverse complement strand
CCGTCGCGAACTGCACCCGCGCCTGCACCTCCCCTGTGTTGGGGTTGAACACGTCGCCATACCGGCCCGACGCGCCCGCATAGGCCGCGCCATCGATGAAGTGGGTGATCTCTCGCATGGGCCTTCGCTACCTGGGCTGTCGCTCGAGGGGAACGGAGAATTATCCGTTCTAGACCTGCAAAAATGCCGTACTAGAGCCGCATGCTCGATTGGGACGACCTGCGCGTGTTCCTGGCCTGCGCCCGGACAGGCTCCTTCAAGGAAGGCGCTGCGCGCCTGCGGCTCGATCCCACCACCGTGGCGCGGCGCGTGCAGCGGCTGGAGGACGAGCTGCGCACCACCCTCTTCGTTCGCTCGCCGCGCGGCCTGCAGCTCACCGCCGCCGGCGCGGAGCTGCTCGAGGCCAGTCATGGGGTCGAGACCGCGGTCGACCGCGTCGGCGCCGCCGAGACCTTCGCCGCGGCGACGGGCGTCGTCCGCCTCAGCACCTCGGAGGGTTTCGGGGCGCACGTGCTGGCCCCGGCCGTGCCGGAGCTGCTGGACAGCCGCCCGGGCCTGCGCCTGGAGCTGGTGGCCACCGCCGGCTTCCTCTCGCCCTCCAGCCGAGAGGCCGACGTCGCGGTGACCCTGACCCCGCCTACCTCCTCGCGCCTGGTCGTCGAGCGCCTGACCGACTACGGCCTCGGCCTCTACGGCGCCACCGCCTACCTGGACCATGCTGGACGGCCGCAGCGGGTGGAGGAGCTCGGATCGCACCATCTGGTCGGCTACATCGACGACCTGCTCTACGCCGCCGAGCTCCGCTACCTGAACGAGATCCATCCGGATCTGCGGGTGCGGGCGACCAGCTCCTCGATCCGCGCGCAGCTGGAGCTGACCGTCGCCGGCGCCGGCCTCTGCGTGCTGCCCCACTTCATGGCCGACGCGAGCCCCGCGCTGGAGCCGGTCCTGCCGCAGGCCGTGCGGCTCTCCCGCACCTTCTGGATCGCCGTCCACCGCGACCTGCAGGAGACCCTGCGCATCCGCGTCGTCCGGGACTGGCTGCTCGCCACCGTGGCCGCCCAACGAGAGAGGCTGCGCGGGCCGGCATGATCGTCAGGTCGCGTCGTGGAAGATGATTCCCAGGGTGTGCCGGCGGCCGGCGTGGAGCTTGCTGACGCCGTGGTTCAGCTTCACCTGGTAGTCGCCGCGGACGCCCTTCACCGGCCGGCCGGCCACCGCGAAGACGGCCGCATCCCCCTTGCGCAGCGGCAGCACCATCGGCCGGGTCTGCATCCTCGGCCGCTGTTCGGTCATCACGAACTCGCCGCCCATGAAGTCCTCGCCGGGCTGGTCCAGCAGGACCGCGATCTGCAGCGGGAAGACGTGCTCGCCGTAGAGGTCGCGGTGCAGGCAGTTGTAGTCGTCCGGCCCATACTCCAGCAGCAGCGGCGTCGGGCGCGTCTGGCCGGCCTGATGGCAGCGGTCCAGGAACGCGGCGTGGTCGTCCGGGAAGCGGACCGCATTTCCCATCCGCTCATGCCAGCGGTTGGCGATCGGCGCCAGGCGCGGATAGGCCGCCGCGCGCAGCGACTGGACCGGGTCCGGCAGCGGATAGCTGAAGTAGCGGTATTCCCCGCGGCCGAAGCCGTGGCGCGCCATCACCACCCGGCTGCGGAAGCCCGCCTCCCGCGCGTAAAGCCCCGCGATCGCGTCCGCCTCGGCGGCGTCCAGCAGCTTCGGCAGGATCGCCCAGCCCTGGCCGTCGAGCTCGGCGGACACCCGCGGCCAGTCGACCGCCTCGATGCGTCGCGCGATGCTCACGCCTTCCAGTACCTCGCCCACGATCTGTCCTTCGCTCGAACGCCCCGGGCCCGAAGATGGAGGCGTCGCGGTTCATTTGCTGGCGCTTATCGGACTCCGTCTGGCGTTGACCGGCGAGGCAGCCGACCGATAACTTAGATTTCTAACCAATGGAGCGACGCCCGGTGTCCACGTTCGAGTTCGGCAGCCGCTCGCTGAAGAGCGAGCCCCTGTGTGTCGCGGCCTTCGAAGTCGGCGGGGAGATCATGGCGCTGGGCCAGTCGCCGTGGCGCAACCGCCGGGTCGGCTACGTCACCGGCGGCCGGTTCGAGGGCGCGAGGCTGAAGGGCGACATCCTGCCGGGCGGCGGCAACTGGTCGGAGAGCGGCTCCGGACCGGACGGCGCGGCGGTCGGAACCTTCGACGCCCGCACCGTGTGGAGGACCGACGACGGGGCGATGATCTACGTCACCTATTCCGGCCGCAGCCTGATCCCGGCCGACGTCGCCGCCGCCTTCCGCGACCCCGCCCAGCCGCACGTGGACCCCGCCCGCTATCTGATCCGCATCGCCCCGGTCTTCGAGACCGCCGATCCGCGCTACGCCTGGCTGAACGGCGTCCTCGCCGTCGGCTGCGGCGAGCGCACTGCCACGGGCATCAACCACTTCATTTACGCGATCCGATAGCGCGCCAAGGGCCGGGCCCCTAGGCCTGCAGCCTCGCCGCCTCTGCGGTCAGGTTCTCGGACATCCGCTTCAGCACCGACAGGCAGGTGTCGATGTCGGCGGCCGGAATGCCCGCGCCGGCGATCTCGTTGATGCGCTGGGCGGTGGGCATCAGCTCGACCTTCAGCGCGTCGCCGCGCTCGGTCAGGAAAACGTTCACCTTGCGCCGGTCGGCGGCGTTGCGCTCGCGGCGGATCACGCCCAGCCGCTCCATGGCGCCCAGCACGGCCACGGCGGTGGGCTCGGTCACGTTGTTGAGCTGCGCCAGCCGCTTCTGGGTGGCGCCGTTCTCCTGCCAGAGGGCGCGAAGGAAGTACCAGAAGCCGCTGGAGAGGCCGGCCGGCGCCAGGTGGCCGTTCAGCACCCGGTCGAAGGCGCGGTGGCAGCGGCGGACCTGGAAGCCAAGGCTGCGTTCCGGGGCAAGGTCCTGTGAGGGATGGGGCATCAGATCTTGAACGCTTCGAAGGTCTCGGGCGCGAACAGCTCCTCCGGCTGCAGCCGCCGCGACGACAGACCCTGCTCGTGGTGGTAGCGCAGGAAGGTGTCGAGCACCGCGCGGTTCTTCGCGAAGCCATAGGGCCACCAGTCGTCGCCGAGCTCCGCGCGCGCCTCCTCCACCGCCGCCACCTGCCAGGGCAGCATCGAGGTCATGGCCGAGGTTACGGCGAGATTGTCGTAGGTGATCCGTTGCGCGGCGCTGAACGCCTTGAACAGCGACTGCGCGATCCAGCGGTTGGCCTCGTAGACCGGCCGGCGGATCGCCACCACGTGCATGATCGGGAAGATGCCGGTGCGGCGGAAGTAGTCCTTCTCGGCCTCCACAAAGTTCGGGAACAGCCGCTTCACCTGATCGGGCCGCGAGTAGAAGGTCGAGGGCGTGCGGGCGGTGTGCAGGGCGTCGATCTCGCCCTCGGCCAGCATCTGCGCCAGCGTCTGGTCCGGCCCGATCGGCGTCACGCTGAAGGCCGGCGGCAGGTTCAGCTTCAGCTTCTCGTCGCGGCCGGGTTCCTCCTCGCCGCCGGTGAAGTACTTCACCGACGTGGGATCGACCCCGTACTCGTCGGACAGAATCCCGCGGATCCAGACCGGGGCGGTCATCTGGTACTCCGGCACGCCGAACCGCTTGCCGACCAGGTCCTGGGGCCTAGTGATTCCGCTCGTCGCCGAGACGAAGATGCAGGCGTGGCGGAAGAAGCGCGACGGGAAGACCGGGATGGCGACGAACGCCGGATCGTCCCGCATCAGCGACACGCAGTAGGACGACAGCGACATCTCGGCCACGTCGAATTCGCGGTTCCGCAGCATGCGGAAGAAGGTCTCCTCCACGTGCAGCGGCAGGAAGTTCAGGTCGATCCCCTCGGCCTGGACGCGGCCGTCGGCGAGCGCGCGGGTGCGGTCATAGTCCCAGCAGGCCAGGGTCAGGCGCAGCTTGCTCATCGGTTGTCCTCGATCTCGGTGATGGCGACCTCGCGGCCCTCGGCGGCGGAGCGCAGGATGGCCAGGCAGACGGCCAGGTTCTCGGTTCCCCAGGCCCCGTCGTGGATCGGGGGCCGCCCCTCCACGATCGCGCCACACAGCTCGTCGATGACCCCGCGGCGGGTGGCGGCCCCCATCGGCAGGTGGACGGTGCGCCGGACCTGGGGACCATGGACCTCGACCCCGGTGGCGGTGAGCCGCAGGTCGCCGCTTTCGCAGGCCACGAGGACGAAGCCGAAGTGCTCGTGCCCGATCGGCGGCGCGGGCGGCGCGGCGCCCGCGCCGTAGGCGCGCGCGGCCTTCAACTCGTCCTCCGACGTGGTCTCCAGCCGACCCCGCGCGACGGCGTACGCTTCCGGGTCCTTGGCCCCGCCGGTCTCCCCGACCCAGCCCATCAGGGCGTCGGTGTCGTAGCGGCCATAGCCGGAATAGGTCAGCACCGAGGACGCGCCGCCCTCAAAGGTCAGCAGAGCCTGATAGGCGCCCTCGGTGGGCCGGGAGGGGTCCCAGGCGCCCGTCACGGCCCGCACGCTGCGGACCGGAGACCCGACCAGCCGGCGGACCACATCGACCTGGTGCGCCGCCTGGCTGAACACCACCCCTCCGCCCTGGGCCGTATCCAGCTCCTCGCGGCGGCGCGGCCGGTAGAGGAAATCCGTGAAGGTCGTGGCCGTGACCATCCGCGGCCGGCCGAATGCCCCCGAGGCGATGAAGTCGGCCGCCCAGGCGACCGGCGGGTCGAAGCCATGGCTGGGGCCGACGAGAAGCTGCACGCCGGCCGCCTTCGCCGCCTCGGTCATCCGCCGGCAGTCGGCCAGGGCCAGCGCCATCGGCTTCTCGACCAGGATGTGCTTGCCGGCGCGCGTCGCCTGGATCGCCAGCGCCACGTGGGCCTGGTGGGGGGCGGCGATATAGACGGCCTCAACGCGGGGATCGGCCAGCAACTCGCTCGCGGTTTCGAAGGCCGGGGCGCCGAACTCGGCCTGGAACGCGGCGCGCGCCTCGTCCCGCGGATCCGCGGCGGCCACGAGCTGCACGCGCGCGTCGGCGGCCAGGGTGGGACGGGTCAGGTCGAAGCCGCGGCTGAGGCCGATGACGCCCAGGCGCAGCACGCGGTCGGCCATGTGGTCAGTCGTTCCCATCCCGGCGGGCCGCTGGACATCGCGGCCTCGATCCGTAAAATACTTCGCTATCTAAGTTTTGCAACGATCTCTCTGGAACCGCCCCAATGAGAAGCGCCCTATGAGACCCGCCGACAATGAACTGCTGTGCCGCGTCGAGGGCGAGGCGGCCATGGGCCAGGTCATGCGCCAGCACTGGCTGCCGGCCTGCATGGTCGAGGAAGTGGCCGAGGCCGACGGGACGCCGGTGCGCGCGCGGCTGCTGGGCGTGGACCTGGTGGTGTTCCGCGACACCAAGGGCCGGGTCGGCGTGCTGGACGAGCGTTGTCCCCACCGCGGCGCCTCGCTGGCCTTCGGCCGCAACGAGGACTGCGGCCTGCGCTGCCTCTACCACGGCTGGAAGTTCGGCGTGGACGGCGAGATCCAGGAGATGGCTTCCGAGCCGGCGGACAGCCGGATGCGCAACCTCAAGGCCCGCGCCTATCCGGCCCTCGAGGCCGGGGGATTCGTCTGGGTCTGGATGGGCGACGCGCAGACCGTGCGACCGTTCCAGGCGCCCGCCTGGGCGCCCACCGCCACGACGAAGATCTCCATCGTGAAGATCCACGCCGCCTGCAACTGGGCCCAGGTGCTGGAAGGCTCGATCGACAGCGCCCACTCCTCCAGCCTGCATTCCACCAACATGCCCACGGCCGAGGTGGAGGGATCCACCGCGACCGAGACGGCCTGGCTGCGCCCGTCCAACGACAAGGCGCCGAAGCTCGAGGTGGAGGCCACGGACTACGGCTTCCACTATGCCGCCATCCGCCGGCCGATCCGCGATCCGGAGACCCACGTCTACATCCGCAGCACCGTGTTCATCGCCCCGTTCACCGTGCTGATCCCACCCAACGACCAGTACAACCTGGCCCAGATGCTGGTGCCGATCGATGACGTGAACTGCATGTTCTACTGGATCGCCTGGCACCCGACGAAGGGCATCGGGCAGGACGCCTGGCGCAGGTTCTGCGCGGCCGAGGTCGGACCCGACCTGAATCCCGACTTCACCAAGCGGCGGAACCTGACCAACAACTTCCGGCAGGACCGCGTGGCGATGAAGGCCGGCGATTTCACCGGCATCCAGGGCATCCCCATGCAGGACATGGCCATGTGGGAAAGCATGGGCCCGATCGCCGACCGCAGCGAGGACCACCTGGGGTCCTCGGACGTGGCCATCATCCAGTTCCGCCGCCAGATGGTCGCCGCCGCCAAGGCCTGCGCGGCCGGCGAGCCGGCGATCGGAACCCAGAGCGCGTCGCGCACCGTGGACCTGGCCTCGTTCGAAGGCGTCGTCCCCCGCACCGCCGACTGGCGCACCTACACCACCCGAAATGCAGGCTCGGAGGCGGCGGAGTAGCGATCCGCTATCCGGCTCAGCGCGCGCCGCAGGCGCTGTCTAGCTTGACTACGAACCACACGAACGAGCCCAATTCAGATTGAGTATTGCGCCCGTCCTGCTTGTTCGTGTGGTTCGTGTGGTTCGTGGTCAAATCCTTCGGCGCTGGCGCGCCACGGCGGCTGCACGGCCTGCGCTCGCCCTCATCCGGCCCGCCCCTCAAACGTCCATCTCTTTGACAATCCGCCGGAACCGCCTCACTGAGATTCATGGGGTTTCAGGAGGCGTTGAGGGCGTGACGGCGGAGGAGGATGTCAGGCACGTACTGCTGTCGCTGCTGCGGGGCTTCTACTGGTTCGACGAGGGCCTGCAGAACTACCTCCAGGCCCGCGGCTGGCCGGTGGTGACGCGGCCGCAGTCCATGGTCATGGCGAACCTGGTGCTGGGCGTCCGCCGCCCCTCGGACATCGCCCGCAACATGGGCGTCAGCCGCCAGGCGATCCACGCCACCATCAACCAGATGGTCGAGTCCGGCATCGTCGAACTGGTGGACGATCCCACCAATGGCCGCGTCAAGGTGATCGCGCCCACCAGGATGGGCGAGACGATGCGCATAGACGCGCAACGCTCGATGATCCTGATGGGCGAGGAGCTGGGCCGCAGGCTCGGCAAGGCCCAGTTCCTGAAGGCCGCCCACCTGCTCAACGAGGACTGGGGCCCGGCCATGACCTTCGACCCCAAGGGCGTGGCGAACGACGCCTGAGGATGGCTGGGGCGTCATGTCCTGACCCGCCGCCGACATCGAAGCCGCTATCGACGCTCACATCGACACGACCAACGCCGATCCCAAGCCCTTCCGCTGGGCCACGTCCGCTGACGACGCCCTCGCTGGCGTCAACCGCTTCTGCTTGCGGCCTCTCCAAAGCACCTAGGCTTCGGAGCCAGGACGCTGGTCGTGCTCCGCCAGCCACCCCGCCAGCAGCCGGTTCGTCGTGACCGGCTTCTCAAGCGTGGGCAGGTGTCCGCAGTCGGCGATTTCCTCGAACCGCGCGCCCGCGATCCCGCCGATGATCTCGTCCACATGGGCCGGGGTGGTGATCCCGTCCTGGGCGCCGCGCACCACCAGGGTCGGAACCGCGATGGCCGCAAGCGACGGGCGACTGTCGGGCCGGCCCATGATCGCCCGCTGCTGGCGCAGGAAAGTCTCCGCGCCGGTGTCGGCGGCCATGCGGCGCACCACCGCCAGCAGCGGCTCGTCTTCCCGGCGGGCGGGATGGACCAGGATCGGGATGCGCTCCTCCACCACCTCGGCGAACTTCCCGTCCTCCACCAGACGGATATAGCCCTGGCGCCGCTCGGTCTGGGCGGGGCCGTCGTTGGCGGCCAGGGTGGCGATCAACACCAGGCTGATCACCCGCTCCGGCGCCTGGCGCAGCACCTCGAAGGCGGTGAAGCCGCCCATGGCGTGGGCGACCAGGTGGAACCGCGGCGGCGCCTCGCCGAGCAGGCGGGCGGCCATGCCGGCGATGGTCTCGTCGCGGGTGTGGTCGGAGAAGCGCAGGTCGTAGTCCGCCGACAGAGCCGCCACCTGGGGCGCCCAGCATTCCGCGGTCAGGAGCTGGCCGGAGGCGAAGACGACGGCGGGGCGGGGCATCAGGCGACCTGGTTCAGCAGCGGTTCGCCGGCCTGCAGCCGGCGGATGTTTTCGAAGGCCGCGGCCAGGCTGCGGTCAAGCGTCTCCGGCGTCAGCCAGGCCTGGTGCGGCGCCAGCACCACATTGGGCAGGCCCAGCAGCGGATTGTCCGGATCGACCGGCTCCTGGCCGAACACGTCCAGCCCCGCGCCGCGCAGGTGGCCGGAGCAGAGCGCGCTCACCAGCGCCGGCTCGTCCACAAGTCCGCCCCGCGCCGTGTTGATCAGGATCGCGCCCCGCTTCATCGAGGCCAGCGCCTTGGCGTCGATCATCCGCTGGGTCTGCGGGGTCAGCGGCAGATGCAGCGAGACGATGTCGGCCCCGGTCAGCACGCCCTCCAGGGTCGTGAAACGGCCCGGCAGGTCCGGCTTCTCGCTGCGGGCCGTGTAGATGACCTTGGCGCCCAGGGCCTCCAGCGCCGGCCCCAGCCGCGAGGCCGAGCCGCCGTAGCCGACGAAGCCCACCGTGCGGCCGCAGAGCTCGCCCACCCCGTCGATCAGGTCGGGGTCGGGGGCCCACCCCTGCCCCTGGCGGGTCAGCGGGTCGAGATAGGAGAGCCGGCGCAGCACCGACATCATCAGGGCCAGCGCCATCTCGGCCACCGCCTGGCTGTTGGTCCCCGGCATGTTGGAGACCGCGACGCCGGCAGCCTTGGCGGCCTCCAGGTCGATGGTGTTGACGCCGACGCCCAGCTTCTGGACCAGGCGCAGGTTCAGCGCGCCACCCAGCATCTGGGCGGTCACCGGCTTCAGCACATGGAGCAGGACCTCGGCGTCGGCGATCTCGCGGGCGAAGGCGGCGTCGTCGAACTCGTCGACCACCACGGCCGTGACGCCCGCCGTGCGGGCATAGGCGGCGAGCGCCGCGCGGAACCCCTCGCTGGCCCGGTAGTGCAGCACCGCCTTCATTTCAGCCCCGCCGCCACCGACGCCGCGAAGGCCGAGGGGCCGGCGAAGACCGCGTCCGCACCCATGGCCTCCTCGATCCGCAGCAGCTCGTTCCACTTGGCCATCCGCTCGGAGCGCGAGAAGCTCCCGACCTTGATCTGGCCAGCGTCCCAGCCCGTCGCCAGATGGGCGATGGAGACGTCCTCGGTCTCGCCCGAGCGCGCCGAGACGATGGCCGCCCAGCCCAGCGCCTTGGAGGCGTCCAGCGCGGCCTTGGCCCGCGTCACCGTGCCGGCCTGGTTGACCTTCACCAGCACGGCGTTGCCGGCATTCGCCGCAGCCGCCTTGCGGACCCGCTCGGCGTTGGTGACCAGGATGTCGTCGCCGATCAGCTGGACCTTGTCGCCATAGGCCTGCGTCGCCATGGCGAAGCCCTCCAGGTCGTCCTGGCTGACCGGGTCCTCGATGGACAGGATCGGATAGCGCCGCACCCAGTCGGCCACCCGCTCGACCATCGCCTCGCGCCCGAATTCCGAGCCGTCCAGGCCCAGGCGGTAGCGGCCGTCGCCGCTGTCCAGCTCGTTGGCCGCCACGTCCAGCGAGATGAACACGTCCTCGCCAGGCCGGTGGCCGGACATCTCGATGGCCTGGACCAGGGCGCTCAGGGCGTCCTCGTTCGACGAGAACATCGGCCACCAGCCGCCCTCGTCGGCGGCGCCGGCGAGACGCCCGGTTTGCTCCATCAGCCGGCCCGCGGCACGGAACACGTCGGCGGTGATCTCGAACGCCTCGCGGATCGTGGCCGCGCGCGGCGTCATGATCATGAAGTCCTGCACGTCGGTGCGCCGTCCCGCGTGCGCCCCGCCCCCGAAGATCTGGATCTCCGGCAGCGGCGTGCGCACCTTGCGGCCCGCGGCCAAGTGCGCCCACAGCGGCAGTCCCTCGGCGGCGGCGGTCGCGTGCAGCCCGGCCAGGGACACCGCCACGGTGGCGTTGCCGCCCAACCGCGCCAGGTTGGCCGTTCCGTCGGCCTGGGTCATCGCCTCGTCCAGTCCGGCCTGGTCCGCGGCGTCGCGGCCCGCGAGCAGGGCTGCGATCTCGCCGTTCACCGCCGCGACGGCCCGCTCCACGCCCATCCCGCCGAAGCGGTCGCCGCCGTCGCGCAGGTCGATGGCCTCGTGCGCGCCGCGCGAGGCGCCGGCCGGAGCCATCGCCCGGCCCACGGCGCCGCTTGCCAGCATGACCTCCGCCTCGACCGTCGGGCGGCCGCGCGAGTCCCAGATCTGGCGGCCCCGAACGGCCGTGATCGTCGTCTTCATCGTGTCCCCAGAGCTTCCTTCCAGACCGCGGCCAACGCCGCCATGGCGGGTGATCCTTCGCGGATCAGCCGACGCGCGACGTCGCGTACGAATCCCTTGTCCTCCGGGGTACGGACGTAGTCGGCGGGCGACTTGCCGTCCACGCGCGCCAGCAGGATCGCGGCGGCCAGCGGCGCCGCGCGCGAATCCAGGGCAGCCGCGCTCTCCCAGTCCACACCCGGCAGGTAGCCGCGCTGCAGGGCGTAGAATGCGTCCAGGTACGCGCCGGCGTGGGCCGGCTTCCACACCGCCTTCAGCAGCAGATGCGCCGAGCAGAACGCCAGGTCGAAGGCCGGGTCCCCGTACCAGGCGCACTCGGCGTCCAGCAGCACAGGGCCGTTCGGGCCGTGCAGGATGTTCTTCGGGCTGACGTCGCCGTGGACCAGGGTGATCCGCGCCGCCGCCGTGCGGTCGGCTAGGCCCACCAGCCGCTCGGCGAGATCGGGATGGACGGCCGCCGAGTGGCGCAGGAAGGGCGCCAGCCGGAGGTCCTCGAACAGCGCGGTGGTCTGGAACCTGGCCTCGACCTCCGCCGACCCCGCCGCGCCCGCGTGGATCGCCGCCAGCATCCGGCCCACCCGACCCGCGAAGGTCGCGTCGACCCTCCCATCCGCCAGGTCCGACTTCCAGACGCTGTGGGTCGCCGGGTCGTAGAAACTCATCACGAAGAGGTTGGCGGCCTCGTCCTCGAACAGCACCTCGGGAACCGCGTTCCCGGCGAACGGACGCGCGGTCTTCAGCCACTCCACCTCGTAGTGCGACCGCTCCACTGGCGCGCGCCAGTCCGCCGCCACCCGCAGCTTGGCCAGCGCCTGCTTCACGCAGACCGGACCGTCCGCGGTGTCCAGGCGGAAGACGTCGCTGGAGACGCCCCCCGTCAGCGATTCCAGACGCGGCTCTGCGTCGGCGGGAAGAAATCCTCCCGCCTTCAAGGCCTCGACGATGTCGTTTTCCGATGGCACGGTGTGGATAGTTAGAACTCTAAGCGACGGCGGTCCAGCGCGAGCCTGAAGCGTCAATCAAATTGACGTCATGCTCCGAGGGGCGTTTAATTGTAGCGAACGATGATCGGGCTAAGCGCTCGGCAGGAGGACGTCATGGCCACCCCAATCAACCGCGAATTCGACATCCGCGGCGTCAACCACCTGGCCCTGGTCTGCAAGGACATGGCCAAGACGGTGGAGTTCTACCGCGACGTGCTGGGCATGCCGCTGGTCAAGACGCTCGACCTGCCCAGCGGCCGCGGCCAGCATTTCTTCTTCGACATCGGCAACGGCGATTCGCTGGCCTTCTTCTGGTTTCCTGGGGCGCCGGAGGCCGTGCCTGGCGTATCGGCTCCGGCCGACCTGCCCGGCGGCGGCGACATCCGTTCGGCCCATGGTTCGATGAACCACATCGCCTTCAATATCCCCGCCGAGAAGTTCGATGAGTATGTCGAGAAGCTGAAGGCCAAGGGCGTCAAGCTCGGCAAGGTGCTCAACCACGACAACTCCGAGACACAGGTCGCCTCCGAACTGCATGACGACGTCTTCGTCCGCTCGGTCTACTTCTGGGATCCGGACGGGGTGATGCTGGAGTTCGCATCCTGGACGCACACCGGGTTCACCGAGCGGGACGTCGCTCACGAAGCCGTGGACGCCGAGGGCAAGAAGTCACGGCCCGTTGTCCTGAAGGCCGAGACACTGCTCGCCGAGAACGACGAGCGGACCCTCGAAACGGCGAAGTAGCGCCGGCCCCTGGCGTCCCTCCCGCTACGGCGCCCACCGCGCGGGAGGCGATTGACAGAAACACTTAGTAATCTAATTATGCGCCCGACGCCCAACCAGGAAGGCGCGGATGTACTGCTCGGCCTGCGTCCCACGCCCGATCGCAAGCGCCACCCGCGCAAGGCCTTCTTCGCTATCCACAACTACTGAAAGGCGAAATGGACGCCGCCACGACCTGGCGTAGAGGTTCTTCCGCGACGGTTCATGACCGTCAAGTAAATTGACACTTTGTGCGCACCAGCGCAGATATTCCGCAACGTTCGACCAACAGAACGCCGATATCGAGATCAAGAGGGGAAACGGCGATGATCGCCCGGATGCTACTTTCCACCACGATGCTTGTGAGCCTGTGCGCAGGCTCCGCCATGGCCGCCGAGGCCGATGTTGTTCAGCCGACGCTGGGCGAAGTGGTCGTCACCGCCCAGAAGCGCGCCGAGAAGCTGCAGGACGTGCCGATCTCGATGGAGGTGGTCTCCGGCGAGAAGCTCTCCGACTTCGCCACCAACGACTTCAAGCAGATGGTGAAGTTCACGCCGAACGTCTCGGTCGAGACCACCGCCGGCAACGACACCATCTATATCCGGGGCTTCGGCTCGCCCCCGGCCAACTTCTCGTTCGACCAGGCCGTCAGCCTCTACATGGACGGCGTCTACGCCGGTCGTAACCGCCAGGCCCAGGCGCCGTTCTTCGACCTGCAGCGGGTGGAAGTGCTGCGTGGTCCGCAGGGCGCGCTGTTCGGCAAGAACACCCCGGCCGGCGCCGTCAGCATCGTCTCGGCCGGCCCGACGTCGTCGTTCGAGGGCGGCGTGACCGCCCTCTACAACTTCAACCTCGAAGGCCCGGAAGTGTCGGGCTACGTCTCGGGCCCGATTAGCGACACGGTGGGCGCGCGCCTGGCGGTGAAGCTCGTCGACCAGGACGGCTACATCAAGAACCTGGCGACCGGCCATGACGACCCGGGCAACAAGATGGCCCTGGCCCGCCTGACCCTGCGCTTCGCGCCCACCGACACCTTCGACTACACGCTCAAGGCGGAATACAGCGACCGGCAGGTCAAGGGAGGCCTCACCGTCTCCAGCCCGCTGACCAGCGGCCAGGACCCGCACAAGACGCGTTATCTGGCCCAGTCGGCCCTCGGCCCGGAAGGCACGGAGGCCACCTCCTGGCTGGTGTCCGGCACCGGCAACCTGTCGATCGGCGAGTTCACCCTGACGTCGGTGACCGGCTACTCGTTCTTCCGGTCGAACATCATCAACGGTTTCGACCAGAGCATCCCCACCGGCGGGGTCACGCCCAACAGCGTCTACAACAGCTATCCCGAGCACTTCCGCCAGTGGTCTCAGGAGGTCCGGCTGCTGTCGCCGACCGGCAGGAAGTTCGAGTACGTCGTCGGCGCTTACTACGACACCGCGCTCTACCAGCTGACGCAGCTCGGCGGCTTCAACATCGCGTCGCTGAACTACTTCGGCCTGCTCAACACGGAATTCCGCCAGCGCAGCCAGTCGTTCTCGGTGTTCGGCCAGGGAACCTACCACGTTACCGACGACCTGCGGGTGGTGGGCAGCCTGCGCTACACCTCCACCGACAAGCGCGGCCACTTCTACGGCAAGCTCCTGTACGGCCCATTCGCCCTGCGCCCGGTCAACACCGTGGCCAACGGCAAGATCAACGGCGAGGACAACTGGGACCCGTCGGTCACGCTGCAATACGACATCGCCCCGCAGATTATGGTCTACGCCACTTATGGACGCGGCTCGAAGTCGGGCGGTTTCGTCTCGAACACCTACGGCACGACAAACGCGACCTTCGCCTACAAGCCCGAGAAGTCGGAAAACATCGAGGCGGGGATCAAGTCGACCCTGGCCGACGGCCGCGTGGTGCTGAACGTCTCGGTCTACGACACCAGCTTCAAGGATCTGCAGGTCTCGGTCTACAATCCGACCATCTCGGCCTACCAGACGGGCAATGCGGCCAACGCCAGCTCGAAGGGCGTCGAAGGCTCGGCGGCCTTCTATCCGTTCCGCGGCTTCGACTTCACGTTCGCGGCCGCCTACCAGGACGCCAAGTACGACGACTATCCTGGCGCGGCCTGCCTGGCGACGCAGCCGATCACGGAATGCAATCCGGCGGTCCCGGCCAGCATCGCGGCCAACAACATCAAGGGCGCGCCGCTTCCCTACACGTCGAAGTTCAGCTTCAGCGCCCAGGGCCACTATCGGTTCGAGTTCGCCAACGACATGGCGCTGGACACCACGATCGCGTTGCACGGGCGCTCGAAGTACTTCGACAGCGACAACCAGAGCCCGCTGTACGGCCGCCAGAAGGGCTATGCCAAGCTGGACGCCCGGATCCAGTACGGGCCGATGGACGAGCGCTGGCACGTCGCCGTGGTCGGCAAGAACCTGAACGACGAACTGACCACCGGCAGCGCCTTCAACCTGCCCGCCCCGATCACGGCCGCGCCGCGGGCGATCCTCTACCTCGAGGAGACCCGCAGCATCGCCGTCGAGGCCGGCCTGAAGTTCTAACTCGAGAAAGGCGGGCACCTCGCACCAGAGGCGTCCGCCGCTCGGTCAATAGAGGGCGCCCATGATCGACGTCCACTTCGTGCCGACGCCCAACGGGCACAAGGTCAGCATCATGCTGGAGGAGACCGGCCTCCCCTACCGGCTGATCCCCTACGACATGCTGAAGGGCGACCACCTGACGCCGGAATACCGGCAGGTGAACCCCAATGGCCGGTTGCCGGCCATTGTCGACCATGACCCGATCGGAGGCGGCGAGCCCTTCGCGGTCATGGAGTCGGGCGCGATCCTGCTCTACCTGTCCGAGAAGACCGGCGGCGCGTTCATGCCCAGCGCGCCCCGTCGCCGCTCGCTCGCGATGCAGTGGCTGATGTGGCAGATGTCGGGTCTCGGCCCCTCCCACGGCCAGGCGCACCATTTCATCCGCTACGCCCCCGAGGGCCAGGACTACGGCGTCGCCCGCTACACCAACGAGGCGCGCCGCCTGCTGGCCGTGCTGGAGCGCCGGCTGGGTCAGGCCGACTATCTGGCGGAGGAGTACTCCGTCGCAGACATGGCCGCCTGGCCCTGGGTTCGCGCGACCCGCGCCATCGCGATGGACCTGCAGCCCTATGCCAACATCAGCCGCTGGTTCGCCGCGGTGGGCGAGCGGCCGGCGGTGATGCGCGGCACAGAGGTCAGGAACGCCCCCAACCTCTCCAGCCTGCGCCCCGCCCTGACGCCGGAGGAATGGTCCAACCTGTTCGGCGAGAACATGCTCAAGAGCAGCGAGGTCTAGCCGCCCTCGTCATGTCCCCACTGGCGTTCGATCTTGCCGTCGATGTGGCGCACGGCCACCCAGTCGCCGCCCGGCAGGCCGTCGTCCTCGACCATGTCGATCACGGCGTCGGCGATGTCCTGCGGCATGCACATCGCGTTGTTGGCCAGGATCGGCGCCATCCAGGGCGCATAGTCGCCGTCGGCGCCGGTCTTCTTCAGGATCGGCGTCCGGGTCAGGCCCGGCAGCACGCCGCAGACGCGGACGTTCCAGCTCTCCTTCAGACCCGCGCAGCTCCGGGTGAACATCATCACCCCCGCCTTGGTCGTTGCGTACATCACGTCCGAGAATCCCTTGCCCAGCGCCACGGTCGAGACGGTGTTCACGATCACGCCGCCGCCGCGGTCGCGCATCGCCTGGGCGGCGATCTGGCTCGCCGCGACCACCGAGGTGAGGTTCACGTCGATGATCCACTCCAGGCGCTCAACCGGCGCCTCGGGAAACTGGGGCTCGCCCATGACGACTCCGGCATTGTTGTAGAGCACGTCATAGCCGCCCGCGTCCGCGAGGGCGGCCATCCACGCCTGCAGCGCCCTGAGGTCGGCAAGGTCCACGATCCAGGTCTTCGCGCGGGTCTGGAGGCCCAGGTCGTCGATCAATCGGGCGGTCTCGGCCATCCCCGGCTCGTCCACGTCGGCGATGTGGATGACGTTGGCGCGCCGGGCGGCGAAAGCCAGGGCGGAGGCCCTTCCGATGCCGGCCGCGGCGCCGGTCACGACGCAGGTCCTGCCTTCGATATCCATGGCGTTCGGCTCCCGTTTCTTCGTTGCGGACAGCCTAGCGCGCTGGCGAGCAAACCGTAAACTTGATTGACACTGAGGGGCGCCGTTTTAGGGTGCCCGCAAGGCGCGGAACGGCGCCGTTGGGAGAGACATGGACCAAGCCGCCACCGCCGTTCTGACCCCGCCGCGCGACGTGGCGCGACCCGGCCGGACCCTGGCCCTGCTGCTGCTCACCGCCGTTGGCACGGTGAACTTCGTCGACCGCCAGATCCTCTCGGTGCTCGCCGAGCCGATCCGCCAGGAACTGCATCTCAGCGACACCCAGCTCGGCCTGCTGACCGGCCTCAGCTTCGCGCTGTTCTACGCCATCATGGGCGTGCCGGCGGCGATGCTGGCCGACCGCGTCCACCGGGTGCGGCTGGTTGCGGCGGCCTGCCTGATCTGGAGCGGCTTCACTGGCGCCTGCGCCTTCGCCGGCTCGTT
This sequence comes from Phenylobacterium sp., assembly GCF_004297125.1. GTDB lineage: Bacteria > Pseudomonadota > Alphaproteobacteria > Caulobacterales > Caulobacteraceae > Phenylobacterium. The sequence continues at coordinate 101,819 of NZ_SCVD01000011.1, read as the reverse complement.
CTGGCAGCTCGCGCTCGCCCGCTTCGGCGTGGGCGTCGGCGAGGCTGGCGGGACGGCGCCGTCGCTCTCGATCCTCGCTGACTACTATCCGCCCGAGCGGCGCCCGGCGATCATCGGTCTCTTCACCTGCAACGGCCCCCTGGGCGTGTTCATCGGCGCCAGCCTCGGCGGCTGGGCGGCGGAGCAGTTCGGCTGGCGCGGCGCGTTCGTCATGGTCGCGGGCATCGGCGTCGTCGCCGCGGCGTTGCTGGCGATCTTCGTCCGCGAGCCCGTCCGGGGCGGTCTGGATCCGGCGCCGGTCCGCGCGCCGAACCCCGAGGCGGCCCGGCTGGGGCCGACGCTCCGGCTGTTCCTGTCGCGACCCACCCTGCGTCTGCTGCTGATATCTAGCGGCGTGTCGGCCTTCGTCAGCTACGGCATGCTGAACTGGATCCCCGCCTATCTGATGCGCGTGCAGCACATGCCGCTGTCGGAGATGGCCAAGTGGTTCGGGCCCGCCGCGGGCCTCTGCTTCGGCATCGGCATCTGGGGCGGCGGCGCGCTGGTGAACTGGGCCGGCAAGCGCAGCATCAAGGCCTATGCCTGGGTGCCGGGCATATCGATGCTGCTGACCGCGCCGACCCTCGCCTTCGCGGTGATGGCGCCTGACTGGCAGACCTCGCTGGCGCTGATGACCGTGCCGATGATCCTCTGCACCATCTACGTCGCGCCGGCCCTGGCGCTGGTTCAGAACCTGTCACCGGTGGCGGCGCGGGCTACGGTCACCGCCCTGATCCTGCTGGCTTTCAACATCGTCGGCCTGGGCGGCGGTCCCCTGGCCATCGGCATGCTCAGCGACGCCTTGGCGGCCGGCGGCGTGGCCGACCCGCTGCGCGTGGCCCTGTTGTGGGTGACGCCCGTGGCCGTGCTGGCGTCGGTTGGCTATCTCGCGGTCTCTCGCGTGGTGGGCGGCGACGCCAAGGCCGTTCTCGAGGACGCCGCATGAAGGATCTCAAGGACAAGACCGCCTTCGTCACCGGCGGCGCCAGCGGCATCGGGCTGGAAACCGCCCGCGCCCTGGCCGCCCGCGGCGCACGCCCGATCCTGGCCGACATCGAGGGCGCCCGCGCCGAGGCCGCTGCGGCGGAACTCCGCGCCGAGGGGGCCGACGCCATCGGCCTGCAGCTCAACGTGGCGGAGGAGGCCGAGTGGGCCCGCGCCGGCGAAGCGGCCGTGCGCTTCGGCGACGTCCGCATCCTGTTCTCCAACGCCGGGGTCGGCGGCGGCTCGGGCGGCTTCGAGACCTACGACACCGAGGTCTGGCGCTGGGCCTACGCCGTCAACGCCCACGCCCATCTCTACGCGTGCCGAACGTTCCTGGGACCCATGAAGGCCGCGGGCGAGCCCGCGCATCTGGCGATCACCGCCTCGATGGTCGCCATCGTGCCGCCGCCGATCTCGGTGGCCTATATCTCCTCGAAGTACGCGACCCTGGGCATCGCCATGGCGCTGCGCAACGAGCTGGCGGACACCCGGGTGGGACTCTCCGTCCTCTGTCCCGGCATGTCGGCGACCAACATCGTGGCCACCACCGCCAAGCTGCGGCCCGGGGCGGGCGAGCAGGGCGCCGCCGCCCAGACCGCACAGAACATGAGCGGCATCCTGGCCTCCGGCATGTCGCCCGCCGCGATCGGCGAGCGGGTCGCCCGCGCCATCGAGGCCGGCGAGTTCTTCGTCTTCACCCACCCGGAATGGAAGCGGATGGCCGAGGCGCAGTTCGCCGAGATCCTAGCGGCGTTCGGAGAGTCCGCCGACCCCGACTATGGCGGGGACGACATCGACGGCCTGATCGCGGCCAATGGCGCCAGACGCATGAACGTGGTGACCGGCCGATGATCGACCTTCACTTCGTGCCCACGCCCAACGGCCACAAGCTGTCGATCATGCTGCTCGAGACCGGGCTGCCGCACCGGATCGTTCCCTACAACCTGCTGGCCGGCGACCTGCGCACGCCCGAGTTCCGCGCCATCAGCCCCAACGGCCGCGCGCCCGCCATCGTCGACCACGACCCGATCGGCGGCGGGCCGCCCTATCCGATGTTCGAGACCGGCGCGATCCTGATCTACCTGGCCGAGAAGGCGGGCCGGCTCCTGCCGGCCGAGCCCCGCGCCCGTTACCGCGCCCACCAGTGGCTGATGTGGCAGATGTCCGGCCTGGGGCCCATGCATGGCCAGGCCCACCACTTCATCCGCTATGCGCCCGATCCGCCGGCCTATGCAGTCAACCGCTACCTCACCGAGGCGAAGCGGCTGCTCTCCGTGATGGACGCGCGGCTAGCCGAAGCGCCTTACTTGGCCGGCGACGAATACTCCATCGCCGACATCGCCTGCTGGTCCTGGATCCGCGCGGCGCGGGCCATCGACATCGACATCGCCGACTACCCCGCCCTGGCCGACTGGTTCGCCCGCGTGGGCGAGCGGCCGGCCGTCCGGCAGGGAGCCCACGTGCCGCCCGACAACCACCAGCTCCAGAGCGGCTCGCGCAAGATGCCGGTCACCCCGGAGCAGTGGGCGAAGCTGTTCCAGCACGACATGCAGGGCCGGCCGTACACCGAGCCCGAAGCCTAGGAAGAGGAGACCGTCATGTCCGACGACGCCGCGATGCGGGCCCTGGCCAAGCGCTTTTTCGACTGTGTGGAGGCCGGCGACATCGACGGGCTGGTGGCCTGCTACGCCCCGGACGCCGAGATCTGGCACAACACCGACGAGCAGATCCAGGGGCCGGACGACAACCGGAAGACCCTGGCCGGCATGGTCACCCGCATCCTCGACCGCGTGTACGACAACCGGCGCGTCGAGGTGTTCCCCGGCGGCTTCGTGCAGCAGCACGTCCTGCGCGGCACCCGCAAGCATGACGGCGAGCGCCTGGCTCTGCCCGCCTGCATCGTCTGCGCGGTGAAGGACGGCAGGATCACCCGCCTCGACGAGTATTTCGACTCCGCCCGCGTGGCGGAGTTCCGCAAGTTCGCCTGACGTCCAAGGAGCTCCCGATGCCCGTCCTTAAGCAGATCCCCCGCTCCGACGTCACCTCGGACGTCGTCAAGGCCTACTACGACCGCCTCTTCGGACCCGACCGCGATCCCGTCGCCAGCCCCGGCACCGCCACCGGCACGCCCGGCGACTGGTGGACGGTGTTCGCCATCGCCCCGGACATCTTCAAGCACGCCGTCGATGGTTTCGCGGTCTATCGCCACCCGGACCGCAAGCTGGACCCGGTGCTGCGCGAGCTGGGCCAGACCCGTGCCGGATGGGTCAAGGAAAGCCAGTTCGTGTTCTCCCAGCACTGCAAGTCGCTGCGCGCGCTGGGCGTTTCCGACGAGAAGATCGCCGCGATCCCCCACTGGACGGTGTCCGACGTGTTCGACGAGCAGGAGCGCGCGGTGCTGGCCTACGCCGACTGCCTGACCGCCGGGGACGGCCGCACGCCGCTGGAGGTGTTCGACAAGCTCCGCACCTTCTGGGGCGACGAGGAGATCTTCGAGTTCACCTACATCACCACGCTCTATTCGATGCATGCGGTGATCACGCGGGCGCTGCGCATGGAATTCGACAACGTCCCGGAGCGGATCACCGAAGTCGCCGCGCCCGAAGGCTTCAACGCCCAGGACTTCCTGAGCGCGCCGCAGCGGCGGTAGTCCCTGCGGCCCTTCTCCCGCAAGGGTGAAGGGCCGTGAAACCTACATCTTCCAGACCAGGGTCACCCCATAGGTCTTCGGCGGAGCGTAGGGCACCAGCACCTGGCGATAGGGGGCAAATGCGGTGACGTAGGTCGCCACCAGCTCATCGGTCAGGTTCTTGCCCCAGACCGCAACCTGCCAGCGCTTGTCTGGAGAGGTCAGCGACACCCGCGCGTCGACGTTGATGTAGCCCTCCTGCTTCTGCGTCGGGATGTTCGAGGCCTCGAAGTACATGTGCGACTGGTTGGTGTAGTCGACGCGGGCCAGCGCCTCCCAGCCCTCCAGGTCGGCGATGTACTGGACGCCCAGGTGGAACTTGTCCTTGGGCGAGCGCGGCAGGTCGTTACCGGTGAAGTTGGCGGTGGCGCCGTTGGCGAAGCTGGTGAACTCGGCGTTGAGCCGCGCGTAGCTGCCGTCGATCTGCAGGCCCGCCACCGGCTGGATCATGAACTCGACCTCGGCGCCCTTGATCTTGGCCGTCGCGGCGTTGCCCACCACCACGCAGCACAGCGGCACGAGCTGAGAGACCTGCAGGTCCTTGTAGTTGGTCTGGAAGATCGACCCGTTGAGGCGCAGGCGCCGTTCCCACCACTGGGTCTTGAAGCCCGTCTCGTAGCTCCAGGCGAATTCCGGATCGTACGGTGTGGCCTGGCTGGGACCGGAGCCGGCGATGCCCTGGAAGCCGCCGCTCTTGAAGCCGCGGGTCGCCGAGGCGTAGACTAGGGCGTCGGGCGTAACCTGGTAGTCCAGGGCGAAGCGCGGCGTCAGCGCATTCCACTTCTTGGAGCCGGTCACGTCGTAGTTGGCGGCCAGCGGCGGCGGCAGGCCGGGGCCGGAAACCTTGCGGCCGATGAAGTGGCCGCTCTTGCGTTCCCAGGTCTGGCGCAGGCCCGCCGTGGCGGTGAGCTGGTCGGTGATCGCATAGCTGAACTGGCCGAACAGGGCGTAGCTCTTGCCGGTGACCTCCTGCGGATAGGTGGCGATCCCGGTCTGGGCCGGCGCCGGGAAATCCTGCCGCAGATCCTCGATCCGCTCGTTGTCCTCGTGCAGGTAGTAGGCGCCCACCTGCCCCTTCAGCCGGCCTTCCAGGGCGTCGAACGACAGGCGCAGCTCCTGGCTGAACTGGCTGTTGTTCTCGTGATCGGTCTCGGTGGACTCGATCTGGGCCGGCGGGTTCACCGGGTTGGAGAAGAACGGCGTGCGGAAGTTGAGCGTCACGTCGCGTAGGGCGGTGATCGAGGTCAGCACCCCGAACGGCGTCGTCCAGTTCACCTCGCCGCGATAGGTCCTGAGCCAGCGGCGCAGGTAGCCGTCGGTATAGGCGTTCACCACCCGCGGGTCGGGGTTCACGCCGACGCAATGGATGCCCGCCTGGAAGGTGGCGTCGCAGATGTTGTGGCGCGGATTGCCCCGCTGGTCCTGGTCGGTGAAGTCGGCGGCCAGCACGATATCCAGATCGTCGCTGGGCAGGAAGCGCACCGCCACGGTGGCCGTCTTCAGGTCCTGGTCGTTGACGTCGTGGCCGGTGGTCTCGTTGAACTCGTAGCCGTCGCGCAGCTTGATCGAGCCACCCACCGACACGAACAGCTTGTCATTGATCGGCAGGTTACCGCGGGCGTTGAGCTGGCGGCGGTCGTAGTTGCCGTACTGGCCCTCGATGCGGAACGACGGGTCGGCCGACGGCTTGCGGCTGACGAACTGGATCAGGCCGCCCACGGCGTTCTTGCCGAACAGCGTGCCCTGCGGCCCGCGCAGCACCTCGACACGCTCCAGGTTCAGCGCGTCGATGTCGGGCGTGCCGCCGCGGCCGGCGTAGACCCCGTCGACGAAGACGACCACTGAGGCGTCACCGCCGGCGTTCTGGCTGATCCCGAAGGCCGAGCCGATGCCGCGGATGGCGAAATTGGTCTGGATCGGGTCGACGGCGCCGGCGCTGAAGCCGGGGGTGCGGGTGGCGATGTCCTGGACCGTCTCGATCGACTGCCGCTCCAGCATCGCGCTGGAATAGGCGCTGACCGCGATTGGCACCTGCTGGATGTTCTCCTCGACGCGCTGGGCCGTGACCACGACCTCCTCGACGTCGTTGGGCCGGGCCTGTGCCGCAGCCTGTCCCCCCGCCATCAGAGCCGCGCCCAGCGCCGCCCACGAGACGCCATACCTCAGTGAATTCAACATCGCGACCTCCCCGTCTGCTCGTCTCAAGGCGAGTCCTTGACGGGACGCTACATCAAATTCGATAGATTGCTAAGTATTTATGCGACGGTCGCTTCCGCTTCGCGAACGGCCCGGGCGAAGGGCTTGAGGCCCAGGCTGAGGATCAGGATCGAGACCGGCATGGCCAGCGCCGTGACGACGGCGATGGCGTAGCGCAGCGCCGCGTCGTCGCCGAACACCCGGTCGGTCACCAGCGCCATGGCGGTCGGGCCGCAGCCCAGGCCGATCAGGTTGGCGACCAGGAAGTAGAGCGCCACGATCCGCGCCCTCAGGCGGTTCGGGCTCACCATCTGGAGCGCCGCCCCGGCCACCCCGCCGTGGATCGTGCCCAGCAGCATGGTCAGGATCATCAGGACCAGCGCGATCCCCGCCGTGGGCGCCAGCGCCATGCCGGTCAGGGTGACCAGCAGCACGCCCGCGTTCAGGCGGATCACCCGCAGATGCGCGTCCTTGAAGCCCCGGCGGTACAGCCGGTCCGCCATCCAGCCGCCCAGCATCAGCCCGGCCGCGCCGCAGATCGCGGTCGCCGCGCCGAACCACAGGCCCGCCTCCGGGATCGGCATGGCGTAAGTCCGGTGCAGGAACTGTGGGATCCAGGCCATGGCGCCGTACATCACCAGCGTGATCATCGACATCCCGCCCATGTGCGCGGCCAGCGCCGCCGGGTGGGTCCGCAGGAAGGCGGTGAACTCGCCCTTCGCCAGGCCCTGCTTGCCGCCCTTGCGCTCCGGCTCGCGCACCGTCAGCGCGATCAGCAGGGCCACCAGCAGGCCCGGCAGGCCGATGACCACGAAGGTCAGCCGCCACGGCTCCATCGCCCCCAGCATCGGCACGATCAGCGGCGGTCCCTCGGTCACGAACTTCACCACCAACGCCCCGGCCACCAGGGCGATGCCCGAGCCCAGCGGAACGCCGATGGAATAGACCGCCATGGCGCGGCCCAGCTTCTCGCGCGGAAAATAGTCGCCCAGCAGCGAATAGGCGGCCGGCGACAGGGTCGCCTCGCCCACGCCGACGCCGATCCGCGCCAGGAACAGGCCCACATAGCTGCGGGTCAGGCCGCAGACCGCAGTCATCAGGCTCCAGGCGGCGACGCCCGCGACCATCAGCCCGCGCCGGCTGCCCCGATCGGCCAGCCAGCCCAGCGGAATGCCCAGCACGCTGTAGAAGATCGCGAAGGCGAACCCCATGAGCAGGCTCATCTGGGTGTCGGAGATGCCGAGGTCGGCCCGGATCGGCCCGACCAGCAGGCTGAGGATCATCCGGTCGATGAACGAGAGCGTGTAGGCCAGCAGCAGGACCGCCACGACATACCAGGCGTAGGCGCCCGAACGCCCCCCCCTCTTCGCGCTTGGGCTACTCAAGGCCGAAGATCCGGTAGCGGACGCCCTTGGCGGTGCGCCTGCCGTAGCCGACAGCCACCAGCGCGTTCAGCCAGCCGTAGCGCGCGTCGGCGGTCTCGAAGATGGGCTGGATGCGGAAGTAGTAGGCGTCCTCGCTCAGGCCCTCGACCTTGGCCGGGTCGCGGAAGTCGCCCAGCACCGCCTGCGGGATCACCAGCCGGCCGCCGTAGCGGACATCGATGATCGCCCCGTCGTGGGTCCTCCAGAGCGAGCGCACGTCCACCAGGGTCAGCGCCGCGCCGTCGGCCCCCTGCCCCAGCTCGGACCAGTCGCCTCCGCCGGCCATGACCTCGCCGCGCAGCCGCTCGCCCTCGACCACCCCGCCAGAGATGTAGCTGACCCGGCGGTTACGCCAGGGCGACTTGCCCAGTGGAATGGGGGCGTCGTCGTCCAGCCGGATGTCGACCGCGCACAGCAGCCGGGCCTTCAGCGTGTCCGTCATCGCTTCCCCTCATTTTCCTTAGAACTCTACATATTTGAGTCCCAAGGGGAAGCGATCAGGCGCTGCCGCCGCGCCGCACCAGTTCGTCGGCCGCCTGGGCCGCGATGGTCTCGGCTTCGCCGCTCGGCACGCCCAGGCCTCGCAGGATCAGCGCACACATCTGCTGCGACAGGCTGACGGCAGGGCCCAGCTGCGGGTCCCGGCAGGTCCGCGCCAGCGCCGCCTGCGACACGCCCATCACGAACAGGACGCCGGCGTCGGTCGTGGCGATCGAGAACCGGCCGCTGGCCAGGCCCGCCGTGACGTCCGCGACGCCGCCCCGGTTCATCGGCTCGTCGGTGCGCGAAAAGCCGCTCTGGATGCGCACCAGCACCTTGGCGCGCAGGGGTTCGTCGACGGCGTACCGCTGGTAGACGCAGACGGCGCGCGCCACGCGCCGGGCCGGATCCTCCACGCCTTCGTTCACCGCAGCGACCGCCGCCTCCAGCCCCTCGCGGATCTCGTAGACCACCGCCTTCACCAGCGCCTCGCGGTCGGGGAAGTGGTTGTAGAAGCTGCCCTTGGCCACCTCGGCGGCCTGGACGATGTCGTCAATGGCCACCGCATCCACGGGACGCGCCGCGAACAGCTCGCGGCCGGCGCGGATCAGAGCTTCGCGCGTGCGCGCCGCGCGGCCCGTCTTCGCAGGCAAGATCACCTTGTCGGGTTGGGGTTCACTCATCGGAACTCGGGAAACTCGGAGGTGTCAGGCCGCCTGGGCGCGCAGGCGGAATTCCTCCGCGATGGTAGGCGCGATTCCCGGCCGCGCCAGCATCCGCGGCTGGAAGGCGTCCAGATTGGGCAGCGCGGGCAGCCCCGGGGCGTGGTGCAGGCGGAGCATCGGGATCCCTCAGGCGGAGACAAGGAACGGCGCGGCCCAGGCTGTGGCCAGTTCGGCCGGATCCCCCGCGCCGAAGACATAGCGGTCGGGCCGCACCAGGACGGCCGACGCCCCGTGGCGCTCCAGCCAGGCGGCGAGCGCGGCGCGGTGTCCCGCCAGCCGCGGGTCGGCCAGGCTGACGGCGGTCAGGCCCGGAACCGGCCGGACGGGATCGCGCGCGATCAGCCAGGCGCCTGGCCCCAGTACGTCGTCCAGTCCGCGGCCGTCCGCCCAGGTCTGGAGGAAGAGGCTGCCCGCCGCCGGCGCGCCCTTGGCGACGTGCCCGGCCACCAGGATGGGCGGGGGCCGGTCGGGCATCGCCGGCGAACGGCCGGACGCCAACATGGCGGCGTCGCGCCGGGCGGCGGCCTCAGGATTTAGGGTGCAGACCACCCGGCCCATGCCGATGGCCTGCTCGATATAGGCCCGCACATGGGGCTCGCGCTCGGCCTGGTAGGTGTCCAGCCACGCGGGGTCCGCGCCGCCCAGCGCCGCGGTCAGCTTCCAGGCCAGGTTGGTCGCGTCGCGCAGGCCCGAGCACATGCCCTGCCCGGCGAAGGGCGGCATCTGGTGCGCGGCGTCCCCCGCCAGCAGCACCCGATCGGCCCGCCAGCGCGTGGCCACCAGCCCGTGGAAGCGGTAGACCGCGCGCCGCTCGATCTCGACGGGGCCGCAGTCCCACGGCGCGATCAGCGGCTGGATGAAGGCGTCGGTCAGGGCCGCGTTCGGGTCCTCGCCCGGGCGCAGCATGAACTCCCAGCGGCGCCGGCCCGGTCCCATCAGGACGCAGGTGGTCGGCCGCTCGGGATCGCAGACCTGCAGGTTGACGTCGGGCACGCGGGCGTACTCGTCCACCTTGGCGTCGACCACCAGCCAGGGCTCGTCGAAGCCGTAGTCGAAAAGCTGGCCACCCATGGCAGCGCGGACCGCGCTGGCCGCGCCGTCGCAGCCCACCAGCCATCGGGCGCGGACCACCTCGGCCGTCTCAGGCCCCTCGATCCTCACCAGGACACCGTCGCCATCCGGCTCGTAGCCCGCAAAGCGCCAGCCGGTCCGCACCTCGACCGAACGCGCCCCGGCCAGCTTCGTCCGCAGGGCGCTTTCCAGGCCCGGCTGGTGGAACATGTAACTGGCCTGCCAGCCCGACGAGGCCATCGCCGCCGGCGCGTCGAAGCGCATCAGCAGGCGGCCGTCGTCGGCGCGGAACTCGTAGGCCGGGGCCGGGCGCGCGTGGCGGCCGACGGCCTCGGCGATGCCCAGCTGCTGGAACAAGCGCATGGCCTCGTGGTCGAAGTGGGCGGCGCGGGGCAGCGGATAGACCTGCGCCTCCTTCTCCACCACCAGAGTCTTCACGCCCAGGTCCCCAAGCAGGCAGGCCAGGGTCGCTCCCACCGGCCCCAGGCCCACGATCAGGACATCGATGTCCATCACGCTGCGTCCTGCGCGCAGGGGTTCTCGATGGCGCCGAGTCCCTCGATCTCGATGCGCACCCGGTCGCCGTCCTTCAGGAACCTCGGCGGCTTCATCGCCGCCCCGACCCCGCCGGGGGTTCCGGTGAAGATCAGGTCGCCGGGCTCCAGGGTCATCGCCTGGCTGAGATGGGTCACCTGGTCCCAGACGTCGAAAACCAGATGGCGCGTGTTCGACTCCTGACGCATCTCGCCGTTCACCAGGCCGCGGATCGCCAGGGCGTGGGGATCGCCGGCCTCATCGGCCGTGGTGATCCAGGGGCCGAAGGGCGCGTGGGTGTCGAACGACTTGCCCAGGGTCCACTGCGGCGTGCGATGCTGCCAGGCTCGCTCCGTCGCGTCGTTGCCGACACAGTAGCCGAACACCGCATCGGCCGCGGCGTCGCGGTCGATGTTGCGTCCTCCGACGCCCACCACCGCCACCATCTCGGCCTCGTAGTCGACGTAGCCGCCCGGCGGGATCGCGATGGGGTCGAAGGGGCCGTTGGCGGCGGTCGCGGCCTTGGCGAACCAGACCTGGTGTTCGGGGGCCGCCACGCCGCTCTCGGCGATGTGGTCGGCGTAATTTAGACCGATGGCGAAGATCTTCCCCGGCCGCGTCACCGGGGCGAGCAGGCGCACCTCGCATAGGCCCAGCGCATGATCGCCGAGCTCGCCGATGGCGCGCACCTCGCGCTGGGCCGTCGGCCAGGCGGCGATCAGTTCGATCATGTCCGCCGCGAGCTGCGGCGCCGCGCGCGAGATCGAGACGATGCGGTCGGCGCCGGCGTCGCCGGTCTGCACGAGGCCGAGTTCCGGCGGCCCGCCGGCGGTGAAGGTCGCGAGTTTCATGGAAGGGGTTCTGCTTCTGCTCGATCAGCCCATGGTCGGCGGCGGGGGCGGGCCCCACTGCACGGCCATCAGGTCCTGCAAGGTGGCGGTATTCGAGGGATCTGCCGCGGTGAACAGGTCGCCGTCGGTCCAGTGTTCCAGCGTGTGGCCCCAGGGGTCGCGCCAGTAGTCGAAAACCTGGCTGCCCAGGATATGCCGTCCCACGCCCCACTCCTGGGTGCGGCCCGCGGCCTTCAGGCGGTCGTGGCCGGCCATCAGGTCGTCCAAGTCGGCGACCTCGAACGCGGCATGGTTGAAGCCCGGCCCCTTCGGCGACTGCACCAGAAACAGGGTGTGGTGGTCGGTCGGGACATCGCCTCGGTCGCAGCGCAGGAAGGCGCCCACCGAGAACTCCGGCGTGATCGCGATCTCGTCCGAGGTGATGAAGCCGAAGCGGGCCTTCCACCAGCTCTCGGAGGCGCGGAAATTCGAGATGTTGAGCACACAGTGGCCCAGGCGCACGACGTGCGCGCCCTCGCCCGTCCGCTTCGTCTGCCGCCGCCGGGGCCGGTCGGCGGCGGCGTTCCACGGCGGCCGCTGCGGCAGGGCCAGTTCCGGCGCCGGCGCCTGGCCGGCCGTCACCTCCACGACGTGGCCGTCGGGATCGGCCAGGGTGACCACGAAGCCGCCGCCCGGGGCGTCGAGCGGCCGGACCTCGGCGCCCTCAGCCCGCGCCAGGATATGCAAGTCGTCCACCGACGCCGCCCGCAGGCCCACGCCGGCAAAGCCGGCCTCGCCCGGCTCGGTCACGTGCAGGAAGGCCGCATGCCCGGCTCCGCGAGCATAGAGGCGGCCGCCCTCCACCCGCCGTTCGGGAAAGCCGAAGTCCCGCAGGAAGCCATCCATCTCCCGCAGGTCCGGCGCCCGGAAGCGCACGAAGGCGATGTCTTCGACCTTGATCAGGCTGTTAGTGACCATTTAGTCAGATTACGGCGAGCGACTCCCTAGAACAATGCGCGACCTTTCACAATTTTGTGACCATTTGGTCAGACTTAGCCCTGCACCAGCCTGACCTGCGTTCCGCACAGCGTGACCTGGCCGTGGGCGTCGAGGTTCCCGCGCGCTTCGGCCCGGGCGCGGACCGCGGCCGGGTTTCGCACCTTCACGTCGAAGGCGCGCAGGCCTTCGCCCCGGCCGTCGAACGCCAGCACGAAGCGAATCTCGCCGCCATCAAGGTCGAGGTGCAGGCCGTCGCCGCGCGCCTCCAGCCCCAGGACCTCGCCCCAGCGTTTCGCCATCGCGCCCGGATCGTCGGCCTGGATCTCGGCGCCCACGATCTCCAGCGAGGTGTCGGTGCGGACGTTCTTCTCCCAGTCGGGCCCGCCCCACTCCCAGCGCGCCTTCGGAACCATATGGTCGATGGAGACGATGGCGCCGCCGACGTCCTTGGGGTGCAGGTGGGTGAAGGCCACACCATCGCCATCGAACTGGTCGGCGATCCGCACGCCCTGCTCGGCCACGCGTGTCCGGGCGCCCTCCAGATCGTCGGTCTGCAGGATGACCATGTAGCCGCCATCGCCCTGTCGCTTCTCCAGCAAGCGGCCGGCGGTCGTGCCCTCCCGCGTCGGCGAGACCACCTCGAGGAAGGTGTCACCCACCGGCCAGACGGCGTTGTGCAGGCCGTACTTCTTCACGCCCGGGTCGGCGTAGGCGGCGCCCAGGCCCAGCACGTCCACGATCTCCGCGCGGGCGGCCTCCAGGTCCTGGCCCACCAGGGCGATCTGTCGAAGGCGCATCGTCTTCCTCCCGGTCTCTTGTTCTTTGCGCGAACTAGAGAAGCCGCCCGGATGACGGTCAAGCGGCGAGCGCGGAATCAGAACACCGACCAGCCCATTCGCGACGCCAGCCGCTGCAGCGCGAGCGTGCCGACGAGGGAGTTGCCGACCTCGTTCAGGCCCGGCGACCAGACCGCCACCGCGCCGACCTCCGGCACGACCGTGAGGATGCCGCCCCCGACGCCGCTCTTACCCGGCAGCCCCACCTGGAAGGCGAACTCCCCCGAGGCGTCGTAGTGGCCGCAGGTCATCATGATGGCGTTGATCCGCCGCGCATGCTCGGGGCTGATGATCACGTCTCCGGTCAGGGGATCCACGCCCTCGTTGGCCAGAAACAGGCCCGCCCGCGCAAGCTGCCGGCATGTGATGCGCAGCGAACACTGGTGGAAGTAGGCCTGCAGCACGTCCTCGACGGGGCTGTTCAGATTGTCGAAGCCGCGCATGAAGTTGGCCAGGCTGTAGTTCCGAAAACCCGTGGCCGCCTCGGAGGCCGCCACCTCCTTGTCGACGTCGATGGTGTCGTTGTCGGCGAGGCGGCGGATCGTGTCGCGGATGTCGGCAATCGCTTCCTGCGGCGTCCGGCCGGCCAGGACCGCGTCTGTGACCACGATGGCGCCGGCGTTGATGAAGGGGTTCCGCGGCACGCCCTTCTCCGCCTCGAGCTGGACGATGGAGTTGAAGCGCGACCCAGACGGTTCGCGCCCGACCCGCCCCCACAGGTTCTCGCCCAGGCGTTCCAGCGCCATGGTCAGGGTGAAGACCTTGGAGATGCTCTGGATCGAGAACGGCAGCCAGGCGTCGCCGTACTCCGCCAGCTCGCCCTCGCAGGTGACGACCGCCATGCCGAAGCGGTTGGCGTCGACGCGGGCCAGGGCCGGGATGTAGTCGGCCACCTTGCCCTCGCCCCGGTGGGCGTCGGCGACCTCCTTGCCCACCGCGGCGACGATCTGGGCCAGGCTTTCGGTCGTCATGGGCGGAACCTTGGCGAAGGGCTAGAACGCGGCTTTCAGGCTGACCACGGCGCGGCTGCCGTAGGTGTCGCCCAAGCTGTGCTTGTCCGTATCGTGATAGCGCAGATCCAGGCCCAGGTGATCGGTCAGCGCATAGCCCACGCCCACATTCCAGGTGGTGTAGTCGCCCGCCCCGGAAACCTGCTGGCGCCCGAGCGCGGCGCTGAACGACAGCTTCTCGGTGGGCGAGAACGCCCCGTTCACCTCGTAATAGAAGGCGTGGTCGACCCCGGCGTAATAGTTCGGTGAGTAGTAGGCTTGGGCCCCGAGGGTCGCCGGACCCAGCGGGACGCTGCCGGCGGCCTTCAGCTCGAGATAGTCCAGGTCCGCGCCCGACGGCTGATCGACGTAACCGTAGTAGAGCAAGCCCAGGTCCAGCGAGACCACGCCCACGGTCGGCGTGAAGCCGGCATAGAGGTCGAACTCGGCGTCGGTCGTGTCGTTGAAGTCGACGTTGGACCCCCATGCGCCAGCGTAGAACCTGCCGACCGACAGGTCGGCGCCGCCGAACACCTGCGGGTTCTCGTCGGTCTGGCTGACGCCCCGGAAGACGTAGTCGCTGGCGACCCCGAGATTGAAGTCGAAGCCGGGCCCGTCCTGCGCCGCGGCTGAACTCGCGACGGCGAGGGCGGCGGCGGCGAACAGCGCGAGGCGAGGGGTCATGCCGGGTCCTTGGAAAGCCGAGCGCCCATCAGCACGCGATTCACTTAACGGGAGCTTGGCGCGTCAGGCCGGAAGCAGCATCTCGGTGAATTCGCCGCGCATGCAGTGATTGGAGCTCATCGAAGACCCGTAGCCGCCGGCGTTCAGCAAGGCGATCCGGTCGCCCTCGCGCAGCTCCGGCATCGGTTGGGCGTGGGCCCAGATATCCAGCGCCTCGTTGATGTTACCGGCGATGGTCACCGGCTTCCAGGCCGCGGTCTCGAAGCTGCGCGGCGCGCAGGCGACGGGTTCGCAGGGTAGCTCGTAGTAGGCGGGCTCGGGCGCCAGGTTGAACCCACCGTCGACGCTGACGAAGGTCACATCGCGCTTCTGCTCCACGTCGGTGACGCCCAGGACCAGCACGCCGGCGTCCTTGACGATGTAGTCGCCCGGCTCGACTGCGACGGTCACGCCCCGCCCCGCGAACCGCTGCGCCAGCAGCGCCGCCCAGCGACCAAGGTCCAGCGGGGCGTCGCCCTCGCGGTGCGGCAGGCCCAGGCCACCGCCGACGTTCACCGTCGTGACGTCCGGCAGATCGTCGAGGAACGCCAGGCCCGCCCCTACCGCCGCGTCCCAGTCGTCGAGCTCGCGGGTGAGGTAGCCGCAACCGACATGGAAATGCAGGCTGGTGATCGTCAGGCCATGCGCGCGCGCCATGGCCAGCGCCTGGGGCCATTGCTCGCGGTAGATTCCGAACTTCGTTGCTACGTCGCCGGCATAGCTCAGCTTCTCGGCCCCGCCGTAGCTGGCCCCGCGCTCGGGGTTGACCCGCACGCCGATGGCGCGGCCCGGCGCGCGCTCGCCGATCCGGCGAATCATGCCGACCCCGTCGCAGTTGATGGTCAGGTCCGGGTGCGCCAGCAGCCGTTCCAGGTCGCGGTTCGAGACCCCCGTGCCGGTGAAGCTGATGTCCGCCGCCGCGAACCCGCAGGCCAGCGCGCGGTCCAGTTCGGCCGGCGAACAGACGTCGATCCCGCACTGGCCGCCCTTCGCCAGATGCCGCAGCAGCGGCTCGTAGCGATTGGCCTTCATGGCGTAGTAGAGGCGCGACCGGAGCCCCGTGCCCGCCAGGGCGTCCCGGACCCGCCTCAGGTTCGCCGAGATGCGGGCCGCGCTGTAGAGGTGCAGCGGCCCCTCGACCGTCTCGGCCAGGGCGCCCACGTCGTGGCCCGCCAGATGCAGCCGCCCGTCCCGGAAATCCAGGTCGTCGCGCGCCCACCAGAACCCCGCGTCCGGCCGGGTAGCCGGGGCCAGGCTCATGGCGCCAGCGTCGCGAGATAGGCGCGCCCCTCGGCGTTGGGCTGTTCCGTGCGCCCGGTGATCCAATGGCGGCAACGCGCGGCGCCGCAGTGGCAGGCGAACTGGCGGTAGAGCACGTCCTCGGTCTCGGCGTAGTCGATCGTCAACAGATCGCCGGGCCGGATATCCCGCAGCGCCACCAGCTCCGAGCGCGCCATGTCCAGCCGGCAGTCCGGCTCGCAGCTGTGCGACAGGAAGCCGATGATCTCCGTCTGGGTGATGTGCATGCCCGGGCTGACCTGCAGGCTGTGCTGCAACAGCTCGGGCGTCAGCACGCCCGTGAAATGGTGGATCACCTGGCCCTTGCGGCGTGGAGCCAGCGTGCGGACGCCGAGGCCGTACTCGGAGTCGGTGTCGCAGACTTCGAGGGACGCGTCCGGCTGGACCCCGGCGGTCGAGGGCGATTCGGTGTTGGCTGGCATGTCGGCCCTAGGATGCCTCGTCGGCCGTCCGTCGAGAAGGCGACGGTGACGCGAAGCTCTTGGAAAACTGCAAACGGTTATGTTTACCGCTGCGCTCGTAGTCGACCTGGTCCATCAGCTTGCGCACCAGGTGGATGCCGAGGCCGCCGATCTCCCGGTCCTCGATCGACAGGCTGGTGTCCGGGGGCGCGGCGGCCAGAGGGTCGAAGGCCACGCCATCGTCGGTGATCCGCATCGTCACCTGGCCGCCGGCCACCCGGGCCGCGACCTCCACGACGGGCGCTCCGCCGCCATGGTTCAGCGCGTTGCTGATAACCTCGTCGGCAGCGATCAGCAGCGAGCTGACGGCGGCCAGGGGCACGCCGCGTGCGACCAATTCCTCCTCCAGGGTGTCGAGCAGCGCCGAAAGGCCCACGGCCCCGTCGAGGAGCGTATGGGAGAAGTCCGGTTCCATATCGCTCGCCCGCTCTGGGGCCTTGCGGTGACTCACGGTTGCCAGTCTAGTCGCGCGGCGAATGATCTCAAAGGCCGCGGCGACGGCGGGATCGCGAGGGGCCCCGATGCAGATCAACGAAGAGACCCGCGGCGACGTGCTCGTGGTGGCGGCGACGGGCCGGCTGGACTCCGGTTCCGCCGGCGAACTTGAAGCCGTCCTGCCCGCCCGCGTGCAGACCCATGACAAGGTCATCCTGGACCTGGCCGAAGTGCCCTACGTCAGTTCCGCCGGCCTGCGCGTGATGCTGATCGGCGCCAAGGCGGCTCGCGCCAAGGGCCACAAGCTGGTGCTCACCGGCCTCGCCCAGACCGTGCGCGAGGTGTTCGACATCAGCGGCTTCACCAGCATCTTCGCCATCGAGGCCGACGTGGAGTCAGCCCTCGCCAGCCTGGGCTGAGCCCGGCCGCACCACCGCCACCACGCCGTCCAAGCGCAGCAGCGTCGCCAGGTCGTCGATGATCGCGCTGGGATCCAGGCCCTCCGCGCGGACCACATAGGCCGCGACCCGGTCCGCGTCGTCGCCGTCCAGCAGGGCCAGCGCCTGGGCCGCGGGCGGCGCCTCGACGGACCACGCGATCCAGGCCACCCGCGTCAGGGCGAAGGCCGCCTCGCCCTGGGCGACGCGCGCGGTTGTCGCCAGGTTCGCCTCGAAGAACCGTCGCGCCGCCACAGCACGGGCCAGGGCGTCAGAGGGCGTGTCTCCGGCGCAGTCTCCGAGCACCAGCGTCGCGCGGCCATCGCCATCGCACAGGGCGTAGAAGCTTCCCGCCGGCGCGGCGCCCAGCATCCGGACCGCCAGGGCGGCGCCCGCCGCGGTGGTGGCGAGCGCCGCGAAGGCGGTCTCGCGGTGGGCCGCCACGGCGCCCGCCTCGTCGCGTTCCCGGTCGCGGCGCGCCAGCTCATGGCGGCCTCGGGCCATGCGGCCGGAGACGCTGGCCCGCATCAGCCGCACGGCCAGCGCCAGGTCGCGGGTCTCGCGGATCGCGAACCGATCCGCGTCCCCGGGCGGCTGGTCGGCCCGGATCGCCGCGATCATGGCGCTGTTGCGGGCCAGTTCGCGCACGATCAGCCGGGCTATCGCCAGCGCCAGCGCCAGGCCGAGCAGACCCGCCGCCGCCACGACACCGGCGATCAGCCGCTGCAAGCCCTCCACCTGGGCGAACAGGGGGTCAGCGTCGATCTGGGCGATGACGTAGCCGCCGCGCGCGACAGGGGCCAGGCCCGTGGCCATCCGCCTTCCGGTCGGGTCGGACCGGATCGGCGCCGCCACCGGCGCGCGCGGCGCTTCGAAGCGCCCCGGCCAGAACGCGGACGGGCGTCCGACGATTTGCACGGTCTGGCCATCCGGCCGCACGATGTAGAGGCCTTGCAGCCCCGTCACGCGTCGCGCGGCGTCGCGCAGCGCCTCCGTGCGGGCCCGATCCGCCAGTGCGTGCGCCAGGTCGTCCGACGCGTCGGCGAAGGCCGCCGTGGTGACCGCCGCGGCGATCGCCTGGCCAGCCAGGCCGCGCTCGGCCTCGGCCCGCTCCCAGAGGTACAGCAACGCTCCGTTCACGCCCGCCAGCAGCAGAAACAGCGGCGCGATCAGCAGCAGGAAGGTGCGCCGGATGCTCACGGCGCCGTCCGTTCCGCCAGGTCGCGCAGGCCCACCACGAACTCCGGGCACTCGCGCGCGATGGTGAACACATGCGGCTTGGCGATGACCAGCGCCTCAACACCCTCGGGCCCCGCCACGTAGTCGGCGCGCGCGGCCAGGCCGAACAGCAGGCCAGGCGCGTCGAACACCACCGGAGCCGCCGCGCCCCCGACCTCGACGCCGCCCAGCGGCGCCACGAACATGGCCTCGGCCACCACGCCCGCCGCGATCACCACCTTGCCGGGCGGGAAGGTCCTCACGCGGGCGTGGCGCGCGATGAGCAGGAGTTCCGCATCCTCCAGCCGCTGAAACGGTCCGACGGCGCGCAGGATGAACAGGCGCTGGACGGCCTCGGCGCCGATCATGCCCGGACCTCTTGCACGGCGCCGTACGCCGGGTTCGCCAGGTCCCGCCACGCCGCCGCCAGCCTGGGCTGCGCGGCGAAGCGTTCGGCCAGCAGGGTCATGGCCCGGTGCTCAAGCCGGGCCTCCAGCGTATCGCCCGCGGGCGTCCAGACGACGCGGTGCTTGCCGTCGGCCACCAACGTCACGGGCTTCGCGGCAGGCAGAGCGGCCTCCAGCCTGGCGGCGTTGCGTGCGCGGTCCAGGGCGAGCGTGTCGCTCCATGCCTCGCGCATGGCGGCCATCAGGTGCGTCGCCAGCTCCGCCAGCGCTTCGCGCAGCCGCGCGACCTCCCGCGGCGCCGCCACCACGGCCGGCGGGGCTCGGTCGCCCGCCGCGATCCTGAGCGCGTCGGCCTTGAGCCCCTCGATCGGCCGCGCCACCCACCGCACGATCAGCAAGGTCACCAGCGCCGAGGCGATCAGCGAGGCCACGCCGATCAGGGCGCTGGCGAACAGGGCGTTCTGCGTCGCAACCTCGATCACCGAGATGTTCACGTCGGCGCCCGCCGTGGCGACGATGCGCCCGTCCTGCGCCCGGATCGGCGCGGCGGCGGTCTTCAGCAGGCCCCACTGCTCCTGGAATTCGATCGGCGAGACATAGATCGTCCCGTCGGCGATCGTGCGGCGCAGGCCGATGCGGGTCTCGGGCGTCAGCTCGTCTTCCGACCCGATGGTCGAGTGTTCCTCGCCCTCGGTGGCGTCCAGGACATAGATCACGTCCTTTGGCCCGCCCAGCACCTGGGAATAGAGATAGGTCAGGCCCAGCTCGCGCCGCACGCGCCGCATCGGCTCGACGTTGCGCCGGTATTGCGGCATCGCCTCCACCGCCTCGGCCGGGGCGCGGACCTGGGCGGCGCGGATCAGGAAGTCGTGGTCGGCCGGATCGATCAGGGCGCCGGCGATCGCGCTGGTGGTGACCAGCTTGCGCGAGAAGCCGTCCAGGATGGTGTCGTAGAGCCGGTTGTAGACCAGCGCGCCCAGCACCACCGCCAGGACCAGGATCGCCGGCGTGAAGGTCCGCCACAGCAGGGTTTTGATCGGCGTCCCGTCAGGCGGCATAGGACCGGTCGTCCCTGGCCTTGAGCATGGTCAGCGCGAGGTCGGCGTAGCGGGCGGCCACCTCGTCGACGTCGGCGCGCGTGATCCAGAAGGACCGGCCCTCAAGCTTCAGCTCGACGGGCCCGCGGGCGGCGGGCGTGGGCGTCGCCCGCTCGGCCAGCGCCACCTGGGCGTCGATGGAGGCGTTCGCCAGGTCGGACACGCCGCGGATGGCCTCGACAAGATCGACGGCGGTCGGCCGGGGCTCCGCGTCCAGTCCCAACAGGTTGGTGAAGCTATCGCGGAAGATGGGCGCCATGTCGGACGTCAGGCCGCGGCGCAGGGCGGCGGCCAGTTCGGCGGGCGGAAGCAGGTCGCGCAGCGCCTGCGCCGCGGCGGCGGCCTCGAACCCGTGACCGCTCTCGACGGCGGCCTTCAGCAGATCGACCAAGTCGCCGGCCGCCGCCTCACCGGCGGCCCTGCGGTTGACCAGGGGGTCCAGCCGCTCCCACGTGGCGTGGCCCACACCGCTGGCGATGGCCTCCACCGCATTGCCGCGCACCTTCGGATTGGCCGAGTGCAGCGAGACGATGAGCAGGTCGAAGTCGGGCAGCCGCCCGCCCAGGGCCAGCAGTTCCAGAGTGAAGTCCACCGACTCGCCGATCCGCTGCCGATAGGCGTCAGCCAGCAGCCTGAGCGCCGGCGAACGCCGACCCTCGGCCGCGAACCGCTCGGCCACGCCCAGCCGGCGGCCCGTCTCGTCCAGCTCCTCGGTGACCAGCCGTTCCAGTTGCGAGACGAACTGGGCATGGGAGAGCGTGCTGAGCGCGCGCGCGGCCACGGCCCGGGCGCGGTAGGACGCCTGGTAGTTGGACAGCACCTGCATCAGGCGCGGGATCGCCGCGTCGCCTAGCCCGGCCAGCATTGTCTCGGTGGCGCGCAGCTCGCGCGGGCTGAGGCGCGCGGCGGCGCCCAGGATCTGGGGGATCGCCTCCACGTCGCCGATGGCGCCCAGCAGCTCCAGGATCGTCGCGCGGCTGGCTCGGTCCGTGAGGGGCAGGTTCTGGACCAGCGGCGCCACCAGGGCGATGTCGCCGGGGCCGACCACGCTGGCCAGCGCCTGCAACGCATATTTGCGCACCGACGGCGAGGGATCGGACAGCTTGGCGGCGAAGGCCTCGGTGGCGTCAGAGGCCTGGGCGGCCAGGGCGTCGCGGGCCGGCCGGGCGCCGCGACGGTGCAGCAGCGAGCGGGCCGCCTGCGCGGCGCCGGAGTCGGCCTCGGCCGCCTTCTCGCGCAGCAGGTCCGCGGCGGCCTCGTCGAACTGCGGCGCATGCAGGTCCGAGTCGCCGAAGTTCAGCCAGCCGCGCCGCATGTTGGCCTCCATGGCTGCCGGATAGTAGTGGCGCAGCGCCGCCACCACGGCGATCAGCGTGGCTCCAAGCAGCACGCCGATCCCTGACAGCTCGCGCATGTCGGAATTCTTGGCCGCCAGCAGGAGGAAGCCGCCCGCAAGCAGGCTGGCCAGCGGCTCGCACAGCCCTTCGACCACGGTGCGGAACGGCCGCTTCACCTGCGACGGCGTCGCGTTGAACAGCAGGTTCTGGTTGTTGTACTCGATCGACGTGAGCACGCCGTGATAGGCGAAGAAGGCCGCCAGCGCCGCCATCGTCCCGCCCGCCAGGAAGAAATAGCCGAACACCGCGAAATAGGTCAGCGGTAGCACCAGGGCGACGTTGCGCACCCCGATCCGCGTCACCAACCGGTTGAACACGAACAGGCAGACGATCAGGTTGAAGATGCTGGCGCCCGCGTAGAGCCGGCCGAACAGGGTGGCCAGTTGGGCCTCGTTGCGGCCCGCCTGCAGCACGGTCGAGTACTGGTACTCCGCCAGGTTGGTCATCAGGAGGGTGACGAACAGCGTCAGCACCAGGGTCACCGCATAGGGCGAGGTCCTGAAGGCCCGGCCCACCTGGCCCAACTGGCTCAGCACGCTCTTGCTGTCGCCGTCCAGGTCGGTGTCGCTGTCGGCGATCCGTTGCCAGCGGCGGCGCAACAGCAGCGCCACCGGGGCTGTCGCGAACGCCACGGCCGCCCAGACCAGCAGGAAGGCATGCATCGGCAGGACGCTGGCCAGCAGGCTTACGATCAGCGCCCCGATGGCGGAGCCCAGCGCGCAGAAGGCCGAGAACAGCGGGAACAGCCGCTTGGCGTCCTGGATGTCGAAATAGGCGTCGGTGAAGTTCCAGAACAGCGAGTAGAGCGCGATGTACCACATCGCCAGGTACAACTTCAGGACGTAGTAGAGCCCGGTCTCGTACGGTTCCGGCAGGCCCACCTGGATCAGCCCCCACAGGATCGCCCCGCCGCCGATCAGCGCCGCCAGCGTCACGTCCACGACGTGGTCGATCGAGAAGCGGACCAGCAGAAACGAGAAGATCGCCGTGTAGATGAGCATCACCGCCGGCGTCAGCAGGAAGATCACCGGCAGCTTGTCAGGCCCCACGTGGGTCAGGAACGCCGCGTCGCCGGCCGCGAAGCCGATGCCCATTCCGGTCTGCAGCAGGAGGCCGAACAGCCCGAACTGCAGGAGCTTCGGCCACTCGCCGCGCTCGACCCGGAACACACGGTTCAACAGCCCCTGCACGCATTCCCCTCGCGCGGCGGCGCCGCTCGCACCGCGTTAACGTCCATCGCCTAATTTTCTATAGACTAGCTTCGACTTCCCCGAACGCCCGCCGACAGGTCCGCGCCCCGCGATGAATGAGCCCGCATCCGAGATCGCCGCGCCGCGTCGGAGATTCGGGCTCAAGACCCAGCTCCTGCTGCTGCTGTTCACGCTCAGTTTGGTGTCGGCCGCGGCCTACTCGGCGGTGCTGTACAATATCGACCGCACCGAGATCATGGCGGGCATCGACGGCCGCCTGCGCACCGCCGCCCTGGCCGTGAACGAGATTGTCCCGGACGAATACCACGCCCGCATCATCGGCCCTGAGTCGATCCCGACGGCCGAATACGACCGCCTGCAGTACCGCCTCTCGCGCTTCGCCGCGCGCTCCGACCTCGTCTACGTCTACACCTACATGAAGTTCGGCGACGAGATCCGCACGGTCTCCACCAGCGCCACGCCGCGCGAGATCGAGAAGCGCGCCCAGACGAAGTTCTTCGCGCTCTACGACACCGCGCCCAAGCTGCTGCACCAATCCTTCAACGACGGCCAGCCGCGGTTCGACGAGTACAGCGACGCCTTCGGGCGCTTTCGCTCGATCTACGTGCCGGTTCAGGGCGTCGACGCCCGGACCTATGTGATCGGCGCCGACGTCGACCTGGCCATGGTGCAGCAGCGGCTGATCCAGGCGCTGCGGATGTCGATCGGCGTGGGCGCGGCGATGTTCGGGCTGTCCATGCTGCTGGGCTGGCTGCTCGTGGACCGGATCGTCGGGCCGCTGATCCGGCTCACGGAATTCACCCGCAACATCGGTCAGCGCAACTTCCAGCCCGACGAGCGCGAGCTGGCCGCCATGAACGCCATCAGCCGCCGCCGGCCCGACGAGGTCGGTAGCCTCGCCGAGGCCATGACCGCCATGATCGCCCGGCTCCAGCGCTACCTGCTCGAGATGCAGCAGGCCACCGCCGCCCGCGAGCGCGTCGAGGGCGAGCTCTCCGCCGCGCGCGACATCCAGGTGGGGATGCTGCCCCGCACCTTCCCGCCCTTCCCCCAGCGCCACGACGTCGACGTCTTCGCCCTGCTGGAGTCCGCCAAGCACGTGGGCGGCGACCTCTACGACTACGCCCTGATCGACGAGAACCGCCTGTTCTTCGTGGTGGGCGACGTCTCGGGCAAGGGCGTGCCGGCCGCCCTGTTCATGGCCATGACCACGACGCTGTTTAAAGCCACCGCGCTCACCGCTGGGTCGACCGGCGAGATCATGGCCCGCGTGAACACCGAGCTGGCCCGCGACAACGCCCAGGAGATGTTCGTCACCGCCTTCAGCGGCATCCTCGACCTGCGCACCGGGGCGGTGGAGTACTCGGACGGCGGCCACGAGGCGCCCTTCGTGCGCCGCGCCGACGGGTCGGTGGCGCGCCTGCCGAAGCTGAAGGGCATGGCGCTGGGCGTGATCGGCGACGTGCCCTACGGCAGCGCCACCTTCCAGATGGCGCCCGGCGACGCCCTGATCCTGTTCACCGACGGCGTCTCCGAGGCCGCCAACGCCGAGGACGACCTCTTCACCACCGACCGCATCGAGACCGCGCTCGCCACCGCCCGGGCCGACAACTCGGCGCGCCGGCTGGCCGAGGGCTTGGCCTGCGACGTCCGCGTGTTCGTCGGGGCGACGCCGCAATCCGACGACATCGCGATCCTGGTGGTCCGCTACGAGGGACCGGCGGCCTAGCGCGCCGCGGGCGCTGTATATTTGAACCGCGGAAAACGCAGAAGGGCGCGGAAGAGGCCGTGGCTGATGCGCCTTCTGCGTCTTTCTGCATTTTCCGCGGTTGAATCCTTTCGGCGCTGACGCGCCAATTAGCCGCCCAGCTTCACCGGCCTGCGCTCGCGGCCGTGCATCTTGCGCAGGTAGTGGCGCATGTCCTCGATCGTCCGGCCCAGCTCGGCCTCCGACGCCGGCTTCTGGGTCGCGGCCATCGCCATCAGCGCGTCCTGCTCGACCTCCCACGGCAGGAAGGCGAACGACTGCCCGGCCTCCAGCATCCAGACGATCGGATAGGGCCGCCCGAACATCACGCCCTTCAGCGGCTCCTTGCCCATCAGGTAGAGCGCGGCGCGGGCGGCGTTGCGTGCGCCCAGCACGGTCTCCAGCACGTCCAGAGAGATCACGAGGCTGCCCGGCCGGGCGAACTTGCTGATCCGGAAGCCCAGGTCGATGTCGGGGCCGATGAAGTCCAGGTGCGCGCCCGCGCCGCTGCTGAGCTCGGGGATCTCGATCTCGATATTCTGGCCGTCGAACCCCGCCAGCCAAGCCGTGCCCTTCAGGCGCAGGGGCAGCTGCTGGAAATGCCGCTCTTCGTAGAGCTGCATGGTCCTGAGCAGCGCGATGAGGATCGAGGTCAGCTCCTCGGCGCTGGACGGGGTGGTCACGAACACCACCTCGTCGCCCATCACCTTCCAGACGTCGATCGCCGGGGTCCGGTCGTCGTCGAGAAATTCCAGCCCGACCTGGCCGGCCGCCATCAGCGGGAAGCTGGTGAAGAAGGTCTGGAAGATGCCCAGCCAGCCCTCCGAGCCCTGGCCGGTGAACCGGGCCTTGAATTCGGTCGAACCGACCATGTCGACCGACAGGAACAGGCGCAGCATGGATCCCCCAGATCAGCTCAGGCCCGCCATACTAGACGGATCGGAACCGGACCATAGCCGCGAGGCCGGGTGACCGGGCGCCGACCTATGCTACGGTTCGAAAAGGGAGCGGCGATGAGAACTCCGGAACAGGGAACAGCCGGTGGCGTCTGACACCACCATGGCGCCGCGACCGCCAGCGGGGGCGTCCCCCGAGCGTCTGTCGCAATGGCTGGCGGGCTACCGCCCCCTGCCCGGCGTGCCGGACGAGCTTTTCGACGCGGCAGGAAAGCCGCGCGGGCATTGGCTGGGCTTCCTGCGTGAGTTCGCCAGTTATCCGGACGCCGATTCCGACGGCCGCTTCGGCATGGCCGCCCGCCACATCCGCGATTCAGGCGCCTCGTACCGCATCTATGGCGAGGAGACCGAGCGCAGCTGGCCGCTGGACCCGCTGCCGCTGATCATCCCCCAGGCCGAGTGGGACCAGATCGCCGCCGGGGTCACCCAGCGCGCCGAACTGATGGAGGCCATCCTCCGCGACATCTACGGCGAAGGCCGCCTCGTCAACGAGGGCGTGCTGCCAGCCGCGGCCATCACCGGCAGCCCGGACTTCCTGCGGGCCATGCGCGGAGTGGCCCCGCCCGCCGGCCGCTACCTGCAGATCTACGCCGCCGACCTGGGGCGCGGCCCCGACGGCCGCTGGTGGGTGCTGGACGACCGGGCCCAGGCGCCGTCGGGCGCCGGCTACGCGCTGGAGAACCGGCTGGTGGTCTCCAGGGCCTATCCCAACCTCTACAACAGGCTCAACGTCCACCGCCTGGCCCCCTTCTTCGACGCCCTGCGCCGCGGCATGGCCGCCACCGCCGACCGTAGCGAGCCGCGCATCTGCCTGCTGACCCCCGGCCCGTTCAGCCAGACCTATTTCGAACAGGCCCACCTGGCCCGCTACCTGGGCTTCCTGCTGGTCGAGGGCGACGACCTGGTGGCCCGCGACGGCAAGGTCTGGGTCCGCACCATCGCCGGCCTGAAGCGGGCCGACGTGATCCTGCGCCGGGTGGACGCCGACTTCCTGGATCCGCTGGAGCTGAACGCCGCCTCGCGGCTGGGGACGCCCGGCATGCTGGAGGCGATCCGCGCCGGCGGGGTCACCGTCCTCAACATGCCGGGCTCCGGCGTGCTGGAGAGCCGCGCCCTGCTGAGCTTCATGCCCGGCCTCTGCCGGCGGCTGCTGGGCGAGGAGCTGAAGCTGCCCAACATCGCCACCTGGTGGTGCGGCCAGGCCGCCGAGCAGGCCCTGGTCGAAGCCCGACTGGACGAACTCGCCGTCGCCCCGGCCTTTCCCGGCAGCGGCCACTTCGCCGAGCCCCGGCTGGCCGCCGACCTGTCGCCGCAGGAAATGGCTGTCCTGCGCCAGCGCCTGGCCGAGCGCCCCGGCGACTTCGTGGGCCAGGAGGTGGCCCAGCTCTCCACCATGCCCGTCTTGCGCGACGGCCAGCTCCAGCCGGCGCCCTTCGCGCTCCGGGTCTTCGCGGCGGTGACGCCAGAGGGCGTCCGCATCCTGCCCGGCGGCTTCTGCCGCACCTCGGACCGGCCCGACGCCCGGGTCATCTCCATGGGCGAGGGCGCGCGCACGGCCGACGTCTGGGTGGTCGACGACAAGCCGGTGGAGCGCCTCAGCCTGATCGCCAGCGGCGACGAGGTGAAAGTCCGCCGCATCCTGGGCCACCTGCCCAGCCGCGCCGCCGACAACCTGTTCTGGCTGGGCCGCTACATCGAGCGCACCGAGGCGACCCTGCGGCTGGTCCGCGCCCTCTGCTCCAGCCTGATGGATTCCGAGAGTTCGCTGCACGGCCGCGGCCAGACCTTCGAGTCCCTGCGCAGGGTGCTGGTCGACTGGGGCGCGCTGGACGGTGAGACACGGCCGGCCCGCGCGCTGGATTCCGCCCGCGACGCCCTGCACGACGCCAGCGCCTGGGGCTCGGTGACCTACCTCGTCCGTTCGGCCAAGCGCACGGCCTCCGGCATGCGCGAACGGCTGTCGGCGGACTTCTGGGGCCTGTTGGTCGACCTGGAGGGCGACCTCGCCGGCGGCGCCAACGAGATCCACTCCGAGGCCCAGGCGCTGGAGCAGGTGGAGAAGGCCCTGCGCCACTTGGCCGGCCTGTCGGGACTGACCCAGGAGAACATGAACCGCGTCGCCGGCTGGCGCTTCCTGGACATGGGTCGCCGCATCGAGCGCGGCGCCAACACCTGCCAGCTCGCCCGCACCTTGGCACACGACGCCGCGACCATCGACGACCTCGACCTGCTGCTGGACCTCAACGACAGCCAGATCACCTACCGCGCCCGCTACCTCGTCGGCCTGGCGCTGAACGCCGTCCGTGACCTGGTCATGCTGGACCCGTTCAACACTCGCTCCGTCGCCTTCCAGGTGGCGGCGCTGAAGGACCACCTGGCGGTGCTGCCGACCCTGCAGGAGGACGGGATCCTGGAGGAACCGTCGAAGATCCTGCTGCCGCTGGCCGCCGAACTCGAGACCGAGGACGCCGCCACCCTCCACGCCGACAAGGTCAAGACCTATGAGGCCGCCCTGATGCGGCTGTCCAACGCCGTCGCCGACCGCTTCTTCCTGCAGGGCGCCAACGCCGTACCGACGGTGAAGCTGGTGGGCCTCGCTTGAAGTACCGGCTGCGTCACCGCACGACCTACGCTTACGAGCGGGAGGTCAGCTTTGCGCGATGCGTGTTGCGCCTGACGCCGCGCTCGTCGGCGACCCAGACGGTGCTGGAGAGCGCCATCACCGTGACGCCCGAGCCGTCGGCGCGCCTGGTCCGCATCGGCCCGTTCGGGGCCGAGATCCTGACGGTGACCGTCGACAAGCCCCACAAGGCCCTGGTCATCGAAGCCAACTCCCGCATCGACGTCCATGTGCCGCCGGCCGGCGACCCGGACGCGAGCCAGCCCTGGGAGGTGGTCAGAACCCGCGCGCTCAACACCGCCGACCTCAGCCCCGACGGCCCCGCCTCCTACCTTTTCCCAACCGTGCGCACGCCGATCGTGCCGGAGATCACCGAGTACACGCGCCAGAGCTTCCCCCCGGGCCGCCCGATCATCGCCGCGGCGTCCGAGCTCAACGACCGCATCAACCAAGAGTTCAAGTACGACCCCGGCGCGACCGAGGTCTCCACGCCCGTCGCCCAGGCCTTCGCGGCGCGGCACGGCGTCTGCCAGGACTTCGCCCAGATCATGATCTGCGGCCTGCGCGGCCTGGGCCTGCCGGTGAAGTACGTCTCGGGCTACCTGCGCACGATCCCGCCGCCCGGCCAGCCCCGGCTGGAGGGCGCCGACGCCACCCACGCCTGGGTCGCGGTCTGGTGCGGCGACGCGGCCGGCTGGGTCGGCTTCGACCCCACCAACGCCATCCTGGCCGGCAACGACCACCTGGTGCTAGCTATCGGCCGCGACTACGCCGACGTGGCGCCGATCGACGGGGTGATCCTGGCGTCCGGCGACCAGACACTGAAGGTCGAGGTGGATGTCATTCCCGAAGAGGAGCCGACCGCGGCGCATGCGTAGAGTAACCAGTATCCCCGCCGTCCTCGTGATGGCGTCGCTGTCGCTGGCCGCCTGCGGCCGCCCCTCGGCCAGGACGGAAGCCGTCGCCGCGAAGCGCACCTGCCTGGCCGCCCAGCCGGCGCCCGCCGCCGCGCCCTCGACAGCCGGCATGGTGCTGGTGAAGGGCGGCGAGTTCCTGCAAGGCGCCCAGCCCGCCCGCCGCGAGGAAGGCCCGCCCCGCGCCACCAAGGTGGGGGCGTTCTGGATCGACCGGACCGAGGTCACCAACGCCGACTTCGCCCGCTTCGTCGCCGCCACCGGCTACGTGACCCTGGCCGAGAGGCCGCTCGATCCGAAGGCCTACCCCACGCTCGTGGGCGACCAGCTCAAGCCCTCGGCCATCGTCTTCGTGGGCGCGAAGAGCCCGAGCGACGGACCCGGCCAGTGGTGGCAGGTGGTCCAGGGCGCTGACTGGCGCCATCCCGAGGGGCCCGCGAGCTCCATCGCCGGCAAGGACAACCATCCCGTCGTCCAGATCGCCTACGACGACGCGCTGGCCTACGCCCGCTGGCTGGGCCGCGACCTGCCTACCGAGGCCGAGTGGGAGTACGCCGCGCGCGGAGGCTTGAAGGACGCGGCCTACACCTGGGGCGACCGGCCGCTCGACCTGCAGAAGCCGCAGGCCAACGTCTGGCAGGGCCCCTTCCCGCAGTCCGACGCCGGGACCGACGGCTACAAGGCGCAGACCGCGCCGGTCGGCTGCTTCGCCGCCAACGGCTACGGCCTGGTCGACATGGCCGGCAACGTCTGGGAATGGACCAAGGACTGGTACGCACCCAACCTCGACCCCAGCCAGATCGTCGATCCCGTCGGCCCCACCGAGCGCGAGGCCTACCTGCCCGCCACGCCGGACGAGAAGCGCCACGTCATCAAGGGCGGCTCCTTCCTCTGCGCCGACAACTTCTGCTTCCGCTATCGCCCCCCGGCGCGGGAGGCCGGCCCCACGGACACGGGTTCGGACCATGTGGGGTTCAGGACGGTGCTGCGGGTGAAGGGATAGCTATGGTCTCTCGATAGGTGTCGAGGTTCGGGGAGCGCCGGGCCGCCTGCGCCGGCCGCGCTTCACCCACCTGGAGATCGGCGAGGATCGGACAATCGGGCCGGTCGTCTCCCGCGCACGACCCGGAAAGATGGCGCAGCGCGTCGGCCATCGCCTGCATCTCCGCGATGCGGCCTTCGAGCTCCGCGACATGCTCTTCGGCGATCGCTTTCACGTCGCGGCTGGGTCTGGCGCGGTCACGCCACAGCGACAGCAGATTGGTGATCTCTTCCACCGAGAATCCCAGGCCCCGCGCGCGCTTGATGAACCGCAGCTCGTTGACGTTCCGATCGTCGAAGTTCCGGTAGTTGCTGTCCGTCCGGTCGGCCGGCTGCACCAGGCCGATCTGCTCGTAGTAGCGGATCATCTTCGCGCTGACGCCCGATGCGCGGGCCGCCTGACCGATGTTCATCCTAGGCTCCCGCCACCCTGCCGCGCCCGGCGCCGCGCCTTCGCCCCAGGAAGGTCACACCGGGCGAAGAGGATACGCACGGCCGCCCCCGGACCCCTCAAGGCCCTCGAAGACCGCGCGTCCCCGGAGCTGGGCTTTGACGTCTTGCGGGATCGGCGTTCCCCGGGCGTATATCCATAGGGGCTGAAGCCGAGGACCACCGATGGCGAACGATCTGGACCACATGCTGGCGCGATTGGCGCAGCAACCGCCCGACGTATCCCTTGACGGGTTCGAGGGCGGCGTGCTGGCCAGCCTTGCCCGGCGGCGTGAGGATCTTCGCGCCGCCCGTGCGCTCGCGCCGATCCGCGCGGTCTCGGTTGGGCTGGCCCTGGTGGTCGGCATCGCGGCCGGCGGGATGGCCGCCGCCACCACCCTCACCGAGCCCCACCGCTTCGACACCTTCTCGACCGGCGCGCACCTCGCACCGTCGACGCTGCTCGAGGGCCGGGATTGAGTTTCGCCCGCGGCCTCCTGATCACCGTCGTCCTTTCGGTCGTCGCGGCGTTCGCGGGGGCCTGGGGCGGCGCCCAATACATTGTCTCGCGGATGCACGATGAGCCGCCGCTCCACGAGATGGTGCATGAGAAGCTCCGTCTCACCGCCGAACAGGATCGGCGGATCGCAGGCCTCGAACGGGACTTCGCGGTGCGGCGCCGGGCCCTTGAGACGGAGATGCGCGCCGCGAACGCCGACCTGGCGCGGGCCATCGGGCAGGAGCATGCCTATTCCCCAGCGGTGCAGCAGGCGGTCGATCGCTTCCATCGCGCCATGGGACAGCTGCAGAAGGAAACGATCCTGCACGTTTTGGCGATGCGCCAGGTGCTGACGCCGGAGCAGGCGACCCGTTTCGACGACACCGTGGTGAAGGCGCTCACAGACGAGAACACGTGAGCCGGCCGGACGAGCCGAGCGACGCGGACCTGGCGCGCCAGGCGGCCGAGGGCAGCGAGCGCGCCTACGGCGTCTTGGTCGCACGCCACAAGGATCGTCTCTACGGCCTGCTCCGCAGGTATCTCGGCGATCCCGAGGAGGCCCGAGAGGCCGCCCACGAGGCGTTCATCGCCGCCTGGGCTGCGCTGGGCCGCTACGATCCCGCGCGGCCCTTCGGGGCTTGGCTGCGCACCATCGCCATCAACAAGGCGCGCGATCGTGGCAGGCGGCTGGCGTTCCGCCGCATGATCTTCGGGGACCGCGACTTCGAGGACTCCGGCGCTCACGAGCACCCGGACCCCAAGCCGGACGCCGAGGCCACGCTCCTGGAGCGGGAGCGGCTGGCCCACCTGGACCACGGCATCGCCCGCCTGCCTGGCCCGCTGAAGGAGGCGTTGCTGCTGACCGCCATCGAAGGCCTGTCCCAGCAGGAGGCGGCCGAGATCCTCGACGTCACCGTGAAGACGATCGAGACGCGCCTCTATCGGGCCCGCAAGACCCTCGCACAAACCCTCGACCCCTCGCTGCGGCCGGGCCGCTGACGCTTGATCGCCACCACGCCCGCGCTGGCCGACATCGACGGCTCGACGCCTCCTCAGGCCTTGGGTTGCGCGGCGGCCTGGGCCAGACCGAGGATCCCGCCGGGGTTCATGGCGTCGACCATCGAAGTGGGCAGCAGGATCGTGGCCCCACCCTCCTTGGTGGTCTCGTAGATGATGTTCATGGCGCGTAGCTGCAGCGCCGCGGGCGAGCGCGCGTAGATGTCGGCCGCCTCCACGAACTTGATGGCGACCTCCTGCTCGGCCTGGCCCAGGGCCACCCGCGCCAGCCGCTCGCGTTCCGCCTGCGCCTGGCGGCTCATGGCGTCCTGCAGGCCGGCCGGCACGCCGATGTCGCGAATCTCCACCGAGATCACCGAGATGCCCCAGTCGCCGGTCTTGCGCCCGATCACCTCGCGCAGGATCTCGTCGCCCTTGGTCCGTTCGGCGAGCAGCGTCGCCAGCATCGAGGAGCCGACGATCTCGCGCAGCGACGTCTCGGCGACCTGCTGGATGGCGCGGCGGTAGTCCTGGATCTCCAGGGCCGCGCGCTCGGTGTCGTGAACCTGCCAGAAGATCACCGCGTCGATGTTGACCGGCACCGTGTCCTTGGAGAGCGCCTGCTGGGCGTTGAACTCGGTGGTCTGGATCCGCTGGTCGATCCAGTAGGCGACCTGGTCGACCACCGGAATGACCAGGAAGAGGCCTGGCCCGGCGATCCTGTCGAGGCGCCCCAACCGCAGGACCACCGCCCGTTCCCATTGGTTGGCCATCTTGAGCCACAACGGCACCAGCGAGCCCAGCACCACCACGCCAGCGCCGATCCACTTGGCGGTCAGCCCGTCGATGGCGGCGGCAAGGGTGATCCCGCCGGCGACGACCAGGCCGGAGAGCACGAGGGAGACCGGATTCACATCTTTCAGCTTCGAGAGCGAACCGGCCTCGAGCCTGAGGTTGGGGCTGGCGGCGTTCATCATTGGACTTCCTCCTTCGCGGCGGCGAGCGCCGTGATCTTGCTGGCCAGGACCAGGGGATCGACCCCGGCCGCGGCGGCGGTGGCGAGCACCTGGCGGGCGAGCCGTTCGGCCTCGGCGTCGTGATCGGCGCCCTGCAGGGCAGCCGGCGGCTCCGCGACGAAGCTGCCCCGGCCGCGGATCAGCACCACGGCTCCGGCGCGCTCCAGCTCGTCGTAGGCGTGGCGGACGGTGTTCAGGTCGATGCGGAAGGCCACGGCCACCTGGCGCATGGTGGGCATCTGATCGCCGGGCTTCAGGACCCCCGCGCCCATGGCCCGCAGGAACTGCTCGCGGAGCTGCACATAGATCGGGACGCCGTTGTCTTCGATTCGGATGCCGCTCAGCAATTGCTCCTGTGTATGCATACACTCATACAATACGGAAAAGCGCGTTCGGTCAATCCGAATCGGCGGGCGTGACTCCGCGGCGGTCTCGGGCCACGCTCGGTTCAACGACAACAAGCCTGAGGAAACTGCGATGATGTTCCGCTTGCTGGCCCCCGCGGTGGCGGCCGCGCTCCTGTTCGGCGCCGGGGCCGCCTCGGCCGCGAAGGCGCCGCCGAAGGGCGTGGAGCTGTACGCCATCGAGTGCGGCAAGTTCCCTGTGCCCGACGCCGACATGTTCTCGGACGACGGGGCCTACAAGGGCGTGCAGCGGACGCTGATCGTGCCGTGCTACCTGATCCGCCATCCCAAGGGCGATCTGGTCTGGGACACCGGTGTCCCGCAATCGAAGCAGATGCTGCTCGACGCGCTGAAGCAGCTCGACCTGACGCCGGCGGACATCGAGTTCCTCTCGGTCTCGCACAGCCACTTCGACCACATCGGCAACGCCGGCCTGTTCGCCGGCTCGATCTGGGTCGTGGATCCGGATGAGAGGGCCACTGCGTTCAGCGAGGCGGCTCGCAAGAATGCGGCGCAGTTCGCCGCCTACTCCGCGCTGGAGACGTCGAAGGCCAGGCTGATCGAGACCCCTACCCTAGATCTCTTCGGCGACAAGACCGTGGTGATCCACCAGGCGCCCGGCCACACCCCCGGGCACACCATCCTGGAGGTGAAGCTGCAGGACGCCGGCACGGTGCTGCTCACCGGCGACCTCTGGCACCTCGCCGAGAGCCGCGCGGCCAAGCGGGTGCCGCGTTTCAACTTCAATCGGCCCGATACGCTGAAGAGTTACGAGGCCGCCGAGGCGCTCGCCGCCGAGACCAAGGCCCGGGTCGTGCGCGAGCACGTGATGGAGGACTTCGAAGCCATGCCCAAGTTCCCTGCGGCGCTGAAGTAAGGGGCTCCCATGGGCGGAGTGATCAGCGGCGCGCGCAGCCTGTCCCCGGAAGCGCTCGCCGAACGGGCCGCGCGGGCGGCGGCGGGGCTGGCCAGCCTGGGGATAGGGCCCGGCGACCTCATCGCGCTCTACCTGCGCAACGACCTGCCGTTCTTCGAGGCCAGCGCGGCGGCCGGCCTGCTGGGCGCCTATCCCACCCCGGTGAACTGGCACTACACGCCCGACGAGGCGGCCTATCTATTCGAGAACTCCGGCGCCAAGGCCATCGTCATCCACGCCGACCTGATCCCGCCGATCCGCGACGCCCTGCCGCCGGGCGTGCCGGTGTTGGTCGTGCCGACGCCGCCGGAGATCGCCGAGGCCTATGGCATCGACCCGGCGCCCACGCCCGCCGGCATGCTGGAGTGGGGAACCTGGCTGGAAGGCTTCGAACCCCTGCCCCCGAGCGGCGCCGAGGCGCCCGGCACGATCATCTACACCTCCGGCACCACCGGGCGTCCCAAGGGGGTCCGTCGAGCGCCGCCCAGCGCCGAGCAGGCGATGACCACCGCCATGGTCATCGGCCGGGCGTTCGGCTTCATGGGCCACGGACCGCCGGACGAGATGGTGACGGTGGTGACGGGGCCGATGTACCACTCGGCGCCCAACGCCTACGGCCTGACGGCCGCGCGGGTCGGCGGGACGGTGATCCTGCAGCCGCGGTTCGACCCCGAGGAGCTGCTGGCGATGATCGAGCGCCACCGGGTGACGCACCTGCACATGGTGCCGATCATGTTCCACCGGCTCTTGAAACTGCCGGAGGACATCAAGGCGAAGTACGACCTCTCGTCCCTGAAGTTCGTGGTCCATGCCGCGGCGCCCTGCCCGCCGCCCATCAAGCGTTCGATGATCGAGTGGTGGGGGCCGGTGATCAACGAGTACTACGGCTCCACCGAGGTCTCGGCCGTCACCTTCTGCACGTCGGAGGACTGGCTCGGCCACCCCGGCACGGTCGGCAAGCCATGGCCGGAGGCCGATGTGCGGGTGATCGGCGCCGACGGCCAATCCCTGCCCGCCGGCGAGGTCGGCGAGGTGGTGGCCCGCATCCGCGGCATGGCCGATTTCACCTACCACGGCGACGACCAGAAGCGGCGCGACAGCGAGAAGGCCGGGCTGATCGCGCCCGGCGACATCGGCTATTTCGACCGCGACGGGTTCCTGTACCTCTGCGACCGGGCCAAGGACATGATCATTTCCGGCGGGGTGAACATCTATCCCGCCGAGATCGAGGCGGAGCTGCTCAAGATGCCCGGTATCGCCGACTGCGCGGTGTTCGGCATCCCCGACGACGAGTTCGGGGAAGGCGTCTACGCCGTCGTCCAGCCCAGCGAAGGGGCGGATGTCACCGAAGCGTCGGTGAAGGCGTATCTCCGCGCCCATGTCGCCGGCTACAAGATGCCGCGGCGCGTGGACCTGGCTGCGGAACTGCCGCGCGAGGACTCGGGAAAGATCTTCAAACGCAAGCTGCGCGAGCCGTTCTGGGAAGGTCTTGAGCGCAGGATCTAGCCGGGGCGGCGCGCAGACCCTGGCCAGAAACTGGGCGGGGGCGGCCAACGCCAGCTCGCCGCCGCCCTTCGCGCTGGATCCAGACCGAATATCCCCTCATCGGGGGTGGCGTCGGGGCGCTCAGCAGGCAAGATGCCGGACATGTCGGCGTTCAGGGAGAAATTCACCCTCGCTCTGAAAGTGCTGAGCCTCAGCCGCGGGCGGCTGGCGGCCGACCTGGGCGTGGACAAGTCCGTCGTGGGACGCTGGGCGACGGGCGCCGTGACGCCATCCGCGCACAACATGAGCCGGCTGACGGCGCTGATCGCCGGACGGGTTCCCCACTTCACCCAGCTGGACTGGGATCGGAGTCTTGCCGACTTCGCCGTCCTGATGGGCGCCGATCCCGCGGCCATCCCGGGACTCGAGCCGCCGCCGCCTGGCCTGCCACTGGCGATCCTCGACCAGGTCCGCGGCACGACCACGCTCCGCGGCGCGGCCTACGAAGGCTTCTTTCGCTCCACCCGGCCCTACGTGCTGAACCCGGGGCGGTTCCTGCACGACCACGGGATGATCCGCATGGGTGCGAACGGCCTGCTGGAGCTGCGCATGGGCACCGGCGGCACGTTCTGCGAGGGCTGGATGCTGCCGCTGCACAACCAGATCATCTGCGTGGCCGCTGACGTGACCAGCGGGGCGATGGTGTTCGGGATCTTCAACGGGGTGGCGACCCCGAAGGCCGAGATTCTGGACGGCTTGGCCATGGGCTCGGCGCTCGACGTGGGCCGCACGCCCACCGCCTTCGTGATGATGTTCGAGCGCATCGGCGACCTGTCGGGTGATCGAGAGGCCGACGATGCGCGGTTTCTGGAGCTGGCCGCCCGCGACCCGATGGCGCCCGAGGGTTCGATCCCGCAGGCGCTGCGGGATCACCTCTTGCGCGATATCGGGCCGGCCCAGCTCGCCCTGGGGGGTGATCTGCTGCTTCAGATGCCGCTTCTGCGATCGCTGGCCCGCGGCCCGGCCTATCGCGAGGACGCCCGCGGCTAGGCCTCGGACGGCATCTTCTCGGTGTCGACCGCGGCTTGCAGCGCCGGCGAATAGCGCGAGCCGGTGACGGTGTCGCCGTTCAGGGTGGCGTCGACCTTGGCCATGACCTCGGCCGACAGGGTCACGTCCGCCGCCGCCGCGTCCTCGCGCATGTGGTCGGGCTTCGCCGTCCCCGGGATCGGGATGATGATGTCGTCCTTCTGCAGCAGCCAGGCCATGCAGAGCTGGGCAGGCGTGCAGCCGGCTTCCCGGGCGATCGCCTTGAAGGCGTCGAGCAGCCTCAGGTTGGCCTGGTAGGCCTCGCCCTGGAAGCGGGGCATCGCCTTGCGGATGTCGTGGTCCTCGAACTGCGACGGATCCAGCGCGCCGCCGGCCAGGAAACCGCGTCCCACCGGCGAGAAGGCCACGAACGCGACGCCCAGCTCGCGGCAGGCGTCCAGCACCGCGATCTCCGGATTGCGGGTCCACGGCGAATATTCGGTCTGGAGCGCGGTGATCGGGTGGACGGCGTGCGCCCGGCGCAGCGTCGGGGCCGAGACCTCCGACAGGCCGATGCTGCGGATCTTGCCCTCGTTCACCAGGTCGGCCAGGGCGCCGACGCTGTCCTCGATCGGCACGCGCTTGTCCCAGCGGTGCAGGTAGTAGAGGTCGATGACGTCGACGTTCAGCCGCTGCAGGCTCTCCTCGCAGGTCTTCTTCAGGCGCTCGGGACTGCCGTTCAGTTCACGCAGCTCGCCATTGGTCAGGCCGCACTTGGAGGCCAGCACGAACTTGTCCCGATGCGGACCCAGCACCTCTCCCACCAGCCGTTCGTTGTGGCCGACGCCATAGACCGCGGCGGTGTCGAAGAAGGTGTAGCCGGCGTCCAGCGCCCCCAGCAGCACCGCCTCGGCCTGTTCCCGGGGCGGCGGCGAGCCATAGGCGTGGCTGAGGCTCATGCACCCCAGGCCGATGGCCGAGACTTCGAACTGACCGAGCTTGCGCGTCTGCATGAGGTTCTCCGTCTGACCCAGCCCGCGAGAAACCCCGGCGACCTTGGGGAGGTCAAGCCAGCTTCGTGGCCAGCTCCCCCAGATCGGCGACGAACCAGACGTGGCGGCCACGGTTGGACTCGCGGACGAAGTCGCGCAGGGCGTCGCTGGCCGCCACGGCCTGCGAAACGTCGCCCACGAAGGCGACCTGGAAGCCGTAGTTCACGAACTTCTGGATCACTTCGCCGGCGATGCGGGTGCTGAGCGTCAGGAAGCCCGGCCCCAGACGCTCGACCGGGATCGCCACGACCCGTGCGCCGGTCCCGAAGGCGTCGCCGATCAGGTCGCTGGCGGCCCGATCGCCATCGAGCTTCGGCCCGTCCGCGGCGCAAACGCAGACGGAGACGCCCGCGACAGATTCGATCACCATGACCCCACTCCTCCCCTGCTTGAGAGTCGATCGCTTTGCAGAAGACCATACTGGCGCTCCTGGCGACCGTCGTCGCCGCCCCTCAGGCGCAAGCCGAGACCTATCTGCTTCAGCCCGACGCGGTGTGGACGGCGGGACAAGCGACGCCGCAGGCCGGCTGGGTCGTGCGGGTCGACGGCCAGAAGATCGTCGCCGTGGGACCCAAGGCGCAGGTGGCGGCCGGCGGCGCGCAGGTCGTCCCCCTGCCCGGAACCACCCTGATCCCCGGCCTCATCGAGATGCACTCCCACCTGTTGCTGCATCCCTACAACGAGGCCTCATGGGACGATCAGGTCCTGAAGGAGGCGCCGTTCTACCGGATCTTGCGGGCCGGCCGCGACGCGACGCGCACCCTGATGTCCGGGGTCACCACCGAGCGCGAGCTGGGCACCGAGGGCGCGGGCGACGCCGACGTCTCGCTGAAGAAGGCCATCGCCGACGGGACCATCGCCGGCCCACGCCTGCTGGTGACCACCCGCGCGATCGTCGCCAGGGGCGCCTACGGCCCGCGCAAGGGCTTCCGCACCGACATGGAGCTGCCGCAGGGCGCGCAGGAGGTCTCAGGCGAGGCCGAGATCGTGGCGGCGGTGCGGGAGCAGGCCGCGCTTGGGGCCGACTGGATCAAGGTCTACGCCGACTACCGGATCGGGCCGGACAATTCGGTGAAGCCCGCCTTCACCCAGCGCGAGCTGGAGGTGCTGGTGTCGACGGCCCACGACCTGGGGCGGCCGGTCGCGGCCCACGCGGCCGGCGACGAGGGCATCCGCCGCTCCGTGGCCGCCGGCGTCGACACCATCGAGCACGGCTACGAGGCGTCGGAGGCGACGCTGAAGCTGATGAGGGCCAAGGGGACGGCGCTGATCCCGACCCTGGAGGCCGTGGCGGCGACCTCGCAATATGGCGGTCGCTACACGCCGGGCCGTCCGCCCTCCCCCGCGATGGTCCGCTCGGCGGAGACCGTGCGGCTCGCCCTCAAGCTGGGTGTCACGGTGGGCGCTGGCAGCGACGTCGGCGTCTTCACCCATGGCCAGAGCTGGCGCGAGCTGGATTGGATGGTGAAGGCCGGCATGACGCCCACCGAGGCCCTGACCGCGGCGACGGCGGTGAACGCCAGGCTGCTGAGGCTGGACGACCGGCTGGGCAAGGTGACGGCGGGCCAGCTCGCGGATCTGGTCGCGGTGGCCGGCGACCCGACCAAGGACATCACGGCCCTGAAGGACGTCCGCTTCGTGATGAAGGACGGGACGGTCTACCGCCGGCCCTAGGCCGCCTTCGCCCGCGCCTGCTCGAACCAGGGGATCAGGCGGCGGATCGCCTCCTCGATCTCGGGCGTCGAGACCGCGAAGCTCATGCGGATGAAGCGGCGCCCGTCGACGGGGTCGAAGTCGATGCCGGGGGCCGTGGCGACGCCGGTGTCCTGCAGGAGCTGCTTGCAGAACGACAGGCTATCGTCGGTCAGGCGGCCCACGTCGGCGTAGATGTAGAAGGCCCCGTCGGGCGGTGCGATCTTCTCCAGGCCGAGCGCAGGCAGCGCCTCAAGCAGCAGTTCGCGGTTGCGGCGGTAGGTTTCGACGTAGCCCTCCAGCTCGTCGCGGCAATCCATGGCCACCAGGGCCGCGTGCTGGGCCAGCGACGGCGCGGTCAGGAACAGGGCGCCCATGTAGGCCACGGCGCGGGAGGCCTCGGCCCTGGGCACGATCAGCCAGCCCAGCCGCCAACCGGCCATGCTGAAGTACTTGGAGAAGCTGTTCACGACGATGGTGGTCGGCTCGTACTCCAGCATCGAGTGGGTCGGTTCGGCATAGCTGAGGCCGTGGTAGATCTCGTCGGAGACGATCCGGATGCCGCGGGCCCGGCAGACCTCGGCGATGGCGGCGAGTTCGTCGCCGGGGATCACCGTGCCGGTGGGGTTGGCGGGGCTGGCCAGGATCACGCCGGCCGGCGCCGGCTCGATGGCGGCCAGCGTCTGGGCGGTGAGCTGGTAGCGCGTCTCCGGCCCGCACGGGATCTCCAGCGGGACCATGTGCAGCGCCTTCACATTGTTGCGGTAGGCGACGTAGCCCGGCCGCGCCATGGCGATCACATCGCCCGGATTGAAGGTGGCCGACAGCGCCAGCACCAGGGCCGGCGAGGCGCCGCAGGTGAGCGTGATCTGGGCCGGCTCCACCGTCGCGCCATAGGTCTCGGCGTAGTGGCGGCAGATACGGGCCTTGAGCGGCGCGCTCTCCCAGTAGCCCATGGCCTCGGCGTCCAGCACCTTGTGCGCCGCCGCGATGGCGGCCTTGGGCGCGCCCGTCGAGGGCTGGCCGAACTCCATGTGGATAATCGACCGACCCTCGGCCTTCAGCCGGTGGGCCAGGCCGCTGACGGAGATGGCGTAGAAGGGGTCGATCTGCGCGGTCATGGTCTGCAGGTAGTGGCAAACGCCCAGAAACGCCATCCGGCTTGACCGCGCGCGCTGCGGGCGCGAAGCGGGACCGCATGAACGGTATCAGCACCGGCGCGGGCAGCGCCTCGAACCGCCGCGTCCTGGCGGCCAGCCTGGTGGGGACAGCGGTCGAGTTCTACGACTTCTACATCTACGCCACCGCCGCCTCGCTGGTGTTCCCCAGCCTGTTCTTCCCCAAGTCGTCGGACTCGGCCCAGCTCCTGCAGAGCTACGCGACCTTCGCGGTGGCCTTCTTCGCGCGGCCGGTGGGGGCGGCGTTCTTCGGCCACTTCGGCGACCGGATCGGGCGCAAGTCCACGCTGGTGGCGTCGCTGATGATGATGGGCGGCTCAACGTTGCTGATCGCCTTCCTGCCCACCTACGCCCTGGTGGGCTGGGTGGCGCCGTTCCTCCTGTGCCTGCTGCGGTTTGGCCAGGGCTTCGGCCTGGGCGGCGAGTGGGGTGGGGCCGCCCTGCTGGCGGTGGAGAACGCCCCGCCGGGCTGGCGCGCGCGGTTCGGGATGTTCCCGCAGTTGGGCGCGCCGGTGGGCTTCATCGCCGCCAATGGCCTGTTCCTGGTGCTGGGCGTGCTACTGACCCAGGAGGATTTCCTGGCGTGGGGCTGGCGACTGCCGTTCCTGGCCAGCGCCATACTGGTGGGCCTGGGCCTATGGATCCGGCTGCGCATCGGCGAGACCCCGGCGTTCCAGAAGGTGCTGGCGGAGGCCGAGCCCAGCCATGTGCCGATGGCCGAGGTCGCCAAGCGCCACTTCCCGGCGCTGCTGGGCGGCACCTTCGCCGTCGTGGCCTGCTTCGCGCTCTTCTACATTTCTACCGCCTTCGCCCTGGGCCACGGGACCAAGACCCTCGGCTACAGCCGCGAGGCGTTCCTGGGGGTGCAGCTCGGCGCCATCCTGTTCCTGGCGCTCGGCATCGTGCTGGCCGGCTACGCCTCGGACGCCAGCAACCCGCGCCGCGTGCTGATGGCCGGTTGCGTGGGCACGGTGGCGGTGGGCGCGGTCATGGGCGCGATGATGGGCGCGGGCACATTGCTGTTGATCTGGGCCTGGCTGTCCCTGGCGCTGCTGATGATGGGCTTCGTCTACGGGCCGCTGGGCGCGTTCCTGCCCAGCCTGTTCCCGCCCCGCGTCCGCTACACGGGAGCGTCGATGGCCTTCAACGTGGGCGGCATCATCGGCGGCGGTCTGGCGCCCGTGGCGGCCCAGGCGCTGGCCGACCGGGGCGGACTGATGCCCGTGGGCCTCTACCTGGTTGCGGCGGGCGTCCTGAGCCTGATCGGCCTGTTCACGCTGAAGGCGCGCTACGAGGACTAAACCGGCGTCTCGCCCGCCACGGTCGTCCTATGCATCACCCGGCGGTGCCCGTCGTAGCCGCCCAGCGCATTGTGCATGGTGCAGCGGTTGTCCCAGATCACGACCATGCCCTCGCGCCAGTGGTGGCGGTAGAGGAAGCGGTCCTGGGTCATGTGCTTGTAGAGCTCGCCCAGCAGCGGATCGGCGTCGTCAGGCGCCATGCCTTCGATGCCCACGGTGTAGACCGGCGAGATGAAGAGCGCCTTCCGGCCCGTCACGGGATGGGTGCGGACCAGGGGGTGGATGAAGGTCTTGTCGGCGTCCGGGCTGACGATGATCGGCATGGCGCGCAGGTGCAGCTCGCGGGCGTAGAGGCTGTTGGGCCCGTAAGCGCGGCTGGCCGAATGGATGGCGCGCAGCGGCGCCAGCCGGGCCTTCATCTCGTCGGAGAGCTCGTCGTAGGCCCGCGCCCCGTCGGCGTAGAGCGTGTCGCCGCCGACCGGCGGGATAGTCTCCGAGCGCAGGATGGTGGCGGCCGGGGGCTGGGCCTGGAAGCTCCAGTCGGAGTGCCAATTGCCGCCGAAGGGCGTGACCTTCTCGTCCGGCTCGCGGCGGACTTCCAACACATTGGGGTGGCCCGGCATGGGGGCGACGTAGGGGTCGTCGCCGAACGGGCCGAACTGCAGGGTGAAGGCCTCGAGCTGGTCCAGGGTCAGCGGCTGGTCCGGGAACGCCAGGACCGCGTGGCGCGCCCAGGCGTCCTTCACCTCGACCAGCACGGCCGCGTCCAGAGGCCTCGAGAGGTCCACGCCGGTGACCTCGGCGCCGAAGCCAGTTTCCTGTGACTGGACCTTGATCCTGCGATAGGCGCTTTGCGCTTCCATCAGCATCGCTGTTCCTCCGCGAACTTTGGACAAAACACCTGTTTGCGTACGTGGCGGCAAGCCTGTAATCGAACCCAACCATGGCCGCTTTCGACACCAACGAAGACAAGCTCATCACGCTCACGCCGGACCGGGAGGTCGACGTGCGCGAGACCTTCGGCATCGACATCGACATGAAGGTCCCGGCCTTCAGCGAGCGCGACCCCCACGTGCCGGACATCGATCCGGCCTATAAGTTCGACCCGGAGACCACGCGGGCGATCCTCGCGGGCTTCGCCTTCGACCGCCGGGTGATGGTCCAGGGCTATCACGGCACGGGCAAGTCGACCCACATCGAGCAGGTGGCCGCCCACCTGAACTGGCCGCTGATCCGGGTGAACCTGGACAGCCACGTCAGCCGGATCGACCTGGTCGGCAAGGACGCCATCGTCCTGAAGGACGGCAAGCAGGTCACCGAGTTCCGCGAGGGCATGCTGCCCTGGGCGATCCAGCGGCCCATCGCCCTGGTGTTCGACGAATACGACGCCGGCCGGCCGGACGTGATGTTCGTGATCCAGCGGGTGCTGGAGGCGCAGGGCAAGCTGACCCTGCTGGACCAGAACCGCGTGATCCGCCCGAACCCCTGGTTCCGGCTGTTCTCGACCACCAACACCATCGGCCTGGGCGACACGACGGGGCTGTACCACGGCACCCAGCAGATCAACCAAGGCCAGATGGACCGCTGGTCGATCGTCACCACGTTGAACTACCTCAGCCACGACGTTGAGGCCGAGATCGTGCTGGCCAAGAGCCCGTCCTACCAGACGGCCGAGGGCAAGCGGACGATCAACGCCATGGTGCGCGTGGCCGACATGACGCGGAACGCCTTCATGAACGGCGACATCTCCACTGTCATGAGCCCGCGGACGGTGATCACCTGGGCCCAGAACGCCGAGATCTTCGGCGGCGACATCGGCCTCGCATTCCGGATGACCTTCTTGAACAAGTGCGACGAGCTGGAGCGCGGCACGGTGGCCGAGTTCTACCAGCGCGCCTTCGGGACCGATCTGCCGGAAAGCACGGCCCGAGTGCGGGTGGCCTAGCAGGCTTGCCGTCCCGCCCCTTCCGGCGCGATGCTGTCGCCGGGAGGACGAGGCCATGAAGACGACATTGATCGCGCTTGGCTTGGGGCTGGCGCTGGGTTCGGTGGCGCACGCGCAGAGCAAGCGACCCGACCTTGAGGGCAACTGGACCAACGCCACCATGACGTCGCAGACCCGGCCGGCGCAGTACGGCGCGCGCCTCG
The DNA here is from genome assembly GCF_004297125.1 of Phenylobacterium sp. GTDB lineage: Bacteria > Pseudomonadota > Alphaproteobacteria > Caulobacterales > Caulobacteraceae > Phenylobacterium. Next base: position 57,915 of record NZ_SCVD01000011.1, on the reverse strand, counting down.
CGATGACGGCCGAGGAGGTCGCCAAGATCGAACGCGACGCCGAGGCCCAGATCGACAAGGGCAACCAGCGGACCGATCCGAACGCGCCGACCGTCTCCGACGGCACGGTGGGCGGCTATAACCGCGGCTTCCTGGACCCCGGCCTGCGGGTGATGCGGGTGCGCGGCGAGCCGCGGACCAGCCTGATCACCACGCCCGACGGCCAAGTCCCCGCCCCACGCGCCAGCTCGAAGGTCTCGGCCGCCGAGATGCGGTCATTCTCAGGCTCGCCCTACTACCTCGACCAGTACGGCGCGGCCGCCCTGTTTGGCGAGGACCAGCAGACGGCGCGGCGCTACGACAATCCGGAAGAGATGAGCCTGGCCGACCGCTGCCTGACGTCGTTCGGGCGCAACGGGCCGCCGCCGATGATGTCCAACGGCTTCTACAACAACAACTATTCCATCGTTCAGGGGACCGACGCGGTCGTCATCGTGGTGGAGATGGTCCACGACGCGCGCGTGGTGCGGCTGGGCTCGCGCGAGCACCGGGCGGCGTCGGTGCGGCCTTGGTTCGGAGATTCCGTCGGCTGGTACGAGGGCGACACCCTGGTGGTCGAGACCACCAACTTCCCGAAGACGCAGGCGTTCTTCGGCGCCTGGGAGGACCTGAAGGTGACCGAGCGGTTCCGCCGCGTGGCCAAGGACCGGCTGGGCTATGCGTTCATCGTCGAGGCGCCCAGCGTCTGGGACAAGCCGTGGGGCGGCGAGTACGAGTTTGCCGCGCTGGGGGGTCAGGTCTACGAGTACGCCTGCCACGAGGGCAACTACGCCATGCCGGGCATCCTGGGCGGCAGCCGCGAGGCCGACCGGGCCCAGGCCGCGGCGCCGGCCAAGGCGGGCGGGTCGAACTAAACCGTCCGCCGCGCTCGCCGGACGTCGAGCGGGTGGTCGATCAGGGATTGGACGGTCTCGAGGAACCGCACGGTGTGCGGCAGACCCGCGTGGAGGTCGAACGCCGCCTCGTCGGGCCAGCGCGAGTGGATGAAGAACAGCCGGGGGTCGCGCGTATCGCCGTAGCCCTCGATGCCCAGGCAATCGGGCTCGGCGCGGGTCGGCGGCACGACCTTGGCGACGGCCGCCGCCACCTGCGCCTCGCAGCCCTCGCGCGCGTGGAAGCGCCCGAAGATCGTCAGCCCGCCTTGCGGAACGTCGCGAGCCAGTTGGCTTCCCACGTCTTGCCTCCGTCGTCCGAGAACGCCTGCTCCATGCGGAACGTCGTGGGCGTGATGTCGGAGAAGATGAACCGCACGAAGATGGTGCGATCGTTGAACGTCTCCTGGTTATAGAACTCGCCCCGCCCGTCCTTGAAGTCGCCGATCATAGGCTCGCCCAGTTGCCCGCCGCGGGCGCTGGCGAAGCTCGCGCCCCATTGGCCCGACTGGGGATTGTAGACGCGCACGCTCATGCCCTGGATGCGGCCCGCCGGGCCGGAGATGTCGATCTCGCCCACATTGGCCGCGCCGCCCCAGATCCTGTGGACGACCGAGGAGCCCTCGTACTCGACCCATTCCTTCGAGCCGCTGAGCGGCCTGACCAGCCGCTTCAGCCGCATCGTCCAGTCGCCGAACTCGAAGTCGAAGTCGTGGCTGCCGTCACGGACGGCGGCGGCGGCGGGCGGAGCCGCCGGCTGGGCGCGGGTGTCGAGCGGCGCGGCGACGAGCGCGATCGCCAGCAGGACGGGCTTGATCTTGCGGCAAGGGACGTGGGCTATCATGGGCTCCTCGGGTCAGACGACGCAGCGACGCTAGCGGCGGCCCGGCCGCGTCACGAGAAGGCACCTCAAGGTAACCATGGATTCCGTCCGCCGCCGCAATCCCGTCAGCGACTGCCCGCTCACCGCCGCGCTCGCGGCCCTGGGCGGCAAGTGGAAGCTGATCATCGTCTACTGGCTGGCGGAACAGCCGCGCCACTTCGCCGGCCTGCGCCAGCTGATGCCCGCGATCTCGCAGAAGGTGCTGACCGAACAGCTCCGCGAGCTGATCGCCGACGACATCGTCCACCGGGAAGCCACCGGAGAGGTCCCCTCCCCGGTGGTCTATTCCCTCACCGCCTATGGCCGCTCGCTGACGCCCGTCGTCGAAACGGTCCGCTCCTGGGGCCGTGGCCACATCGAGCGCTTCGGCGAATAGGCCGCATCCTCCCGGCTCAGGCCGCCGCAGGGGTCCTGCGGCGCGTGCGGAGCGCCATGCCGGCCCCGCCGAAGCCCAGGAGCATCAGGGCCCAGGTTCCGGGCTCGGGCGCCGCGGAGATCCGCAGCGACACCCCGCCGAAATTGTCGTTGGGCGTGCCGTCGCCGGCGAAGAACTTCACGGTCAGCGGCGCGCCGATATTGACGATGAAGGGCTGCGCGATCACCTCGAAGCCGTCCGGCACATACATCGAGCCGTTCCAGACGAAGCTGTTGTTGGTGATCGAAGGCGCCGCCTTGTAGGCGGCCAATGCGGAGAGCGCCGAGCTGAACGAGGAGCCCAGGCCGAACGACTCGAGGTCCGGGTTCGGCCCCGGATCGCTGACCGCGGTGAAGTTCTCGCGCCAGCCGCTGGTGCAGTCGCCCGCCGGGCACGCCCCATTCCAGCCGTCATAGGCGCCGCCATCGGCAGTCCCGATCCATTCGATCAGATAGCTGCCCGCCGCGAAGTCGAACGTGGCTCCCGGGCTTGTCGCACTGATGTTGACGATAGCGGCCTGCGCCGCGCCACCGGCCAACAGCGCGAGCGACAAGCTCGCGCCAGCGATCAATTTCGAAAAGTTCGACATCATGTCCCCCCCATTTTGGCAGGAACTCAACTCCCGCCGCTCTCGAACCCGTCAGGTCCCAGTCCAAACCTATGTTAGGCGAACATGTTATTCTATAGCGTTCGCGTCGCGCGGGAACTTGTTCAAGGTCTGCAATTCAAGATGTATTCCTGAGAATACGCGGTGAATTCGCGGAGCCTCTCAAAGGGCGGGTACGGCGCAAGCTTCCGCAGGCCCATGAGAGGGGCCGCGGCCGTTCATTCCGCAGGCTTGGTTCACTCGGCGCCCGGTTTGCCCTTCGCCGCCTCAGCCTCTTCCTTTTCCTTCTGGCGCGCTCCGGCCAGGATGCCCGGCAGGGCGTAGTTGCCTTCGTGGCAGGCGTACTCGTAGGTGCGGCCGTTCAGGGTGTTGAAGGTGTACTCGCCGCCCCACGGCTTCTCCCACATCTCCGGGTCCTCGAGCTGGAACCGGTAGAGGATCTTGGTGGGTGAGAGGCGGGTGAACCACTCGGTCACCTTCAGGGTCTTCCAAGCGCCCATGAACTGCTGCGACGCGGGGATGTTGGTCGTCTCGACCACCAGGGTGTCGCCTTCGTAGCGGCCGATGGAATCGCCCATCGTCGGCCGCAGACCGTCCGTGCGGTGCGTCCCGTTGAGTCGAACGATCCGCGCGTCGTGGATCATTTCCACCTCGATCACTACCGCGTCGGGCGTCTGCACGATCTGATAGTTGTTGTTGTAGTAGCCGTTGGGCAGCATCGGCGGGCCGGTGTTACGGCCGAAGCCCGAGATGCAGCGCTCGCCCTCCGGGCGGGTCTCGTAGCTCTCGTAGCTGTCGCGGAACCCGCCGCCCCGCGGCGCCGGCGCCCCGGCCTTGCGGGCCGGCGGCAGGCCGTTGTCGGTGGTGAGGATCGAGGTGCGGTACTTGCCGTCGATCTCCACCAGATGCGTGCCCGGATCGATCCAGAAGGTGTTGTAGCCGCCCGTGTCGCCGCCGGCGGCGATGAAGTCGGGGCGGATCTCGACGAGCTTCGAGCCGCTCAACTTGGCCTGGCCAGCGGCCTCGGACTCGTTGGGGTCGGTCGGGGTGTCGGATTCGGCCAGGGCGTCGGCCCAGAGCTTCTCGAGCGCCTTGGCCTCCGCAGCCGTCAGGGCCGCCTTGTCGGAGATGCGCCGGTTGCGGGTCAGGGGCGTGAGGGTGGCGTTGGACCAGTAGCCGGAGAGGTCGGGCTGGCCCATGGGATTCCTCGGCCGCTTCCAGCCCGGGGGCGCCGAGGAGTCCAGCGAGGCGGCCGGCGCGCCCGGCGGCGCGGCCTGGACGGGCAGGCCGACGCCCCCCGTGGCGAGGACGGCTCCAAGGGCCAGAACGAGCGTGCGACGCATGAGGCAGCCTCCCAAATGCAAGTCGGAGGATCCTAGTACGCGCCGGAGTTGACGTTCCGGCAAGAACAGTCGCGAACCCCCCGCCCCGGCACGACGCCGGGGCGCCGCACAGCTTCGACATCACCGTACCAACCCTGCGCAAACAGGAAGCGCCGGGGCCTCAGACCGCCGTGAGCTCGGCCAACGGTGCCTCGAGATCGGCTTCAAAGCCGGCGGGCGGATAGCGGCGGCTCACGGTTCCGCGCCGGCTCAGCCCCATGTCGATGAGCCGCGACCCCAGCCCGGTGCGTTCGGGGCGACGGACCGCGGGGCCACCCGTTTCGCGCCAATGCAAGCGAAAGACCCCGGCCGTCTCGTCCGGCGCCCACCAAAGGTCGACGCGGCCTTCCGTGGCCGAGAGCGCCCCGTACTTGGCGGCGTTCGTCGCGAGCTCGTGCAGGACGAGCGACAAAGCCACCGCGGCGCGGGCTCCGATTGGCACCTGAGGACCTTGCATCCGGACCCGGTCCAGATTGGCGGCGAGCGTCGCGCGGGCGACCTGTTCCACGGCGGCCGAGGTCCAGCCTTCGCGGAACAGCACGTCGTGGGCGGCGCCCATCGCCACGATGCGATCCATCAGCCCATTCACCGCGGCGCGGTCGGCCACCGTCCTGAGACTGCCGCGGGCCAGGGCCTGGAAGGTGGCCAGGGTGTTCTTCAGGCGGTGGCGAAGCTCGTCATTGAGCACCACGAGATCCTCGCGGGCCCGGACGGTGGCGGTGGTCTCCATGACGGTGTCGATCAACCCGGCCACCGATCCGTCGGACAGCCGCAGCGGACTGTAGCAGAACGTGAACCAGGCCGGCTCGCGGTGGCCCGAGCGGTCGATACGGAGCGGGAAGTCTTCGATGAAGGTGGCCTCGCCGGCGTAGGCGCGCGCGGCGATCGGACCGATCTCGTCCCAGACTTCGGCCCACACGTCCGCGAAGGAGCGCCCCAGGGCTTCGGGCTTGTCGCCCAGGATCGGCAGGAAGGCGTCGTTGTAGATCGTGACCAGGCCCGGCCCCCAGACGATCGCCGCCGGGAACCGGGATTCAAGGATCATGCTGACGGCTGTCTTCAGTTCGGCGGGCCAATCGGCGGCGGGACCAAGCGCCGTCGCGGCCCAATCGAACTCGCGAACGAGGCGCGCCATCCGGCCTTCGATCGCCGCCGTCATCACCTGCACTTCAACTCCCTCTCGCCGCCTGGGCCGCAAACTAGGGTATCGCCGTGGAGCTGACGAGGCGCAGCGGCGCTATGCCGCTGACGAGGTCGCAGCCCGGCTCGGAGACGCGATCGCGAGGTTCGGGCCGCCGCCGGCCAGATCTCAGAAGGTCGTGCGGCAACCCTGTTTGCGGTGCAGGCCGCGCAGGAAGCCGCGGCGGGCGAGACCCGCGTCGACCGCCGCGTCGAGCGCGCGCTTGGCGGGCGCCGCGCCGGTGATCTCGCGGACCAGCGAGCGGAACGGGATGACGGAGTTCACGATCGTCCGCCCCCCGGCCTCGACGATCTTCTCCGTTCGGTTCTCGTTGGCGTCGCGGCCGACCACAAAATCGGGGCCGAGAGCGCCGTTGAGCTCGGTGATGGCGGCAGCCAGTTGCCGGCAGGTTCCCACGCCCCTGACGCTGTAGGGATCCTCGGTGGCCGCCACGAGCACGGGCGGGATGTCCGAGCGCGACATGCCGAGGTCCCGGGCCGGCTGGCTCACGATTTCCTGCGCGCGGTCCCGCTCGCTGGGTCGTGGCGGCGGGTTCGTGGGTTGGGCCATGGCCGGCGCGCCGATCAGCAAGGCGCCGACCACGGACAGAAATATTCGTTCGACCTTCATCGCAGAACTCCACGCGAGCGCCCCCGCCTTCATGGCGTTCGTCGGCCCCGACACCTTACACAACGCGCGTGGGGCGCGGATGGCTCACGCCGCCGCGCCGGAAGCGCCGAGGCGCCTACGGCAGGGCGTATGCGACCACGTAGTCGCCCTTGGCCGGGCTCATCGAGGCGCCGCCGGCGGCGACCACCACATACTGCTTGCCGGTCTTGGGCGAGACGTAGGTCATGGGGGTGGCCGAGGACTGGATCGGCAGCCGGGCCTTCCACAGCACCTTGCCCGTCGCGTTGTCGTAGGCGCGCAGGTAGGGGTCGGTGGTGGCGGCGCGGAAGGTGACGCCGCCGGCGGTGGTGATCGGGCCGCCGATGCCGATGGTGCCGATGGGGATCGGCAGGTGCGACTGCAGGCCGAACGGGGCCTGGGACTCGGCCGTGCCGGCCGGCGCCTGCCAGACGACCTGCCGGGTGCGGACGTCGATGGCGGTCAGCATGCCGTGCGGGGGCTGGACGCAGGGGGCGAAGACCGGGCTGAGGAACCAGTCGTTCCTGGCCTTGTAAGCGATGGCCTTGAGGCTGGGCGGCGGGCGGTCCTTGTCGGCGCGGCTGAGCGCGACCTCCGGCTTGTCGGACTTGGCCAGACTGACGGTCTGGGGCATGCGCACGTCGCTGACGATCAGGAGGCCGCGGCGGGCGTCGTAGGCGCCGGAGCCCCAGTTCATGCCGCCGGCGTTGCCGGGGTACTGCAGCGACGGCCGTTCGGGGCTGCCCGGCGGGGTGAAGTCGCCCTCGTAACGCACGGACAGGAACTTGATGCGGCAGGCGAGCTGGTCCAGCGGGGTCGCACCCCACATCTTCTCCTCGGTCAGCCGCTCGACGCCGATGGTCGGCATCTCGACCGAATAGGGCTGGGTGGGGAACACCCACTCGCCGGGCTGGGCGCCGCCGGGAACGCGCACCTCGACCACGCGGGTCAGAGGTTCGCCGGTGCGGCGGTCCAGCACGAAAATCTGGCCGCGCTTGGTGAGCTGGACCAGGGCCGGGGCCGTGCCGCCCTTGACCGGGAAGTCGATCAGCATCGGCTGGGCCGGGACGTCGTAGTCCCAGACGTCGTGATGCACGGTCTGGAAGGCCCACTTCATCTTGCCGGTGGCCGCATCGACGGCGACGACCGAGGAGGAATAGGCCTCTGACGCCATGGAGCGGTGCGAGCCCCAGTAGTCGGGGGTCGCGTTGCCGACCGGCAGGTAGATCAGGCCGAGATCGGGGTCGAAGGCCGCCGTCGACCAGACGTTGGGCGTGCCCCGCGTGTAGGTCTGGCCTTCGGGCGGCAGCTTGTCGATGTCCGGATTGCCCAGGTCCCAGGCCCAGGAGAGCTCGCCGGTCACCACGTTGAAGGCGCGGACCACGCCGGAGGGCTCGGCCAGTTCCTGGTTGTCGACCACCCATCCGCCGATGATGACGTTGTTGCCGATCACCGTGGGGGTGGAGGTCTGGAAGTAGAAGCCGGGCTTCATCTCGCCGATACCCGTGGAGAGATTGACCATGCCGTTCTGGCCGAAGCCGGGGCAGCGCTGGCCGGTCTCGGCGTCGAGAGCGAAGAGCTGGGCGTTGATGGTCGAGGAGATGATGCGGCGCCGGCAGAGCGGGCCACCCGGTGTGGGTGCGGCGGTCGTCTGGACGGCGGGCGCGGCGGGCTTCTTCGCCGGCGCGGCCTTGGCGGGCGGGGGCGCCCCCTTGGCGGCGGGCGTGGCGGCGGCCGGGGTCCCCGACAGGGCGACCTTGGGCTGGCTTCCGTCCCAGTAGCCGACGCCGCGGCAGCGGTTCCAGAACCCGGGCTTCACCTTCGGGTCGTGGCGCCACTTCTCCTTGCCGGTGTCGGCGTCGACGGCGATCACCACGTTGGTGGGCGTGCAGACGTAGACGGTGTCGCCGACCTGCAGCGGGGTGTTCTGGTCCTGACTGCCGCGGTTGGGCTTCTCGCCGGTGCGGAAGGTCCAGGCGACCTTCAAATCGCCGACGTTCTCGCGGTTGATCTGATCCACGGGCGCATAGCGCGAGCCGCCGGGGTCACGGCCGTAGTAGCGCCAGTCGGAGGCGGACTCGGCCGGGGGCGCCGCGCCGGTGATCTGGGCGGGGACCTCGGCCTGGCCCCAGGAGAAGGTCGCCGGGACTGCGGCCCCCAGCACGCCCACGCAGGCGACCGAGAGCGCGGCTACGGCCAGGCCAGCGTAGTCGCGCAGCCGGCCCTTGGGCGCGGCCGGGATCACCAGCAGGATGAAAAGGCCCAGCACGGCCGGCGCGAACAGGCGCGGCAGAAGCGGCCAGAACTCGAACCCGCCCTCCCACAGGCCCCAGGCCAGGGTCACGGCCAGGACCACGCCATAGACCAAGCCCGCGGCGGGGTGACGGCGCGCCAGCAGCACGCCCGTGGCGAGGACCGCCGCGCCGGCCAGCATGTAGTAGGGCGAGCCCTGCAGGAAGATCAGCCAGCCGCCGCCGGCCAGCAGCAGTACGCCGACCAGCGCGACCAGCCCGCCGCCGATCGCGGCCCAGATCCTGGCCGGCCAGCCCGCCGTCTTCTCCGCCGCCGCCATGCGCGTCTTCCCCCGAACGTCTAGCCGGCGACCTTAGGCCCGAATCGCGGCGCTCATGAAGGGTGCTGGACCTGTGACCGCCCGCGCGCGATGATCGTACGCATTCTTCGAAAACAATAAGCTTCCCGGGGGAGACCATGACCACACGACAGATCGCCATCCTGGCGCTCGCCGCCGCGGGCCTGATGGCCGCGCCGGCCGCCGCCCAGACCACCTATCCGAAGAACGACTACGCGAAGCCCGCGGCGTGGCTGTGCTGGCCCGGCAAGGCCGGCGACGCCTGCGCCATCGACATGACCACCACGGTGATCAAGGCCGACGGCTCCTCGACGGTCGAGACGTTCAAGGCCGATCCGAAGGCGCCGATCGATTGCTTCTACGTCTATCCCACGGTGTCGAACGACCCGGGCGTCGTGTCGGACATGACGGCCAACGCCGAGGAACTGAACGTGGTGAAGCAGCAGCTCGCCCGCTTCGGCTCCAAGTGCCGGATCTATGCGCCGCTCTACCGCCAGTTCACCCTGACGGCGCTGCGGGGAATGGTCGAGGGCAAGCCCATGCCCGGCGCCACCGATCCGGCCGTGCGCCAGGTCGGCTACAACGACGTGCTGGACGCCTGGAACCACTACCTTGGCAGCGAGAACAGGGGCCGCGGCGTGGTGCTGATCGGCCACTCCCAGGGCTCGGGCGTGCTGCAGCGGATGATCGCGGCCGAGATCGACGGCAAGCCCGTCCAGAAGCAACTGGTGTCGGCCCTGATCCTGGGCTCGAACCTGCCGGTGACCAGGGGCCAGGACACCGGGCAGTTCAAGTCGATCCCGCTGTGCAAGACGGCCAGCCAAACCGGCTGCGCGATCAGCTACGTGACCTTCCGCGACACCATCCCGCCCCCGGCCAACACCCGGTTCGGCAAGGTGGCCAACCCGGACATGGAAGCCGCCTGCGTCAACCCGGCGGCGCTGAACGGCCGGACCGAGCTGCACGCCTATCTGTCGAACCAGGCGAACATCGCCAGCTCCGCGGCGCCGACGCCGGAATGGGTGAAGGGCAAGCCCAACCCCAAGACGCCGTTCGTGTCCCTGCCCGGCCTGATCAGCGGCCAATGCGTGTCAAAGGACGGCTTCAACTATCTGGAGGCGCACTTGAACGCCGACCCGGCTGACGCGCGGACGGACGTCATCAACGGCGACGTCACGGGCCCCGGCGGCGTGGTGGCCAAGGACTGGGGCCTGCACCTGATCGACGCCAACATCGCCATGGGCGACCTGGTCGAGGTCGTGGGCCAGCAGGCCAAGACCTACGTGGGCAAAAGGTAGAGGCGGAGGGGGCGCCTCCCTCGGGAAGCGCCCCGATCCCCTATCGCCCGGTCAGCTTGCGGCCGGCGAAGACGCCGAGCGCCAGGAACAGCAGGAACGCCACCACGGCGATGAAGAACAGCAGCTTGGCGATACCGGCCGCGGCGCCGGCGATGCCGCCGAAGCCGAGCGCGCCGGCCACGATGGCGACGATCGCGAAGATCAGGGCCCACTTGAGCATGAAGGTTTCTCCTCGGTCCGAAACTCGGCCTTGGAAACGCGCTGGAAGCTTCACCGTTCCTTCGCACACGATTCCTTGTTTCACGCGGCGTGAAGGCTGATCTAAGACCCACTGACATGGCGAAGAACCCGGAAAGCCCCCTGGAGCCCTTCAAGCGCGCCCTGGCGCACGCGGCGCGCTCGCTTGCCGAAACGCCCGACCTGGAGATCGTCTACTCGGGCGAGGGCCCGCAGCTCAGCGGCAACCGGGCGGTGCTGCCGCACCCGCCCCGCGACCTGACGCCCGAGGACGCGGCGCGCATCCGCGGCCTGGCCGACCAGATGGCGCTGCGCATCGCCCACCACGACCCGGCCGCCCACGCCAAGACCCGACCGCACTCCGGCGCCGGCCAGCCGATCTACGACGCCCTGGAGCAGGCTCGGATCGAGGCCATCGGCGCCAACGCCATGGGCGGGGTGAAGGGCAACCTCAAGGCGGTGATGGACCACGCCTGGCAGCGGCGCGTCTACAACGAGGTCGAGGCCATGGCCAATCCGCCGATGGCGGAGGTGCTGAGCCTGATGGTGCGCGAACGCCTGACCGGCGAGCCCCCGCCGCCGATGGCGCGGGCCCTGGTCGACATGTTCCGCGCCGGCATCGACGCCAAGGCCGGCGACGACATCGCCAAGCTGGAAGGCACGCTGCACGACCAGAAGGCCTTCGCCCGGATTTCGCGCGCCATCATCCGCGACCTGGAGATGGGCGACGACCTGTCGGACGCGCCCGAGCAGTCGGATGACGATACCGAGGGCAAGGACGACGGCGACCCCGAGGCCTCCGACAACGACGACGACGGCGAGGGCGAGAGCCAGTCGCCGCAGCAGTCGGCGATGGACGACGACGAGACCACGGCGCGGGAGTCCGAGGACGCCGACAGCCAGATGATGCAGTCGGAACAGGATCCCGACGCCGAGGACACCGACGAGCCGCCGGACATGGGCGACGGCGAGCAGCCCGCTCGCCCCGATCCGTCCGGCGACAACCGGGCCGTCACCTACAAGGTCTTCACCACCGGCCACGACGAGATCGTGGCGGCCGAGGAGCTGTGCGATCCCGAGGAGCTGACGCGCCTGCGCGCCTATCTCGACCAGCAGCTCGCCTCGGTGTCGAACGTGGTCTCGCGCCTGGCCAACAAGCTGCAGCGCAAGCTGCTGGCCCAGCAGAACCGCGCCTGGACCTTCGACCTGGAGGAAGGGATCCTCGACACCTCGCGCCTGACCCGGGTGATCACCGACCCGACCGCCTCCCTCGCCTTCAAGGAGGAGGAGGACACCGAGTTCCGCGACACGGTGGTCAGCATCCTGATCGACAATTCCGGCTCCATGCGCGGGCGGCCGATCATGGTGGCGGCGGTCTGCGCCGACATCCTGGCGCGCACCCTGGAACGCTGCGGCGTAAAGACCGAGATCCTGGGCTTCACGACCCGGGCCTGGAAGGGCGGCTCGTCGCGGGAAGACTGGCTGAAAGCCGGCAAGCCCGCCCAGCCGGGCCGCCTGAACGACCTGCGCCACATCATCTACAAGGCCGCCGACGCCCCCTGGAGACGGGCGCGCCGCAACCTCGGCCTGATGATGCGCGAGGGCCTCCTGAAGGAGAACATCGACGGCGAGGCGCTGATGTGGGCGCACCAGCGGCTGATCGGCCGCCCGGAGGCGCGGCGCATCCTGCTGGTGATCTCGGATGGGGCGCCGGTGGACGATTCGACCCTGTCGGTGAACTCCGGCCATTACCTGGAGCGCCACCTGCGCGAGGTGATCACCGAGATCGAAACCAAGAGCCCGGTGCAGCTGATCGCCATCGGCATCGGCCACGACGTGACCCGCTACTACAAGAACGCGGTGACCATCGTGGACGTGGAGCAACTGGCCGGCGCCATGGTCGAGCAGCTGGCCGACCTGTTCGACGAGGAGGTCCGCCGGGTGACGCGCCGGAACGCCAACCTGCTGGCCCCGCCGCCGAACACCCAGGGACCACCGAGCGGCGGCGCGCGCCGCTCGACCTTCAAGGAAGTCCGGAGGGCCACCGCTTGAGGCCGTGGGCCGGCTTGGCGGCGGCGCTGGCGCTAGCGCTCGGCTCCTGCGCCATGCCGACCGCGCCGCTGCCGTTGCAGCCGGTGGCGGTGGGCGCCCGGGTGCAGGTGGACGGCCAGCCCGTGCCGCTGGATCCGGCGGATCCCGGCCGAAACCGTCTCGGAAACTTCGTCTACGCCGGGGGCTTGGCCCTCACCTCGCGCCAGACCAGTCGCCTGCATGGGCTGTCGGACCTGAAGGTAACGCCCGACGGCCGGATGCTGGCCCTGGGCGACCAGTCCGACCTGCTGGAGGCCCGGCTCGTGCTGGACCCGACGGGGCGCCTCGTGGGTGTCGCGGACGCGACGATGATCGCCCTGAAGGAAACCACGGGCGTCGACCTCTATGCGGGCGGCCAGCGCGAATACGACTCGGAGGGCGTGGCGCGGCTGGCGAACGGGGACCTGCTGGCCAGCTTCGAGCAGCACGACCGCATCCTGCTCTTCCCACGGAACGGCGGCCTGCCCCGCCCGGCGCCCCAGCCGGAGGTGACCTACACCGACAACAAGGGGATGGAGGCCCTGACCACCGCGCCGGATGTCGGGCCGGACGCCTACCGGGTCGGGCTGGAGGACAGCGGCTGGACCTTCCTCTGCCGGGTGTCGACGCGCTGCGTCCGCGACCGGGACCTCGACCTGGAGGGCCTGGCGCTGGTGGCGATGGACAATATGCCGGGGGGCGGGCTGGCCTATCTGCTGCGGACCTATTCGCCGCTCCGGGGCAACGTCGTGAGGCTAAAGGTGCTGGACCGCACTGGCCGCCTCGTCGATAGCCTGGAGATCGCCCGGCCCCTGACAGTGGACAACCTCGAGGGCCTGGCCGCCGTCCCACAGCCCGGTGGCCGGGTGCGGTTCTACCTGATCTCGGACGACAATTTCGGGACCTACAACGGTTTGCCCACCGACCAGCGAACCCTGCTGCTGGCGTTCGACTGGACACCGGCCAAATGAAAAGGCCGCCCGGTGGGGCGGCCCTTCCGTAATCGTCCGGGATGGCGCGGCTCAGGCCGCGGCGGTCTCGGCCATCTTGGCCTTCAGCTGGCGCTTGATCTTCAGCGCCTTGGCCGACAGCAGTTCATCCTTGGCCTTGAGCAGGACCGGGTCGAGGCCGCCCTTGGAGTCCAGGGTGCGGAGCGCGGCGTTGGTGATCCGGAGCGAGAAGCTCTGGCCCAGCGCGTCCGACTGGAGGCTGACCGACGCCAGATTCGGCATGAACCGGCGCTTGGTCTTGATGTTCGAGTGGCTCACGTTGTGGCCGACCATCGGTCCGACACCCGTGATTTCGCAGCGGCGCGACATAGCGAATACCTTCGCGTGGGAATGGAGTTGCAACGGACTGGGTCCGCGCAAGGAGCGGGCGATATAGAGGAAGGGTCCCTTGCGCGTCAAGGCGAGCCGCACAGATAGCGAAACGGTCGCGCCCAAAGATGACGCTTCGTTGTGGGCCGAAGCGATTCAGATACAATATGTCGTAGGGAACGAAAGCTGAATCGCTGGGTGTCAGTGATTCGGTCGCGATTCGTTTCGCCCCTGTTCCTGCACCCAAGCTTTTGCCGTTAAGCTCCACCTTGCGAGGTTGTCCCATGACGACTCCGGCCGAGAAGCGCGCCCGATTCCGCGAACTGCATGAGAGCGGCTGCTTCGTGATCCCCAATCCGTGGGACGCGGGCAGCGGCAGGATACTGCAGGCCTTGGGATTCCAGGCCCTGGCCAGCACCAGCTCGGGATTCGCCTGGTCCACCGGGCGGTTGGACAACGAGGTCCCGCTGAACGACATGCTGGATCACCTCGCGGTCCTGTCGGCGGCCACGGACCTGCCGCTGAACGCCGATTTCGAGAACGGCTATGCCGACGCGCCCGAGGACGTGGCGGCCAACGTGCGCCGGGCGCTGGCGACGGGCGTGGCCGGCCTTTCCATCGAGGACATGAGCCACGACCCCGGCAAGCCGCTGTACGAGACCGCGCTGGCGGTGGAGCGCGTGCGCGCGGCCCGGGCGGCGATCGACGCCGACGGGACCGGGGCGGTGCTGGTGGCCCGCGCGGAAGGGCTGCTGATCGGGCAGATGGACCTGGGCCAGACCCTGAACCGGCTGACCGCCCTGGCCGAAGCGGGGGCGGACTGCCTCTACGCGCCGGGACTGAAGACGCGGGAAGAGATCGGGGCGGCCGTGAAGGCCGTGGCGCCCCTGCCCCTCAACGTCCTGATGTGGACCAAGGGCCTGACCGTGGCCGAGCTCGCCGACCTGGGGGTGCGCCGGATCAGCGTCGGCGGGGCGCTGGCCCGCGCGGCCTGGGCCGGGTTCCTGGGCGCGGCGCGCGAGATCGCCACCGAGGGCCGGTTCGACCGCCTGGGCGAGGCGGCGACGGGAGCCGAGTTGAAGGCGCTGCTTGCGCCCTAGAGGCGGACCCATCCCGCCCCCTCGTGCCCGAAGTCGAACAGGTCCGGATGCAGGATCTCGGCGATCATCTCGGCGGACTCCACCAGGCGTGGGCCAGGGCGGTTGAAGTAGTGGTGGCCGTCGATGACATAGACCTGACCGCGGCGAGCGGCCGAAAGGCGCGCCCACTCCCGCCGCCCGCGGAGCAGCGGCAGGTCGGCCAGGCTCTGGTCGATGGTGAAGCCGCAGGGCAGCAGCAGGATCACGTCGGGATCGGCCGCCGCCAACGCGCTCCAGTCCAGCCAGGGCGAATGCTGGCCGGCGGTGGCGAACAGGCTCTCGCCGCCCGCCGCCTCTATCAGCTCGGGCATCCAGTTGCCGCCGGCCATCAGCGGGTCGATCCATTCGATGGCGGCCACGGTGGGACGATAGGCGGCGCGGCCGGCAGTCCCGCGGATCGCGGCGAGGCGGCCTTGAAGGCCGGCGATGGCGCGCTCCGCCGCGCCCTCCGTCCCCAGCGCCCGGCCGACCTTGCGCATGTCGCCCCAGACGTCGGAGAGGTCGTTGGGTTCCAGCGAGACCAGGGTCGGGGCCGTGCCGGTCCATTCGCAGAGCGCGTCCTCCAGGTCGCCAGGGGTGACGGCGCAGATGGCGCACTGGGTCTGGGTGAGGATCACGTCGGGCTTCAGCGCCCGCAGGAGGTCTGCGTCGACGCGGTAGACCGAGACGCCCTGGGCGATGATCTCGTTCACCCGCCGGTCGATGTCACCCGACGTGCCCTCGAGGTTGACCTTGGTCTCGCTGAGGGCCGGCAGATGGCGCACCTGGACCGGGAAGTCGCACTGGTGAGAGCGGCCCACGAGCCGGTCGGCCATGCCCACGGCGGCGACGATCTCGGTGGCGCTGGGCAGCAGGGAGACGATGCGCAGGCCGCTCATGCGCGCTGTCCGAAGGGCGGAACCGACAGCGACGTGCGGCGGAGGACGGCGTCGAGGGCCAGCAGGCCCGCGAGCCAGGCCGCGTTCACCGCGCCCACCAGGCTGATGACGCCGGGACGGATCGTGCAGGCGCCGGTGACCACCTGTTCGACGCCGAGTATCACGATCTGGTTCGCCACGAAGGCGGCGACGAACGCGGCCCCCGCACGGAGCCAGACAGGCTTGTCTGTGAAGACCCGCAGCGCCGCCGCGGCGGTGGCCACGGAAACGAGGGCCGCGACGCCCAGGCCGACGCCCCAGGAAATCGTCTGGGCGTCGCGCGGGTAGTCGTGCAGGCCGAAGCCGATGGCCTGGCCCGCGAGCCAGACCGCGCCGGTCAGCAACAACGCGCGGCCGAACGGCAGGGCGCCTGCGGCGATGACCGCGACGGCGACCAGGGGCTCGAGGCAGCCGATCAGCAGGCAGCCGCCCAGGACCAGGGCGACGAGACCGGCGGACCAGAGGCCGGTGCGGTGGGTGGAAGAGATAGCAGACATGGGTCGAAACCTCGCGGCGGACGTGACACGTCACCGCGAAGGAAATGGCGCCGCCGCCGGCGCCTGGAGGCGCGCGTGGGCGGTCCATTCACATCGGTGCACCCCGCCCAATGCGCTCGCGCGTGACCACGGCTGGTGGCAGGTTTCCTGGCTCGCGGGTCACAACCTCGGACCGGCCTTCCCAGGGCCTCGCGGCCCCAGTGGCGTTGGATGGTCGTCGGCTCGCCGCTTACAGTTGCGGGGGCAGCCGCGGCATTGTGCGCAAGCGCACGCACCGCATTCCCTTTTGAGCCCTTGCGGGCGCCACCGCCGATGATTGCCCCGAGCTCGGTGGCGCGGTCAAGCCACGACTAATCGGCGGCGGCGACGGTGAGGTTGCCCGGGCGGTATTCGGCGGTGATCATGCGTGTGGCGTCGATGCGGTCGCCCCTGCGGTCGAGGATCTCCAGATGCACGTGGTCGGTCATGCCGCCGGGATACTTGCGCTGCAGCGAACGGGCCGTGGCGATCGGCTGGCCGATGGCCACGGTCTCGCCCACCTCGACCCTGGGGTTCACGTAGAAGACCCGTGCGGCATAGTTCAGGGCCGGGTTGGTGATCTCGACGAACTTCAGGGTCTGGTCGCCCGCATAGGCGTAGCCGATCTTGGTGACATAGCCTGAGATCGGCGCGGCCACGTCCTGGCCGGCCCTGGCCGTGTAGTCGACGCCTTCGTGCCGGCGGCTGCCGCCGTCGCGGCGGGCCCCGAACTCACCGTCGCCATAGGCGTCATGCAGGCGCGGCTCGCGGCCCGTGGGGTTGGCGAAGTCGGCGCGGCCGTCGCCGTCGACATCCGCGCCGTCCCAGACGAGTTTCAGCGGCGCAGCCTCTGCCGTCGGAGCCACCTGGTCCACGGCGCGTTCCACGGCGGTCACGAGGCTGGCGCGGTGCTCGGCCTGGCTCAACGGCGCCGCTGCGGCAGCCGTCGTCCCGACAAGCGCGACTATAGAAACCAACAGTGCAGGCTTCTTCTCGACCAGCTCAAGCAAACGCGCAGGAACGCCCAACTTCATCCAGGACCCTTCACTCAACAAATGCATGCCTAGCTCGAACTCGTGCCAAGCTTGATGGCGATTTGACTGGGACGACGCGTCAGCCGCGACGACGCGATGGGTCCTGACTTGGGACCGGGGCGAAAAATAGGCGACGTCGCCAAATTTAACCATGCGACCCGTCGCCGCCTCGGAGAACGCGGGTCGGCTTGCCTGGGTCCGCTACATCTGTTACTAAATGACTGGTCAGTTATTAAAAAAGATGACCATGGACACCGGCGCGCCCAAGTTCCGCAGACGCAAGGCCGACCGGCCCGCCGAGATCGTGCAGGCGGCGCTGTCCGTGTTCGCGGAGAAGGGGTTCGCGGCGGCCAAGCTGGAGGATATCGCCAGGCGGGCGGGCGTCTCCAAAGGCGCGATCTATCTCTACTTCGAGACCAAGGAAGACATCTTCCGCGCCGTGGTCGGCCAAGCCATCGCGCCCAACATCGGCGCCGTGAAGGCCATGGCGGCCGCCCATCCCGGCCCCCTCGCCGGCCTGTTGCGCGGCGTGACCGCCCATATCGCCGATGTGGTCAGCCATACGCCCCTGGGCGGGGTGCTGAAAATGGTGGTGGGCGAGGCGCGGAACTTCCCGGAGATCGCGCGGGTCTGGCACGACGAGCTGGTCTCCCAGGCCCTGGGCGCCATGGCGGAGGCCATCGAGGCGGCCCAGGCGCGCGGCGAGGTGAAGGCCGGCGACCCGCGCACCTATGCGCTGCAGCTGATCTCGCCCCTCCTGGTGGCGGTGCTCTGGCGCGAGACCTTCGTGCCGGTGGGCGCCCGGCCCTTCGACCTGCCCGCGGTCATGGCCCAGCACATCGACACCCTGCTCTGCGGCTTACTCACCGAAGGAGCCCGCGAATGAACCGCCAGCGTCTCCTGGTCGTGGGCCTGATCGCCGCGGCGGCCGTGATCGCCGGCCTGGTCATCTGGATGCCGCGCATGGGCGCGTCCCATGCCCTGTCGGGCTACATCGAGGGCGAGCCGCTGTACCTGGCGGCCCCCGTCGCCGGGACCGTGCGCAGCGTCAGCGTGGTCAGGGGCCAGGAGGTGGCGGCAGGCCAGGCGCTGTTCGTGGTGGATCCGACCCAGGTCCGGGCCCAGGCCGACCAGGCCTCGGCCGAGGCCGCCGCCGCGGAGGCCCAGGCGCTCGACGCCCGGAAGGGCCAGCGGCCCACGGAACTGGCGGTCTTCGAGGCCAATATCGCCGCCGCCGAGGCCACGGCCCGCGACGCCCGGGCCACCCTGCGCCGGGTCGAGCCGCTGGTGCGCCAGGGCTGGTACGCCCCGGCCCGGCTGGACGACGCCAAGTCCGCCGCCGACGCGGCCGACGCCCAGGTCCGGGCGGCCAGGAAGCAGCGGGACGCCGCCATGCTGGGCTCGCGCGAGGACCAGATCCGCGCCGCCGACGCCCGGGTGACCCAGACCCAGGCCGCCGTCATCGGCGCCAACGCCCGCCTGGCCGAGGTGTCGCCGCGCAGCCCCGCCAAGGCGCGGGTGGAGGACGTGTTCTTCCACGCCGGCGAATGGGCGCCGGCCAACCAGCCGATCCTCAGCCTGTTGCCGGACGAGCGGATCAAGGTGCGCTTCTTCGTGCCGGAGAAGGACCTGTCGGCCTATCGCGTCGGCCGCGTCGTGCGCTTCGCCTGCGACGGCTGCGCCAAGGGCCTCACGGCACGGATCGAGTTCGTGGCCCCGCGGCCGGAATTCACCCCGCCGGTGATCTACAGCCGCGAGGCCCGCGACCGGCTGGTCTACCTGGTGGAAGCCCGGCCTAGCACGCGCCTGAACCCCGGCCAGCCGGTGGACGTCGAGCCGCTGGGTGGGTCATGACGCTCGCCATCGACGTCCGCGGGCTGAACAAGAGCTTCGGCGACAAACACGTGGTCAACGACGTGACGATCCAGGTGGAGCAGGGCCGCATCTGCGGCTTCCTAGGGCCGAACGGGTCGGGCAAGACCACCACGCTTAGGATGCTCTGCGGCCTGCTGACGCCGGATTCCGGATCGGGCGAGGCGCTTGGGTTCGACATCATCGCGCAAGCGGACGAGGTGAAGCGGCGCACCGGCTACATGACCCAGAAGTTCTCTCTCTACGAGGACCTGACCATCGCCGAGAACCTGCAGTTCACCGCCCGGGTCTATGGCCTGGACCGGCGCAAGGCGCGCGTGGACAACGCGCTGGAGCGGCTGGGCCTGGCGACGCGGCGGGGCCAGCTGGCCGGCACGCTGTCGGGCGGCTGGAAGCAGCGGCTAGCGCTGGCGGCGGCGACCCTGCACGAGCCGAAGCTGCTGTTGCTGGACGAGCCCACCGCCGGCGTCGACCCCAAGGCGCGACGCACCTTCTGGGACGAGATCCACGCCCTCGCCGCCGAGGGCCTGACCGTGCTGGTCTCCACCCACTACATGGACGAAGCCGAGCGGTGCCATGAGATCGCGTACATCAGCTACGGGCGCCTGATCGCCCGCGGCACGGCGGCCGAGGTGATCGACCAGTCGGGCCTGATCACCTTCCACGGCGAGGGACCAGACGCCGACAAGCTGGCGCGCGAGCTGTCGACGGCGCCCGGCGTGGAGACGGCCGCGGCGTTCGGCGCGGCGATCCACGTCAGCGGCACGGACCGGAGGGCGCTGGAGGCGGCGGTGAAGCCCTATCGCCGCGCGCCGTACCGTTGGAGCGAGGTCGCGCCCACCCTGGAGGACGTGTTCATCCAGCTGATGGGCCAGAGCCAGGACAACGTGCAATGACCGGCCTCTCGGGCCTCCGCGTGCTCGCCGTGATGGTGAAGGAGTTCAAGCAGCTCACGCGGGACCGGATCACCTACGCCATGATGCTCGCGATCCCGATCGTGCAGCTCACCCTGTTCGGCTACGCGATCAACACCGAGCCGCGCCACCTGCCCACCGCCGTCCTGATGCAGGAGGACAGCCGCTATGCGCGCTCGATCACCGCGGCGCTGAAGAACTCGCTCTATTTCGACTTCGTGGCCCAGGCGCGCAGCCCGGCCGACCTGGACCGGCTCATAAGGAACGGCGAGGCGCAGTTCGCGGTGACCGTGCCCGGCGACTTCAGCCGCCGCGTGGCGCGGGGCGACAAGGCGCAGATCCTGGTGGAGGCGGACGCCACCGACCCCTCCGCCACCGGGGGCGCGGTCGCGGCCCTCGCCGCCCTGCCCGACCAGGCGCTGGCCCACGACCTGGCCGGGGCGCTGGCCCCGCGGATGGGGACGGCGCCGTTCGAGGTCGTGGTCCACCGCCGCTACAACCCCGAGGCCATCACCGCCTACAACATCGTGCCGGGCCTCCTGGGCATCATCCTGTCCCTGACGCTCGTGATGATGACCGCCCTCAGCGTCACCCGCGAAACCGAGCGGGGGACCATGGAGACCTTGCTGTCGACGCCGCTCGAGCCGCTGGAGGTGATGATCGGCAAGCTGGCGCCCTACGTCATGGTGGGGCTGGTGCAGACGGCGATCATCCTGGTGATGGCCCGTGTCCTCTTCCACGTGCCCATGGGCGGCGGCTGGCTAGGGCTGTCGCTGGGCATCGCGCTCTTCATCACCGGGTCGCTGGCGCTGGGTTTCCTGATCTCGACGGTCGCCCGCTCGCAGCTCGCGGCGATGCAGATGAGCTTCTTCTACATCCTGCCGTCGATCCTGCTGTCGGGGTTCATGTTCCCGTTCCGCGGCATGCCGGCGTGGGCGCAGTGGATCGGGGAAGTGATCCCCGTGACCCACTTCCTGCGGGTGGTCCGCGGGTCGCTGCTGAAATCCCAGGGCCTCGGCGACCAGTGGCGCGAACTGCTGGCGCTCACCGCCTTCGTGCTGGTGGTGACGGCGCTCGCCATGGCGCGCTACCGGCGGACGCTGGACTAACTAGACGGCCAGCAGGTCGCGGAAGTCGGCGGGGTTCAGGCCCATCTTCTGCAGGTCTGAACGCATGCCGGCGAACATCGCCCGGGCGCCCCGCACGGCGTCGAAACCTTCATCGGCGGCGGTCAGCGCCACCTCCCGGCCAAGGTTCGGGTCGAACGCCAGCCGCACCTCGGCGCCCAGCTCCTCGCTCAGATCGCGCTCACGGCGTGCGGCGTCGCGCGCGTCGGCGACCTGGTCGCGGACATAGTCCTTCAGCGCATCGGCGTCGCCGCTCGTGAACGCGTCGCCGGAAATGAAGCCCAGCCCGGAGACCTCCTGCATCGGCTCGGGCGGAGGCGTCGGCGTCAACATGCCGACCTCCGACATGCTGGCGAGGCCATAGGCGCGGGTGGCGCTGGCCCGATCGGCGGCCTCGCCGCCCCACATCTCCGGGGAGCCGAGGAGCTGCGCGTCGATACGCACCAGGGCGCCCTGGGGGACCATCTGCAGCTGAGCTGCCTCCGGCGGCGCGGACGTGAGCGTGCCGGAAATGTCGGTCAGGGTAGAATCTGCCTCATGGTGAAGCTTTACCCGATCGACCGGGAAAGAACTGCCGATCCCGCTGATGGCCATGGACATACGCAACTCCCTGTTGCGGGAAGCTGCGCAAAGGCTGTGCCAATCGGACGCTGGCTAGAAGCTGTAGACCAGGGTCGCCCGCGTGGTGGTGTCGGTATGCTCCCGGTCCACGGGCGGCTCGGCCTCGACCCGGATGTCGAACGAGGCCCGGGCCGAGAGGTCGCCGCGCAGCTTGGTGGTCAGCGCCGTGCTGGAGGTCAGGGACGAGCTCACCGAGTCCAGGAACAGGGTGGTGTTCTGGGTGAAGACCAGGTCCGGCCGAATGGTCCACGAGAGGTCGCCGCCCAGGCGGGCTGAGAAGGCGATCTCGTCGTCGAGGTCGTAGTAGTTCGTCTGGCGCAGCGCCGGGCCGGCCTGGACGTCGAACCGCAGGTCCGGACGATCGATGAGGCGATAGCCGACCCCGACGCTCTCGGTGAACCGGCTGCGGAAGCCGGCGAACCGGTCGCGCTCGCCGGTCAGGGACGTGGCGACGTAGGTCCGCGCGCTCAGTTTCCACTGGCCGGCGTAGCCCGCGAAGTACCGCTCCTTGGAGACCGCGCCGTTCGAGCGCTGGTAGTCGCCCGCCATCCTGATCTCGTGACGCCAGCGCAGCGTCTCCTTGGCGAAGGTCAGGCTGGCCGAGCCGCCGACGTCGTCGCTGTTGCCGGTGCTGATGAAGCCGCCCGCCTGGCCCTCGCCCTTCCAGCCGTCGCGGAAGCGCAGGGACGTGATCCGGGCGATCCGCTCCTCCTCGGCGCGCGAGGTCAGGGCGTCCACCTGGGCGTCGATCTCGGCCAGCGACTCCGGATGGGTGCGACGCGCCACCTCCGCCACCGTGCCAAGGGCGCCCGGCGTCTCTGCCGCCGCCTCGATCATCCGGGCGACCTCGGCCGGCAGCGGCGCGGCGACGGCGAGGCAGGGCGTGGCGGCCAACAAGGCGGATATCAGCAGGGCGCGCATGCCGGCCTCCGATTCGGGACGAGGGTGGAAAGCTACCCAATCCCCGGCGAACACGGCGGCCTTTGGGCGCCGGCGCAGATCATGCCGGCCAGCAGTGTCTGGTCGTTGCGCAGGCCGCGCCCGATCGCGACCACCTGGCGCGATGGACGCCGCCGGTCCGCGGCCCTAGACTTTTCCGTCCCTTCAGCGCCTCGGGACACTTCCGCCGCACATGAACGCCCCCGCCCCTCCGGCCATAGCCGCAGAACTCGCGCGCCTGCTCGCCAACAGCCACGCCCCCTACTCCGGCGTGCATGTCGCGGCGGCCGTGGAATCCGCGGACGGGGCGATCCACTATGGCGTCAACGTCGAGAACGCCGCCTATCCGCAGGGGGTCTGCGCCGAGGCCAGCGCCATCTCCGCGGCGGTGACGCACGGCCAAAAGGCCCTAAGGCGGGTCTGGGTGGCCTCGTCCCTGCCGGGCCTCATCTGGCCCTGCGGCGGCTGTCGGCAGAAGATCTGGGAATTCGCCGAGGCCGGCTGCGAGGTGGTCAGCGTCGGCGCGGACGGCAGGACCGAGCGCCACACCATCGAGGCCCTGCTGCCGCTGGGCTTCCGGCTGGAGCCCACACGGCGATAGTTCGGCCGCGGCCGTAGCGTGGTCGGCGGGCGGGCCGGTAAGGATGGGCCGTGATCGCCGCACACGACCTGATCCTCCTCCTGGGCGCGGGGCTACTGGCCGGCGCGATGAACGCCGTGGTCGGCGGCGGAACGTTCGTGTCGTTGCCGGCGCTGACGGCGATCGGGCTGCCGGGGACGGTGGCCAATGCCTCGAGTTCCGTGGCGCTGCTGCCCGGGGCCATGGCCAGCGCCTGGGCCTACCGGCGCGACATGCAGCCGGTCGAGGGAGTGTCGATCCGCGCCATGGGCCTGCTGAGCCTGGCCGGCGGCGCGGTGGGCGCAGTCCTGCTGCTCGCGACCACCGAGGCGGCGTTCGACCTGATCATCCCCTGGCTGCTGCTGATCGCCACGGTGACCCTGGCGGCGGGGCCCAGGCTGGCCCGGGCGCTGGCGCGGGTGGGCCTCAAGGCCGGTCCGCCGGTCGTGCTGGGCGCGCAGTTCTTCTTAGGGATCTACGGCGGCTACTTCGGCGGGGCCGTCGGGCTGATGATGCTGGCCGCCTGGAGCCTGCTCACCGAGGCCGACATCGCGGCGCTGACGCCCCTGCGCACCCTGATGCTGGCCGCGGCCAATGCGGTG
Organism: Phenylobacterium sp.; assembly: GCF_004297125.1. Classification (GTDB taxonomy): domain Bacteria; phylum Pseudomonadota; class Alphaproteobacteria; order Caulobacterales; family Caulobacteraceae; genus Phenylobacterium. The sequence goes on along the minus strand of NZ_SCVD01000011.1, from coordinate 34,076 downwards.
GCCGTGCTGGTGTTCATCGTGAGCGGCAACGTCAGCTGGCCCGCGGCCCTGGCGGTCATGGCCGGCGCGGTGGCGGGCGGCTACCTGGGCGCGCAGGTCGGCCGGCGGCTGCCCGCGGTCGTCCTGCGCACCCTGGTCGTCGTGATCGCCGTGGGCGCCACGGCGATCTTCTTCTGGCGAGCCTACGGCTAGGCCTTCCTGGTTCCCGCGATGTAGCGGTCGATCACCCCCTCCAGCACGGCGAGCGGGCAGCCGCCGGTGGTGACGACGGCGTCGTCGTAGTCGCGCAGGTCGAAGCGGTCGCCGAGCGCCGCCTTGGCCTTGGCGCGCAGCCGGACGATCTCGTTGTGCCCGGTCTTGTAGGCGCAGGCCTGGCCGGGGCTGGCGCAGTAGCGGTCGACCTCGCTGGTGATCGCGCCCACCGAGCGGCCGGTGGCGCCCACCATCCATTCGATGGCGTGCTCGCGGGTCCAGCGCTTGTCATGCAGCCCGGTGTCGACCACCAGGCGGGCGGCGCGGAACCGCAGGGCCTGGAAGTAGCCCAGCCGGCCCATCGGATCGTCGGCGTAGAGGCCAACCTCGTCCGCGAGCTGCTCGGCGTAGAGCGCCCAGCCCTCGGTGAACGCGCCGAAGTTCATCAGCGAGGCGATGGTGTGGATCTCGGCCGGGCGTTCGGCGAGGTAGGCGCCCTGCCAGGCATGGCCGGGCAGCGCCTCGTGCATCGAGAGACTGGCCAGGGTGTATTTCGGCCAGTTCCCCGTGTCCTTGAGGTTCACGTAGTAGATCGCCGGCCGCGACCCATCGAGGGCGGCGAAGTTCATGTAGCCGAGCCCGGCGCCGGATTCGATCTCCTTGGGCACGGCGCGGACCTCCACCGGCGCCTTCAGGCCCAGCTTGGAGAACTTCGGGATGAACGGCCGGATCGCGGCAATGCGGCCCTCGATATAGGCCAGCACCTCACGCTTGCCGGCCTCGGTGTTGGGGAACAGGAACTTGGGATCCTTGGTCAGCGCGCCCATCCGCTCGCCGACCGTCCCTTGCGTGTAGCCCTGGCCCTTCAGGATGGCGTCCATCTGGGCGTCGATCTCGGCGCCCTGGTCCAGGCCGGTCTTGTGGATCTCGGCCGGGGTGCGGTCGGTGGTGGTGTTGTACTTCAGGCCCCAGCGGTAATAGTCGGCGCCGTCGGAGAACTTCCAGACGCCGGCGTCGTGGGTGGCGCGGGTCTGCTGGGATTTCAGGAGCGCGATCTGCCGCTCCAGGGCCGGGAACACCTTCTGGGCGACGATGGCCGTGGCGCGGGCCTGCCAGTCGCCGTCGATCCCCTTGGCCTTGGTCCGCTCGACCAGCGAACCCACCAGCCGCGTGGCGCCGGCGTCCATGGCGCGCGCCTCCTGGCCCTGCTGCAGGGCGGTGGCCAGCAGGAAGTCGGGCAGGATCACGCCCTTGCCGGCCGCCTCCTTCACCCGGTCGCTCTCCTGGTCGAGGGCCGGGCCATACTGTTCGAGGCGGGCCAGGTAGGCCTCGGCGTCGTCCTTGGTCTCGATCAGGTGCTGGGCGTTCAGGAACTCGCCGGTGTTGACCACCGTGCCGTCCTGCTGGCTGACGACGTAGGGGTTCGCATAGTCCTTGCCGTAGGCGAACTTGCCGCCCTCGGCGCCCACGTCCATGGCGTAGAGCACGGTGTCGTAGGTGGTGAGGTCGCGGCCCGACAGGCTGGCGCGCGGGATGGCGCGCAGGCGCTTGGCCCGGTCGGCATAGCCGACGATCTGCTTCGTGCGGCCGGCCGCGGAAACGTCGTCGAGGCGGCGCTTCAACGCGGCGCGCGGGCCCTTGTCCTTGCCGATGCTGCTGGCCGTCTGCGGGCTGTCGGCCAGGATCTCCTCGACGAACGCGTCCAGCAGCTTGGCCAGGCGGGTGTCGGTGACGCCCTCACCCTCGGCCGCGAGCGCGGCGAGCGGCGAGGCGGCCAGGCCGAGGGCGGCCCCGGTGAGGAGCAGATGGCGGCGGGTGGTCATGTTTGGGAATCCCCGAAGGACTGCAATTGGGCGCGACCCTAGCGACGGTCCGCAACTGCGCAAACTTTAAGCGTCGAACGGCGTTTGTCCCGAAACCCCTGGACCGCGACGCTTGCCCGACTCCCTTCGCCATCCCACCTTGGTTTCATGAGCGACCGCCCTTCGGGCGCGGCCCCGTCCCGGTTGGTGGCGGTGCTGGGTCCCACGAACACCGGCAAGACCCACCTGGCGGTGGAGCGCATGCTGGGGCACGCCTCCGGCATGATCGGCCTGCCGCTGCGGCTGCTGGCCCGCGAGATCTATGACCGGATCGTCAAGGCGCGAGGCCCACGCTGCGTGGCGCTGATCACCGGCGAGGAGAAGATCGTCCCGCCCCGGCCGCAGTATTACGTCTGCACCGTCGAGGCGATGCCGCTGTCCGTGGAGGTGGAGTTCCTGGCCGTCGACGAGATCCAGCTCTGCGCCGACCCCGAGCGGGGCCACGTCTTCACCCACCGCCTGCTGCATGCGCGGGGCAAGGCCGAGACCATGCTGCTGGGCGCCGGGACCATGGCGCCGCTGGTGCGCCGCCTGCTGCCGCACGCCGAGATCGTGACGCGGGAGCGGTTTTCGGACCTGACCTACGCCGGCCCGAAGAAGCTGACCCGCCTGCCCCGTCGCTCGGCGGTCGTGGCCTTCAGCGCCGAGCAGGTCTACGCCATCGCCGAGCTGATCCGCCGCCAGCGCGGCGGCGCGGCCGTGGTGATGGGCAGCCTCAGCCCCCGCACCCGCAACGCCCAGGTGGCGCTCTACCAGTCGGGCGAGGTGGACTTCCTGGTGGCCACCGACGCCATAGGCATGGGCCTGAACATGGACGTCGACCACGTGGCCTTCGCCGGCTTGCGCAAGTTCGACGGCAAGCGGACGCGGTTCCTGCACCCGCAGGAGATCGGCCAGATCGCCGGGCGGGCCGGCCGCTACCAGACGAACGGGACCTTCGGCGTCACCGGCGAGGCCGAGGACATGGACCCCGACCTGGTCGAGGCCGTGGAGCACCACAGCTTCGAGCCGGTGGCCGGGGCGGAGTGGCGGAACGCCAAGCTGGACTTCGGCTCGCTGCCCGCGTTGCTGAAGAGCTTGGCGAAGCTTCCCGAGCGCGAAGGACTGAAGCTGGCCACCGAGGCGCTGGACGAGACCACGCTGAAGTCGCTGGCCGAGGACGAGGTCGTGCAGACCCGAACCCGGGACAAGACCAACCTGCAGCGCCTGTGGGACGTCTGCCAGACCCCCGACTTCCGCAAGGCCCCCCGCGAGGAGCACGTGGGCCTGGTGAAGGCCTTCTTCCTGGCGCTGACCGAGCGGCGGCGGCGGATCGGCGACGACTGGATCGCGCGGCAGTACGAACAGCTCAACCTCACCGACGGCGAGATCGACACCCTGGCGGCGCGGCTGGCCAGCGTCCGCACCCTGGCCTACGTGGCCAACCGGCCCGACTGGCTGGCCGATCCCGGGGCGTGGCGCCAGCAGACCCGCGCGCTGGAGGATCGCCTCTCCGACACCCTGCACGAGAAGCTGATGGCCCGGTTCGTGGACCGGCGGACCAGCGCCCTGATGCGCGGCCTCAGGGTCCGCGAGGAGATGCTGGCGGGCGTGGCGGCGGACGGCAGCGTCACTGTCGAGGGCCACTACGTCGGCCGGCTGTCCGGCGTGGCGTTCGAGCCCGCGCAGGGCGGGACGGTGCTGGAGGAGAAGGCGTTGCGGGCCGCCGCCCAGCATGCGGTGGGCCCGGAGATCGGCCGGCGTCTGGGGCAGCTCGCCGCCGCCCCCGACGAGGCCTTCGCACTTGGCGAGGACGGCGCCCTGCTCTGGGACGGCGTCCTGGTCGGCGTGATCACCGGCGGCCAGCCGTTCCAGCCGCGGGTGCGGCTGCTGGGCGAGCTGGGCCACGACGCGGCGCGCCAGCGGGCGGCGCAGCGGCTGGAGGCTTTCGTGGCGGCCGAGGCCGGTCGCCGGCTGGCCGCCCTGCGCAGGCTCGAGGCCGCGGTGGCGGACGGCAAGATCCGCGGCCTGGCGCGTGGCCTGGCCTACCGGCTCATCGAAGCCGGCGGGGTGCTGGACCGCGCCGAGGTCCAGGCCGACGCCCGCGCGCTCAGCCAGGTGGAGCGGCGGATGCTGCGCGGCCTGGGCGTCCGCATCGGGGCTTTCTCGCTCTACATGCCCGCGCTCCTGCGGCCTGAGGCCCGGGCGCTCGCCCAGGCCATGGTGCAGCGCGAGGCGAGCGGTTGGAGGCCCGTGGCCGGCGTCGCTGCCCTGCCCGACCCGCCGCCCTCGCCGCGCGCGCTCGCGGCCAATGGCCTGCGGGCGGTCCACGGCCTGGGCGTGCCCGTCGAGCAGTTGGAGCGGTTGGACGAGTTGCTGCGCGCGGCGCCGATCCAGAACGGCGGGGTGGTCCTGTCCGACGCGGCGCGCGAGGCGCTGGGCTGGAGCGCCCACGACAGCCAGACGATCCTGCGCGCTGTGGGCTTCGCCCCCGTGAACCGCCCGAAGGCCGGCGAGCCCATCGCCTGGCGCCGCCGCGCCGAGCGCAAGCCGGAGCGCGCCGCCCCGCCGCGCCCGCACTCGCCCTTCGCCGCCCTGGCCGCCCTGAAGGACAAGCCCGCCCCGGCCCGCCGCCCCCGCCGCCGGAGGAAGAAGGCCTCGGGCGCGTGATCGAGGGTCGTCCTAACGAGGTGGCGGCCTGCCGCGCCGACGTCTGGCTCTGGCGGGCGCGCTTCTTCAAGACCCGGTCGATGGCCGCGAAATTCGTGGAGGAAGGTCGAGTTCGCCTCACCCGCGCCGGCCAGGAGGAGCACCGCCTGGACAAGCCCGCCCGGCCCATCAAGGTCGGCGATCGGCTGGTCTTCGCCCTGGGCGGGCGGCTGGTCGCGGTGACTGTCGAGGCCATGGGTGACCGGCGCGGGCCGGCCGACGAGGCGCGAAGCCTCTACTCCCCCCTGGCGGGGACCTGAGCGGCAGACCAAAAATCATCCGGTGGTTGCATTCACCAAGTCCAGCCACCCGATGTTAAGGACTGACGGGCGTCATGGGGGCCTGTCGGAGCGTCGGAGTTTCCCATGACGGATCAATCGCTTGAGGCTCCTCGGCCCCGGCGGATGGATTTGGGGGCGGCGCTCCGCGGACGCTATGACCGCAAGACCTATTGGAGTGTCCTGGGCGGCCTGTTCCTGGTGGGGTTGGTCGTCTCGCTCCTGGGCTACAAGCTCGGCTCGGCGACGGTGGGGCCGATGATCTTCCTGATGGTGCGTCGCCTGCACGACTTCGACCGTAGCGGCTGGTGGTCTCTGGCGATCGTCCTCGGCCCGCTGGCGCTGATGCTCGCCCTGACGCCGGTCGCCTCGCCGGAACAGACGGCGCCGTTCATCGTCCTGATCAGCCTGGTTTGGACGATCTGGCTGGGCTCGATCCCCGGCGATCCGCACGAGAACCGCTTCGGTCCGGCGCCCGGCGCACGCGACCTCAAGGAGGTCTTCGGCTAGCCCCTATCCGGCCTTGCAGAAATCCTGAGCGGCGCTTGCATTGACAAGAGGCCGTCCGGCCGTGAAAAACCGCGCGCCCCGAACTCGGGAACGCCGCCGGAGTCTCAAGCGCCCGCCATGACCTACATCGTGATGGATCCCTGCATCAAATGTAAGTTTATGGACTGCGTGGAGGTGTGCCCGGTGGACTGCTTCTACGAGGGCGAGAACTTCCTGGCGATCAATCCGGACGAGTGCATCGACTGCGGCGTCTGCGAGCCGGAGTGCCCGGTGGACGCCATCAAGCCCGACACCGAAGACGATCCGGACGGCAAGTGGCTGCGGATCAACTCCGAATACTCGCGGGTGTGGCCAAACATCACGGTCAAGGGCGAACCGCCGGCCGATGCGGAAGCTTTCGAGCGCGAAACGGGCAAGTTGGAGAAATACTTCTCCGAGAAGCCCGGCCGCGGGTCCTGAACACGGCCTAGGCGCCCCTCGCGCGGGGCCGGCGCAACCCTTTCATTCGGCTGGTTTTTGTGTTAATGTCCTTGCGACACGACACGATGGCTTCGCCCGCGTCGGTCTTTAGCAAGAACAGCCGGCCGGCATATTCGTCGGTACGGGCGAAGGGTTGTCTTAAGAGGTCCGCTTCCGATTCCAGGGTGATGAGCCGCCGCGATCCTTCCCGCGGAAGAGGTGGCTATTTCGCTTTTTCAGAGGCGTGACGAGAGCGCCGCGGCGACGCGGGCGGATAGAGAGGTATCTCGATGAGCAAGAGCGGTCACGAATTCTCGGTTGGCGATCACGTCGTCTACCCGGCCCACGGGGTCGGCCAGGTGCAAGGGATCGAAACCCAGGAAGTCGCCGGTCTGAAGCTTGAGGTCTATGTCATCACCTTCGACCACGAGAAGATGACGCTGCGCGTTCCCACGGCCAAGGCGAAGACCGCCGGCCTGCGCTCGCTGGCCGAGACCGGCGTGGTGTCGAAGGCGCTCACGACCCTGAAGGGCCGCGCCCGCGTGAAGCGCACCATGTGGTCGCGACGCGCGCAGGAATACGAAGCCAAGATCAACTCCGGCGACCTGATCTCGATCGCCGAGGTCGTGCGCGACCTGCACCGCGCCGAGAACCAGCCGGAACAGTCGTACTCCGAGCGCCAGCTCTACGAGAGCGCCCTGGACCGCATGGCCCGCGAAGTCGCCGCCATCGAGCGCATCGACCGCGACGCGGCCATCGCCATGCTGAACAAGTCGCTGGTGAAGGTCCAGGCCGCCGCGGCCTAGGTCGCGTCCACCGGACGCCGAATCGCGAAACGCCCGGCCTCACCGCCGGGCGTTTTGCGTTGGGCCAGCGCGTCGGCGACATGGCGTCGCAGGTCGACCCGGACCTGCCCTGCGATCTGCAGCGCGCCCGGCAGCCCATCTCGCGACGGCGGCCCCGGGCCTGCGCAACGATCACACCAAGCGTTTCAGCCCGGCGAGGCTCTCGACTTCCACATCGATCCCTTATGCTCTCAGGCGGTATCCTGACGCGGCGTGTTGGCCGCCGCCGCCCGCAAGCTTGGGAGCAAGTCATGTCTGGACGCCTTGCCGAGGTCGATCCGATCGTCTCCGGTCCGGGAGCGCCCGCGGCCGCGCGACCTAGGCATTGGGCCGGCTATGCCATCGCGCTTGCCCTGGTTGGAGCGGCGACGCTGCTGGCCTTTCTGGCCGACAACCTGATATCGGCCCCCAATGTCACGCTGATCTTCGTGCTTCCCGTGGTAGTCGCGGCGGCGGCGTTCGGGTGGGGACCTGCCCTGGCGGCGGCGGTGTTGGGCGTCCTGGCCTTCGACTTCTTCTTCACCGTCCCCTACTATTCGCTGCGGATCGCAGGTTCGTCCGATGTTTGGGCGGCCACCCTCCTCCTTGTGATCGCCGGAATCGTCAGCACCGTGGCGGCGCAGTCTCGCCGCCGCGCAATCGACGCGAAGACGGCGGCGGAGCGCGCGGACGCGCTCCACGGCCTGGCGCATCTGGTGGTTCAATCCGCGCCGGCCGCCGACGTGAGCCTCGCGGCCGCGACGGCGCTCTCACGCATCTTTCAGGCGCCGGCGGCGGTGTTGGTCCGCCAGGAAGGCCGCCTGGAGGTCGCGGGCCTCGGAGGCCGGGCCGCCCCGTCGCCTGTCGACCTGGAGGCCGCGCAATGGGCGGCGGAGAACCGCAAGCCGCTCCACGGCGACGCCTATCCGTTCGACACGTCCACGTTCGATTTCTGGCCGATCTGCCGCGACGGTGCGCCGGAGGTGGTGATCGGCGTTGGCGGTCTCGATCGCCGCGACGCCAGGCCCGACAATCCGGGGCGCTACGTCGAGCTGGTGGGCGCCTACCTGGTCGCCAGCCTCACACCTCCGGCTCGTCGGCGATAGATCGACAGCCGACGCCCGGCTAGGTGAGGACCAGCTTTGGTTCGGATGGGTCGGACCCGGGCCGTTTGTCCATGATCAAGGCCCCCGCTGCTCCGGGCGATCATCCTGGCGGGCGGACGGTTCCCGTCCCGGAGGCCGATCATGGAATATCGGGTCACAGCGGAACGCGTCGATGCGCATGGAAGCCTCGCGCGATCGAAGGATGCGGCTCTTGTCATGGACACGGACGTCACTGGCCGTCGGGATGCGTTCAACCCGGTCGAACTGTTCCTCGCCGCGATCGCCGCCTGCATGATCAAGGGCATCGAGCGGGTCACGCCGCTCCTGAAGTTCGAGCTTCGCGGTGTGGAGGTCCGGCTCAGGGCGGCGCGCCAGGATTCGCCACCGCTCATCCTGCGCGTGGACTACGAGTTGATCGTCGACACCGACGAGAGCGATGGGCGCTTGGAACTCCTGCACCGCAACGTCCGCAAGTACGGGACGATCTCGAACACCGTCGCCGCCGCGGTTGTCCTGGAAGGAACAATCCGCCGGCGTGTCGCCGACGCGGTGGCCTGAGGGAATTCGAAGCCCCCTTAGAAGCTGAGCGCGCCCGTGATCCGCAGCCGATGCGGGTTCGCGAGGGTCCGCAGCGGGTCGGCCGGGCTATTCGACGTGGAGGAGCGCGTTCAGGCGATAGGCGGCCGCGACGGCGCCGCCCCGGGTCGAAACCACGGCGCTCTGCGCCGCCAGCGCCTCGCGCTCGGCGTCGAGGAGGTCGAGCGTGGGCTTCTGGCCGACGCGGACTTCGTTGCGCACGCTGTCGAGCGCGCTGGCCGCCGCCGTCGCCTGGTCGTCGGCGGCCGCGACCAGGGCGCGCGACGTCTGGACATCTTCCCAGGCGCCGATGACGGTCTCGCGGACCTGGGCGCGGGCGGCCGCCAGGGCGGCCTGCGCTTCGCGCGCGCCGGCGCGCGCCTCACCGACCCGGGCCTCGATCGCGCCGCCGGCGAACAGGGTCCAGCGCCCCTTCACGCCCACCGTGACGTCATCGGCCCTGTAGCCCGGGAAGAACTTGTCTCGCGTGGTGCTGGCCGTCGCGGCGAGCGCCAGGTTCGGCAGCCGCTCCGCCCGGGCGTAACGGACGCCGGCCTCGGCCGCGCGCGCCGCAGCCTGCGCGGCCAGCAAGGTCGGGCTGGCTCGCTCCGCGCTGGCCAGAGCCTCGTTGAGCGAGGTGGGCGTGGGCGGCGGGAGCGGCAGGGGCTCAAGCCCCTCCGCCGCTGCGCCCACGACGGACTGGAACCGCGCCCTCGCCCTGGCCGCGTCGCCGCGCGCCCGCGCCAGGTCCGCCTGGGCCTGCGCCAGGCGCGCCTGGGCCTGGGCCACATCGGTCCTGGCGACCTCGCCACCCTTGAAGCGAAGGCCGGCCTGGCGCTCGATCTCGCTGGTCTGGCGCACCTGCGCCTCGTGGAGCCGCAGGATCTCATCGGCGCCGAGGACCGCTGCGTAGACCTCGGCGGCCTGGGCCGTCAGCAGCGAGCGGACGCCGCCCGCCTGGGCCATGGCCGCGTCCCGCGCCTCCCTGGCGCGGACAACCGCGGCGCTGACGGCGCCGCCGGTGAAGATCGGTTGGCGCAGCTCCAGGGCGGCGCCTCGCGGCGAAACATCAACTCTACCGAAGCCGAAGAAGCCGCCCAGGTCGGTGGTTCCCTGTCCGGCGTCGGCGGAGAGGGTGACACTGGGGAGGCGTCCGGACCTCGCCTGGACCAGTCGCGCCTCGGCGGCGTCCGCCAGCGCCCTGACCTGTGCGAGGCCGGGGTTGCCGCGCTGAGCGAGTACGATCGCTTCCGGCAGCGACAGCGCCGCCGCGACCTGCGGTGCGACGAGGCAGGCCGCCAGGCTGAGGGCGACGATGGCCCGCACCCGAATCACCGGAAGGCGGCCCCGGGTTTGAATCCCAGCTTCTTGAAGATCATCGCAGCCGGACAGAAACCGGTGAACGCCGCCTGGATCATATTGAGGCCGGCGAAGACCGCCAACGCGATCCACCAGGGATTCACGAGCTGCGCGAGGGCGACGCTGAGCAGGACCACGAAGCCGGCGAAGACGAAGACCATACGGTCGAGGGTCATGATTGATCTCCTGAAGCCGCCCCGGACGACGCCTGGGCGAGGGCCTGGCGCGTCCAGGCGACGATCTGAGCGGTGTTCGTCAGGCCCGCCGTTCGAGCCACGAGCCGGCCGTTCCATTTCGCCGACAGCGGGTCCTTGCCGGCCGGCGTGCGATTGGCCGCGCCACAGGCGGGGCAGGCGAACTGGCGCATGGCTCAGCCCTTGATCTTCCGCAGCCCCATCACCTCCAGGGCCAGCTTCTCGTAGAAGGGCTCGCTCTCGCCCCGCCGGATCTTGGCCAGGAAGTATTTCTCGAAGGCCACCTTCGCGAGGTGGACCCACTTGCCGCTGGCCGACCAGTTGACGTTGCGCGGCGGGATCTGCGGCTGGGCGACGAAGGCCACGCCGCCGTCGCCGAAGTCGGCCAGGCAGAAGGCGTTCCAGGTGGCTTCGTGGGTTGTGGGCTGGCCGTCGACGAGCTGGGCGATATTGTGGGCGATGGCGGTGACCATGCTCTCGATCATGAAGCCGGTCTTCGGCACGCCCACCGGCACCGGGGTCTTGCCGGTCGGCGCGATGGCCACGCAGACGCCGAGGCCGAAGACATTGGGGAAGGTCGGATTGCGCTGGTGCTTGTCGATGACGACGAAGCCGCGCGGGTTGGTCAGCCCTTCGACGCCGCGCACCGCGGCGACGCCGCGGAAAGCCGGCAGCATCATCGAATAGGCGAAGGGCAGGTCGTGGGTCTGCTTGACCGAGCCGTCGTCGGAGATCTCGTCGACATGCATCAGGCCCGCCTCGACGGCGGTCACCTTGGCGTTGGTGATCCACTTGATGTGGCGCTCGCGCATCTCGCTTTCGAGCAGTCCCTTGGTGTCGCCGACCCCGTCGAGGCCCAGGTGGCCCACGTAGGGTTCCGAGGTGACGAAGGTCATCGGGACCTTGTCGCGGATCTTGCGGCGCTTCAGTTCGGTGTCGAGGATCATCGCGAACTCGTAGGCCGGGCCGAAACACGAGGCGCCCTGGACCGCGCCGACGACGATCGGGCCCGGGTTCTCGACAAATCGGTCGAAGGCGGCGGCGGCGGCCTCGGCATGGTCTACGTGGCAGACCGACTGGGTGAACCCCCCGTGCGGCCCCAGCCCTGCGATCTCGTCGAAGGCCAGGTCCGGGCCGGTGGCGATGATCAGGTAGTCGTAGTCGACGACTGTCCCGTCGTTCAGCTCCAGCTGGTTCTGAGCCGGCGAGACGTGTTTGGCGCCGACCCCGGTGAAGCCGATGCCGCGCTTCTTGAACACCGGCGGCAGCTTGACTTCGATGGCGCCGCGCTTGCGCCAATGGACCGCGACCCAGGGGTTTGACGGGACGAAGTGGAAGGTGTCGCCCTGCGACACGACCCTCACCTCGGCCTTCTCGCCGACGGCGTCCTTGACCTCGAAGGCGGCGATCGCGCCGCCCAATCCTGCGCCCAGAATCACAATGCGCGGCTTGGCCATAGTCGGTCTCCTCGATGGCCCAGGACGGCTCACCGCGAGCATCCGCCCGTGTTCGCCCGCTGGCCTTGATGCAGATCAGGTCCCCGGGCCATCGGCGCGGCTACGGTGAACCTCACGATGATTGACTAAATATTCATATAGACGCATATACGCAACTATGAAATTAGACGTCCGCGCCATGAAAGCCTCGGCCGACGACGCGTGCGCCCTGCTCAAGGCGCTGGCGAACCCGCATCGGCTGATGATCGTCTGCAGCCTGATCGAGGGCGAGCAGTCGGTAGGTGCGCTCGCCCAGATGCTGGGCGTGCGTGAGACCCTGGCGTCGCAACACCTCGGCCTGCTGCGCCGGGACGGCGTGGTCGCCGCCCGTCGTGACGGCCAGACCATCTACTACGGCCTGCAGAGCGGCCAGGCCCGCGCTCTGGTCGAGACCCTGTCCCGCCTCTTCTGCGCGGTCCCCGACCGCGCGCAGCCCTAAAGGAGCCTCCACATGACCGGCGCCCCCAAGACCAAGGACCTCACCCCGCAGCAGGTGAAGGCCGCGCTCGACGCCCAGGAAATCCTGCTGATCGACGTGCGCGAGCCCGCCGAGTTCGCCGCCGACCGGATCGCCGGCGCCCTGAACGTGCCGCTGTCGAGCTTCGACCCCGCCGCGCTCCCCGCGGCGGGCGGCAAGACGATCGTGCTGCAGTGCGCCGGCGGCAAGCGCTCGGCCATGGCGGTGGACCAGTGCCGCCGGGCCGACCAGGCCATCGAGACGCATCTCGCCGGCGGCCTCGCCGCCTGGAAGGCCGCCGGCCTGCCGACGGTCACCGGCTAGCCTCGGTCGGGATCACAAGCACGGGAGGGCAGGCCATGGCGTTGAGGCTCCATACCATCGCGGCGCTGGGCGTAGCCTTGCTGGTCGCCGCCTGCGGAGACACCAAACCGAGCGTCCCGGTCGCCCAGACGGCGCCGATGGCCGGGCGCCTGACGGTGCAAGCGCGAACCGTCGCCGACGAGAAACCTGTGCCCGGGACGCTGACCACCCGCGACATGGCCGAGGCCCGCGCCCGCATCTCCGGCGTGCTGGTCGCTCTCTCCGTCAAGGAAGGCGATCTGGTGCGCCAGGGACAGGTGATCGCCCGGGTGAAGGACGACCGCCTCACCCTGCAGACCGGCGCCTTCGACGCCCAGGTGGCCGCCGCCGCGGCGGAAGCCGCGCGGGCCCAGGCGGATCTCGCCCGTACGCGCGACCTGTTCTCCCACGGCGTCTACGCCCAGGCGCGCCTGGACCAGGTCGAGGCCCAGGCCAAGGCGGCCAACGCCAATCTCAATGCGGCGCGGGCCCAGCGCGGCGCCAGCGCCGAACTCGGCGCCCAAGGGGCGATCCTGGCGCCGGCCGCCGGCCGCGTGCTGGTGGCCGACGTGCCGGTGGGCTCCGTGGTCATGCCCGGCCAGACCGTCGCCACGATCACGGCCGGCCCGATGGTGGTGCGTATCGAGCTGCCGGAAGGCCAGGCGCGCGCGCTCAGGGTCGGCGATGTCGTCCCCCTCGCCGCCGACGACCTTCGGGGCGCCGCGACCCAGGGAACGATCAGCCAGGTCTATCCGTCGGTGACCGGCGGCCAGGTCACCGCCGACGTCACCGCCCCCAATCTGCCGCAGGACCTGATCGGCCAGCGGGTGCGTGCGAGGATCAAGGTCGGCGAGCGGCGGGCGCTGGTGATCCCACGCCGCTATGCCGTGACGCGGTTCGGCGTCGACTACGCCCGCCTGGTCCGCGAAGGCGGGACTGTGTCCGAGACCCCGATCCAGACCACGGCCGGCCCGACGCCGGACACGATCGAGGTACTGTCCGGGCTTCGGGCCGGCGATGTCCTCACCCCGGCCGGGCCGAGCAAATGAACCTCGGCCTCTCCGGACGCCTGACGCGCGCGACCATCCGCTCGCCGCTGACGCCGCTCTTCCTGCTGGCGGCGATCGCCGTGGGCCTGCTGGCCCTGATGTCGATCCCCCGCGAGGAGGAACCTCAGATCAGCGTGCCCATGGTCGACATCATGGTCTCCGCACCCGGCTTGCGGGCGCCGGACGCCGTGGAGCTGGTCGGCAAACCCCTGGAGACGATCGTGAAGAGCGTCTCGGGCGTCGAGCACGTCTACACCTTCGCCGACGACAACCAGGTTATGGTCACCGCGCGTTTCGACGTCGGGACCGATCCGGACGCCGCGGCGGTGCGCATCCACGAGAAGGTCCGCGCGAACTACGACCGGATTCCGGCGGGCATCCCCGAGCCGCTGATCCAGACCCGTGGCATCAACGACGTGCCCAGCCTGGTGCTGACCCTCTCGCCAAAGCCCGGCGCCGCCGGGCAATGGACCGACCAGGCGCTCCACGAACTGGCCGGCAAGCTGCGCAACGAAGTGACCAAGGTCGACGACGTGGGCCTGACCTTCATCGTCGGCGGCCGGCCGCAGGAGATCCGCGTCGAGCCCGATCCGGCGAGGCTCGCCCAGCATGGGGTGTCGCTGGGAGCCCTCATGGACACCATCCGCCAGGCCAACCGCGCCTTCCCGGCCGGTCAGGTGCGCAACGGCGGCCAGGCCGTCGACGTCACGGCCGGGCGGACCCTCGCCAACGCGACGGAGATCGGCCTGCTCGCCCTGCCCTCCGCCAAGGGCGAGAGCGTCTATGTCCGCGACGTCGCCCAGGTGGTCGAAGGCCCGCGCGAGGATCAGGCCCGCGCCTGGCGCTATGCCCGAACCGCCCAGGGCTGGAGTGAAGCCCCTGCCGTCAGCCTGGCGATCGCCAAGCGCAAGGGCGCCAACGCCGTCGTCGTCTCCCAGGCCGTCCTGGCCCGGGTCGAGGCGCTGAAGGGCTCGCTTCTGCCGGACAGCCTGAGCGTCTCTGTGACGCGCGACTATGGCGCCACAGCGAACGAGAAGGCCAACGAGCTGCTCTTCCACCTCGGGCTCGCCACCCTGTCGATCGTCGTCCTGATCGGCTTCGCCATCGGCTGGCGCGAGGCGGCGGTCACCGCCGTGGTGATCCCGACCACCATCCTGCTCACCCTCTTCGCCTCGAACCTGCTGGGCTACACCATCAATCGGGTCAGCCTGTTCGCCCTGATCTTCTCCATCGGCATCCTGGTCGACGACGCCATCGTCATGATCGAGAACATCGCCCGCCACTGGGCGATGGCGGACGGGCGAACCCGCGTGGACGCGGCCGTCGAGGCCGTGGCCGAGGTCGGCAACCCCACCGTGGTGGCCACGCTCACTGTCGTCACCGCCCTGCTGCCGATGCTGTTCGTCTCGGGCCTGATGGGCCCCTACATGGCGCCGATTCCGGTCAACGCCTCGGCGGCCATGGTCTTCTCGTTCTTTGTCGCCGTGGTGATCGCGCCCTGGCTGATGGTGCGCTTCGCGCGCAAGACGCTGGCGGCCGGACACGGATCCCATGTCGAAGGCCGGCTCGAGGCGATCTACCGAAAGGTCGCGGGCCGCGTGATCGCCACCCGCCGGTCGGCCTGGACCTTCCTCATCGCCGTCGGCGTCGCGACGCTTCTGGCCTGCGCCATGTTCGCCACCAAGACGGTGACGGTGAAACTGCTGCCCTTCGACAACAAGTCCGAGTTGCAGGTGGTGGTCGACATGCCTGAAGGGACGTCCCTGGAGGCCACCCAGCGCGCGCTCGGCGACGCGGCGGCGATCGCCCGCGCCCTGCCGGAAGTCGTCGCCGTGGACGCCTATGCCGGGACGGCCTCCCCGTTCAATTTCAACGGCCTCGTGCGCCACTACTATCTTCGCAACAAGCCGGAGATGGGCGACCTCTCCGTCACCCTGGCCGAGAAGGGCGAGCGCCGCCGCAACAGCCACGCCATCGCCCTCGACCTGCGCCGAAGGCTCGCCAAGGTCGCCCTGCCCGCGGGCGCGGCGATCAAGGTGGTCGAGGCGCCGCCCGGACCACCGGTGATGGCGACCCTGCTGGCGGAGGTCTACGGTCCCGACGCGGCGACGCGGCGCGCGGTGGCCACGCGCGTGAAGGCCGCATTCCATTCCGTGCCCTACATCGTCGACATCGACGACAGCTACGGCCAGCCCCGGCCAGGCCTGCGGCTGGTCCCCGACCGCGACCGGCTTGAGGCGCTGAAGGTCGGCGACCGGGACGTCTACGACTCCATCGCCGCGGCCCTCGGCGGCCAGGTCGTCGGCTACGCCCACCGCGGCGAGGGTCGCGATCCCCTTGAGATCTCCGTGCGCCTGCCGCAATCGGCGCGCAGCTGGGGCGAAGGCCTCGCCGCCATGCCGGTGGCGGTGTCGCAGGGCCCCGCCGGGGGACGGCTGGTGTCACTTGGCGAAGTCGCCACGGCGTCGACCGAAGCCGGCTCGACCCACATCTTCCGCCGCGACGGACGCGACCTGGACATGGTGATGGGCGAGCTCGCCGGCGCCTACGAGGCGCCGATCTACGGCATGCTCGCGGTCGACAAGGCGCTGAAGGAGGGCGATTGGACAGGCGTCCCCAAGCCCGACATCCGCCTGCACGGCCAGCCCACGGACGAGAGCCGGCCCACCGTGCTCTGGGACGGCGAGTGGGAGATCACCTGGGTGACCTTCCGCGACATGGGCGCGGCGTTCGGCGTGGCGATCCTCGGCATCTACGTCCTGGTGGTCGCCCAGTTCAAAAGCTTCCGCCTGCCGCTGGTCATCCTGACCCCGATCCCGCTGACCCTTGTGGGCATCGTCGTCGGCCACATCCTGTTCCGGGCGCCCTTCACCGCCACCTCGATGATCGGCTTCATCGCCCTGGCCGGGATCATCGTGCGCAACTCGATCCTGCTGGTGGACTTCATCCGCCACAGCCAGACCGGCGAGCGGCCCTTGCGCGAGGTCCTGCTGGAGGCCGGCGCAATCCGCTTCAAGCCCATCGTGCTGACGGCCGCGGCCGCCATGATCGGCGCGGCGGTGATCCTTACCGACCCGATCTTCCAGGGGCTGGCGATCTCGCTGCTGTTCGGTCTGGCCTCGTCCACCCTGCTGACCGTGCTGGTGATCCCGGCGATCTATGTCGTCCTGAGGGACGATAGCCGCCCACCTGGGCCGACAACCGCCGTTGAGCGCGGAGGCAAGCCGGCGTAGCGCCATCGCATCGTCGGCGAGCGAGCGGGCCACCATCGCCTTGATCGTTGATGCGCATCTTCTACATTAAGCAGATGACGTCCGCACTCGTCGCCCGCCCCTCGCCCAGCGAACTCTCCGAGCTGGGGGACAGCGCTCAGGCCGCCGCGCGCCTGTTGAAGCTGTTGGCCAGCGAGCCGCGCCTGCTCCTGCTGTGCCGGCTTGTCGAGGGAGAGGCATCGGTGAAGGCCCTCGCGGACCACGCCAAGATGGCCCAATCGACCACGTCGCAGCATCTGGCCAAGATGCGGGCCGAGGGCCTGGTCGGCACCCGGCGGGAGGCGCAGACCATCTACTATCGGCTGGACGACCCGGCGGCGATGCGGGTGCTCGACACCCTGTGCGACATCTATGGCGCCAGCGAGGTCCGGACCGAAGGCCGCGCCGGCCGCCGCCAGGCTTGAACCTCGCCGGTCGCCATTCAGGCCGCGAGACGCAGGGAGAGCCGCGCGCTCGGCTTACGCGTCGTCCTCACCGTCGTCGCCGGAATCGACGAGGTGGAATTCGTGCCACATGCCGTTGAGGATGCCGAAGGCGACCGCCAGGCCCAGGCCAAGCACCCAGGTGAAATACCACATGCTCGGGACTCCTCAGTAGAGATCGGGGTTGGTGTTCAGGTCGCCGACCGAGGAGCGGCCGAACATCACCTTGTAAGCCCAGGCGGTGTAGGCCAGCACGATCGGCAGGAAGACCACGGTGACCACCAGCATGACGAACAGGGTCATGTGGCTGGACGACGCGTTCCAGACCGTCAGGCTCGACCTCGGGTCGATGCTGCTGGGCAGGATGAAGGGGAACATCGCGAGCCCCACGGTGGAGATGATCCCTAGCGCCGACAGGGAAGAGCCGGCGAAGGCCGGGACTTCGCGGCCCGCGCGGATGCCCACCAGGGCCAGGGCCGCGCCCGCGAAGCCGAGGACGGGCGCGATCCACATCCACGGATAGGTGGCGAAGTTGGTGAGCCATCCCCCGGGGGCGGCCACGGCGGCCGCGCGCAGCGGGTTGGACGGGCCGGCTGGATCGACGGCGCCGTCCAGGCGGAAGCCGAGACCGCCGAACGCCACGAACGCATACCCGGCTGCGAAGAGGACGATGGCCGCGAGCGCGGCGACGGAGCCAATGGCCCGCGCCCGGTCGCGCACTGCCCCGTGTTCAGCCTTGATGGTCAGCCAGGCCGCGCCATGGGTCACCAGCATGGCCACCGACAGCAGCCCGCAGACCAGCGTGAAGGGGGTGAACAGGCCGAGGAAGGTTCCGGTGTAGGTGGCGCGCAGATCGCCGTCGAGCCGGAAGGGAATCCCCTGCAGGACGTTGCCCACCGCCACCCCGAACACCAGGGCCGGGACGAAGCCGCCGACGAACAGGGCCCAGTCCCACGCCGTCCGCCACGTCTTCGAGGGCCGCTTTGAGCGGTACTTGAAGCCGACCGGCCGCAGGATGAGGGCCGCGAGCACCGCGAACATCGCCAGGTAGAAGCCCGAGAAGCTGACGGCGTAGACGAACGGCCAGGCCGCAAAGATCGCCCCGCCGCCCAGGATGAACCACACCTGGTTGCCTTCCCAGGTGGCGCCGATGGTGTTGATCACCATCCGCCGCTCGCCGTCGTTGCGGGCGACGAAGGGCAGCAGGGCGGCGACCCCCAGGTCGAAGCCGTCGGTGAGCGCGAAGCCGATCAGCAGCACGCCCATCAGGCCCCACCAGATGACCCGCAGTGTCTCGTAGTCGAGGGGAATGTGCATCGTCCTGAGTCCCTATTCGGCCGGGGCGAGACGGATCGATGCCGCCGCGCCGCCGTCGGGCTGGTCGTGATGAGCGTAGGGTCCGCGCTTGACGGTCCGAACGATGAGGCCGACCTCGACGACGGCCAGCGCCCCATAGAGCAAGGTGAAGCCGATGATCGTGGTCCAGAGCTGGCCGACGGTCAGGCTGGAGACTCCGAGGAAGGTCGGCAGGACGCCCTCCACCGCCCAGGGCTGACGCCCCAGTTCGGCCAGGACCCAGCCAGCTTCCGCCGCGATCCACGGCAACGGCATGATGGCGACCGCGGTCCAGAGGATCCACTTGGTCTCGCACCGGCGGAGCGTCACCAGGACGAAGGCCGCTGCGAAGACTGCGATCTGCAGGAAACCGATTCCGGCCATGATCCGGAACACCCAGAACATCACCGGCACGTTCGGCACGGTGTCCCAGGCCGCCTTCTGGATGGTCGCCCGGTCGGCGGTGCGCGGGTCGGCGACATAGCGCTTCAACAGCAGGCCGTAGCCCAGGTCCTTGCGGCTGAGCTCGAAGTCGGCGCGCGCCACCAGGTCCTGGGGCGAGGCCTTGAGGCGCTCCAGCGCGTCATAGGCCTTGATCCCGTTCTCGACCCGGGTCTCGGCGACGGCCACCAGTTCGAAGATGCCGGAGACCGGCTTGTCGATGCTGCGGGTGGCGATCAGCCCGAGCACATAGGGGATCTTCACCTCGGCGTAGGTCTTGCGGTCGGCCAGGCTAGGGATGCCGAAGGCCGCCAGTCCGGCGGGGGCGGGCTCGGTCTCCCACATGGCTTCCAGCGCCGCGAGCTTCATTTTCTGGTTGTCGGTGAGGGCGTAGCCGCTCTCGTCGCCCAGCACGACGACCGAGAGGGATGCGGCCAGGCCGAAGGACGCGGCCACGGCGAAGGACCGCTTGGCCACCCGTGGCCACTTGCCGCCAAGCAGCATGATCGCCGAGATCCCCAGCACGAAGACGGAGGCCGTGACGTACCCCGCGCTCACCGTATGAACGAACTTCGCCTGGGCCACCGGGTTGAACAGCACGTCGCGGAAGCTGGTCACCTCCATGCGCATGGTGTCGGGATTGAACGCCGCGCCGACCGGATTCTGCATCCAGCCGTTCGCGATCAGTATCCACAGAGCCGACAGGTTCGACCCGAGCGCGACCATGAAAGTGACGAAGAGGTGCGCCTGTCGGGAGAGCTTTTCCCAGCCGAAGAACATCAGGCCAACGAAGGTGGCTTCCAGGAAGAAGGCCATCAGGCCCTCGATGGCCAGAGGCGCGCCGAAGATGTCGCCCACGTAGTGCGAGTAGTAGGACCAGTTGGTCCCGAATTCGAACTCCATGGTAAGGCCGGTCGCGACCCCCAGGACGAAGTTGATGCCGAAGATGGTCGCCCAGAAGCGGGTGATGGTCCGCCAGATCGGGCGGCCGGTCATCACATAGATGCTCTCCATGATGACCAGCAGGAACGACAGGCCCAACGTCAGCGGCACGAAGAGAAAGTGGTACATGGCCGTCAGGGCGAACTGCAGCCTGGAGAGTTCGACGACATCCATGGTCATGACCGAGGTTCCTAGTTTCACCGCAGTGAACACCCGCGACGACGGCGCCGCAATATCTGTATCTTCTAAGATGCGCAATTATGCATTTATGATCCGATGAGCGCCGCCGACACCGCCGCCAACAGGAGGTTCCTTGCGCTCCGTGGACGGGCGGCTCATGCGCCCACTGGTCCCCTTCTCGCCTTGACCTCGATCAACGCCGCCGGCGCAGCGGCCTTCGCCTTCTGCCTGACCTGGGTGCTGACCGGGCGCGCCGCCCTGCCCGGACTCGTGGGCCTCGGCGCGGCCCTGGCCGTGCGCGCGACGGCGTCCTGGGCGATCGCCCGCCTGGCCGCGCGCCATGCGTTGAGGGTCAAGGCGGGGCTGAGGCGCGAGGCCCTGGGTGCGGTCCTTGGCCGCCGCCGCGGCGATGGGGCGTCCCTGGGCGAGGCGACCGCGACCGTCGTCGACGAGATCGACGCGGTTGACGGCTACTTCACCCAGTTCCAGCCCGCCGCGCTGGAGGCCCGGCTCGGCCCGCTGCTGATCGCCGGCGCCGTGGCCCTGGCCAGTCCGGTGAGCGCCGCCATCCTGCTGGCCACCCTGGTCCCGTTCGCGGCGATCATGGCGCTAGCCGGCGGCGCGGCCGCGGCGGCGGCCACCCGCCAGTTCGAGGCCCTGGCGCAGCTCTCCGGCCATTTCGTCGACCGGGTCCGGGCGCTGCCTGTCGTTCTGGCGTTCCAGGCGCAGGGGCAGGAGACAGCCCGCGTCGCCCAAGCGGCGGAAGAGGTCAGCCGGCGGACGCTGGGCGTGCTGCGGATCGCCTTCATCTCGACGGCCGGGCTGGAGTTCTTCGCCGCTCTGGCGGTCGCGCTGGTCGCCGTCTACTGCGGCTTCTCGCTGCTGGGGCTGCTGCCGTTCAAGGTCCCGGAGACCCTGGACTTCCGGCACGCCTTCTTCGCCCTGGCCCTGGCGCCGGAGTTCTACGCGCCGATGCGGAGGCTGGCCGGCGCCTATCACGAGAAGCAGCTCGGCGAAGCCGCCGCCGAGCGCCTGCGACCCATGCTCGCCATCCCACCACCCCCAGCCGCGCTGGCCTTGGCGCTGCCCGCGGACGCCGCGCCGGACGTCCGGCTTCGCAACCTCAGCCTGCGCTTCGGCGATCTCGTCGTCGGCCCGCTGGACGCCACAGCGCCCGCCGGACGGGTCACCGCCATCGTCGGGCCGACCGGATCGGGAAAGTCGTCAGTGCTGGCCGCAATCCTCGGCCTGACCCCCCTGGAAACCGGATCCGTGGAGGTCGGCGGCCTGCGCCTCGCCGACACCGGCGGGTTCGCCAGCCTGTCCGCCTGGGCGGGCCAGGCGCCAGCCTTCCTGCCGGGCTCGCTGATCGACAACCTCATGGCCGCCGCGCCCGGAGTGTCACCCGAGGCGGCGCTGGCGATGGCCGACCTGGTGGGGCTCGGGCCGGCGCTGGCCCGGCGCGAGGCCGGCGCGGACCTTCGCCTGGACGAGCGCGGGTCGGGGCTTTCGGGCGGCGAGCGCCGCCGCCTCGCCCTCGCGCGGGCCCTCCTCAAGCCCGCGCCGCTGCTCCTGCTCGACGAGCCGACCGCGGATCTCGACCCTGTGGCCGAGGGTGAAATCATCGCCATCATCCGCCAGGCCGCCCACGGCCGCACGGTGATCGTCGCCACCCATTCCGAGGCCCTCGCCGCCGCCGCCGACCATGTGGTGAGACTGCCATGAGCGCCCCCTCCCCGATCGGCGATTTCCTGGCAGGTCAGGTCCGGCGGCGCCGCGGCGACCTCTGGATCGCCGCCGCCTGCGGCGCGGCGACCGCCGCGGCCACGACCCTGCTGCTGGGGCTCTCGGGTTGGTTCCTCGCCGGCGCCGCGCTGGCGGGCGCGGCCGGCCCAGCCGCCGTCTGGGCATTCAACTACCTGCTGCCGAGCGCCGGACTGCGCGGCCTGGCGATCGTGCGCACCGCCGGACGCTACGGCGAGCGGCTGTTCAGCCACCGGGCCGCCTTCCAGGCCCTGGCGGCCCTGCGCCCGGCCCTGTTCGCGGGGCTTGCGGCGGCTCCTCCGACGATCTCACTGGCGCTTTCGTCCGGCGAGGCGGCCGCCCGTCTGGTGCAGGACGTCAATGTCCTGGAGACGGAGTTCGTGCGGCGCTCGGCGCCCTGGGCCGCAGCCGCCGGGGCGGGCGCGGCGGGCGCCGTCATCGCCCTGGCCTCGCCCTGGGGCGTGCTCGCGTTCCTGCTGGGCCTGGCGGCGCAGATCCTGGCCGGCCGCCGGCTCGCCGCACGCCTCACCGCCGACGCCGGCCGCGACCAGCTTCGCGCCGCGGGCCGCCTGAAGGATGGCTTGGGCGCCTATCTCGCCGCCGCCCCGGAGCTGCGGAGCTTCGACCTGACCCCACGGGCCATCGAAGCGCTCATGGCCCACGACACCGCGCTCGGCAGGGCGACCCTGAAGCGCAGCGACGCTGAAGCCGTACTCAACCTCCTCCAGGCGGGCCTGGGCGCGGCGACGCTCGTCGCGGTGGCGCTCCTGGTCTCGGCGGCGCCCCTGCCGCTGGCCGCATTGGCGGTGCTCGCCGCGCTCGCCGGGACGGAGGGCGTCGCCGGCCTGCTGCGGGCGGCGCAACAGCGCGGGGCCTATCGCGAGGCGGTGACCCGGCTGGATGCGGTGCTGGTCGACCCGGGCCCGGACGAGACGGACCCGCCGTCGGACGCCGCCCTGGAGATCGACGGCCGGCGGCTCGAGCCCGGCGCCAGGCTTGGCCTCGCCGGTCCTTCCGGCTGCGGGAAGACCCGCACGCTCGAAGCGCTGGTCGGCCTTCGCGCTGCGCCCGCCGTTCGGATCTCGATCGCAGCGACCCCCCTCGAGAGCGCACCGCTCGGCTGGGCGCGGTCCCTGTTCGCCTATGCACCGCAGGACGCGCGCCTGGTCACCGGCACGGTGGCGGAAAACCTTCGCCTGGCCGCGCCGGCGGCGGATGACGCCGCCCTCTGGGACGCCTTGGCCGACGCGCAGCTGGACGCCCGCGTGCGGCGCCTTTCCCATGGCCTGGCGACGTGGATCGGCGACGGGGGCGAGGTGCTGTCCGGCGGCGAGCGGCGGCGACTGTCGCTCGCCCGCACCTATCTGCGGGATGCGCCCTGGCTCCTCCTGGACGAGCCGACCGAGGGCCTTGACCCCCGCACCGAGGCCGCGCTGGTGGCGGCCCTGGACCGGCGTCTGCTCCGCACCGGCCAGGGCGTGGTGATCGTCAGCCACCGCCCCGCGCCGCTGGCGCTGTGTACGACCATCCTGGACGTCTCCGGCCGGCTATGAGCCCACGGCCCGCCAGGCGACATAAGCGGCGACCAGCAGGACCAGCCCGGCGAACAGGCGTCGCGCCAGCACGACGCGCCCGGCCAGCAGGCCGGCCGCGCGCACGCCGAGCGCTCCCCCGCCGAGGCCGCCCAGGATGAAGAGGGCCGCCACCGGCCAGTTCACTTGGCCGGTCAGGGCGTAGTTCAGCGAGGTCGCGGCGCCAAACACCGACACCGACAGCAGGGAGGAGGCCGCCGCGTTGGCCAGGGTCATGCCGGTGGCCGCCATCAGGCCCGGGACGATCAGGAACCCGCCTCCGATCCCGAAGAAGCCCGCCGCCAGCCCGGTCAGGACGCCCAGCGGCGCGAGCTTCATCATCAGCGGCAGGGTGATGTGGACATCGGGATCGCCAGCCGACTTCGGGCGACGAAGCATGGAGAGCGCGATGGCCGCCATGGCGACCGCGAAGAACAACAGCAGTCGCTGGCCCTCGACGGCTTTCGCCAAGCCGGAGCCCGCGAAGGAGCCGATCAGGCCCGCACCGGCGAAGACGGTCGCGCAGGGCCACTTCACCCGCCCGCCCCGCGCGTGACCCATCAGGCTGATCGCCGCATTGACCGCCACCGCGGCGGCCGAGGTGCCGATCGCCACGTGCGGATCCCGGATCCCCACGACGTAGAGCAGCAGGGGCGTCGCGAGCACCGATCCGCCACCGCCGAACAGCCCAAGGAGGGCGCCGACCAGGGCGCCGCTCGCCAGGGCCGAGACGATCATGAACACGGACATGGTGGGCGATCACCGATCGAGCTTGTATCTGCATATATTCGCATATATATTTCCACAAGGCGATGCAACCGATGAGTTTCCACGATGCGTGATCCGACCGCCTCCGCCGATGTGGCCGCAGAGGTGGCGCGCACCCTCGTCGAGGGCGCGCGCAGCGCGCCATCCCAGCAGCCAGATGTACGGGCCTTCTTCGATGAAGCGACCTTCACCGTCAGCTATGTGGTGCGCGACCCGGCCTCCAAGGCCTGCGCCATCATCGACAGCGTGCTCGACTACGATCCGGCCGCGGGCCGCACGTCACACGGCTCGGCCGACGCCCTGATCGCCTACGTCCGGGCGGAAGGGCTGGAAGTGGCCTGGCAGCTGGAAACCCACGCCCATGCCGATCACCTCTCGGCCGCGCCCTACCTGCAGGCCGCCCTTGGCGGTCGGCTCGCGATCGGCGACAGGATCGTACGGGTCCAGGACACCTTCGGGGCGCTGTTCAACGCCGGGGCCGACTTCCCGCGCGACGGGCGCCAGTTCGACCACCTGTTCAAGGACGGCGAGCGTTTCGCGGTCGGCGGGCTGCAGGCCATAGCCCTGCGCGTCCCCGGCCACACGCCGGCCTGCATGGCCTATGTCATCGGCGACGCCGCCTTCGTCGGCGACACCCTGTTCATGCCCGACTATGGGACCGCACGATGCGATTTCCCTGGCGGCGACGCGGCCACCCTCTTTCGCTCGATCCAGCGCCTCCTGACCCTGCCGGACGCGACGCGCGTCTTCCTGTGTCACGACTACAAGGCGCCTGGTCGCGACACCTTCGCGTGGGAAACGACCATCGGCGACGAACGGCGGACCAACATCCATGTGCATGCGGGAGTCGGGGAGGTCGAGTTCGTGGCCCTGCGCGAGGCCCGGGACCGTACGCTCGATATGCCGCGGCTCATCCTACCCTCCGTGCAGGTCAACATGCGCGCCGGGCGCCTCCCGGAGCCGGAGGACAACGGCGTCCGCTACCTGAAGATTCCCATCAACGCCGTCTGACGGGCGCCACGAACAATCCTCGCTATCGCCGTCGGGCCCCGCCTATCCTGCTTCACGGTCCAGGCCGCGCCAACGCTCTACCCCTCCCTTGCGTCGCTCCGCGCTGATGGCGAGCCGAGGCAGCAGGGCCGATGTCCGAGTGCAGCGCCCGCTCCCGGCAAGTGAAGCCGGGAACGGGTCGCTGGTCGGGCCGGTCAGTAGGTGTAGCGAAGGGCGACGCCGTAGGTGCGCGGCTGGCCCAGGAAGGCGTCGTACGACCCCGACTGCAGGACCGCGTTGAAGCCCACCTGATAGTAGACATCGTCGAACAGATTCTGGGCGAACGCCTCCACAGCCCAGCGCTTGTCGGCCGACGCGAGGCCCACCCGGGCGTTGACCAGGGTGAAGGCCGGCTGGTTCTTCACGGGATCCAGGTCGGAGCCGGTGTTGTAGCCCGACACGCTCTTCGAATTGACCGCGAAGCGGCCGATCAGGTCGTCGCCGATCTTGTGCTCGTAGGTGATCCCCAGCGAACCGGACCAGAGCGGAGCCAGAGAGAGCCGGGAGCCCGGCAGGTTGCCGCCCAGGAACAGCGGATTGCTCTTCGGATAGTAGGTCTCCGCGTAGGTGACGCCGCCGTTGAAGGTCAGGCCTTCCACGGGGCTCAACCAGATGAAGTCCAGGTCGACGCCCTTGGAGATCACCTTCGGCACCGAGGCCACCGAGAAGACTAGGCCATTGAAGGCGTTGAGCTGGAAGTCCCCGTACTTCTGGTAGAACACCGTGGCGTTCAGCAGCAGCTTGCGGTCCAGCAGCGTGCTCTTCGCGCCCACCTCATAGGAGTCGACCTTTTCCGGCGCGAAGCTGGTGTCCAGCACGGGCGCGGTCGGCTGGCCCGCGACGGTCTGATTGGTCGTGGCGATCCGGTCGAGGTTGAAGCCGCCGGCCTTGTAGCCCCGCGCGTAGGACGCATAGGTCATCAGCTCGGGCGAGAACCGGTAGGCGATCTTCGCCGTGCCGGTCAGCTTCTTCTCGCTGAGGTGCTGCTCGTTCGTACCGATGCGCCCGAAGGCGGGGCTGTTGGAAGAGGCGCAGAGCACTTGATAGGGGCCGGCGGCCAGAGTGCCGTCGGCGCGGATCAGCGAGGTCGGCACCTGGCCGCCCCGAACGGAGGCCCGGGCCAGCGCCAAGGCGCAGCCGGAGCCGCCGTCGGTGTTGCTCCAGAAAGTGTCGAGGTCCTTGTCTTCCCAGGTGTAGCGGAGACCCACGGTCAACTCGAGCGCATCGGTGACCTGGTAGCTGTTGTTGGTGAAGATCGAGAAGCCTTCCTCACGCTGGCTGTAGAGGTCGTCCTGGCCCTGGCCGGCGACAAATGTGGTCCCCAGCGGGCGGCCGGTGAACACCGTCGAGAGCGTGTTGGAGAACAAGGCGTTCACGTACTGCTCGTACTGCCGGCCGTACGTCACCGTCCTCACGTGGAGGTCCAGGTCCTCGCGCGTGTAGAACGCCCCCACCAGCCAGTTCAGCTTGTCGGTGGCGCCGGCCAGCCGGACCTCCTGGCTGAAGGTCTGGAATTTGCTGGAGCCGGGGTTGGAGCTATCGCGCAGCGTCGGGGAATAGAGGATGTCGGCGGAGGTCCAGTCGACGTCGGCGCCACCGGTCTGCTTCCAGTGGCGCAGGGCGGTGATGGCGGTCAGCTTGGCGCCGCCCAGCCATGGGGTCGTCCAGTTGGCTTCCGCCGCCCACCCGGTGTCGACCACGGTCTTCAGGAAACTGCGGTTGCTGTAGTCGCGGAACTCGTCCGGATCCGGCGGGTTCGCCAGGCCTCCGGGCGCCAGGGCCTGGATGATCGCCTGGGTGGCTCCGTTCCGGATCTGCACCGCGCCGCAGCAGCGCTCGTCGCGCTTGGTATAGTCCACCGACACGTTCAGATCGAGGTCGGGCGTGGGCGTCAGCAGGAACTGCGCCCGGCCGGTGTAGAAGTCCTGGTCGTTGTTGTCCGGGCCGGCGGTCTTGTAATAGCCGTCACGCTCGCGGGCGGCGACATAGACTCGAGCGGCCAGCAGGTCGTCGATCAGTGGGCCGTTGAGCGAGCCCGAGGCGCCGAAGCCGTCGTAGTTGGTGACCTGCACCTCCGACGTCGCCGAGACGTTGAACGAGGGCCGCTTGGTCATGATGTTGATCACGCCCGCGGTGGTGTTCTTGCCGAACAGCGTGCCCTGCGGGCCCTTCAGCACCTCGATGCGCTCGGTCTCGCCCAGGTCGCTGAAGGCGACGCCGTTGCGCGGACGGTAGACCCCGTCGATGACGACACCCACCGACGACTCCAGGCCGGGATTGTCGCCAACAGTGCCGATGCCGCGGATGCGGGCGGTGGTGATCGCCGAGCTGCTGGTGGAGGTCACGGTGAGCCCCGGCGCGACGATGGTGAGGTCCTTGATGTCTCGTACGCCGGCGTCCTGGAGCTGCTGGGCGTTTACCGAGGTGACCACCACGGGGACATCCTGCAGGCTCTGCTCCCGCATCTGGGCGGTCACGACGATCTCGTCGACCATGGCGCCTTGGGTCGCCTGCGCCAGCGCCGCGCCTGGCGCCCCAAAAAGGCCTGCGCCCGCCGCGAACGCGCTCGCGCCGGCCAATAGAGTCCGCTTCATTCGATTGTTCCTTCCCAACGACGCTTCTTTGGGAGCGTCCGCACACGACAACTCAACGAGAGGACAACCCGCGTTCCAAGGCAAAGGCGCCTGAGACAACGCCGATATGTCGTCGGTGCGGCGCCACGGCCACGCCTTCACGAGTCGGAATGCAAGCTCAAAGCCCGCCTTCGAAGCTCTCCGCGCCAGGATCGGAGGGTCGCCTTCGGCGGTTCCCGCGGACCGGGCGATGGTCACCCCGGCTCCGACGCCGCCCGGCCCGCCGAAGAACTGAGCCCGGTCTCCAGGTGCGGCTGTCGTCGGGCGGGCGCCCGCCGCCAACTCGCGTTGACGGTCGCCGTCATCTCGCGATTGGATCAGCCGAGGTCGGGCAGCTCGGCCTCGGGACAGACCGCCGCCACGATGTCGGCGTGTTCGGCCTCGCGGACGGCGCGGGCTATGTTCAGCCGGATGTAGACCTGGGCCTTGCGGGCCTCGCGCAGCGCCGCTTCGATCTGCGGCGCGGCGCGGTTCAGGCTTCGCGCAGCGCCGCAGAGCAGGAAGCGCCGCTTCGCCGGGACGCCGACCACGGCGATCACGTTGCCGGCCGTCATGGGCAGCTCCGCCATGGTGGCCCGCCGGAAGCGATACTGGGCGCCCGAGGCGCCGGGAACGTCGAGGAAATCCATGCGACGCGGAACCTAATCGCCCACGGGCCCCCGCGCCACGCTCCGTTCCGGCTCAGCTTGGCGCTTCGCCGGGCGGTGCGGCGCCGCCGACACGATCGCGCGGAGCCTGTTCCGAGCGCGGCCCTTGGCGGTCCCGGCGCCCGCCCGGTCGTCGATCGCGCCAGGCGATCCGCCACGCCCACGGCTGCGCCAAAAAGGCAGTCTCGAATCACGCTTCGGAACCGCCGCAATCCTAAGGGTCTACAGCTCCTAGAACCGCGCCCTCGCGCCCACCTTGAAGCTTTGGCCGAAGGGATCGTAGTAGAGACCGTTGCCGAACAGCCTGAGCTGCTTGGGTTCTCCCTTGTCGAACAGATTGTTGATGCTGCCGAAGATCTCATACCGGTCTGCGCCAGTGGCGTCGGGGAACCTGATCCGGGCCGATAGGTCGATATAGAGCCGCGCATCGACGTGGTTGATGTTCACGCTGTTGGGGTCGTTGATATTGTAGCCGGCCTGGCTGGGGCCGATCTTGGTCGGATCGAGGATCGATCTGGGGATGTAGCGACCGTGGGCGGTGACGGACCACCGCGGCTGCGAATAGGTCACCACGACGTCGCCTCGCCAGCGCGGGACACCTTGGATGTTCTGGATCGTGCCGGTGTTGCCGGTGACGCCGTCCAACTGCGAGACGAGCCCCGTCCCGCCGATCGTCGACAGATCGACGACATAGTTGCCATTCACCTGGATGTCGAAATCGCCGCCGAAGGCCGGCAAGCGATAGTCCGCAACGAGCTCATAACCCTCGGCGTGCAGCCGGCTCAGGTTCTGGAAGGTGGAGAAGACCGTGTTGATCGACCCGTTTGGGTTGAACAGGATCAGGTTGCAGAGCAGTTGCTGCTGTTTGCAGGCGTTGGCGATCGCGGTGCTGCTCAAGGTGTCGATCGCGCCCTTTACCTTGATGTCGTAGTAGTCGACCGAGAGGTTGAACCGGGGAATGAAGCTCGGCCGCAGCACGACGCCGGCTGTAAAGGTGTCGCCGCGCTCGAGCTCCAGGTCCGGGTTGCCGCCGGTCAGCGTCAGCTGAAGGGTCGTGGACCCGATGAACGGGTCGGGCTGCGGCAGGTTCGTGGTTGTTGCGTTCGGGCTCGATTCCTGGGCCGTGGGCGCCCGGATGTCGCGCGAGCGCGTGACCCGGAAGGCGATGTCGGAGACCGGGGTGTAGACGCCGCCCACCTTCCAGGTCGTGGCGTTGCCGAACGGATTGTAGTGCGTCCGCCGGACCGCGCCATCGACGTCCAGCGCCTCGCCGAGCGGCGAGTCCTTCAGGAGGGGGACGCCGACCTCCAGGTATCCCTCGGTCACCGTGGTCTTGGTGAACGGGAGCGGCGTGGTCGCGGGCGCGATATAGGCGCCGGCCAGCGTGTTGGCGTCGACGCCGCCCACGGCCGTGTCCCGTCGCCATTCCGCGCCAATGGCCACCTTGACTTCGCCCGCCCAGGTGCTGAACGGCGAACCGCGCAGGTTGGCCGCCAGCGCCTGCTGCTTGTAGGTGCGCGTCTGGGTCTCGGTCACATTGTAGCGGGCGTCCGCCGCCGGGCTGATCTGTCCGAACCCGAACAGGTTGATCGGGATACAGCCATTGGTCGGATTGGTCAGCGTCGTGCGGCAGATGATCGTGCCGGCGGCGATGCCGGGCAGGCCCGCCGGCGCCCGCACGGCGTCGATGGCGTTGTTCCATTCCTTCAGGCGGACCCGCTTGTCGACCACGTCGCTGTGGACTCGGCCATAGGTGTACGACGCGTCCCAGCTCCAACCGGCGCCTAGCTCTCCCTTGAGGCCCAGTGCGGCGCGGTAGGTGTCGAGCGT
This sequence comes from Phenylobacterium sp., assembly GCF_004297125.1. GTDB lineage: Bacteria > Pseudomonadota > Alphaproteobacteria > Caulobacterales > Caulobacteraceae > Phenylobacterium. Next base: position 3,829 of record NZ_SCVD01000011.1, on the reverse strand, counting down.
GCTGTTCGCGATCGTGGAGGCGCCGAGCGCCCAGGCGCCGTGGTTGACCAGCAGCTTGGTGATCGCGGGGTCCGCCGCCAGCACCGTGGCGCGGGTCGCGGCCGAGAGGTAGGGATTGTTGATGTCGATCGTCGCCGGCCCGTCCAGCGGGACCGTCGACTGCACCGATCCCTGGGCGCGGGAATAGATGAATTCCGCCGAGGCGGTGATCGAGTCGCTCACGTCGTAGTCGGCGTGCGCCATGGTCGAGAAATGCTTGGTCGGCACCACCAGAGGCGCCGGCGCCTGGCCGATCAGGTAGGGCTGGGTCGGGTCGCGACCCTGCGCGAACAGGCCGCTCAGCAGATTTCCGAAGGTGTAGGGGACGAGGTCGCCGTTCGCGTCGAACTGCTTGCCGCGCAGGACGGCCGGCAGGGAGGTGGCGCCGGTGTTGAGGAGTTGCTGGCCCAGGGTGATCGTTCCGCCGGAACCGTTGGGCTTGGTCGCGCCGGTGAGGATCCCGTTCTCGTTGTAGACGAACATGATGTTGTCGAGGACGAGGGTGGCCGGCAGGCCATTGGTGCTGGTCCGCGTCGCCGCGCTGTAGCCCGGGTTGACCAGGTAGTTTGTGTACTTGGCGCACCAGTCTCGGGTCTCGCACTGGCCGAGACCGTCTTCCTTGGAATACTCGCCGCCGAAGACGACATGGCCGCGACCGCCCGCGAAGTCGGTCCCGGCGGTCCCGGCCGCATAGTAGTTCCTGCCGTCGCCCTGCCGGGTGACCCCGGTGGAGGCTTCGACCTTGATGCCGTCGAACCTGTTGTTGAGGATCAGGTTGACCACGCCGGCGACTGCGTTCGCGCCATAGGCGGCCGACGCGCCGCCGGTGACGACTTCGGACCGCTGCACCATGATCGAGGGGATGCTGTTGAGGTCGACGGTTCCATTATCGCCGGCGGCCACGAAGCGGCGCCCATCGATGAGGGTCAGGGTGCGGGTGGCGCCAAGGCCGCGAAGATCCAGCGATCGGGCCCCGATATTGGCGGAGACCCGGAAGTTGTTTGTGGCCGGCGAGGTGATGGGGCGGAATGAAGGGATCTGGTTGAGCGCATCGCCAACATTGGTGACGGCGAGGCGCTCCATGCGATCCTGGCCAACCACGTTCACGGGCGTCGGAGCGTCGTACCCGGAACGGCCAAGCCGGGACCCCGTGACAATCACCTCTTCGATGGACGCGACGCCAGCGTCCGCGGAGCCTGTCGTCACCGGTCTCGGCGATGAGTCCTGCGCCATCGCCGGCGCGCTCTGCATCATCCAGACCAGTGCGAGTGGCGCGCTGGATCTACAAAGTACAAGTATTGGCCTGTTGGCTGCCATGTCTAGCCCTCCCCTTTTATTGACACCGCGCCAGGGCGAGTGACGCCGTCGCCGTCTATTGTTCAGTGCAGATATCGACTCTTCTCCTACGTCGTCGGACGGAGAGATCGATCTAGAGTCTCATGGTCCTGGCATCGGATAGTCGGCCGCGTTGGCGACCAGGCCATCTCGCTGGGAGAAATCGACCCGCGGCGGCGCGAAGACGTCGATCAGTCGCCCAGGCTGTTCGCCGACATTGCGGCTGGTGTCGATGACGGTCGGCGGAACCACCAGCACCGATGGGCTCGCCATCTCGAGATGCTCGTCCTCCCGCCACGAAGTTCGCGCCGCGCGCGATCCAGGTCTCGGCCCCGGCGTCGAGATCGGTCAGCGGAGGCTCCTTGTAGCGCCATCCGCCGGATGCTTGGCGTGCTGGGGCGCTCATCCCGCGTATCCCCCGTCTGCAGTCGCCGGCCCTGTTGCGGCCATTTCGCTCCCCCCGCCGTGCTTTTGCGGCTGGCGTCATCCTGATCGACGCTGCCGTCACGGCGAAAGCGCCGAGTTGCAGCTTTTCGGGGAGCGAAAGTTTCGGGACGCGGAAAGCTGAACTTCCCTCGTTGCGCAGCCACTTCGGCGTCGCCGGCGCGATCAGCCTACGCTTCGAGTAGGCGGCGAGATTTCGCCAGTCGGAATAATGCTCTGCGGATGCTTGAATGCGCGGGGGGGAACAGCATCCTGGCGCCGACGCAGCGCAAGCCACGAAGACAATCGGCGGCGGCAGTCTCGGGGGAGAGTCATGAACTTGATCGGCAGGGCGAGCGTGACCGACGAGGCGCGTTGGCGGGCTTACAATCTGATTGCCTGGAAGATCCTGCCACTGCTGCTGGTCGGCTACACGATGGCCAGCCTCGATCGCGTCAACGTGGCCTTCGCCAAGCTGCAGATGGGCGAGGCGATCGGTCTGACCGCGGCGATGTACGGCTTTGGCGCCGGCATCTTCTTCATCGGCTATTGTCTGGTCGAGATCCCCAGCAACATGATCCTGCATCGCGTCGGCGCCCGGCTGTGGCTGGCGCGGATCATGATCGTCTGGGGGATCCTGTCGGCGGCGACCGCCCTCGTGCAGACGCCGATCCATTTTTATGGCGTCCGCTTTATCCTCGGCGTCGCGGAAGCGGGCTTCTATCCCGGCGCCCTGCTCTTCATGACCTACTGGTTCCCCCAGCACCTGCGCGCCCAGGCGATCTCCGTGATGGTGCTGGGCAGCAGCTTCGCCTCGATCATCGGCAGCCCCTTGTCCGGCACGATCATGAGCTTCATGGACGGGTGGCTCGGGCTGGCGGGCTGGCAATGGGTCTTCGTGATCGAAGGCCTGCCGGCGTCGATACTGGGCGTCATCGTGTTCATCGTGTTGCGCAACGGTCCCGCGGAGGCGGGCTGGCTCAGCCCTGAGCAGAAGGCCCTCGTCATCGCCGACCTGGCCGCGGAAAAGCAGACGCAAACCGACGCCGGCATCGGTCATCGCTTCGCCGATGCTTTCCGCAACCCTAACATCTGGTGCATCGTCCTCGCCAACTTCTGCAACCTTTCGACGCTCTACGGCATCCAGTTCTGGCTGCCGACGATCATCCAGAAGGTGGGGGGCACGACGGTGTTCAACACCGGCCTGATCGCGGCCGGCCTGGCGGTGATCCCGTGCGTCGTGCTGATCGTGAATGCGCGTCATTCGGACAAGACCCGCGAACGGCGCTGGCACGCCACCTGCGGCTTCCTGGCCTCCGCCGTGGGGCTCTGCATCGCCGGCACGTTCAGCGGCAACGCCTATCTGGCCCTGTCGGGGCTGGTGCTTGCCCACTGCGGGTTCGTGGTCGCCTCCGCGACCATCTTCTCGCTGCCGGGCACCTTCGTGATGGGCGCCGCGGCCGCGGCCGGCTTCGCCCTGATCACCACCCTCGGCAACTTCGCGGGCTATTCCACGCCCTTCCTGTTCGGCGTGCTGAGCGACGCGACGGGCAGTTTCAGCAGCGGCTTCTACGGCATGGGAGCCATCTCCCTGGTCGGGGCGGTCGCCATTCTCTCCACGCCCGCCCTGCGCCCTGGAAAGCGGATCGCGGGCGACCCGACGCCACGCCCCCAACAGGGCGACGCCGCGCCGTTCGCGCCCGCTGAGGGTTAGAGGGCGGCGATGTAGCCCTTCGCGCGCCGCTGACGGCGCTCAAGGGCGACAACGTCAAGGCGATCGTGGCGTACGAGAATCCAGGCTACGTCTTCTCGACGGATTTCGCCGGGGCAAAGCCCCCTGACCGCTTTGGCCCCGTGATGGTGTCGCCCGAGGCGTTCCGGAAGCTTACGCGGATCCCCATTCAGTTCGTCTTCGGCGACAACACCGACAAGTCGCCGACCTGGTCGCGGCATGCTCAGGAGTGTCGAAAGTTCGTCGACCTCCTGAACGCGCGCGGCGGCAAGGCCGAAATCCTTTTCCTTCCGTCTGTGG
>NZ_SCVD01000010.1 GCF_004297125.1 Phenylobacterium sp. | reverse complement strand
CGAACCCGACAGGCCCACCCTCGTGCGCATGCACCGCGTCGACCTGGCCACCGACATGCTGGGCGCGGTGGAGACCCGCCGCGAATACGTCCCCAAGGCGCTGAAGGCGCTTTCGGAATACGACGGCGCCTCGGTGGCGGTGTTCATCCGCGACTCGAACCCGCACTGGCTCTCCGAGCGCTACGGCCAGCCCCAGGCCGACCACACCGACAACGTGCTGCGCGACTACGGGATCGGCGCCCAGATCCTCTCCGACCTCGGCGTGCGCGACATGCGCCACCTCTGGAGGCCCTGCACAGCGCTGCGACTCGACGATTATGGCCTCTCGGTCGCGAATCCCGCGCCGAGCGCGCTGGAGGATCAATCCCGATGACGCCCCTGAACGGCGTCCGCGTCCTGGAGCTGGGCGCGGTGCTGATGACCCCCTATGCGGGCCAGTGGCTGGCCGACCTCGGCGCCGACGTGGTGAAGGTGGAGCCGCCGGCCGGGGACTCGACACGGCGGACCGGCCCCGAGCACGAGCCCGGCATGGGCGCCATGTTCCTGGGCGCGAACCGCAACAAGCGCAGCGTGGTGCTCGACCTCAAGACCGAAGCCGGCCGCGAGGCGCTGCTCCGTCTCGTGGATGGTGCGGACATCCTTCTGCACAACAACCGGCCCCAGAAGATGGCCGCGCTCGGCCTGTCGCCCGAGGCGCTGCTGGCGCGCAATCCGCGGCTGGTGTGCGCCACCATGCACGGCTTCCAGGCCGATGGCCCCTACGGCGGCCGGCCGGCCTACGACGACGTCATCCAGGGACTGTGCGGGCTGGCGGATCTGATGGGCCAACGCTTCGGCGAGCCGCAGTACCTCCCGACCACCGCCGCCGACAAGACGGTCGGCCTCGTCGGCGTCATCGCGATCCTGGCCGCCCTGAACCATCGCGACCGCACCGGCAAGGGCGCCGTCGTCGAGGTGCCGATGTTCGAGTCGATGGTCGCCTTCACCGCCGTCGAGCACCTCTACGGCCGCCATTTCGACCCGCCCAAGGGGCCGGCCGCCTATCCGCGGCTGATGGCCCCCGACCGCAGGCCCCAGGCCACCGCCGACGGCTACATCTGCGCCCTGCCCTATACGGATGGCCACTGGCGCAGCCTGTTCCGCGCCGTGGGCAGGCCGGAACTGGCGGACGATCCTCGGTTCCGGGACATCAGCGCGCGGACCGCCAACGTGGCGGAGCTCTACGAAACGCTGGCCGCGATCCTGAGGGCCCGCCCCACGGCCGAGTGGCTGAAGCTGCTCGGCGAGCTGGAAGTGCCCTGCGCCGAGGTGAAGGGACTGGAGGACCTGATCGACGACCCGCACCTGGCCGCCACGGGATTCTTCACCGTCCTCGACGACGAGACGGGCCGCGTCCGACACCCGGGCGTCCCGGTGCTCTTCGATGGCGAGCGCCCGCCGATCCGCCGCCCGCCGCGTCTGGGCGAACACACCGAGGAGGTGCTGCGGGAAGCAGGCCTGAGCCCGACCGACGTCGCCGCCCTGGCGCCCCCAGGGCCCGGCGCCACCGAACCTTAGCTACGGCACGTCGGGCTCCCACGGCGGCGCGGTCATCCAGCGCTTGCCGTCGGGCGTACGGCGGCCCGCCTTGCGCGGAGACCGATCCCACAGCTGGCAGGTGACGGGCGCGTGCTTCTGGTCCAGCGCCTCGCAGTAGTTGGTGAACCCGCAGACCCGTACGGCGTCGCCTCGTCCGGCGCGCACTTTGCGCCACCAGTCCGGATCGGCCAGCGCCTGGCGCGCCATGCCGACCACGTCGGCCACGCCGGCCTCGAGCGCCGCCTCGGCCTGGGCGAACCCGTGGAAGCCGCCGGCCACGACGATGGGCGTCTCGAACCCCGCCACGCGGACCGCCGTCCGGACCGCCTCCGCCGCGGTCACGTTTCGCCCGAAGGGACCGCGCTCGTCGGACAGGAACGACGGCATGCACTCGTAGCCGCTTGGGCCCGTGTAGGGATAGGCGGCCGCGCCCACCTTGGGCGGCTGCGCGTCCTCGAACTTGCCCCCGCGCGAGAGCGACAGGAAATCGAAGCCGGCGCGGGCAAAGGCCTCGCCGATCCGGCAGGCTTCGGGAAGGGCCGTGCCGTCCACGATGCATTCGTCGGCCAGGAAGCGGCAGCCCACCACATGGTCACGACCCACGGCCTCGCGGACCGCGGCATAGACCTCGAGCGGCAGGCGCAGCCGACCCTGGAGATCGCCGCCATAGCCGTCGGCGCGCGTGTTCCCGGCCGAAAGGAAGGAGGCCAGGGTGTAGGCGTGAGCGTAGTGCAGCTCCACGCCGTCGAAGCCGGCCGCCTTCGCCCTTCGAGCCGCCGCGGCGAACAGCGGCGGCAGCCGCGCCGGCAGGTCGGCGATGTGCGCGAGCTCGGTGTCGGTGACGCGCTCGCGGTAGCCCATCCGCAGGCTTTCCAGTTCGCGGGGATCGAGGATCCGCGCCAGCCCACCGTCGTCCAGGCCCAGGATCAGCGCCCGCACGGCTTCGTCGTCCGCATCCGCCTGCAGGGCCTCGCGATGCCGGTCGGTGATCTTCAGGAAGCGGGTGAGGAAGGTCTCCCGATCCACCCGCCGGCGGATGGTCAGGAAGTCGATGAGCTGGATGAACAGCCGCGTCCGGCCACCGCTCGCGCGGCGGACAGCCGCCGTCAGGCGCTCCAGGCCCGCAAGGAAGCGGTCGTCGCCGATCCGCAGCAGGGGGCCGCTCGCCACGTCGCGGACGCCGGTGGCCTCGACCACCACCGCGGCCGGCCCGCCGGCGGCAAAGCGCTCATACCACTCGACCACGGTGTCTGTGACGAAACCCTCGTCCGAGGCGCGCCAGGGGACCATCGCCGGCACCCAGGTCCGTTGGTCCAGGCGCAGCGCGCCGAAGGCCAGCGGCGAGAACAGCCGCGAGCCGGCCGCGGCCTCGACGGTCGGCCAGGCGCCAGGGTCCGGGGCGTGGCGGACCTTCTCAGGCGGACGCCACATCGTCCGCCTCGCCGGGCAGGACGGCCGTGGCCTCGATCTCGACCAGGGCGGCGTCCTCGACCAGGCCCGCCACGATCACGACCGCCATGGTCGGGAAGTTGCGCCCCATTACATTGCGATAGATCTCGCCCACCCGCCGCTGGTCGCGGACATAGGCGGGCTTGTCGGTGATGTACCAGGTGAGCCGGACCAGGTGCTCGGGCCCCGCGCCGGCCTCCTTCAGCACGGCGACGATGTTGTGCAGGGTCTGTTCGAACTGACCGGCGAAGTCCGGCGGGAAGCGGCCCTCGGCGTCCCATCCGATCTGGCCCGCGACGAAGACGAGCCGTCCGCTGGCGGCGACGCCGTTGGCGTAGCCCTTGGGCCGGGGCCAGCCCGAGGGCTGAAGGATCTGCATCGATGTTCCTCTCGTGCGCGAGATGTCAGGCGAAGGCGGCCAGCGCCTGGCGCGCGATGACCACCTTCTGGACTTCGGTAGCGCCCTCGTAGATGCGCAGGGCGCGGATTTCGCGATAGAGCCGTTCGACCGCCTCGCCGCTGACGACGCCCTGGCCGCCGAACAGCTGGAGGGCCGCATCGATCACCCGCTGGGCGGACTCGGTCGCCTGCAGCTTGGCCATCGCGGCCTCACGAGTGACGCGCGGCTGGCCACGGTCCTTGGCCCAGGCGGCGCGGTAGACGAGCAGCGCGCTGGCGTCGATCGAGAGCGCCATGTCCGCGAGGCTCGCCTGCGTCATCTGCAGCTCGCTCAGGGGCTCGCCGAAGAGCTTGCGCGTGGACGCGCGTCGCAGCGCCTCGTCGTTCGCCCGGCGGGCGAAGCCCAGGGCCGCGGCCCCGACGGTGGAGCGGAAGACATCCAGCGTCGCCATCGCGATCTTGAAGCCCTCGCCCGACGCTCCAATCAGATGGTCATCGGGTACGAAGCAGTCGTTGAAGCGCAGACTGACCAGCGGATGCGGGGCGATGATGTCGATCCGCTCGGTGACCTCGAACCCGGGGACGTCGGTCGGCAGAACGAAGGCCGAGATGCCGCGGGCGCCCGGTGCGTCGCCCGTACGGGCGAACACCGTCAGGACGTCGGCGATGGCGCCGTTGGAAATCCAGGTCTTCTCGCCCGAGATCCTATAGCCGCCGGCAACCTTCTTGGCATGGGTCGACATCGCCGCGACATCCGAGCCGGCCTCGCGTTCCGACAACGCGAAGCCTGCAATCGCGGCGCCCGAGGCGACCTGAGGCAGCCACTCGCGCTTGATGGCCTCGGCCCCAAACAGGCTGATCGCGCCCGTACCCAGCCCCTGCATCGCGAAGCTGAAATCCGCCAAGCCATCGTGATAGGCCAGCGTCTCACGGGCCAGGCACAGCGAGCGCACGTCGAGGCCCGGGTTGGCCCCACCATAGGCCGCCGGAACACACAGGCCGAGCCAGCCGGCCTCACCCAGACGCGCCACGAGATCGCGGCAAGTCGCCTCCACATCGGCGTGGGGCGTTCCGGCAAGGTTCGCTTGGCTCCAGTTCCACAGCCCCTCATGCAACAGAGCGTGCCGGTCGTCGAAGAACGGCCAGTCGATGAACGTCTTGTCCGCCATGTTCAGTCGCCCTGGAACGCGGGCTGGCGCTTGTCACGAAACGCCTCGAAGGCGCGCCGGAAGTCCTTCGTCTGCATGCAGATCGCCTGCGCCTGAGCTTCCATTTCGATGGCCGTCTCCAGGCTCACGTTCCACTCCGTGTTGAGCTGCGTCTTGGTGATGCCGTGCGCGAACGTCGGGCCGGCGATGAGCGTGCGCGCCCAGGCCACGGCCTCGGACAACACGGTCTCGGGCTCCACCAGGCGATTGTAGAAGCCCCAGCGCTCGCCCTCGTCGGCCGACATGTTCCGGCCCGAGAACAGCAGGTCGCTGGCGCGGCCCTGGCCGATGAGGCGGGGGAGGATGGCGCAGGCGCCCATGTCGCAGCCGGCGAGGCCGACCCGGGTGAACAGGAACGCGGTCTTGGTGCGGGGCGTGGCGATCCGCAGGTCCGAGGCCATGGCCATGATGGCGCCGGCGCCGACGCAGATCCCGTCCACCGCCGCGATCACGGGTTGCGGGCAGCCCCGCATCGCCTTGACCAGGTCGCCGGTCATGCGCGTGAAGGCCAGCAGGCCCGTCATGTCCATCTCGGTGAGCGGCTCGATGATCTCGAAGACGTCACCGCCGGAGCTGAAGTTGCCGCCCTCGCCCGTGGCCACCACGGCCTTGACCGCCGGCGCATAGACCAGGGCCCGGAAGGTGTCGCGCAGCTCGGCGTAGCTCTCGAAGGTGAGCGGATTCTTCCGCTCGGGGCGGTTCAGGGTCACGACGGCCACGCCGTCCTCGAACGTCCACCTGAAATGCCGCGGTGAGAACGTGGCCGGGTCGAAGGCGGTCATATGGGATTTTCCTCGATGGACAGTCGCAGGCGCTGGAGGCCCGCGAGGAGGGTTTCGAAATCCTGGTCGGTCAGGTCGCCCATCGCGTGGTCGAGCCACGCCTCGTGCTGCCGCGCCATGCCGGCGAAGTCTTCCCTGCCCTTCGGGGTCAGGCGGACGCGGATGATCCGCCGGTCGGCTCCGTCGGCCAGCCGCTCCACCAGCCCGTCGCCGATCAACCGCTCGACGATGGCCGTGACGTTGCCCTTGGAGACGAGCAGCCAGTCGGACAGCTCGCTCATCTTCAGGCCGTCGGGATTGCGGTCGAGCGCGGCCAGGACGTCGAAGCGCGGCAGCGTGGTGTCGAACTCCACCGCGAGTCGGGCGCGCACGCGCTTCTCGATGGTCATGGAGCAGCTCAGGAGTCGCAGCCACAGGCGCAGCGACTGCTTGCTGTGCGGCGCGCCGCCGAGCTTCTCGATCATGTAGGGCTGGGTCACATTACTTCTCCGCCGGCCACGACGATGGCCTGGCCGGTGACCGAGCGCGCATCGTGGCTCACCAACCACGCGACGGTCCCCGCCACTTCCATGGGATCGATCAGTCGGCCCTGCGGGTTGCTGGAGGTGAAGCTTGTGCGCGCGTCGGCCTCGGTCCGCCCCGTCCTCTCCGCGATCGTCTCGACCGCGTCGCGGATGATGTCGGTGTCTGCGTAGCCTGGACAGATCGCATTCACGGTGATGTTCGTCTGCGCCAGCTCCACGGCCAGCGCCCGCGTCAAGCCGAGCAGGGCGTGCTTGCTGGCCACATAGGCGGACACGTAGCCGTAGCCCTTGAGCGACGCGGTGCTCGCGATGCTGACGATCCGGCCGGCGGCTAGGTCGCGCATGGGGGCCAACACCTGGCGGGTGCAGTGGACAGCGCCCAGCACGTTGGTGCGCCACATCGCATCCCAGTCCGCGTCCGACTGCCGCGCGAAGGGGGCGGTCCGCACGATGCCCGCATTGTTCACCAGGACAGACACCGGCCCGGCGCCCGAGACCGCCTCTGCGAAGGCCGCCCCGACGCGTTCCGGATCGGTGACGTCGCAGGGGACCAGCTGGGCGTTCGGCAGTTCGGTGGAGGCCCGGGCCAGGCGATCAGGATCGCGGCCCATGAGGGTCACCGCGAAGTCCATGGCCGACAGTTCCCGGGCGATCGCCAGGCCGATCCCACTTCCCCCGCCGGTGACGACGGCGTGCGGCTTGTCTGCGTCCGCCATCAGACCAGCAGGGTCATCTGACCCGCCCGCTCGAGGTTGGTGACCAGCTGGCGGTAGCCGCTCTGGTACTGCACGGGGGTCGGCGGGTCGGCGATCTTCTGCTGGGCCGCCGCGCGCAGGGTCCAGTTCGGGTCCATCTGGTGCGGCCGCGCCAGGGCGCAGAGGTCGGCGCGGCCGGCCACGAGGATCGAGTTCACATGATCGACCTCGTAGATGTTGCCCACCGCCATGGTGGCGACACCCACCTCGTTGCGGATCTTGTCGGCGAAGGGGGTCTGGAACATCCGCCCGTAAACGGGACGCTCGGCCTTGGTGACCTGGCCCGACGACACGTCGATGATGTCGACGCCCGCCTCTGCGAAGGCCCGGCTGATCTCCACCGCCTCGGCGGGCGTCACCCCGGCGTCGCCCACCCAATCGTGCGCCGAGATGCGGACCGACATCGGTCGATCCTCCGGCCAGACGGCGCGCATGGCGCGGAAAACCTCCAGCGGGAAGCGCAGGCGGTTCTCCAGGCAGCCTCCGTACTCGTCGGTGCGGCGGTTCTGAGTGGGGCTGATGAATCCCGAGAGCAGATAGCCGTGGGCGCAATGGAGCTCGAGCATGTCGAAGCCCGCGCGCGCCGCCCGACGGGTGGCCTCTACGAACTGGTCGCGGACCACGTCCATGTCGACGCACGTCATCGGCCACGGCGCCGCATTGGCGTCGGACCAGGCCACGTCGGACGGCCCCACGACCGGCCAAGCGCCCTCGGCCAGGGGCGCATCGATCCCCTCCCAGGCCACCCGGGTGGAGCCCTTCGCGCCGCTGTGGCCGAGCTGGACACAGACCTTGGCCTCGGTGTGCCCGTGAACGAAGTCGACGATGCGCGCCCAGGCGGCTTCCTGCTCGTCGTTCCACAGGCCGGGGCAGCCGGGGGTGATTCGCGCCTGCGGCGAGATGCAGGTCATCTCGGTGTAGACGAGAGCCGCACCGCCCAGTGCGCGGGCGCCGTAGTGCACCATGTGGAATTCGGTTGGGGTTCCCTCGACGGCCGAGTACATGGCCATCGGCGACACCACGATCCGGTTCTTCAGCTCCAGGCCGCGCAGCCTCAGCGGCGTGAACATGGGCGGCGTCGGCGACTGGACCGGACCGCCGGTCGCCCGCTCGGCGAACCAGCGCTCGATGTCGGCCATCCACCGGGGATCGCGCAGCCGCAGGTTCTCGTGGCTCACCCGCTGGCTGCGGGTGAGCAGCGAGTAGGCGAACTGCGGCGGCTCGAACTGCAGGTAGCGCTCCAGGTCCTCGAACCAGTCAGTGGAATTGCGCGCCGCGCTCTGCAGCTTGAGCACCTCCAGGTGGCGCTCCTCGCGGTACTGGGTGAGCGCCGCCTCGGGCGTGAGGCCGGGGTCGTCGAGCACCTGGGCCAGCTTGATGGCGTCCTCGAAGGCCAGCTTGGTTCCCGAGCCGATAGAGAAGTGCGCCGTGTGGGCCGCGTCGCCCAGGAGGATGCAGTTCCGATAGTGCCACGTCCCGCAGAGGATGCGGCGGAAGTTGAGCCACGCCGAGCCACGCAGGTGGCCGGCGTTCGTCATCAGGGCGTGGCCACCCAGGTGCTTCTCGAAGATCCGCTCGCACGTGCGGCAGGTCTCCTCCTGGGACATCCCCTCGAAGCCGAAGCTCTCGAAGGTCTCGGGCGAGCACTCGACGATGAACGTTGCCGTCTCCTTGTCGAACTGGTAGGCGTGAGCCCAGATCCAGCCGTGCTCGGTCTTCACGAAGATGAAGTTGAAGGCGTCGAAGCGCTGGTGGGTGCCCAGCCAGACGAATTTGTTCCGGCGCACCTCGATGTCGCAGTCGAAGTGTTCGGCGAAGCGCTCGCGCAGCTTGCTGTTGATGCCATCCGACGCGATGACGAGATCGTAGCTCTCCAGCAGGGCTTCGTCCGCCTCCACCTCGGCCTCGTAGCGAAGCTCGATACCGAGCTCGACGGCCCGGGCCTGCAGGATCTCAAGCAGCCGCTTGCGCCCGATGCCGATAAAGCCGTGACCGGTCGAGGTCACCTTCGAGTCGTGCCGCCCGTCGTCGACGTGGATGTCGATATCGTCCCAGTGCGCGAGCTCGGCGCGCATGGCGCTGGCGCTGACCGGATCGTTCCGGGTCAGGTTTTCCATGGTCTGATCCGAGAAGACGACGCCCCAGCCGAAGGTGTCGCCCTCGCGGTTCCGCTCCAGCACCACGATGTCATGCTCGGGACGCCGCAGCTTCAGCGAGATGGCGAAGTAGAGCCCGGCCGGCCCACCGCCCACGCACGCGATCCGCATGATTTTCCTCCGACGTTGCGACGGGACCTTGCGACAACGGCGATTTTAGTTCAAGCCTAAAATGTCGTTACCTAAACTATATGGAGACCTCCCATGCCGCTCGACGCTGGCGCGCCCCAGAAGACCTACCGCTGGGACGATCCCCTGGATCTGTCGTCGCGGCTCTCGGAAGAGGAGCGGATGGTGTGGGACGCGGCGCGCCAGTACGCCCGCGAAAAGCTGTTGCCGCGCGTGGTGTCGGCCTATGCCGAGGAGCGGTTCGACCGCGAGATCATG
>NZ_SCVD01000009.1 GCF_004297125.1 Phenylobacterium sp. | reverse complement strand
CACCGGCACCAAGATGATCCACCTGGGCGCCAACACCCGCTCGCGGATCATTTCCAAGGGCATCAGCGCCGGCAAGTCGTCCAACACCTACCGCGGCCTGGTCTCGGCCCACCCGAAGGCCAAGGGCGCGCGGAACTTCACCCAGTGCGACAGCCTGCTGATCGGCAAGCACTGCGCCGCCCACACCGTGCCCTACATCGAAGCCCGCAACGGACAGTCCAAGTTCGAGCACGAGGCCACGACGACCCGATTGTCCGAGGATCAACTTTTCTACGCTATGCAACGCGGTCTCAGTCAGGAGGAAGCCGTCCAGCTTCTGGTCAACGGCTTCGTCAAGGACGTCTTGCAGGAACTGCCCATGGAATTCGCCGTCGAGGCTCAGAAGCTGGTCGCCATCTCGCTCGAAGGGAGCGTCGGATGAGCCCCAGGCCAACCCACGACGGCGAGGTCACGGCGATCGACGCCGACGGCAATGTGTTGCGCGAATGGGACGGCGTCGTCCTGGTGCGGGCGCTGAACGTGACCGCCGCGGGCAATTGCGACCCGGCGCCGAGCGAGATCCCGGCCGGGACGCGGGCGACCGCCATCACCCTGCTGGACCCGGACGCCGGGCTGTTCGACCTCGAATGCTACCTCGACGAGGCCGGAGAGGCCTATGCATTCGCCCACGGGGTGGGCGGCGACGTCCGCGTCGTCGAGCGGATCGAGGACAAGAAGGCCGTGGAGCTGTGAGCACCCGGACGCGCAAGCCCAAGGTCCTGACGCTGAAGGAGGCGTTCGAGACTGAGTTCGCGCGTCGCGAGATGGAGCGTCGCGCCCGCGAGGAGGCCGTGCGCAAGCAGCAGGAAGATGACCTCGCCGGGGCCCAGGCGCTGCACGCGGCGATCGCCGGCGACGGCGACTTCCTGGCCGGCCAAGGCCTGACCGCCGACGTGCGCCGCTACACGGTGTCGCTCGACCACAGGAACTTCCGCATCGCCGCCTATTTCGAGGGCGGCAAGGCCAGCGTCACGCTGTCCGACAAGCGCGGGGCGACGCCGGGATCGGCCGCGCCACGCAAGCAAGAGATCGTCGAGGGCGTCCCGGACGCGCTCAAGGTCATGGCCCAATTCCTCGCCGATGAGACCCACTGAATGCTGTCCGTTTCCAACCTCCACGCCACCGTCGACGACAAGGAGATCCTGAAGGGTCTCAGCCTCGACGTGCCCGCCGGCGAGGTGCACGCGATCATGGGGCCGAACGGCGCCGGCAAGTCGACCCTCAGCTACGTGCTGACCGGCCGCCAGGGCTATGAGGTCACCGCCGGCGGCGCGACGCTGGACGGTGAGGACCTGCTGGCGCTGGAGCCCAACGAGCGGGCGGCCAAGGGCGTCTTCCTGTCGTTCCAGTACCCGCTGGAGATCCCCGGCGTCCCGGCGCTCACCTTCATCCGCACGGCCCTGAACGCCCAGAGGAAGGCGCGTGGCGAGCCCGAGGTCACGGCGCCCGAGTTCCTGAAGCTGGCCCGCGCCAAGGCCGCCGAGTTGAAGATCGACTTCGACATGCTGAAGCGGGCGCTGAACGTCGGCTTCTCGGGCGGCGAGAAGAAGCGGATGGAGATCTTCCAGATGGCGATGCTGTCGCCCCGCTTCCTCATCCTGGACGAGACGGATTCGGGGCTCGACATCGACGCCCTGCGCATCGTGGCGGACGGCGTGAACGCGCTGCGTTCGCCCGATCGCGCCATGCTGGTCATCACCCACTACCAGCGCCTGCTGGACTACATCAAACCCGACCGCGTCCACGTGCTGGCCGGCGGCCGGATCGTGGCCTCCGGCGGCCCCGACCTGGCTCACGAACTGGAGCGCGAAGGCTACGACAAGTACGCGAGGGCCGCTTGAGCGTCCTGTCCGCCATACGCACCCGCGACGCCGCCGAGCTTCCCGGCAAGCGCGACGAGGCCTGGCGCTGGACCGACCTGCGCGGCCTGATCCGTCAGGTCCCGGAAGCGTCGGCGGCGTTCGATCCGTCCTCGCTTCGGGCGGGACCGTTCGACGCCCTGGCCGACGAGGTCATCGTGGTGGCGAACGGCCAGGGTGCGGCCCACATCGGCGTCGAGCCTGGCGAGACCAAGGTCGTGGCCCTGCGCATCGTCTCGCGCGGCGACGGCGCCCATGCGGCCCGCATCTCGGTGGACGTGGAGGTCTCCGGCCGCCTGACGATCCTGGAAAGCTACGAGGGCGAGGGCGCCTATCTCGGCCAGACGGGCCTGGCGATCAGCCTGGCCAAGGACGCCGCGGTCGAACGGATCGTGCTCGCCGCCGATGACGCCGACGGCGTGACGGTGAGCCAGGCCGAGGTCGATCTGGCGCCCGGCTCGTCCTTCGCCCAGACCGCGCTGACCTCCGGCGCACGTCGCCAGCGGATCGAGACCGTGGTGCGTCACCCGGGCGGCCACGCCGACCTGCGCCTCGACGGGGTCTATCTCCTGGCCGACAGGCGCCACGCCGACCTGACCACCATCGTCACCCACTCGGCCGTCGACGGCGTGACCCAGCAACTCACCAAGGGCGTGGTCCGCGACCAGGCCCGCGCGGTCTTCCAGGGCAAGATCATCGTGGCCGAGGGCGCCGACCGCACCGACGCGCGCATGGGCCACCACGCCCTGATCCTCTCGGACCGCGCCGAGGTCGACGCCAAGCCCGAGCTTGAGATCTATGCCGACGACGTCGCCTGCGCCCACGGCAACACGGTGGGCGCGCTGGACGAGGACGCCCTGTTCTACGCCCGCCAGCGCGGCATTCCCGAACCGGAAGCCCGGGCGTTGCTGACCGAGGCCTTTATCGGCGAGGTCGTCGACCGCATCCTCCACGGGGGCGCGCGGGATATCGTCCGCGCCTGGTCGGCGGAAAGGCTGAGGGCCTGAGCATGGCCTTCGACGCCGAAGCGATCCGCAGGGACTTCCCGATCCTCAGCCGCCAGGTGCACGGCAAGCCGCTGATCTACCTGGACAGCGCCGCCTCGGCCCAGAAGCCGCGGGCGGTGATCGACGCCATGACGCACGCGATGGAGTACTCCTACGCCAACGTCCACCGCGGCCTGCACACCCTCGCCAACGAGACCACCGACGCCTACGAGGCGGCCCGCAGGAAGGCCGCGGCCTTCATCGGCGCCGACGAGAACGAGATCGTCTTCACCAAGGGCGGCACCGAGGCGGTCAACCTGGTCGCCAGCGGGATCGGGGCCTCGCTGCATCCCGGCGACGAGATCGTGCTCTCCGAGATGGAGCACCACGCCAACATCGTGCCCTGGCACTTCCTGCGCGAGCGCAAGGGCGTGGTCCTGAAGTGGGTCCCGGTGACCGACGACGGCCAGCTCGACCTCGAGGCCTACCAGAACCTGCTGGGCCCGAAGACCAGGGTGGTGGCGCTCAGCCACATGTCGAACGTGCTGGGCACCATCAACGACGCCAAGTCGCTGGCCCGCATGGCGCACGACGTGGGCGCCCTGGTGCTGTTCGACGGCTGCCAGGCCATCGTCCACAAGCCGGTGGACGTGAAGGACATCGACGCCGACTTCTACGTCTTCTCCGGCCACAAGCTGTACGGCCCCACCGGCATCGGCATCCTCTACGGCAAGGCCGAGAAGCTGGCCGCGCTGCCGCCGTACCAGGGCGGGGGCGAGATGATCGGGGCCGTTTCGATGGACGAGATCACCTACGCCGACCCGCCGCATCGCTTCGAGGCGGGCACGCCGCCGATCCTGGAGGCGATCGGCCTGGGCGCCGCCATCGACTGGCTGGCCGGCCAGGACCGCCTGGCCATCGCCCAGCACGAGCACGGCCTTTACGCCCATGTCCGCGAGCGCCTGGCGGGGTTCAACTGGCTTCGGGTGATCGGCGAAGCGCCGGGGAAGGGGGCCATCCTGTCCTTCACCGTCGACGGCGCCCACGCCCACGACGTGGCCCAGATCCTCGACCGCTACGGGGTGGCCGTCCGGGCCGGGACCCATTGCGCCGAGCCGCTGATGCGGCGTTTCGGCGTCACGTCGAGCGCCAGGGCCTCCTTCGCCCTATATAACACCGTGGAAGAGGCGGACGCCTTCGTGGACGCCTTGACCAAGACTCAGGCCTTCTTCGCGTAACATGAGCATCATGGACGACGCCGCACCCATCGAAACCCAGTCGCCGCCGCTGAGCCAGGCGGAGCTCGACGTGATGACCGACAAGCTCATCGAGAAGCTGAAGACGGTGTTCGATCCCGAGATCCCGGTCGACATCTACGAGCTGGGCCTGATCTACAAGGTGGACGTGTCCGACGACAAGGACGTGGCCATCGACATGACCCTGACCGCGCCGGGCTGCCCGGTGGCCGGCGAGATGCCGGGCTGGGTCGAGGACGCGGTGAAGGAAATCCCCGAGGTCCGCTCGGTGAAGGTCGATCTGGTGTTCGACCCGCCATGGGACCCCTCGCGCATGAGCGACGAGGCCAAGCTAGCGTTGAACATGTTCTGATGACCCATCTCGATATCACCCCCACCCCACGTCCCCGGCGTCCCCGCCCCAAGGTGGTCACGCTGTCCGAGGCCGCCGCCCAGCGCGTCCGCGAGATCATGGGCAAGGCAGCCAAGCCCTATGCCGGCCTGCGCGTCGGCGTGAAGAACGGCGGCTGCGCCGGGCAGGAATATGTCCTGGAATACGCCGACAAGGCCGGCCCGCTGGACGAGGTGGTCGAGGACAAGGGCGTCACCATCCTGGTCGAGCCCAAGGCCGTGCTGTTCCTGATCGGCACGGAGATCGACTACGAGGTCACCAAGCTCGCGGCCAAGTTCGTGTTCCGCAACCCGAACGAGACCGACGCCTGCGGCTGCGGCGAGAGCGTGACCATTACGCCAGCGAAACTCGACTGAAGCGACGGACGCGGTATCCTGTGCTCAGAAACTCGGGGACAGACATGAGCGACGACGTCGAACTGCGCCGCCTGGCCATCCGCCGCGCCGACATGAAGCTGGCGTTCCGCAGCCACCTGATGGCGTACGTCGTCGTGAACGCCGGCCTGACCGCGATCTATCTCATGACCTCGTTCGGCGACTACTTCTGGCCGATCTGGCCCATGCTGGGCTGGGGCGTCGGCCTCGGCGCCCATGCCGCCTCGGTCTACATGAACGGCGAAGGCATGCGTGATCGGCTGATCGAGGAAGAGCTCGAGAAGCTGCGCAGGACCCGCGGCTAGTCGCCGTCGCCGGCGTAGGCGTAGGGCCCGCCGCGTTCCAGCGCCCGCCGATAGGCCGGGCGGTTGTGGATCCTCTTCAGGAACGCCGCGAGCTTTGGGCGGCCGACCCGCGCCGCGGCGCGATCGGCGGCGGCTTCCAGCGGGAAGCTCATCATGATGTCCGCGGCGCTGAACTCCGGCCCGGCGAACCAGTCCGCCTTGCTCAGCTCGTCCTCCCAGTAGTTGAGATGCGCGACGATCTGCGGGTCGATGAAACTGTCCTGGGCCCGCCTGGCGATGCTCTTGACGATGGGACGCAAAAGGGCGGGCGCACCGGCCGGCAGGCGGCCGAACACCAGCTTCATCAGCAGCGGCGGCATGGCCGAGCCTTCCGCATAGTGTAGCCAATAAGTCAGCCGCCGCCGCTCCGGCGTGCCCGGCGGGGGCGCGAGCCGGCCATGGCCGTAGCGCTCGAGGATGTATTCGACGATGGCGCCGGTCTCGGCCACCGTTTCGCCGTCGGCGGTGATCACCGGCGACTTGCCCAGCGGGTGGATCGCCTTCAGTTCGGGCGGCGCGAGCATGGTCTTGGCGTCGCGTTCGTAGCGGATGATCTCGTAGGGCGCTTTCAGCTCCTCCAGCAGCCACAGGACCCGCTGCGAACGGGAATTGTTGAGGTGGTGGACGGTGAGCACGAAAGGACCCTCGCAAGCGGCGAACCTGCGAGGGTCCTTACAGCGTAAGCCTTGGGGGCGGCTAGCGGCCGGTGAACTTCGCCGGGCGCTTTTCCACGAACGCCATGACGCCTTCGCGGGCGTCCGCCGTGCGTTGTGCGGCGCCTTGGGCGTAAGCCTCGGCCTCGAGTTGTTCGTGCCAGGCCGAATCCAGCGCATCCCAGACCAGATTGCGCGTCAGGCCCAGCGAGGCCGGGCCGTCGGCCAGGGCATGGGCGTACTGCAGGGCCGCGGCCATGAGCTCGGCGTCCGGCACGCACTTGTTGATCAGGCCCCATTCGGCCGCCGTCTTGGCCGGAAGCTTCTCGCCCAGCAACATCAGCTCCATGGCGCGGGCCTTGCCGACCAGGCGGGGCAGCATCCAGGTCGCGCCGCCATCGGGCACCAGGCCGATGCGACGGAAGGCCAGCAGGAAGTAGGCGCTTTCGGCGGCCACCGAGAGGTCGGCGGCCAGGGCCAGGGAGACGCCGACGCCGGCGGCCACGCCGTTCACGGCCGACACCAGCGGCTTGGGCGACTTGCGCACGGCTGAGACGAAGGGATTGAAGGTGTTGAGCAGCGCCTGGTTGGGCGCATTGCCCGTCTGCGGCCGGGCCGCACCGCCGCCGCCCGACAGATTGGCGCCCGAGCAGAAGCCGCGGCCTTCGCCGGTGATCACGATGGCCCGGGCCTTGTCGCCATAGGCGAAGTCTTCGAACGCGGCCGTGAGCTCGGCCATCAGGTCCAGGCCCGCGGCGTTCAGCGTGCCCGGATCGGACAGGGTGATGATCCCGACGCCGGCGTCGATGGATGTCTTGACCTTGGGCGTGGCTTGCGCGCCGTCCATGGCGTCCTCCTTGGGTGAACTCTTTGGGTTCAACTCAAGGCAAGATACCCCGGCGTCAGCCAAGGGAAAGCTTCCGGCCTCAGGCGGCGCGGGTGGTTTCCGAACCCATGTCGGCCAGCGAGGTGCGGTTGCGGCCGGAGCGTTTGGAAGCGTAGAGCGCCCCGTCGGCGCGTTCCAGCAGGGCGGCGGGCGTGTCGCCGGGCTTGTATTCCGCAATTCCGGTCGAGATCGTGATCGCGCCAAGGTCCTCGTTGGTCGAGCGCCGCTTCAGGATCCGTGACGAGATCTCTTCGCGCGCCCTTTCCAGCGCCGCGAGCGCGACCGAGGTCTTCTCGCCAGGGAAGATCACCGCGAACTCCTCGCCGCCGTAGCGGGCGGCGAAGCGGGCGCCCTCGGCCACCCGGCCGATGACGCTGGCGACGTAGCGGATCACCTGGTCGCCGGTCTGGTGGCCCCAGGTGTCGTTGAACACCTTGAAGTGATCGATATCGACGACCGCCAGCACCGCGGGCTCGCCGCGCGCCTCGGCCTGGGCGCAGGTGCGGTCCAGGGTCTCGTCGAATGCCTTGCGGTTGGACAGGTTGGTCAGGGCGTCGGTCATGGCGTCGCGGCGCACCTGTTCCAGGTGCTCGCGCAGGCGGCCCAGTTCGTCGGTGGTGTCGGCGAGCTGGCTCTCCAGGGCCTGGTTCTCCTCCCGCACCTTGCGGGTGGCGACGCTCAGGTTCTCGACCATCGCGCGGACAGCGTCGGAGTCCTGTTCTTCGAACGATTGGCTGGCGGTGGCCAGCTGCTGGCCGTAGGCCTCGCTGGTTTCCCGGGCGGATTCGATGGCGCGGTGGACGCTGTCCAACTCCTCGGACAGGCTCTTGCCGGCGTCGAGGATCTCGCCCGACAGCTTGGCGGCCGGAAGATGCTGGGCCGCGATCTGCTCGCCGACCTGGTCGGTGAACGGCGCGCCGGACTGCAGCACGGTGTTGATCTGCGCCGCCACCTCGCTGTCCTTGGCCGCAACATAGTGCAGCCACAGCTCAAAGTTGAGCGCGGTCGGCCAGACCCTATGGGCCTCCATGGCCTCGATCGCCTTATGGGCCCAGAGATAGGCCTTGGGGCTGCGGAGTATTGAATCGATGTCCGACGACATGGGTCCATAAAGTAAGGGCGGACCCCAAACGACGCGTTAAAGGCGAGAACTATTCTTCGTCGGATCGCGGCGGCGGCGCGGCGCGCATCAGGAACGCGGGCGTGTCGGAGCCGAAGCCCACGACCCGGTCGCGGTCATCGTCGTCGCGGTCGCGCCGCCGTTCGGGACGCTCCGAACGGTCGGGACGGCGATCGGAACGCTCTGCGCCGCGGGCGGGTGGCGGGGCGCTGCGTTCCGGGCGTCCGCTCCGCTCGGCACGCTCGGTCCCGGCGCTGCGCTCCGGGCGAGGGGCGCGTTCGGGACGCTCGGCCGGCTCCGCGGCTTCGGCCGGCACGCCCTCGACGCGTTCCGGACGCGCCTCGCGCGGGGCCCGGCCGCGATCGCGGCGGGCGCGGGGCGCACGCGCTTCCTCGGTTCGTTCCGAGGAGGCCGCGGGCGCGGGCGGCGCTTCGGCCTGGATGCTTTCGACGCGTTCGGGACGCTCCTCGCGGGGCGCACGGTCGCGGCCGCCACGTTCGCGGCCTCGGCCCGGGCCGCCGCGGTCGCGGTCACGACCGCCGCTGCGGCCGGCGCGGGGCTCGTCCTTGATGCTGCCCCAGTCGATGCCCTCGATGACGATCTCTTCGGGCACCTTGCCGATCAGCTTCAGCACCTTGTCCAGGTTGCGGCTGTCGGCGGGCGTCACGATCATGAACGCCTGTCCGCTCTTGCCGGCGCGGCCGGTGCGGCCGATCCGATGGACGTAATCGTCGGCATGGTGCGGCACGTCGTAGTTGAAGACGTGGCTGACGTCGGGGATGTCGAGGCCGCGGGCGGCGACGTCGGAGGCGCACAGCAGACGGAGTGAACCGTTGCGGAAGCTCTCCAGGGTCTTCATCCGGGTCTGCTGGTCGAGGTCGCCGTGGATCGGCGCGGCGTCCAGGCCGTGCTTCTTCAGCGACTTGGCGACGACGTCCACTTCCGCCTTGCGGTTGCAGAAGACGATGCCGTTCTTCACGTCGGCCCGGGCGATCAGCTCGCGCAGCGCCGTGCGCTTGGCCTTGGGGTCCGAGGTCGGGATGCGCACCAGGTTCTGGGTGATGGTGTCGGCCGTGGTCGCCGGGCGCGAGGCCTCGATCCGCACCGGGTCGCGCAGGAACTGCTTGGTGAGCCGGGTGATCTCCGGCGGCATGGTCGCCGAGAAGAACAGCGTCTGCTTTTTCGCCGGCGTCAGCTTGAAGATGCGCTCAAGGTCCGGGATGAAGCCCATGTCCAGCATCCGGTCGGCTTCGTCGACCACCATGATCTGCACGCCGGTCATCAAGAGCTTGCCGCGCTCGAAGTGGTCCAGCAGGCGGCCGGGCGTGGCGATCAGCACGTCGACGCCGCGGTCCAGCTTCATCTCCTGGTCCTTGAAGGACACGCCGCCGATCAGCAGCGCCCAGGAGAGCTTCTGGCCCTTGCCGTACTTCTCGAAGGACATCGAGACCTGGTCGGCCAGTTCTCGGGTCGGTGCGATCACCAGGGCGCGCGGCATGCGCGCCTTCGACCGGCCTGCGGCCAGGCGGTCGATCATCGGCAGGGTGAAGGCCGCGGTCTTGCCGGTGCCCGTCTGGGCGATGCCCAGGACGTCGAGGCCCTGCAAGGCCACTGGAATGGCCTCGGCCTGGATCGGCGTTGCGGTGGTGTAGCCCGTCTCGGCGACGGCCTTGAGGGTCGCGGGCGAGAGGCCCAGGTCGGAAAATTCGGTCATTCGCTAACGATGGTGCGGGGCGCTCCCGCAAAACGGGTACGGCGCGACGCGGTGGCGTGGACGGAGATCGGCACGCGCGCGGAACATACGGCGGACGGCTCGACTGTCAACGCACGGCGCGACACTAAGGTTCAGTCCCGGCCCGACTGCTCAGATATCGAGGTCCGCCGCGGCGAACTCGGCATTCTCCTGGATGAACTGGAAGCGGGCCTCGGGTTTGCGGCCCATCAGGCGCTCCACCAGGTCCTCCACCACCTCCTCAGCCCGGGGCAGGGTGACCCGCGCGAGGGTGCGGGTCGCGGGGTCCATGGTGGTTTCCTTGAGCTGGGCCGGCATCATCTCGCCCAGGCCCTTGAACCGGCTGATCTCGGGCTTCTTGCCCTTGAACTCGGTGGCCAGCAGCTCGTCGCGGTGTTCGTTGTCGCGGGCGTAGACCGCCTTGCCGCCATGGCTGAGGCGGTAGAGCGGGGGCAGGGCGAGGTAGAGCCGCCCGCCGCGGATCAGGTCGGGCATGGTCCGGTAGAAGAAGGTGATCAGCAGGCTCGCGATGTGGGCGCCGTCGACGTCGGCGTCGGTCATGATCACGATGCGGTCGTAGCGCAGGTCCTCGTCCTTGAACTTCGACCCCGTCTGCGCGCCCAGCGCCAGCAGCAGGTCGCTGAGCTCCTTGTTGCCGCCGAACTTGTCGATCGAGGCCGAGGCGACGTTCAGGATCTTGCCGCGCAGGGGCAGGATCGCCTGGGTCTTGCGGTTGCGGGCCTGCTTGGCCGAGCCGCCGGCCGAGTCCCCCTCGACCAGGAACAGCTCGGTGCCGTCGGTGGCCGACCCCGAGCAATCCGCCAGCTTGCCGGGCAGGCGCAGCTTCCGCGTGGCCGAGGCCCGGGCGACTTCCTTGTCCTTGCGGCGCTTCAAGCGCTCCTCGGCCCGCTCCACCACGAACTGCAGCAGGGCGCTGGCCGACTTGGGCTGGGCGGTCAGCCAGTGGTCGAACGGGTCGGCCAGGGCCTTCTCCACCAGGCGCTGGGCCTCGGTGGACGACAGCTTCTCCTTGGTCTGGCCCTGGAACTCCGGGTCGCGGATGAAGACGCTGACCAGGGCGCCAGCCTGGGAGATCACGTCGTCGGCGGTGATCAGCCCGCCGCGCTTCTCGCCGGTCAGCTCGGCATACTGCTTCAGGCCCTTGGTCAGCACGGCGCGCAGTCCGGCCTCGTGCGTGCCGCCTTCCGGCGTGGGCACGGTGTTGCAGTACGACTGCATGAAGCTGTCAGCCTCGCCGAACCCGGCGGGGGTCCAGGCGATGGCCCACTCCACCTTTCCGGTCTCGCCCGGACGCGCGAAGCGGCCGGCGAAGGGCTCCGGGGTCACCGTTTCCAGACCCTTGATCCGCTCGGCCAGGAAGTCGGCCAAGCCGTTGGGGAAGCGGAACACCGCCTCGGCCGGGGTCTGGTCGTGGATGCGGCTGGGATCGCATTGCCAGCGGATCTCGACGCCGCCGAACAGATAGGCCTTGGACCGCGCCATCCGGTAGAGACGCGCCGGCTTGAACGCCACGCCCTCGCCGAAGATCACCGGGTCCGGCGAGAAGCTGATCCGGGTGCCCTTCTTCCGAGTCGGGCCCAGCTTCTCGATCGAACCGACTGCCTTGCCGCGCGTGAAGGCCTGACGCCATTCGAAGCCGTCCTTCCAGGCGGTGACCTCGACGCGCTCGCTCAGCGCATTCACGACCGAGACGCCGACCCCGTGCAGGCCGCCCGAGGTCTCGTAGGCCTTGCCCGAGAATTTCCCGCCCGAGTGCAGGACGGTCATGATCACTTCCAGGGCCGACTTGCCCGGGTACTTGGGGTGCGGGTCGACGGGGATGCCGCGGCCGTCGTCGGTGACGCTCAGCGAGCCGTCGGCCTCCAGCGCGACCGTGATCAGCTTGGCGTGGCCGGCGACGGCCTCGTCCATCGCGTTGTCGAGGACTTCGGCGAACAGGTGGTGCAGCGCCCGCTCGTCGGTGCCGCCGATGTACATGCCCGGCCGCTTGCGCACCGGTTCAAGCCCTTCGAGGACCTCGATGTCGGCGGCCGAGTATCCGGAGCCCTTGGCGGGCGTCGGCGCATCGGCGCGCGGCTCATGGCTCTCGGCCAACGGCGCGGCCGGCGCGGGGTTGAGCGCGTCGTCGAAGAGACCGGGGAGGGAGCTGGCGGAGGACTTGGACATGAGCGCTGAAGGGTGGTGCGATTCTGGGGGGCTCGGTATGAACAGACGGGGCTCTCAAGGCAATGCGGCGAGTTGCGAAGGGGCGGACGACGTGACCAGCTGGAAGGATCCGGAGATCGCGGGCGTGCGCGCCCTGCTGGCGGCGAGGCAGCCGGAACCGAGCGCGCCGCCTCCGACGCTCGCCGAGCGCCGCGCCGCCATGGACGCGTTCGGCGAGATGGGCGCGCTGCCCGTCGGCTGCTTCCACGAACCCGCGACTATCGGCGGCGTGCGGTGCGAACGCGTGGTTCCGCAAGGCGCCGTCGCGGGCCGGATGCTGCTCTACCTGCATGGCGGCGCCTACACGGCGGGCAGTCCGCGCAGCCACCGGCCGCTGGTGGCGCGCCTGGCGGACGCCGCCCGGTCGGTCGCCGTCGCCGCCGACTATCGCCTGGGGCCGGAGCACCGCTTTCCGACGGCGGTGGAGGACGCCACGGCCGTCTACCGCGCCCTGCTGGAGGGCGCGACGGAGCCTGGCGGGCTTCTGGTGGCCGGCGATTCGGCCGGCGGCGGCCTGGCCCTGGCCCTGGTGCTCGCGCTCAAGGCCGCGGGCCTGCCCCAGCCCGCCGGGGTCTTCGTCATCAGCCCCTGGGCCGACCTGACCCAGTCCGGCGCCAGCTACCGCACCAAGGCCGACAGCGACCCGATGATCACCAAGGCCGGCCTCGACAAGAACGCGCTCGATTATCTGGGCGGCCTCGATCCCCGCGACCCCCTGGCCTCGCCGGTGTTCGGGGATTTCGCGGGCGTGGCGCCCGTCCTGATCCAGACCGGCTCGGAGGAAGCGCTGCTCAGCGACAGCCTGACCATGGCCGACGTCCTGGCCCACGCCCGGGTGGCGGTGCGCCTGGAGGTCTGGCCGGAGATGATCCACGTCTTCCACGCCTGGAGCGGCGGCCTCCAGGCCGCGCGCCGCGCCATCAAGCTGGCGGCCGCGTGGATGGAGGAGCGGTACGGCGCGTGAGGTGGCTGGCTGGGCTGGCCCTTGCGCTCTCGGCCCAGGCGGCCGGGGCGCAGCCGCTGGTGCTGTGGGCGTGGGAGCGGCCCGAGGACCTGCGCTTCGCCGGCCGCGAGGTCGAGATCGCCGCGCAGACCGGATTCATCGAGCTGTCGGGCGACCGGCTCATCGTCCGCGGCCGCCGTCATCCGCTGCAGGCGGGGTCTGGCCAGGTCACCACAGCCGTGGTTCACCTCCAGATAGATCCGCGCCGTCGGCTGGTCTGGACGCCCGAGCGGCAGGCCCAGGTCGCTCAGGCCGTGCTGCGCCTCGCCCGTCGGCCGGGCGTGCGCCGCCTGCAGCTGGATTTCGAGGTCCGGGCGTCCGAGAGGCCGATCCTGCTGGCCGTGCTGCGCGGCGTCCGCGCCGGATTGCCGGAGGGGATCGAACTTTCCATGACCGCGCTCGCCTCGTGGTGCGACACCGAGACGTGGCTGGACCAGGCGCCGGTGGACGAGATCGTGCCGATGCTCTTCAGAATGGGGCCCGGCGGCGAACGGCTGAAGGCCAGGCTCGCGGCCGGCGGCGACTTCGCCAATCCCAGGTGCCGCGGGGCGCTGGCGGTCTCGACCGACACGCCCCTGGCGCGCGCGCCCGCCGGCCGGCGGGTCTATCTGTTCAATCCCCGGAGCTGGACGGCCGCCAGCTTCGAACGCACGAGACGTGGGGTGGCGGCATGGCCGGTCGGCTGAAGGGCGTTGGGGCGGCAGTGGCCGTGCTGGCCCTGGCGGGGGCCTCCGCGGCGCACGCCTCGGGGCCGGGCTCGGAGTCGCCCTGGTACCTCGATCAGTTCGGCGGCGAGGCGGCCGACCTCAAGCGGCTCTACGATGGCCAGCTCGGCATCGTGATGGCCCGCTCTCCACGCCCGCAGCTCTACATCGCCTGGCGCCTGCTGCACGGCCAGAAGGTGGGGCAGGCGGCCGGTGACGCGCTCTCGACGCCCTGCTGCGACCCGCCCTGGCGCTGGCGGTACGACGCCCGTGAGAATGTCGGGACCGACGGCTGGCTCAAGGCCCGAAAGGCCGTCCCCGGCGTGGCGGAGATCGGCTTCCTGTCCACCGACCGCGACGGCGCGAACTACACCAGCGTGGTCAACTGCTTCGACGAGGCGTTCGACACCGCCTCGGCCACGCTCAAGGATCGGGCGGCGAAGTACGGTGTGGGCTCTCCGGAGCTCCGCGCCTGGGTCGATGCGCAGGACGCAGTCTTCCAGGCCTGCCACGACCCCGAGGCCAAACTGCCGGCGCCGCTGGCCGGCGCGCCGGCCTGGCTGAAGGCCGACCGCGCCTACCAGGAGGCGGCGTTCGAGCTCTATCAGGGCCGCAACGGCGAGGCGGCGATCCGGTTCGCCGCGATCGGCAAGGACAAGGCCTCGCCCTGGCGGCCGCTGGCTCCCTACCTGCGGACCCGGGCGCTGGTGCGCTCTGCGCTGGCGGAGAAGACCGGCGACAGCTTCGCCGGTGCGCGGGCGGCCGTCGCCGACCTGGCCAAGGCGTCCCCCGGCACGTTCGGCCAGGGCGAGGCGCGCAAGATGCGCCACCTGCTCGATTTCCGGGACCGGCCCAGGCAACTGATGGCCCACCTGGACAAGGAGCTGGCGGCGAAGGAGGCCTTGCCGGACATCGCCGTCAGCTTCCGCGACTATTCCAGCCTCTACGACAAGGGCGTCGCCAGTCCCGAAGTCCTGGACTGGGTCGCCACCCTGCGGGCCCAGCCGGACAGCAAGGCGCGGGACGCCGCCGAGGGCGCCGGGGAGGTCGCGGCCCTGGAGCGGAAGACCCGCGCCGCCGCGCTCGCCCGTGCCCGCACCCGTTGGGCCGCCGGTCGAGACCCGGCCTGGCTGATCGCGGCCCTGGCCCTGACCGACCCGGGCGCGCCCGATGGGGCCGAGCTGGCGGCGGCGGCGGCGAAGGTCGCGCCCGACAGCCCGGCCTGGCTGTCCGCCCAGTACCATCTGACACGGCTCACCCTGACCCAGGCGGACCCCGCCGCGACGCGGGCCCGGCTGGACGCAATCCTCCGGCGGTCTGACCTCTCGGTCAGCGACCGCAACGTCTTCACCGCACAGCGGGCGCAGGTGGCGGCGGACGCTGCGGATTTCATCCGGCTGGCGCTGCGCAAGCGGCTTTGCGCCGACATGGACGAAAAGAGCGGCTGCGTCCGTGGCTACTGGCAGGCCGACGCGGTCCAGCCCTCAGGCGTCTACGACGGGCAGGGCTGGGAGGGGACGCAGGGCTTCGGCGAGGACGCCCGCGCGGTCATCGACCGCCTGCCGCTGAACGACCGGATCGCGCTTTCCCGCGACCCGCGCCTGCCGGAAGCGCTGCGGCTGGACGTGGCCCTGACCAGCTACGCTCGCGCGGTGGCCCTCGGCGATCACGCATCGGCCGATGGCCTGGCCGCCGACCTGGAGAAGCTGCTGCCGCAGCTCGCCGACGACTGGAAGCGGGTGCGGACGACGTCGGCAGGGTCCGACAAGCGGTTCTACGAGTTCTTCATCCTGGCGAAGGTCCCGGGCATCCGGATCGACCTGGTCGACTATACCCGCCCCGAGGGCAAGGTGGCGGAGTTCCAGCAGTACTGGACCGATTGGATCATCCTCGCGAAGGGCCGCCCGGCGGCCGCCGACCCGCCGGCGCTGGCGCTCTACCAGGACGGCGGCGTCATCGACGACGACGCGCCGGACGCCGCCACCGACCTGACCTGCCTGGGCGAGTGTGGCCTGGGCGCCTCGCCGCTGCGCCTGCCCGACTTCGCCCAGGCGCAGGCTGGGCAGGCCCAGGCCGAACGCGGCTACTTCGTGCGGATCAAGCCGACCTACGGCGACGAGCCGACGGCCTCGATGCCGGCGGGTGGCGTCGCGGCCTGGGACGAGATGCTGGCCTACGCCGCCGCCCATCCGAAGAACGCCCAGGTCCCCGAGGCCCTCTATTGGCTGGTGCGCGTCGGTCGGTACGGCGGCAGTCACAACCACTCGGGCAGGCGCGCCTTCCAGCTCCTGCACAAGGCCTATCCGACGAGCACCTGGGCCAAGCGGTCGCCCTACTATTACGATTGAGGGCGAGGATGGCCGTTTGGGCTTGCGAAACGCCGGTGCGGGAGCGAGGCTGGCGTCGGGTAGACCGCCGACAAGGCGGCGTTCGACGGGAGGAACAGATGCAGCAGGCCACCAAGGCGCGCACGGGCGTGCGCATACCGGCGGAAATCGCCAACATCGTCGGCACGTCGGCGGCCATCCTGGCTGTCGTGGCCACTGGCTCGGGCATCGCGGCGGCGTGGCCCGATCTCTCGGAATGGCAGTTCGCGGGGGCCTACCTCGCCCCCGCCGCGCTTGCGTTCGCCGTCTACTGGTGGGTCGCCCAGAAGCTTTGAACCGCTATTTCAGCGGGTCGTAGATCTTCGTCAGCAGGTCGGGCTTGCCCTCGATGCGCTCAAGGCGCGGATAGCGAAGGCCGCCGTTGTAGCTGATGGCCTGCACCTTGAAGTGGTCGCCGTCCTTGACGATCAGGGTGATCGGCTCCTTGCCGCCCTTCGCCGCGGTGATCACCTCCTTCAGGCGGTCGGTGTCGTAGGCGATGCCGTTCACGGCCAGGATCTTGTCGCCCATCGTCAGGCCCGCCTTGAACGCCGGCCCGTCCCAGAGCACGCCGGTGATCGTGGCCTCGCGGTTCAGCACCAGGCCCAGGGAGTAGGTGAGGTCGACGATCTTCCGGTTGGCCTCGTTGTCCTTCCAGTAGTCGGTCGGCTTGTCGGCGTAGACCAGCCGGTAGCCGCCGCGCGCCAGGCCATCGAGCGGGTAGGCGGGCGCCACGCGCCGGGCGCGGGTGTCGAGGAATGTGGCCCAGTCGTAGGGCAGCACCGTGTTCAGCGTCTTGACCACATCCTCGAAGGTGTAGGTCAGGGGCTGTTTCCAGTCGCCGTCGTTGACGCCGAAGAACGCGCGGCCGAAGTCGTCCAGCGACTTCTTCCCCCCGGTCTTCTCGCGGATCAGGGTGTCGGCATCCAGCCAGATGAGCTGGCCTTCCGAGTAATAGTCCTCGCTGCGCTGCCAGCTGGTCCAGGGGATCGGCCGGCGCCCGGCGATGATCGGGTCGTTGGTGGTGTCTTCGACCGAACGCCATTCGCGGCCCGGCCGGCCCTCGGTGTAGGTCGCCGCGGTCATGGCCAGCGCGTCCAGCGTCTGCTGCTTGCTCACCAGGCCCGAGCGGGCGCCCAGCACGAAGCCCCAGTACTGGTCCTGGCCCTCGTAGACCCACAGCAGGCTGTCGCGCATGGGAACGTTGTAGTTCGGCGTCCAGAGGTCGGCCGGGCGCCGGTACTTGCCGTCCCAGGAGTGGTTGTACTCGTGCGGCAGCAGGTTGCGGGACGGCGCGTTCTTGGCCCAGTCGATGAAATATTCCGGATCCGTACCGTTCTCGGACGAGCGGTGGTGCTCCAGGCCGATGCCGCCCATCCGGTCGGTGAGGGCCAGCAGGAAGTCGTAGTGGTTGAAGTGCCGCGCGCCGTACAGCCTGTCGGCCTGACGGACCAGTTCGCGGTGCTGCTCGATCTGTTCCGGCGTGGCGGCCAGCAGTTCGGGCCGGTCGGCCACGATGTTCAGGCGCACGGGCGACTTGCCGCTGGTGTCCAGATCGTAGCGCTTGAAGTAGCGGCCCGCGAACATCGGCGAGTCCATCAGGGTGTCGAAATCGACGGTCTTGAACCGCGTCCAGCCCTTGTCGACGCCCTCGGCTTCCAGCGCCGTGCCGTAGCCCCAGCCCTCGGGCAGCTTGATCGCCGCGTCGATCTGGATGCGGCGGGTGAAGTAGCCGGCCGGGTAGAACGCCAGGTTCAGCCACTGGGCGTTCAGCATCTCAGGCGTCATCACCACCCGGCCCTGGTCGCCCGCCGTGGGCGACAGGTACTGGAACTCGATCTCCAGCGACCTGGCGTCCTCGGGCGGGCTCAGGTGGAAGGCGAACACCTGCACGGGGTCTCGCATCCAGGGCACGACCTTGCCGTTCGCCTTCACCACCAGCCCGGCCATGTTGTGCAGGGCGTTGCGCGGCGAGTGGCCGCCCGGGACCCACTGCGGATAGAGCAGGGTGAGCGGTCCGCCGCCCACGATCGGGATGGTCTGCCGCACCCGGAAGATCCGCCGCTCGAGGTCGGTGGCGTCCACCTCCAGCTTCAGCGTCCCGGCCGGATAGGCCACGTCGCGCGGCGTGGCGATCGGCGCCGGCATCGGCAGTGGCTGCGGGCCTTCGGACGGCTGGGCGTGGAGAGGGGAGGCGACGGCGAGCGTCGCGACGGCGGCAAAGAACGCTGATTTCAAAGGGATGCCCCGACAGGAAACGACTGGGGCATTTCTAGAACCTGTCCGGGGCGGGGCTCAATGGCCGGGCGGCGGATCTTTGGGCTCGCCGCTCTCGTCGTCGTCGTTTTCCTGCCGTGCGGCCGCCTCCATCACGCGCTGCGGCGGCGGATCCATGACCTGTCCGAAGCCCAGCATGACGAAGGCGAGACCGGCCGCGCCCTTGACGCTGCGGCCATGCCTGCGGCCCAGCCATGCCCCCAGCGGCGCCAGCACGAGGAGCGCGCCCAGACCGATCAGATAGCCCAGCCAGCCGTCCATACGGTCAAGGTGGGCCCGCTCGGGCAAAAGAAAAGGGCCGCAGCTTGCGCCGCGGCCCCGATCTCAGGTCAACTTTCGCCGACTAGCACTTGTAGTACATGTCGAATTCGACCGGGTGCGGGTGAAGGGCGAGGCGCATGACCTCTTCCATCTTCAGCTCGATGTAGGCGTCGATGAAGTCATCGGTCATGACGCCGCCGGCCTTCAGGAAGGCGCGGTCCTTGTCGAGGTTTTCCAACGCTTCCTTCAGCGAGCCGCAGACCTCGGGGATCTTCTTCTGCTCGCGGGGCGGCAGGTCGTAGAGGTTCTTGTCGGCGGGCGCGCCCGGATCGATCTGGTTGATGATCCCGTCGATGCCGGCCATCAGCAGCGCCGTGAACGTCAGGTAGGGGTTGCCCATCGGGTCGGGGAAGCGGGCTTCCAGACGCTTGCCCTTGGGGCTGTCCACGTGCGGGATCCGGATCGAGGCCGAGCGGTTGCGGGCCGAATATGCCAGCTTCACCGGGGCTTCGTAGCCGGGCACCAGGCGCTTGTAGGAGTTGGTGGTCGAGTTCGAGAAGGCGTTGATCGCCTTGGCGTGCTTGATGATGCCGCCGATGTACCACAGGCACATCTGGCTGAGGCCCGCGTACTTGTCGCCGGCGAACAGCGGCTTGCCGTCGCCCCAGATCGACTGGTGGACGTGCATGCCCGATCCGTTGTCGCCGAACATCGGCTTGGCCATGAAGGTCGCGGTCTTGCCATAGGCGTGGGCGACGTTCTGGATCACGTACTTGTAGAGCTGCAGGCGGTCGGCCATGACGATCATGGTGTCGAACTTCAGGCCGAGCTCGTGCTGGGCCGGCGCCACTTCGTGGTGGTGCTTCTCGGGCTTCATGCCCAGTTCGCCCATCACGGCCAGCATCTCGCCGCGCAGGTCCTGGGCGCTGTCGACCGGATTGACCGGGAAGTAGCCGCCCTTCGGGCCCGGGCGGTGGCCCATGTTGCCCTCCTCATACGACTTCTTCGAGTTCACCGGCAGTTCGCTGGCGTCGTACGAGTAGCTGGTGTCGTGCGGGGCCGTGGACCACTTCACGTCGTCGAAGATGAAGAACTCGGCTTCCGGGCCGAAGAAGACGGTGTCGCCGATGCCCGACGACTTCACGAACGTCAGCGCCGCCTTGGCGATGGAGCGCGGGTCGCGGTCGTAGGGGGTGCCCGTGTCGGGGTTCACCACGTCGCAGAACAGCGCCAGCGTGGTCTGCTGGTAGAACGGGTCGATGATCGCCGAGTCCAGGTCCGGACGCAGCTTCATGTCGCTCTCGTTGATGGCCTTCCAGCCGGCGATCGAGGAGCCGTCGAACATGGTGCCGTCGGTCAGGAACTCGTCGTCGACCAGGTCGATGTCGAACGTGACGTGCTGCATCTTCCCGCGGATGTCGGTGAAGCGGACGTCGACGTATTTGACGTCCTTCTCCTTGATCATGTTCAGGATGTCTTTGGCGGAAGCCATGCTGGTAATCCCCTTCTTGAAGACGTTATTCGGTGGTCAGATTGCGACGGTCCCGGTTTCGCCGGTGCGGATGCGCACGACGTCCAGGATTTCCGAGATGAAGATCTTGCCGTCGCCGATGCGGCCGGTGCGGGCGGCCGTGGAGATCGCTTCCAGCGCACGGTCCAGCTGGTCGTCGGCGATCACGACCTCGATCTTGATCTTGGGCAGGAAGTCCACGACGTACTCCGCCCCGCGGTAGAGTTCCGTCTGGCCCTTCTGGCGGCCGTAGCCCTTGGCCTCGATGACGGTCATGCCCTGGACGCCCAGCTCCTGCAGGGCCTCCTTCACCTCGTCGAGCTTGAACGGCTTGATGATGGCTTCGATCTTTTTCATGCGCTCGACTTGGACAAACGACGTCAGACGCCGGGGCGGTCGCGGGCGAACCAGCACGCCGCGGCCCACGGCCACAAGCACGCTTCGGTTGCCTGCCGTTGGGGCCGGCTGGGAAACTAGGTCAGCGCTTAGAAAATGGGCGCCACAAGGTCAGAAAGTGATCACGCTGGAAATCGCCTTGTGGGGCGGGGTTCGGCGCCTACGATCGCTGCGAAACGTGTTTGGGAGGCGCTTGAAGCATGGACGAACGGACCCCGGTGCTCATCGGAGCAGGCCAATTCACGTACCGGGGCGATCCGGCCGCCTCGCCGTCGCCGACATCGTTGCTGAAGATTGCGGCGGAACGTGCGGCGGCCGACGCTGGAATCGGCGCCAAGGGCCTGGTCGGGGTCGACAGCCTGGCCGTGGTCGGCTTCACGATCGACGCTCCCGGCTCCAAGCGGGGGATGATCCCGCATGCCACGAACCCGCCGGCCACGCTGTCCAAGATGATCGGCGCCGCGCCGCGCTGGAGCGTTTATTCCGAGATGGGCGGCAACACGCCCCAGTACCTGGTCAACATGCTGGCCGAACGGATCGCCCGCGGCGAGACCGACCTGGCGCTGACCGTCGGCTGTGAATTCCTGGGCTCGGCCATGAAGCGCGCCACCAGGGGCCTGAGCTTCGACGACTGGAAGGCGGTCGAGGACGAGAGCCTGGAGCCGGCCCAGCGCGTCGGCGACCCGCGTGCGGGCAGCACGCCCTATGAGATCCGCCACGGCATCAGCCGGCCGATCAACATCTATCCGCTGTTCGAGAACGCGCTCCGGGCGCGTGACGGGCGCTCCATCGCCGAGCACCAGCAGCGGATGGGCAAGCTGTTTTCCGCGTTCAGCGCGGTCGCCGCCGAGAATCCCGAAGCCTGGTTCCCCGTGAAGCGGAGCCCCGAGGAGCTGGTCGAGGTCTCCGAGAAGAATCGGATGATCGGCTTTCCCTATCCGAAGCTGCTGAACGCCATCATGGAGGTGGACCAGTCCGCCGGCGTGCTGGTGGCCAGCGTGAAGAAGGCCCGCGAACTGGGCGTGCCCGAGGACAGGTGGGTCTATCTGCACGGCTGCGCCGACGCGTCCGACCTCTGGTATCCGCTGGACCGCCAGGACTTCCACTCCAGCCCTGCGATGCGGCTGACGGGCAAGCGCGCCTTCGAGATGGCCGGGGTGGGTCTCGACGACATCGACCTGATCGACCTCTATTCGTGCTTCCCGGTGGCGGTCGAGGTGGGCGCCGAGGAGCTGGGCCTGTCGCTGGACGATCCGCGCGGCCTCACGGTCACCGGCGGCCTGCCTTACGCGGGGGGGCCGGGGAACAACTACGTCATGCACTCCATCGCCGTGATGCTGCAGAAGCTGCGTGAAAAGCCGGCCGCCTATGGGCTGGTCACCGGCAACGGCTGGTACCTGACCAAGCAGTCCACCGGGATCTATTCCGCGACGCCGCCGGACAAGCCGTTCGAACGCGAGGACCCGGCCGTGCTGCAGCGCCAGATCGACGGCCTGCCGCATCCCGAGGTCATCGAAACGCCGCAGGGGCGGGGTGTGATCGAGACCTACACCGTCATCCACAAGCGCGAGGGACCCTTCCTCGGCATCGTCGTCGGCCGCGACGAGAACGGCCGGCGCTTCGCCGCGAACACTCCATCCGACCCGCAGACCCTTGCCAGCCTCGAGGCGAGCGAGCAGATCGGACGGACAGGCACGGTCGCCCAGGAGGGCGACCTCAACATCTTCACACCGGACTGATCCTCATATGGCCCGTCTCTACCTGATCCGGCACGGCCGACCCTCGGCGACCTGGGGCGGCCACGACGACGACCCGGGCCTGGACGAGACGGGACGGACGCAGGCGAGGGCCGCCCGCGACTGGCTGCTGTCGCGGCCCGAGGCGGAACGCCCGGGCCTGGTGGTCAGCTCGCCCCTGCGCCGCTGCCGCGAGACCGCCGAGCCGACCGCGGTGGCCCTGGGGGTGGCGATGGAGATCGATCCGGTAGTGGGCGAGATCCCCACGCCCAAGTCCCTGACCGGCGCGGCGCGGCCGGAATGGCTGCGCCAGGCGTTCCAGGGGACCTGGGCGGCCATCGACGGCGACATGGACTACGACGCCTGGCGCACCGACATCGTGGCCTCGCTGGCGCGGCGCGCGAACACCGCCGTCTTCTCGCACTATGTGGCGATCAACGCGGCCGTCTCCCGGCTGCTGGGCGTCGACCAAGTGCTGGCGTTCCGGCCCGACCATACCTCGATCACCGTGCTGGAGACCGACGGCGAGACCGTGCGGCTGATCGAGAAGGGCGCCGAGGCCGCGACGGGGGTCCTTTGAGCGGGCGCCCCATCCTGACCGTGGCCGAGATGGCCGCCGCCGACCGGGCCGCCATCGAGGCGGGGACCCCGGGCGTCGAGCTGATGGAGCGGGCCGGCCGGGCCGTGGCCGACGCCGTCGTCCAGAGGTTCCGTCCCCAGCCGGCCCTTGTCCTGTGCGGCCCCGGCAACAATGGCGGCGACGGCTATGTGGTGGCCCGCCTGCTGAAGCAGCGGGGCTGGCCGGTGGAGGTGAGGGCGCTGGGCGAGCCCGCCACCCGGGACGCCCAGGCCATGAGCGCGCGCTGGGATGGCCCCACGAAGCCGCTGAACGGCGCCTTGGACGGGGCGCTGGTGATCGACGCCCTGTTCGGAGCCGGCCTCTCGCGCCCGCTGGATGGGGCCGCCGCCGGGGTCACGGCGCTGTTGGGCAACCGCCCCGGGACGGTGGTCGCGGTCGATGTGCCCAGCGGGGTACCGGGCGACACCGGCCTGCCGCTGGGTCCCGCGGTCTGCGCCGGCCTCACCGTGACCTTCCACGCCCGCAAGCCCGGCCACGTGCTGGAGCCCGGCCGCAGCCTCTGCGGCGAAGTGGTCGTGGCCGACATCGGGCTGGGCGAGACGGCGTCCAAGATCGTCGAGAACGGCCCCGATCTCTGGCTGCCACGCTTCCCGTGGCCGAGCGCGGCCTCCCACAAGCACGCCCGCGGCCGGCTGATGGTGATCAGCGGCGAGGCCTGGAGCACCGGGGCCGCCCGCCTGGCCGCCCGCGCCGGCCTGCGTATCGGGGCCGGCCTCGTCACGGTCTACGCGGGCCAGGACGCCCTGGCCGCCAACGCCGCGCACCTGGAAGCGGTGATGCTGAAGCCCTTCGATACCGATCTGGAGCTGGAACAGGCCGCCGACGGCGCCGACGCTGCGGTGATCGGTCCCGCGGCGGGCGTCAACGAGACCACGCTGTTGAACGTCCTGGCCCTGGCTCGCACCGGCGCGGCCCTGGTGATCGACGCCGACGCCATCACCGTCTTCCGCGACGACCCGGAGGAGCTGTTCTCGGTCCTCGACCGCGACGACGTCCTGACCCCGCACCCCGGGGAGTTCGAGCGGCTTTTCCCCGGTCTCCTGAAATCGTCCCCGGAGCGCATCACCGCCGCCCGCCGCGCGGCCGAGAAAGCCGGCGCCGTGGTGCTGCTGAAGGGCCCCGACACCGTGATCGCCGCGCCGGACGGCCGCGCGGCGGTGAACATCAACGGCTCGCCGTGGCTGGCCACCGCCGGCTCGGGCGACGTCCTGGCCGGCTATATCGGCGGCCTGGTCTCGCAGGGCATGGAGAGTTTCGAGGCGGCCTGCGCGGCCGCCTGGATCCATGCCGAGGCGGCCGAACTGCATGGCCCCGGCCTGATCTCGGAAGATCTACCGGGCCTGACCCCCGCGGTCCTGCGCCGGCTCTACGACGAGCGCTAGGCGAAGAGCTCCGCGCGCACGCCCCGGCCCATCTGGCTCAGCAGCTCGGCGGCCAGCGTGTCCAGCTCCGAGCCTTCGCGGTAGTCGCCCCCTGCCGCGAGGCGCGCCCGCCCGTCCGCCAGCAATCGCGCGGCGGCGGCCTCGGTGATCGGCCGCTCGGGGTCGTACACGGCCACCGGATGGCCGCCATGATCCGTCATCACCCGCATGACCGGGATGTCGGTGAGGCCGTCGCCGAAGAACGCGATCCGCTCGAACGGCACCGCGCGGTCGCGATCAGCCTGGACGGCGTTGATGCCGTCGTTGTCCCACTCGTTCAGGGTCCACTTGTTGATCCGGAACAGGTACTGGGTCTTGCTGGTGTAATTGATGGCCAGCGCCGGTCCCACCGCCTCCTGTGCCGCGTTGAACATGAAGGCCGAGGCGTAGATCCGCTCGAACTCATGGGCGATCGGCGAGCCTTCGATCAACTCGCGGTTGCCGGACGAGATGATGAAGTGGCGCAGGTCGAGGCCGCGCGCGGCCGCCCGGGCGTTCTGGCGCGCGAACCACTCCTCGACGCCGGGAAATAGCCGAAGGGCCGCGCCGCGCTTGCGCCAGCTGTCCAGGGTCAGTTCGAGGCCCTTCTCCCGAGCCTTCTCCAGCATCAGGTGCATGTAGGCCAGGATGCCGTCGCCGCGCTGCGCCTCGGCCAGCGCCTGGGTCTCCCGCCAGAAATCGGCGTGGTTCATCCCCAGTTCGTCGGGGATGAAGGCGTGCTCCTGCATGTTGCCGCGGGCCAGCGTGCCGTCGAAATCGTAGGCGAAGACGGCGAGGGGGCGGCTCATGGCCTGTTCACTAGCGCCCTATCGGCCGGCTGGGAACGACCCATGAGGGTCGCCCCGGCCCCGCGACGGGAGGCGGGGGCCGGGGCGTACGGCGACGGTTGTCGGGGAACAGGGCCGCCGCCGCGTCTTTGTCCGCCAATGGTGGAAGATGCACGGACGAGGGAGTTACGCAGGCTTCGCCGTCGCGGATGCAGCGGCTGCACCCTTTGGTAGAAATTTCTTCAGATTTTTTTCGAGGGCCGTTCGCGGACCGTGTCGGCGGCTAGCGCCACGCCGGCGATTAGCAGCGGCAGCACGAAGAAGAACAGCCGATATCCAAGGAAGGCTGCGGCCAATCCGGCCGGCTCCAGGCCCCTGAGGAGGGTCGAGATCGAGCCCTCGAAGACCCCGACGCCGCCCGGCACGTGGCTGACCAGCCCGACGACCACCGACGGGGCATAGGCGCCGACGAAGGTGAAATAATCCACCGCCCCGGAGGGCAGCAGCACCCAGATGATCGCGGCGGCCACCGCATTGTCGACCGCGCCGATGGTGAGCTGGGCGGCGGCCACCCGGACCGATGGCAGCTTGACGCTGTGGCCGAAGCCTCGCAGCGGCCGGCGAAGGGTGGCGCAGAGCACGACATAGGCGCCCACGCCCGCCAGCAGGATGGCGCCCAGCCCGTCCGCCACCGGGTTGGCGATCCGGCTCACGGCGGCGATGTTCTGGCTGCCGGCCAGCAGCAGCGCCAGGCCGGCCAGGGTGGAAAGGCCGACGGTGAAGGAGAAGCCGTGGAAGAGAGTGGTGGCCGCCACCTGCCGGAGCGTGATCCCGTGCTTGGCGTAGTACCGCGCGCGGATGGCGCCCGAGACGATCAGGTTCGCCCCCAGGCTATGGGCGATGGCGCTGGCGATGAACGAGCCGGCCAGGGCGGAGCGCACGGCGATCCGGGCGCCCGCCCAGCGCAGCCCCAGCCACTCGATCGTGCCCATCAGCAGGAAGCTGGTCGCCGACAGGCCCAGCGCCAGCAGCACCGAATCCCAGCCCCAGGCGCGCATGGCGCCGGCGATCTGGCCCAGGCTGATCTCGTGGAATTCGCGCCACAGGATGTAGGCGGCCGCGCCCAGGAGCACGAAGGCCACCAGGTGCCAGGCCAGGCGCTGGAGCATCGGGAAGAACCGCGAGCCCTGCGTTTCGGGCAAGGCGGCGGCCAGTTCTTCCTCCACATCCTCGACGACGTGGTCCGGCCCCGTGGGGGGATCGAGGGTCAGCACGGGGCCTCAGCTTCCTTGAGTCGGACGCGCCACATGGTCCCGGCCTGGAACCGAAGCGCAAGGCGTAGGTTTCTCCCGCACCTTCACGACGGATTTAAGGAGGCGATCATGCGCCGGGAAGATATGCGCGACCTGGAGGCGGAGCGGCTGCGGCGCCTTCGCGACCGCGACCGGGACGATTTCGGCCAGGCGGACTATTCGAACCTCTACGGCTACGATCCACGCACGCGCTCGGGCTACCGGGCTTACGACGATGTCCGGCCGGACCCGGTCTACGAGGCCGAACGGCCCCCGCGGTCGGCGGACTGGGACGACGAGCGCCATCGCGCCCGCCGCGACGGCCCTTCGGACCGGGTGCTCTGGGCCGTGATCATGGAGCGGTTGAACGACGAACGCCGGCTCGACCTGCGCGAGGTCGAGGTCGAGGTTCATGACGGCGAGGTGACCCTGAACGGCACGGTGCGGCACAAGGCCGACAAGCGCCGCATCGAGGACGTCGCCG
Source organism: Phenylobacterium sp. (assembly GCF_004297125.1). Classification (GTDB taxonomy): domain Bacteria; phylum Pseudomonadota; class Alphaproteobacteria; order Caulobacterales; family Caulobacteraceae; genus Phenylobacterium. The sequence goes on along the minus strand of NZ_SCVD01000009.1, from coordinate 15,788 downwards.
ATATCGAGGGCGTTCGCAACGTGCAGAACAACCTGCGGCCCCGCGAGGCGAACCGCCGCTGGACCTTCCTCTGACGGCATGGGATTGCGGCGATCGCGAAGGTCGCCGGAACCCCGGCCCGCGATTCGGTCGTTGTAGGCATGATGAGCAAGCCCGTCGTCGTCACCATCCCCCACGAACTCGGCAAGGCGGAGGCGCGTCGGAGGATCGACGAGGGCATCGGCCGCCTGACCTCCCAGATCGGCGCCGTGGGCGAGATCAAGCAGGCCTGGGACGGCGACCTGATGCGATTCTCGCTGCTGGCCATCGGCCAGACGGTCACGGGCACGATAGACATCCAGGAGCGCGAGGCGCGGCTGGAAGTCCATCTGCCCGGCATCTTCGCGATGATCGCCAACAAGGTGAAGGGCCGGCTGCGCGACGAGGGCCAGATCCTTCTGGGCCCCCCGAAGAAGGGCTGAGCCGCTACAGTCAAGGCAACTGATCGGCGTGCGGGGCGTTCCTTCGGGGACACTTCGAGGAAGCCAAAATGCCCCACAAGCAGACTGAACAAGAAGCCCAGCGCGCGTTCTCCCATGGCTCCGGCCAGGCCGCCGCCGACATGGCGTCGGACCCGAAGAAGGCGGTCGAAGAGCACCGTCATATCGACGCGCCGTCCAGCCGCCCGGCTGTTCCCGCGCCCGAAGGTCAGAAGCACGACCACATGGCGGAACGCGAAGCGGCGGCCGAGGACCGTCAGGAGGCGCTGCTGGACGAGGCGATCGAGGAGACCTTCCCGGGTTCTGACCCGATCAGCCCCAAGCACATCACCTGATCAGGGATTCGTAGGCCTCCTGGGCCTCGATCCATTCCCGTTCGGCCGCCTCGAGGGCGGCCTGGGCGGCCTCCCGCCTGCGGGAGAGTTCGGCGGCCTTCCCCGGATCGCCGGTGAAGGTCGCCGGATCCGTGAGGGTCCGGTCGATCATCGCGACCAGCTCCGTGGCCTTGGCCAGGGCGGCCTCGGCCGTCTCGGCGCGTCGGCGCGCGGTGCCGGTCGGCAGCTTCGCCTTGGGCGGAGGCGGCGGGGGCGGCGGCGCCACGACCGGTTCGGCCTTGATCTGCGTCGGCGCGCGGGAGGCCACGCGGGCGCGCTCCAGCACGAAGGCCGCGTAGTCCTCCATGTCGCCGTCGAAGGGTTCGATCCCGCCGTCCGCGGCCAGCCACAGGCGGTCGGCCACCAGCTCCATCAGCGAACGGTCGTGGGTGATCAGGATCACCGCGCCCTCGTAGTCGTTCAGGGCGTCCAGCAGCGCGCGTCGCGAGTCGATGTCCAGGTGGTTGGTCGGTTCGTCCAGGATCAGGAGGTGTGGCGCCTCCATGGCCACCAGGTTCAGCAGCAGCCGCGCCCGCTCGCCCCCCGACAGGTTGGCGACGGTGGTGTCCGACTTCTCGAAGGTGATGCCGAACTGGGCCAGCCGCGACCGGCGCGCCGCCTCGCTGGCCTGCGGAAGCACGCGGCGGATGATGTCCAGCGGCGTGTCCGCGGGGTCCATCGCCTCGATCTGGTGCTGGTGGAACCAGCCGACCTTCAGCCGCGGACTGCGGTGCAGCGTGCCGGACTCGACCTCAAGGGCCCCGGCCACCAGCTTGGCGAAGGTCGACTTGCCCGCGCCATTGACGCCCAGCAGGCCGATGCGGTCGTCGATGTCCAGGCGCAGGTCCAGCTTCCGCAGGATCGGCGGGCCGCCATAGCCGACGGTGGCGCCCTCCAGCCGGAGCAGGGGCGGGGCCAGCGGCCGTTCGGGGGAGGGCAGGGAGAAGGGCGTCACCCGATCCTCGATCACGTAGGAGACCGGCGGGAGCTTGGCGATCATCTTCAGGCGCGACTGGGCCTGGGTGGCCTTCGACGCCTTGGCGCGGAACCGGTCCACGAAGGCCTGCAGGTGCTCGCGGCGGGCCTCGACCTTGGCGCGGTTCGCCTCCTGCAGGCGCAGCTTCTCGGAGAGCTGGCGCTCGAAGTTGTCGTAGCCGCCAGGGTACAGGTCGAGCTTGCCGTCCTTCAGGTGCAGGATGTGGTCGACGGAGTTGTTCAGCAGCTCGCGGTCGTGGCTGATGACGATGGCGGTGTGGGGATACTTCTGGAGCCGCGCCTCCAGCCAGAGCGCGCCTTCCAGGTCGAGATAGTTGGTCGGCTCGTCCAGCAGCAGCAGGTCGGGCTCGGCGAACAGGCTGGCCGCCAGCGCGACCCGCATCCGCCAGCCGCCCGAGAACTCGGCCATCGGCCGGCTGAGGTCGGCCTGGCTGAAGCCCAGGCCCGCCAGGATCTCGGCGGCTCGCGACGGCGCGCGGTCGGCGTCGATCTCGATCAGCCGCGTGTAGATGTCGCCCATGTCTTCGGGCTCGGCGGTCTCGAGGCGCTGCAGCAGGTCGTGGCGCTCGACGTCGGCCTCGAGCACGGTGTCCAGCAGGCTCACCGGCGTGGCGGGATGTTCCTGGTCCACCGACCCGATGCGCGCGGCGCGCGGGACCCCGACCTCGCCGCCGCCGGGCGTGAGCTGGCCTAGGACCACCTTGAACAGGGTCGACTTGCCCACGCCGTTGCGCCCCACGAGGCCAACCTTGGCGTCCTTGGGCAGGGTGACCGTGGCGTGGTCGAAGAATCGGCGTCCCCAGGCGTCGAGGACAAGGTCATTGATCTGCAGCATGAGTGGGCGGGGCCTCTAGCAGAGGAATTGCCCCGCGTCATTGGCGCGCGGCGTCTTGCTTCGCAGTGCGGGATGACGATATAGACCCCGCCACCGTGCGGAGACACTTCGCGCGTCTCCCAATTCTTCCTAGAGCCCCATCGGAGCCCATGACCGAACGCACCTTCTCGATCATCAAGCCGGACGCCACGCGTCGGAACCTGACCGGCAAGGTCAACGCGGTGATCGAGGACGCCGGCCTGCGCATCGTCGCCCAGCGCCGCATCAAGATGACCGAGGCCCAGGCGAAGAAGTTCTATGAAGTCCACGCCGAGCGGCCGTTCTACGGCGAGTTGGTCGAGTTCATGACCTCGGCCCCGGTCGTCGTCCAGGTGCTGGAAGGCGACAACGCCGTCGCCCGGTACCGCGAAGTGATGGGCGCCACGAACCCGGCCCAGGCCGCCGACGGCACCATCCGCAAGCTCTACGCCGAAAGCGTCGGCGAAAACTCGGTCCACGGTTCGGACAGCGCCGAGAACGCCAAGATCGAGATCGCTCAGTTCTTCACGGACGCCGACATCGTCGGCTGACCTGACGCAACGAGTTCGGTTCCGCGGGGTTTTCCCCGCGGACCACGTTTTTATCCCCAACCGCCATAAGTGAACATGAGAGAATCCAAGGTTCTGCCTGGCTTCTCCGACCGCCTCGCCGCCCAGGCCGAAGCTCGGAAAGCCCTCCTGGCGAAATTCAAGCCCAAGCCCACCGTCCAAGCCGAAGTCTTCGAGACCCGCGAGCAGAAGAAGGCCCGCGAAATCGAAGAGGTGCGCGCCAAGCGCGCCGCCGAGAAGGAAGCCGCCCGCCTCGCCAAGGAAAAGGCCGAGGAAGAAGCGCGCATCGCGATGGAAAACGACGAGGAGCTGATGCTCCAGCTCAAGCGCGACGACCGCAAGGCGCGCAAGGCGGCGGCCAAGGCCGAAGCCCGCGCCAAGCGTGAGATGAAGTCGCAGATGCGCCGAACCGGCTAAACGCCGCCCGCACGGCGGCCGACCCGCGCCTCAGGCGCCCGTTGGCTTCTTCCGGGGTCGCGCCGAGGTGTTCAGCGTCACGGCGGCCCGGACGAGCGCCTTGAACGCCTCTTCGTTGACCTTATCGCCCTCGCGGAAATCGATCGCGCGCCGGGTATTGCCCTCCAGGCTGGAATTGAAGAGCCCTGACGGGTCCTCCAGCGAGGCGCCCTTGGCGAAGGTGAGCTTCACGACCGCCTTGTAGGTTTCGCCGGTGGTGATAATGCCGGCGTGCGACCAGACCGGCGTCCCGCCCCACTTCACCTCCTCGACCACCTCGGGGTCGGCCTGCCTGATGAGCGCTCGCACGCGGGCCAGCGTCTCGCCCCGCCAGTCGCCCAGCGCCTCGATCTTCGCGTCGATGAACTGCGAGGGCGAAGCGCCCGCGTCCACCCGGACGTCGTTCTTCTGCATCGTTGTCGTCGCCTTCGTCTGAGGTTGGGCGTCAGGCCATCCAGCCGGGCAGCGCCGTGGCTTGCCGGATCCAGCTCGCCACCAGCGCCTCGTCGGGCTGTTCGTCCTCATGGATATGGAAGTAGCGCGTGTTCGCGTCCTTGGACCCGACCGGTGGAAGCGGATCCAGCGCCGCGCCGCGGAAGAACGTCACCTTCACGTACCGATTGAAGCAGTGAAAGCTGAGGAACCATCCCTGGCCCTCGACGCCGTAGAAGGGCGAGTTCCATTTCACCGCCTTTCTCACCCCCGGGACGATGCGCTCGACGAGCGCGTCGAGGCGGCGCCCGGCGTCGCGCTTCCACCCCGGCATGGCCGCGATGTAGGCCTGCACCGGCGCGTCGCCGTCGGCCTTGGCGATCTGCGGGTTGCCGCCGGAGAGAAGGGTCGGCTTGCCGGCCATCGGGTTTGCTCCTAGCCGCTGGTGACGCGCTGGCCGCGGCCCTTGGCGACGTACGGCAGCAGGAACATGTACAGGCCGGTCAGCGCCAGGAAGGCCAGGGGAAACAGCGGCGCATAGTACACCCACTGCGCGGGCTGCCTGCCCAGTCCCAGGGTGACGAAGATGGCGACCACCACGGCCATGAAGGCGATGGACACCCAGCGGTGGCTCTGCCGGATCCAGGCGTTCAGGTTCAATGGTACCTCCCTTTTGCGATGGGATTGAATGGATCGGACCGGCCGGCGTCAGTCCACGCGAGCTAGGACCTCATCGAGGTTGGCGAGGAACTGCTTCCACCCGGCGTGCGCGCCGCCGAAGGCCTGCTTCTGGTTGGGCCGGAAGCCCGCCTGTTCCATACGCAGGTGGGTGCCCGCATCCGTCGGCGTGAGCGTGAAGGTGACCACGCTTTCCAGGCTGTAGGCCGGGTCGTCGTGCGCGAAGTTCCAGGTGTAGGCGAGCGTCCTCAGCGGCTCGACCACCAGGACCTCGCAGTCCAGCACGCCGCCCCAGTCGCCGCGCAGGTTGAACCGGTGGCCCACCGACGGCTCGAAGTCGCTCTTCATCAGCCACTCTTCCATCAGGTGCGGCTGGGTCAGCGCACGCCAGAGTTTCTCCGGCGGATGGGGGATCTCGCGCTCGACGACGACGGAGCGGGTTTCGGTCGCGGTATCGGTCATTGGTCCATCCTCTTGAGCAGGTCCTCGAGGTTGTCGAACCGGCCTTCCCAGAAGCCGGCCATCTGGTTCGTCCAGTCGATCAGCGGGCCCAGGGCGCCGAGCTGCGCGCTGTAGTGCGTCTGGCGGCCCGCGTGGCGGTCGCGCACCAGTCCGGCCTGCTTCAGGACGCCGAGATGTTTGGAGACGGCCGGTTGCGAGACCCCGGCCTGGGCGGTCAGCGCCCCGACGGTCTGCTCGCCCTCACGGCACAGCCGTTCGAAGAGGGCCCGCCGCGTCGGATCGGCGAGCGTCCTGAAGAGCAGGTCGTGGGAACTGGACATCGGAACGTATAACTCGTGGGCTATGGGTCAAACCCATAACTGACGAGATATGTGTGCGCAAGCGACATCGCGAAGGGGCCAAGGGCCATCCGACGCGCCGTGTTCGCAAGGGTGGGTGCTAGGCTTCCGTTCCGCCGGTGAGCCGGCGGCTGAGTTCGCCATAGTAGCCCTGGATCAGGAGCTCGACCGTTTCGCCGCGCTCCTCCGCCTTGAATGCGAGGTCCTTGGCCATCTGCACAGCGGCAGACCGCGAGAGCGCGTTCGCCACGGGCGTCCCGTCGCTGAACACCGTCCAGTCACCGTCTTTGCGCGCCACTGCGAATTGAACCATCGCCGTCTCCTCGCAGCGTGAGTGCGGAAAGTAAGGTGAAGGTTCCCGCCACGGCTAAAGGTGAACCGGCTGGCCGTGCGGCGTATGCAAGTAGGCCATTTCCCACGCGCCTTTGCGTGCGCGGAGCTCGGCCTGCGTGGCGAGGTTGCGTTCGGTGGCGAGCCGTTCCAGCGCGGCCACCCAATGTTCGTAGTAGCGCGAGCCGTCGTCGGCCGGATCGCGAGCCAGCTCCCCAGAAAGCGCCTCGGCCCATTCGGTCCAGGTGAACGCGTCCGCCTCGTGCAGCTTCAGCGTCAGGGCGAAGGCCTGCGCCTGCCAGGGTTCGGCGAAGACCGGTCCCTCTGCGTCGCGGGGCAGGCGTGGCAGGGCCAGGATGTCAGGCGCGCTCAAGATAGGGTTCCCATAGGTCCAGGCTCACGCTGTCGCGGGGCGAGGCATCCGGGCCCCACAGCTCGCGGGCGCTGAAGGTCACGCCGTAGAGGTGGCGCGGCTGCTCACCCAGGCCGTGCGCATGGGCGTCGGGCCAGACGTGCGCGCCATGCAAGCGCTCGATCAGCCCTGCTCGGCCGCGGACATAGCGGGGCAGGCGGGTGTGGCCGATCGGGTTGAGGTTCCGGGCCCGCACCACGTCGCCGACGGCGAAGGTCGGGGCCCCTGCCTCGCGGATATAGGAATAGGGCGCGGTCAGCGCGGCCTCCACGGTGTTCGCCGGCCGGATCGGAGTGGACGTCGGCGCCGCTGGGTCGGCCTGGCCGGACGCGAGTTCCTGCGCCGTCACGAAGCCTCCGTCCAGGAGCAGCTGTTCGACGCGGGTCAGCCACTTTTCGTAGTAGCTCATGCGCAGGTAGTCGGCGGGCGGCAGCATCTCGATCCGATGTCGGCCCGCGTCGATGTTGCCGCGGGTCGGCGAGGCCAGGTTCAGCGCATGCACGCGGCCTTCCCATGGATGATGGAACACCGGCTCGTTCACCTCGGGGGCGACCGGTCCCATGCCGTGCATGCCGCCCATGTCGTGAACGCCGTTCACAGACGCGTCGTCCCGATCATGCCGTTCCGCGTGACCAGCGCGGCCAACGCCGCCTCGTCCAGGTCGTCGGTTCCCACCGGGCGCTCCGGAATGACCAGGTAGCGGACCTCCGCCGTGGAATCCCACACCCTCACCTCGGTCTCCTCGGGCAGCGCGGTCCCGAACTCGGCCAGCACGCCACGCGGGTCGATCACGGCGCGCGAACGATAAGGGGCCGACTTGTACCAGACGGGCGGCAGGCCCAGGACCGGCCACGGATAGCAGGAGCAAAGCGTGCAGACGACGAGGTTGTGGACGTCCGGACCGTTCTCCACGGCAATCATGTGCTCGCCCTGGCGGCCGGTGAAATCCAGCTCTGCGATGGCCGCGGTGGCGTCGTCCAGCAGGCGCGCGCGGTAGGCCGGGTCGGTCCAGGCCCTGGCCACGACTCGCGCGCCGTTCCTCGGGCCCACCTTGTGTTCATAGTGATCGACGATGGCGTCGAGGGCGGCTCCGTCCACCAGGCCCTTTTCGACCAGGAGCGACTCGAGCGCTTTCACCCGCAGCGCGATGTCGGCCGGCGGGTCCTGCTCGTGATCGTGGTCATGATCGTGGTGGTCGTGGGCCATGCGGCGAGCTTGTCCCAAGCCGGGCCCCAGGTGAAGAGGCGCGTGACCCGCGCGGCGTCTGCTGCGATGCTTCGGGCCGAAGGAGGCCGCCATGGACGGGCCGCATCTGATCTACTTCGCCGACCCCATGTGCTCGTGGTGCTACGGCTTCTCGCCGGTGATCGACCAGATCCGCCAGGCCTACGGCGACGCCCTCCCGGTCCGGGTGGTGATGGGAGGTCTGCGTCCCGGCACGGACACGCCGATGACGGACGAGGCGAAGGCGAGCGTTGTCGGGCACTGGAACCACGTGCATGAGGCCTCGGGCCTGCCGTTCGATCCCGCCGTGCTGGACCGCGAAGGTTTCGTCTACGACACCGACCCGGCCGCCCGGGCCGTGGTGGTCGCGCGCCGCGAGGGCGAGGACGTGGCCGCGCGCTATCTGGCCGCCGCGCAGCGCGCCTTCTACGCCGAGAACCGCGACGTCACCTCGCCCGAGGTTCTGGGTGACCTGGCGGAGGGCTTCGGGCTCGACCGCCAAGCCTTTCTGACGGCCTGGGCTTCCGAGGCCGCCAAGCAGGAGACGTGGCGCGACTACGCCATGTCGCAGAACGCGGGCGTCACGGGCTTCCCGACCCTGATCGGCGGCCCCAACGACCAGGGCGTCTACGGCGTCGTCACCCGCGGCTACGCCTCGGGCGAACAGGTCCTGGCCGTCATCCGCAACTGGATCGCCGGGATCGCGGCGTAGCGCCTACTTGATCCGCGCCGGCGGGTTGCGGCCAAGGTCCATGATCAACTTGGTGAACAGGTAGAGCCGCGGAGTCACGCTCTTCAGGTCGACATACTCGTCCTCGGAGTGGAATTTCCCGCCGACGGGTCCCAGACCGTCCAGGGCCGGAACCCCGGCCTCGTTCGCCAGGGCGGACTCCGAGGCTCCGCCGTTGCCGCCTCGCCCGATCTGCATCCCCAGGCCCGCGTAGATCGCCTCCGCCCGGTCGGCCAGGCCGTCCGTCGCGGCGTTGTTGGGCAGGGGCGGGAACGAGGCTTCCCGGCGGATGGTCACCTTGGTGTCCGGGATCACCGTCGTCTTGGCGCTGGTCTCCAGGGCGTGGGCCACCTTCTCGACGTCGGCCTTGTCGCGCACCCGGATGTTGATCGCCGCCGAGGCGTCCTCCGGGATGATGTTGTACCGCGCGCCGGCGCTCATCAGGGTCAGGTTGACCGTCAGGCCGTCACCGCTGGTCGGGAATTGCCTTATTGATTCAAGCTGGTGGATCAGTTCGACGGCGGCGTTTCGTCCGTCCTGCGGCGCCACGCCCGCGTGGGCCGGACGGCCCTTCACGTCGACGTAGAAGCTGTTCGAGCCCTTGCGCCAGACCGTGATCACGTCCGGCGGATCGCCAGGCTCCAGGTTCAGCTCGACGTCGGCGTCCTTCAGCAACCGGTCGATCAGTTTGCGCGTGCCCGGCGAGCCGCGCTCCTCGGAGGTCTCGATCAGGAAGGTGATCTGCCCGAAGTCCTTGAACCCCAGCTCCTTCAGGATCTGCAGGGCGTAGATTCCCTGGACCACGCCGCCCTTCTCGTCGCCGACCCCGGGGCCGGTAAGACGATCGTCCGTCATCGTGTAGGGCCGCTTCGCCGCCGTGCCGGGTTCGAACACCGTGTCCAGGTGGGCGATCATCAGGATGCGGCCCTTGCCCGACCCCTTGAGCCGGGCGACCAGGTTGTCGGGCAGGCCGGGGATCTCGGCGGGCACGGCCTCGACCGTCATGCCCAGGGCCTCCAGCCGTGGCGTGAGGATCGCCGCCACGCGGCGTCCGCCTTCGACGTCGCCGGTGCCGGAATCGATGTTCACCACCTGCTCCAGCAGCTTGAGCTGGTCGGGCCGGGCCTTCTCCGCCGCCGCCCAGACCTTCGCGTCCTTGGCCATGGGCTTGGGCGCCGCCATCGCCGGCGTCCCGACCGCCGCCGCCATCGCCAGGATCACCGCCGTACGCCGCATCTCTCTAACTCCCCGACCAGACTCTGGCGCACTTGGCTGCGCCGCGACCGCAGAATGACCAGAGCGTCGCAGCCCTGTCACGGGCGACGTCTATCCCTCAGGCGATATCCCGGGCAGCGCGAGGCTTCGCGCAGGCGCCGCAGCTCGAAAACCGCACAGCTTGTGGGTGAATCGATTCTGGCGCTTGCACCCCCTCGTTAACCAATGTGGGATGGTCGGCCGGCCTCTGGGGAGGGGTTGGTTTGTGTCGGGTTTTTGGGGGCTTAGATGCCAATTTTCCAAGAGAATTTCACGGGATTCACCGCGGCCGGCTTCGCGTCGACGCCGGGGGCGGGTCAGCTGGATTCTGACACCTGGATCGTCACCGGCTTCAGCGACGGCGCGAACCCTGCGTTCGGCTTCACCGGGACCAGCGGCGACTTCGCGCGCGGCGTGATCAACGGCGACCCGAGCACGGGCGGCATCTATGCGACGGCGGCGGCGACCCCAACCTACGGTTCAGGTCTGCTCTATCAGCCCACCGGAGCCGAGGGCGACAACGACGGGTCGATTGTCGCTCGGATCCAGAACACCACGGGCGCGCCGGTGACCAACCTCACCGTCGGCTTCGACTGGCTCTACCGCAACACCGGCGACCGCAGCAGCGCGCTGGTCTTCGAGTATTCCACGAACGGCACGACCTGGACGACGATCGCCGATGGCGCTTTCGCGACGCCGGGAACGGCGGCGTCCACAGGAACGGGCACGACCGTTCTGGCCGACAGCAACAGCCTGTCCCTCAGCGGCTTGACCCTGAACGTGGACGAGTTCCTGTTCCTGCGCTGGCGGCATGACCTCTCGACCGGCAGCGGCAATCGCGACGAGTTCGGCCTCGACAACGTGGTGGTCGACGGCTCGGCCCTGACCGGAGCCGGCGCCGTGAGTGTGGGCGACGCCTCCATCGCGGAGGGCGACTCGGGAACCCAATTGCTGACGTTCATCGTCACCCGTTCGGGGTCGACCGAGGCATTCAGCGTCGACTATGCCACCGCCAACGGCACGGCGACGGCGGGCTCGGACTATACCGCGGTCTCCGGAACGCTGACGTTCGGCGTCGGCGAAACCAGCAAGACCGTCACGGTGCAGGTCAGCGGCGACACGGTCGTGGAGCCCAACGAGGGCCTCTTCCTGAACCTCACGAACGCCACCAGCGGCGCCACCATCGCCGATGGCCAGGCGGTCGGCACGATCACCAACGACGACTTCTCGCTCGTCGCGATCCACGACATCCAGGGCGCCAGCCACACCTCGCCCCTCAACGGCGTCCACGTCGTGACCAGCGGCATTGTGACGGCGGTGGACACGACAGGGGCCCGCGGCTTCTGGATCCAGGATCCGAACCCGGACGCGAACGATGCGACGTCCGAGGCCATCTTCGTCTTCACGGGAGCGGTTCCGACCGTCGCAGTCGGCGACAGCGTCCGGGTCGAAGGCAACGTCGCCGAGTTCCTGGGTTCGGACCCCAACAACCTGACGGTCACCGAGATCGACAGCCCCTCGATCACCGTTCTTTCGAGCGGCAACGCGCTGCCGGCGGCGACGGTGATCGGGACGGGAGGCCGGCTGGCGCCTACCGAGGTCATCGACAACGACAACTTCAGCGTCTTCGACCCCAGCCAGGACGCCATCGACTTCTACGAAAGCCTGGAAGGGATGCGGGTCACCGTGCCGGACGCGCAGGCGACCGGCCCGACCTCGGGCAACTCGACCTGGATCGTCGGAAATCAGGGCGCGAACGCCACCGGCATGAATTCCGCGGGCGGAATCACGATCGGCGCCGGCGACATGAACCCCGAGCGGGTCCAGATCTTCTATGATTCCGGCGTTTCCCCGGCGGGCGTGCAGCCGAACGCCGCCACCGGCGATCACCTGGGCGACGTCACGGGCATCCTCCACTACTTCGGCGGCGACTACGAACTCCTCCCCACCGCGATCGGCTCGACCGGCAGCGGTCCGATCGTCCTTCCCAAGGAAACGACCGCCCTGGACGGCGACGCCGAACATCTGACGGTGGGCGCCCTCAACGTCGAGAACCTCGATCCCACGGATTCCCAGGCCAAGTTCGACGCGCTGGCGGCGAACATCGTGGGTAATCTCGGCGCCCCCGACATCGTGGGCCTCGAGGAGGTGCAGGACGCCGACGGCGCGGGGAACGGCACGAACTATTCCGGCCATCCGACGGCCGACAAGCTGATCGCGGCCATCAAGGCGGCAGGCGGCCCGAACTACGCCTACGTCGAAGTCGCGCCGACGGCGAACAACGTCAGCGGCGGTGAGAGCAACGGCAACATCCGCCAGGGCTATCTCTACAACACCGACCGCGTGGACTTCGTCTCGGTCAGCCAGATCACCGACGCGACGCCGGCCAACGGCGACACCTACGCCAACAGCCGCAAGCCGCTGGTGGGCGTCTTCGAATTCAACGGCGAGACGATCACGCTGATCGACGTACACAACACCTCGCGCCTGGGCAGCGAGGGCCTTTTCGGCCAGCACCAGCCGGCGACCAACGAGGGCGACGCCCGCCGCATCGAGCAGACCCTGCACGTCAAGACCTACGTCGAGAGCCTCGTGGCCACGGATCCCGACGCCCGCGTGGTGGTGATGGGCGACTTCAACGCCTTCCAGTTCGAGACCTCGATCACCCAGCTGGAAAGCGGCGGCGCGCTGACCAACCTTACCAACCTGCTGGCGCCGACCGAGCGCTATTCCTACAACTTCGACGGCAACAACCAGCAGATCGACCACATGCTGGCCTCGCCCGAGCTCTACGCCGGGGCCCAGTTCGACATCGTCCACATCAACAGCAACCAGGCCGTCGTGAACCAGACGGCGGACCATGACGGCTCGGTGGCCCGGTTCTTCATCAACTTCGACCCGACGGCCGTGGCCGACGCGGCGGCGGTGAACGAGAACCAGAACGTCACCATCGACGTGCTGGCCAACGACACCGACGCCAACGCCGGCGACACCAAGACCCTGATCGGGGTCGCGGGCGGCCCGCTGGGCGGTCAGGTGAGCATCGTGGGCGGCAAGGTGGTCTACTCGGCCAACAGCGATGCGATCGACGCGCTGAAGCAGCCCCAGACGGCGGTGGATACGATCACCTACCAGGTGCAGGACAGCCACGGCGCGGTCAGCACCGGGACGGTGGCGGTGACCGTGCGCGGGGTGACCGACGCGCCGACCCGGACCGGCACGGCCAATGCCGACACGATCAACGGCTCGGCGCTGGAGGAGACCCTCAACGGGGCCGGTGGCAATGACAAGCTGCTGGGCAACCTGGGCGCCGACACCCTGAACGGCGGACTGGGGAACGACACCCTGACCGGCGGCGTGGGCGCGGACCGCTTCGTGTTCTCGGGAACCTTCGGCGCCGACCTGGTCACCGACTTCGCGGCCAACGACGTCATTCAACTGGATGCGTCGCAGTTCGCCAGCTTCGGCGCGGTCCAGGCCGCGGCCAGCCAGTCGGGGGCGGACGTGATCATCACGCTCAACGCCACCAACACCATCACCCTGGCCAATGTGACGCTCGCCAGCCTCAACTCCGGCGACTTCCTGTTCGTCTAGACGGGTGCAAAGGGACGGCGGCGCCCACGCCGCCGTCCTGCCGCCTTGCGCCGGGCCTCGCGGCACGCGATATCGGGGAGGAGCGCGGGCGTTCGCGTCCGCTCCCGATATCCCAGAAGGACCTTCCATGAGCGATCCCGTGACCACCGCCCTTGGCCTCGTGCCGATGGTCGTCGAGCAGACGAGCCGGGGCGAGCGGGCCTATGACATCTTCTCCCGCCTGCTGAAGGACCGGATCATCTTCCTGGCCGGTCCCGTCGAGGACGGCATGGCCAGCCTGATCTGCGCCCAGCTGCTGCATCTTGAGGCCGAGAACCCCAAGAAAGAGATCCAGATGTACATCAACTCGCCGGGCGGCGTGGTGACGTCGGGCCTCGCGATCTACGACACCATGCAGTACATCAAGAGCCCGGTGATCACGCTGTGCCTCGGCATGGCGGCCTCCATGGGCTCGTTCCTGCTGATGGCCGGCGAGAAGGGCCAGCGCATCGCCCTGCCGAACAGCCGGATCATGGTCCACCAGCCCTCGGGCGGCTACTCCGGCAAGGCGCAGGACATCCGCCGCCACGCCGAAGACATCATCAAGACGAAGCGCCGGCTGAACGAGATCTACGCCAAGCACACCGGCCAGCCGATCGAAGTGGTCGAAGAGACCCTCGACCGCGACCACTTCATGACCGCCGAGGAGGCCCGCGACTGGGGCATCGTCGACAAGGTCTGGGAAAGCCGCGACGGCGAGGACTGACCCGACGGCGCGCCGGCGGTCAGCCGGCGCGGCTCCGGGCCACGGCCAGCAGGCGCGCCCGGCCGGCGGCCTCGGTGATGTCGATTCGCTCGAAATCCAAGCCTGCGGTCTCGCGCACGTCGGCGAACAGGCCCTTCGGGTCCTCGTGGAAGTGCAGGAAGGCGCGGCCCTTCCGGTAGAAGACCCCCCGCGACTTTTCCGCCAGGCCCGCCAGCGTCCGCAGGTCCGCCAGCAGCGGCTCCAGGGCGTCCAGCGCGGCGGGCGAGGCGTGTTTCATGGCTTCCCGGAGAAGACCCTGAAGTAGGGCTCCTCGGCAATCCCGAGCATTTCCGTATCGCCGCCGGTGTCGCCGTACGCCGCCCGGACCCTGAGATCCGGGCCGAACGCGGCCCTGAGCCGCACGACCTTCTCCGGCCCGCGGCAGTTCGGCGCAGCGAAGGCGCCGGTGACCCGGTCCCGCTCGTCGAAGGCCAGAGGCGTGCCCAGGAGGTCGTCGGCGCCCAGGCCGCGGGCGAACGGCGCCACCACCAGGTCCGGCGACGCCGTGACGATCACCAGGCGCACCCGTTCCTTGCGCCACCGCTTCCAGGCGATCACCGCGTCGGGGCGCAACAGGCTGCGGGAGTGTTGCTCGGCGAACGTCCGCGCGTCGGCCTCGAGGCGGTCGCGGCCCACGCCGGCCAGATAGACCTTGGTCGCCGCCGCCTTGATCCGGCCACGGTCGCGGTGAAACAGATAGGCGAGGGCGGCCGGCGCCAGCCGCACGCCGCCCAGCAGCCAACGCCCCCTGGGGGTGCGCCATTTGAGGAAGGCCGTGTAGCTGTCCTTGACCGTCAGGGTGCCATCGAAGTCGAAGGCCACCACCGGCGCGTCCGGCGTATCTGCTTCACGCTCTTGTGCCATTTCGGCGCGTTTCCCATTTGGTAAGGCGAGGCGCCCAAGCTTCGGACTTCGCGCCACACTTTGTCGCCCTGGTGAGCGAAGGCTTGTGATCCCGGCGCGGATCGGGGAATGTCAAGACTTGGACAACCCGCGGCGCGTATCCTGCAGGGCTAGGGCGCTTGTGCCCGGGGCGAACGCCACCAGTCCATCGGCTGGCTTCGTCGCAACAGTGAGATGAGACCATGACCAAGGCCGCCAGCGGAGATTCGAAGAGCACTCTGTATTGCTCTTTCTGCGGCAAGAGCCAGCATGAAGTCCGCAAGCTTATTGCGGGCCCGACCGTGTTCATCTGTGATGAATGCGTCGAATTGTGCATGGATATCATTCGCGAAGAGCACAAGATCTCCTTCGTGAAGTCCAAGGACGGCGTGCCGACGCCGAAGGAAATCCGCGAAGTCCTCGACGATTACGTGATCGGCCAGGATCACGCCAAGAAGGTCCTCTCGGTCGCGGTCCACAACCACTACAAGCGCCTGAACCACGCGACGAAGAACAACGACGTCGAACTGGGCAAGGCCAACATCCTGCTGATCGGTCCGACGGGCACAGGCAAGACCCTGCTGGCCCAGACGCTGGCCCGAATCATCGACGTGCCGTTCACCGTCGCCGACGCGACGACGCTCACCGAAGCCGGTTATGTGGGCGAAGACGTCGAAAATATTATCCTGAAGCTGCTGCAGTCGGCCGACTACAACGTCGAGCGCGCCCAACGCGGCATCGTCTACATCGACGAGGTCGATAAGATCAGCCGGAAGTCCGACAATCCCTCCATCACCAGGGACGTGTCGGGCGAGGGCGTCCAGCAGGCCCTGCTGAAGATCATGGAGGGCACCGTGGCCTCCGTGCCGCCGCAGGGCGGGCGCAAGCATCCCCAGCAGGAGTTCCTGCAGGTCGACACCACCAACATCCTGTTCATCTGC